>NZ_MBSO01000013.1 GCF_001695835.1 Ensifer sp. LC11 | reverse complement strand
CAAAGCTTCCGACTTTGCCGACCTCTTTAACCGTAGCTACTAACCTATAGCAAAACCGCTTCTAGCGGTTCAAGCGCAGCGTTTCAAACCTCCACCTCTGGTGGAGGTCATGACTTGTTTTTTATCAATGCCGTTTGGAACTGACGGAGCATCCCGCCAATCTCTCCGCAGAAAATTCCTGCCGGTTGTAATCCGGCTTCAAAAAACCGTTGAAGTCGAAAAAAAACGAACTATAACAGCGCCCCAAGTGAGCGGAGATTCACGGGAGACTGGTGGCAGACCAAGGGCAAGCGGCCAATCGCCGGGGCTTTTTCGTATTATCTGCCTATCCGGGATCTCTTCGAGAATATACGAAAAGAACAATAGTATTTAATCGCAAATTAAGCCGACACTCTCCTTCGAAATAATTTCGCTGGCGAGCTTCATCACTATCTAGCGACCTTTCCATTTGAGAAACACCCACGCGACGTGGCGTGTTCTCTCGTATTGGTCATGTTGGGCCGGATTTGCACATTGGGACGTGTTTCCTGGAACGTCAAAGACGGGCTCCGGGAACTCTGCTGGGGTAGACCGTGTTCAAGATCACGAGAGCAAATTCCGTTCCCCTCGGCTCTCCGGGACAGCCACATCCCGGCCTTCCACATCCTGAATTCCTGGAGCAGTTCTGCGTCTCGGAGGGTTGGTCCGGCGATCTGTCGACCGGCCTGTTTCGCCTTGGCGAGAAAGCCGCGGCCATCCACGGCCTGCGCGACGGCGAATGCGGGCTTCTCAACTTCGTCCGCTGCTATGACCCGGCCGATCGCAACCACGTGCTCGAACTTTTCGAACAGGCCGCAACGAGTTGCTCATCCTTCTGCTTTTCAACGACAATCGCACTCGAAGAATCCGGCCAGAAACAGCCGCTGTTCTGCATCGGAGAATCGTCGGGTCTCGAACAGCGCTACTCGGGCACGATCCTCGGTGTCTTCTTCTTCCCGCGCTTCCTCGTGGACGTTGCGGGTCGAACGCCGCTGCGCCAATAGTACAGTTGCCGCTGGCAGTCTGCGGACGCGCCGAGAGCGAAACTGAGACAAGAAGACCGTAGAATTTTGCGCGACCGCCTTCTGTGGCGATCGCGGTGAGCGCTCTCTGCGGTTGGGCGGAGTTGGCGATCAGGCGGCCGCTGCTTCGTCGTCACCGCTAAACAGCAGTGTTATTGGGGCCGGGCGCCCCAGCAGATAGCCCTGCGCCTCGTCGCAACCCTCGGCCTGCAGGATGTCGAGCTGTTTCTGCGTCTCGACGCCTTCGGCCAGAACCGGCACGGACAGGCTCTGCCCGAGCGCCAGGATGGCGCGAACGATCGCCTTGGCCTGCGGACTGCCCTCCACTTCCCACATGAAGCTCTTGTCGAGCTTGATCTTGTCGAAGGGGAAGGAGCGGAGCGTTTCGAGCGAGGAATATCCAGTGCCGAAATCGTCGATCGCGATCGTGACCCCGAGTTCCTTGATCTGCCGCAGCGTCAGCAGCGCGCGTTCCTTGTCGTCGATGATCGTCGATTCCGTGATTTCCAGCTCCAGCCGCTTCGGATCGAGACCGGTCTGCGCCAGAACATCCTGCACCAGGCTGACGATATCACCATTGGCAAGCTGGACGGGTGAGAGGTTGACGGCGATCTTGTGGTTGCTTTCCCAGCCTGCTGCCTCGCGGCAGGCCTCGCGCAGAACCCATTCACCGATCGGAAGGATAGCGCCGCACTCTTCGGCCAGCGGGATGAACTCGCTCGGCGGCACCATGCCGCGTTCGGGATGGTTCCAGCGCAGAAGCACCTCGTAGCCGATGACGACACCGGTCATCACCGACTTCTGCACCTGGTAGTGCAAGGCAAGCTGCTTCTTTTCGACCGCGTCCCACAGGTCGTTGGCAAGCGAGCGCCGCTGACGTGCAGCTTCGTCCATCGATACCTCGTAGAAGCAGACCGTCTGGTTGAGTGCCGCCTTCGCCCGGTACATGGCGAGGTCGGCATTGTTGATCAGGGTGTCCGCCGTTTCCGCATCCTGCGGATAGATGGCGACGCCCATGCTGCCGCCGGATTTGAGCTCGAAATCGCCGAAACGCATTTCTTCATGCAGGCTCTTTTCGATCCGGCGCAGGAAGTCGTTGAGTTCAGCCAGTTCCTCGAAGCGCTTAACCGCAGCAAATTCGTCGCCGCCGAAGCGGGCCACGAACTCGCCCTCCTGCAGCAGGCCTTTCATGCGCTGGGCAATCGTCACCAGCACGAAATCGCCGGCGGCATGGCCATGCAGATCGTTGACTTCCTTGAACTTGTTAAGGTCGATGCCGATGACCGCAACCTTGCGGTTGAACCAGGCGGCCGCGTCCAGCTCTTCCTCGAGATAGCTGCTGAACTGCAGGCGGTTTGGCAGGCCCGTCAGACTGTCGTGGCGTGCCAGGAAGGTGATCTGCTCTTCGGTGTCGAGCCGCTCGGTAATGTCCTCATAGGTGCTGACCCAGCCACCATCGGGAAGCGTGCGATGCTTGGTTAGGATCGAGCGGCCGTTGGCGAGCTTCTCGACGATATCGCCGCCGCCCTTGCCGACCATTTCGATCCGGTGCTTCTGATAGAGTTCTTCGGCCTTGGCCTTCGCGATCGCCGGATCGGAGTAGATGCGGACGAAGACGATATCGAGGATCTCACGGAACGTCAGGCCCTGGCCGGCGAGCGTCTCGGAGAAGCCGAAAATCTCGCGGCAACGTCGGTTCGACAGAAGCAGACGGTCGCTGCTGTCGAACAGGCAGATGCCCTGCGACATGTTTTCGAGCGCAACGTCGAGATTGTTGCTGACTTCGGCGATCCGATCGGCATCGACCTTGGCCTTGGTGATATCCTTGACGATCTTGATGAAGCCGGCGTGCCTGCCCTCCTCATCGAGGAACGGGTCGATTACCACATGGGCCCAGAAACGGGAGCCGTCCCTGCGATAGCGCCAGCCTTCGTTTTCATACTTGCCGTTGCCGAGAGCCACTTCAAGCGCCTTCTGCGGCACGCCATCGCGTTGATCCGCTTCCGAATAGAAGCAGGCGAAGTTCTTGCCGACGATCTCCTCGGCCCGATAGCCCTTGTTCGCCTCGGCGCCGGCGTTCCAGCTCGCCACGCGGCCGTCGACGTCAAGCATGTAGATCGCGTAGTCCTTGACGCTGCGCACGAAGCGGGCGAACTCCCGCTCGGCCGCAGCGGCGGAGAGCTCGGCATGATGGGCGAAGCCGGCGGCAATCAGCACCATCGACAAGAGGAAGAAGGCGGTACCGGCGATGACGAAGGCCAGCAGGTGCGGCTGGATCAAACCTTCGTGGCTCGGAGCAAGCAGATCGGCTTCGATCGTCACGGCCCCCATCGCAGTAAAATGCAGGGCGACGATCCCGAGCGTCATGAGCAGGGTAGCGACAATCTTCGCTTTCAGCGGGCTGCCGACGCGGGCGATCGTGCGAAGTGCCGCGATGTCGAACAGCGAGCCGGCGACGATCGAGGCAACGACCAGGGTTGCATCCCAGCGAATGCTGCCGGGTACATCGAGCGCCGCCATGCCGAGAAAATGCATGCAGGCGACGCCGCCGCCGAGAACGAAGCCGCCAACGATCCAGCCGAGGCGATCCTGTACATGGGTCGCGATCAGCAAAGCCGTCGTGGTCAGGATGATTGCGACGGCAAGCGACAGACCGGTGAGGTCCATCTGATAACCGAGGACGACGCCGGGGTCGTAGGCGAGCATAGCGATGAAGTGGGTGGCCCAGATGCCGAAGCCGCTGGCGATGCCGGCAGCCGTTGCCCAGATCGCCTTCGCTTTGCCGGACGAAGCACGCCCACGCTGAAGCAAGGTCACGGCACCATAGCTCGAAAGAAAGCAGACGAGCGCGGCCAAAACGACCAGCTTCGGATTATGCTCGACCACCAGGCAGGTAAGAACCTTGAACATCGCCAATCGCCTAAATCAAAAACGCCGGGAAACGAGACCTCTCGCCTCCAGTTTAGCGACCTTGTGTTGGCGTCTGGTGATTTAAGGAAATGATAAATCGTGGTTCCAGCGCACAGGTGCGTGGCGAAACAATAGTTTCGTCGTTAATGAAAATTGAAGGCGAGCCATCTCTAAGTTGCAGTCGGCGTAGAGCGCTGCCCCGCGTGGTTCCGCGACCTATGCCGGCGAAAGCAACGCTTTGAGGTCCGATTGCGGATCGGCGATGGCGGCCCGATCGGGATTGACGCCGGTTTCGAGCAGCTTCTTGCCCGTAACATAGGCCTTGGCATCATTGATTGCATCGACGGCGACGAACCGCCCCTGCCTGAAATACCAGACAGAGACGCTGCCTTCGCGCTGCCCCGGCCTGACGATCGTTTCGTCATGGCCGAGACCGAAGCCGGCGATCTGCAGTTTGACATCGTACTGATCCGACCAGAACCAGGGTTTGGGATCGTAGGGGGCATCGCTGCCGGCAAGGATCGCCGCAATCGCCTCAGCCTGGTCGACGGCGTTCTGCACCGATTCCAGCCGAATGCGCAGATTCTCGAAAGGAAGCACCGCACAATCGCCCATGGCGAAAATCGCCGGGTCGGCAGTTCGTCCGTAGGCGTCGACGACGATGCCGCCCGCCGTCTCCAGGCCGGCGTCGTGCGCGAGACGATCATTGGCGGTGACGCCAATGCCGACAATCACGACGTCGACGGGCAAGGTGGACCCATCCGAGAGTTCCGCTGCAATCACGCGGCCCCTTTCGCCGACGAGGCGATTGAGGCCGGTGCCTTCGCGGACATCGACGCCACGGGCGCGATGAATGCCGCGGACGATGCCCGATGTTGCCGCCGAGGCAACGCGCTGCAGGATACGGTCGGCCATCTCGATGACGGTCACTTCAAGCCCGCAGGTGCGGGCGACGGCTGCCGCTTCAAGGCCAATGTAGCCGCCGCCGACGACAAGCGCGCGGCGACCAGGCTTCATTTCCTCGGCGAGGCGATCCGCATCCTGGAAGTCGCGCACGACGAACACGCCGTCGAGTTCGCCGCCAACGGAGGCAGGCAGGCGGCGCGGTGTGGCGCCCGTCGCAAAGGCGAGCACATCGTATTCGAGCGAGGTTCCATCGCTGAGCGTCACGCGCTTGCCGGCACGATCAAGTCCGGTCACCATCGTTTCGAGCCGGATGTCGACATTGTGCTCGCCGTACCAGGCTTCCGGCCGGTAGAGCAGCCGATCAAGGCTCATCTCGCGCAGCAGATACTTCTTGGAAAGCGGCGGGCGCTGGTAGGGCAGACTTGCTTCGGACGCAACGATGGTGATCGGCCGCTCGTCCTTCAAGGCACGGAGCTTCGCAACCAGAGCAAAGGCGGCCTGACCGCCACCGACAACAACAAGCCTTCCCGACACGCTTTCACCTGCTTCTTATTCGTCTGTACAGCAAGGCCTAGCCTTGTGCCCGAGCTTCGTCAACTCAGGCACAGGGCGATCACCATTGCTATTCCTTACGCGGCACTTCCATGCCCTTTAAAGCCGCCGGGCGCGACAGGCCACGCTCGACCCAGGCCATCACATTCGGAAAGCTCTTGTAGTCGAGGACCTCGGCACCGCCATAGAACCGGCGCGCGCCCTCGACCCAGGGGTAGGTCGCAATGTCGGCGATCGTGTAGTCGTCACCCATCAGCCATTGCCGCCCCTCAAGACGCGCTTCCAGCACGGTGAGAAGACGCTTCGATTCGTCACGGTAACGCTCGACCGGATAGGAATTGTTGGCGACCTTGTCGGCCGCAAACTTGAAGAAATGGCCGAACTGGCCGAACATCGGGCCGACGCCGCCCATCTGGAACATCACCCATGAGATGGTCTCGTAGCGGCCGGCGGCATCGATCGGCAGCAGCTTGCCGGTCTTCTCGGCCAGATAGATCAGGATCGCGCCGGACTCGAAGAGGCCGATCGGTTTTCCATCCGGACCATTGGGATCGATGATCGCGGGGATGCGACCATTCGGATTGAGCGAGACGAACTCCGGCGATTTCTGTTCGTTGGCATCGAAGGCGATCCGATGAGGCTCGTAGGAGAGACCCAGCTCTTCGAGCGCAATCGAGACCTTCACGCCATTCGGCGTCGGCAGCGAATAAAGCTGGATGATATCGGGGTTTTTCGCCGGCCAGCGCTTGGTGATCGGAAAGGTGGAAAGATCGGCCATGAAGGTCTCCTGGGAAGAACGGCAGGAACGCCGTTGGCGTACCTTACATAGGAGCGGAGGGTGCGCCTTGTGAGGGCCCTACCCTAATTTTTATAGCCCTTGAACAACACAAGCTGTTCCGCCGGAGTGTTCCCGTCCGCTCGACCCAGCTTCAAAGCACGCCGCGAACCGCTGCGATGACGCGGGCCACGACCGGATCGCCGTCATGGGCCGCCTTGCGTGCCCGCACCAGGCAGGCCTCGGAACGCAGGATCACGCCATCCGTCAGGATCTTCAGGTGGTTCGCTTTCAGCGTCGAGCCGGTCGAGGTGATGTCGACGATGATATCGGCAGAGCCCGAGGCGGGCGCGCCTTCGGTGGCGCCGAGGCTCTCGACGATGCGATAGAGCTGGATGCCGTGGCTGCCCGAGAAGTGGCTCTGCGTCAACCGCCAGTACTTGGTGGCGATCGCCAGGCGGCGGCCATGGCGGGCGCGAAAGTCGGCGGCAACGTCGCCAAGATCGGCCATGGTGTCGACGTCGTACCAGATCTCCGGCACCGCAACGACGACGTCCGCATGGCCGAAGCCGAGACGGGCACAGAACTCGACGCGGGCATCCGCGTTGGCAAGCCCCTCGCGCACCAGGTCCTCGCCGGTGACGCCGAAATCGATCAAGCCATTGCCGAGTTCGCGCGAAATTTCCGACGCCGAGAGGAACGCTATCTCGACATCATCCGAGCCTTCGACCCGGCCACGGTAGGAGCGATCGTTGCCGACGGCGACGATCTTCATGCCGGCCCGCTCGAAGATCGCCGAGGCGTCATCCTTCATCCGCCCCTTGGACGGCAGAGCGATGGTGATGGTCATTGAACGCCTCCCTGGGAGGTAATCGCCTTTTCGATGCGGTCGAGCCACAGCGAGAAGCCGACGGCCGGGATGTGTTCGCGGGCGCCAAGCAGCGTCAGCAGACGGTCGAACCGCCCTCCGCCTGCCAGAACCGCGTGGGTGCCGGCGACCTCGACCTCGAACACGAGGCCGGTGTAATAGTCGAGCGGGCGGCCGAAGGCCGCGCGATAGCGGATCGCGCCGATGTCGGCACCGGCCGTGGAAAGTGCTGCGACACGGGCATCGAAGCGGGCGAGCGCCTCATCGAGCTTCAGGCCGGACTTCTTGGCGAAGGCAGAAAGCGCGGCCGGGGCATCGGCGAGCGGCACGTCGAGCGCCAGGAACTCGCCGACAAGATCGAGCGTCTTGCGGTCGAGCCTGGTGTTTGCCAGCTCCATCTTTTCCTTCAGCCGCCGCGCGATATCCTGCGGCGAGCGGCTGGCATTGGTCGAATAGCCGGTCGCCTCCATCGTTTCGGCAACGTGAGCGACGAGACGATCCTCGTCTTCGAGCAGGCCATCCATCGACAGGCGCACCACTTCGGGACCGAAGACGCCGACCGTCCTTGGGTGAGCAAGCTCCGTCAGCAGCTTCTGCAGGTGCTTCTGGTCGCCGAAGGCATGAATCAGCCGCTTCTGCCAGCCGGCCGGCAGACCGCAGGCACCGACGACCGCCTCGAACACCGCCTGATCGCCAAGGGTCACGCTGAGAGCGCGGCCCGGCAAGCGATTGGCGACGACGCGCATCGCATCGCCGACGACGCGTGCATCGGCCGCGGCAGTATCGGTGTCGCCGAGATCCTCGATGCCGGCCTGGTAGAACTCGTTGCCGCCTTCACGGCGCTGACGGAAGACCTCGCCGAGATAGGCGTAGCGCTTCGGCGTGCCGGTCACCGCCTCGATATGGCGAAGGCAGACCGGAATCGTGAACTCAGGGCGCAGGCAAAGGCTTTCGCCCGTCTCGCTCTCGGTCATGAAGATGCGGCGGCGCAGATCCTCGCCGGCCATGGCAAGGAACGGCTCGGCGGGCTGGATCACCGGTGTGTCGACACGCAGCGTGTCGAGGCTTTCGAAATCGGCGAGCAGCGCGTCGGCGAAGGCAGGCAGGTTGATGAGGGCCATGACCGTCAGCCCCTTGCCCGATCCTCGGCCTGCGCCGCCAGTATCTCGCGTACCTTGTCGACCAACTCGGCCGTCGGAACCGAAACCTGGGCCACGCGCGCCTCGCGCCAGGCCGCATTGTCCTCGATCTCGCCGGACAGGCGCTTGCCCTCGATCAGATCCTTGATCTGGACGAGGCCGGCGGCACGTTCGTCTCCGCCCTGGATGATGGCCAGCGGCGAGCCGCGACGGTCGGCATATTTCAGCTGATCGCCAAAGTTCTTCTTGTTGCCCTGGTACATCTCGGCGCGGATGCCGGCGTGGCGAAGCTGCTGCACAAAGCGCTGGTAGTGGCCCATGCTCTCGATGTCGCGGTCCATGACGCAGACGACGACCGGGGCGAGCACGTCCGATGCGCCAAGCTTGCCGAGGTTCTTCAGCGCCGTCATCAGGCGGGAAACGCCGATCGAGAAACCTGTCGCTGGAACCGGCTGGCCCATGAAGCGCGAAACGAGGCCGTCATAGCGGCCACCGCCGCCGACCGAGCCGAACACAACCTTCTCGCCCTTCTCGTTGGTGACGGCAAACTGCAGCTCGGCTTCGAAGACCGGGCCGGTGTAATATTCGAGACCACGCACGACCGAAGGGTCGATCTTGATGCGGTCGGCCTCGTAGCCGGCGCTTAAGACCAGGCTGCGAATGGTGTTCAACTCCTCGACGCCTTCGCCGCCCTTGGCTGTTCCTGCAACGAGCGCCGCGAGTTCGCCAGCACTTTCGGCATAGTCCTTGATGCCGACGAAGAAGAGGACCTTGTCGATCTGTTCGGCGCTCAGGCCGGCGCCCTTGGTAAAGTCGCCGCTTTCATCCTTGCGGCCTTCGCCAAGAAGCAGCCGCACGCCTTCGGCGCCAAACTTGTCGAGCTTGTCGATGGCGCGCAGAACCGTCAGGCGCGCGTTGACCTTTTCGTCGCCGCCAAGGCCGATCGCTTCCATGACGCCGTCGAGGACCTTGCGGTTGTTGACGCGGATCACATAGTCGCCGCGCTTGATGCCGAGCGCTTCCATGGTGTCGGCCATCATCATGCACATTTCGGCATCCGCCTGGACGCCGGCGGCGCCGACCGTGTCGGCGTCAAACTGCATGAACTGACGGAAGCGGCCAGGACCCGGCTTCTCATTGCGGAAGACATAGCCGGCACGATAGGTGCGGAAGGGCAGCTGGATATCGTTGAAATTCTCGGCGACGTGGCGTGCGAGCGGCGCCGTCAGGTCGTAGCGCAGCGACATCCACTGGTCATCGTCGTCCGTCAGCGAGAAGACACCCTCGTTCGGACGGTCGCTGTCCGGCAGGAATTTGCCGAGCGCATCGGTGTATTCGAACAGCGGCGTTTCGACCGGATCGAAACCATAATGCTCGAAGACCGCACGGATCTTCCCGATCATTTCATCGGTCGCGCGGATATCGGCGGCGGAGCGATCGACGAAGCCGCGCGGCAGGCGCGCCTTGAGCTTCTGCGGTTTCTTTTGTTTCTCGGTCATGGGAGCATTCCGGGCTGTCAGCGTGTTGGCAGCTTTCCCTATCGGATCAAGTGAGGGGCGGCAAGGGTTGGAGCCGCGCAAAGCGCTCGGCGCGCGATGCTTGGAAGCCTCACGAGATCGCTCGGCATCGATGCCTTCCTTATCCATCGACCTGGCGCTACGCCGCAGCGACAACGCCGCAAGGGATTGACCTCAACCACAAGGCGCATTAGATCGACAATCATCACTAAAAGTTTATCGATCGAGCAATCGGCACCGTTCCGATCACACCAGTCATCGACTATCGTCCCGGCAGCGCGATGTGTACTCGCAGACAAGCTCCGGAGGCAATGACCGCAGTCGGCCAATCGGGATGCCGCCTTGAACCACCCGGCGGCGATGGCAGCTTGCGCACAGTTGTTTTGTTACGGCACGACAAGAGAGAAACAGCATCATGCTGACGTTCATGACACCTGGCTCAGGAGCCATCCGACCCGGGCACCTGGGGGAGCATGCCACGTGGATGGGCCACCTCGACGAGGCGGACTATCTCGTGGAAGCGTGGCACTGCGACCTCGCCAGCGGGGTCTTTCACCTTGGTCGAAAGACCGCCCACCTGCTCGGCGTGCCGGCTCTTTCCTGCGGCATCGTCGACCTGGTGCGCGCCCATGACCGCAAGGATCGCGCCACCATCCTCAACATCCTCGAGCAGGCAACGGCGTCGTCAGCCTCGTTCTGCTTCACCACCGTCGTGCACAAGCCGGCACCGAAAACGACGCAGCTCTTCTGCGTTGGCCGCTCCGTCCTTGATACGCCAGCCGGCGAAAATTCGCTGCAAGGCGTCTTCGCCTTTGCGCGCGAGCGCGCCGCGCCCTACGCCTGAACGCGCAACACTGGCGAAAGACAGTTCGGCGGCATGTTGCAGAATGGCAGCCCGCTTTCAGGCACGCTGAACGGACGCCGGAGGATGGCTGCGAGCGACGGCGGCCTACGATTTCTGCGGGGAGCCCGAGGGGGACCGCCGCTGCGATCAAGCCACCCGAACCTTGGGCCGCGCCAGCTTGGCGCGCAACTCCTCAACCACGACGCGGCAATGGCAGCCTTCGATATGGTCGTTGACGAGGCCCATGGCCTGCATGAAGGCGTAGATCGTCGTCGGGCCGACAAAGGTCCATCCGCGCTTTTTCAGGTCCTTGGAGATCCGCGCCGAGGTCGGCGTCGTCGGATTGGCAACAATCGCCTCGTAGGTCACCCGTTTCGGACGTTCGTCCCCCGAGGGCTCGTATGACCAGAAATAGCTGGCAAGCGAACCGAACTCGTGACGCAGTTCCTGCGCACGGCGGGCATTGTTGATGGTCGAGACGATCTTGCCGCGATGGCGCACGATGCCGGTATCGGCAAGGCAACGCTCGATATCTGCCTCATCGAACGTCGCCACCTGATCGAAGTCGAAGCCGGCGAAGGCGGCACGGAAAGCCTCGCGCTTGCGCAGGATCGTCAGCCACGACAGGCCGGACTGGAAGCCTTCGAGGCAGATCTTCTCGAACAGCCGGCGATCGTCGATGACGGGACGCCCCCATTCCTCGTCGTGGTAGCGACGATAGTCGTCGAGATTGCCCTGCCACGCACAACGCTGACGTCCGTCTTCACCGGTCACTATGCCCTTCGTCGTCATCGTTTTCCTCGTCCTATCCGGCTCATTTCACTGCCTTTACCATTTGCAAACCAGATTCCTAAAGCGGCGGATAACCCTACCCAAAGCTTTATCGGCGCCTTCGCCTTTTAATGAACCGGTGTTTACCATTCGCTCGCCCTCCAGATGACACGATCGCGCCATTGCCAAGGCGCATGTCCCGCTCGAGCGTCCCGTTCATCGGCCGACTGCGCCCCCTTGATGCATTTCGGCGAAAGGTAGCGAGTCCGTCCGATGTTGAAAAAATCCCTTCTAATAGCCGCCTCCCTTCTGACCCTTATCGCAGGTCCGGCCGCAGCACAGGACCGGTATCAGAACCGGCCTCCCGTCGTTGTCAGCCCCGACCTCACCGCCCCCTGGGTGATGCAGCTTGGCGGGCAGCAGGCGCGAACGCGGCAGGTGATCTATCGCCAGCAGATTCCGGGCGCCACCCGAAAACAGTATTATCAGCAGGGACAGGCCGCACGACCGCAGGTCAAGCGTCGCGTCGTCAATCCGCTGCTCCAGCCGGCCAACGCAACGCGCGCCCAGCGGCCGGTGAAATCAAAGTTTGATCCGCAGTTTCTGCCGCAGACGGTCGCCTACGAGAGCAAGGAAAAGCCGGGCACGATCGTCATCGATACCAACAACCGCTTTCTCTATCTCGTCACCGGCAACGGCGAGGCACGACGCTACGGTGTCGGCGTCGGCAAACCGGGCTTCGAATGGGCTGGCGCCCACAAGGTAACCCGCAAGGCCGAATGGCCGAGCTGGACGCCGCCGCAGGAGATGATCAGCCGCGAAGCGGCCAAGGGCCACTACCTGCCGGCGCGCATGGACGGCGGCCCGGAAAACCCGCTTGGCGCGCGCGCCATGTATCTCGGCTCGACGCTCTACCGCATCCACGGAACCAATGCGCCCTGGACGATCGGCTATGCCGTATCCTCCGGCTGCATCCGCATGCGCAACGAAGACGTTGTCGACCTTTACGAACGGGTGAAGGTGGGTACGAAGGTTATCGTGATATAATCCGAGCATAGCATAGAATATTTCCCCACCCTTGCACGTGTTGCTGTTGCCCATGCGTGATTTTCGGGCAACAGCAGCATGAACAGATATAAATCCGGTGGCCCGCCGGCTGTATCGCAGGCTTGAACTTCGCCACATTTTGCATAGCCTGCCCGTAACGAGGGTTGAGAGGGAATCATTTATGAACCGTCATGCCAGCAAAGTGGTCGCGATCGTCATCGCGACCAGCACTATTCTTGCCGCCGCCAGCGCCTCGGCTTTCACGCCGGCGCCGACCGCGGGGGCCAAGGTGAAGTCATCCGACGTGGTCCTCGTGGCCACGCAGAAAAAACCGGCGAAACAGTACTGGCGCACCAAGGTCCGCTTCCGCACCGATGAGGCACCCGGCACGATCATCGTCGATACCAACAACAAGTTTCTCTACTACATCGACGGCCCGAACCGCGCGACACGCTATGGCATCGGCGTCGGCCGCGATGGCTTCGGTTGGTCGGGCGTCGTGAAAGTTGGCCGCAAGGCGGAATGGCCGGCCTGGACGCCACCGGCCGAGATGCGCCGCCGCGAGGCCGCAAAGGGTCGCATCCTGCCGGTGACCCAGGAAGGCGGCATCGACAACCCGCTCGGCGCCCGCGCCATGTATCTCTACAAGGGCGGCCGTGACACGATCTTCCGGATCCATGGCACCAACCAGCCCTGGACCATCGGCCAGAACATGTCGTCCGGCTGCATCCGCATGATGAACGACGACGTGGAACATCTCTATGACCGCGCCGACGTCGGCACCAAGGTGATCGTCATCGGCCCCGGCAGCAAGCCGGGCGACACCTATTACGACGACCGCGGCGTCGATATCTTCCGTCAGATTTTCGGCGGCTGACCGGTCGGCGAGAACGCACATTTTGAAATGATGAGGCCGGCTCCGCAAACGCGAAGCCGGCCTTTTTCATTTGGATCCAAGCGCCTGCGGCTTTGCCCCGCCATAGGCCCAATCCAACAGCTCAACCGTATGCAGGATGGGGATGGCGGTGCCGCTGGCGATCTGGGTGATGCAACCGATATTGCCCGTTGCGATCGCATCCGGCCGGGTCGCCTCGATATTCTTGACCTTGCGCGCCCTAAGCTTGGCCGAGATTTCCGGCTGCAGGATGTTGTAGGTGCCGGCCGAGCCGCAACAGAGATGTCCCTCGGCCGGATCACGGACGACGAAGCCGGCGCGCTTCAAAAGCTGCTTCGGCGCCAGGGTGATCTTCTGGCCGTGCTGCATCGAACAGGCCGAGTGATAGGCGAGCGTCGTGCCCTTCGCCTCCTGCTCCGGCAGATCGAGCGTGGCCAGATACTCGGTGATGTCCTTTGCCAGTGCGGAGATCCGTGCAGCCTTTTCGGCATAGGCCGGATCGAGCCGCAGCATATGGCCGTAGTCCTTGATCGTGGTGCCGCAGCCCGACGCGGTGATGACAATGGCGTCCAGCCCGCCCTCGTCTGCAACCTTCAGCCAGGCATCAACATTGCGCCGCGCGGCTTCGAGCGCCTGATTTTCCCGGCCCATGTGATGCACCAGCGCGCCGCAACAGCCTTCGCCGGACGGGAGCACCACCTCGACGCCAAAGCGCGTCAGAAGCCTTATCGTCGCTTCGTTGATTTCCGGCTTCAGCACGGGCTGGGCGCAGCCGGTCAGCAGCGCCACGCGACCGACGCGCTTGCCCTTCGGCGTATGGACGCCGGGCACGGCCGAAGCCGAGGGCTGCGGCACGGCCTTCGGCGCCAGATCGAGCATGACGCCGAAGGTTTTCAGCAACGCAACGCGTTTCATGAGGCCCGCAAGCGGCCGGGCGATACCGGCCGCCTTCAATGACAGGCGGAAGCGTGATGGATAGGGCAACACCGCCGCCAGGACGAAGCGCGCCAGCCGTTCCTTGAACGGGCGCCGGTAGGTGTTCTCGATATGAACGCGCGCGTGATCAACGAGGTGCATATAGTCGACGCCGGAAGGACAGGTCGTCGTGCAGGCGAGACAGGAGAGACAGCGATCGATGTGGGTGACGGTTTCCTTGTCGGCCGCACGGCCGTTTTCCAGCATGTCCTTGATGAGGTAGATGCGCCCGCGCGGACTATCGAGTTCGTCGCCGAGCGTGACATAGGTGGGGCAAGTCGCGGTGCAGAAGCCGCAATGCACACATTTGCGCAGGATCGCCTCGGATTCGGCCACGTGCGGATCGGCAAGCTGTGCGGGCGTAAAATTGGTCTGCAAATGCGAACTCCACTTTCCGGGTCTGCGGAACCGGGTGTCCAGGAGGACGGTCGCCGCAGCATTCAAATAGCTAGACCATCCAGCTTTCGGGGTTGGTGATCGGCTCCTGGCGGGCCGCCCGTTGCAGGCCGACGACGCAGCGCACGATGATCCAGACGGCGGTGGCGATAAAGCCGAGAATGCCGATCAAAAGAACCGTGAGCAGCATGGAGATAACGCCGAACAGCAGAGCGATCCAGAAGGTCCGGATCGCCCAGATGTAATGCGTCTGCACCCAGGGCGCGCCCTTGCCGTGGTTGAGATAGGCGATGACGACGCCGATGATGGCGGTGATCCCGACCGCAAACCCCACAAGATAGAGCACATAGATCACCTGGACGTTGATCTTGCCCGGCTCCAGCCAGCGATCGGTCTCTCGGGAAAACGGTGTCTGCGGGCCATTGTCGCTCATCGATAGCTCCCATGTTGCATGCCGTCGCGCCTCAGGAGATCGCCGCCATGCGGCCCGGATTGAAGATCCGGTGCGGGTCGAAAGTCGCGCGGACGCGGTCGCTCAATTGTGCCACAGGCGGCGGTTGTGGTTCAAACGCCGGGATGACGGCACGGTAGCCCTCCTCCGCTCTCACGAGCGTCGCGTGGCCACCACCGAGAACCTTGATGTAGCGGCGCACGAGTTCCGCTTCGGGGTCAGCCTCCATGCGTAACCAGACAAGGCCGCCCTGCCAATCATAAAAGGCGTCGACACCGGTCTGCAGCCTGAGCGCGGCCACGAGCTGATGGCCGAGCGACGGAGCGACCGAGACGCGCCAAAGCGGCCGTTTCGTGCCGTCGGCATAGGGTTTGACATCGCGGATTTCCGCCCAGAGCTTCGCCGTCTGGCCCCCATCGAGGCGCGCCACCGCGCCGAACCGAGCGAGGGCTTTCGCGAGTGTGTCAGCGCGAAGGGAAACGGATGCTTCCAGCCCTTCGAGGCGAAGGACGGTGGCGGCGCCGTCGGGGAGCGCACCGTCGATAAATCGCCCGCGCACACTCTCCGGCAGATGCGCGGCCCCGCAAACCTCCGTCGTTTGCGCCATCGCTTCGGCCATGACCGCGGCGGCTCCCGCATCGTTCAGCCCGGAGACAACGACGGTCTGCGCCGCAGGCGGCAACGGCAGGACGCGGAAGGTCACTTCGGTCAAAATGCCGAGCGTGCCATAGGAACCCGCCAGCAGCTTCACGAGATCCAGGCCCGTGACGTTCTTCATCACCCGGCCGCCCGCCTTGATCGCCTCACCCTGGCCGTTGACGAAACGCACGCCGAGCAGGCTGTCGCGGGCGGCACCGGCGACATAGCGCCTGGGGCCGGACACATTGGCGGCGAACACGCCACCGATCGTCGGCTCTCCCGACGAGGCGAAAATCGGCCTGTGGTCCATGGGTTCGAAGGCAAGCATCTGCCGGTTCGCTGCGAGAGCCTGCTCGATTTCCCGGATCGGCGTCCCGGCCAGCGCCGTAAGCGTCATCTCCGCCGGAGCGTAGCTGACGATGCCGGACAGGCGTCGCGTCGAGAGAACCCGGTCGGCCCGTACCGGATTACCGAGACCCGAGCGCGTATTGCCACCGATCACCGCGAGCGACGCCCTGTCGGCGGCCATTGCGCGGACGACCGTCGCAATCCCCTCTTCGCTTGCCGGTTCGAAATGCACGATCATGCAGCTGGACGTCCTTCGAGCGGGAAGACCTTGGACGGGTTCAGGATCCATTGCGGATCGAAGGCGGCGCGCGCCGCCATCTGCTGGTCGAGGTCCGCCTGGTTGAACTGATGCAGCATCAGGTCACGTTTTTCGATGCCGACGCCGTGCTCGCCTGTCAGGCACCCCCCGGCATCAACGCAAAGCTTGAGGATGTCGTTTCCGGCGGCCTCGGCACGCGCCGCATCTTCAGGGTCGTTGATGTTGTAAAGGATCAGCGGATGCATGTTGCCGTCGCCGGCATGGAAGACGTTGGCGACGCGCAGGCCGTAGCCTGCTACGATTTCACCGGTGCGGGCGAGCACATGCGAAAGCTGGCTGAGCGGCACGGTGCCGTCCATGCAGATATAGTCGGCGATGCGCCCGGTGGCGCCGAAGGCGGATTTGCGGCCTTTCCAGATCGCCGCCGCTTCCATTGCCGTCTGGCACTCCTTGATCGTCGCGACCCCGTGCCGGCGCGCGACCGCGACGATGCTCGCGAGCATCTCGTCCATTTCCTGCTCGGAGCCTTCGACCTCGACAATCAGCAGCGCTTCGACGTCGAGCGGGTAGCCGGCATGGGCGAAGGCCTCGCAGATCTCGATCGCCGGCTTGTCCATGAACTCGATCGCGACCGGAATGATACCGGAACCGATGACATCGGCGACACAGGCACCGGCGGCTTGAGACGAGGCAAAGCCGAACAGCACAGGACGGGCACCCTCCGGCTTGGCGATCAACCGCACCGTCGCCTCGGTGACGATGCCGAGCTGGCCTTCGGAGCCGCAGACGAGCCCGAGCAGATCGTAGCCCGCCGCATCCAGCGCCTTGCCGCCGAGCTCGATGACGGTACCGTCGTGGAGAACCATCTTCACGCCGAGCAGATTGTTGGTGGTGACGCCGTATTTCAGGCAGTGGGCGCCGCCGGAATTCATGCCGATGTTGCCGCCGATCGTGCAGGCGAGCTGCGAACTCGGGTCGGGTGCATAGAAGAAGCCGTCGGCGGAGACGGCTTCGGAAATATTGAGGTTGGTGACGCCGGCCTGGACGGTGGCGGTACGGTTGAAGAGGTCGATGTCGAGAATGCGCGACATCTTCGAAAGACCGATTACGACCGCGTCCTCCTGCGGGATGGCGCCGCCCGACAGCGAGGTGCCGGCACCGCGCGGCACGACCGGAACGCCATAGCGACTGCAATATTTGAGCAGCGCTGCGACCTGCTCGGTCGTCTCCGGCAGGGCGACGGCAAGCGGCATGCGGCGATAGGCGATGAAGGCGTCTGTCTCGAAAGGCTTCAGCCCGCGCTCGTCGCTGATCAGACAGCCCGCCGGCAACAGATCGGCGAGATCCGCGACAATGTCGCGTCGCCGCGAGATAACCGACTGTTTCGGCTGTAGAAACCCGATCGTCTCCGCCATCAGCCTCTCCCGTCGCGCATCAATTGGTTCATTTTCTTTACCACTAGGACGGAGCCCTCGCAAATGCTATTGAGCTTTTCCGTTTTGGAAACAATGGCAACGATTGATGACGAATTTAGGTGATCTTGAGATTTTTGCACGGGTCGTTTCCACCGGCAGTATGTCGGCAGCGGGGCGAGTGCTGGGGTTTTCCCCAGCCGTCATCTCCAAGCGCATCAAAAGGCTCGAAGATCGCCTCGGCACGCGGCTGCTGCAGCGCACGACGCGCCAGATCTCGCTGACGGAAGCCGGCCAGGGGTTCTATGACCGGGTGCTCGGCATCCTCACCGGCATCGAGGAGGCCGAGGCCTATGCCTCCGGCCGGTCGTCGCATGCGCTGGGCGTGCTCAGGATTTCTGCCCCCACCTCCTTCGGCCGGATGCACATCGCGCCGCATCTGACGAAGTTCATGAAGGATCATCCGGATCTGAAGCTGCACATCGTGCTGACAGACGATTTCACCGACATCGTCGCAGAAGGCTTCGACATGGCGGTGCGAATCGGCGAGCTCGTGGATTCGTCGCTGGTTGCCAGGAAGCTTGCGCCGGTCCGCCGGCTGCTTTGCGCCTCGCCGGATTACATTGCCCGCAACGGCGCACCGAAGGAAATCGGCGAACTCGCCAACCACCTCTGCCTGCCCGCCCACAACAACGACAACTGGAAGCTCGAGGGGCCGGAGGGCGCATTGGTCTGGCATCCGGAAGGGCCGCTCGTCACCAATTCCTCCGAGATCGTGCGCGCCGCTGTCATCGCCGGTGCCGGCATAGCGCTTCGCTCCACCTGGGATATCGGCCCGGAGCTGCGCAGCGGCCAGCTGGTGCAGGTGCTGCCGCAATGGGAAGGGTCCAAGCAGCTGACGCTCTCGGCGGTCTATCCGAGCAGGCAGTTCCTGCCAGCCAAGGTGCGGCTCTTCATCGACTATCTGGCCGGGCTTTACGGGCCGGTTCCCTATTGGGAACAATAGAGCGCTTCTCCTCACGGAAGCGCTCCGCCTCGTTCGTTTTCGCAATTCCGGACGCAAAACCGCTACGCACTTTTGCTGGAATTGTTGCCTCTCGCAATTCCGGACGCAAAACCGCTACGCACTTTTGCTGGAATTGTTGCCTCTCGCAATTCCGGACGCAAAACCGCTGCGCACTTTTGCTGGAATTGTTGCCTCTCGCAATTCCGGACGCAAAACCGCTGCGCACTTTTGCTGGAATTGCTTTACTTGTGCTCGCCGTCCTCATGGTGGCGGCGGATGCGGCGCACGATCAGCCAGACGCCGGCCACGGCAAAGGGGACGGCAAGGCCAGTGAGGAGACCCGGATCGATCGGCAGCTCGTGGCTGACAGCCTTGGCGAGATAACCGAACAGCCCGACGACGTAGTAGGAAATGGCGGCGACCGACAGGCCTTCGACCGTCTGCTGCAGCCGCAACTGCAGCTTGGCGCGCCGGTCCATCGAGTTCAAAAGCGCGCTGTTCTGCCGCTCGAGTTCAACGTCGACCCAACTCCTGAGGAGCGCCGTGGCGCGGGCGAGCTTGCGCGACAGGTTGGCCTGCCGCTCCTCCACCGACTGGCAGGTGCGCATTGCCGGCGCGAGGCGTCGTTCAAGAAAGGTGCCGATGGTCTCGTAGCCCGGCACCGGCGTTTCGGCGAGCGTGCGAATGCGCTCCTGGACGATGCCATAATAGGCGCGGCTGGCGCCGAAGCGATAAAGGCTGAGCGCCGCACCGGCCTCGAGATCAGCAGCAAGCCGGGTGATCTCGGCCAGCATGTCGTCGGCCTCTTCGCGCACGTTCTCCTTCATGCGCTGCGTTATCCCCGTCAGGCCGTCTTCGGTCCGGCGGATTTCCGGCGACAGCGACTGCGCAAGCGGCAGGCCCATCATCGCCAATGTCCGGTAGGTCTCGATATCGAGCAGACGCTGGACGAGCGCGCCGGTCCCGGCTTCCGTCATGCCGCAATCGATCACCAGGATCTGCGTCAGCCCATCGCCGTTCTGGCGAAAGTCGGTAACGATCACCGCCTGGCCGTTCTTGGTCTCGCTGAAACAGAGGCTGGTCGGATCGAAGAGCTTGATTGCTTCGCGGGTTTCCGGCGTATCCGGCCTGATCTCAAGCCTTATGCCCGAGATCAGCGAGCCCGGCGGAGAAAAGCCGTCGCCGAAGGGATGTATCGGCACCTCGCCGCCAAACTGCTCCGGCGGCGGCGCATCCCAGAAATATGTGGAGAATTCGGTATGACGCTCCCAGCGCAGCGTGCCCTGTCCCCAGGGCATGGCGTGGTGGTTGGCGTCGCGACCGGGAGGCGCGATACCGCGTGCGCGTGTCAGCTCCGACAGCACCGCGTGATCGACGATCGAGCCGCCGTCGGTGAGGAAGGCGAGCTGAAAGATCACCCGCGGCGTCGTCACCAATGCATAGGGGCGGGAATGAACCTCGCCCAAGGCCAGGGCGCGCATCGGCGCCACCGGAAAAGCAAAACTACCCTTTGCCATGAAGCGCTCTTGTCCCCCTCACGCGTTCATCACGACTTTCTTATCAACCGAACGAGCAAAAGAACAAAGGACGCATTGCCGCAGTTTGATTTTTGTCAGTCGCCGAAAGTGGACAAGCAAATTGACCACTTTGCGTCGGCTGCCTAGATTGCGGCGCAGAGAGGGATGGAAGAAGCGTGTACGCTTTTGCTTTCCGACCGCTCCAACTCATGAGTATCGATTGCGTTCGTGACTGGGATTGTTCCCAATCCTTCGTGATCCGGGAGACCATGCCGTGACCGACGACCAGATCGATCTTTTTGCCCGTATCAGCCACAGTCGCACGGCGGACGAGGTTGTGCAGCAGATCGAGCTCTTGATCCTCGAAGGCGTGCTGCGCGACGGGGACCGGCTGCCGGGCGAGCGAGAGCTTTCCAAGCGCTTCGACGTGTCGCGGCCGATCCTGCGCGAGGCGCTCAAGGAGCTGGAGGCACGCGGCCTGGTCGAAAGCCGCCATGGCGGCGGCACCTTCGTCGCCGACGTCGTCGGGCAGATCTTTTCCAAACCGCTGATCGACCTCATCGCCCGTCACCACAAGGCGACGCAGGACTATCTTGAATACCGGCGCGAACTGGAGGGCCTCACAGCGGAACTGGCGGCAATCCGCGCCACGGATTTCGACCGGGACATCCTGACGAGGATCATCGAGCGCATGCGGTCGGCCCACGCCGCCGGCGACTTCGATGCGGAGCTGGAAGCCGACATCGAACTGCATCAGGCGATCGGCGAGAGCGCCCACAACATCATCCTCCTGCACACGCTGCGCGCCTGTTATCGGCTGCTCCAGCAGGGCATCTTCTTTCATCGCAATTCGGTGTTCGACGCGCCGGGTGCGCGAGCCCGGCTGCTTGCCCAGCATGAAGCCATCTATGATGCCATCATGGCGAAGGACCCGGCGGCGGCCAAAGCCGCGTCGCAAAGCCATATCGATTTCGTCGCCGCAGCGACCCGCGAGGCGGAACGCACCGGCGAATGGAACCGCATAGCGCGACTGCGCTTGCAGCAGCGTGACCGAGCCGGCTGACATTTCGGCGCGCCGCGTGGACAACGTGGCGGCACTCCGTTCACGCCCCAATCGAACCTTTCAGAACTGATCTCGAAGCATTCCGCCTCGTCGTCAATCGTGATCTCTGGATCAACGCCCGGTTGTTGGACGGTTTGCAAAACCGACGCGAAAGCACCATATCCTGTCGTATCTGGACCACAGTTCGGCCGAAAGCTGGCGACATATCCAGCCACCCGAGGGCAGCGACATTTACACGCAACAGGACCCTGCCATACTGGCTCGAACAGCATCCGAAACCACTGATTCGCCGAGAGGAGCGCAGACGACCTTGAACTTCCTGAACAGGCTCGCATCCGATGTCCAATTGATGTTGCGCCGCCCGGCGCGCATGCAGTACGCCGCGCTCTGTTACCGCATCCGCAAGAAGTCCAAGGCTCTCGAAATCCTCATGATCACCAGTCGCGACACCGGCCGCTGGGTCATTCCCAAGGGCTGGCCGATGCAAGGCAAGCGCGCCCATGAAGTGGCGGAACGCGAAGCCTACGAGGAAGCCGGCGTCAAGGGCCACGTGCAAAAGGCCGCGATCGGTTTCTATCTCTATCAGAAGCGCATGGATCACGGTCTCAAGATCTCGGTGAAAGTGCAGGTCCACGCCCTGGAAGTGGATGACCTCTGCAAGCACTTCCCCGAGGAAGGTCGGCGACAGTTGGAATGGGTCGACTACAAGGAGGCAGCGTCGCGCGTGGCCGAGCCATCGCTGAAAGACCTCATCCTCGCCTTTGGCGCGCGTATGACCGTGGTGGCCGAACCGATGCCGAAGGCGGCAAACGGATAGCTTTCAGGAACGGCATCCGATGCCCTGAACGCGTGATCCCGACGCGTTATGCGCCGATGTCCAGCAAATCCACTTGAATGCGTGTTGCTGTGGCCTTAGTGGCCGTGGTGACAATGGAGTTTCCTCGCAGTGGCCAAGCCGCGCACACGCCTTGCAAAACAGACGCTCGACAAAGACCTGGACAAGCTCAGCCTGGCCGAGGAAGCATCGCAGCACGTTCGCCGCAGCCTGGCGGCGCCGGCGCTCGCGGGCCTGTTTCTGCTTTTGAGCATGGCCTTCGCCGCAAGCTTCGTAACAAGTTCCGCAAGTGCGCCGATCATCATCGCAGCCGCTGCCATCGCCGGCTACATGGCCATGAACATCGGCGCCAACGACGTGACCAACAATGTCGGCGCGGCCGTCGGCGCCAAGGCGATGTCGATGGCGACCGCACTTGCCATCGCCGCCGTGTTCGAGATTGCCGGCGCGCTGCTTGCCGGCCGGGAGGTTTCGCTGACGATCGAAGCGGGCATCGTCCACGGCGAAGACGTGCTCGGCGCTCAGGCCATCGTCTGGATCATGATGGCGGCGCTCGCTTCGTCGGCCACCTGGATCAACATCGCCACCTATTCCGGAGCCCCGGTCTCGACCACCCACTCGATCATCGGCGGCATCGTCGGCGCGGGTATCGCCGCTGCCGGCTTTGCCAGCGTGCAATGGTGGTCGCTCGCCGGCATCACGCTGAGCTGGATGGTCTCGCCTTTGCTTGGTGGCACGATCGCCGCGGCGTTCCTCGCCTTCCTCAAGGAATTCATCATCTACCGCGAAGACAAGATTGCCGCGGCCAGGCGATGGATGCCTGTTATTCTCGGCGTCACTTCAGGCTGCTTTACCGCCTATCTTGCCGTGATCGCGCTGGTTCAAGTGGCGGCGATCTCGATGCCCGTCGGCCTTGCCGCCGGTGTCGTCGCCGGTGTGGCCGTCTATCTGCAGGCCCGGCCCTGGATCATCAGGCAATCGGAGGGCCTGGACAACCGCAACCAGTCCTTGCGGCGGCTCTTCCGGTTGCCATTGATCGTGGCTGCGGCACTGCTCTCCTTCGCCCACGGCGCCAATGACGTCTCGAACGCGATCGGTCCGTTGTCGGCGATCGTTTCGGCGCTCGACGGGGTCATCACGACGCAGAAATCGCCGGCCCCGCTCTGGGAGCTGGCGATCGGCGCGCTTGGCATTTCGATCGGCCTTTTGCTCTACGGCCCGAAACTGATCCGTGTCGTCGGCCAGGAGATCACCAAGCTCAATCCGATGCGCGCCTTCTGTGTGGCGCTCGCCACCGCCGTCACGGTGCTCCTGGCCTCGGCGCTCGGCTTGCCGATCAGCTCGACGCACACGGCTGTCGGCGCCGTCTTTGGCGTCGGCTTCTTCCGCGAATGGTACATCCGCAATTCCAAGCGTCGCCTGCACTATGTCCGGCAGCAGACCGGGCAGACCGACTTTATGGAAACGGCGGAAACCAACTTTACCGAAGTCCGGCGTCGGCGCCTCGTGCGCCGCTCACATTTCCTGACGATTGTCGGTGCCTGGGTCATTACCGTTCCGGCATCGGCGGCACTTTCGGCCGTCCTCTATTTCATCCTCTCCGGCATTTTCATGTGAAGGTTCCTCTATGCGCGCCAATTTTCGCATGCAGCGACTGTTCGTCGAACATCCCCTCAGTGCGGGTTCCGCCCAGGAGGCAACCAAGGAACAATTCAACTATCTGGTGAATGTGCTGCGCTACGAAGAGGGCTCCTCGATCCTTGTCTTCAACGGGCGCGACGGCGAATGGCGGGCCGAACTTTCGCTGGCCAGCAAGAAAAGGCTGGTGCTGACTGCCGTCGAGCAGACACGGCAGCAGCCCGAGCCCTGTGGCCTCGTCTATCTCTTCGCGCCGCTGAAGGTCGGGCGGCTCGACTACCTTGTCCAGAAGGCCGTGGAGATGGGCGCGGGCGTGCTGCAGCCGGTAATGACGCAGCATGTGCAAGGCAAGCTCGGCAATATCGAGCGGGTGCGCGCCAATGTCATCGAGGCGGCCGAGCAGTGCGGCGTGCTTGGCATTCCCACGGTCGAGGAGCCGCGCCGGCTGGAGGACGTGCTTTCCACCTGGCCGAACGACCGGCGTATCATCTTCTGCGACGAAGGCAGCGACAGCCAGAATCCGTTACCGATCCTTGCCGGCATCAAGGAGAAGAAGCTTGCCTTGTTGATCGGTCCTGAGGGCGGCTTCTCCGAGGCCGAGCGGACTTTGTTGCGCAGCCTCGATTTCGTCACCGCCGTCCCGCTCGGACCCCGCATCCTGAGGGCCGACACCGCCGCCGTTGCCGCCATGGCGGTCATTCAAGCGACCGTCGGCGACTGGCGATAACCGGTCGCTCCGGAACAATCCGCTTGCCAATTCCTCTCCTAAGAGAAGAGCGGAAGTGTGAAACAACGACCGGTTGGAAAGATTGGTCTGTTGTCTCGGGGGCTTGTTCCAGCGCAAGCAATCGTCCTACTTTTTTTGATGAGATCTTGAAAGAAATTGACTTGCACCGCACCTGATTACGGTTCAAGCAGCCTCCATCAACTCCCGCTATCCAGCGAGAGTCGTCCAAACAAAAGAAGACGCTCATGGCCCGAGATACCACCGACCAGACGCCGGTAACCTCTGTCGCTGACCTTTCCGCCTACCTGGCGGCAGGTTCGAAACCGGAGGAACGGTTCCGGATCGGCACGGAGCACGAAAAGTTCGCCTTCTTTAAGGCGGACAACAGCCCCGTCCCCTATTTCGGCGAGGCCAGCATTCAGGCGCTTCTGAACGGCATGGCCGCAAAGAGCGGCTGGGAACCGATCGTCGACGAAGGCAACATCATCGGACTTGCGGAACACTCGGGCAACGGCGCGATCTCGCTGGAGCCGGGCGGCCAGTTCGAGCTTTCCGGCGCGCCGCTCGAAAACCTGCACCAGACCTGCAGGGAATCGAACCAGCACCTCGCCGTCCTGCGCGAAGTCGCCGAACCGCTCGGCATCCGTTTCCTCGGCATAGGCGGCAGCCCGAAATGGGCCTTCGCCGAGACGCCGCGCATGCCGAAATCGCGCTATGGCATCATGAGCCGCTATATGCCGAAGGTCGGCACCAGGGGCCTCGACATGATGTACCGCACCTGCACGATCCAGGTGAACCTCGACTTCTCCTCGGAAGAGGACATGCGCCGCAAGATGCAGGTGTCGCTGAAGCTGCAGCCGCTTTCAACCGCGCTCTTTGCCAGCTCGCCCTTTACCGACGGCAAGCCGAACGGGCTCTTGTCCTGGCGCGGCGACATCTGGCGCGACACCGACAACCAGCGCGCCGGCCTGCTGCCTTCCGCCTTCCGCCCGGATTTCGGCTTTGCCGATTATGTCGAATGGGCGCTCGACGTGCCGATGTATTTCGTCGTGCGCGACGGCCACTACCACGACTGCACCCACGTCACCTTCCGCCAGTTCATGAACGGCGCGCTGAAGGGCGAGATCGCCGACTGGCAACCGAACATGGGCGACTGGACCAACCATCTTTCGACGCTGTTCCCGGATGTTCGGCTCAAGCGCTTCCTCGAAATGCGCGGCGCTGACGGCGGCCCGTGGCGGCGGATCTGTGCGCTGCCGGCCTTCTGGGTCGGCCTGCTCTACGATCGCGAAGCGCTTGATGCTGCCGAGACGCTGACCCGCGACTGGACCTTCGAAGAGGTGAGCGCGATGCGCGACGCGGTTCCGGTTCAGGCGCTTTCCACCAAGTTCCGTGCCGGCACTCTCTACGATGTTGCGCGCGAAGTGCTCAGCATTTCGCGCGCTGGTCTGAAGCGCCGCAATCGGCTCAACGGCGACGGCATCGACGAAAGCCAGTTCCTGGCCCCGCTCGACGAGGTGCTCGCCAAGAAGGCGACGCTCGCGGAAGACCTGCTGGCGCTCTACAACGGCCGCTGGAACGGCTCCGTCGATCCGGTCTTTTCCGAATACCAGTATTGATGCCCGCCGAGCACCATCAAATACCGGTTTCCAGACACCAATTTCCCGTTATAGTGCAAGGATATGCGTCGCTTGCAGCGTCGCGCGTCGAGATGCCGAAGGGGAACTGGCATGGCACCGCTTTTTGACATGTTCGCACAGGCACAGAACGGCAAGGCCATCGAGCTGATGGCGCAGCAATTCGGCCTCGCCCAGGAGCAGATGACCAAGGCGACTGCGGCGTTGCTGCCGGCGTTCTCCGCCGCCTTCAAGCGCAACACTGCCAACCCTTACGATTTCGGTGCGCTGCTGACCGCTCTCGGCAGCGGCAACTATGCCAAGTACTTCGAAGACATGAGCCAGGCGTTCACGCCTCAGGGCATGGCTGATGGCAACGGCGTTCTTGGACAATTGTTCGGCTCGAAGGAAATGTCGCGGGCCGTCGCCGCGCAGGCTGCTCAATTGACCGGCATCAGCCAGGAAATCTACAAACAGATGCTGCCGGTCATGGCCGACACGCTGATGGGTGGGCTGTTCAAGCAGACGACCGGGCAGTTTGCCGCTGCGAGCGATGCCTTCGCCAACAATCCGATGGCAACGGCCATGCGGCAATGGATGGAGGCCACCGGCTTTGCCAAGAAGCCGGAACCGCAACCGAACCCCTTCGACAATCCCTTCACTCAGGCGATGCAAGGCTTCTTTGGCTTGGGCAAGAAGGAAGAAGAGAAGCCCAAGGCTTCCGATGTTTTCGCCGACAACCCCTTCGTCAAGGCCTTTCAGGATATGATGCAGGCAGGTGCCGCCGGCGCGCAGAAGCCCGCCGCCGACAATCCGGCGCTGGCGCAATTCTCCCAGGTGATGAACAGCATGTTCGACACCGGGCTGGAGATGCAGAAGGAATACCAGAAGAACGTCGAGGCGCTGTTCGACATCTACAAGACCGGGCCCGGCACGAAGAGCTGAGAAGCCCTTCCCGCTGACATCATCGACGCCTCCACGCCGCCGTGCTCGGCGCCGGAGAGAGTGTGCGCACTTCTCAAGCATGGAGAAAGAAAAAGGCCCGGTACATGTCTTGGTCATGCACCGGGCCAAGCGGCAGGGTCTATTGGCTCTACCCTGCGGGGAACGTTTGGGCACGCGACCGTTGAGGTCAGCAGCACCGAAACTTTAAAGCGCCGCGCGTCGATCAGACGCGCAAGGGACGCTTTAACACTTTGAACTGCTGCATGTTTCCGTCCTCAATCGTATTGAGGAAACTTGCAGCGGAATTCGCAGCATGACCCGCGTTGGCGGCAGGCTTTCGCGGATCATGCTCGACTGGCACATCTCAAGCGGCGGGATGCGCCATGGGGGACAATCAGTCGTGACGGGTCCCTTTGTAGAAGAGGCTCGCACGGTTTCGCGATGCGCGGGTCAGATAGCTCGCCGGATTGTCGAAGAAGGGCGAGGTGATCGCCTCGTGCACATCTTCGCGCTTCAGCCCCATATCGAGGAGCTGGCGGTCATCCAGGTCGTTCAGGCGACCGATCGCGTAGCGATTGCGGAGCTGGCGCCATGTGGACGTGAGCATGCCCGTGACACCGACGGCGCGGGACGCATGGGACTGCTTTCCGGCAACGAGGTCGAGATTAAGGACGTGCTGGGTCGTGCGCATGGCTTTGCTCCTTTCAGGCACGAAGAGGCCCACCCCCTGCGGGGAGGTCAAACGCAGGGGCGGGCCAAGAGATTTGGGAATCACCGGCGTCGTTGCCGGCAAGGGGATCGATGAATTTGCCCCTGATAGATCGCAAATCCTTATTGATCAGTCCAACGAATGTTTTTAATGATATTCATCAAACAATCTTATGGATGCATCACAGCCATGTCCGCACCGCTTGATATCGATCAACTTCAGACCTTCGTCGCGATCGCTGACACGGGCAGTTTCACCAAGGCAGCCGACCGGGTCTTCAAGACGCAATCCGCCGTTTCCATGCAGATGCGGCGCCTGGAGGAGCGTATCGGCAAGGCGCTTTTCATGAAGGACGGCCGTGGCAACCGACTGACAGTCGAGGGCGACCGCCTGCTCAATTTCGCGCGCCGGATGATCCGTCTCAACAACGAGGCGATCGCTTCCTTCGACGACAACCGCCTTGAAGGCACGCTGCGCATCGGCACGCCCGACGACTATGCCGACCGCTACATGCCCGAAATCATCATGCGCTTCGCCAAGACACATCCGAATGTCGAGCTCTATATCGTCTGCGAGCCCTCGGTCGACCTCGCCGAGAAGATGGCCAAGGGCGACCTCGACATTGCGCTTGTCACCCATAACCCGCGTGCCCGTGCCTCCGATGTCGTGCGTACCGAGCCGCTCTGCTGGGTGAGCTCGATCAACCATCCGCTGCCGGAGAACGCACCGATCCCGCTTGCCGTCGGTCGCCGTGACTGTCTGTGGCGCCAGGCGGCCTGTGCGGCACTCGATGCGACCGGCCGCGAGTATCAGATCCTGTTCACGAGCTGGTCGTCAACGGTCGTCGCTGCCGCCGTCCTTGCCGGCATGGCGGTTTCGGTCCTGCCGGAATCGGCCCTTCGTCCCGGCATGAAGGTGCTGACGCTCGCCGACGGGTTCCCGGCGCTGGCGCCGGTGCAGATCGGCATCATGAAGCGACCGGGGCTTTCGCCGTCGCTTTCGAATGCGATCAGCAACCACATCACCGCCTGCCTCGACAACATCACGCCGATCAGCGCCAATGACGACCTCGAGGCCGACATCAAGGGCTTCCCGCGCTATCCGCGCCTCAGGCAGAGCCATATGCTGCCGGGCTGGTAAGAACGGCAGAGAGACAAAAAGGCCACGGACCGGAGAGGTCCGTGGCCTTTTTCATTTCCGGAGGTCGGCACTCGCTCGAGCGCTCGCCCCGCTTATTCGGCAGCCGTGCCGATTGCATCGGCCTCATAACCATGTGCTGCGTGAAGAGCCGCACGCACACCGGCTTCATAGTCCGGGTGTACGAGTTTGAAGTGCGCGAGCTGTCGCTCGACGATCAGGCCCGGCACACCGCCCATCGCGGCTGCGATATTGGAAAACAGGCGCGCCTTCTGCCCCGCATCGAACAGGTTGAACAGCGCCCGCGGCTGGCTGTAGTCGTCGTTGCCTTCCCGGTGGTCGTAGCGGGCCATGTCGCCGCTGATGCGCAGCGGCGGCTCCATTGCGGACGGCTGCTCCGCCGGACCGTTGAACGAGTTCGGCTCGTAGTAGGCGTTCGGATTGCCGGTCTGGATACCGCCGAAGGTGTTCATCTGGCCGTCGCGGTGATAGTGATGCACCGGGCACTTCGGCCGGTTGACCGGGATGTGCTCGTAGTGCGTACCAAGCCGATAGCGGTGGGCGTCGGCATAGGAGAAGAGCCGGGCCTGTAGCATCTTGTCCGGCGAGAAGCCGATGCCGGGCACAATGTTCGACGGCGAGAAGGCGGCGTTCTCGACCTCGGCGAAATAGTTTTCCGGGTTGCGGTTCAGCTCCAATACGCCGACCTCAACAGGCGAATAGTCCGCATGCGGCCAGACCTTGGTGACATCGAAGGGATTGTAGGCAGTCTTTTCCGCTTCGAGCTCCGGCATGATCTGCACCTCAAGCGTCCAACGCGGATAGTTGCCCTCCTCGATCGCACCGTAGAGCGCCTCCTGATAGCTCTCGCGTGTCCGGCCGATCACGTCAGCGGCTTCGGCGTTGGTGTAGAACTTGTGGCCGTGCTGGGTTTTGAAATGGAATTTTACCCAGAAGCGCTCGCCGGCATCGTTCCAGAACGAAAAGGTGTGCGAGCCGTAGCCGTTCATATGCAAGGGCGAAACCGGACATCCGCGGTCGGACATCAGGATCGTGACCTGGTGCAGGCTTTCCGGAGACAGCGACCAGAAATCCCACATGGCGGTCGCCGAACGCAGGTTGGTCTTCGGGTGACGCTTCTGGGTGTGGATGAAGTCCGGGAACTTGTAGGCATCGCGCACAAAGAAGATCGGCGTGTTGTTGCCGACCAGGTCCCAGTTGCCCTCGGGTGTATAGAACTTCAGTGCGAAGCCGCGCACGTCGCGCTCGGCGTCGGCTGCGCCCTGTTCGCCGGCCACCGTGGAGAAGCGCGCCAGCATCGGCGTTTCGGCTCCCGGCTGCAGCACCTTGGCCTTGGTGTATTTCGAGATGTCAGCAGTGATCTTCAGCGTGCCATAGGCGCCCCAGCCCTTGGCGTGCACGGCGCGCTCAGGAATGCGCTCGCGGTTTTGATGCGACAGCTTCTCGATAAGCTGGTAGTCCTGCATCATGACGCCGCCGCGCGGGCCGGCCGTCAGCGAATTCTGGTTGTCCGGCACCGGGGCTCCGGCCGTCGTCGTCAATATGGGTCGATCTGACATCGCGTCCTCCTGATTGGGTTTCGCGCCCGGGAGGTCAGGCAAGATCGCCCGACGCAGCCTGAGGAGGCCGCCAGCCGCAAATCGCGGCGCTCAAAGCCCGAACGCTTCGGCAAGAGGGTTTTCCCACAGGCCTTCGATAATCTCCAATTGCATATAAATTAAAAATCGATAGGATTTTCCTATCATGCTTACACTCCGACAGATGCGCTATTTCGAGGCGCTTGCCTCCGCTCGCCACTTCGGCAAGGCTGCCGAACTCGTCCATGTCAGCCAGCCGGCACTCTCGGCGCAGATCATGGAAATGGAAAATCACCTGGGCGTGAAGCTGGTGGAACGCAGCCGCAGCGGCGTTTTCCTGACCCGCAAGGGCGAAGAGGTTCTGTCCCGCACGCGCGCCATCCTTGCCGAGGTGGACCAACTGGAGCAAAGCGCACGCGCCAGCTCGGGCACGCTCGAAGGGCGGATCCGCATCGGCGTCATCCCGACGCTTGCCCCCTATCTCGTACCGCGGTTGGTGCCACACTTACGCAGCGTCTATCCGGCGATCGAAATCGAACTGAAGGAATCGGTAACGTCGCGACTGGTCGCCGATCTCGGCGAGGGTCTGCTCGACGCCGTCGTTGCGGCTTTGCCGATCGAAACGGAGGGGCTTTCGACGAAGCCACTCTTCTCCGACCGCTTCTACATGGCGATGGCCGACGACGAACGAAACATCCTGATGTCGCCACTGACCGAGGATCAAGTGGATGTCGAGCAGCTGCTGCTTCTCGAAGAGGGACATTGCCTGCGCGACCAGGCGCTTGCCGTCTGCAGCACAGCGGGCAAGCGGCGCCTCGTCTCGTTCGGCGCCACCTCGATGACGACGCTCCTGCAGATGGTCGCCAACGGCATGGGCATGACGCTGATACCCGAGATCGCCATCGCGACCGAGGCTTCGCGCAACGCGATCCGCATCGTGCCTTTCGCAGCACCGGAGCCGGCACGCGAGATCGGTCTCATCTGGCGGCGCAGCAGCCCCCGCGAACGCGACATGGAAGCGCTCGCAACGGCAATCAGCGGCTGCGCCGACGACATTCTACAGGCAGCTGCCGCCTGAGCCAGACCAAAGCTCAGGCGAGCTTGGCCTTCAGGAACTCCACCGTCCGGCCCCAGGCAAGATCAGCGGCAGCCTTGTCGTAGCGCGCGGCCGAGGTATCATTGTTGAAAGCATGGTTGACGCCGTCATAGACGTAGATCGTCGCGTCCTTGCCGTTGTCTTTCAACGCCTTCTGATAGGCGTCGATACCGGCGTTGATGCGCTCGTCGAGCCCGGCATAGTGCAAGAGCAGCGCTGCCTGGATCTTCGGCACATCCTCCGCATTGGGCTGCGCGCCGTAATAGGCGACACCGGCCTTGAGGTCGGGCGCGCCGACGGCAAGCCGGTTGACGAGGCCCCCGCCCCAGCAGAAGCCGATGGCGCCGACCTTGCCGGTCGATTGCTGGTGTCCTTCGAGGAAGGCTACGGTGGCCGCCGCATTCGCCGTCGTTGCTGCGGCATCGAGCGCACCGATCATCTCGCGCGCCTTGTCTTCGTCGGTGGGCGTGCCGCCCGCAGGCGAAAGGAAGTCCGGCGCCAGCGTCAGGAAGCCTTCGAGCGCCATGCGCCGCGCGACGTCGCGGATATGCGGGTTAAGCCCGCGGTTCTCGTGAATGACGATCACGGCCGGCAGTTTGCCGCTCACCTCTGCCGGGCGAACCAGATAGCCCTTCATATCGCCGCCCGCACCGGGATAGGTGATGTCCTCGCCGGTGATCCGTGCATCAGCCGAAGCGACGATCTCCGCCTTGGCGCCATTGGCGGCAAGCAAAGGCGCGATCGTTGCCGCGGCCGCAGCCGATCCGGCCAGCCCCGTGAGCTTCTCCATGAAGCGGCGGCGGTCGAGGGTCAGATGCGTGTATTCATCATAGGCATCGATCATCGCCTGCGTGATTGTAGGCCCTTGCATGATTGCCTCCGTCGGTTTCGTTCTCCGGTGGCGGCAGACAGAAACCGCCCGCGACAGAATAAGTCGGCGGGCGGTATCGAACATACAAACTTGCGTTACCTTGCGTGAACGCCGATCAACCGTTGAGATCGAGCACGATGCGGCCGTCGATCTTGCCTTCCTCCATACGCTTGAAGATCGCGTTGATGTTCTCGATCCTGTCCCAGGTGAAATGCGAGGCGACCTTACCCTCCCCGGCGAACTCCAGCGATTCCTCGATGTCCTGCCGTGTGCCGACGATCGAACCACGGATGGTGATGCGCTTCAGCACCGTGTCGAAGATCGGCAGGCACATCTGCCCGGGCGGCAGGCCGACCAACGCCATGGTCCCCTTGGAACGCAGCATGTTGAAGGCCTGCTCCATCGCCTTCGGCGCCACCGCCGTCACCAGCGCCCCGTGTACGCCGCCCCAGCGTGAGGCGTGCAGTCACGCTAACGGGGGCAAGGCTACCCCCAGAGCCGATTCAGGGAACTTGACACGCATCAAGGCGCGACGAGCAGCGTGCAGATTATCGCAGATTTGCGCCAGTTGGAGCGGCGCGGCTCCGGATCAGCTCATCGCCATCCAGACGGCGAGCCACACCCACAGACCAAAAAGCGTCGCAAAACCTGCCATGAACAGTGGCCGGCGATAGCGGATGCGGTTAATGGTGACATGCACGAAGGCGTGAGCATAACGCAGCGCGACGAAGAGCCAGGCGAGAGCGAGGGAGACGATGTTGTCGGCCTCGGTGATATAGAGCAGCACGCAGCAGACGTAGAAGAGAACCGGCAGCTCGAACTGGTTGGCGATGCTGTTCTTCACCACCAGGCTTTCGCCCGGCTCGTCGCGGTTCTCACGGAACTGGGCCGCATGCACCTTGCCGGCGCGCACCAGCCTCACGCGGCGGAAGGACAGGAGGGCGTAGAGGCAGAAGACGAGGAAGACATGCGCCACGATCGGCCAGAACATCTCGAATCCCGTCATCACGCTACTCCCTGAATACGCTTAATCTCGAAAAACGGTTTCCCTGAAACGGCGAAGGGCGCCGCGAGATGACGCGGCGCCCTTCGAATGCAATCGCGATCAGTGCGCGCCCGGATAGTTTGGGCTCTCGCGGGTGATCGTCACGTCATGGGCGTGGCTTTCGCGAAGGCCGGCGCCGGAGATGCGCACGAACTGGGCGCGCTCCTGGTATTCCTTGATCGTCGGGCCGCCGACATAGCCCATGGAGGCCTTGAGGCCACCGGCGAGCTGGTGCAGCACGCCCGCAACCGGACCCTTGTAGGGTACCTGGCCCTCGATGCCTTCCGGAACCAGCTTCAGCGTGTCGCGCACTTCCGCCTGGAAGTAGCGATCGGCCGAGCCGCGGGCCATGGCGCCGACGGAACCCATGCCGCGATAAGCCTTGAAGGAGCGGCCCTGGTAGAGGAAGACTTCGCCCGGGCTTTCGTCCGTACCGGCAAGCAGCGAGCCGATCATGACGGCGGAGGCGCCGGCGGCAATCGCCTTGGCGAGGTCGCCGGAGAACTTGATGCCGCCGTCGGCGATCACGGGAATGCCGGCGACTTGAGCGGCTTCGACGGCGCCCATGATTGCCGCCAGCTGCGGCACGCCGACGCCGGCGACGATGCGGGTGGTGCAGATCGAGCCCGGGCCGATGCCGACCTTGACCGCATCCGCACCGGCATCAATCAGCGCCTTAGTGCCGGCGGCAGTGGCGACATTGCCGGCCATGATGCGAACGGAGTTGGAGAGCTTCTTGACGCGAGCAACGGCGTCGAGCACGCGCTGCGAGTGGCCGTGGGCGGTGTCGACGACGATCAGGTCGACGCCGGCGTCGATCAGACGCTCGGCGCGCTCGAAGCCGTCATCGCCAACCGAGATGGCGGCGGCGGCGCGAAGGCGGCCTTGCGCATCCTTGGAGGCGTTCGGGTTGAGCTGGGCCTTCTCGATGTCCTTGACGGTGATCAGACCGACGCAGCGGCCGTCGGCGTCGACGACCAGCAGCTTTTCGATGCGATGGGCGTGCAGGAGGCGCTTGGCTTCCTGCTGGTCGACGCTTTCCTTGACCGTGACCAGGTTCTCATGCGTCATCAGCTCATGGATCTTCTGGTTCGGATCCGAGGCGAAGCGAACGTCGCGGTTGGTGAGAATGCCGACGAGGCGGCCCTGCTTCTGGCCACCGGCGCCACCGTTCTCGACGACCGGGATACCGGAGATGCCGTGCTGCTTCATCAGGCCCAGCGCATCGGCGAGCTTGGCGTCAGGGCCGATCGTCACCGGATTGACGACCATGCCGCTTTCGAACTTCTTGACCTGGCGGACCTCTTCGGCCTGCTCGGCCGGCGTCAGGTTGCGGTGGATGACGCCGATGCCGCCGGCCTGAGCCATGGCGATCGCCAGGCGCCCTTCGGTCACCGTATCCATCGCCGAAGACAGGATCGGCAGATTGAGATCGATGTCCTGCGCGATGGTGGTGGCGATGTTGGTCTGACCCGGCATGACTTCGGAATGTCCGGGCAGGAGCAGAACGTCGTCGAAGGTCAAAGCCTCCAGACCAGTTGCTGTTTCGATGATGCGCGCCATGGCCAATTCCCTTCAATAAACGAAAACCCCCGGGGACGGGCTGCAATTTGTCCACCGGGCGACTTCAAAGCGTGTCTTGGAAGTTGGCGAGGGCTCGTAACACGGATATGTCAGGATGAAAATAGCCAAAGCCGGGAAATGTCCCGCCTTCGGCCGATATTTGTTGCAGAGCAGCAATTCCGCGTGATTGGGCCCAGAAACCGGTCAGATGTCGAGCTGATAGCTGACGGGCACGAAACGGTAGCCCTCGCCCTGTTTCTCCACGAAGCCGGCGGCCGGAAACGGCATGTGGTAGCCGATGAAGGGCAGCCGCTCTGTGGCGATCATGTCGAACACCCGGCGGCGGGTTTCCGCCGCCTTGGCCTTGTCCATGTCGAAGCGAACCTCCCAATCGGGCCGCTGCAGCGACAGCACAAAATGGTTGGCGGTGTCGGCGGTCAGAATCAGCGCCTTGCCGTCGGAATCGAGCCGGAACACCATGTGGCCCGGCGAATGGCCGAAGGCGGCAACGGCCGTAATGCCCGGCACGACCTCGGCGCCGTCGCCGATGAAGGTCGTCTTCTCGGCAAGCGGCACCACCTTTTCCAGCACCGCCTTGTGGCCGTTCTCCGCCGGCGTACCGGCGCGTGCCGGATCCTTCCAGAAGGTGTATTCCGTCTCGCCCATGACGTAGCGGGCATTGGCGAAAGCCGGTTTTCCTGCATCCATCAGGCCGCCGATATGATCGCCGTGCATGTGCGTCAGCGCCACGACAGTGACCTGCTCCGGCTGATAGCCCGCGGCGCGCATGCCGTCGAGGAGACGGCCCGCACCGGCTTCACGGCCGCCCTCGCCCATGCCCGTATCGAAGAGCACCACCTCCGTTCCGGTATCGACGAGAACCGGCGAATAACTGTTAAGCAGGGTATCCGTCGGCAGAAAATTTTGCGCGAGCAGATCGGCCACCGCCTGTTGTGGCTGGTTGGTGCCATAGGTTTCGTGCGGTTTGTCGCTGACACGTGTCCCGTCATTGACGACGACGACCTTGAAGGCACCCAGTTTGAGGGATCGTATCGGAGGTGTGATCATTCCCCGGTTGTCCGCCTTTTCCTGAGCTACGGCAAGGCCGGCCATCAGCGATGGCGCCAGTACACCCAGTGTTCCCGCTCCCATCAAGGTCCGGCGTTTCATCGACATCTCACTCATGGTCCATTCCGCCTCCGCTATCCTGTTGGATCCGTTGCCCTCAGCGGCAACCTGGGCCAGAACTAGCGTCTTGACAGCAAAGGCCAGCCGGGATCACAGGCTTTTGATCCGCAATTACCGGTTTCGCCCCGACAAAAGCCATCACCAGCATTAGCGTCCGCCTATCGCAGACTGTCTCCAAAGCGCACCTCCATGAACCGTATCGTCCCGATGATCCTCGCCGTTGCTCTCTTCATGGAGCAGATGGATTCGACCGTGATCGCCACCTCGCTGCCAGCCATCGCCCACGACATCGGCGTCGGGCCGATCACGCTCAAGCTGGCACTGACGGCCTATATGGTAGCGCTGGCGATCTTCATTCCCTTGAGCGGCTGGATGGCCGACCGCTTCGGCGCCAAGAAGATTTTTCGCGCAGCGATCCTGGTCTTCATCGCCGGGTCTGTTCTCTGCGCCATCTCCAACAGCCTCGTCGCCTTCGTCTTCTCACGCTTCCTGCAGGGCATGGGTGGCGCGATGATGACGCCGGTGGCCCGTCTTGTGCTGGTGCGCGGCACGCCGCGCAGCGAGCTCGTCTCGGCAATGGCACTGCTGACGATCCCGGCACTCGTCGGGCCGCTTGCCGGACCGCCGCTTGGCGGCTTCATCACCACCTATTTTTCCTGGCACTGGATCTTCCTGATCAACGTGCCTGTCGGGATTGCCGGCTACATCCTTTCCGGCATCTACCTGCCGGAAATGGAGACGCGCAATCCGCCGCCGGTCGATGTCCTCGGCTTCGTGCTTGGCGGCATCGCCGCCTCGGGCATCGTCTTCGGCCTGTCGGTGATCAGCCTGCCGGCGCTGCCGCCCATCGTCGGCATCGCGTCGGTGGCGATCGGCACCATTTCGGCGCTGCTCTACATCCGCCATGCGCGGCGACACCCGGCCCCGGTTCTTGATCTCAAGCTCTTTCGGGACAGCGCCTTCCGCGCCGCCTCGATCGGCGGCACGCTCTTTCGCATTTCGGTCGGCGCGGTCCCCTTCCTGATGCCCTTGATGCTGCAGGTGGGCTTCGGGCTCAACCCGTTCCAGTCAGGCCTCATCACCTTCATCGGCGCCGTCGGCGCCATCACCACCAAGTTTTATGCACGGCGTGTGCTTGCCTTTGCCGGCTTCCGCACAACACTGATCATCGCTGCCATCATCGCCGCCATCACCACCTTCGCCAACGGCTTTTTCACGCCGCAGACGCCCTATCTGGTGATGATCACCATCCTCTTGATCGCCGGTTTTGCCCGCTCGTTCTTCTTCACCAGCGTCAATGCGCTCTCCTTCGCCGATATCGATGACGCGGATGCTAGCAAGGCGACCTCGATGAGCGCGGTGCTGCAGCAGATCAGCCTGGCGCTTGGCGTTGCCGTTGCCGGGGCGATCCTCGAAATCGAGACCAAGCTCAGCGGCGGGCCGCTGCAGCTCGACGATTTCCACACCGCCTTCATGATCATCGCCGCCGCCAACCTGATCGCAGCGATCCCCTTCCTGACCATGGCCAAGAACGCCGGCGCCACGGTCTCGGGGCACCGGCTGCCGGCGCGCGAAATCGAGACGGCCGCGGGAAAATAGTCCCTGCGAGCAAACGCTATTCGACGATGCCCGAAGGACAGCGCTGGTTTAGTAGTTGGCCAGCCACTGCTCCGCGCCCAGATCGCCGAAACGGGGCTTGACGCCAAGCAGCGGGGCCGAGCGGCCGATGATCGTCTTGACCATGGGGGCGGCATTGGCCGCCGCCGTTCGTCCGCCATTTTCACCGGTTTTCGGCGCATCGATGATCGAGAGCACGATGTATTTGGGCTTGTCCATCGGGAAAGCCCCAAGGAAGGCGTTGAAGTTGATGTCCTTGGCGTAGCGTCCGTTGATGACCTTGTCGGCGGTGCCGGTCTTGCCACCGACATGGAACCCTTCCACTTGCGCTCGCCTGCCGGACCCTTTCACGCCGTTCCAGTTGTAGAGGAAGCGCATGTCTGCGCTGGTCGTTTCCTTGATCACTCTCTGCGAAACCAGCTTCGTTTCCTCCTGCGAACGCGGCAGGAATGTCGGCGGGATCAGGTGTCCGCCATTCATCAGCGCCGCGGCGGCAACGGCCGTCTGCAACGGTGTGGTCGCCACGCCGTGACCGAAGGAGATCGTCACCGAATTGATTTTCTTCCACGTGCGCGGCTGGGTCGGGATGGCGACCCCCGGCATTTCGGTCTGCATGCGGGACAAGAGGCCCATCTTCGTCAGGAACTGCTGGTGGCCCTCGATGCCGACCATGTCGGCGACCGCCGCCGTGCCGATGTTCGACGAATACTGGAACACCTCCGGGATCGACAGCGGGCGGTTCTTGCCCTTGAAGTCCTTGATGGTAAAGCCGCCCATGCGGATCGGCCTGGAAGCATCGACGACCGAATTCAGATTGACCTTGCCCGCGTCCAGCCCCATCGCCAGGGTGAAGCTCTTGAAGGTCGAGCCCATCTCGAAGGTGGCGTTGCTCATCCGGTTGAACCAGCCCTTTTCGTACTCCTTGTCGACGCCGCCGCCGGGCAAGGTGCGGGAGGGCTCATTCGGATCGTAGTCGGGCACCGACGCCATGGCGAGAACCTCGCCGGTCTCGGCGTCCAGAACCACAGCGCCGGCCGCCTCGGCCTGGTAGGCTGTCATCGCGTTCGCCACCACCTCGCGCACGATGTTCTGCACGCGCAGGTCGATCGATAGCCGTACGGGCTCTAGCGAAGCGTTGCTGGTGAGGCCGACCGCCCGAAGGTCCGCAAAACCCTGCTGGTCCAGATATCGCTCTATGCCCGCCAGGCCCTGGTTGTCGACATTGACGTGACCGAGGATGTGCGAGGCCGTAACGCCACCGGGATAGAAACGGCGCTTTTCCGGGCGGAAGCCGATACCGGGAATGCCGAGCGCCAGAATGTCGGACTGCTGCTTCGGGGTAAGCTGGCGCCTCAGCCACTGGAACGCCGAACCGGACTGGAGCTTGCGGTGCGTGTCGCGCCAGTCGAGGTTGGGGACGACGGTCGCGAGCTTCTCGACGACTTCGTCGGCATCGACGATCTTTCGCGGCTCCGCATAGAGCGACATCATGTTGAGGTCGGTCGCCAGCAGGTGGCCGTTGCGGTCGACAATATCAGGTCGAGAGGCGATGACATGGGCGCCACCGCCGATCGATGCGGTATCGGCCGGCTCCGAAAGCCCGTATTGCACGAGACGCCCGCCGACGACCAGAAAGACGACGGCAAAACCAGCGATCAAAATCCCCACGCGCTGCCGTGCCTGGCTCCTGCGTCCGGCGCTGGTGCCGATGATGACCCCCGGTTTGCCGCCACCATTCCTCTTTACAGAAAAATGCGCGCGGCTTCTGAGCCGAACGGCAAGCGAAATCATCGTCATCCAGGATACATCCACATGCAGGCCAACCGAGCACGTGCTCGACCCTTCGCCAATCGTCGATCGGCAGCCGGCGCTCGGTGGAGTATAAAACCTTAGGAGGTCCTAATGGACCAAAGAGTACCACTAGAGTTGCACTCAAGTCCTTAACGGCAGATTAACCACCACGCGCCGTCTTTTGGGGGAGCCGGCGCTGGGAAGCGATGGGATAGGCTGCCATTCGGCGCATGTCAGCCCGGTCGGAGGGTCTACCGCGGCTTCGGACATTCGCTAATCGCCGGGAATTCGGCGTCCGGGGTTCCGGTTATTCCGGCCGCTCGCAGACGGCGGCAATCTTGTTGCCGTCGAGATCGCGAACCCAGGCGCCGTAAAAATGCGCGTGAAATGGGCGCAGCCCCGGCGCACCTTCGTCGGTGCCGCCATTGGCAATCGCCGCAGCATGAAACGCATCGACGGCGGCACGCGTCTCCGCCGTCAGCGCGATGCTCACGCCGTTGCCAAAAGTCGCCGGCTCGCGATTGAACGGGGTTACCACCCAGAAGCGGATGCGGTCGCCCTCCGTGCCATAGCCGATCTCGGTCTCGTCTTGGCGCTGCCGGCGATAGCCGAGCGCCGGAAGCACCGCATCGTAGAACACGCCGGCGCGTTCGAGATCGTTGCTGCCCACCGTGACGTATAACAGCATGGCTATTCTGCCGCCTCGTCTTCGCTCTCCGCCTCGCTGCCCGCCTGCTGGCGTCCCTTGAAGCCCTTGGCGAGCAGGAACATCTCGACCGATTCGGCGCGCGAGGAGGCCGGCTTCACATGGATGACCTGGCGGAAATTCTGCTTGAGCATGTTGAGCAGTTCGCGCTCGGTGCCGCCCTGGAAGGTTTTCGCCAGGAAATGGCCGCCCTCGGCGAGCACGTCGACGGCGAAATAGGCAGCGACCTCGCACAGATGCATGGTGCGCAGGTGATCGGTCTGGCGATGGCCGGTGGTCGGGGCCGCCATATCGGAAATCACCAGATCCGGCGTACCGCCGATCGCTTCCTTCAGCTTCTGCGGCGCCTCAGGATCAAGGAAATCCATCTGCAGGAAACGCACGCCCGGGATCGGATCCATCTCGAGGAAGTCGATCGCCGCAACGCGCGGGTCGGTATCGGTCGAATTGGTGACCTTGGCGGCGATCTGCGACCAGCTGCCGGGTGCGGCACCGAGGTCGATAATACGCTTGGCGCCGTTGAGGATCTTGTGCTTCTCGTCGATCTCCAGGAGCTTGAACGCCGCGCGGGCGCGATAGCCCTCGAGCTGCGCACGCTGCACATAGGGATCGTTGATGTGGCGCTCGATCCAGCGGCGGGAGGACGCTTTGAGCTTGCCCTTCTTGACCTTTTGGCCAAGCTTGCGGCCGCTGCGGTTACCGCCAACAGGGGGTTTGGTCATGCCTTGTTTCCTTCCTGGCTGCCGGAGGCATTGGTGCCGCGCTGATGGCGGCGCGGCCGCGAACGGCGCCAGGCTCCGTCGTCCGCCATCATATCTGTCAGCAAGCCCTCGCGCAGACCACGATCGGCAACGCGCATGCGTGTCGATGGCCAGCGGCGGCGGATCGCTTCCAGGATCGCGCAGCCGGCAAGCACCAGATCAGCCCGGTCAGGACCGATGCAGGGATTGGCCGCACGCGCATCGAAATCCCAGGAGAGGAGCCGCGCCTGCATGGCCGAGACCTCGTCGTCGGTCAGCCACAGCCCGTCCACCCGGCGGCGATCATAACGCGGCAGATCCAGATGCACACCGGCAAGCGTCGTGACCGTGCCCGATGTGCCGATCAGATGGAATCCGCTGCCGGATGCACCATTTGCGAGCGCCTCGACCGGCGGGCTGTCGAAGCGGGCAAGCATGCCTTCGACCTCGCGCACCATTGCCTCGAAACTTGCCGGCGTGACATGCTGGCCGCCGTGGCGCTCCGAAAGCGTGACGACGCCGACCGGCAGCGAGGTCCAGTGAGTGATGTGGTTGGCAAGCCGGTTCGACCTCGAGTCGCCGATCCGAATGACGGCAATTTCGGACGAGCCGCCGCCGATATCGAAGAGCACGACTGAACGCGTCTCGCGATCAACCAGCGACGAGCAGCCGGAGACGGCAAGCCGCGCCTCGGTTTCGCGATTGATGATCTCCAGTTCGAGACCGGTCTCGCTTGCCACCCGCTCGAGGAAGTTCTCACCGTTTTCGGCCGCACGCGCCGCTTCGGTCGCAATCAGCCGGCTGCGACGGATGGTGCGGGCGCCGAGCTTCAAGGCGCAGATCCTCAGCGCTTCGACGGCGCGCTCCATCGCTTCGTCCGACAGCCGGCCGCTGGCGCCGAGCCCTTCGCCCAGGCGAACGATGCGCGAGAAGGCGTCGACCACCCGGAACTGGCCGGGACGTGTCGGCTGCGCAATCAGCAGGCGGCAATTGTTGGTGCCGAGGTCGAGCGCGGCATAGAGCGGCGCCGGCGGCTCGCCGGTCGCAACATGAGGCGTGCGCGGCTGTTCGGCACGCTGCCCGGGCCTTTGCTGTCCGACCGTTTGTCCGCTGGATGCGGGCGAACCCGATCGCGCGTTGCCACCAGCGTCAGCCGCCCTTTGCTGCGTCGGCTGACGCTCGCCACTTGTCAGCGGACGGCCCTGGAGCCCGCGGCGATGCCGCGCCTTCTTGTTGCGCTTGTGCCCCTTGCGCTCGCCAAGCGTCGGCTCGACGAGCTGAACGCCGCCACCCTCTCGGGCGGACGCACCGGGGGTCTGTTGCTTACCGGATTTCGAACGACGCCGCCGTTTGCGCTTGCGCGCCGGCTCCGCATCATTCTCTCCTGCGGGACGCCCTGCCAAACCGGCAGCACCGGGCTGGCTGGCAATTGCAGACGGCGTAGCAGACGACTTGCGTCGTTTGCGCTTGCCCTTGCCGTTGCGCGGACCGAGCTTCGATCCATCACCGCGGCCTGCTGCCGACGCCCCGGATTCGGACGGCTTTTCGCCGTGATCGGGGTCTTTCACGTGTTTCAACCATGGCGCCGCGCAAGCCCTAAGGGCCGCTCAAGGCGCTCTCTCGATTTTTCGTTGGCGCGACTGTACCAGCGCAAACCCCATTCGCCAAACTGTTTTTGACTGCATCACCAAGGGCTAAGGCCGGACCGGCTGAGCGCCGCGACCATTATTGCCGATCCGCGCCCCCCTTCCCCTTGCGACTGCCCGCTGCAATTTCGCGACCGACGGTCGCCCCCCACCGACCTCGGCATATTGGCGCATCAACTCGCCCGCCACATCGCGATCCGCATTTTTTTGCCAAAAGGTATTTGCATTGGCCGCCGTTTTGTTTATAAGCCCGCCACACCGACGCAACGGGCGGCGCCCGACAGCGACCTTGGGGAATAGGTTAACGGTAGACCAGCGGACTCTGACTCCGTTAGTCCTGGTTCGAATCCAGGTTCCCCAGCCAATTCTCGATGAATCCCCCTTTACTTTTCGATTTCCGGCCACGCCAGATCCCGCTTCGGCGTGGCGTCACGCGCCATCTGATCCGGATCACAAAACCCCTTCGCCTTCCAACACCGCGCCGCCTTATCTAGGAATATTAGGATATTCTTTGCTGAGGCAGCTTGCCTATGGGCGGCAAATGGGGTGGGATGACCGCAAATCGGCAGGTGTTGGGCGTTGGCGATGATGAAGGGGTCCGATACGCAGTTCCAGCTCGGCGGCGAAAGGCGCCAGGTGACGGCGCTTTTCTATGACATCGTCGGCTCGACCGAACTGTTGCTGAGCAGCGACCCGGAAAAGTATCTCCACTCCATCGCCAATCTCCACAACAGCTCGGAAGACATCATTCGCCGTTGCGGCGGCAATCTCAATCGACGGCTTGGCGATGGCGGATGCGGCTACTTCGGTTATCCGGAACAGATCGAGGACGCCGCCGAGAGGGCCGTCCAGGCTGCGCTCGAGCTCGTCCAGATGGCGAACCGCCACAGCCGCCGTGCGCGCACAGTGCCGTTTCAACTGCGCATCGGCGTTGCGACAAGCGTCGTCGTTCTGTCATCTGATGGCAACGATATCGTCGGCACCGCGCCCATATTGGCCTCCCGGCTTCAGGCTGAAGCGCAGCCGGACACCGTCCTCGTTGCTGAGGCGACCTACCAGCTGACGCGCAACAAGTTCGACTATACGTTCCTGCGAAACGCCGCGCTTAAAGGGTTTTCGGAACCGACACCCCTGTGGCAGCCCCTGGCAACATCCCCTGCATCCGTGCGCTTTTCGCCCAATCCCGCGCGCGGGATGCCCATGGGAGGGCGGGAGAAAGAGCTCGCGCGGCTGACGAGCGAGTGGCAGGCCGCATGCGAAGGCAACGGCAAGTCTATCGCGGTGATCGGGGACGCCGGCATCGGCAAGTCAAGGCTTGTCGCCGAGCTGCGCCGCACGGTCCGGCACGAAAACGACGCCGACATTCTATTGCAATGCGACATGCGCTTGTCCGGCGAGCCCCTGCAGCCGTTGATCGGCTTTCTCGAAGCAAAAGTTGGAAGAGACACCCTGCAAAGCGGCAATGCCCCTCGCCTGCAGGAGGCGTTGCAAGGCGTCGGTCTCGCTGTCGACGAGAGCACTGCACGGTCGATCAGCGCGTTTACCGGTGGCGTTTCTCGACGCAGGGCCGGAAACATTCAGGTTGCCGATATTTCCGGGGAGGCGTTCAGGAAGGACGTCATTCGCGCGGCCGCGCATATCCTTTGCGCAGGAGAAACAGCCAAGCTCATCGTCATCGAGGACGTGCACTGGGCCGACAGCATGACATTGGCGCTGCTCGAGCACCTGCACGCCCACGCTCGCCGCCTGCCGGTCCTGGTGATACAAACCTCTCGCGGGCCGATTGCGCACGAGACGGCCGAGTGCCTGACCCTTACGGGCCTCGGAACACCAGCGATGAAAAACCTTGTGGCTTCGATATGGGGCGGGACGCCGCCCGCAGGCCTGGTGTCTTTCATTCTGCAGCAATGCGACGGGCTGCCGCTTTATGCCAAGGAGCTCGCGCTCCTTCTTCGAGGCAGGCATGTAGCAACATCCATCGCCGCCGACTGGACAAAACTCCTCGTCGATGAAGGCGTTTCGTCGCTGAACGATCTTCTGGCCGCCAAGCTTGCAAAGGTTGGAAGCGCCCGCCGCGTCGCGCAGTTGGCGAGCGTTATCGGCAAGGAGTTCAGCGTCAGCCTGCTGAAGCGTCTGCTGGACGGCATCAAGGCCCCGTCGCTTGACGACGATCTCGCCGCGCTCGTCTCGCACGGCGTGATTGAGCGAGCCGCCACATCCGAGGACGCCTACCAGTTCCGCCACGTCCTCCAGCATGAGGCGGCCTATGGCAGCCTGCTGCGCAGCGACCGACGCAGGATCCACAAACGCATCGCGCAATTGCTCAGCGAGGAAGACCTGCCGGGCCTGCCGCCGGCGGTCGCAGCCTGGCAATGCGCAGAGGCAGGCCTTCACCGCGAGGCCGCGCAATTTGCGATGAAGGCGGCCGAGGCGTGCATCTTGCGTTCGGCCATGCAGGAGGCTCGCCAATCGCTCGATCTTTGTGCCCGCGAGATCGCAGCAATGCCGCGCCAAGCGGATCGCCGCGATTTCCTGCTGGATCTTTTGCAGCTTCAGGGCGTCGTGGCGACGGCGCTGGAGGGAGAGGGATCGCAACTGGCCCGCAGAATCTACGCGCGCGCCATGTCACTGCTGAGGAAAGATGGATCGGCAAACCGCGAAGAGCGCCTTCCGCTCTATTGGGGCTGGTGGTTCACTGCCCCCAATGTCTCTCTGCAGCAATCGCGGGCCCGTGTCCTTGTCGACGACATGCAGAACGCCAACGATCCCGAAACCCGGCTCCAGGCCTATCATTGCGGCTGGGCAACAAGCTTCCACGCAGGGCATCACGGCTTCTGCCTGGATTGTGTGAGCAAGGGCCTGGAACTTTATGACGCTGAACGGGCCTCGCGAAATCGGGCCTTCTACGGTGGGCATGATGCGAAAGTGTGCGGCCTCGGCGAAAGTGCCTTGTCCTACCTTCTGACGGATGCGCAGGCGCCGAGCGAGACTGCGATCAGGCAATGCCTGGAATGGGCCGATCGGACGGAGCATGTCGGCAGTATGGTACATGGGCTCTACTACGGGATCGTGTTGCGCCGTTGCCAGCAACGATACGAAGACGTGCACAGGCTCGGAGAGCGGATGCTGTCATTGGCCGAAGACAACGGCCTGGTGGCGAGCCAGGCGCGCGCCAATATGTATTGTGGCTGGGCGGAGGCGATGGCCTCATCGCCTGAGCGGGGCGCTAAGCGCTTCGAAGAAGGCCTGCGCCTTCAGCAACAGACGGGAACCGACGACAACCTGTCGATCCACAGCGATATGCACTCCGAGATCCTGGAGCGGATGGGAAGGCCTGCCGATGCGGTCGCGCTGGTCGAGAACGCCATCGCGCTTGGACGCAAGAGCGGCCAGTGGTTCTGGCTCGCGGAACTCTATCGGCGCAGAGCGCACCTGGCGTTGACGCTGGGCGATGCGCCGGCACGCGCGAAACGGGATCTGCGCTATGCCGTGCAATCAGCCGAGGCGCAAGGCGCCGAATGGCTCGCGAAGCGTGCCAGGCGCGATCTGCGACACCGTTTCGGGTAGTTGGCGATGGCGGCGCCGGCGATCGAGGACAGACCTCTTCATGGATTGCTGCACGGCCCCTTCCCGCCCATTCCCGACACCTGGGAAACGGTCGAGAGGATTCTCGCGCGCAAGCGAACGTTCGGCATCACACGGCTCGGATCCGTGACCGGGCTTGATCGGATCAAGATACCGGTCGTGCAGGTGATCCGACCAGCCTCGCGGTCGGTTTCCGTCAACCAGGGCAAGGGTCTCACCTATGCTCAGGCTGCCATATCCGGCCTCATGGAATCGCTTGAGGGATGGGCGTCGGAGCGCATACCGGCTGAGCGCATACGGACGGCCAGCCTCGCCGAAATGAATGCGGACGGGATGTGGTCCTATCTGCTCCCGGCTGCTGCCCCAGCCGCCGACACCGATGCGCTGACCTGGATCACAGGCTGGGACCTGGTGTCCGGGACGTTTCGGCCCGTGCCATTGGCGGCAGTCGATACGAACTACCTCGTCCCCTCGCCGCACCCGCACTGGTTTGAAAGAAACACGACGGGCCTGGCCGCGGGGACAAGCTTGCAGAGGGCTGTGAGCCACGCCTGTCTCGAGATCCTCGAACGCCACGCCTGCCATCTGGCCATGCAGATGCCGCACTTCTTCGACCGCTTCCGGATTGGCGTCGATACCGTCCGCGGGGGCGAGGCCGGGGAGATCATTGACCGCCTTCGTCAAGCAGGATTCGCTGCGGGCATATGGACGCTCCCCGGCATCCATGGCCTGCCCGCCTACTGGTGCCATGTCATGGAAGATCCCGCGCGCGTTCCGCTGGCTCCGTTGCCGGCCGCAGGCTTCGGCTGCGATCTCAGCCACGACCGGGCTCTGGCCAAGGCGTTGCTTGAAGCGTGCCAGTCCCGCCTGGGCGCCATCTCGGCGACCCGGGAAGATGTCACCGGCCGCTTCTATGCCCGGCCGGACCGGGGCGAACTTACCGCCTGGTTTGAAAGCCTGTCACGACCGGGCCGGTCCTTCGCTGAAAGAGAGCCCAGGTTCTCCGGCGAAAACGCACTGACGGCGATCCTGGATGCGATGGTTGCCGCAGGTGCCAAGGCGGTTATCGCCGTGGTCCTGTTCTCGGATCAAACGCTCCCTCTCGATGTGGTCAGAGTGGTTGCACCACCGCTGGAGGTGGGCGTTGAGAACTGAGATCGTCGTCTTCCTGGGACCAACGCTGAGTGCTGCCGAGGCGCGAAAGCAGCTTGACGCGATCTATCTTCCACCCGCCGGCCAGGGTGATGTCGTGCGTGCCGTGCTGGAACACGCCCCCTCGGTAATCGCGATCATCGACGGTGAGTTCGCGCAACGGCCGGCAGTCCGACACAAGGAGATCCTCTGGGCCATGGCAAAGGGCATACGCGTCTTCGGGGCCTCCAGCATGGGCGCCGTTCGCGCGGCGGAACTCTGTGACTATGGCATGGCCGGCCACGGCTTCGTCTTTCGATGGTACCGGCGCACACGACTGGCTGACGACGCGGATGTCGCCGTGGCGATGGCTCCGCCCGAATTGGGATCACGGGCCCTCACCGACGCCCTCATTGACATCAGGTTGACACTGAAACAGTCTGAACGACTGGGCATAATCACGCGGGAACTTCGCGCTTTGCTCGAAGAGACAGCGCGATCGCTGCACTTTTCCGAGCGTACCTATCACAACATCTTTTCCAGATCTGAAAACAATAAAAACACCATTGAGATAGATAAATTAAGAAATCACCTCGAATCTTCTTCCGTCCAACAGAAGAAATCTGATGCCATCGAGCTACTAAAAGCGGTGTCACGGATGGCGTCCTTGCCACGAGACCCGAATAAGGACGAGACGTTTGAAATGACCGAGGCTTTTGCGTTCGATCTTCAAGACTCTGATCTGCTCGACCAGATATCCCGTGCGGATTAATACGAACAAGGTAATCGAAATTTACAATCGCAGGTGTTATTGAAACCGCGAGGGAGGGGCAAAATGGATGCCGCCACTCACACGTCCGATACCAGCTCCGACGGAGCCGCTTCGCCGCGTCTCGGCACCCGATTTCTTGTCTTCCCGCAACCTCCCTATATTCCCGGCTACGAGAAGCCTGAGGTCGTCTGGATCGGCCCATCGGCGGGCGGCATCTCGGCCGGTCCGTCCGACCGTCGGATGTATGTCGCCGATCCGCTGGAGCCGAAGCGGCCCTATGCCTATCCCATCCTGCCACCCTATGCCGGCGACCTCCATCTGCCTGCAGAACCGGACGCGGACGGACACTTTGATCACATCACCCCGGACTCGCCTGCATTTCTGGCAACGCACAGTTTTGCCTGCGCGCGCCGTGTGCTGGATATCTTCGAGGGTTATGTCGGACGGGACATCAGATGGTTCTTCGAACCGACCTTGAGCCGGCTCGAAATCATTCCGCACATTTTTGATTGGGACAACGCACAATCGGGCTTCGGCTTCCTGGAGTTGGGGGAAAGCGAGCCCGAAAGGACGACGTCCCGTTTCGCGCTGAACTTTGATTCCGTCGCCCACGAAATGGGTCACCTGATCCTTCTGAGCGAACTGGGCCCGCTTGAAGGCGACGGCGCCGGCAGCGACTTCTTTGCCTATCACGAAGCCATGGCCGATTTCGCTTCGCTGCTCGGGCTGCTCCATTTCGACACGGCAGCCGATCGAATTCTGCGCCGCACCGGCGGCGATCTGCTGATCAATAACGAGCTCGACCGCTTTGCCGAGCTCAGCGAGGAAAGACAGATCCGAAGCTTCAACAATTCGCTGCGCGTAGGCGATGTCGGCGACGAAGTCCACGATCGTTCGAAGCCATTCGCCGGCGCGCTCTTCGACTGCCTGATCGAGGCTTATCAGTCTCTGCTGTTCGAGCGGGGATTGTCCGACCTCGATCCGCGGCGCTTCAGCAATCTGCGCCAGCAGATGGCTGCGAACATCATCGAAGCGAAGTTGCGCACGTCCAGGGCAGACTACGAGCTGAAGCATTTCGCCAGCAAGGCCGCCCTGCAGGAGGCGAGAGACATTGTCGGTGAAAGCGTGGTGCGCTCCTGGCGCCATCTCGAGCCGGACGATCTCACCTTCGAGACGGCAGCAGAGGCCTTTTTGACAGCGGCCGATCAGGGACGCGGCCGCTCCTTTGTCGAACAATTTGAAGATTGCATGAGGTGGCGTGAAATTCTCTGGTGAAACGAAGGAAATCGAGATGGATAATGAACAACACTTGCCTGCACCCGCTGAAACGGGGCTCTATTTTCCCGATGCGCTCATCCTGTACGGCGTGAAACTCAACAGCGAAGATGACCATGGAAAGCTCAGCATCGGCCAGCAGGACCTCGAGTTGAGATTTCAGCTTTATGCCGGCCCCGATCCATTGACGAGCACTCAGCATTCCATCGTTTTAGCCTATGGTTATGCCTTCGAGGGCCATTGTTACCGCTTGGACTCCAACCGGATATTCATCGTTGTCGGCCCCGAAGACCAAGACCCGGTCGGTTGCGGGTTTGACGTCCAGCCACCTGCGCCTAAAAAGCACACCGGCTACCGTATGTGGCGCATTCAATCTTCAACCCAATTGCTCGAGATCGCGACCAGCGCCAGCGACGCGAAGACGCTCATTCTGGACGCAAGCCTGCCTGGAAAGAGGTCGCCAACCGCGTACGCCATCACGCAATCGATGGCCCACCGGAACGGTCGGCTCGGGCGTGAGTAGCCGCTTGTCGTCATGCCGCCGCCCAAAGGTGATGGCTAGCCGTCCGTGCCCTCGACCAGAGGATCGCGTTCGGCCTTGCAGACATCGTTGCTTCCATAGGCCGGCGGTTTTTGCTGCCGCATCGTCCGAATAGGCGCATAATCACGTCCGGCTCCAACAAGATCAGGCGGAGAGAGGCAGATGTTCGAGACCGGCAGAAATGCGGACGCAGCCTATGCGATCGAGTACATCCAGGAACATCCGGAAGCCGGGCTTTGTCAGGAGGGTCGGCGCTGGTGGATTACGCCGAATGCGAACGAAACCGACCAGGAGGTCTTCCATCTCGACGTCGCCGAGGCTGAAAGGCTCAAGGACGATGCGCGCCTTCAAGCGGTGTTCGGTATAGCCCATGAGGGCCGGTCGCTCTGGATCATGCGGAACATGACCTAGCCACTGACGTCGCGAACGCGCCCCGACAAGCGTGCGGCCTATGGCAGCCCTCGCCCCGCAAGATTGCGCATCATTGCCGCCGCGCCAAAGGTGCCGTTGCGAGGCGCTGGATCCGTCATGTCGCGTCCCCCTCCCTGAGCGCCCTTTTTCTTGCAGCGGAAACAGCCGCTGTAACGCCGGCCGCACCTCTCAGGCGCCCCATGGGTTGTAACCACCGGAACATTGCAAATTTTCGCGCGTTTACGGTTGTGTCACGCGCCCTTCGGGCGCCCTTGTCGCTCGACTTCGCGACGGTGCGAAATCCAGTGCCTGCGACTGCCCGGAAAGGTTCAGGAGCGGTCGCCCCAGCCTGGAGGACGCCAAGAAAGGATTGATGCAATGAACCAGCACGAAGAGTTCAAGGACAAGCCGGTGATCGACCCGGTGACAGGGCAGACAATACAGTCGGTTTTGCCGACACAGACGAGCGAAGTGACCGAGGAGCCCCGCAGGCGCAGCAACTGGCCGATCGTCATCATCCTGCTCGCCGGTCTCGTACTGGCGCTGATCGCCTGGCTGCCGGCCGAGCTGAGCCGCGATACCGCAACCACACCGCTGCCGGCGACCACCGATCAACCGGCGGGTCAATCGACGACCGACACCACCAGCCGGACCACGCCGCCCGCTGATACCACGACAACGCCGCAGCAGGGTACGCAAACACCGGAAACGCAGGGCTCGACCCCTGGATCAACCCCGGGCACGACGCCTGGAATGACACAGCCGGCGCAATAACGTTCGCGCATGACCAGAAGGGCCGGAGAAATGCTCCGGCCGCCTGCAGCGACACGGTCGACAAGCATGACTGGACGCTGCGCGGGCCATCTGTCGCTTAGTCTCGCTTGATCGAAGCTGCGATCATTGCGTCCCAGCCGGCAACGGCGCATTCGGCAATCGCCAGCAAGGTTTCCCGTGTGGCACCATCGCGCGCTTCGATCGACATGCCGTGCTGCAGCGAGGCGACATAGGCGGCGATCGCCGGGCAGTCGATGCCGCATGGCATGTCCCCTTCGGCAACACCGCGTTCAAAACGCTGCTCCAGCGCCGCCTGCTTCTCCAGCCGGCGCACCTTCAGTGCGTCGCAGACTTCCGTATCTCCGCCCGCCATCTGCGGCGCGGACAAGACCACCATGCAGCCTCTCGGCTCGCCACGCCGGGTAAAATTCTCCGCAGTGCGCCTTAGAAGGTCGTGCACCGCCGCCTTTGCGGTCGGAGCCGTCTCGAGGCCATCCCAGATCCCGGCACCATCGGTCCGGCCATAAAGGTCGACCGCCTCTAGGAAGAGCTGCGCCTTGCTGCCGAAAGCGGCGTAAAGGCTTGGCGGGTTCAATCCCATCGCCCGGGTGAGATCCGCCAGCGACGTGTTGTCATAACCCCTGTCCCAGAAGAGCTGCATGGCGCTCCTCAGCGCCTCCTCCCGGGAGAAGTTGCGTGGTCGTCCGCGGCTCGACATCAAAGCGAATTCCTTTCTGTAACGATCAATACATAAATCGCTTGACAACAAACAGCAAGTCGTTTCTCCATATATGTATTGACCACTACAAATATGGAGAACCCAGTGACGAGTCTGAAAGATAAGGTGGCCCTGGTGACAGGCGGCAGCCGCGGCATCGGCGCGGCAATCGCAAAACGGCTGGCAGCCGACGGCGCAACGGTGGCTGTGACCTACAGCCAGTCGAAGGCGAAGGCCGAGGCACTTGTGGCGGAGATCACCAGGGATGGCGGCAGAGCGCTGGCACTCCAGGCGGACAACCGGAATCCGGGGGCGGTCGAAGCCGCCGTCAAAACGGTTGCCGAAAAACACGGCCGCATCGACATCCTCGTCAACAATGCCGGCGTCTTCGATGCCGGAACGGTGACGGAGGTGACTGCGGAGGATTTCGACCGGACGATCGACGTCAACGTCAAAGCCGTGTTTCTAGCGACGCGCGCTGCCGCCGCCCACATGCCGGAAGGCGGGCGCGTCATCTCGATCGGCAGCAACCTTGCCGCACGCGTTCCCTGGCCTGGCATGAGTCTCTATGTGCTGAGCAAGAGCGCTCTGGTGGGATTTAGCAAGGCGGTGGCGCGCGACCTCGGGTCAAAGGGCATCACCGTGAATGTCGTCCACCCCGGCTCGACAGATACGGACATGAACCCCGCCGACGGTGATCACGCCGGTCCCCAACGCGGGTTGATGGCGATCCCGCGCTTCAATGAGGCAAGCGACGTGGCAGGCCTCGTCGCCTGGCTCGCCGGCCCCGACAGCCGCAGCGTCACCGGCGCCGAATTCACCATCGACGGCGGCACCAACGCCTGACCCTGAAACAGAAATGCGGAAAGGCCGGGAGCGTGGCTTCCGGCCCTCTCATCGGCAAAATCCAGTTTCCCATATCTGCCTGCTTCAGGCCAGGAAGCGCCCCGGGCGATACGGCGCGATGTCGATGACCGTCTTTTCTCCGGTCATGGCCTCGGCCAGCGCCCGGCCGGTCACCGGCCCGAGCGTCATGCCGTGATGTGCATGGCCAAAGGCAAACCACAGGCCCTCGTGACGGGGGGCCCTACCGATAACCGGCATCATGTCCGGCGTGCAGGGGCGCGCGCCCATCCATGGCTCTTCATCGCGGCGTTCGGCGAGCGGGAAGAATTCGCGCGCCACCCGCTCGGCCCGCGTCAACTGCACCGGCGTCTTCGGTGCATCGCGCCAGGCAAACTCCGCTCCGGTCGTCAAACGGATGCCGCGCAGCATCGGCGCCAGGAAATAGCCCTTCTCGGCATCGAGCACCCAGTTGTTGAGCTGCGCCCCCTCCTGCGTGCCGTAGTGCATATGGTAGCCGCGCTTCACCGCGAGCGGGATATGATAGCCGAGCTTGCGGGTGACCGTGTCGGCCCAGGGGCCGAGCGCCACGACGACTTCGCGGGTCTCCAGCGGCCCCTCAGGGGTTGCAACACGCCAGCCGGGGCCCTCAAGAATATGTTCGGTTGTCGCCGCATCGCCGGAAACAAGGCGCCCACCCAGCGACTGGAAATAGGAGAGATAGGCCTTGTTGAGGCTGTGCGGGTCGCGGATCGACCAGGGATCGCTCCAGCGCAATCCGCCGACGAGATCGGCCTTGATCGACGGCTCGATCGTCTTCAGTTCGCTTGTTGAGAGCTTCTGGTGGTTGACACCGAAACCAGCCGAGAGCTTTTCCGCCTCCTTAAAGGCGGCGTCCCGTTGCTTTTCGGTGCGGAACACCTTCATCCATCCGTCCTTGCGGATGAGATCGCCAGCGCCGGACGCCTCGATCAGATCCTGGTGTTCGCTAATCGAATGCTCGATCAGCGGCGCGTACAGATGGGCGATGCGCTGGTGCTGGGTAAAGCCCGAGTGCCACCAGTAGCGCGCCAGGAACGGCACCAGGCCCGGCAGGGCACGGACGTGATAATGGGCGTCGATGGTGTTGTTCAGCGCATAACGGAAGAGCGCGCCGAAGTCATGCGGGAAGCCGTACGGAAACACGCCCTCGCGCTGGATCAGGCCCGCATTGCCGTAGGAGGTTTCCTCCCCGGCGCCGCGACGATCGAGCAGGACCACCGACTTTCCGCGTCGTGCCAGATGGATGGCGGCGGAAATGCCGACGATGCCGGCGCCCAGAACCACTACGTCAGTCTTCATTTTGCAGACCCCGTTAGGCAATCACGACGAACCGCGGCTTCGCTGAAGGAAGCCACGACACCAGCATCATTTCTTCTTCAGCGCGTTCATGATCTGCTCGAGGAGGGTGATCCGCTCAACGAGCAGTTCCAGCGATTTCATAATGTTCGGTATCCCAAGGCGAAAACGACGGTTGCGGCATCAATAGCCAAGCGGACCTGCAAGGGCAAGCAGACGATCCGCCGACAATACGCAACAAGGGCGACGCCGGCGCCGCCCTTCTCGAATGCGTTGCAATTCTCTCCCAGGATTTGTTCAGCCTCGACGGACCAGGCCGGCGACGAGCGAGACCACCAGGAAGATGAGGAAGAGGAAGAAAAGGATCTGCGCGATACCAGCGGACGTACCCGCGATCCCGCCGAAACCAAGTACACCCGCTATGATTGCCACAACGAGGAAGACAAGCGCATAGTATAACATAGCAATTCTCCTTGCCTGCATTACTGCAATGCAAACGCCAAAACTATCTCTTTGTTCCAGAAAACCGGACAAGATCCATACATCAGAGCTTTCGGATCCAACGACATTAACCATTCACTTACCATCCTAGACAAAAGAGTCCCAAAACGAGACGCTTTGCGCCAGAAACGCCCGGAACCTTCGCAATGCTCTGACGTTCTCCACCCATGGAACACGCAGGGTCGAAATGAAGATGCCGGTAGCACATATTTGGAAAACGGCGGTTGAGGCTGGTCGCAAGAAGGCAAGCCGTCCTGATGAAAATCTTCACATCGGAAAGACGATGCGCGATCTGTACACCCGAGACGGTGAAGAACAGAGCGCCAAGCTTGAGCGTCTTCTTGAAAAGCTTCGCCGGCGCGAGTCGATGGCGAAGAAGAAGTAGTTCGATCCCGCTTTGAAGCGAAGGCCGCCACGGCCTATGCCGGGCGGCTCTTGTTTTTCCCCGTTTTTACGCGTTGCTTGTTCTTACACATTGCTCATGGGGCGGGAAGCAGCGGCCCGCCTGCCAAAACCGCTCTAGCTGCGGGACATCCATTCATCGATCTGGCGTTCCGCCTCATCGCGGGCGATTCCGTATCGCGCTTGAATCCGCCCGGCGAGTTCTTCTCGGCGACCATCGATGACATCGAGGTCATCATTGGTCAGCTTGCCCCATTGAGCCTGGATCTTACCCTTCAATTCGTGCCATCTGCCTTCAACGATATCCCAGTTCATGCCTTAGCCTTTCAGTTGGTGCGGTCGCCCAAGCAGCAACCCGTGAACTCAATTGCGAGCCTTCGCACGGTCGTGGCGCGCGGCGACGGCGTAGCTGCCATCGTCAACCCTAACGTCGACCCGGAGCTGACCGCGCGGCGTGACCTGCCACTCGATAGTCGCGTCTTCCACGAACAGGGCGGGATCGACTTCTGCGCAGGCGCCATAGGCGCGCTTGAAGGTCTCTGCCGTCGCCTCTATCGCCGGGGCCAGCAGTTCGCGGCACTCTTCTACCGTTTCGAAAGCCACTGTCGGCGCCGGCACTTCGCGGCAGGCCTCTGTCGTCTGCATGCAGCCGACCAGGACCATGATCGCGGCAATGTGTTCCATTCGCATGCTCCCTACCGTCAAACGTGAACGGAAAACGGCCATGCACGATCTCCGGTTCCGCAAACGGACATCAAATATTTCCTGGAACTTTCGTGCGCGCGGTGCGTTTGTGCCGCTTTTTGCGCCCGAACAACTCCCGCCGGGAACGCGGACTGGACCGCGGAGCGGCTAGAGAGCGCCGGGCGCTGATCTCGATGCGCAACCATCACGGCCGCGCCCTACCTGATCCAATGATGGAACAAAACGCGCCGGTTCTCGTTTTCGCAACGATAACAAGTGCTGCGACCGCGGCGGAGCGATGGAGGACAGACTGGCCAGGCAGGGAGACACCGCTAAGGCGCCGCGCATCTCAGATGCGCAAAGGTCGCTGCAGCACTTTGACCTTCCGCATGTTTTTGTCCTTAAGTCGTCAACGGCTGAAGGAAACATGCAGGTGGGCTCGCCCATCGCGAGCGGGGCAAAGATCGTTAAGGTAACATCGAAGCCGGACGAAACGGCGCGGTACCGGGAACGGAAGACGCCTCATTGTCGTCATTCTCATCATCATCAGTCCCGGCAAATCGATTTCCGACAAATTGATTCTCAGTTCAACAAAGCAACCCTCTGATAGGAACGCGTCATGAAGAAGATACTTATCGTAGCAAGCCTGATCCTCCCCCTCGCCGCGTGCACGCAAACGGAGAAAGGCGCAGCGATCGGCGCAACTGGCGGCGCCATCATCGGCGGTGCAGCCACGGGCAACGTCAGGGGTGCAGCCGTGGGCGCAGCGATCGGCGGCGTTGCCGGTGCGCTGATCGGCAATGCCAATGAGCCGGGCCGCTGCATCTATCGCGACCGTTACGGCCGCCGCTACGAAGCGGCCTGCTGATCACAGCGCAAAGGCACGAAGAAACGGGCTGACGCCCGTTTCTTTCCCTTAAACTGGAACCCGTCCAATCGGCGCACCTTCGGGCGCGGCCTCCGCCTCATCCAGCTTTTGAAGTAGATCGATAAACAGTTCGGGAATGGGTTCCTGCTCCAGAGCCTGATAGAGCGCCTTCAATCTGGCACCGAGCGACCCACGCAGATCAAGCGTGTCGGCGGCACCCCCGGTCGGCCCATCCGGCCCATCGTTTTTTCCGCTCTCTTCGCCCATGGTTCGCCCCACCGCCCGTGTCATCGCTTTCGGTTTTCCATTGCCCGCCAAACCGGAGGGCACACCGCTTCGAACATTTCCCGGATTTGCTCTAAGCCGAAAAACGTGTTCAAAACATCCACCTATTCCGCCGCGTGTCCCCTATCCTCAGAAAAACGAATCGCCTTGCACTTAAGGAAGTTGTTGATGTCACTTTCGACCCGGATTGCGCCACACTTGCCGTTCCTGCGCCGCTACGCCCGCGCCGTCACCGGATCGCAGGCCGCAGGCGACGGATATGTGGCCGCCGTTCTCGAAGCGCTGATCGAAGACATCAGCCTCTTTCCGGAAACAGCCAACGACCGCATCGGCCTCTACAAGCTGTTCTGCACGCAATTTGAGAAGATATCGATCGACCGGACGGAAAACACATCGCCGTTCGCCTGGGAACAGCAGGCGGCCGCCAACCTCTCGTTGATTGCACCGTCACCGCGGCAGGCCTTTCTGCTCGTGTCGGTCGAAGGGTTTTCGATCGCCGATGCAGCGGAGATCATGAGCCTCAGCCAGGGCGAGTTTTCAAAGCTTCTGACGATCGCCTCCGAGGATATCTCACGGCAGGTCGCAACCGACGTCCTGATCATCGAAGACGAACCATTGATCGCGCTCGACATCGAAGACATGGTGACCAGCCTCGGCCACCGGGTCACAGGCATTGCGCGCACCCACGACGAAGCGCTCGACCTCTACCGCAAAACCTCTCCGAAGATGGTGCTTGCCGACATCCAGCTTGCCGATGGCAGTTCCGGTATCGATGCGGTCAACGAGATCCTCAGGCAAGCTGCCGTGCCGGTGATCTTCATCACCGCCTTCCCCGAGCGGCTGCTCACCGGCAAGCGGCCGGAACCAGCCTTCCTCGTGACCAAGCCGTTCAATCCGGACATGGTGAAGGCGCTGATCAGCCAGGCGCTGTTCTTCGACGAACACGCCCGCTCGGCTCGGCGCTGATCTTTTCCCGTGGGGGCGTTCAGCCAGGCAGCTGCCGCTCCGGCGGGTGCTCACGGATTTCTTCGACGATTGCGAGGACGATGAGAGAAAGCGGTAGCGCCAGCATGGCGCCGACCGCGCCCCACATCCATGTCCAGAAGACGATCGCAATGAACACAAGGAACGGGTTGACCTCGAGCTCGTTGCCGAGGATGGCCGGAATTGCGAGATTTTCCATGGCGAGGTGAACGATGAAGAAAGCCACGGCCGGCGCCACCCCCAGCCACAAGACCTCATGTGTCATCAGCCCCGCCGCGAGCAGGCTCAGCGTCATCACCGTCACGCCGAGATAGGGAATGAAACTCGAGACGAAGGCAAACAGTCCCCAGAGCGGCGGCATGGCGAGGCCACCGACGAGCGCGATGACCATCGTCATGGTTCCAAGCGCCAGATAGATCAGACTGGCGATGGAGAAATAGCGCGCGAGCGCATCTTCAATGGCATTCATGATGCGGATGGCGCTGAGGCGCCGCTCGCGACTGGCAAAGGCGAGAATGATGGCCTTGCGCAGTTGCAGCCGGCCGAGCAGAAACAAACCGAGCGCTGCCAGAAAAATCAAAGTCTGCACGAGGGCCGGTGTCAGTCCCGCGGCGGTGGCAGCGAGCATCGGGCCGGCGTTCTTCATAACGGTATCGGCAATCGCATCGTTACCTACGCTCCGGGCAACCGCCAGCCGTAACCATTCAAACCGGTCGATAAAGGGCATGATGCGCGCCACGACGCCTTCGGCAAGCTTCGGCGCTTCGGAAGCGAGTGCCGTCAACGGGCCGAGCAGCGCGTTGACAAGGAAGGACAGACCGATCACGAAAATCATCGCCAGCAGCAGGCCGCCGAAGATCGGCGGCAAACCATAGCGCGCCAGCGCGTCAGCGGTGCGCCCGAGGACGATACCGACAACGATCGCGAAGGTGATGGGCAGCAGGATCGTCTCCAGGGTGTAGATGGCAGCGGACGCGGCAATGACGAAGAGGCCGACGATGCTCCAGGCGACCATCAGGTCGATGCCATCACGCTTCGGCGCCGTCGACGGCGCTGCGGTCGCGACCGCAGCCTCCTCCTCGACGAGGCGTCTTGTGCGTCTGTAGTCGTGCGAAGAACCGACACGCCGCAAGGTTTCCACGATCATGCCTCGCTGTTCTTCTGGCACGGGCGCGCGAGCGGCGTCTGGTCTTCCGGCCAGGACATCGGACTGCCCGGCCGCACGCTTCGCCTCAGATTGAGGCTCGCCGGCTGGATCGCGCACGATCAATGACGTTCCGGTGGAAAGACATGCAAGGTCAGCGAGAGCAGACCGAGGCCGAGAATGATGATGAGCAAGGTGTTGGCGACACCTGCGGCGGTGTGCGGAATGAGACCGAAAGCGATCAGGACGCCCGCTAAGAGAAGGACACAGACCCGTGGCAGCCAGTAGAGCATCGACAGTCCTCCCGGTTGGCCCGTATTTTTGGCCAGTTTCTTGGTTCGGACGATAAACGTGCGGGCTCGCCGATTGGTTCCCTGCACGACCCAAACGGCGCCACGAAAAACGCCGCCGGACACCAGGTCCGACGGCGCTGAAACAAGATACGGGAAAGCCCGAACCGCCGGTCTTAGGCTGCAGCGGCGACGACAATCACTTCGACGAGATATTCCGGGGTCGCGAGCTTGGCTTCGCCGGTGGCGCGGGCCGGTGTGTTGCCCTGCGGAACCCAGGCGTCCCAGACCGAGTTCATCTTCGGGAAGTCGGCCATGTCGGCGAGCCAGATGGTGGCCGAGAGGATGCGGGTCTTGTCGGTGCCGGCGAGCGCCAGAAGACGGTCGACTTCGGCAAGCGCCTGCTTCGTCTGCGTCACGACATCATCACCGGCGTTGCCGACCTGGCCGGCGAGGTAAACGGTGTTGTTGTAGACCACGGCCTGGCTCATACGGGGGCCGGTTTCGAAACGCTTGATTTCCATGAACGTGTTCCTGAGGTTGGGCCGAACAGGTCAGTCCGGCCGAAAAAGCGGCTGCCCGCCGCCCAAAGGCGAGAAGTGAAGGCGGCGCGACACCTCTACACGATCGTGCCCTTGAGTCAAAGAAGCCGGGAACGATGTCCCGGCTTCCTGTTTCATTCGCGATCAACCCGCAGCGGTTCAGGCCGCCTGCTTCTTGGCAAGGCGCGCCTTGATGCTCTCAACGTCGGCACGCGGCGTCGCGGCAAACAGCGTCTTGGTGTAGCTGTGCTTCGGGTCGGCGAAGACCTCGTCGCGGCTGCCATATTCGACCGCCTCGCCGAAATACATCACCATGACGTCGTCGGCGATGTAGCGCACGACCGAAAGGTCATGGCTGATGAAGACGTAGGTCAGCTTGAGCTCATCCTGCAGGTCGGCGAGCAGGTTCAGCACCTGTGCCTGAACCGACAGGTCGAGCGCCGAGACCGGTTCGTCCAGCACCAGGAGCTTCGGGTTGAGCATCAACGCGCGCGCAATGGCGATACGCTGGCGCTGGCCGCCGGAGAACATGTGCGGGTAGCGGTTGAAGTGCAGCTCGGTGAGACCGACCTTCTTCAGCATCGTCATTGCCCGATCGCGACGCTCGTCGGCCGGCGTGTCGGTGTTGATGACCAGCGGCTCCATCAGGATGTCGCCGATCTTCTGGCGCGGGTTGAGCGAGCCATAGGGGTTCTGGAAGACGATCTGCACCTTGCGGCGCATCTCCGCCGTCATGTCGCCCTTCGCGATGTCGATCTTCTTGCCTTCGATCAAGAGCTCGCCCGAGGTTGCCGGGTCGATCAGGGTGAGGATGCGGCCGAGCGTGGACTTGCCGCAGCCGCTTTCACCGACGATCGCCAGCGTCTTGCCCTGTTCGACGCTGAAGCTCACGCCTTTCAGCGCATGAACCGTCTTTGCCTTTTTGATGAGGCCGCCAGGGATGTGGTAGTCGCGCACCAGATTGCGCGCTTCGAGGATCACGCTCATTGGGCCGCTCCTTCATCGACGAAGAGTTCGGAGATCGTCGGCAGACGATCACCTGTTGCGTTGTCGGGAAGAGCTGCGAGAAGCGCCCGCGTGTAGTTGCTCTTCGGATTTTCAAAGAGCGTCAGCACGTCGGCCTCTTCCATCTTGCGGCCCTTGTACTGCACGACGACGCGGTCGGCCGTTTCCGCAACCACGCCCATGTTGTGGGTGATCATGATCAGACCCATCTTGTGCTCGGCCTGCAGCTTCATCAACAGGTCGAGAATCTGCTTCTGGATCGTCACGTCGAGTGCTGTCGTCGGCTCGTCAGCAATGAGCAGCTTCGGATTGCAGGCGATGGCGATCGCGATCATCACGCGCTGGCACTGGCCGCCCGACATCTGGTGCGGGTAGTGGCCGAGCCGCTCGGCCGGATCCGGAATGCCGACCGCCTCGAACAGTTCGATCGCCCGTTTGCGGCGCCCGGCCTTGTCGAGACCCATGTGGATGCGCAGCACTTCCTCAATCTGGAAGCCGACGGTGAAGCACGGATTGAGGCTGGCGATCGGCTCCTGGAAGATCATGGCAATATCCTTGCCGACGATCTTGCGCCGTTCGTTCGCCGACATGCCGAGCAGGTCGCGGCCGTTGAAGGTGAGCTTGTCGGCCGTCACTTTTGCCGTCCAGGGCAGAAGTCCCATGGCCGCCAGCATCGACACGGACTTGCCCGAGCCGGACTCGCCGACGATCGCCAGCACTTCGCGTTCATGCACCTTCATCGACACGCCGTTGACGGCACGGAAGGGACCGGAAGCCGTCTGGAATTCGACGACCAGGTTTTCGATTTCGAGAAGCGCCATGATCAGGACCTCTTCAGCTTGGGATCAAGCGCATCGCGCAGGCCGTCACCCATCAGGTTGATCGCGAGCACCGTGATCAGGATCGCGATACCCGGGAGCGTGACCACCCACCAGTGGCTGCTGATGAACTCGCGTGCTTCGGCAAGCATCGTGCCCCATTCCGGTGTCGGCGGCTGGGCGCCCATGCCGAGGAAGCCGAGGGCGGCCGCATCGAGAATGGCGCTCGAGAAAGACAGCGTCGCCTGGACGATCAGCGGCGCCATACAGTTGGGCAGGATCGTCTTGAACATCAGTCGACCATGACCGGCACCGGCAACCTTGGCGGCAACCACATAGTCACGGGTCTTTTCGCTCATGACGGCAGCACGCGTCAGGCGCACGAAGTGCGGCTGGAAGACGAGTGCGATCGCGATCATGGCGTTGACAAGGCCCGGGCCGAGGACAGCCACCAGCACCAGGGCCAGCAGCAGCGACGGGAAGGCGAGGATGATGTCCATGACGCGCATGATGACGGTATCGACCCAGCCACGGAAGTAGCCGGCGATAACGCCGAGCGCGATGCCGCCGACGAGCGACAGCGTCGTGACGATGACACCGACGAACAGCGAGAAGCGCGTGCCGTAGATCAGGCGGGAGAGCATGTCGCGGCCGACGGCATCGGTGCCGAGCAGATATCCGGCGCGGCCGCCCTCCTGCCAGACCGGCGGAACCAGGACCGCATCGCGGTATTGTGCCACCGGATCATGCGGCGCGATCCACGGCGCAAAGACCGCAAGCAGAACGAGGAACAGGAAGAACACGAGGCCGATGACGGCGCCTCGGTTCTCGGAGAAGTAATACCAGAATTCGGCCAGACGCGCCCGGCGGGACGGATCGGTCGAAACGGTGCTTGTTGCAGCAGCTTGAGACATGACGCCCTCCTTAGTGCCGGATGCGCGGATTGATGAGACCATAGAGCAGGTCGACGATGAGGTTGACCAGCATGATCACCGCAGCGATGACCAGAAGGCCGCCCTGGATCACGGCGTAGTCGCGACGCGACACCGAATCCACCATCCACTTGCCGATGCCCGGCCAGGAGAAGATCGTTTCGGTGAGGATCGCGCCGGCGAGCATGACGCCCACCTGCAGGCCGATGGTGGTGACCACCGGAATCATCGCGTTGCGCAGCGCATGGACGCCGACGACCCGGAAGGTCGAAAGCCCCTTGGCACGCGCCGTGCGCACGTAGTCTTCGGAGAGAACCTCAAGCATCGCCGAGCGCGTCTGGCGCGCAATGACCGCGAGCGGAATGGTCCCAAGCACGATCGTCGGCAGGATCAGGTGGCTGACCGCCGACTTGAAGGCACCGGCCTGACCTGAAAGCAGCGAGTCAACAAGCATGAAGCCGGTGACCGGCGGGAAGAAGTACATCAGCGAGATGCGGCCGGAGACCGGCGTCCACTGCAGCATGCCGGAGACCAGCATGATGAGCAGCAGGCCCCACCAGAAGATCGGCATGGAGAAGCCGACGAGTGCCGTCCCCATCATCGCCTGGTCGACGGCAGAGCCGCGCTTGATCGCGGCGATCACGCCCGCCGGAATGCCGAGGATGACGGCAAACAGGATCGCGCAGAGCGACAGCTCGACGGTTGCCGGGAACAGTTCGAAGAACTGGTCGATGACCGGCTTCTTGGTCACGATCGAGGTGCCGAAATCACCCTGAAGCACACCCCAGAGGTAGTCCAGGTACTGGACCACGATCGGCCGGTCGAAACCGAGCGCATGTGAAATTTCAGCATGTCGCTCCGGCGACATGACGCGCTCGCCCGAAAGCAGCGCAACCGGATCGCCCGGAAGCAGGCGGATGAAGGAGAAGGCGATGATGGAGACGCCGACGAAGGTCGGTATCAGGACAGCCAATCGCCCCAAGAGAAATCGGAACATGTTAAACCCCGCGCCATGTTGCCGCGGCATTGTATCCCGCCGCTGGCACCACTGCATGCCTTCCCATTAACGGCGAAGCATGCAGCAAGTCGAAATGCCACAGCGACCGTTTGCGCTCCAGGTGGAACTCGGGTCGCTATAGTGGATGCAAAGAGGGGCGCTTGCCCTTGGCAAACGCCCCCTTAAGGATCAGTTAACTAAATTACTCGGTGATGTCCACGCCGTCGAAGGCAAAATCGCCGAGCGGGCTCTGAACGAAGCCTTCAACGTTCTTGCGCATCGGTACGACCGAGAGCGAGTGGTCGATGGTGGCCCACGGCGCTTCGCGCTTGAAGACGACCTGCGCCTCTTCGTAGAGCTTGGTGCGCTCTGCTGGGTCAGAGGTTTCCTTCGCCTTCTTCACGAGGGCGTCGAATTCCTGGTTGCACCACTGGGCGCGGTTGTTGCCGCCGACAGCGTTGCAGCCGAGAAGCGTGTCGAGGAAGTTGTCCGGGTCACCGTTGTCGCCGGTCCAGCCGAGGATGACGGCACCGTCACGATCCTTGGCCTTGGACTTGTCGAGGTACTCGGCCCATTCGTAGGAGACGATCTCGACCTTGACGCCGACCTTGGCGAAGTCCGACTGCATCAGCTCGGCTGCACGGCGGGCGTTCAGCATGTACGGACGCGATACCGGCATCGCCCAGAGCTTCATCGACAGGTCCTTGACGCCTGCGTCCTCAAGCATCTTCTTGGCGACTTCGGGCTCGTAGGTGTCGTCTTCGATCTTGTCGTTGTAGGACCACATCGTCGGCGGGATCGGGTTGACGGCCGGCTGGGCTGCGCCCTGGAAGACGGCATCGACAATCGCCTGCTTGTTGATCGCCTTGTTCAGCGCCTTACGGACTTCCGGCTTGTCGAACGGAGCCTGGGTGGTGTTGTAGGCGAGGTAGGAGACGTTGAGGCCGGCCTGTTCCATGACCTTCAGGTTCGGGTCTGCCTTCATCTTTTCAACGTCGGCAGCATTCGGGAACGGCATCAGGTGGCATTCGCCAGCCTGGAGCTTCTGGAAGCGAACCGAAGCGTCAGAAGTGATCGCGAAGACGAGGTCGTCGATCTTCTGCTTGCCACCCCAGTAGTCCGGGTTTGCCTTGTAGCGGATGACCGCGTCCTGCTGGTAGGCGACGAAAGCGAACGGACCGGTGCCGAGCGGCATCTGGTTCATCTGCTCCATCTTGCCGTCAGCCTGCAGCTTGTCGGCGTATTCCTTCGACAGGATCGAAGCGAAGGGCATCGCGATGTTGGCGAGGAACGGCGCTTCCTTGCGCGTCAGGGTGAACTTGACCGTCAGGTCGTCAACCTTCTCGACCGACTTGATGACTTCCGGGAAGCCCATGCCGGCAGCGTATTCCCACGAAGCGCCAGCGATGTACTTGTTCCACGGATTGTCGGCCTTCAGCTGACGCTCATAGGAGAACACCACGTCGTCTGCATTGAAGTCACGCGACGGCGTAAAGAACTCGGTGGTCTGGAACTTGACGCCCGAACGCAGCTTGAAGGTGTAAACCAGGCCGTCGTCGGAAATCGTCCAGCTCTCAGCAAGACCCGGCTCGACTTCCGTCGTGCCCTTCTTGAACTCGAGAAGGCGGTTGTAGACCGTGTGCGCAGCCGCGTCGAACGTCGTGCCGGCGGTATACAGGCCCGGGTCAAAACCCTCAGGCGAACCTTCCGAGCAATAGACGAACGTCTTCGACCAGGCAGAGCCGGCCATCAGCGTGGCAAGCGCCGTCGCTGCAAACAGAGTAGTGAGCTTTTTCATGAGCTTTGCTTCCCAGATTTGTTTTTGTTCTCGTGTTTTCCTGACGCGGAATGCCGTTGCCCCCCGGTCAAGGCCGGATGGAACGACATTTGGCGTCGCATTGCAATAAGTCGCCGCAGAAATTTGTCTATGCGAAAAATTCGTCCGCAGGTAGAGCCGGGATATCTGTCCACTATTTTAGAATCGACTGACAAACTGGCACCGCGCGACGGGCGCGAACCCGGTTTCCGGGCCGTTTCTGCAGGCCTGCTGCAACCCAGCGCCGCCCTTCCCTGGTGGTCGCCATGCACCGGGAGCGGCGCACCCTATTCTAGCGCGAACAGCCATCCGGCGAAACAGCGGCGCCTTCCCGGCCCGGCACGATCATGCGCTACAAGAGGGCGATTCGATCGTCGCCGCCTTCCGTCAATCCCAAGATAGTATGGTAGAAATTTCCAACACGATTGTGCAATAAAATGTACACAAATCTCGGGGGAGACAATCGACGTGCCAAAATGTCCTTGGGAGGGACTGACAGCCGCCTCTTGCGGCGCCTCATTTTTCGGCGGGTCTGCCGAGGGACGGGCATGACGCTCGCTGTCGGCCGCCACGCACTTTGCCGATTGATCGCTGCTGCGCGCGGGCTAGACTGCCGCACGACGACAAGGGGATAGCCATTCCGTGGCGGCTTTGCTGGAAAATCACAGGCGGTACGATCTTCGCGACGAACTCGAGAAAGCGCTCAATCGCGTCGACTTCTTCCGCATATTCCATACGATGGCATTGCGCTTCGGTTTCAGCCATTTCGGCATTCTCCAACTCGGCAGCGAGAACGACGCCTGCATGCTGTCCTCCCGGCTGGCGTTGCACGACCTGCCGTCGGGGCTTGCCGAGGAGTACGACAAGCGCCATCGCTTCGGTGACAGCCTGTTTTACAAGACACTGCACAGATCGGCGATTTCGTCGGTCTGGCGGTCTGAAGATCCGAACTGCGATCCCGGCCAGAACCTGCTCGTGCAGCTCGGCTTCGAGCTGCTGGTCAGCGTACCGGTGCACGCTGCTGCCACGGGCGCCCGCTACGCCGTGCTCTTTCTCGGCGACGGCGAGGATATCGGCCGTGCAGAACATATCGGGCTTGCCTACGACGCTATCTGCGCCTTCGACTATTTTTACCGGGTCGCGCTGGCCAACAAGGCCGGCATGGGGCTCACGCCAAGGGAAACCGAAATTCTCAAATGGATCTCGCACGGCAAGACGGCGAGCGAGATTGCCCTCATCGTCTCCGTGTCTGAGCACACGGTGAATTCCCACACGGCAACGATCCTGAAAAAGCTCGACGTCGTCAACCGCACCCAGATGGTGGCGAAGGCGATCCGAGAGCAGATCATACAATGACAGCCGATGCGCAGCTTTGCTTTACGAGAGCCGCGCCCAACGAACAGGACGCTCGCAATCAGCAAGAGTATCGGTCATGACGCGAAAAGCCCACATTCTGCTCGTTGACGACGATCCGGCGGAAAACCTGATCCTGCGCGCGCTGATCCGCAAGGTCAGCAACGTCGACATCCAGCTGCATTACTGCCAGACGATGGAAAGTGCGCTGGAGTTCCTGCGTTCCGGGGAGCCGGTGTCTATGATCCTGCTCGACAACCGCCTCAAGCCACAGGCCGATTTTCGCGAGACCGTCCCCGCGCTCAGACACCATGGCTATATCGGACCAATCGGGGTGATCTCGGCGTCGCTTACCGACCCCTATTTTCAGAATCTGGAAGAATACGGTGCCGATTTTCGCATCGACAAGGCCGAAATCGACCCGACAGCAATCGACTTCATCTTGCGGGAGTATCTGCCGCCAGAGTAAACGCGGCGGCAGTCAATTCTTCCAATGTCACGCCGCCGTGGTCTGCGGACGCTTGGGCTCTTCGAGGCCGAGCAGGAAGTTGATCTGCGGACGCGCCTTGACGAGGTCGTCGATCGTGTAGCCCTGGAGCACCTCGAAGAAGGCGTTCAGCGCCTTGCGCAGTGCCGAGTTGAGGCCACAACTGTCGACGAGCGGGCATTCGATCTCACCCGCCTCGAAGCATTCCGCCATCGCGAAACTGTCTTCCGTGACCTTGACGACATCATACAGCGTAATGGCCGATGCGGGCTTCGGCAGACGCACGCCGCCGTTGCGGCCGCGGACGGTCTCCACGAGGCCGGCCTTGGTCAAGGGCTGCAAAATCTTGAACAGAAACAACTCGGAGACGCCGTAGGCCCTGGCGATCTCGGGAATGCGGCTGAGCTTTTCGCCATTGGCAGCGCAATACATCAACATGCGAACGGCGTAGTTCGTTTGTTTCGTCAGACGCATCATTCACTCCGGCATCGAGAGGTTCACGAACTCATCATATAGGACGGATCATAGTTTGGAACAATTCCAAAAAGCTCCAAAAGTCACTTCTTCTTGAGTGTTTACGGTTTCCCGATTGACTGTTTGCCATGCCGCGGTCAAGAAAGATGAGCATTTTTGTTAACTTAGCTCAACTGAGAAAATGGAGGAAGCGATGTCCGTTTCAAGAGCAGCAATGGGCGTTTTGTCCCTGACGGCAACCCTCTTTGCCACGACCGCCGCCTGGGCAGACGGTGAAGTCAACATCTACTCCTACAGGCAGCCCGACCTGATCAAGCCGCTGCTCGACGCTTTCACCAAGGAAACCGGCATCACCACCAATGTGCTCTTCCTCGACAAGGGCCTCGTCGAACGCATCCAGGCCGAAGGCGCCAATTCACCCGCCGACGTGATCCTGACCGTCGACATCAGCCGCCTGACCGAGGCGAAGGATGCCGGCGTCACCCAGCCTGTGGCCAACGAGACGATCAACAAGGACATTCCGGCGCATTTCCGTGATCCTGAAGGCAACTGGTTCGGCCTGACCACCCGCGGCCGCGTCGTTTATGCCTCCAAGGACCGCGTCGCCCAGGACGACATCACCTATGAAGAGCTCGCCGATCCCAAGTGGAAGGGCAAGATCTGCACCCGCGACGGCCAGCACTCCTACAACATCGGCCTGTTCGCCTCGATGATCGCCCACCATGGTGAAGCCGAGGCCGAAAAGTGGCTGACCGGGCTCAAGAACAATCTCGCCAAGAAGCCCGACGGTGGCGACCGCGACCAGGCCAAGGCGATCCTCGCCGGCGAATGCGACCTCGCGCTCGGCAACACCTACTATGTCGGTCTGATGCTGACCAACGAGAAAGAGCCGGAACAGAAGGATTGGGCTGCCGCCATCAAGGTGCTCTTCCCGAACGCCAAAGACCGCGGCACGCACGTCAACATCTCGGGCATGGCGCTCGCCAAGAACGCCCCGAACAAGGACAATGCGCTGAAGCTGATGGAATTCCTGTCGGAAGGCGAAGCCCAGAAGATCTATGCCGAACAGGTGTTCGAATATCCTGTTCTGCCAGGCGCCGAACCGTCTGACGTCGTCAAGTCCTTCGGCACGATCAAGCCGGACGAACTGCCGCTCGCCGACATCGCAGCGAACCGCAAGAAGGCTTCGGAACTGGTCGACAAGGTCGGCTACAACGACGGCCCGCAGGACTGATCGCAAGTCGGATTGCACCATGCGAACAGCGGGCCAGCGGCCCGCTGTTTTCGTTTGAGGTACGAGGCGCGGCAAGCGCCGCAGCTCATTGGGCCTTGGCGCGCACTTCGGCGGCATAGTCGAGGATCGCCTTGCGCCGCTCCGGCGTGCCGGGATGGGTCGACAGAATGCTGGTGTCGAGGTGATCATCGAGCTTTTCCTCGAGCACGTCGAAAAAGCGGGCGATCGCCGTCGGATCCCTGCCCGCCTTCTGCATCAGCTCGACCGAGTGCCTGTCGGCAGCGCTTTCGGCACCGCGCGAATAGGAGAGCGAAAGAAGGCCCGCGCCCTGCACCAGCAGATCTTCCGTACCCGAACCGACGTCGCCGCCGATCATCATGATGAGACCGGCAATGCCTGCGGCGCGATAGATCTGTCGCAGGCTGTGCTCGAGATCGACGTGGCCGATCTCGTGCGCCAGCACGCCGACGATCATTTCGGTATCGTCGCCGGCAAGCTCGACGAGCTCGTCCGTGACGACCAGCGTGCCATCCGGAAGCGCAAAGGCGTTGGGCCCGGCCACGCCGCCCTTGCGGAAGTTGAGGGTGTAGCCGGCGTCGCCACGACTCGAAAGGGCAGCAATCGCCTTGAAGCCTTCTCGGATGTTGTCCTGTCGCTCCGAGGTCAGCTGCGTTTTGTCAAAGAGCATACGGTCCATCGTTTCAATCGTGCTCGCCGACATGATTTTCGGCACGATCGGCGGGGTAACGAGCACCGCGACTTCGACGAGAGCAGGGACGGCGTAGCGATAAATGGCAATGCCGCAAAGCACCGTCGCGGCAACGACAGCGATGAGACGCGGGTGGAAGCGTTCCAGCTCGTTTATGAAACCGGACCTGCCCTTGCCTTTCAGGAAACGATCGACCGCATCATTGTCGGCGCTTTCAAACAGCGAACCGTCCGGAAACGCGACGCGACGAGGAATGGCACCGACACGCGGCGATATCTCGATAGCGGCAAGGTCCGCGCACGCCAGCGCGCCACCTGCCTCGTCGCGTGCAACGATGTTTGCACCATCGTCGACAAGCCTTGACGGCACCGACCGGCTGGAGCCGGCCGGGTGCCATTCGCCGATCGCGATCAGTCTGTCCTCAGAAGCCAATGTCGAAGCCTTCGATATCCATGAACTCGGCACCGACGGCGGAGCCCTGCGCTTCAATACGGTCAAATATTTCGCCGACATTGCCGTTGAACCGTACCGCCGTGTGGTCGTTGACGTAACGCGCGACGCGCACCGCCGCCCAGGGACGCATCAGGCCAAGCGTCAAAATGGTGACCACGAAGCCTGAAATGACGACCCAGGCGTAGTCACTGCGCGACATATTGCTCAATAGCCTGTGCTTGCGATCAAAGATCGTCGCAGACCAGGCGGCGTTGCGGATCCCTGCGCGATAAAACAATCCGATTGCGGTAAAGAGCGCAGCGCCGACAAGGTAGGTGAGAATGCCGAACACGTAGGAACCGAACTGGAGCCTCGGCATTTGGCCAAGACCAGTGCCGGGCGCAACGACAAGCGTTGATAAGGTGAGGGACGCGAAGAAGAAGAATACCAGCAGCCCCACGACCACCATGACGGCAACGAGAGCCCAGGTCTTGTAGAGGTCCGCGAGGCGTGGCTCGGTCACAAATGCCCGGTCGCCGTAGCGCATGTTGCTGCCGATGTAACGCCAGGCCCAACGGCTGGCGAGCGGCGCCAGGATACCGAACGAGATCACCGCGACGACTGGTCCGACGATGAAGGCGAGAAAGGCGCCGCCGGCGCGGCCGACAAAATCGAAGCGTACGTTGCGGTAGCTCGTCACCCGGGCGCTGAAACGCAAGCCGCGAGCGACCAGAAAGGGCACAAAGACCAGCAGCAGCAGGCCGAGGATGATGCCGACGACCGGAACGAAAATCAGCATGACGTTGTAGAGGATCAAGTAGCCGAGGACGATCAGCCGACCGATCAGGATCTGCCCGCCGGTGGCGTGGTATTCAAAGGCACGCCCGAGCAGCACCGTGTTGCCGTAGAAGTACCGGTTGCGCCGGACCTTCGCCCACGCCGAATAGACGCCGAGCGTCACGATCGTCAGAAACGCGTTGACGATCCAGATGCCGAAGTACTCCTTGCCGCTGCCGGTGAATGAAAGCCGATGGAAATCGCTTGAAGCGTCTTGTGCCGGCGCAGCCGGAAACGACGTGGCGTCTGTAGCCACCATGACGAGTCTCCCCAACCCATCACCCTGCGACTTCCGGTCGAACGGCCAGAGCCGCGTGTGTGAAAGCCCTAACTGACAAGGATCGCCCGGATGGTTCCCCTCGAACCGGTGCGCCCAAGGGCTGTTCCGGACACGCCTCAGCGCACTCCCGGCCCCCACTCTCATATTAGTTGTAATTCACCTTCTAATGCAACAAAAAGGGCCTCCCGAAGGAGGCCCCGAGGCGGGAGGATCTGTTGTCCCGTTACTTCATCGTCGGGATGGAGAATTCGGCGCCGTCCTTGATGCCCGAGGGCCAGCGCTCGGTGATGGTCTTCGTGCGGGTCCAGAACTTGATCGAGTCCGGGCCATGCTGGTTGAGGTCGCCGAAGGACGAGGACTTCCAGCCGCCGAAGGAGTGGTAGGCGAGCGGAACCGGGATCGGCACGTTGACGCCGACCATGCCGATGTTGATGCGCGAGGCGAAGTCGCGGGCAGCGTCACCGTCACGGGTGTAGATCGCGACGCCGTTGCCGTATTCATGCTTCATCGGCAGGTCGAGAGCTTCCTCGTAGTTCTTGGCGCGAACGACCGAGAGAACCGGTCCGAAGATTTCCGTCTTGTAGATGTCCATGTCGGGGGTGACGTTGTCGAACAGGCAGCCGCCGATGAAGTGGCCGTTTTCATAGCCCTGCAGCTTGAAGTCGCGGCCGTCGACCACCAGTTTGGCGCCCTGCTCGATACCGCTGTCGATCAGGCTTCTGATGCGCTGCTCGGCTTCCTTGGTGACAACCGGGCCCATGTCGGCCTTCTCGTCGGTATAGGGGCCGATGCGCAGGCTCTCGACCATGGGGGTCAGCTTCTGGATCAGGCGGTTGGCGGTATCCTCGCCGACCGGGACGGCGACCGAGATCGCCATGCAGCGCTCGCCGGCCGAGCCGTAGCCCGCGCCCATCAGCGCGTTGGCGGCCTGGTCCATGTCGGCGTCGGGCATGATGATCATGTGGTTCTTGGCGCCGCCGAAGCACTGGGCGCGCTTGCCGTTCATCGCCGCCGTGCCATAGACATAGCGGGCGATCGGGGTCGAGCCGACGAAGGAAACGGCAGCGATATCCGGATGGGTGAGGATCGCATCGACCGCACCCTTGTCACCGTTGACGACGTTGAGGATACCGGCCGGCAAGCCGGCTTCGATCATCAGTTCGGCGAGACGGACCGGAACGGACGGGTCGCGCTCGGACGGTTTCAGGATGAAGGCGTTGCCGCAGGCGATTGCCGGCGCGAACATCCACATCGGGATCATCGCCGGGAAGTTGAAGGGCGTGATGCCCGCGCCGATGCCGACGGCCTGGCGGATCGAGTACATGTCGATGCCGGGGCCGGCGCCTTCGGTGAATTCGCTCTTCTGTAGGTGCGGAATGCCGATGACGAATTCGCAGACTTCGAGGCCGCGGATGAGGTCACCCTTGGCGTCTTCGATCGTCTTGCCGTGCTCGCGCGAGAGGATCTCGGCAAGCTCGTTCATGTTGGCGTTCAGAAGCTCGACGAACTTCATGAAGACGCGGGCGCGGCGCTGCGGGTTGGTGGCTGCCCACTTCGGCTGCGCTGCCTTGGCGCTTTCGACGGCTGCCGCTAGTTCCGCATCGCTCGCCAGCGCCACAGTGCCCTGCACTTCGCCGGTTGCCGGGTTGAAGATGTTGCTGACGCGGCCGCTCTTGCCGGCGACGCGCTTGCCATCGATGAAATGACCGAGTTCGTACATGAATGGTTCCTCCAGACCTTGATTGTGGCGGCATGATCGCACTACGATTTCAACAAATCAATTTCCGATATTCAGCAACCGTTGTGCAGAAATTAAAGCCCAACGGCGCGAACAGGACCGCAACACTATGAACTGGGACGATGTCAGAATGTTTCTAGCCGTGGCGCGCACCGGACAGATCCTGGCCGCGTCGAAGCGGCTGGGTGTCAACCACGCCACGCTCAGCCGTCGCGTGACGGCGCTTGAGGAAACCTTGAAGACGCGGCTCCTCGTACGACGGCCAAACGGTTGCGAGCTGACTGCCGAAGGCGAAATCTTCCTGGCGGCCGCCGAGCGGATGGAAACGGAGATGCTCGCGGCCCAATCCCAGATCGGCCGGATCGACACGGCGATCGCCGGCACGGTGCGGATCGGCGCACCCGACGGATTCGGGGTTTCGTTCCTCGCGCCGCGCCTCGGGCGCTTGACCGCCCGCTATCCGGAACTGAAGCTGCAGCTGGTGCCGGTGCCGCGCTCCTTCTCGCTGTCGCAGCGCGAGGCCGACATCGCGATCACCATCGAGCGGCCGGAACAGGGGCGCCTCGTCTCGTCAAAGCTCACCGATTACACGCTCGGCCTCTATGCCTCGTCTGCCTATCTCGAAAAGCACGGCACGCCGCAGACGATCGATGACCTCAAGGGACATCGCCGCATCGGTTACGTCGAAGACCTGATCTTCACGCCGTCGCTGAACTTTTCCGCCGAGATCATGCGCAGCTGGGATGCAGCCTTCGAGATATCGAGTGCCACCGGCCAGACCGAAGCCGTGCGCTCCAGCGCCGGCATCGGCATCCTGCACAACTACATTGCCCGTCATACACCGGAACTCAAACGCATCCTGCCGGACACGACCATTCGCCGCGCCTACTGGACCACCTATCATGAAAGCGCGCGCGATCTCGTGCGCGTGCGCACTGTGGCGGCCTTCCTCCAGGAGTTGGTCACGGCGGAACACCAGATCTTCATCTGACCGGCCGGCGGCCGCGACGGTCCGCGGGAAGGCAAGGGTCAGAGAGAGATTCCGGCCTCGCGCAAGCCGTCGATCAGGCGGGTAAGTACAGCCGGATCCTTGTAGGGCATCGCCCGCTTGAAATGATCGATGGAGAAGCTCGGATTGACCTCGAAGACTTCGTGCCAATAACGCCGCGCATCTTCGGAGCGCCCGGTACGCCCGTAAAGGCAGGCGAGATAGAAACGCGTCATGTCCGAACGTGGCGCCAACGCCAGCCGGCGCTTGAAAGCGATCTCAGCCTCGTCGAAGCGACCGAGGTTGAGCAAGGTCCGCCCCAGGAAGTGCAGCGAGAGGTCGAACTGCGGATCAAGTCTATGGGCCCGCGTGTAATAGGGCAGCGCCTCCTCGAACCGGCTCTGGAAGTCCCGGATCGAGCCGAGTGCCGTGTGACCGCCAGCGGAATTGGGATCGAGCTTGAGCATGCGCTGCGCCGCGTCCTCCGCCTCCTCGTAACGCCGTCCCCAGCAGAGCGCGAGCGACAGGGCATGGTGGGCATGAGCCTCGTTGTCGTCGGTGTCGACGGCCTTCTCGGCGAGCTCAAGGGCGCGCGAAACATTGTCGAACGTCCCGCCGTTCCAGCGGTTGATGTAATCGGTCAAGGCGACGATCGAGAGTGACGCATAGGCCGCCGCAACGCCCGGATCGATGGCAATCGCGCGTTCGAGCATGCTGCGCGCCTCGGCGGAGGATTGCGCATCGAAACGCAAAATGGCCTGGCGGGAGCGCACGAGCAGGTCATAGGCTTCCGGATCGACCTTGCCGCGCCCTTCACGCCGCTCTTCCTCGCCGGCGGTCAACTTCACCTTGAGCGCGGTGACGATCGTGCGGGTTACCTCGTCCTGAACCTCGAAGATGTCCTCGATGCCTCGGTCATAGCGCTCGGCCCAGAGATGACCGCCCGTCGTGCCGTCGATCATCTGGGCGTTGATGCGGAGGCGGTTGGCGGCGCGACGAACGCTGCCTTCGAGCACATAGCGGACGCCGAGCTCCTGGCTGACCTTGCGGATATCCGGCGACTTGCCCTTGTAGGCGAAGGAGGAATTGCGGGCGATGACGAAGAGGCCTGACACCTTCGAAAGATCGGTGATGATGTCCTCGGTGATGCCATCGGCGAAGTAACCCTGCTCCGGGTCGCCGGACATATTGTCGAACGGCAGGACGGCAATCGAAGGTCGGGCGGGAAGCTGCGGCGGGGCTTCGGCGGCAACCTTCACCGGCGCGTCGGCATATTCATCCGGCGACCAGCTCCAGATATGCACGGGGCGCTCGATGTTCTTGACCTCATGCAGACCGCTGTCGACGAAGGCAAGATCGATGCGGCCACGCACATATTCATGAACGCCGTCCGAGATCGCCACGCCGCCGGGCCTGGCAAGCGCCTCGATGCGCGCCGCGACATTCACCCCATCGCCGTAGAGATCGCTGTCGGCGACCATGATATCGCCCATGTTGACGCCGACGCGCAGGACGATCGCCGCATCCGGCGGGATTTCCGAATTGGCGGCCGCCATCGCCCGCTGCAGCGCTGCGGCGCATTCCACCGCGTTGACCGCGCTGGAGAACTCGACAAGAACCCCATCGCCCGTCGTCTTGAAGATGCGGCCCTGGTGGGTCTCGACGAGCGGCTCCAGCACTTGCTTCCAGCGCGTCATCAGCTGCGTGTAGGTGGTTTTCTCGTCACGCTCCATCAGTCGACTGTAGCCGACGACATCAGCAGCAAGAATGGCGGCGAGCCGCCGTGTGATGGATTCGTTGGCCATGGATCGTGGCGCCTTCCGAGAATCCTGTAGCGAAATTTTACCGGCTGAAGGCAGCTATGTCTATTCGAACTGAAGCCGCCGGGGCGCGCGCCATCTCACGGGGGATCGCCGCGCCAGCTCTGGCAAGCGAGCTCGCGATTGCCGGTTCAGCTTGCACTGTGACAGTGGCTTTGACTAGTCCGAATTGGGTATCACGAAGGCAGGAACAGGGCGTGGTGCCGCGGGGTTGCAGTGAGACAACCCCGGTGAAATGGCTCAAAGCCGTCCCATGATGGAGCCATGACCAGGCTGATTTGAGCGCGCGACGCTCGCGCCGACAGCTTCACAGAAGCCATTCAACATCAATGGGATAAGGGAAAAATGGTACGGTTGGTGGGAATCGAACCTACGACCTCAGGTGCCACAAACCTGCGCTCTAACCAACTGAGCTACAACCGCACATCAAGCGACATCAGTCGCTTGGCGGCTCACATACGGAGACTTCCGCCGCATTGCAAGCCTAAACTTGAGATTATCCTGCAAAAAGTCCGGATGGCAAGCCATCCGGACTTCTGGATTTATGCGCAGCCGGCAGCTCAAGGGCGATAGCAGTCTGTCGCCACCGATCAGCCGGCGCGGCTGGCTGACTTAGACCTTCTTGAAGGACGACATCGCCTTTTCGGCGGCGTCCTTGCCAGGCTTAGCAACGTTTTCGGCAACCTTCTTGGTGGCTTCCTGCATCGACTTCGCCTGCTCGACGGCGAGTTCTGCCTGCTTGCGGACAAAGCTCGTCTGCAGTTCGACAAACTCGGAGAGCGACTTCACGCCGAGCAGCGCTTCCATGTGCGACAGCGAATTTTCGGCATTGGTGCGCAGCGCGTCGATCGCCTTGAGGCCGAGTTCGACGGTGCCGGTCTGGGCGCTTTCAAGCGTCGCTTCGACGGTCTTGGTCGCTTCTTCAGCCGCCGTCTTCATCTTGGCATAGGCGTCCTTCGACTGGGCGGCACCCTTTTCCGCGAAATCGCGGAAGCTGTCGGTGAACTTCGCCGGGTCGAACGAGGAAAGGGAAAATACGTCGTCGGTCTTCTTGGTAGCCATGAAAGCGCTCCTTGGTGTCAGGCCCTCTTCTGAGGCGCCGTTGATTGATGGGCACTATATAATCGATCCGCTTGTGCATTGCAATAAAATTGTGCAGCGCACAAAAACCCTGAGCATTAACCTTGCGCGGTAAAAGGCGTGATGAAGCTTCGGGCCTCGCTGGACCCTTACGGGCCGGCCGGGTATTAATAGAGTGTTAACCCGCAAGTGATCCGTCAATAGGCCCATTCATGCCCGCGAGACAGTATCCCTTCATCGATATCGCCGTGCATGCGCGGGTGCGTGAGCATTTCGCCCGCGGCGATGCGGCGATCCTGTTTTCACGGGATTTCGAGCGCATTCTCTGGGCGAACGATCAGGGCGCCGCCTTCTTCGGCGCCCGTTCGATCTATGATTTCATTGATGCGGGTCCGGATCAGCGTGACCTGTCGCTGCGCCAGTTGCGCGCCGCAGCCGCGCAGCTTACGCGCGCCGGCGATCGCCGCCAGCTTTCGATCCGGAAGTTCTCGGGCTTCCGCGGCACGCCGCTCAACGTCAGCGTGGAGATGATCCGGATCAGGCCGGATGAGGATGCCGTGCTCTTTACCGCCCCGCATTTGGGCGCGCCGCTTTCGCTGGAAGATCGTGCGGCACGCATGATCGCCGGCCTCGACGGACCGGATACCCACATGGCCGTTCTTAACGGCGACGGCGGCATCGTGGCGCACTCACCCGGATTTATTGATCTCGGCATGTCGGACGAGACGCGCAAGCAGCTCGTCGACGCCGTCGACCGCGATCATGACTGGCTGATCAAGCGCCCGGTCGCCACCCGGAAGGGGCACCTGCCGGCGGCGGTCGGCAAGATCGCCGACGATCCGTCGCTACATCTGTTGTTTGCCGTCGAAACCATCCTCGGCACGCTCGATCCGGACGAAACAGTACCGGTAACCGAAGAGCTTCGGCTGCCCTCCCCTGCTCTGGATCTCGGCCCGGGCACCGAGACGGCGAACGCCGCAATCCCGAGTTCTGACGGAACTGAAGAGGAATTGGTCGAAAGCGCCGCTGAGGTCGAGCAACACGAGACCACCGACGAGCCCGATGCAGCCTACGTCGAGCCTGAGGTCGATAGCGCGATCGAGAGCATAAGCGAGGCAGGCTTCGCGACAGATCAGGTTGCCCCGTTGGACGGGCCGGATAGGGCGGTCGCAGCGGACGCTGCCCAGTCAGTGGACGATGGCGGCGAGCAAGCGCCGCCGACCGACGTCGTCCCGGCGGTGACCGATGCGCCCGCGGCCCTGGAAGCGTCCGCTTCAGCAGACGCCGTCGAAACAACCGATGTGAGTACCGTTTCGGTGGAACCCGGTTTCGTCTTCACGCCGGGCGCACGGGCTGTCCGTTTCGTCTGGAAGATCGACGCGGAGGGCCGGTTCAGCGAAATTTCCGAGGAGTTCGCAGCCGCTGTCGGCCCGCACTCCGCCGATGTCATCGGCAACACCTTTGCCGACGTCTCCGCCCGCTACGGCCTTGATCCGGAAAACAAGATCAATTCGCTGCTGCAGCGCCGCGATACCTGGTCCGGCAAGACGATCTTCTGGCCCGTTGAGGGTACCAGCCTCAAGGTTCCTGTCGACCTTGCGGCATTGCCCACCTATTCCCGGTCACGCGAGTTCGACGGCTTTCGCGGTTTCGGCATCGTGCGCCTCGCCGATGCCGTCGAAGATGAGAATGCCAACGGCTTGTCATTCGGCGCTGAAGAAAAGGCGCTGGAGAACGTGGCGATACCGGCAGACGCGCTTCAGCCGGAACGGGACGAAGGCCCTCTTGAGGACGTTGCACTTGAGGGCGCACCGGTTGAAGGCGTGCCGACTGAGGTCAGGGCTTCGATCGTTCCGCCGGCCGACGGGCAGCAATCGCCGGAACAGGCGATGGAACATGTTGCCAGCGGCGACGACGGCGCCGAGGCGGAAGGACGACCCCTCTTCCCAAGCGCACCGGAACCAACCGGGGATGTTTCCTCCGACGAGCCCTCTTCCGATGGAATCACTCCTGCTGCGGACACCTTCCAGGGGGAACGTCCGGTCTTGCGCATCGTTGAAACGGAGGATCGGCGAACCTCCGACAAGATCATCGAGCTTGACCAGCACCGTGCAAGCGGATTGACCCGCGGGGAACAGGCGGCGTTTCGCGAGATCGCCCGTCAGCTCGGCGAGAATTTCGGTAAACCGGCCGAGGAAGCGTCGCCGGTTAAGGCGGATGAGGACGCGACCGGCGGCATGCCCACCCCGGCCGAAAGCGAAGACGTCACGTTGTCGCAAAGGCCCGCTGACAATCGGGAGATCGAAGAGGCATCGCCCGTTCAGGCAAGCGGAAGCGATGCGGAAACACCTGCGCTGCCGAGTGCCGTTTCGACAAGCGTAACGGAGGCCCAGCCCCACACGGCCGATATCGGCCTTACCGGCGAGATCCTCGACAGCCTGCCGATCGGCATGCTGGTCCATCGCGGCGACCGGCTGCTGCATGCCAATCCGGAATTCCTTCGGCTCACCGCCTATGGCGACCTCGGTGAGTTCGCGCGGGAAGGCGGCATCGATGCCTTGTTTGCCAATGGCGAGGAGGCAACCGACCAGGAGCCCGACGGCACGATGACGCTGATCCGCAAGGATGGGCAGCTGCGTCCTGTCACCGCGCGCCTGCACTCTATCCGCTGGGACGGCAAGAGCGCGCTGATGCTGGCGCTGACGCCGGCTGGTGTTGCCAGCTTCCAGCCCGCCAATGATGATGAGGCGCGCTCGGGCGGCGAACAGATCGACCGCCTGAAGACCGAGATCGACGAAATGAAGTCGATCCTGGAGACGGCGACCGACGGCGTCGTCATTCTCGGACATGACGGCGACATCCGCTCGATGAACCGTTCGGCAAGCGCCCTGTTCAACTATGACGAGGGCGAGATCCGAGGCAAGCCTTTCGCGGCCCTGTTTGCGCATGAAAGCCAGAAGGCGGTCATCGACTATCTGCACGGCCTTTCCGGGCACGGCGTGGCCAGTGTTCTGAACGATGGCCGCGAGGTCATCGGGCGCGAGGCGAGCGGCGGCTTCATTCCGCTGTTCATGACCATCGGCCGGCTTTCAGCCTCCAACGGCTTCTGCGCCGTGATCCGCGACATCACCCAGTGGAAGCGCACCGAAGAGGAGCTGCGGAACGCCAAACGCGCGGCGGAAACGGCGAACGCCCACAAGACCGAATTCCTTGCCCGCGTGAGCCACGAGATCCGCACGCCGCTTAACGCCATCATCGGCTTCTCCGACATGATGGCCAGCGAGCACTTCGGACCTGTCGGCCATCCGCGCTACATCGAGTATGCCGGCGACATCGGCCGCTCGGGCCGCCATGTGCTCGACATCGTCAACGATCTCCTGGATATCTCCAAGATCGAAGCCGGCGAGATGGAGCTTGATTTCGGCGCAGTCGAGATCAACGATGCTGTCTCGGAAGCCGTGTCGCTCGTCCAGCCACAGGCCAACAGCCAGCGGGTCATCATCCGCACCTCGCTGTCGGCAGCCGTACCGAATGTCGTTGCCGATGGCCGATCGATCAAGCAGATCGCCCTCAATATCCTGGCAAACGCCATCCGCTTCACGCCATCAGGCGGCCAGATTGTCGTATCGACCTCCTACGAGGGGAATGGCAGCGTCATTCTGCGGATCCGCGACACCGGTGTCGGCATGACGCGTGGCGAGCTGGAACAGGCCATGAAACCGTTCCGGCAGGTGACGACGGGTGCGCGCAAGCGCGGCGATGGCACCGGCCTCGGCCTGCCCTTGACCAAGGCGATGGCGGAAGCCAACCGGGCGAACTTTGCGATCACCTCGGCGCCGAACGAAGGTACGCTGGTGGAAATCTCCTTCCCCTCACAACGCGTCTTGGCGAACTGAGGCCGAATGCTGTAAGGAAATGTTGACTTGCGGCGGCCAGTTTGCTGGCTGCCGGCGCGCCATTTCCGCATCCCGCTTCGGAATCGATCGATTGCAGTCCACGTCTCAGAGCATCAAGCGCCGCCACGCGCGTGCGGGAACCGGTCTTTCCCATCCCCTGCTGGCGCTCTGGGCCGGATTGACCTCGGCAATCGTGCTGATGCCGATCAGCGCGATTGCCTGGCTGGCGATCTCGGGCGGCGGTGCCGACTGGCCGCATCTGATGGAAAACGTCATTCCCCGTGCCACGGGACGAACGCTTCTGCTCATCCTGCTCACGGGTGCGGTGACCGCCGTCGTCGGCATCCTGACGGCCTGGCTGGTGGCGAGCTGCGAGTTTCCTCTGCGCCGTTTCCTTTCCGCAGCCCTGGTGCTGCCGCTGGCTATACCCGCCTATCTCGCGGCCTATGCATTCGGCGAACTCTTCACCTTTACCGGACCGGTGCAGGGGCTGATCCGCGCCATCTTTGGTTTCAAGACGAGCCGCGATTACTGGTTTCCGGATATCCGCTCGCTTGGCGGCGCCGTGCTGGTACTGAGCTCGGTTCTCTATCCCTACATCTATCTTGCCTGCCGTTCGATGTTCCTGATGCAGGGCCGCGCGGCTGCCGACGTCGCCCGCACGCTCGGTGCCGGACCGCTCAAGGTGTTCTTGCGCATCCAGATCCCGATGGCGCGCCCGGCGATCATGATCGGGCTGACGCTGGTGGCGATGGAGACGCTCAACGACATCGGCGCGGTTGAATTCCTCGGCGTGCAGACGCTCACCTTCTCGATCTTCGACACCTGGCTGAACCGCGGCAGCCTCGCCGGCGCCGCCCAGATCGCCTGCATCATGCTGGTCTTCGTCATCGGCCTGATGATGATCGAACGGGCGGCGCGGCGGCGCCAGCGATTTTCCAGCCAAAAGACGACGTCCGCCGTCCACGACGCTGCAAGGCTCTCGCTTTCCGGCTGGAAGAAGTGGGCAGCCATGTTTGCCTGCCTTCTGCCTGTCCTGTCGGGTTTCGCCGTCCCCTTCCTGATCCTCGGCAACTTTGCGCTCAAGCGCATCGACCTGTTCATCGAGCCGCGGCTCCTCAACGCCCTCTTTCACAGCATCCTGGTGTCCGGTGCGACTGCCTTGTTCACGGTTCTGCTCGGCTTCGTGCTCGCCTATGCTGCCCGCACGGGACGCTCGCGGGTTACCGATATCGCCGGACGGCTCGCGTCCTTCGGCTATGGCGTGCCCGGTACGGTGCTTGCGATCGGCGTGCTCTTTCCGCTCGCCGCGCTTGATAACACGATCGATGCCAGCATGCGGGACGCTTTCGGCATCTCGACCGGCCTGATGATGACCGGAACCGGCTTTGCGATCATTTACGCCTGCAGCGTGCGTTTTCTCACCATGGCGGAAGGCACGCTCGAGGCTGGCTTTCAGAAACTTTCCCCGCATCTCGACATGGCGGCGCGCGCGCTTGGGCGCACCGGAGGGCAGACCTTGCGCACGGTACTTTTGCCGATGATGCGGCCGGCCGTACTGACCGCCGCCCTGCTCGTCTTCATTGAGACCATGAAGGAGCTTTCGGCGACGATCATGCTGAGGCCCTTCAACTTCAACACGCTGGCGACGCTCGTTTATGAAGATGCCTCGCGGGCAAAGGTCGAGGACGCCTCGGTCGCCGCCATGATCATCGTCATCGCCGGAATGATCCCGGTCATCCTCGTGTCGCGATCGCTCGAGCGCCGATCCTGACCTCGATCCGGCGCCGGCCTCACTGACCGAGACGCCAGCGACGGCACAAAAAAAAGGTGGCTGGGAGGCCACCTCGATAATTGATTTGCTGAACCAACAAGCGCTCGAGAAGTAACGACATCATGCCTGCTATGGCATCGCTGCCGAACGCCGATCCAACATCGACCGGCCTCAAGTTGGCATGACCATGCGCCCCCAATCCTTAACAAGACCTTACCCGCCGCATCCGCAATTTTAGGGATTTTTCAGCAAGTCTGAAGGCTTGGTTAATTCCAATCGCGCGAATCCGTTAACGTGCCCTCAATTTTTAAGGGTATCGAGTCCGACGTACAGATCAAGCGCTTCGGGATTGGCGAGCGCCTCCTTGTTCTTCACCGGACGGCCGTGCACCACGTCGCGAACCGCAAGCTCGACGATCTTGCCGGACTTCGTGCGGGGAATGTCGGCGACCGCGATCACCTTTGCCGGCACATGGCGCGGTGACGCCCCAACGCGAATTCTGTTCTTGATCGCTTTCGTCAGATCGTCGGTCAGAGCAATGCCGGGCGCGAGGCGGACGAACAGGATGACACGCACGTCGTCTTCCCAGTCCTGACCGATGCAGAGCGCCTCTGCCACTTCCTCCATCTGCTCGACCTGATTGTAGATCTCCGCGGTGCCGATACGCACTCCGCCGGGGTTCAAGGTCGCGTCCGAGCGACCATGAATGACGATGCCGCCGTGCTCGGTCCATTCGGCGAAGTCGCCATGGCACCAGACATTGTCGAAACGCTCAAAATAGGCCGCGCGATACTTGGCGCCCTCGGGGTCGTTCCAGAACATCACCGGCATGGAGGGGAAGGCCTTGGTGCAGACGAGCTCCCCCTTTTCGCCGCGCACCGATTGGCCCTCGTCGTTCCAGACGTCGATGGCGAGCCCGAGGCCCGGCCCCTGGATTTCGCCGCGCCAGACCGGTTTTAAGGGATTGCCGAGGACGAAGCAGGAGACGATGTCGGTGCCGCCTGAGATCGAGGCAAGCTGGACGTCGGACTTGATGCCTTCGTAGACGAAAGAGAACCCCTCGGGTGACAAGGGCGAACCGGTCGACGTCAAAAGCCGGAGGCTCGACAGGTCATGAGTCTTGGCCGGCTCGAAGCCACCCTTGCGCACAGCATCGATGTACTTTGCCGAGGTGCCGAACACGGCGAAGTTCTCAGCCGCGGCGTAGTCAAAGAGCACGTTGCCGTCGGGATAGAATGGCGAGCCATCGAAGAGGCAGAGGGTCGCCCCCACCGAAAGCCCGGAGGCAAGCCAGTTCCACATCATCCAGCCGCAGGTGGTGAAGTAGAAGAGCTTTTCGCCGCGGCTCAGACCACAGTGGAACCGATGCTCCTTCAGGTGCTGCAGCAAGGTGCCGCCGGCCGAATGAACGATGCACTTGGGAACCCCCGTCGTTCCCGACGAAAACAGCACGTAGAGCGGATGGCTGAAGGGCAGCCGCTCGAAGACCGGAGCCTTCGCCTGGTGCGGCGCGATGAAGTCCTCAAGGGTCTTGCCATTGTTGATCGAGGAGGCGAGCGCGGCGCTATCGCCGGCATAGGGTACGATCAGCACCGGCACCGAAAGGGTCTTAGAGACCGCGCGCACCTTCGCGTCAACGTCCTGGCGCTTGCCGTTGTACCAATAGCCGTCGCAGGCGATGAACAGCTTCGGCGCGATCTGACCAAAGCGGTCGAGAACGCCCTGTTCACCAAAGTCGGGCGAACAGGACGACCAGATCGCTCCGATCGAGGCTGTCGCCAGCATCAGCGCGATGGTTTCCGGCATGTTCGGCATCATCGCCGCAACACGATCGCCCGGGCCGATGCCTTCCGCCTTTAGCGCCTGCTGCAAGCGCGACACCAGGGCGCGCAGATCACTCCACGACCAACGATAGCTGACCTTGTCTTCGCCGCGGAAGACAAGGGCATCGCCGTCGCCGGTTTCGCGAAGCAGGTTCTCGGCGAAATTCAGCTTTGCTTCCGGAAAAAAGCGGGCATCAAGCATCCGGTCGCCATTGACGAGCGCCGCATTGCCGCGCTCGCCGATGACCCCGCAATGCTCCCAGACGGCGGTCCAGAAGTCGCCGCCCTCGGCCACCGACCACGCATGAAACGCGTCATAATCCGCGAAGGACTTGCCGAAGCGGTTGCTGCACCAGGCCATGAACTCGGCCATCGGGCTATGCGCACGGATTTCTGGACCTGGGACCCACAACGGCTGCTCTGCTTGCATGCTTTCCTCCACTCCTGCTCCACGCCCTCTATACCATGCTGCATCGCAAAATAAACAGCACCTGCGGTCGCGTCAGCATCGCGTCGACGACATTTACCTGTCTGTTACCTGTCCGCCGCATTTGATTTCTGAGGGCCGAAGGCCTATCCAAGCTTGCGAGACCCAAGCGACGGCGACCAGGCAGACATGACACGGAATTTGCTGCATATGATGCGCGACGCACGCCTGCGGTCGCGGCTGAGCCGTCGCCATTTCCTGTGGCCCGCAGCGATCGGTGTCGGCCTTGCCGTCGGGTACAATGCCGCCCTGCCACTCCTCATTTCGACGACCGATGTGCGCCCGACCGTGGAGCACATGCTCGACGCCTGGTCGGGCGGGAAAAGCCGGATCGACGGCGAGCCCGAGATCCGCTTCTGGCCGAGCCCCACCCTGACCCTGCGCTCGGCGACGATCGAGACGACAGACGGAACGTCGCGTAAACTCGCCTATATCGGCAGCATCACCGCGTCGTTCAGCCTGTTCTCGGCGGTCGACGGCGAACCTGAACTCGAAGACATCCGGTTGATCGAGCCGGTCGTGACGCTGGAACGCCGGACGGACGGCACGCTCAACTGGCAGCGACCGCACTGGTTGACCACGCCTGAAACGCCGGCCTCCAGCGACGACACGCCGTTCGGCGATGTCACGGTCGAGAACGGGCGGCTGCAGATCATCGATCTCGTGACCAACCAGACGCGCGAATTTTCCGGCATAGCCGGCACAGTCAGATGGCCGTCCTTCGCCGAGCATTTGAGCGCGCAACTCTCCGGCGGCCTCGGTGGCCAGCTCGTGACCTGGACGCTAGACTGCAACGAACCGCTGACATTGCTCGCCGGCCGCAACACCACGCTCAAGACATCGATGACCTCGGCTCCCCTGAACCTCTCGTTCGAGGGTCTCGGCAATCTCTCTGAGACGCCGATCGTCTCCGGCCGGCTGCAGATTTCGACCGCGTCCATGCAAGCGCTCGCCGCCTGGTTCCAGGGCAAGGCAGAACGCGCGCTGCCCGACAGTAACTTCAACCTCAGCGCCAATGTGGCCACCGGAAGTGCCTCGCTCAAGCTCGACGACTTGCAGTTGACCGTGGGCGGTGCGAATGCGACCGGCATTCTCGACATTTCGGCTTCGCTCGACAACGCGCCGCGGATAGAGGGCACGCTTGCTTTCGATCGCATCGATCTCAACGGATTGCAGCCGCTCATCGATCAATTGCCTGTGGAACCGAAAGTGCTGGCCCAGCAGCTTAGCAGCGCCTTCGCACAAACCTGGCGCGCCGACGTGCGGCTTTCGGCGCAGGAGGCGCTGGTCGGCCCGTTGCGACTGGAGGATCTGGCCGCCGGCGTGATCGTCGATCATGGCCGGGCCTCGATCGACATCGCCGACAGCACCTATGCCAATGGCAGGCTCAGCGGCCGGCTCGCCGTGTCGGAAGCAGGACTGGCAAAAGGCGGCACGCTGGAGCTGGTGTTGAAGAATGCCGATCTTGCCGCGGCGCTCGCCGACTTCGGCTTCACCGGGCCGGTCCCCAATGGCAGAGGCAACGTCAACTTCAATCTTGAGACCGGACACCCGTTCTGGACACCGCAGGCAGCCGAGGCTTCCGGCCGCATCAAGCTTTCACTCGCCAATGGCAGCCTTTCCGGTTTCGACGCCAAGGCGTTCGCGGATCTTGTCAGAACGGGAGAGTTCTTCTCGCTCGCCCAGGCGAGCGACGGCAGCTTCGCCTTTCAAACGGCCGATATCGAAGCGCGCTTCGCCCAAGGATCGGCGCGATTGAACCAGGCTCTCTTCACCGGACAGGCTGGCAGCCTCTCGGTCAATGGCGTCATCCCCTACCGCAGCGGCAGCCTGGCGCTTGCCGGCACCCTGACCGACGCGGCCAATGCCGGGCAGCGGTTGCGCTTCTTCGTCGGCGGCTCCTGGCCGAACGCGGTAATCTCGCCGTTGTCGGTGCTTGGCGAACCCAATTGAGACGGCCGGCGTCGAGGACGCCGGCCGTTCGCTTGGCTATTACGTCGTTTCGGACGGAAAACGCGGCACGCTTTTTTCGGAAACGGCTCCGGTTCAGGTCTGGGCGAAAGCCGCCCGCTCGTCCCGATCGCGCTGCGCCTCGCGCTGTTTGGTGACGATCGAGGCGACCACCACACCGATTGCGACAACCCCGATCAGGATCGTGCAGATCGCGTTGATTTCCGGCGTCACGCCGAGCCGCACCTGGCTGTAGATTTTCATCGGCAGCGTGGTGGCCCCGGGCCCCGTGGTAAAGCTCGAAATCACCAGGTCATCCAGCGAAAGCGTGAAGGCCAGGACCCAGCCGGAAAACACCGCCGGCGCAATGACCGGCAGGGTGATGGCGAAGAAGGTTCTCACCGGCGTTGCGCCGAGATCAAGTGCGGCCTCCTCGATCGACTGGTCGAAACTCAAGAGCCGCGACTGCACGACCACGGCGACGAAGCACATGGTGAAGGTGATATGCGCCAGCGTGATCGTCCAGAAGCCGCGGTCGAGGCCGATCGCGACGAAGAGCAAGAGCAGCGACAGGCCGGTGATCACTTCAGGCATGACGAGCGGCGCGTAGACCATGCCGGAAAACAGCATGCGGCCGCGAAAGCGCGTGTAACGGACGAGCGCGAGCGCCGCCAGTGTCCCGAGCACGGTTGCGCAGGTCGCTGAGAGCAGCGCGACGCGGATCGTCACCCAGGCGGCATCAAGCAGCGCCTGATTGTGCCAGAGCTGCGCATACCATTTGGTCGAAAAACCGGCCCAGACCGTGACCAGCTTCGATTCGTTGAAGGAGAAGATCACCAGAAGCACGATCGGCAGGTAAAGGAACCCGAAGCCGAGCACGATGGAGGCGATGTTGAAGCGTGACCAATTGCCCATCTCCTACCTCCCCTCGCCGTCGGCTTTCGCCTGTGCGTTCTGGAAGTAGACGATCGGCAGCACCAGGATCAGAAGCAGGATCGTCGCCACCGCCGAAGACACCGGCCAGTCGCGATTGGCGTTGAACTCGTTCCACAGCGTCTTGCCGATCATCAGCGTCTCCGAGCCGCCGAGCAGATCGGGGATAACGAACTCGCCGACCGCCGGGATGAAGACAAGCAGGCAGCCGGCGACGACGCCGGCCAGCGACAGCGGAAAAGTCACGCGCCAGAAAGCGGAAAACGGCGTGCAGCCGAGGTCGAGTGCCGCCTCGGTCAGCGTGTGATCCATCTTTTCCAGCGACGAGTAGATCGGCAGCACCATGAAGGGCAGGTAGGAATAGACGATGCCGATATAGATCGCCCAGTTCGTGTTGAGGATGATCAACGGCTGACCGATCACGCCGATCGAAAGCAGGAACTGATTGAGCAGGCCCTCGGGCTTCAGGATCGCGATCCAGGCATAGACGCGGATCAGGAAGCTCGTCCAGAACGGCAGGATCACCAGCATCAGCAGCGTCGGCCGGATGGTCTTCGGCGCCTTCGCCATGCCATAGGCGACCGGATAGGCGATCAACAGCGTCAGGAAAGTCGAGACGGCAGCGATCATGACGCTCGACACATAGGCGTTGAAGTAGAGGACATCCTCCGTCAGCCAGACGTAGTTGTCGAAACTGAACTCCCGCGCCTTTTCGATGATACCCGACACGCCACCGAGGAGATCAAAGACCGGCGTATAGGGCGGCATAGCCACCGCCGTTTGCGACAATGAGATCCGGAAGACGATGAAGAAGGGGATCAGAAAGAAGAACAGCAGCCAGGCATAGGGGATGATGATGACGAGGCGGCTGAAGAGGGCAGATGCGACACGGGCCATGGTCTCAATCCTTCAGAACGACACCGGCGTCTTCGCCGAAGGAAATCCAGACTTCCTGGTCGTAGCCGAGCGGATCCTCGACGGCGCGCACCGCGTTCAGCGATGACGCCTTGATCACCCTTCCGTCCTTCAGCCGGACATGGAAGACCGTCATGTCACCGAGATAGCCAATGTCCCAGATCTCGCCCTGGATGGCATTGACCGGTGCGTGTGCCGGCGGCTGCCGGCCGACGCGGATCTTCTCCGGACGGACGGCAACGGCCGACTTCACGCCCGTCGCCGGCGTTTCAGGAGACGCCATGCGGATCGGAAAGCCGTTGATGCCTTCGAGACGGACATAACCGCCTTCCGCGCCGGCAACGGCGCCTTCAAAAATGTTCACGTCGCCGATGAAGTCCGCGACGAAGCGCGAGTTCGGCGCTTCGTAGATTTCCGCCGGGGTCGCGACCTGGATGACCTTGCCATGGCTCATGACCGCGATGCGGTCGGCCATCGTCATCGCCTCCTCCTGGTCGTGGGTCACGACGACGAAGGTCAGGCCGAGTTCCTGCTGCAGGTCCATCAGTTCGAACTGGGTTTCCTCGCGCAGCTTCTTGTCGAGCGCGCCGAGCGGCTCGTCGAGCAAAAGCACTTTCGGCCGCTTGGCGAGCGAGCGGGCAAGCGCGACACGCTGGCGCTGGCCGCCGGAAAGCTGGTGCGGCTTGCGCTGGGAGAACTTTTCGAGCTTGACGAGCTTCAGCATCTGCGCGACGCGCGCTGCGATATCCGCCTTAGGCATGCCGTCCTGCTTGAGGCCGAAGGCGATATTGTTCTCCACCGTCATATGCGGAAAGAGCGCATAGGACTGAAACATCATGTTGACCGGCCGACGATAGGGCGGGATGCCGGCGAGGCTCTGGCCGTCGAGAATGATCTCACCGGATGTGGGCTGTTCGAAACCGGCAAGCATGCGCAGAAGCGTCGACTTCCCGCAGCCGGAGGCGCCGAGAAGCGCAAAGAACTCGCGCGGGTAGATATCAAGCGAAAGGTCGTCGACAGCGATGAAATCGCCGAACTTCTTCGTCACGTTCTTGACGGAAATGAATGGCTTGGAAGCGGGATCCGCCCAAGGGGCAAAGGACCGCCGAATACTGCCGAGAGACTTCATCATCTATCCCCGAATGATACAGTCGATCAGGCGCTCTTGTTATCCCCGGCGCCCATTAAGAAAATTGCCCGGATTTTGAGGTCCGGGCAATTCGTTTCCGCTCTTACTGGCCGGTTACGACCTTTGTCCAGAGTCGGGTCAATACCCTCTGTTGCTTCGCCTCGAAGGGCGTCACCGTGAACAGTTTCTGCATCACCTCATCCGAGGGGTAGATGGCGCTGTCTTCCAGTACCGCCTTGTCGAGGAACTGCTGCGAGGCCTTGTTGCCGTTGGCGTAGAAGACATAGTTCGACGCCTTGGCCACGACTTCGGGCTTCATCATGTAGTTCATGAACGCGTGCGCCTCCTCGACGTGCTGGGCATCGGCGGGGATCGCGAGCATGTCGAACCACATCTGGGCGCCCTGCGACGGGATCGCGTAATCGACGGTTACACCGGCTTTGGCTTCGGCAGCACGGTCGCGCGCCTGGAAGATGTCACCGGAGAAGCCGAGCGCGAGGCAGATGTCGCCGTTGGCAAGGGCGTTGATGTATTCCGACGAATGGAACTTGCGCACGTAGGGGCGGACGCTCGCCAGAAGCTCGGCCGCCTTTTCAAGGTCAGCGGCCTCATGGCTATCCGGATTGAGGCCGAGATAGGCAAGCGCCGAAGGCATGACATCGGTCGGCGAATCGAGGATGTGGATGCCGCAATCCTTGAACTTCGCCGCCAGTTCCGGCTTGAAGATCACGTCCCAGTTGGGCTTTTCGTCGGTACCGAGGATCGCCTTCATCTTCTCGACGTTGTAGCCGATGCCGGTCGTTCCCCACATATAGTCGACGGCGTATTCGTTGCCCGGATCGTACTTTGCCGTACGTTCCATGATCACATCCCACATGTTGGAAAGGTTCGGCAGCTTCGACTTGTCGAGCTTCTGGAACACGCCGGCGGCGATCTGCCGCTGCAGGAAGGTTGCCGTCGGCACGACGACATCGTAGCCCGAGCCGCCCGCAAGCAGCTTGGTCTCAAGGATCTCGTTGGAATCGAAGACGTCGTAGACGACCTTGATGCCGGTCTCCTTGGTGAAGTCTTCAAGAATGCTGCTGTCGATGTAATCCGACCAGTTGTAGACGTTGACCACGCGCTCCTGGGCCGCGGCCAGCATGGTCGAGCCGGCCAGAACGGCTGCCGCCAGGGTTGTGACGATGAGCTTGGACATACAACTCCCCTCTTGGTTTTTTCGTATCGGGCCCGGCATGCCGGGACACCGCCAATCCGCTTTGCTCAGGGCGGGAGGTTAGGCATGTTTCTCGATAACCTCAAGCGCTTTCGTGCCGATAAAAGGCGCCGTCGCGCCGCCCTGTGGTTTTCACAAGTCGAAGAAAAACGGGCACTTATGGCAACCAGCCAATTCGCAGACGAACCTGAGCGGCGTCGGCTGGCGCCATTAACCATAGCTGCGCGCGGCGTGTATCGTCAGGCATTTACGATTGATTAACCATGATCGGCGTGCGATTTTGCCGCCGGTTGTGCGTCAGGATCAGGATATTGTCATGGGCGAAAAGGTCATGGGCGGCCGGAACCGCAGGATCGACCCCAAGGAATTGAAGCGTCTTTCGGCGCTCGAGCCACGAAAGGCGCTCGTGGCGATCGTTTCCGATTGGGCGATGATCGCAGCGGCGATTACGGTCAGCGAATATGCGGAAAATCCTGCCGTCTACCTGATCGCTGTCGTGCTGATCGCGGGACGCATGCATGCGCTGGGCTGCATGATCCACGAGGCGGCACACTACCGTATCATCCGCAATCGAAAACTCAGCGACTGGATGAGTGATCTGCTGCTTGCATGGCCGGTGCTTGCGACGGTTGACGGTTACCGTCAGAACCACCTCGCCCATCACCAGCATGCCAATACGGACGAGGATCCGGACTGGACGGCGAAGCTTGGCATGCCGCAATTCACCTTTCCGCAGAAGCTTGCACGCGGCATCGCGCAATTGCTGGGATACCTTGTCGCGATCAACTCGCTGCGCGACATGCTGCATATGGCGAGGCGCATGGGAAAGAACGATCGTTCGACCCTTGGATACAAGCTGCTGCGGCTTGGTTTCTATGTGGCCGCGGGGGCGATCTTCACCCTGCTTGGCATCTGGCAGGAAGTGGCGCTCTACTGGGTCGTGCCGTTCCTCACCTTCTTCTGCCTTTTCCTCTACGTGCGCAGCGTCGCGGAACATTTCGGCAGCATGGACTACGAGGACGAGCTGACGAGCTCACGCACCGTCTATCCGCATGCCTGGGAGAAGCTGTTCTTCGCGCCCCACAACATCAACTACCACCTCGAGCACCATCTCTATCCGGGCGTGCCCTTCTACAATCTGCCGGAACTGCACGCGATCCTGATGCGCAACAAGGCCTATGCGGACAAAGCCCACATTACCCGCGGCTATACGACAGGGCTTCCGGCCGAGTGCTTTGCGCCGAATGCGCCGCTTTTGCCGAACCAGCACCCCGTCAGCTACTGAAAATCGAAGACGCTCAACCCGGTCGCCATCTCGTCGAGCCCGAGCGGCCGGGTGACGGGCGGCTCGGCGCGCGCGAGACAGCCCTGGCGCTCGCAGAGGCGACAGGCGGCGCCGATCGCGATCGCGGGCTGCAGCACTGAGCCATAGACGATGTCGCCGGCGAAAGAGGCCTCGCAGCCGATGAGAAGCGCCGTGCGCCGAACCCGCTCGTGAAACCCGGCCTGCGGACCATCCAGTGTGCGCGCCACCGTCAGATACTCGGCACCGCCAGGCATTTCGACGCGATCGACCAGAACCTGTCCCGGCACCGAGAAAGCGGCGTGGATATTGAGCTTCGGACAGCCGCCACCGAACTTCGTCTGCGGGAACCCCGATGCGCCAGCGCGTCGCAAGCGATGGCCGGCATTGTCGATCTCCATCAGAAAGAACGGTACCCCTTGCGCACCGGGCCGTTGCAACATGGTCAGCCGGTTCGCCACCTGTTCGAAGGAGACCTGGAACCGGGCCCGTAGCACATCGATGTCGTACCTCGCGCGCTGCGCGGCCGCAAGGAAAGCGGCATAGGGCATCATCAGTGCGTGCGCACCGTATCGCGCCAGTTCGAAGCGGGCGATCCGGCGGGCCTCGGCGGTCGAAAACCGCAAAGCGCCGAGTTCGGCTATGATCGCTTCGTGGCAGGCGATCGACACGGCTTCCATGGCGATCTCACGCAACTGGTCATAGGGCGACAAACGTTCCGAAATGAAGAGCCGCATGGAGTGCCGGTCGAAACGACGCCGCAGGTTCGGCATCGCATGGACCGGCAGACTGCGCACGACCAGCCCATGCTCCTTCTTCAGCCAAGCTTTCAGCGCGCCAAGAAGCTCGTCGCCTGGCGACAGCGCCTCGTGAAACGCTTCCGCGGCCGTCTCAATGCCGGGAAAGTGGTTGGGCCGGGCCTCGAAGGTTTCACGCACTTCGTCCATGGGCAGCCGCGTGCCGGACAGCGCCGCCATATGGCCCTGCCCCGCCAGCAGATCGGCAAGATCCTTGAGGCGCGCCGCCTGCTCGCGGTAGGCGCGATAGAGCTTGACGACACCTCCTGCCGCATTGGGTGCAGCCTCCACCACCTCGACCAGTTCCTGATCCCCCGGCAATTCGGCGGACAGGAGCGGGTCGGCGAAGACCTCGCGCAATTGCGTGAGGCTGCCGCCGGTTTCCCCCTGCAGCTCGTCGAGATCGACCTTGTAGACCGAGGCGAGCTTCAGGAGCAGCTGAACGGTCAGCGGCCGCTGGTTGCGCTCGATCAGATTGAGATAGGAGGGCGAGATGCCGAGTGCCTCGGCCATGGCCGTCTGGGTCAGCGAAAGGCCATTTCGGATGCGCCTGACGCGCGGACCGGCGAAAATCTTGTTCTCGGCCATTTGTAACTACCTTTACAATTCCCACAGCGGTTCCGCATTTACATCATTTACAAATTTACTGCGCTCATCTGTCAAAGGCAAGACAAGATAACCCTTTTGGTTCGGCTACTTCGCTGATTTCAATGGCTCGCTTCTGCAGCGCAATGTAAAAACTGTCACATGAACTCGGCAACGAAATGCACCGTTCGACCAAGTCGAGTGGATGTTTGATTTTGACAGGAGGATGTAATGACTGATTTTTACAAGCTCGTTCCCAGCGCACCGCAGGGCCGCTATGACGGCATCGACCGCCCCTATACGGCAGAGACCGTGAAGCGGCTGCGCGGGTCGGTCGAGATCCGCTATTCGCTGGCCGAAATGGGCGCGAACCGCTTGTGGAAACTCATTCACGAGGAAGACTTCGTCAACGCGCTCGGCGCGCTCTCGGGCAACCAGGCCATGCAGATGGTCCGCGCCGGTCTCAAAGCCATCTATCTCTCCGGCTGGCAGGTCGCTGCCGATGCAAACACCGCTTCGGCGATGTATCCGGACCAGTCGCTCTACCCGGCCAACGCCGCACCGGAACTGGCCAAGCGCATCAACCGCACGCTGCAGCGCGCCGATCAGATCGAAACGTCTGAAGGCAAGGGCCTTTCGGTCGATACCTGGTTCGCGCCGATCGTCGCCGACGCGGAGGCCGGCTTCGGCGGGCCGCTCAATGCCTTCGAAATCATGAAGGCCTTCATCGAAGCGGGCGCTGCCGGCGTCCACTACGAGGATCAGCTTGCGTCGGAAAAGAAATGCGGCCATCTCGGCGGCAAGGTGCTGATCCCGACGGCGGCCCATATCCGCAACCTGAACGCAGCACGGCTTGCCGCCGACGTCATGGGCACGCCGACGCTGGTCATCGCCCGCACCGATGCGGAAGCGGCCAAGCTGCTCACCTCTGACATCGACGAGCGCGACCGCCCCTTCGTCGACTACGATGCCGGCCGTACGGTCGAAGGCTTCTACCAGGTGAAGAACGGCATCGAGCCCTGCATCGCCCGCGCCGTCGCCTATGCGCCGCATTGCGACCTGATCTGGTGCGAGACCTCAAAGCCGGATCTCGAACAGGCCCGCAAGTTCGCCGAGGGCGTGCACAAGGCGCATCCGGGCAAGCTGCTCGCCTACAATTGCTCGCCGTCGTTCAACTGGAAGAAGAACCTCGACGACGCGACGATCGCCAAGTTCCAGCGCGAACTCGGCGCGATGGGCTACAAGTTCCAGTTCATCACGCTCGCCGGCTTCCATCAGCTGAACTTCGGCATGTTCGAGCTCGCCCGCGGCTACAAGGCGAGACAAATGGCCGCCTATTCGGAGCTGCAGGAGGCGGAATTTGCCGCCGAGGTCAACGGCTACACCGCGACCAAGCATCAGCGCGAAGTCGGCACCGGCTATTTCGACGCCGTATCGCTGGCAATCACCGGCGGCCAGTCCTCGACGACCGCCATGAAGGAATCGACCGAGCACGACCAGTTCCGCCCGGCCGCAGAGTGAAAGACCGGAGGGGGCGTGGCAATCCCTGCCCGCCGCGCTCCTTCCGCAAACCATAGCCTCGAACCTCAAGGAGAAGTCCAATGACAGTCCAGACACGCGTCAAGGAACGGGCCGAGGAACAGTCTTCGGCGATGACCCCGGACCAGCAGGCCGCTATCCGCATGGTCGCCAACGACCTGCACCGCCTCAACCAGTCCGTCATGAAGGCCGTCGACGCCGGCGTATCGGTCGAGCTCGTTCGCTCGGCCCGCCACCACGGCGGCGAGGGCAATTGGGGCGATCTCCTGATCCCGGTCATCGTCACCCAGGGCAGGCCATGACTGCGCTAGCGCTTATGATTGCCCTGCTTTCGTCCGTTTCATTTCAGCCGAAGGCCGAAGCAATCGCGGCGTGCGCAATTACCGTTGAGCTCGGCTAAATCGGCGGTGTCGAAACACAGCCCTTAAATTTCGGATGGCCGGCTATCATGCCGGCCATCTTGCGTTGCAGGTTGGGAACGGGGGTGCTTTCGCCGCCGCGGCCTGCCATTTCAAGTTGATCGAACCGGCGACACCCGTCTATATTAGACAAACCTGTCTTAGGCAGAGGCACGCATGAATCGATCGTCGAAAGCTGCCGATACCGCCGAACTGACCGAGCTGATCTACGGCGCCGCCTTTGGCGACTGCGGTTGGCAGGATTTTCTCGATCGGCTGGCGACGACGATGCCCAACGGGCGCTCCGCTCTCCATTACCACGATCTCGCATCGCCGGCGTCATTCGTGCCCTATGTCTCTGGCTTTAGCTCGGAGGCCATCGAGCAATTCAACAGCCACTTCGCGGCGATCAATCCCTGGATACCGAAGTCGGTGCTGGTGCCGGTCGGGCGCGGTCTCTCCGGCGAGGACATCGTCGCACGCAAGGATCTGCTCAAGTCGGAATTCTACAATGACTGGCTGAAGAACCAGACCGGCTGTGAGACCACGGTCGGCGTGACCATCGTGCGCAGTCCGACGCGCACGTTGCTGGTATCGACCTGCACATCGTCTACTGACGAAGAGCTCAACCAACAGGCTGCCGATCAATACACTGCCCTTGCGCCCCACTTGAAGCGCGCCTTCGACTTTCTGCGCCGGCGCGACCTGATGCTGGCCGAACAGCACGAGGGCCGCACCTTGCTCGACACGATCGGCGTCGGCGTCATCTATGTCGGCGACAACCTCCGTATCCGCTCGATGAACAACAACGCTGAACACATGGCGGCGAAAGGCACGCCGTTTCGCGTCGCCATCAATGGACGCCTGTTCATGGACGAATGGGAGACCAATGCGGCGCTGGAGTTGCTGGCTCGCCGGTCGGCAAGCCGGCGCAACCGCAGATCCGGATCGTCAGGACCGCTGGCGGCAGCGCCTTTCGCATCACGCTGGTGCGGCGAAGCGCCACGATCTTCACGGAACTTCTCGACGGGCCGACGGTGGCCGTGCTGATCGAGCCGGCGACTTCGCTCGCTAACGGTCAGCATTTCGACGACCTGAAGGTCAGCTGCGGTCTCACGCCGGCCGAAATCCGCATCGCCTCTGGCGTCGCCGCCGGCCTGACTTTGAAGGAAATGTCGCAGGCCAACGGCGTCAGTTATGAAACAATCCGGACGCAGCTCAAAAGCATCTATGCCAAGACGGGCGTCAACTCACAGGCCGCCCTCGTCAAACTTCTGATGCGCTGAACCGTAGGTCACAAAAGCGCCCAGGACCTGCAGGGGGCCGCGCTTTGCGCCAATCGAAGGCCGTCAATCAACGCCACCTGCCTCAGCCGCGGCGCGGGCGCTTGCCGGCAAAAACGTCCGCGTGACTGCGCAGAAGCCTCGTCATGCGGTCGACGACGGTGCGTATCTCTCTTCGGTGCCTGTCCTCGTTGTTCATCACGATCCATTGCCGGTGCCGGAGCGCCGCGATCTCCTCACCGGCTCGCTCCAGCAACGGATCGAGGTCGCCGACGAAACAGGGAAGCACCGCGCATCCAGCGCCGGCCCGGGCGAGATCCAGGAGCGAGCGCGGCCGCGTGACCGTGGCGACGATCCGCCGGTCCGCCGGTCCTCCTGCTTGCTCGCGCGGCCAGCGAAGATAGGCCGAGATTGCGTCCTCCTCGGCGACGGCAACCCATCGCGCGTTGGCGGCCGGCGGCGCGTTCTTCTGGCGGTAAGCAGCGTAGGCGACGTCCCCGACCGGACTTGCTGCCAGATAACCTTCCTCCGGCTCGAAGGCGCGGATGCCGATATCCGTCTCTCGGTAGGCGAGGCTCGCGCGCGTTTCCCCGATGGTGATCGCCAGGCTGAAACCGTCCCTTTCGGTGCAAAGTGCCGGAAAATTCTCCGCCAGCAACCAGGCGATCCAGGTCCCGACTGTAATGCGGATGGTCGCCCCCTCACCTTCGCGTCGCCAGCTCTCGACCCGTCGCGCCGCCGCCTCCATTTCCTGCAACTGCTCGAAGAGAAGTTCACCGTCGCCGGTGAGCTGGTAGCCGGTCTGGCTGCGCAGGAACAAGACGCGGCCCGTGCGCTCCTCAAGCTCCAGCATGCGGCGTCCGATGGTGGCAGGGCTTGAGCCAAGCGCCTGTGCAGCACCGGTCAGGCCGCCGGCGCGCGCGACGCTCATGAAACAGCGATAAATATCCCAATCCATATCTTTCATTGGTGAAAAACATAGGCCGATATCTGGCGTATGTAAAACTGCATTTGGTGCATAAAAGAGGTGATGCCCACCAACCAAGGAGCATCACAATGGACACAATGGCAATGGTCTTCATCGTCGACCTGGCCCTGAAAAACCGCCGCTGGGACGAGGACTTCGACCCGAAGCCGCCGGGACGTATTCGGCGCATTCTGAACGCTTTGGCCAACCGGCTTGCCGATCGCCGCAGGGCGCAGATCGGTTCGGAAAAAAAGTGCACCGCGGAGCCCTGCGGCCACGCGGTGCAATTTTAGCCCCTGCCCTTGTTATGGCGCACGGCGGAAGCGGTCTGCCGTGCGCTGGACTGAATGCGGGCCGCGTCAGCGATTTCCGCCGAATTTCTGCATTCAGTGTTTCCGTCTGACTGCAGGTGGCCCTTAGGCCGCCCGATAGCCGTCGTAGTCGTCGATTTCCGGCTCCAACCGGAACTGCTCGACCAACATCATCAGTGTGTCGGCCTGCTGGGCGAGCGCGCGGCTCGTCGCCGTCGCCTCCTCCACCATCGAGGCGTTCTGCTGCGTCATCTGATCCATCTGGTTGACCGAGCCGTTGACCTCGTTGAGCGCCACGGCCTGATCGCGGCTCGCGGTCGCGATCATCTCGACATGCTGGCTGACGGTTACGATCTGGGAACTGATCGACGCCAACACCTCGCCGGTTTCCTTGACCAGGTGCGAGCCGGCATTGACCTCGTTGGTCGACTTGTTGATGAGGCCCTTGATCTCGCGCGCAGCTTCGGCCGAGCGCTGTGCCAACTCACGCACCTCCTGCGCAACGACGGCAAAGCCCTTGCCCGCCTCGCCCGCGCGTGCCGCTTCAATACCCGCATTGAGCGCCAGGAGGTTCGTCTGGAAGGCGATATCGTCAATCACCTCGATGATCTGCTCGATCTGCTGCGAGGCCTCCTCGATACGGCCCATGGCCGCGATCGCGTTGGTGACGACGGCTGCCGAACTATCGGCGCTCCGCTTGGTCTGGATCACCGCATGATTGGCTTCGCCGGCGCGTTCGGCCGAGGAGCGAACGGTAACCGTGATCTGGTCGACGGCGGCTGCCGTCTCTTCGAGTGACGCGGCCTGGGCCTCGGTCCGCTTCGAAAGGGAATCTGCTGCGTGGTGCATGTCCGAACCGCTCCGCTGAATCGCCTGCGCGTTTGCGCGGATCTGGGCGAGCGTGTCCTGCAGGCGGATCAGCGAACCGTTGAAGTCCTGGCGCAACTGTTCGAGGCGGCCATGGAACGGCACATCGATCTGGCGAGAAAGATCGCCCTGAGCCAGGCGACCGAGACCGGCGGCAAGCTCGCTGACGGCCAGATCGATCTGGCGGTCGAGGTCGCGCTTCTCCTGGTCGTTGCGGCTGCGCTCGAGTTCGGCGCGGCTGCGCTGCTCCTCGCTCTCGGCTTCAATGCGGACCTTGGAAAGGGCATTTTCCTTGAACACGCCGAGCGCACGGGCCATGTCGCCAATTTCGTCGCGACGTGCGTCGCCGTCGATCGCGGTGTCGAGACGGCCATCGGCGAGACGGCGCATCGCTGCGGTGATCTGGCCGATCGGTTTCTTCAGCGTCAACGTCAGCGCGATGCCGGCAAGCAGCGCAATGATCACGCCGGCAACGGTCGCAGCCACCGAAATCTGGTTTGCTTCCTGACGCTCGGTCCCGGCGGCGACCTTCTGCTGTTCGGCAAATTCGGTCAGATCGGTCCAGATCTGGTTGATGGATTGGCCGGCGGCGTCGAAGTCGGCCGTCCGCTTGACGGTGATTTCTACGAGCGCTGCCGCATCCTTCTTCATCGCGGTCAGGATCGGCATCAGCGTGTCGGCGATCTTGTCGAAGGAGGCGCCATCGCTGGCAACGCCGCGCAGCGTCGCCATGTTCTGCTGAACGGCGAGCGACTTGTCGAGCAGCTTCTGGCGATTGCCTTCGTTCGTCACGCCCATGAAGGTGGCGGCGGAAATCTGGATATCGGTGATCGATGAGGAGAGCCGGCGGGTGGCGGTCAGCACCGATTCCGTCGTGACGATCTGCTCGTCGAGCTCGGCGAAAATCCGCGTGGCGTCACGCATCTTGCCAACCGAAGCCGCCTCCAGGCGGAAGCTTGCGGTGCGGAAGCGGTCCACATGTTTGCTGATGCCGGCAAGCGTCTCCGGGCCGGCTGGCGCCTTCAGGATCGCGCCGATCTCGCTCGAAGCCGAAGTAATGGTTTCGGCCAGCGACTTCTCATCCTTTGGCAACAGGCGGAAGATGTCGCGCTCGGTGCGCCCGATCATCGGGAAGCGGTCCTTGACCGCCTTCAGCTTGTCCTCGACGGTGATCGCCTTGCTGACTTCGGTGCCGAATTCATTGAAGAAGCGGCTGGCGCGCAGCAACTTCTCGGCTTCGCGCAGCATCGTCTTGGCGGCATTCTCGCTCTTGCGAACCGCATATTGCAGCCGGTTCGATTCCTCGTTGATCTTGGCGCGCTCGATGAGCAGCGCGTCGAGGTTCTTATTCATCGCCGTGCGCAGGTCCTGCTCGCCGACATGCAGCGTCCAGAGGCCACCGATGCGCGCCTCGATGTCGGCTGTCGCCGCGATCGCCGCCTTCAACTCTTCCTGCCCGTTCTGGCCGGCAACCTGCGCGGCCGTCTCGGCAAGCACGTCCTTCTGCGTCGAGATCGTCGACTGCACGGCATCGCGGGTTTCTTGCGTCGTCGAGTGCAGGAAGGCGTTCATGCCCGCATAGACATCCTTAAAGCCGCTCAACGTCCGCAATACGCTGTTTGAGATCTCCATGCGCCCCTGAAGCAGGCCGGACGCATAAAGGCCGGTGATGCCGACGGCACAGATGCTGACGACGAAGGGCAGGATGAAAAACAGCACCTTCGTCTGGATCTTAAAGCGGGCAAGAATTCTATCGATGAACATGCAAAACACCTTGGCTCGCAGCTCGCATTCGCCTCCCCCGGCGGCTCGCTAGGTCTTCGCTTTCAACGACAGGGCGTGAAGGTGCGAACGATCGAGAGCCACCCGATGCGCAAACAGGCTGATGTTTTTCGAAAAATCATGCGGCGCACACCGCCAGTCCGTCAGCAATCATTGCGGGACTGCGCTACCTCCCCGGCAGCGAAGTCCTGACGGAACTCACTTGATCGCAATATTCATTTTGAACGATTAAAAATTGTATAAGCGCTGGCAGCCCGCGATCGAAAATCCGAAAGGGCGCGTGGGCGCTTCAATCACGCCCAAGGACCGGCCATCTGCGGGCCGATCGCGTGAGATCAGAACCAGAGGGCCGCAAGCGCGGCAACGGCAAAGAAAGCGATCAAAGCGAGACGCGTCATAACCGCCTTGCGCTGGCGGCTTTCATCGGTACGGGCGATCGCTATAGCGCGGGGACGGCGGCGTGTCTGGTTCATGGCATCCTGTCCTTGTCACATTGGCCGGCAACGATCGGCCCGGATGTACCGGCTTGCCAGTCACGTTCATATTGCAGCCATGCGGTGGCGGAGGAAAGTCAAAAAAATGGAAACAGTGTGATTTCCGTTTCCGCGACAATCCGATCTTACCAACTGCCGGCTTTGCCGACATATCAACAGGTTCGACGAGACCCGTTAACAATCGCTGAAGCGCGCTCCACCAAAAGAGGGGTGATCAGGCGTCCTGACCGGCGGCAAACCCCGATGCCCAGGCCCACTGGAAATTATAGCCGCCGAGCCACCCGGTCACGTCGACGCATTCACCAATGAAGTAGAGGCCCGGCACCGCCTTCGCCTGCATCGTCCTGGAATCGAGCCCGTTGGTATCGACGCCGCCGAGCGTGACCTCGGCGGTACGATAGCCCTCCGATCCGGCAGGTTTGATTGCCCAGGCCTGGATCGCGGCCGAAAGCTGGTTGATCGTCTTGTCCGAGAGGTCAGCAAGCTGACGGCCCGCCAGCTTCGCGCCGTCGGCGAAGTACTGGGCAAGCCGGCGCGGCAGGATATCGCCGAGCGCCGTCTGCACTGCCTGCTTTCCGTGGCTGCGCCTGGTGTCCTTGAGGATCGAGGCGATGTCGATGTCGGGCATCAGCCTGAGCACGATTTCCTCTCCCTCGCGCCAATAGGAGGAGATCTGCAGGATCGCCGGACCGCTCAGGCCGCGATGGGTGATCAGCACCGCCTCGCGGAATGCGGCCTTGCCGGACCGAGCCTCCGCATCGGCCGCAACGCCCGCCAGCTCCCCGATCGTTTCGAGTTGCGCCGGGTCGAGTGTCAGCGGCACGAGACCCGGGCGAGTTTCGACGAGGCCAAGCCCGAACTGCTCGGCGATCCGATAGGCAAGACCGGTCGCCCCCATCTTCGGGATCGACTTGCCACCGCTGGCAATCACCAGCGACTGCGCTTCGATCGGACCCTCCCCCGTCATCACCCGGAAACCTGCGCCATGACGTTCGACGCTCTCGATCGTCGTTTCCATGCGCAGTTCCGCATGCGCGTCGCGCATTTCGGCAAGCAGCATCTTGATGATGTCCTTGGCGGAATGATCGCAGAAGAGCTGGCCGAGCGTCTTTTCATGCCAGGTGATGCCGTGCTTTTCGACAAGGCCAAGGAAATCGCGCGGCGTGTAGCGTGCCAGCGCCGACTTGCAGAAATGCGGATTGGCCGAGAGGAAGTTCTTCGGTCCCGCATGGATATTGGTGAAGTTGCAGCGACCGCCGCCGGAGATCCGGATCTTCTCGCCCGGCGCCTTGGCATGGTCGAGCACAGCCACGCGGCGGCCGCGCTTGCCTGCTTCGATGGCGCACATCATGCCGGCGGCACCGGCGCCAATGATGACCACATCTTTCTTTTCAGCCACGAAACACCCCAGCGTCGTTTGCCATTCCATTTCGGCGGAGAAGGAGAAAGTCAATGACGAAGGCTATCTAGCCAATTGCCAATCTGTGGTTATGATGCGTCATCCGAAGCCAAAACCGGTGATTTATGCCCTCAAAGAGAAGTGCTGCCCAACAAACAACGAAAATCAGCAAAACTTCGAAGATACCCCCCGCCCTGCACTCCCTGCGCGGTGTGAAGACCTGGAAGGAAGCCACGGACTGGCTCAAAATCCGCGGCATCGAAGACGTCGAATGCATCACGCCAGACCTTGCCGGTGTGCCGCGCGGCAAGATGATGCCGACCTCGAAATTCACGTCCAACACCTCGCTGGCGCTGCCCTCGGCCGTCTACCGGCACACGATCTCAGGCGAATACCCTGACGAAACCGGCCAGTTCCGCTACGATTCGCGCGACAGCGACATCAAGCTCGTGCCCGACCTCTCGACCCTTTCGGTCGTGCCCTGGGAGACCGATCCGACGGCGCAGGTGATCTGCGACATCGTCGGTTCGCAGGGTGAGCAGATCAGCTACACGCCGCGCAACGTCCTGAAGCGCGTGGTCGATCTCTACAAGCAGAAGGGCTGGAAGCCGGTCGTCGCCCCCGAGATCGAATTCTATCTCGTCGCCACCAATGACGATCCCGACTATCCCCTGCATCCACCGAAGGGTCGTTCCGGTCGCTCGATCCTCGGCGGCCAGGGCTATTCGATTGCCGGCATCAACGAGTTCGACGAACTGATCGACGACATCTACCACTTCTCCGAGAAACAGGGTCTCGAGATCGACACGCTGATCCACGAAGAAGGCCCGGCGCAGCTCGAGATCAACCTGCGCCACGGCGACCCGATCGAGCTTGCCGACCAGGTCTTCCTGTTCAAGCGCACGATCCGCGAGGCGGCGCTCAAACACGGCATCTACGCCACCTTCATGGCCAAGCCGATGCAGGGCCAGCCAGGCTCGGCAATGCACATCCACCAGTCGGTGGTCGAGATCAACACCGGCCGGAACCTGTTCTCGAACCCCGACGGTTCGGCATCGAAGGAATTCTTCCATTTCATCGGCGGCATGCAGCACTACGTGCCGCGCACGCTGGTCATGATGGCGCCCTATGTGAACTCCTTCCGCCGGTTGACGCCCGACATGTCGGCGCCCGTCAATACCGCCTGGGGCTACGACAACCGCACGACCGCCTTCCGCATCCCGGTGTCGGAGCCGGTCGCCCGGCGCATCGAGAACCGGTTGCCGAGCTCCGACGCCAACCCTTATCTGGCGCTCGCGGCATCGCTTGCCTGTGGCTATCTCGGCATCATGGAAAAACGCGAACCGACGGCACCGACCGAGGATACGGCCAACGAGGGCGAGATCGACCTGCCGCGCGGTCTGCTGGACGCGGTGGCGCTGCTCGAATCGGCACCGTCGCTTGCCGATGTTCTGAGCCCGGAATTCATCGCCATCTATGCCGGCGTCAAGCGTGGCGAGTTCGAGACTTTCATGCAGGTCATCAGTCCCTGGGAGCGCGAATTCCTGCTTCTCAACGTCTGACCTGAAAGGCCCTCCATGTCCTGGCAAAGCCCGATCTCGCCCGGTTACTCCTGGTATGAGGCAACCGTTCCGGATCGCCCGGACTATCCCGCCATGCCCGGATCACGGAAGGCCGGCGTCGCGATCATCGGCGGGGGCTACACGGGCTTGCAGGCCGCCTACAATCTGGCGCGCCAAGGCGTGGATGTAACCCTGATCGACGCCTGTCGCTTCGGCGACGGGGCGTCGGGTCGCAATGGCGGCCAGTTAGGCACCGGGCAGCGCGCCTGGGCGGACGAGACGGAGACAAGCCTCGGCCATGAGCGGGCGCAAGCGCTCTTCGACATGGCCGAGAACGCCAAGCGCTACGTGCTCGACTTCGCGAGCGCCCACGACATCGACATCGAATTCGTGCCCGGCCAACTCTCGGTCGGGCACAAGAAAAGCCTGGAGAAGGACTATCGCGACCATGCCGAAGCGATGGCGACGCGCTTCGGCTACCCGCATCTCTCCTTCATGGAGCGCGAGGAAACCGCGAGCCGGCTCGGATCGAGCCACTATCACTTCGGCATCCGCGATGCCGGCACCGGCCATATCCACCCGATGAAGCTTCTGGTCGGGCTGGCGAAACAGGCCGCCCTTGCCGGAGCCAATCTCTTCGAACAGACAAAGGCTCTGAAGATCGAGCGGAACGCGGGCGCGATCGTCGTCACCACCGACCATGGCACGATCACCGCCGACCGCGTGCTGGTGGCCTGCAATGCTTATATCGGCAATCTGGAGCCGGTGAGCGCCAGCCACGTGATGCCGATCCGCTCCTTCATCGGCGCAACAACCGTGCTTTCCGATCATCCGGGTGTCATTCCCGGCGGCGAATCGGTCGACGATTCACGTTTCGTCGTGCGCTATTTCCGCAAGTCGCGGGACGGGCGGCTGCTCTTTGGCGGCCGCGAGGCCTATACCGCCGACAATCCGCGCGATATCTCGACCCATATCCGCCGCCAGATCAGCGAGATCTATCCGGAACTCGCCAATGTCGAGATCACCCATGCCTGGGGTGGTTCCGTCGGCATCACGCTGCCGCGCACGCCCTTCTGCCGTGAAGTCATGCCTGGCGTCACCTCGATCGGCGGCTATTCCGGCCATGGCGTGATGCTTTCCAACTATTGCGGCAAGCTCTATGCGGATCTGGTCCTGGGCAAAGACACCGAGCTTGATCTCTTGAAAGCCCTGAAGATCCCGGCTTTTCCTGGTGGTACACGGTTCCGCTCCGCCCTTCTCTTCTTCGCGTTAAGCTGGTACGCATTGCGCGACAGGTTCTGAGAAGCACTTGCGGCAGCATTTTATTGCGCCGCATTCGAGATCACGATGTTTTTGTGTCGGCTCGACCAAAATCACAAACGTGATCGATAGTTAGAAGGTAGAGCGGGATGCGGGCGGAAAACCGCGCGCACTTTTCCTCATCCCGCTCTAGCGCTTTTAAATCGATTAGATTATATGTGCCCCTGACCTGAACAGATCGAGATATCCCATGAGCAGCCAGATCATTCCCGTCGAACCATTTGACTATGTGGTGTTCGGGGGCACCGGCGATCTTGCGGAGCGCAAGCTGTTGCCGGCGCTCTATCACCGGCAATTGGAAGGCCAGATTACCGAGCCGACCCGCATCATCGGTGCGTCGCGCGCGGCGCTCAGCCATGAGGACTATCGCAAGTTCGCCGTCGATGCGCTGAAGGAGCACCTGAAGGCCGACGAATACAATGAAGAAGAAGTCGCCAAGTTCGCCGCACGACTGTTCTATGTTTCGGTCGACGCCAAGTCGGACCAGGGCTGGGACGCCCTGAAGAAGATTCTCGAAGAGGGCAAGGAGCGCATCCGCGCCTTCTATCTCGCCGTCGGCCCGGCGATCTTCGGCGACATTTCCGAGCGCATCCGCGATCACAAGCTGATCACCAAGAACACCCGCATCGTCGTCGAAAAGCCGATCGGCCGCGACCTCGCATCGGCGACCGAGCTCAACGACACGATCGGCAAGGTCTTCCGCGAAGAGCAGATCTTCCGCATCGACCACTATCTCGGCAAGGAGACGGTGCAGAACCTGATGGCGCTGCGCTTTGCCAATGCGCTTTACGAGCCGCTGTGGAACTCCGCCCATATCGACCACGTGCAGATCACCGTGTCTGAAGCCGTGGGCCTGGAAAATCGTGCCGGCTACTACGACAAGGCCGGTGCGCTGCGTGACATGGTGCAGAACCATATCCTTCAGCTCGTCTGCTTCGTCGCAATGGAAGCGCCGACCTCGATGGACGCGGAAGCGGTTCGCGACGAAAAGCTGAAGGTTCTGCGCGCACTGAAGCCGATCACCTCATCCAACGTCGAGCAGGTGACGGTGCGCGGCCAGTACCGTGCCGGCGCCTCGGCCGGCGGTCCGGTCAAGGGCTACCTCGAAGAGCTCGAAGGCGGCGTTTCCAACACCGAGACCTTCGTCGCGATCAAGGCGGAAGTCAGCAACTGGCGTTGGGCCGGCGTGCCCTTCTACATCCGTACCGGCAAGCGCCTTGCCGGCCGCATGTCGGAGATCGTCATCACGTTCAAGCAGATCCCGCACTCGATCTTCGACAACAACGCCGGTCGCATCTCGGCCAACCAGCTGGTCATCCGCCTGCAGCCGAACGAAGGCGTCAAGCAGTCGCTGATGATCAAGGACCCGGGGCCAGGTGGCATGCGCCTGCGCAATGTCTCGCTCGATATGAGCTTCGCCGAAGCCTTTGCCGTGCGCAACGCCGACGCCTATGAACGGCTGCTGTTCGATGTCGTGCGCAACAATCAGACGCTGTTCGTGCGCCGCGACGAGGTCGAAGCCGCATGGAAATGGGTCGATCCGATCCTCAAAGCCTGGGAGGAAACCGGCCAGCAGGTCCAGGGTTACACCGCCGGCACCTGGGGGCCAAGCCAGTCGATCGCGCTGATCGAGCGTGACGGCCGCACCTGGCACGACGCGATCTAAGGTATGACCATGACAACAACGCTTCATACCTTCGAAAACGGTGCAGCACTGGCGGAAGGCCTGGCCGAGGCGGTGAGCAGCGCCCTTTCCGCCGGCATCGCGGCGCGCGGCGCGGCAAGCATTGCAGTTTCTGGCGGCTCGACGCCCAAGGCCTTCTTCCAGGCGCTTTCGAAGAAGGACATCGCCTGGGACAAGGTGACGGTGACGCTGGTGGACGAACGCTTCGTGCCGCCGGAAAGCGATCGCTCCAATCACGGCCTCGTGGCCGCCAACCTGCTGCAGGGCAAGGCGGCAGCGGCAACGTTTCTGCCGCTTTACCATGCCGCTCCCTCGGCCGAGGCCGCGGCTGAGATCGCGGGCCGGGAAACCGCCGCCATCGGCGCACCGTTCGACGTCGCGATCCTCGGCATGGGAACGGACGGTCACACGGCGTCGTTCTTCCCGGGCGGATCGCAGCTCGCGCGTGCCATCGATCCGGCAACGCCGCGCGGCGTGATCACGATGGAAGCGCAGGGCGCCGGCGAAACCCGCCTGACCCTGACCTTCGCCAGCCTTCAGGATGCGCGGCTCCTGGTGCTGCATATCGAAGGTGAAGGCAAGAAGACCGTTCTCGCCAAGGCCGAGGAGGCCGGCGGCGAGCAGGATATGCCGATCCGCGCGATGCTGCGTCGTGCCGCATCGCCCGTCCAGGTTTACTGGGCGCCCTAGGGCATCCTGCCTCAGGTGGGATCACTTGAGGCAGAACGATGCTTTGGGATCAGAGTGCTAGAGCGTCCCTTGTGCGTTTCTATGAACGCCGGCGCTCTAGATCGGAAAGATGTTGGGTCCAACCGGCCCAATATGAACTTTGGAGACACGTTCAGCCGGTAGCGCGCTGCCACCGGAACGATGAGGTGTTTCGAAAACATGCCGGGACGCGACGTGCGCTCTCCCACGCTCGCCGCGCTCCGGACCGATGACTGGATGAAGATGAGGAGTCTTGAGGACTCCGGAACAGGATTTGTCATGTCCGCCGATTCCCGCATTGCCGCGATCACCGCTCGCATCGTTGAGCGCTCGAAACCTCACCGCGAACCCTATCTCGACCGCGTCCGCCGTGCCGCGTCGAACGGGCCCCACCGCAGCGTGCTTGGCTGCGGCAACCTCGCGCATGGTTTTGCCGTCTGTTCCCCCGCCGAGAAGGTGGCGCTGGCGGGCGACCGCGTGCCCAATCTCGGCATCATCACCTCCTATAATGACATGCTCTCGGCGCATCAGCCGTTCGAGACCTACCCGGCGCTCATCCGTGATGCCGCGCGCGAAGCGGGCGGCGTCGCGCAGGTTGCCGGCGGCGTGCCGGCCATGTGTGACGGCGTCACGCAGGGGCAGCCGGGCATGGAGCTCTCGCTCTTTTCCCGCGACCTGATCGCCATGGCCGCCGGCGTCGGCCTGTCGCATAACATGTTCGATTCCACCGTCTATCTCGGAGTCTGTGACAAGATCGTCCCCGGCCTCGTCATCGCGGCTCTCACCTTCGGTCACCTGCCCGCGATCTTCGTGCCTGCCGGTCCCATGACCTCGGGGCTTCCGAACGACGAGAAGGCGCGGGTTCGCCAGCTGTTTGCCGAAGGCAAGGTCGGCCGCGACGAACTTCTCGAAGCGGAGTCCAAGTCCTACCACGGACCGGGCACCTGCACCTTTTACGGCACCGCCAATTCCAACCAGATGCTGATGGAGATCATGGGCTTCCATCTGCCGGGCGCCTCCTTCATCAATCCAGGCACGCCGCTGCGCGATGCGCTGACCAAGGAAGCCGCCAAGCGCGCGCTCGCGATCACCGCCATGGGCAACGAGTTCACACCGGCGGGCGAAATGATCGACGAGCGGTCGATCGTCAACGGCGTCGTCGGCCTGCATGCGACCGGCGGTTCGACCAACCACACCATGCACCTCGTCGCCATGGCGCGCGCAGCCGGCATCGTGCTCACCTGGCAGGACATTTCCGAGCTTTCGGATATCGTGCCGCTGCTGGCACGCGTCTACCCGAACGGGCTTGCCGACGTGAACCACTTCCACGCCGCCGGCGGCATGGGCTTCCTGATCAGCCAGCTGCTTCGGGGCGGCCTGTTGCACGACGACGTCCGTACCGTCGTCGGTCAGGGTCTCGACGCTTACAAGATCGACGTCCGGCTCGGCGCCGATGGCAGCGTCGAGCGCGTGCCGACGCCGAAGGAAAGTGCTGATCCGAAGGTGCTTGCGACCATCGACCAGCCGTTCCAGCACACCGGTGGCCTGAAGATGCTGACCGGCAATCTCGGCAAGGCGGTGATCAAGATCTCCGCCGTCAAGCCGGACCGCCACGTCATCGAGGCGCCGGCCAAGATCTTCCATGACCAGGCAGAACTGAACTCCGCCTTCAAGGCCGGCAAGCTCGAGGGCGACTTCGTCGCGGTCGTGCGCTTCCAGGGGCCGAAGGCCAACGGCATGCCGGAACTGCACAAGCTGACGACCGTGCTTGGTATTCTCCAGGATCGAGGCCAGCGTGTCGCCATCCTCACCGATGGCCGCATGTCCGGCGCGTCCGGCAAGGTGCCGGCGGCAATCCACGTGACGCCCGAGGCCAAGGATGGCGGGCCGATCGCGCGCATCCAGGAAGGCGATATCGTCCGCATCGATGCGGTGGCCGGAACGATCGAAGTGCTGGTCGAGGATATCGCGCTGAAGACGCGGGTGCCGGCGCATGCCGACCTCTCCGACAACGACTTCGGCATGGGTCGCGAGCTCTTCGCCCCGTTCCGTGCGATCGCCGGTGCTGCCGATCACGGCGCGAGCGTTCTCTTCCACTAAGGCGACGAAGCGCCGCTCAGATGGGGGCGGCGTTTTTTCTTCAACGTTTGTCGCTGGACTTCCAGATCACGGCCCGTTCACGGCAGCGGACCTGGGAACATATCGTTGCGACCATCGTAGCGTTGGATATCGAGCGTGAAGACGTCGATGTTCTCAATGCAGCGGGCATTGATGGAGATCTTGTTGTCCGGATAACCGCTGCGCATGATCGGCGTCGAGCAGGTCGGGCAGAAGTGGTGCCCCTCGTTGAGGCCGCGCCAGATGTAGCTCGACAGGCGACGCTTCTCGGTGAGCAGCCTCACCTTGGCTGCGTCCACTTTCCAATGCAGGAAGCCAGAACGCCGACAGGTCGAGCAATTGCAATCGACAAGGCCGGTAAGCTCCTCATCGACTTCGAAGCAAATGTCGCCGCAATGGCAGGAAAGCCGATAGGGTCGCTGCATGGTACCGGTCCGGATCTGTTGAAGAGGACCTCAACCAAACATTGCAGCTGCGGGGCGGTCAAGCCTCGCCCTTGGTTGCCGGGCCTCAGCGATAGATATCGAGCGTGCGGTTGCGGTGGTTCGGATGGGTGCTGTAGACGAAGATGCGGTTGAGGTCGCGGTCGGTCAGAAGCCGCAGGAACCGCGCTTCGATGATGTTGTTGGCGTGCACGCGCCTCATCAGGCAGCCAACCATCTGGATGCGTGCGCTCGGGATGTCCAGATAGAAATTCTGCGGCAGCTGATATTGCGTCAGGATACTGATGACCGCACCGCTCTTCGACAGTTTGATGATCTCGCAGCGCCGCGAGCTTAGCTGCGTCACACCCTTCTCGGTATATTCGATGCGGGCTTCGTTTCGTGTGTCCTCCATCGGAAAATTCGTTTCCCGATCGTACATGAAGGACTCTTCCTTGTTCAGGAAGTGCTGCTGCATCGCCGGCGCCGCGCCTCTCATCGATATGCCTTTCCTATCCCCTTTAAGACAGACTAGCGGCAGAGATTTAACAGAGGGTTTGATCTGCAGGTTGCATTGAAAAAACCCGCCCGATTTTACGGGCGGGTCGAGAACAGCTGCTTCGCTACGCTATTTCGGACGGAAACCGCTGCGCACTTTTCCTGGAATGCTGCCTACGCAATTCCGGACGGAAAACCGCTGCGCACTTTTCCTGGACTGCTGCCTGCGCAATTCCGGACGGAAAACCGCTGCGCACTTTTCCTGGAATGCTGCCTACGCAATTCCGGACGGAAAACCGCTGCGCACTTTTCCTGGAATTGCTTTAGACGCGGTAGCTGCGACCCTCGGCGTTAAAGAGGTGCAGCTTGGCCTTGTCGGCGGTGAAGCGTACCCTGTCGCCGCGATGAACGGGCAGGATGCCAGGAATCTTGGCGATGATCGGCTCCTTGTCGACGAGCCCCTCGATATAGAGCAAGGTTACTTCGCCGAGCGCCTCGACGATGGCGACCGTACCTTCGAACAGGAAGTCGTCACTGGTGGTGGTCTGTAGGTCCTCCGGCCGAACGCCGAAGCTCGCCGTCTTGCCGCTCTGCGATGCATCCGTCGGGATATCGAGCGTCACGCTCTTGCCGCCGGTCAGTTTCACCGTCGTCTGTGCGCCGGTGGCGGTGACCGTCGAGGGGATGATGTTCATCGCCGGCGAGCCGATGAAGCGCGCGACGAAGAGATTGGCCGGACGTTCGTATAGTTCAAGTGGCGCGCCCACCTGCTCGATATGCCCCTGCGACAGCACCACGATGCGGTCGGCGAGCGTCATCGCCTCCACCTGATCGTGGGTGACATAGATCATCGTCGTGTCCGCCATCTGCTCGTTGAGCTTGGCGATCTCGATGCGGGTGGCAACGCGCAGCGCCGCATCCAGGTTCGACAGCGGTTCGTCGAACAGGAAGACCTTGGGGTCACGGCAGATCGCGCGGCCGATGGCGACGCGCTGGCGCTGACCGCCTGACAGTGCCTTCGGCAGGCGGTCGAGATACTTGGTGAGCTGGAGGATATCGGCGGCGTTGCGCACGCGGCGATCGATCTCCTCCTTCGTCTCCTTGGCGATCCGCATGCCGAAGGCCATGTTGTCGTAGACCGTCATGTGCGGATAGAGCGCGTAGGACTGGAACACCATGGCAATGCCGCGCTTCGACGGCGGCACCGTGTTGACCCGCTCGCCGTCGATGAACATGTCGCCGCCGGTTATCTCTTCGAGACCCGCGATCATGCGCAAAAGTGTCGACTTTCCGCAGCCGGAGGGGCCGACGAAGACGATGAATTCGCCCTGCTTGATGTCGAGATTGATGCCGTGAATGACATCGACCGCGCCATAGGACTTGCGGATATCTTTAAGCAGCAGACCCGTCATTGCACCCTCCCCTTCGGTTCTTCCCGTCAGTTCTTGCTTTCATCTTACCCAGTCGACCTTCACACCAGCCGCGCGAAATAAGCGCCCCAGGCCGGCAGGTTGACCGTTCTATCTTTCACTTCGGTTGCAAAACCGTGGCCTTCAAGCGCGGCGACCGGTTCGTTTGGCAGCGTGGCCGTCGCCGGTTCGCCGCTCATGTTGAACAGGCAGAAAAGCTTCTCGTTGCCGTGGCTGCGCACGAAGGCGAGCACCTGCCCATCCGTACTCAGGAACTCGATCTCGCCCTTGGCGAAGGCCGGATGCGCCTTCCTGAAATGCAGGAAGCGGCGGTAGTGTTCGAGTACGGACGCCTCATCGCCTTGCTGCGCCGATACGGCGCGTTTCAGATGGTCCGCCGGCACCGGCAACCAGGGTTTCGCACTGCCGAAACCACCATTGACCGCAGCACCGTCCCAGACCATCGGCGTACGGCAGCCGTCGCGGCCCTTGAAGTCGGGCCAGAACTGGATGCCATAGGGATCCTTCAGATCCTCGTAGGCAAGCTCGGCTTCGCTCAGCGCCAGTTCCTCGCCCTGGTAGATGCAGACCGAGCCGCGGAGCGACATCAGCAAGCTCGCAAGCAGCTTGGCATGCGCGTCGCGATCGGCAACGCCTTCACCCCAGCGGCTGACATGGCGCACGACATCGTGGTTGGAAAACGCCCAGCAGGCCCAGCCCTCGGGCGCTGCCTTCTGGAAGTTCCTGAGAACTTCGGCGACGGTGGCCGGCGTCAACGGATCGGGCGCCAGGAACTCGAAGGCGTAGCACATCTGCATCTTGTCGCCGCCGGAGGTGTATTGCCCGGCGATCTCCAGGCCGCGCTGGCTGTCACCGACCTCGCCGACGGCGGCGATTGCCGGGAACTCGTCCATGACGGCGCGGAAGCGCTTCAAGAACGCCAGGTTTTCCGGCTGGTTCTTGTCGTAGAGGTGCTCCTGATAGTTGTAGGGGTTCACCGCGGGCGCGGTCTGGGCATTGCGGCGCTCCGGCGCCAGCGCCGGGTTGTCGCGCAGCTGCTTGTCGTGGAAGTAGAAATTGATGGTGTCGAGACGGAAGCCGTCGACGCCGCGCTCCAGCCAGAAGCGCTCGACGCTAAGCAGCGCGTCCTGAACGTCCGGATTGTGCAGGTTGAGGTCCGGCTGCGAGGTCAGGAAGTTGTGCAGGTAATATTGCAGGCGGGTCGGATCCCAGGCCCAGGCCGAGCCGCCAAAGATCGACAGCCAGTTGTTGGGTGGGGTGCCGTCCGGCTTGGAATCAGCCCAGACGTACCAGTCGGCCTTGGCGTTTGTCCGGCTCGCGCGGCTTTCGACGAACCAGGGATGCTGGTCAGAGGTATGCGACAGCACGAGGTCGATCATCACCCGGATACCAAGGCGGTGGGCCTCTGATATCACGGCGTCGAAATCGGCAAGGCTGCCGAAGATCTGGTCGACATCGGTGTAGTTGGAGACGTCGTAACCGAAGTCCTTCATCGGAGAGGTGAAGAACGGCGAAATCCAGATCGCATCGGCACCGAGGGCAGCGATATGCGGCAGCCGGGCGACGATGCCCTTGAGGTCGCCGATACCGTCACCATTGGAATCCTGGTAGGAGCGCGGATAGACCTGGTAGATCACCGCGCCACGCCACCAATCCTTATCGGGCTGCATCGTGGATTTGCTGATTTCGGTCATGCTCATTTTCGTAAAAAGTCCTTGGTTGTCAGCCGCCCTTGACCGACCCCGCCAGCAGACCGCGCACGAGATAGCGCTGCAGGCTGAAGAAGACGATCAGCGGAACGATGATGGTAATGAAGGCGGAAGCCGTCAGGATTTCCCAGTTGCCGCCGCGCGAACCGAGCAAGTTGACGAGCCGGCCGGTCAGAACCAGTTCGTCCGGGCCAGCGCCTAAGAAAACGATCGCCACCAGCAGGTCGTTCCAGGTCCACAGGAACTGGAAGATTGCGAAGGAAGCGAGCGCCGGGAAGGAGAGCGGCAGGATGATCTTGACGAAGATATCGAAATCGCTGGCGCCATCGACGCGGGCGGATTCCATGATTTCACGCGGCAGTCCGGCCATGTAGTTGCGCAGAAGATAGATCGCCAGCGGCAGGCCGAAGCCCGTATGCGCCAGCCAGATGCCGACATAGGTCTTGGGCGGCACGCCGAGGATCGTGCCGACACCGTTATAGAGCTTCAGAAGCGGGATCAGCGACATCTGCAGCGGCACGACCAGCAGGCCGACGACGACAGCGATGAGGATCGCCCGGCCCGGGAATGGCATCCAGGCGAGTGCATAGGCCGCGAAGGCGGCGATCATGATCGGGATGATCGTCGCCGGGACGGCGACCGTGAGCGAGTTGATGAAGGATCGGCCGATGCCTTCGGCACTCAACACCTCGACATAGTTGTCGAAGGTGAAGCGCGGTGGTGACGACGCCGTGACGAAGACGCGCTGGCCGCGCGACCCTTCCATCTTCTTGTCGGAGACGATCTCGAAATTGCCGTCAGCCTGGACGGTCAGCTTTTCGCCGTCGTTAAGGTCGGCGGTTTCGCCGGCCTTGAAGGCGGTCGGCTCGCGGCTGGAAAAGCCGAAGGCGGAGATCTGCCCCTGCTGCCCTTCGAGCAGGTTGCCTGAGATCACGAACTTGCCGTCGCGTTCGACCTGGCGCTCGGGGCCGGGCGCCCGGACGACGATGTTCTGCGACGAGGTCGAAAGTGCCGTCCACCAGCCGGAGACGGCAAGCTGGTCCTTGTCGCGCAGCGACGAGATCAACAGGCCGGCGGTCGGCAGCGTCCAGAGCGCAACGATCAACAGGACGGAAAGGTGGACGACCCACATGAGGGGTGAGCGTGTCGCTGGATTCATCTCAGTGCCCCTTCATTTCCTTGGCCGCATTGCGGATGTTCCAGATCATGATCGGGACGACGAGGATCATGATGACGACGGCGATCGCCGCACCGCGGCCGAAGTCACCGCCGCCGCGGAACATCCAGTCGAACATGAGGTTTGCAAGCACCTGGCTCTGCCATTGGCCGTTGGTCATCGCCAGCACGATGTCGAAGACCTTCAGAACGAGGATGGTGATGGTCGTCCAGACGACGGCGATCGTGCCCCAGATCTGCGGCACCATGATCTTGAAAAAGATCTGCCAGCCATTGGCGCCGTCGATGACGGCCGCCTCGATCGTTTCCTCGGGAATGCCACGAAGGGCCGCCGACAGGATCACCATGGCGAAACCGGTCTGGATCCACACCAGGATCGCCATCAGGAAGAAGTTGTTCCAGAAGGGCAGCGTGATCCAGGCCTGCGGGGCGCCGCCGAAAGCAACGACGATGGCGTTCAAAAGACCGATCTGCTCTGCCCCTTCGGGCCGGAAATCATAGATGAACTTCCAGATGACCGCGGCACCAACAAACGAGATCGCCATCGGCATGAAGATCAGCGTCTTGGCAATATTGCCCCACCAGATGCGGTCGGTGAGCGCGGCGATGACCAGGCCGAAAAAGGTCGCGAGTGCCGGAACGACCAGCAGCCAAAGGAAATTGTTGTAGATCGACTGGCGGAACTCGCCGTCCTTGACCATCCAGGCATAGTTGCTGACGCCGACGAAACTCTGTCCGGCGCGGTCATGGAAGCTGTACCAGAGCGACATGATGACCGGATAGATAAGATAAGTCGTCAGGGCGAAAAGCGCCGGCGCCAGGAACAGCCATGGGCGGATGGCGTTGGTGATGCGCAGGTTTTTCGACGCGACTGCACCGGATTTTCCCTTCGACGGGAAGATCAGGTCCAGAATGAGACTGGTTCCCCAGAAATAGGCGGCGCAGCCGAGCACCCCGGCCAGCATGAACCCTGCAGCAGCGGCAAGCTGATAAAACATGACATGTCCCTCCCCTCGGATGCACGTCCCCGTGCAGGGCTGGCGATTGTCGCCGTTCTCGTTGGGGCGCGCCGCTTCTCATAGTTTAAGAGCGGGAAGCGAACGGAAAACCGTTTCACCTTTCCTCACCCTGCTCAGGCAGCGAACCCGGATCGGCGACGGGCGGCTTTTCTGCCGCCCGTCATCCGTTGTTACTTGATGGCGTCCCAGGCCTTCTGGACGCCGTCGGCGACTTCGGCCGACGACTTGCCGCCGACGAAATCGACCATGCCGGTCCAGAACGCGCCCGCACCGATCTTGCCCGGCATCAGGTCGGAACCGTCGAAGCGGAAGGTGGTGGCGTTCAGCAGAATCTCGCCCTGTTTCTTCAGCGGCGGGTTGCCGTAGGTGTCGACGTTGACGCTCTTGTAGGGCGTCAGGAAGCTCGTCTGCGCCATCCAGACTTCATGGGCGATCGGCGTCTTCAGGAATTCGACGAAGGCGCGGGCCGCTGGCGAATCCTTGGTGATCATCGCCAGCGTACCGGCGCCGAGCACCGGATTGCCGAGTTCCTTCTTGCTGTCGTAAGGCGGCATGTAGAAGAAGTCGGCGTCCTCGCCGATCACCGTACCCTCCGGGAAGAAGGACGGGATGAACGACGCCTGGTGGTGCAGATAGCACTTCGGCGGCGAAGCAAAGAGCCCCTTCGGGCTGTCGCGGAAGTCGGTCGAGGCTACGGCCGCCGCACCGCCATCGACGAACTTGTCGTTCTTGGCGAACCAGCCGAACTCGTCGAGCGCGCCAACGACGGCCGGATCGGTGAACGGGATCTCGTTCTTGACCCACTTGTCGTAGACGTCGGCCGGCTGGGTGCGCAGCATCATGTCTTCCACCCAGTCGGTCGCCGGCCAGCCGGTCGCGCCGCCCGAACCGAGACCGATGCACCAGGGCTTGCCGCCGTCAGCGGCGATCTTCTCGGTCAGCGCCTTCAGCTCTTCCATGGTCTTCGGCACTTCGTAGCCGGCGTCCTCGAAGTTTTCCGGCGAGTACCAGACCAGCGACTTCACGTCGATCTTGTAGGGAAAGGCGTAAAGCGCGGCATTGCCATCTTTGCCCTTGTAGGTCGACAGATCGACCCAGGACTGACCGGCGGCGTAGTTGTCGAGCAGCCACTTCTGGGTGTCGTCGCCGAGCGGCGTCAGGTAGCCCTTGGAGGCGAGATCGGCGATCAGGCCCGGCTGCGGAAGGATCGAGATTTCGGAGGGGCCGCCGGCCTGGGTATCGATGACGATCTGCTGCTCGTAGTTTTCAGACGACGAATATTTGACCTCGGCGCCCGTCGCTTCGGTAAAGTAGGCGTAGACGCTCTTGAACAGCGCCTCGTCTTCGCCGCGCCAGGGGCCGAAGATCGTCAGCGTCTGACCCTTGAGGTCGTGACCCTTCTTGAACTCCTCGAAGCTCGCCCAGTTGAACTTGGAATCTTCGCCCGGCTTGAACTTGAGGTCCGCGGCACCGGCAGCACCTGCAAACAGGGCAAACGCCGCCACGCCCAACAGCAATGATCTCTTCACGTCCTTCTCCTCCCAAGATGAACCCGGATCCCGCCGGGCAGTCGACAATGCGCAAAAATTCAAAGCGCTTTGAGTTCGCTAACAAACCATTGCGACACGCGCGGAGTCAAGAGCTTTCCCGCCCCTGTCCTCGATGCGACGCTTTTGTGCTCTGCGGTAACGTTTTGCACCGCGCAATAGTTGAATTCTGCTTTGTTGCTCGAAAAACGGATGCTACACAAACCTGAGGCGCTGGGACCAAACACCAAAAATCATACGGATATCCAAAGCGCTTTGGGAGGAATCCTGACCATGGCGGTCAATCTCAAGCAACTCGCGGAACTGCTCGGCCTGTCGCAGACAACGGTCAGCCGGGCGCTGAACGGCTATCCGGAGGTCAATGCCGAGACCCGCCAACGCGTGCTGCAGGCCGTGCGCGAGACCGGCTACAGGCCCAACCGCGCGGCCCAGCGGCTGGCCACGGGCCGGGCTTTTTCCATCGGCATGGTCATGCCGATTGCGCCCGGCATCGATTCTGACGTGCACTTCGGCGAATTCCTGGCCGGCCTTGCGGAAGAAGCGGTCAAGCATGACTTCCACTTCGTGCTCAATCCAAGCGCGCCGGAAGATGAAGAGGTAACGTTCCGGCGGTTGGCGGCCAGTGGCAATGTCGACGCGCTGTTCCTTGCCTATATGCGTGCCAACGATCCGCGCATCGCCATGCTGAAATCGCTGTCGATCCCCTTTGTCGTGCATGGGCGTTCGATCGGCGAAAGCCGGGACTACCCGTTCCTCGACATCGACAACACGAGCGCCTTCTATGACGCGGCGCGGCTTCTCATTCAGCTCGGCCATCAGCGGATCGCGCTGATCAACGGGCCGGAATATCTGGCCTTTTCCATCCGTCGCAAGAAGGGGATGCTGCGGGCACTGGCCGAGCACGGCCTCGCCCTCGACGAGGCACTGGTCGAGCATTCGCTGATGACCGATGAACACGGCTATCGCAGCATGCAGCGCTTCCTGCAGCATGCGCAGCCGCCAACGGCGGTGCTCTGCTCCAGTACGGTGCTGGCGCTCGGCGCAGTCAGGGCTATCAACCAGGCAGGATTGAAGATCGGCGACGATATCTCGCTCATCGCCCATGACGACGTGCTGCCTATGCTGAAGCCTGAAAACTTCAGCGTTCCGCTGACGACCACACGCTCGTCGCTCAGGGCCGCCGGCGCACGGATCGCCACAAGGCTGATCGGCGGCCTCCTGAAGCGCGGCGATTATCCGGATCAGGAACTCTGGCGCGCCGAGCTCATCGTGCGTGCGTCAACCGGGCCGGCTCCGCAAAAATGAAAACGCGCCGCAATCGCGGCGCGCCTCGTCTTTCGATGTGAAATTCTATCAGAAGCGCGGCGGCTTGCGGCCGGCCTTGCGGTGGGCGGCAATCACGGTGTTTGCCATCAGCATGGCGATGGTCATCGGGCCGACGCCGCCAGGCACGGGAGTGATCACGCTTGCGACCTCGGCGGCTTCCGCGAAGGCGACGTCGCCGACGAGCTTGGTCTTGCCCTCGCCTTTTTCGGGCGCCGGCACCCGGTTGATGCCGACGTCGATGACCGTCGCGCCGGGCTTGACCCAGCCGGCCTTGACCATCTCCGGGCGGCCGACGGCGGCCACGAGGATATCGGCGTTGCGGCAGACGGCGGCCAAGTCCTTGGTGCGCGAATGCGCCGTCGTCACCGTTGCGTTGGCGGCGAGAAGCAGCGCCGACATCGGCTTGCCGAACAGGTTCGAACGGCCAATGACGACGGCATTCAACCCGGAAAGATCCTCGCCATGGGTCTGGCGCACGAAGACCATCGCGCCGGCCGGCGTGCAGGAAACGAGCCCGCCTTCGAGATCCCCGGTCGCCAGCTTGCCGGCGTTGACCACATGCAGGCCATCAACGTCCTTTTCCGGCAGGATCGACTGGATGATCGGCTCGGAGTTCAGGTGCTTGGGCAGGGGCAATTGCACCAGGATGCCGTGAATGGAAGGATCGGCGTTGAGGTCTGCAACGAGTGCCGCGAGCTCTTCCTGGGTCGTTGCCTCCGGCAAGGTGTGCTGGATCGACAGGAAGCCGCACTCCTTGGCCATCTTGCTCTTCGAGGAAACATAGGCATGGCTTGCCGGATCGTCGCCAACGATGACGACTGCGAGGCCCGCGCGAACACCGGCATCCGTCGCGAGCGCCTGGGTCGCGGCCTTCACGGTCTCGATCACCGAAGCGGCGACTTTCTTGCCATCAATCACAGTCGTCACGGCATGTTCCTCCTGGCTTGCAGTTCACGCGGCACACTCTAGTTCGCCCGGGAAAAGGCGATGGCCTCAAAGCGCCCTATGCTGTTCCAAACGCATAAATGCAAGAGGCGACGACGCGCTTGGCGGTTGTTTCGAGTGGCGGCACGGCATTTCCTCTCACCGGTGAGAGGTGAAATTGGTAACGCTTACGATCGTGAGAGACCACGATCGCTTCCCGAGCAATCGCGTACGGAAAAGGCTCACGGCATGTTGGATCGGCTAGCCGCGCGCGAGCTTGTGACGTGAATAGTCCTCGACGCGGAACCTGAGCGCGCGGAGGTCTTCCTGCACCTTGGCGATGCCGGTGTCGCCTTCCGCTTCTACAGGCGTTGCTGGCTGCCGGGGCGAACGGTCCGCCAATTCGCGGCGGCGGGTGGCAGCATAGGCAGCGGTCAGCGATTGGTCATGATGCGCCGCCGGGCTGAATTGTGGTGGCAGCTCGGACCTGGCCGGATCGGGTGCTGGCTGCGGCTGCCGGCGCTGCGCCGGCTCGGGGTCACCGTTCGGTTCGGGTGGTCCTGGATCCTGATCGACCTCAGTCTTTTTCGCGAGCGAGAACAGGCCATTCAAGCTGCGATAGATGCCGAGCAGGACACCGAGACCGAAGCCCGCGAAGAAGCCGGCCATGGTGGCGGCAATCACGATGATCTTGCGGGATGGTCCCTTGGCCTGAAGCGCAGGCTCGGCGCGCGAAATCACCCGGATGTTCTTGGCCGACAGCTTTTCCTCTTCGCGGGTCTCGCCTGCGCGTTTCAGGAAGGATTCGTAGATTGCACGCGTCGCCGCTGCCTGTCGCTGCAGTTCGCGCAGCTCGACGAATTCCGCCGACGAGGCGATCTGCCTGGCTTTCTGCACGGCGAGCTGCCGCACCAGGTCCTGTTCGGTGCGCTGCGCGCGGTCAAGCTCCGTGCCGGAGGCAGCGGCGATGCGGCGCAATTCGTTGGCAATCTCGGCACGCGAGGCTTCGAGCGATTGCTGGGCGGCGATGCGTTGCGGGTGGCGCGGCCCGAGGCTCGCGTCGAGCGCGCTCAACTGCGCCTTGGTCGCGGCATATTGCTTGCGCAGTTCCGACAGCGCAAGCGAGTTGATCTCCTCGGGATAAGCACCCGTCAGGACATCGCTCAATCCCACCTTGCCGGACGCCTCGGCCTTGGCCTTCGCCTCGGCGATGCGGTTGCGCACGGCGGCCACCTGGTCGCTGAGACTCAAGAGCTGCTTGTCGGCAATCAGCTCGCCGCCGGCATCGACGATGTCGTTGCTCGCCTTATAGTCTTCGACTGCCTTCTCGGCCGCGTCGAGTTCCGCCTTCAGCTCCTTGATCCGGGCATCAAGCGCCACGGTGGTCTTCTGGAAGAAGCCGGATTGGGCCGCGGTTTCCTCGCCGAGGAAGGTCTCGACCAGCCGGTTGGCGACCAGGGCAGACTTTTCCGGAGACCGCGTTTGCGCCTCAACGGTGACAATGAAGGTCTTCGGGTCACGCCACACATGAGTGGCCTCGATCAATTTTTTCAGCACGCGGGCGGTGGCATCGCCGCTGGCCGCCTTTCCTGCAAACTCCGTATCGTTTTCGAGGTCGAGATCGGCCGCCACCTTCTCCAGGACGGTGCGGGAGCGCAGCACTTCGAGCTGACTGTCGACAAGGGCGAGAATGCCTTCGGTTGCCAGCGATTGCTTCGAAAGATCAGAATCCGTCAGCCGCACTTCGCGCGGATCGACATAGAGCTTGCTCTCGGAAACGAAGATGCTGGGCGTCGAAAGCGCCAGGAGAATGCCACCCACAGCGCCGAGCGCGGTGGTTGCAAGGATGATCTTGCGAAGCTGCCAGACCGAACGCAGAACGGTCTTGATGTCGATGAGCGGACGATCGCCCGTGGACGCGCCGTCCGTTTCGACTGCCGCAACCGCGCCGCCCGGCGGGCTGTCGGTCAGCCAGCGTGCAAGCCTGTCGCTCATGCCACCCGAACCATAGCGCGATGGCTTGGCGGCCATGGCACCGGTTGTCGATGTCTTCTTTTCCGGCGTCGACTGCACGCGATGGCGCGCGGTGGCGCCTTCGGTTTGCGACAAACGATTGAGCAGCGACGCGCTTTTGCCCGAAGATCCGGTAGCGGGCGGCTTTTGCGCACGCGCCGAACCGCGCGTGTCCTCGGCTGCGAAATCGAGCAACGATGCACGCGGAACCGGGCGTTTCTCGTCGTCGATGTTGAACATGACTTATCCCGCGGCTGCCGAGACGGCGAATTCCGAATAGTGAAGCCAACCTAAGGAAACATGGAAAACAAATGGTTAACTTTTGAAGGAACAAGGGCGCGGGCGCACCGATCTCACGCCTTATTAAGCTTTCGCGCCTATGACGGAAAACAGGAGAGCAATTCCGACCGCCTGCGCCGCGCGCACGCGCTCGGCGCTGCGCAAAAACAAGGAGATAGAGCGCTTCCATCGGCATCGACGGGAGGCGCGCTATTGGAACGTCGGCCGTGCCTCATCGCGTCAATGCGCTTTATCTCCGCCACAGGGCGCTGATCCACGCCTATCTCTCCATGACCGGAGGTTCGGCCGGGCGTCTTGTCCTGTCTCTCGTCTATTTTATCGCGGTCGCCAACACACTGACGATTGCCGATTTCGGACTGTTTGCGACCGCGTCCGCCGCCGGCATCATGATCTCGCGTGTGCTTGCCTTCGGCTTCATGTCGCCGCTCTACCGGGTGGCCACCGTAAAACCCTTGCTGGTCGGCACCTATACGACCGGCTTCCTCGCCGGCGCTGTGCTCTCCCTGCCGCTGATCGCCCTCCTCTGCGCCATCACCTTTATCGCCCTCTTTTCCCGCGACATGACGGCGAACTCCTTTTCCGCCTTCATGCTGGCTGAAATCGTCTGCTGGCGCGGGCTGGAAACCGCTGTCATCGTGCTGAATGGCCTTGGCCGCTTTGGACGCGGCGCACTGCTCGTGGTGATCGGTACGGCGATCCGCACGGCAGCGGCATTGCTCTTTGCCCTGCTGTCGTGGAAATCGCTCGAGGCCTGGTCTTACCTCTACCTGCTTGCCAACGCGCTCGGCCTCGTCGTGGCGCTCTTCTGGTTTTACCCGCGCGTCCGGTTGCGCTGGCAGCCCCGGCTCTATTTCCGGCGCTGGGCGGATTCTGTCTCCGTCGCTGGTGCCGAGGTCCTCTTCTACATCCAGTCTGAGTTCGACAAGATCGCGGTGCTTGCGATCGGCGGCCCGGCGGTCTCCGGCCTCTATGCCATCTTGATGCGGCTCGCGGACCTGACGGCGCTTCCGGTGCGGTCGTTCAACACCCTGCTTGTGCAACGCATCATGCGCACGCCCGAGGCAATTGCCCGCTGGCGTGTCCGGCTATCGATCGAGCTGTTGGTGGCGCTTGCGTCGCTCGCCGCCATCGCAGCCATGGCCGCCTATCTCTGGCTCTTCCCGAACGGCCTCGGGCGCAATGTCGCCGCGGCCGCCCCCATCGTCGCAATGATCCTGCTCGTTCCCTCGTTCCGCAACCTGATCGAGTATCATTCCGAGCTGCTCTATGCGACCGGCCGGACCGTACGGCGCATGCTCAACCTTTTCATCGCAGGCGTGGTCAAGGTGGCGCTGCTGGTCCTGTTGCTGCGGACAACAACAGATGTCGCCCAATGGGCGCCATCGCTCAACGCGATCTTTCTCGCTCTCTACGTTCTGTCGTTCGCTCTGACCTACACGGCTCTCAGGAAGCCGGCGGAGCGCGTCATCTGATCCTGGCCGGGATATGTCAGGCCGCGAGCTCGAATACCGCGCGGCGGATATCGTCGAGGTCGTGCCCGACGAAGGACTGCACGCCAATGCCGATCTGGTGCGGGGCCATGTCGTTGAGAAAGTCCCTGAGGCCCGAAAGATCCTGCCGGTAGCTGTCTTCGAACCACAGCACGTGGCACAGCGCAGCATCGGAAGAAACATGCCCTTCGCCGCGCAGCACCTCGTCGACAAAGCGGCCATAGATGGTGCACTCGGAGAAGGCGCGGCTCCGCGTGACGGCCCGTACCCAGTTGCGCCCATGTTGCGCCTCGATATGGTCGAGCAGCTTCCGGCACGTATCCGTGCGCCAGGCGATCAGCGTGTTGATGTAGTCGTTGGCAGGCAGGCGATAGGGGCCGATGCCGAGAAGGCGGTCGGAATGGGCGAGCCATTCGAGATGGTTGGAGCGCATCTCAGCGTTGATTGCTCCATCCTTGCAGTAAAGTGTCAGCCGATCCGACTGCCAGAGGCTGGCGGGGTCGAAGGGACGCAGGAAGACGACGTCGGAATCAACGGCAAACATCGCTGCCTCGTCGATGTGGCGCGCCAGCGCCAAACGCCGAAGCTGCTGCGCATGCCAGCCACGCAGTGGCAGGCCGAACGGGCTGAGCCAGACCTTCCGACGACCGGCCGACAGCGGGTCGGTGACGGGGTGCAGCCACCAGGGCAGCAGATCGCGCTCGCTGATCACCTGGCGCCGCGTTCCCTCCAGTTGCCGGAACAGCGCCACGTCAAATTCAGCGACCAGCAGATAATGCCGCCAGTCGCCCTCAAGTTTGCGGTCCATGCTCTCGCACATGAGCCGGCAGCGTTCGAAATCATTCGCATAGGACGCGGTAACAACCGCTGTGCGCATGGTCTGACCGTTCACGATGTTCCCGTTCGAAGGCTGGTGTCGGCGACGGTTTCCCGTGCGCGTCCCGACAGCTTGTGCCAGAGGACGTGACACAGGAAAAGCGGATTTCCGAGAACATAGCGGCGCCACATGCGCCGCGGCTCGATCGCCAGACGGAAGAACCACTCCAGGCGCAGCCGCCGCAGGAACCTCGGCGCCCTTGGAAACTCCTCGGCGACGAAATCAAAGAGCGCGCCGACGGTAATGACCAGCCGCGCATCCTGCGGGCCGACATGGGCATCGACCCATTTTTCCTGACCGGGGCTTCCCATCGCCACGAGCAGGATATCGGCCTCTCGGGCGCGAACGTCGGCGAGAATCTCACTTGAGCGTTCGCGATCGAAGAAGCCATCCGAAACCGGCAGGAATTCGTGCCATGGCGTATGCTTTCGGAAGTTCTCGGCGGCGCGCGCCAAGACGTTCGGGCGGGCGCCTATCATCGCGACGCGCAACGGCCTTTCGATGAAGGTCAACAACGCCGGCACAAAGTCCGTGCCGTTCAGATTGGCGGGAAACATGCTGCCATGGAAGAGATAGGAAGCGATGTCTATGCCGTGACCGTCAGGAAGGACGATTTGCCGGTTCAAGACGTCTCGATAGTCGCCATCCCGCATCATCAGATTGGCGTTGTTGGCGTTGAGAAACGAGAACAGTGTTTGTCCGCCGGGACGCGACAGCGCCTCGGCCGTAAAGGCAAAGGCATTCGCCCAGTCGAAGTCGGCCACCGGCAAGCCGAGGATCAGCCGCCGGGGGATGGCGGCATTCGAAACGGCGGCGGTCTTGGTCACGACCGTCCCCCATCGTGCACCTTCAGCTCCGGCGGTATGGCGGGATCCTCGGCAACGGTGGTGGATCCGAGGCTCGCCAGAACATTGCGCATGACCCGCATCAGCCGTACTTTCTGCGCGCGGTGAAAGATCGATCCGTCGAGACGCTGGCGATCGCCGGTACGAGCCCTGGCGACCTTGTCGACGACGAGACGGGCGAATTCGGCCGGATCTTCGGCTACTGCACAATTTTCCGGCACCGCCTCTATGCCGCGCAGCGATGCCTGCGTCGCCACGGATGGCATGCCAAGCTCGAAGGTTTCGATGCTCTTCAGCTGCACCCCCGTACCGCCGCGGCTGATGAGGGGGATGACGGCGCTTTCGGCGACGAAGGCGCGGGCGTCGGGCACCCGCCCGACGCAACGAACCCCAGGGTGGGAGACCGCGGGAACGCCGTCCATCTGGCCGGCAATCGCGATCGACATGTCGGCCGGAAGATGCGGCATGACCTCGGCAAGAAACCAATCGAGCCCGAGCCTGTTCGGTCGCCAGCTCCACGTCCCGATCAATCCGAGATCATGCTGCAGTTCCGGGCCTCGTTCGTCGACCGCAGGTGGCGGCGTGTCCCAGCCGGTCACCAGGGGAAGGACGAAGGCGCGGTCGCTGACGGCACGACCGAAGCCGAAGCGATCGGCTTCGGCAAAGGTCCAGACGGCGACCGCGTTCTGCGCCAACTGCTGTTCGTACCGCTCAAGGTATTGAGCCTCGCGCCGAAAGAGGAAGCGCTCGACGGTGCCGCTCGCCCGCTCGGCATTCTCGAACGCGGAATCGGCTTCGACATTGTGCGCCACATAAATTGACGGATGCGGCCGGAAGACCTGCGCAAAGGCTGCCGGCAACTGCACCGAATTGAGCACGAGACCATCAAACGGGGCAAGCTCGTCGAGGATCGACTGGATCCGCTTCGTCGACACCGCAAGCATCTTTCCCGAAGAAACCGATGTCCGGTTCAGAAAGGCTGTTCCAAGCCAGTTCAGTTTCTGGAGCGCACCGACCTTGGCATTGGTGACCTCCAGCTCTCCAAGCAGATGCATTTCGCAATCGGGGGCCGGCATACGCCCCGGCTGAAGAAAGCCGACGACGCTGACCCGGTGGCCGAGCGCGCGCAAGCCGTCGAGCACAGCCCGGTTGGCGATGTCGAAGCCGGACGCCGGATTGGCGACGGGAACGAGCGATGAGACCAGGACCAGATGCATTTTACCACGCGTCATGAATGGAGTTGGGCCTTTCATTAGCAGGATGAGGTGAAAGAGCGCTTAAAGCCCCCTTTCAAAATTCTCCCTCAGGGTTCAGCATCTGTTTAGGAAGATTTGCTGTATTGCCTGGCAATTTTGCTTTTACAGGTTTCGCCATGACGTCGACCGGTCAGGACATTTCCGTCTACTTCCGAACTGAACTGGAAGACGCCGGCGACATCGAGCTCGTCGTGGTGCTGCCGACGTTTCGTCGGCCGGAACATGTCGTCAAGACGCTGAAAACCATTGTTTCCCAAAGGCCTGACCTTTCCTATGCAACGGTCGTCGTCGAAAACGATGCCGAGGGCCTGGCGGGTGCCGCGGCAGCCAAGGACTTTTTCCTCGGCCATCCCTCGGATTCGATCGTCATCGTCGCCCATCAACGCGGAAACTGCCACGCCTATAATGCCGGCTGGTCGATGGCGCTCGAGACCTATCCGAACCTCAAGGCCATTGCGATCATCGATGACGACGAAGTGGCTGCGCCTGAATGGCTCGATTGCCTCATCGCGGCACAGGAAACCACAGGAGCCGACATGATCGGCGGACCTCAGCTGCCGGTCTTCGAGGGCGATGGCGGGCAGAAATGGAAGCGCCATCCAGTCTTCACGCCTCACTATGATACGACCGGACCGGTGCCGATCCTCTATTCTTCCGGCAATGTCCTCGTCACGCGAAGGGTTTTGGACGCGATGCCGCGACCATTCCTGGACCCGGCATTCAATTTCATCGGTGGCGGTGATGCGGATTTCTACAGCCGCTGCAAGGCGCAGGGCTTTTCCTTTGGCTGGGCGGTAGACGCATGGGTTGCGGAAACCGTGCCTGCCCGACGCACCAGCGCTTCCTGGATCAGAGCGCGGAGCCTCAGGAATGGCGCGATTTCGGCGATGCTTGAACACCGGCGCGACCCGACCTTCGGTGGACGGCTGAGAACCTTTGGCAAATCTCTGGCGCTGCTTTGTGCGTCCGTCCCGCGCGGGATCGAGCTGTGGAGCAAGAGCGGGCTTGCGGCGGCGGGGCTCTACCACTTCTATGTGGCAATCGGCCGGCTAATGGCGGAGTTCGGCTTCGTCAACGAACAATACCGCAACCCCGAAAAAAACTGAGGGCCGGCGGTTGTCCCGCGTGGCCGGTGCGGAGATCGGATCGGCAACCGCGACGCCTCCCCGAACCGGCTTCTTTCAGTGGGAACTGCTCGCCTTGACCGCGCCTTCCGGCAGCTTGTCGCCAGCGATATTGCCGTTCTTGTCAACGATCGGAACCGGCTTTTGCCGCGGCACGTTCTGGCTGTTGGCGACGCGCTTGACGTCGTCCTTGGTCAGATATTCGAGCTGCTCGACGAGTACTTCGGTAATCACCTCTTCGCCGAGCTTCTTGTTGAGGCCCTCTTTCACCGTGGCCTTGAAGGTCGGCAAATCGAAGGTGCCAGTGTCGGCGACGTCGATGAATTTCGAACCGACGAGCAGATCGTAGAGCTCATCGGTGACCATCTGGCGAAGCGGTGCGCGAAGATTGTTGATGCCCTCCTTCGTCGCGGAGAAGGAGAGCTTGGTGAGGAAATAGCCTTGAACGGCACCTTCCCTGATCACCGGAATGGTGATCATCTCACCCGGAACATATTGCTCCGACGCACGCCTGGCCGCCTCGCCGTCCGGGACGGCGGGCGCCGAGGCGCTTTGCATCGAAAAATAGACCGATCCGAGCGTGACCGCACAGACCCAGACCCCGGTGAGAACGAGCTTCAGCATCAGAAATCGCTATAGCGGAACTGCGCTTCGGAATAGATGCCGTCCGCATCGGCATCCTGGGCTGCCGTCTTCAGGAGATCGACGACGGCGCGAACCGCCTCAAGATGAGCCTCGACCTTCTGCGAGTTGGTCGCGAGCTTGTCGCGCAGGTGACGCGCATGCGAGGAAAAAGCGGGAGACGTTTCGCCCGGCAGCATATCGCGATGCAACATCGTCAGTTCGTAGAGGCAACGGCTCTTGTGCGCATTCGACGTCTTGATGTCGAACTCCGGATCGACGCCGATGCGGGTGTTCTCGTTGTCGAGGATCATTTCCAGCCGGCCGAGCACGTTCTGGATCCGGACGTCATTGGATGCCACAGCTTCCATGAATCAACTCCCAATTAGATCACGATGATTTTGGGTCCGATCGACCCAAAATCACAAACGTGATCGATTCCTATGAATTAGAGCGGGATGCAGGCGGAGAACCGCAAGCACTTTTCCTCATCCCGCTCTAGGCTTGCTTGTTCTTTTCGTCGTCGGTCGTAAAGCCGGTCAGCGTCTTGCGCTCGTATTCCTGCACCAGGCTTGCGGCGAGGTTCAGGCTGTTGCCGTCGAGCGATGCCTGAACCCGATCGGTCGCATCCCCACGCGCCAGCTGATCGGCAATGCCGATGCCACCGCCCTTCGACATCACGTCGCCGATCTGCTCGGCCATCATGCTCTTCCAGATATCACCCGCGTTCCCTTTGCCGAACACGTTCTCGCTGTCGGTTGGCAACATCGACTTCACGAAGTTCTGCAGAACCATTGCCTCGAACTTGCGATAGGTTTCCGGAATCTGCTTCTCTTCGACGCGGTTGTTGATGTCGCCGAGCCCGCTTGATCCATCGGAGGAATTGAGGACGTTGACGGCCGCCGCAAAGCCATTGCCGTTCTCGGCAAGGCTCGTCGCCTTGAAGGCAGCGCGATTGGCCTTCAGCCGCGCCTGCGCCTCCTGCACCTCAGTGGGGTCCGCGGCGCGCACGACATCCATCACCAGATCGCTGGGCGGAGAGATGGCCATGAGAAATCCTCTCAAAATCGAGCCTGGGTCGCGCGCTTGCGCGGCGACGCCCGTGCCCGGGCAATAGTCGGACCGGACCCGCTCCATGATCGGAGCAAACCGGGATGGCGTACTATCGCCCGTCAACCTTACCGGAAGCTGGCGCGCTTCCCGTAACGTGTTGATCGATCAGGTCGTAGATCGAGTTGTCGGCCTCCTCGCGGTCCTCGGACTGGCGCGCCTCTTTCATGTTTTCTTCCAGCCGGTCGGCTTTTGCACGCTCCCTCAGCATGCGCGCCTCGTGGGTCTGCTGGACGCCGAGCAGCATCTGGTCCTTCTGGACAAGGCGGCCGATCTGGGAGGAATAGTGGCCGGAAAACATGCGGTGCATCGGATGCGCCGAGCCCATGGCATCGACAACCACATCGATCGTCTCGGCCAGGACCTCGCGCTGCCGCACCATCTCGACAAAGTCGGCCTCCGCCATCTGCTCGAGATGGCGCTGAACGGCCACCAGGCGCTTCAGCTTTTGCGAGCGCGTTTTCATCCACCTATCCTCCCTGCATGACCAGCGCGAAACCGTCGCCGAACAGGCGCAGCATCGCGGCAATACCGAGATAGAGCAGAAACAGGCCGCCCATGATCAGATAGGGCTGCGAGATGAAGTAGATCGGGATCTGCGGCGCAAGCTTGTTCACCATGCCGATCGCCACGTTGAAAAGCAGGCCGTAGATGAGGAAGGGGCTCGCCAGCCGCAGCATGATCATGAAGGTTTGCGCAAGCGAATCCGTAAGCGTGATCAACACGCCCTGCGGGTCGAAGGCAGTGCCGATCGGCATCGCCCGATAGGACTGGACGATCGCCTCAAACATCACATGATGGAAGTCCAGCATGAAAAGCACCATCAGCCCCGCGAAGCTGATCATGCTGGTCAACTGGTTCTCGGGCGTATCTTCGATCACGTCCGATGCAGGTGGTGAACTGAAGCCCATCAGCATGGTGATCGCCGTGCCGGCAAACTGCAACCCGAGCACGTAGTAGCGGGCGACGAGACCCATGACCGCGCCAACGGCGGTCTCGGCAGCGATCAGATAGATATAGGTATGCCCCTTGCCGGTCACCTGCGGGTAAATGTCAGTCCACATGATCGGCAGGATCGCCATGGAAATTGCCACGGCGATAAACAATCGGACCTGCATGGGGATACGCGCGGTCGAGAACCCGGGCATGATCATGATGCAGCCACCGATCCGGCAGAAAGCCGCAAACAGCGCCAGCACCGAGCCCTCCGGGTCGGTGATCATGAAATGGAGCCGATGATCTTGATCTCAAGGCCCTTGGCAAGCTCGACATGCGAGAGCACGGGCAAGGTGGCAAAAAGGCGCTCGATGATCATGCGCACATAAGAGCGGGATTCGGGCGAACTTACCAGCACGAAGGGCATGCCGCGATCGAGATGTTCACGGATAACTTTCGTCGCCTGCTCGCTGAACTCTTCGAGATGGCGCGGATCGATGTCGAATTCGACGACCTCCCCCTTCGCATCGCGCTTCAGCGCCTGGTGGAACACCATGTCCCATTTGTTGCCGAGGCGCAGGACGCGCAGGATGCCGTTGTCGGCGAGGTCGCCGCAGAGCTGCTGCGACATGCGCACGCGCACATGTTCGACGATCTGCTCGGTCTTGCGCACGTGCGGCGCGAGCTCGGCGACCGCTTCGAGGATCAGATGCAGGTTGCGGATCGAGACGCGTTCGGCGAGCAGCAGCTTCAGCACCGCCTGCAGGCCGGAATAGGACATGTGCGAGGTGCAGATTTCGTCGGCGAGCTTGCGATATTCCGGATCGAGGCGCTCGATCAGCACCTTCACGTCCTTATAGGAGAGCAGGTGCGGCAGGTTGTTGCGAATGACCTCGCTCAGGTGCGTCAGCACCACCGAGACGTTGTCGATCGGGTGGAAGCCTTCGCGCTTCAGATCTTCGGTGAAGGTCTCGAGGATAGAAACCGCCGGCATGCCGAAGGCGGGTTCGCGGATTTCATCGCCCGGCACGCTTGGCCGGCGGCCGCCGCCGGTAACCACGAGAACTTCGCCGACGCGCACCGTGTTCGAGGCGATCGTCGTGCCGTGGATGCGGATATGGTAGGCCTTATCCGGGATACTGATGTCGTCGGACACCTTGATCTCCGGGATGACGAGACCGTACTGACCGGCAAACTTGCGGCGCATCTTGCCGACGCGGAACGCCAGTTCCTGGTGTGCGCCAAGCAGGCGGGTCGAGACCTGCTTGCCGAGAAGCAGCTCGATCTCGGCGGTCTTCAACACCGACTTCACCGAATCCGACTCGCCTTCCTTGGTCTGCTGCGCCTTGGCCGCCTCTTCGGCTCGGCGGGCGGCGTTCGCGGCCTCGATCTGGCGCGGCACGAGCCAGCTCAGGAACGCCATGCCGCCGCCGAGAACGGCGAAGGGCAGGAACGGCAGGCCGGGGACGACCGCCAGCAGAATGATGAGGCCGGAAGCGACCATCAGCGCCTTCGGATAGCCGCCGAGCTGGCCGACGACGGCCTGGTCGGTCGAACCGGCCGTGCCGCCGCGCGAAACCAGAAGGCCCGCAGCCAGCGAAACGATCAGGGCCGGGATCTGCGAGACGAGACCGTCGCCGACCGACAGCTTGACGAAGACGTCGGCGGCTTCGCCGATCGGCATGCCGTGGCGAAGATAGCCGATGATAATGCCGCCGAAAATGTTGATCGCGGTGATGATCAGGCCGGCGATGGCGTCGCCGCGCACGAACTTCGAGGCACCGTCCATGGCGCCGTAGAAGGAGCTTTCCTCCTCGAGCTCGCGGCGGCGGCGCTGCGCTTCCTTCTCGTCGATCAGGCCCGCCGACAGGTCGGCGTCGATCGACATCTGCTTGCCGGGGATCGCATCGAGGGTGAAGCGCGCGCCGACTTCGGCGATACGCGTCGCACCCTTGGTAATGACGATGAAGTTCACGGTGATGAGGATCAGGAAGACGATCAGACCGATGACGAAATCGCCGGACATGACGAGGCTGGCAAAACCGGAGATGACGCCGCCGGCAGCACCGTGCCCTTCATGGCCGTGGGATAGGATGACGCGCGTCGTGGCGATGTTCAGCGCCAGGCGCACCATGGTCGAGATCAGCAGGATCGTCGGGAAGGACGAGAATTCGAGCGGGCGCTGGATCCACAGCGAAACCATCAGGATCAGGACCGAAAAGGCGATCGAGAAGGCCAGTCCCATGTCGATCAGGAATGGCGGGATTGGCAGGAAGAGGATCGACAGGATCGCCACGATCCCGAGCGCGAAGCCGACGTCCCGGCCCTTCGGTGCCACTTTCGGGATGATCAGCGCTGCTTGTTGTGCCATGTCTCTTCCGTCTCATCATGAGAACAAGGCAGCATTCACACGCGCTGCCCCACTATAAAGACGGAGATAGCGCCCCAAGCTTGCGCGAGGGTTTCATGGCGCGACAGGCGCAATTTCTGGATCGGCGCAGCAACAGCAAACGGTTCAGAAACCGGACTGGATGCGCGAGAAGATGATGTCGGTGAAGATGGAGATCTGGGCGCCGATAAAGGGCGCAGACACGGCAACCGTAATCATGACGGCGAGGATTTTCGGAACGAAGGTCAGGGTCATTTCCTGAACCTGGGTCAGCGCCTGGATGAAGGCGATGACGACGCCGACGATCATGGCGGCGAGAACGGCGGGGCCCGAGGCCACGATCACGGTCCAGATCGCGGCCTGCACAATATCGAGGGCATCCGCCTCATTCATGGATGTGTCACTTCACCTTGACGCCCGGGCCGATAACAAGCTCCTTGCCGCTATCGAGCACCGCAATGATTCCGTCAGAGTATAGTTTCACTTCCTTGACCACGCCAGTGGTCTTGCCGTCCTCGCTGGTGACGGTCCGCCCGATGACGGCGTCCGCCTCGCTGAGCGAGGTGCGCTGCAGAAGGCTCTCGAGGTTCTTGTTCGTCTTGATCGTCTGTTCCACCTGCGAGAAGGTCGCAAGCTGGGCGATCTGCTGCGTCGCGTCCATTGGCTGCGTCGGGTCCTGATTCTTCATCTGGGCGACGAGCAGCTTCAGGAAGCTTTCGTAGTTGAGCGATGCCTTGGCAGCGTCACCGCCCGAATCCTGGCCGGAAACGATCGGTGTGTAGCTGTTATTGTTGACGCCGCTTACCGCCATGGTGCGATCTCCTTGCGAATCTGCTCGACTGTCGCCGGCGTGATTTCCTGCGTGTTGAGAATGCGGTCTTCGATTGCGTAGAGGCCGCGGATCGCTTTCAGCGCCTCAAAGGCGCGGCCGTTGGTGACGAGACCGTCGACGCGCTTGAGTTCGGCCAGAACCTCTTCGTTCTTGAAGCAGTTGAGCAGCATGACGATCGACTTGCGGAACATGGCCGTCGACTGTTCAGCACCTTCCGGATTGATGAGGATCATCTGTGCGATGAAGTAGAGCTGCTTTAAGGGCGTCGTCGCGTCTTCCGGCTGCAGTACGTGGTTCTCGAGCAGGAACGTCACGTCGTTCAGGAATTCGACCGCAACCTTGCGGTCAACGCGCAGCACCGCGCCGTTTACAAAAATCCGTTCGCCCGACTTCAGCGAAATACGCAGTGTGCTCTTCATTTCAGTCCATCCCTGATGATGGTGGTAATGTCAATTATGCCCTGGAAATTGGAGGATTCGCGTTTGCGGATCTTTTCCGTCTCGTTGAGTATCCAGATGGCGATCGAAATCAGATTGGCGCGCAGCTCTTCGTTGAGCTGGTTTTCCGGAGCGCGCAGATCTTCGATGAAACGGATCCACAGGCGCCGGGTAAAATAGATGGCCTCGATGGCCTCTCTCGAATACCCTTTCTGCTGTTTCGCTGCTTCCATGAGCGCGATCGAGCGATCGAGTACCTGCCGTTCTCGATTCTTGGAGTCGGCGACGCCGTCCTCCATGATCTCGGCATAGGAAAATTGGTACATTCAGACATCCTTCATGTTTGTCCGGCTCCCCATACTAGAGGAAATTGAGCAAGCTCATCTGCTGTAGTCGCGACGTTAGTGTATAGGACGTTTCCAGCTGTACCTTCAGCGTGTTGATCCGGGTCGATGTCTCGATCGGGTCAATGCCCTCGAGGTCGGCGACATGCGTATTCACGAGCTTGAGCTGCGCCTCAATCGAGGTGTTTGCCTTCTTCACTCGCGACTCCGAGATACCGAGCGAGCTGCGCTCGGCGTTGAGGCCGGCAATACCCTGCTCCGCATACTGGAGCGCCTCGACACCGATGGCGGCGCGCACCTCGGGGGTCACGTTCCTGTCCATCAACTCGGCCGAGATGACGCTTGCCAGCGCGAACATCCGGAAGCCCTTGGCGTTGGCGTTGGTCGAGCTTTCGATGACTTCGCTGGCGCTGATCCGGCTCGTCATGTTCTGGCTGGATGCATCCGACCAGTTCGCGTCCCAGCCCGTGCCGGTGAACATCGGCTCGACCGTGTTCTTGATGAAGTCCTGCATCTGGGCCACGGAGAACTGGTCCATGCCCGTAAGCGCCGGAATCTGCGCGGCCATGAAGGTCGACAGCGCGCTGTCGAAGGCGGTTTTGGCTGCCGACGGCGGCGTCGTGCTGTAGTCGGCGATCGGCTTGGCGTCGGTGTTGATGCCCGAAAACAGGAACTCGCCGTTGAAGGAGGTGTTGGCAGCCGCGGTAAAGGTCTGCAGCGCCCCCATGATCTCGGTCTTCTGGATCTTCAATTGCGTGGCCGCGTCGTTGCCCTTGTAAGTCACCAGCGTGTCGCGCACCTTTTCGGCGGCCTTCGCCATCGTTTCCAGCGCGCCCTGCGAACCGGATAGGCGCTGCGTCACGACGGCGTTGGTGGTCTTCATCGAGTTCAGCCGATCCATCTCGCGCTGAAGGTTGAGCGAGCGGGATGCAGTCGCGCCAAGCGCCAGACCGACATCGTAGTGGCGGCCCGTCGTCTGCTCCTGGGTCGCCTTCAACAGGTCCGACTGGTTCTGCTGGATCGTCAGGCGCATGGCGCTCTGGATCGCCAGGTTAGAAACGTAGGACGTCTTCATGATTACCTCACAGCTTCCATCAGGGCCGCCATCATGGCGTCCACGGTACTCACCAGCTTGGCCGATGCTTTGTAGGATTGTTCCAGATCGAGCAGCAGCGACAATTCCTCGTCGATGCTGACGCCCGTCTGCTTGCTGAGTGCTTCCTGCGTGCGCGACAGCATCGCCCGCTTGTTGTCGTCGGCGGTCGACGCGGTCTTGCGTGTCTGCTCGAGCCAGCCGACCGATCCCGTCGCGAAGTTCAGGAGGCTGCTTGTGCCGTCGAGCCCCGTCGACGGGTCGAACGACATGTTCTCACCCATCTTGTTGACGAAGCCGTCGAGCAGCGCCGTGTAACCGGAACTCGGATTGGCAGCACCGCCCGGGTTCGACACCACGCCGTTGAAGCCGCCATCACGCAACAGAAGTGGGTTGGCCTTGGCCAGCGCATTGACGGTGATCTTCGACGCCAGGCCAGGAACGACCGTGCCCGCTGCCGGGATCCCTGCGCTGCCCCATGTAAACAGGCCCGGCTGATAGGGTATCGGCGTCGGCGTGGCGGCGGGATTGCCTTCCTTGAAAAGCTCGATCAGGCCGCGCGCGATTTCGTCGAGTTGCGACTGGAACTTCGGCGCGATGTCGTCGCGCAGCTGCACGAGGCTCGCGAGCTTGCCCTTGGCGGTCGTATCAGCGCCGCTTCCGGCCGCGATCGGCACGCCGTCGACGAAGATCTTGTTGCCGGTGACAGTGGCGTCATAGGTCGTGGTCGGAGCGAACGTGACCTGGCGCGGGATATTCTCGAAAAGCACCGTGCCGTCGGTGGTGAAGATCACCGTGTCATTGTTGCCGCGCGTGACGGTGGAGATGCCGATGATCTCCGACACCTGCTTGAGGATCTTGTCGCGCTGGTCGAGTGCGTCGCTGGTATCGGCGCCCAAAGCTGTCGCCGACTTGACGGCGTTGTTCGCTTTTTCGAAGTCGGCCAGCAGGCTGTTGAGCTTGCCGACCTCAAGGGCGATTTCCTTGTCGGCATCCTCGCGCAAGTCCTGCACCGTCGCGGAGGTCTTGTTGAGCGAGTCGGCGAGGTCCTGCGCGTTGGTGACCGCGGCCGCCGCGATCGTCTTGTTGCCTGGCGTCGAGGCGAACGTCTGCAGGCTGTTGCGAAAGTCCGAAAGCAGCTTCGACGGCGCGGTTTCGTAGTTATTGCCGCCGAGCGCTGATTTCAGCAGTTCCAGGCCATCGCGAAGCCGGGCCTGGCCCGAGGCTTCGCCGATGCTGGCGATGCTCTGCTTGAGCAGCGCCTCGTTCTGTGCCCGGTAGATGGATACGACCTGCGCGCCGTTCGCGGTGCTGCCCAAAAGAGCGAGGCGACGCGAATAGTCCGCATTGCCCGCATTCGCGATGTTCTTCGACACGATCGCGGTCTGCTGCGCCGTGTTGCTGAAGGCCTGCTGTGCGATGGATATTGCGGAGGACAGCGACATGACGCGGACCGTATCTCTTTCAATTACCGTTTCAGGTTGACCAGCACGTCAAGCAGGTCCGAGGCCGTCTGGAACACCTTGGAGTTTGCCGTGTAATTGCGCTGCGCCTCGATCATCGAGGTCAGTTCGTTGGCGATGTCGACGTTGGAGTTTTCGAGCGCCTTGGACTGGATGTTGCCGAACGCCCCGGAACCGGCGAACCCGGTGACGATGACGCCCGAGTCCGCACCCTGCGAGTAGACGTTGCCGGACTGCGGCTGCAATTTGTCCGGGCTCTGGACGGTCGCGAGCGCGATGCGGAACTTCGGGATGAGGTTGCCGTCACCGTACTTGACGTAGACCACGCCTTCCTTGTCGATCTCGAAGCCCGACATCTTGCTCGGCTTGCTGCCGTCGATGCCGCCGCCGCTGCTGGTGAAATCGCCAGCAAGCTGCGTCGTCTTCGTCGTATCGATCGTCAGCGCGCCCAGGTTGGCGCCGGTGCCGGGAAGACCGGTCATGGCGGTCGTCGTCAATGTCGCGGGGACGGCGCCGATGCGCTTGCCGGCCGCGTCGAAAGTCATGGTCTGCGTGCCGATGTTGGTGCCCGACGCGCGATCGACGACGTTGAGGCTCCAGGCGTTCGCGCCCGTTTTCTGGTAGGTGAAATCAAGAATTCGGGTGTTGCCCTGCGTGTCGTAAACGACCAGCGAGGTCTTCGATTGATCGCCGATGGCCGCACCCGATGGGAGGTTTGCCTCCATCGCACCCTTGGTCGAACCGGAAGCGACCAAGCCCTCGTCCTTGAGCTTGACCGGCACCAGGCCATCAAAACCGTTGACGACAACAGTCGGATCGACGCCAGCCTTGTACTCGTAGCCCATCAGCGTGAAGCCGGCGGTGTTGACGAGGTTGCCGTCCTTGTCCGGAACGAAGGAGCCGGCGCGTGTCAGGAAGTTCTCGCCGCCATTGCCCGAGACGATGAAGAAGCCGCCGCCGTTGATCGCAAGGTCGCTCGCCGATGTCGTGTAGCTGGTGCCGCCCTGCTGGGAGATGCTGTAGCGCACCTGCGTCTCGACGCCGCCGGAATTGTAGTTGCCGCCGCCCGAAGGCAGGATCATCGACGAAAACTCAGTGGAGGCGCGCTTGTAACCCGTCGTGTTCGCGTTCGCGATGTTCTCGGCGACGGTGCCCAGACGGTTCGACTGGGCGTTCATACCGGACACACCCGTTCTCATGCTGCCATAGAGACTCATATCGGATCCTCATTTCCTTGTTACGGCGACACTAGGAAGCGGGCCTTGCGTGAACCTGTCTTGGTTCGGCGCCCGCCCTTCGGCATGGCGCTCAGTTCCAGTCGATGCAGTAGCCAAGGAAACGCTTGGAATCGATCGGGTCGAAGCTGAGCTTCTTGCGCAGTTTCTTGCGCAGCTTGCTGATGTGGCTCTCGACGACGTTCTCCTCGACGTCCTCGTCGAAGATCCCGTAGATCGCGTTGAAGATCTGCGACTTGGAAACCCGGCGGCCACGGTTTGCGACCAAATATTCGAGAATGCGCCGTTCGCGACGCGGCAGGGCGAAGACTTCGCCGTTGATCTCGGGATCACGACCGTCAGCGAAGACGCGGATCGGACCGATGTCGGTAAAGTTGGTGATGGCCTTCAGGCGGCGGCGGATCGCGGCCACCCGGGCGAGGATTTCGCGGGGGTGAACTGGCTTGCGCACGACGTCGTCGACGCCGCAATCAAAGAGTGCAAGCGTGTTTTCGAGGGACGGCGTGTCGCTGACGGCAATCACCGGCGCCATCGACCGGTCGCGGATGGCGCGTGGCAGCGTCAACGTGGCGTCGCCCTGGCCAATCAGGAAGGCCTCTACGGCGTCAATATCCGAATCAGCAGCCGCGTTCACCCACTCCCCGAACTCGCGGGGGTCGAAGCCCGTCGAGGGAATACCTTCACGCCCGAAGAGGGACGTATATCCGTCCTTCACCAGCTCTCTTTCATCAACCACTACGATCATTCGCCCGCCTCCGAATCAGTATGGCTCCGCACTGATTGAGAGGTACGAATCGAGAGATTCACGAACAACTAGAGGAAGTTACTGGGTGGAATTAATAATTGATTAACCATGTTTCGCCGATTTGATCTATATCTAGTGGCACCCTGTCGGTATCGGCACTAAAATAATGTGGAAAAGTTAACGGATGACGACAATTAGCTTGCCGTCACATTGTCCACGCATTGTCGCCACAATGCGGCAAGCGATCGCAAAATACAATCAATGGTTGCTTATTGGCAGAATTGCGTGGCGTTCGGCGTCCACTTGCCGTAGCCCGTCGCGACGAGGTTCGCGATCACCCGGCAGACGTATTTTTTCTGCGCCGGGTCGTTGTTCGGACCCGCATGATAGCGAGCAACGGCCATCGTCCAGGTCTCGTGCCTGGCATGCAAATTGGCCAGGAAGCGCGCGGCATATTCGACATTCTTCTGCGGGTCAAGCATCTCCGCCGGCGACATGAAATGCTCGCCATGGAAGTAATAGTTGATCTGCATGCAGCCGAGATCGATGAGCTTGGCGCCCTGCGCGCGCGCGTTGCCGAACTGCGTGAGAACGTCCTGTTCGCTGCTGCCGAAATAGGCCTTCCCCTCGATGTTCATCGCGTAGGGTTGGAGCGAACCCTTGCGGCCAGTTTCGGTCAGTCCGACGGAATAGAGGATCCCGGCCGGGATGTTGTATTTCGCCGCCGCGCTGATGATCTCGCGCTCGCAGACGCCAGCGCCGGCACTGGCCAAAGCGCTACATGTAGACGTGACCAGTGCGAGAGCGCTCAGTGCCGGCAGCCGCTTCGTCCGTCCCGCCATTGCCAACCCACCTTTCCGCCGCCGAAGCCTGGCCGTCATCCTGCCGCTGCTGTCGTCCCTGGCCGTTGCCATCGGCGCGCTCGCGCCCCTGCTGTCCTGCCTGGGCCTGGGTCTGCTGTTGCGAGCCGCTGCCCGAGGCCGTATCGCCGCCCGCGTTGAACACGATGTTCACCTGGTCGACGGCGAAGCCCTGCGCACGCAGCGCCTTGACCATCTCGCTCTGGTCGTCGCGCAATTGCCGGAAGGCTTCACCGGTCTCGACCTTCAGCTCGACCTGCAATTCGTCGTCCTTCAGCCGCAGCGTGGCGGTGACGAGGCCGAGCTCAATCGGATGAAGCTGGATCTTCAGCGTGTTGAGTGTCTTGCCGGCCTGCGTCCAGGCGCCAGGCTGGGCGAGCGCTGCACTCGGCTGCAGCTGTTGAGTCCCGGCCTCGCCCGCAATCGCGTCGGCGACGGCACTTGTGTTCGGATTCATAGAGATGCCCAGGTAGCGCCGCGCTTCGAGCACCGTGACGTTTTCGGCCTTGGCGGACGCCTGCGAACGCGAAGCATCGAACGCCGCATCCCCGTCCTTCGACAAGGCCATGGAAACAGCCTGCCCCTTGCCATCGGCCCGTGCGAAGCGGAAGAGCCGATCGGCCTCACCCTCACCCGCCGTGGCCTCAGTGTTCGCGCCCTGCCCGCCGGCAGCGACCGCATGGGCAACCGCTCCCGCGTCCTGACGGCCGGTCTGCTGCCGGCTGGCAGCTGCTGCGTCGCCTGAGCGAAGCGCCTGTCCGCCAAGAAGAGAGAGCAAGTCGTCCATTTCGGTTTTCGGCGTCTGCGTCGCGTCCCCACCTTCGCCGCCGTCCACCTCGTCGTCGGTCGACGGCTGACCGGCTGCCGGTGTTCTGGCCAAGGCCTGGGACAGCGCAGCGAGCCGGTCGGCAAGTTCGTCCGGGACGGCGCCGACGGCCGGGCCGTTCGGCTCGCCCCCTGCCTTCGTCGGATCCACCTTGCCAACGGGGCGCCGTGCGCCGACGCCACGTTCCGTCGCCGGGAAATGATCACCGGCGGCCTGTTCGCCAAGTGCCTGCTCGTCCCGGCTAATGGCGATACTGCGCGCGTGTGCGTGCCTGCCTACGGTCTTGGAAATATTGTCCTTGTCGATCAAGGCTCCTGCCCCCGCTTCGTCGCCGGCCGCAGCATCGCCGACGCCATTGCCCGTCGCTGGCTGGTTCTTCTCGCGCCCCGCATTGGCCACTGCATCCTCGAATGCGCCTGCAAGAGCACCGCCGGCTCGCCCACTGCCCTTGCCGGCAGGAGCCGGAGGCAATCCGCGCAGGGTGTCGTCAAGAGCCCTCATTTCCCTTCTCCCTTCAGGAGAGCGTCGATCTCTTCGATCTTCGATCGCCCCTTCGCCACGAAACCGTCGTGCGCGGGATCCCCAATCTCTTCACTGCCGGATGCAGCCACGCTCTCGGCCGCATTCATCGGCGCCTGCGCATTGCCGAAGGGGCTCATGCCGCTGCCCGTGTCCTCGGTCGCGGCAGAGCTTTCCGCTTCGACCGGTCTATCGGGTTTAGACGCGAACGCTTGCGTGAGGCTTTCACCGCCAGGTGGCCTGACGACCGCTTCCGCAATGGCCCTTGCAGCATCGCGCAAGGCGCGATCACGCGGCGAAAGCGCCGCGTCCGATATCGCCGCCAGGCTCGCTGTCGCGGCAAACACGTCATTTGATGGGACCGACGCCAGGCCCGCATAGAAGTTGGCAAGCACTTTCGGTTGCGCCGCGCCGTCGGCGCCAAGCGCCTCGGCCCGTTCCGATGCGAGTTTCGCAAGCACCTGCTTGCCGGCAATCGCTGCGCGCCGGGCAACGCGGAGATAGACCTCGCGCTGGCGCGGCGCGTCCATGAAGCCGAGAACCTCGGAGATCCGTTCCTGGGCCGCACCGTCGAAATGGGCGACGGCCAGCTCGACGAACACATCGGCAAACTGGCTGGCATAGGGAGATGTCAGGTAGCGGCGGGCATAGGCGAGCGCGTAGCGGAAGCCCTTCTCCGGTTCGCCCGCCTGAACGGCCAAAAAGACCGAGCGACGCAGGGCCGCCTCTTCGATGATCGTACCTGGAGCCGTCAGGCGAGCCCAGTCGTAGTACTTCATCGCGGCAACCGGATCCTGCTGCGAGGTCGCGTTGCCCAAGATGAGATAGACGTAGGGCCCGATCCGGGCGCTACGGTATTCGGGCGCAGCCTTGGACAGGTTTTCGACGATCAACCCGCCCTTGCCGTTCAGATATTGTCGAAGCGCGTCAGTGACCCTGGCATCGAAGTTTCCGGCCACGTCGTGATCCGAGAGGTATTTCAGCGTCTCGGGGTTGCCGCCGCTCATTGCGTAGACGAGGGCCGCATCCACGTTGCGCGGGTCGCGAAACACGGAAGGATCCGCCGAACGCAAGCGTTTATCGATCGCCCCCAGCATGAAGCGCTGCATTTCGATCGCGGAGTGGTCACCAAGCACGACGGAGTCCTGCACGTATTGCAGCGACCGGATCATCTTGAATGGCGCGAGTTCCTCGACGTCATCGGCATTGGCAGTCCCGATCGAAAGCGGGGCTGCCAGCGCGCAACATGTCATCAGGACGGATCGCAGGCGTCTCAACATGGCGTCTAACCCGGGGCCGATTGCAACAGGATCTCAATGCGCCGGTTGCCCGGAGCGTAGGGATCGTCGGGCAGCTGCAGCCGGCGATCGGCAAACCCGCTGATCTGGCTGACGCGATTCTCCTTCAGCCCGCCACGAACCAGCATGTAGTAGGCGCTCTGGGCGCGCGCTGCCGACAAGCGCCAATTGTCATAGGTGCCGTCCTTGAAGGGACGGCCGTCGGTGTGGCCGCGGATCGCGACTGCACCTTGGCGTCCGGCCAGCAAATGGCCGATCTTTTCCATCGCAAGCACCAGCTCCTTCTGCGGCACGGCCGAGCCGATGGCGAACATCTGGGCGTCGGTGCGCTCGCTGATCGTCACCATCAGACCGCCCTCGGCAGGCGTCACAACCAGGCCTTCAGCCAGTTGACCCGCCTCACCGGCAAGTTCCTTCTTGAGTTCGGCTTGAAGTTCGGCGGCCTGCTTCTCGGCGTCTGCCTCCTTCGTCTCTGCCTTCGGCTTGTCGTCGGCAGCGGTATCGGCGCCCTTGTCAGTCGCCTTTTCGGGACCCTTATCAGCCGCAGTGACCGCCTCAGAAGCCTCTTGCGCACCCTCTGCCTCTGTCTGCGTCTTGACTGCCGGCGTCGCCCCTGCCGGCTCGGTCGTCTTGGCGGCGAGCGCGACGTCTGTTTCGGCCGTATTGCCAGCGTCTTTCAACTCGACCTGCTTCGTCCAGAAGTCCGGATCAAACGGGTCGCGATAGGCTTCGCCGCCATCGGCGCCCGTTGCCGGCCCCGACTGGGCCGCTCCGCCCTCGCCTTTGACGCTGATGTTGGCCTGCTGGCCAACTTCACGGGCGATCTCGGAAAGCACCGAATAGGGGTTTTCGAAAAAGTCGGCGTCGGAATACTTCGTTTCTTCGCCTGACGTCGCTGTCAGTTGATCACCCGTCTTGGCGGAGCCACCGGATTTTTCCTGCTCGCCATCGACCTTGGAGCGCTGCTGCGTTTCCTCGCCCTGTGCGTCCTTCGCCGGGTCCTTCAAGCCACGCTCGGCCGGTTTCTGGTCGGTCAGTTGCACCGGGTTGAAGTAGGAGGCGATCGCCGCCTTGGTTTCCTCGTTGGCGGCGTTGATCAGCCACATGACGAGGAAGAAGGCCATCATTGCCGTCATGAAGTCGGCATAGGCGATCTTCCATGAGCCGCCGTGATGGCCGTCATGACCACCGCTATGGCGCTTGACGATGATGATCTCGTGCTTGCCGTTGTGATGGTTTTCGTCGCTCATGCGAGAACTTTCCGGACTGTGTCGGCCCAGGCGGCCATGCGTGTCACCAGGATCGTGCCGTCCATTTCGACGGAAAGATCGACATCGTCGGTCTCGATGTGACGGAACAACGGCATGTCTTCCCCGAGCTGGCGCTTCAGCGCCTCGAAGAGATGACCCGGCCCCTTGATGACGATGGTGCATCCTTCGCCGGCCACGAGGCCCTGTTTCAGCATTTGCGCCATGTCGGCAACGGCCCGCTGCATCAGAGCGTCCTCCATGACCGGCGCGAGAACGCGGGCCGTCTGGTCGCCGAGCGCGATCGCGAGGCTGTCTGCCATCTCAGCGAAACGCTCTGCGAGACGGTTTGCGGCCTCCTCCTCAAGGCGCAGCCTCAGCGCCTCGAGCTCAGCCGCATGGGCTGCCTGCAGTTCCGCGATCTGCTTTTCCTGTTCGAAGACGAGTTCGGCAGTGGCTTCGGCCCGCCCCTCGGCAAAGGCTCTGCGGCGCTCCGCATCAATGTCGATTTCCGGCATGGCTGGTCTCGCGCCGAGGCGATCGCCATCGGCATAGTCGGCATCCAGATCGGGAAAGTATTTCGGCGGCATCAGCGACAGCTCAACTTTCGGCGCGCTGAAGTCCTTGAGGTAGCGGGAGAGCATTGCACTCATGGCCGGCCCCCTGCGGCGAACCAGCGGCAATGAGGCGATCTCAACCTGCTTACGAGGCGGCGCCCCCTGGCGCGGACTTCCATTGCTGCTGGCACTGCTGACATGTCTCCCTCGGGCACAACCGCAAAACACGGCGAGCCCAGCATTCTTGACGTACATCGGCGAGATCCGGGGTCGGTCTTTCCCGGAGCGATCCGATGCAGGCGGCGGCGCAAAGGTCATTTTGGCCGGCAGTCGTCCGACAGGACTGCGAGGGAAGGCTATTCGGTCAAACTTGTGCGAAAATGAATGTGTTGGACCGCGCCAGGGCAAATAGCGCGGTCCAACCGTTTCCACCGGGTGCCGTGACCGACGACGTGGCAGAACTCAACTTTCGCCGATACCCGTAGGCGGACAACGGCAGTGTTTCGGCGAGCCCGGGGGCCTTAGACGGCCGCCCTGCGCCGCCACGCCTTACTGCTGGAACAGGCGCAGGATGTTTTCGGAATTGGTGTTGGCGATCGAAAGCGCCTGAATGCCCAGTTGCTGCTGGGTCTGGAGCGCTTTCAGTCGCGTCGATTCCTCGTTCATGTCGGCATCCACGAGACGGCCGACACCCTTGTCGATCGTATCCATCAGGTTGGCGATGAAGCCCTCCTGCAATTCGATGCGCTTGGTGATAGCGCCGAGCGTGGCGGCGGAATCCGTCAGCTGGTTGAGGATGCGTTCGACGACGCGGATCATGTCGTCCATCTCGGCATCGGTGGTCGCCGCAGTCAGCTTGATTTCCGCGGTCGTTCCGATCGGAGTTGTCGCCGGCGCGCCGATCAGGTGGTAAATGCGCGTGCCGGTAGTTCCGGGCGGCGAGGTAAGCAGCGCGGCGTCATAATTCTTGGTCAACAGGCCGCGGCTCGCGTTCTGCTTGTCAATCAGCATCGACTGCGATGTGTCGAAGTCGAGCGTGGTGACGGACACGTTGCCGTTGGCATCACGGTTGAAGGAAGCCACCACCGACTTGGTACCGACCGGGGCCGCGTCCGCATTGTAGAGCCAGTTCTCGCTGGAGAAGGAGGCGGACTGGGCCGCAGAAATGAGCTGGTTCTTGAGCTCGGAGATCTCCTTGTCGATCTTCAGCTTGTCGACGCCCGGCTCGCGCGCCGCGACGAGCTTGCGCTTGATCTCGCTGACCACTTCGATCGACGAGTTCATCGCGGCATAGGCCGTATCGATCTTGGCGGCACCGAGGCCAAGGGCGTCCTGAACGGTCGAAAGTGCGGCATTGTCGGAGCGCATAGTGGTCGCGATCGACCAGTAAGCCGCATTGTCCGCAGCCGTTTGCACGCGGTAGCCAGAGGAAATCCGGTCCTGGACTTCGGCCATGTCGGAATTGATCGAGCGCAACGTCTGGAGTGCCGCCATAGCGGCGGTATTGGTCATAATGCTGGTCATTGGTCACCTGCCCCGAATGATTTTCTAAGGACATTCCGGAGTACGGCACCGGCAGCGACGGGACTGGCATCATGCGAATCGCCCCTGTTTTGCCCTGGGGGCGACCCTTCGCTCTTAACCAAGATGTAACGATCTCATGGTTAACAAATAGTTAATGCCGTTAGGAAGTCGGTAACGAAAATGAACCGACGTTAGGAAAGATGCATGAAAGGTTAAACTTCTGCCGGCCGGGATGAGGCGGACTGCCGCCAATTTACCCCGCCCCGAGAACGACAGCATGCGGAGAAAAAGAAAAGGCCGCACGTCCTTGCGGAGGTGCGGCCCTGGTGGAGTGAAGCGAAGGGCGATTTGCACCCTTCGCTTCCCGTCGTCCGATTAACGGAACAGCGACAGGATGTTCTGCGAGTTGGAGTTGGCGATCGTCAGCGCCTGGATGCCAAGCTGCTGCTGCGTCTGCAGAGCCTTCAGGCGGGTCGATTCCTCGTTCATGTCGGCATCAACGAGACGGCCAACGCCCTTCTCGATCTGGTCGGAGAGGTTTTCGACGAAGCCGCTCTGCAGGTCGATACGGCTGTTGAGCGCACCGAGGTCGGCGGCAGCGTCGGTCATCTGCGTTAGGACGGAGTCAACACCCGAGAGGGCCTGCGACAGAGCGCCGGTCGTCATGTTGGTGATGTCGAGCGTCAGGACGCTGAAGGTCAGCGCTACGGTCGCGCCGGTTGAATCGGCGTAGGA
>NZ_MBSO01000012.1 GCF_001695835.1 Ensifer sp. LC11 | reverse complement strand
CATGGCCGCGACAACAGACACTTCGGCAGCTACCGCCACCTGGGTGAGATAGCCTTGGCGCGCGATCCGCATGGAAAGGTCCAGCTTCAAGTCGCAACCCATGGCCACCATGGACGCTAAATATATTGGTATGCAACCAACGGTACTTCAAGTGTTTCCGTGGCTTTTTGGCAGATGTACACAACTTGCAGAGGTTAACGCGGAGATGTCGCTCACGCGCTCAACTCAGCGGAACGTGTGAACTCCAGGCTACTGCATGCAAAGAGTGCATTGGCCGTCTATCGTGGCGCACTAGAATGGTTACTGCGTCTCGTATTACCCGTCTCCCCCGCCTTCACCAGCCCCTCGCGCAAATGCTGCGCATCACTCTCCTGCGCGTAGTGCAGCGTCGAAAGAAACGCCTCGATCTCAAATGCCGGTGCGAGCGTGCGCACCTTGTCCATATGCGCATGCGCGGCGATCGCGTCGCCGAGCCAGCCGTGGCAGGCCGCGACGAAGGCGTGCTGGGTTTCGTCCATGGAGGAGAGATGCATGAAGGCCTCGATCGCCTCGCCATATTGGCGGGCGGCGAAATGCGCCTTGCCGAGGTGGCTCCAGAAGCGCTCCGGGTGGTGCGGGTTGAGCCGCATCGCCTTGCGGATCCACTCCACCCCCTCCTCCGGCCGGCCGAGCCAGGTGAGCAACTCACCCTGCTGCACCACGACGAGATCGTAGTTGGGGTTGAGGAACAGCGCCCGCTCCTGGTGGTAGCGCGCCGTCGTCAGCTCGTTGGTGTTGACGTTGACGGCCGCAAGGATGCGGTGCACGTCGGCGTCGTTGTCGTCGAGCGCGAGCGCCCGTTCGAGCTCGGCATTGACCTCCGCCCAAGTGGCGTCCTTGTCGGCGCACCAGCCATAGACCCAGGCCTGGCCGAGGATGCAGGCGCGCCAGGCATGGGCATGGGCATAGCCCGGGTCGAGCGCGACGGCCCGGTCGATCAGCGATTGCGCTTGGGCGTTGTCGCTGGCCGTGCTGCGGTGGTGCAGCACCTTGGCGGCGAGCGCGCATTCATAGGCCGCCATGTTGGCCGGCTTGGTGCGGGATATCTGGTCGCGCTGGGCGGCCTCGAGCCGGGCCGGCAGCGTGGCGGCAATTGCCGCCGTCACCTCGTCCTGAATGGCGAAGATGTCATCGAGCTGCCGGTCGTATTTGTCGGCCCAGATATGGGCGTCGTTGACGGCGTCGATCAGCTGGACCGTGACGCGCACCCGCTCGCCGATCTTGCGCACGCTGCCTTCCACCAGATATTGCGCCCCGAGGCTTGCCGCCACCTCGCGCACGTTTACCGAATGGTTCTTGTAGACGAAGCTGGAATTGCGCGAGATGACGAATAGCTCATGCCGGCGGGAAAGCTCGGTGATGATGTCCTCGGTCAGGCCATCGGCAAAGAACTCCTGGTCCGGATCACCGCTCATATTGTCGAACGGCAGCACCACGATCGTCGGCTTGCCGACAGCCTTTTTCGCCTCGCTCTCATCCGTCGAAGCCGGCACCGCCGCGCCTTCGATGCCGACGCGATAAAGATGCACCGGGCGGCTGATGTTCTTCAGCGTCTTCTCGCCGAGGTCTTCCACCGGCAGCTCCAGCCGATCGGCGACCTGGGTTGCCACCGCCGCCGTCACGCAGATGCCGCCGACCTCGGCCAGCTGTTCGGCGCGGGCGGCGATGTTGACGCCGTCGCCGAAGATGTCGTCGTCCTCGAAGATGATGTCGCCGAGATTGATGCCGATGCGGAACTCGATCCGCCGGTCCTCCGGCACGTCGCTGTTGCGCCGCCGCATGCGCTGCTGGATCTCGACGGCGCATTTGACCGCATCGGTCACGCTCTGGAACTCGACGAGCATACCGTCGCCGGTCGTCTTGATCAGCCGGCCCTTGTTCTTGGCAATCGCCGGGTCGATCAGCTCGATGCGGTGGGTTCGAAGCCGCGCAAGCGTCCCCGCTTCATCGGCCTCCATCAGCCTGCTATAGCCGGCCATGTCGGCCGCCAGCACTGCGGCGAGTCTCTGCTCCATGGGTCTGCCAACACTTTGAAAAGCGGCCCGTTCCGGACTTCCGGACCAAGGAGGTTACCGGAGAAATACTATCGCACGCAGGGGCGATCTCCTACCTAAATTAGCAGCACTGTGCTTCCGGTCATCGCCGCCGTCTCGCTTGACATTACTTGCCTTAGTCAACTATTTACATGTCTAGGGCAACTTCATGAAAGCATCGCCATGTCTCCGCAACAGATCGACGACCGCGCCCTCACCGTGCGGCACTTCAACCGGTTCTACACCCGCCAGATCGGCGCGCTGCATGAGCACCTGCTCGACAGCGCCTTCTCGCTGACCGAGGTCCGCATACTCTATGAACTGGCGCACCGATCCGGCCTGACGGCGACCGATCTCTGCCGCGAACTCGGCCTCGACGCCGGCTACTTAAGCCGCGTCATCGCCGGCTTCGAGAAGAAGGGGCTGGTCGAAAAAACCCGTTCGCCGGCCGACGGCCGGGTCGCGCAACTGGAACTGACGGAACCGGGGCGCTCGACGCTGCAGCCCCTTGAGGACGCCTCCCAGCGCGAAGTCGTCGCCATGCTGGAAAAGCTCTCCGTGCCGGAACAGAAGCAACTGGTTTCAGCGATGGGCGAGATCGAGAGCCTGCTCAGGCAAGAGCGGACGCCGGGCTTTGTCCTGCGCGATCCGCAGCCGGGCGACATGGGCTGGGTGATCCATCGCCAGGGCGCGCTCTACGCGCAGGAATATGGCTGGAGCACCGAGTTCGAGGCGCTGGTTGCCGAGATCGTCGTCAAATACATGCACGACTACGACCCGGCATCGGACCGGTGCTGGATCGCCGAAAAGGACGGCAAGATCGTCGGCTCGGTGTTTCTCGTCCGGCACGATGAAACGACGGCGAAACTCCGCCTGCTCTATGTCGAGCCGAGCGCCCGGGGCCTTGGCATCGGCCGTCGCCTCGTGGAGGAATGCATGCGCCACGCCCGCCTGCTCGGCTACGGCCGTATGATCCTGTGGACCAATGCCGGCCTCGACGCCGCCCGCCACATCTACGAAAGGGCCGGCTTCGCGCTCATCGAGGAGGAAAAGCACAGGAGCTTCGGCAAGGACCTCACCGGCCAGATCTTCGCGCGGGATCTTTAGGGAAAGGCGCATCGCCGTTTGGGCGCACGCCGGCGACGTCGCATTAGATGAAAAGGCTTGAGACGCTTTGTTCTCTCGCGGTGCGGGCGAGCGCTTCGCCGATCAAGGGCGCGATGATGATGCGTCGGATATTGGCCGTCTGACGTTGCGCTTCGGTTTCGCAAATGGAGTCGGTAACAACCAATTCCCTGAGCTTGCTCGCACCAATGCGTTCGCAGGCGCCTTCAGACAGGACGCCGTGGGTGATATAGGCCGAAACGTCCTTGGCACCAGAATTCAACAGGGCTTCAGCCGCGTTGATCAACGTCCCGCCGCTGTCGACGATGTCGTCGATGAGAAGGCAGCTTTTCCCGGACACGTCGCCAATAATATTCATCACTTCCGACATTCCCGCGCGGGGTCGCCGTTTATCGACGATCGCAAGATCGGTGCCAATGCGCTTGGCGATGGCGCGAGCCCGCGCCACGCCGCCCACGTCGGGCGAGACGACCATGAGATTCCTGGTGTCGTAGTGCTCCTCAATGTCGCGGGTCATCACCGGCGCCGAATAAAGATTATCCGTCGGGATGTCGAAAAAGCCCTGGATCTGATCCGTGTGGAGATCGAGCGTTATGACGCGGTGGACACCGGCACCGGCGATCATGTTGGCGACCAGCTTCGCCGAGATCGGTGTACGGCCAGTGGCGCGCCGATCCTGACGGGCATAGCCGAAGTAAGGGATCACGGCGGTGATGCGGCGCGCTGACGACCGGCGCAGCGTATCGGCCAGGATCAGCAACTCCATGAGATTGCCGTCGGCAGGCGAGCTTGTCGACTGGAGAATATAGACGTCCTCGCCGCGCACATTCTCATGAAGTTGAACGTTGATTTCCTGGTCGGCGAAGCGCTCGACCGTGCAATCCGTAAGGGGAAGTTTCAAATGGTCGGCAATGGCTTCGGCAAGGGCGCGGTTGGAGTTACCGGTCACCAGCTTCATGAGCACGATCCTGTTTCAAGGAGGCTTCGGGAAGAGAAGTTTGAGCGTGCGGCACTTTTAGAGAGTTGCGCGTGGATTCACAACTGAGCGCCTCGCATTTATGTGAGATGATCGTTTGGGTTGAGGCGGCCTCGGCCGGATTGCCGATTGCGGACAACGAACCTGTTACGCCGTCCCCGACGGGCTCGGACGCAGAACACAAGCGCTGCAAATAAAGAGCGCACCCTCAATCCACCGGATCCAGAATATCCGGCGTATCGTTCTTCGGCGAGCCCACCTTGCTCCCGATCTTCCACATCGTCATCAGCTCCGGTGGAAACGGCTTCATCAGGTCAGGCGCTTCCGCCTCTGGCGAGAGCCAGCGCTCGTAGTCGTCGGGGTGCAGGATGACCGGCATGCGGTCGTGGATGTCGGCCATCATGGCGTTGGCATCGGTGGTGACGATCGCGAAGGTGCGGATATCCTCGTCGGTGTCCGGGTTGCGCCAGCTCTCCCAGATACCGGCGAGACAGAAGGGTTCGCCCGTCTTCATGGCGATCGCATAGGGCTGCTTGTCCTTGCCGGTGCCGTGAATGTCCTTCCATTCGAAGAAGCCGTCGATCGGCACCAGGCAACGGCGGCGCTGGTAGGACGAGCGGAACTTGGTGGCGATCGTGTCGCTCCGGACGTTGACGAGCGGCCGTCCCGCCTTCGGGTCCTTGGTCCAGCTCGGGATCAGCCCCCAGCGCGCCGAAACGAAGACCGGACCGAAAAGATCGGGATCGCGGATCACGTCGCGGATGATGATCGGATAGATCAGCGTCGGCGCGCCGTTGTAGCGCGGGAACTGGTTCGCCAAGGCTTCGACGCCGCCGCGCTCGGCAAAGCCGAAGGCGCGCAGCAGCCCCTCGAGATTTGTCTTCAGGTAGACGCGTCCGCACATGATCACCCTCGTGCAACATGCAGATCTTCTCAGATACTATCCAATTTGCGGACGAAAGCATGTGGCAGTTTCATAGGCGCGCACCTTGCCCGCCGAAGGCGAGGCTTACGGTTCGGGCAAAGCAAGCCCGCAACAGCAACGGGCGGCAACGGCTTCCGGCAACAGCCGCCGGAAGCCAAGCCGCAGCGCGTGGCACGCGTCGCCAATCCCTCAGTTGGAGCTGTCCGGATTGTCCACCAGGCACCCTACTCCATGGCAGCCCTGGTAGTTGCCCTCAGTGTCGAAGTTGGGATTGCCCTCCTTGTCGAATTGCGGCGTGGTGTCGATCTGCTGGCTCGCCGTGTCCGGATTATCGACCAGGCAACCGGTGCCGTGGCAGCCGTTGTAGCCGCCGTTGTCATGATAGTTGCTCGCCGAGTGCGCGTGCTTGCCATCCGCGATGCCGCTGAGGATCGCGCCCAGCACGGCGCCGGCGACCACTGCACCGGTATCATGGCCATGCTGATTGTACATGCGGGCGTTCGGATCGTAACCGTCGCCGCGCCCATAGTGATAGCCGCCGACATCGGCAAAGACGCCGGAGCAGCCTTGCGCTACCCAGAGATAGCGGCTCTTCGGATTGAAGCCCCAGCTCTTGTTGAGGATGCAGGGGCTGCCGGAGATCTGGTAGATCAGTTGCGGTTGCGAAAGCGGACCGGCAAAACACTCGTCATATTGAAAGTTGCGGGACCGGCATTCGACCGTCGCCCCTTGGGGCCCTTGAGCGTTCGCCGGAACGCTCGGGCCAAGTGCGGCGAGGACGAGTACAGCGGAAGCGATGGTGCGAAACATGCTGGCAGCCTTTCCGTCGGGGACGCGCATGCGCTGCACGTCCAGCGGGTTGAGGGTGGAGTTGCGCCCTGGGCCGGCAATGCCGGCAAAAGTGCAATGCCGGCAGCGGCACGGACCGGCGGAGGGTTCACCGCAAACGGCCTGCTCGCGCCGGGAATGCCTGGCGCCGTGCGTTCGACCGAACGCACAAGGACGCGCTAGCGCTTTGATTCTAGAGCATCTTTCCGCCTCCAGTGATTCCACTTGAGGGTGGGATGCTCTAGTCGTTGATGGCGGTAATCTTGACCTGGCTGTCCTTGCCGACGCCGGAGAACCAGACTTCGCCGTCGCCCACCATCACGCCCTGCCAGTTGGCAAAGAGCGTGGCATAGGTCTGCTTGGCGACTGCGGCCTTGACCTTCTGCGTCACCACCTTGTCGTAGTCCGCGGAGAAATGATCGGCATCCTTGATCTTGACGGCCTTGCCGCCGATGCGCGCCTGGAAGGGATAGTCGACCAGACCGGCAACGGTTGCCTTGTCGTCCGCCGCGACGGCCGTCTGCAGCTTGGCGAAGAAATCGGCGTAAGGCTTGTGACCGCCGAACAATTCGTCGAGTGACTTGTCCGTATCAGCAGGGCTTTGCGCAAAGACCGGGGATGAGAGTGAAAGAAGACACGCGACGGCCGCGATCAATACATTGTTCATGATAGCATCCTCTCCTGCTTCCTCGAATTTTATTAAAACAAAAGGAGCCTGTACTTTGACCCCCCAAAGAAGGTCTCACAAAACGCATACTCTGACAATTGCGAGTTGATATATTAGATCTTACTTCTCGGCGCGCGAGAGATGGCAACGGTTCAGGTGGCAAGGGGCTCCCGACAGCGAAGCCCCCGTGCTCGGCGAGTCCTCAACCGTCGCACCCGCCTCCTTGACCTGTCCAAACTCGGCCGGCCTCCCGCTTCCGTCGCGCATCACCGCCCACTTCTCGCGTCACGGCAGCTTCTCTGCATCGGGCAGCTTCCACGTCTTTTCGAACAGTGGCTTTTGCGGCCCGTAGAGCCGGAAGAGCAGTTCGAACTTGCGGCCCGGGTCAACAGGCACCCAGTTGGCTTCCTTGCCCGCCGGCGCCTTGGGCCCGAAGAAGACATCCACCGAGCCATCGGCATTCTTCCGAACCCCTGACCCGATCGAAGCAACGCTGGCCTTGTCCATGTTGCGGATCAACGCGTGGGTCTCGCGGTCATAGGCGGTCACCGACCAGTATTGCTCGACCGGCGCGTCCTTCGGCACGACGAGCCGGTAGTTTGCGGCACCGTCAAAGGGGTTGCCGTCCTTGTCCTTGTTGGCCATCAGGTAGAATTGCGCCGTGCCGAGGCGTTTGATGCCGGTAAAGCCGAGCGTATAGGTCACGCCGCGCAAATCGACGGGATAGGCATCCGGGTCGGCATAGCCGCCCTGCGCCGCCTTGACCATCTCGGGCGCGGCTGCCGGGAACCAGCGGATGCCCTCGTTGATGACGGGGAAGCCCTGGTCATAGCGGGCGGAAAGCTCGGCCTTAGCCTCAGTCGCCGCTTTGTCGAGGAGCGCCCTGGTCTCCGGGCTCGGCTGATAGGGCTTGCCCTTCTCGATGCCGAGCGTCTTCAACTGGTCGATCATTGCCCGGTCACGCTCGAGCCACGGTTCGGTCTGCACGATGCGGTTGAGGTTGTCGAAGAAGCTGGCATCGAAGCGGATGGTGGCGTCGTAGAGCACGTCATAGGCGTCGGTGAAGGTGGTCGCCGGCGGCTTGTCAGTGACAGGCATCGGGTAGATTTTGATCTTCTTGCCATAGGCGACCGACTTTTCGACATCCGCGTCCGCATGGCTCTTCAGGTTGGAGCGCAGCAGTGCAAAGCCGGTAAACGTATCGGACCGGAGCGCGAAAAAGCCTTCCGGCACCTCGCCCATATAGTCGGGCGGCAGCAACAGGTACTTGCCGCCCTTGCCCTCGTCCGCCCCATAGGGCCCCGCGTCTTCCAGCGGCATCTGCCAGGCGTTGACGATGTTGCCGGCGATCGATCCTCCTTCGGCCGGCGGGATCTCGATGACGATAGGTCCGTCCTTCAGGTTCCAGAACGACATGAAATAGATCGAGTCCGGGTTGGGCGTCAGCGTCTGGTTCTTCCAGTTGACCGGCTTCGACCAGTAGACGATCTCGTTGACCTTGGCCTTGGTCGTCGAAAGCATCGTCTGCAGCATCAGGTCGGCATTGACCGCCGGCATGCCCCAGATCACCGCTTCCGTTGCCCGGCGCTCGATGGCGCGGCGCTGAAGGCTTTCGGGTGACAGATCTTGTGCCGGCAGGCTGACCGTGCCAGCAAGAAGCGCAAGCACCGCAATTGCTGTTCTGAACATTTCCAACCTCACTTTCGGCTACAGAACGACCAGGCTGCAGCGTGATTATGTACCCGGCGGCTTGTCCAGCCGCAGGTGCTACGGCGAAGTAAAGACTTTGCCGATGCGGGACGGAAGTACGTAGCAGTTACATCGGCAAAATTCCCGATACGGAAACCCTCCAAATCAACGCATCGAGACGTCGGCTCTTGACATTTCTGCCTAATAGGTAGATCGGTCTACCTATTCACTTGGAGAAAACCGATGAGCGAAAAAGCGCCGGCGCGCGAGCGCCTGCTGAAGGCGGCAGCCGAACTGTTCTATCGCGATGGGGTCGGCGCGACCGGCATCGATGCGATCACGGCGCATGCCGGCGTCGCCAAGATGAGCCTCTACAACAACTTCTCGTCCAAGACCGATCTGGTGAACGCCTATGTCGAAGCCCGCCATTCCGAATGGCAGGAACTCTATCGCGAGCGCTTGGCAGGCGCGGCAACCCCACGAGAACGGGTGCTGGCGATCTTCGACAGCTATGTCGATCACGCCGAGATGGCCTATAGCTGGGGTTTTCGCGGTTGCGGGCTGCTCAATGCCGCCGCCGAGCTTTCCGTCGGCGATCCCGCCCGCGCCATCGTCGCCTCGCAGAAGGACGAGGTGGAAATGCTGTTCAAACAGTATCTGCGCGAAATGCGGCCCGACGCGGGCGCCGCGATCGACGAGACCGCCGAACACCTCTCCTTCCTGCTCGAAGGCGCCATGTCGCGCGCCGGCCTCGACGGCCACGATGCGCGGCTGAAGTCCGCGCGCAGGATCGCCATCTCGATCATGGACCAGCTATGACCTCCAAGAATTCTGCAGCCCAAGCGTCCGGCTCCTTCGTCGGCATCGCCTGCGTCCTTCTCGCCTCGGCCATCTGGGGAACGACCGGCACCACCGCCACATTCGCCAAGGGCGTCGGCCCGCTCGGCATAGGCGCCGTTGCCATGGGCCTTGGCGGCTTGCTGCTGGCGCTCACCGCCTCTCGCTCGATCCTCAGGAACAGCCGGCGGATCGCCGCGCAATGGCCGATGCTTCTCATCGGCTCGCTCTCGGTCGCGGTCTATCCGCTCGCCTTCTACAGCTCCATGCATCTCGCCGGCGTTGCCATCGGCACGGTCATCTCGATCGGCTCGGCGCCGCTCGCCGCCTCCCTCATCGAGCGGATCTTCGACGGCCAGAGGCTGACGACCCGGTGGCTGCTGGGTGCTGCCGCCGGTCTTGCCGGTGCCGTGCTTCTCTGCCTTGCCGAAGGCGCCGGCCATGATGGTGCCGGCGCTGAAAACGCGACCGCTGTCTTTTACGGCATCGTGCTCGGCCTCCTCTCCGGCCTGCTCTACGCGCTCTATGCCTGGGTGGCGCGCCGGCTGATGCAAGCGGGGATCCCGCCGCGCGCCGCCATGGGCTCGATCTTCGGCGTCGGCGGCACGCTCCTGTTGCCCGTGCTCGCCTTCACCGGCGCGCCGCTTCTTGCCTCTTGGACCAACATGGCCGTCGGTCTCTATATGGCCCTCGTGCCGGTTCTCGCAGCCTACGTGCTCTTCGCCTACGGCCTCGCCCGCGTCTCAGCCACCATGGCGACCACGCTGTCGCTGCTCGAACCCGTCATCGCCGCCGCCCTTGCTGTCGTCATCGTCGGCGAACGCCTGCCGGCCGAAGGCTGGGTGGGCATGGCCCTGATCGTCGGATCGCTGTTCATCCTGACAGTGCCGATACCGGGCAGCCGTCGCGCCAGGAATGCCGGGCCTCCGTCCGAACCCGGCTTCGCAGCAGCAACGCCACGAACATAGGACGCCTGAAACGATGAGCGACTACGCGGCGCTGCCCAATCACCCGGCCAGCCGGTTCCGGACGATCCTTGTCCTCGTTCTCGTCGAAGCGGCGCTGGTCATCTCCTGGAGCGCCGGCTTCGTCGGCATCCGCTTCGCGATCGACCACGCGCCGATCTTCCTGATCCTGTTGTGGCGAAGCCTCGTCTCCGGCTTGCTGCTCCTGCCCTTCGCACTGACGATCGGGCCGAAGATCCGGTGGAAGGACGCAAGCCGGCAGATGCTCTTCGGCGCGCTTGCCATGTCCGGCTATCTCGCGGGCTTTGCGCTTGCCATCTCCTATGGCGTGCCGACCGGCCTTGTGGCGCTGATCGCCGACATGCTGCCTCTGGCGGTCGCCATCCTCTCCTGGCCGGTCCTCGGCCAGGCGCTCACGGCGCGACAATGGCTCGGCTCGTTCATCGGGCTTGCGGGCGTGCTCATCGCCTCCGGCTGGTCGCTGGATATGGGCGATGTTCCGCTCTCGGCCTATGGCCTGCCGGTGCTTGGCACGCTGTCGCTGGCGCTGGCGACACTGCTGCAGAAGCGCAGTCCGGCCAGTGCCATGCCTGTCCACCAGAGCCTTTGCATCCAGTGTCTATCGGCGGCCGCGATCTTCGCACTCTTTGCCTGGCACGAAGGCAGCGTGCTCCCCGTGCGCGATCCGGGCTTCATCAGTGGCATCCTCTGGCTCGTCTTCGTCGCCACCTTCGGCGCCTGGAGCCTCTACTATCTCGCGCTCAGGAAATCCTCCCCTGCCCGTGTCACCGCGATCCTTTATCTCAGCCCGCCGGTAACGATGATCTGGGCATGGGTCATGTTTTCCGAGCCGCTCTCCCTTGCCATGGCCGGCGGCCTGGTCGTTTCGCTTTTGGGTATCGTCATCGTCGCAAGAGCGCAGAACCAGACCCACGCCTGAGCCTCCCGCCTTCACCTGGCACCCGGGCCCACGGCGCACGGACACCACACTCCCTGCCCCCGCTCCCGTCCCAAGCACCCCTTGCATCGCGTGACGATTCGCAATAATTGAAGTTACATGAAAAAAGACAGCCGCCTTTCCTCCGTCCTTCACGCGCTTCTCCACATGGCCGAGCGCGGCGAACCCTTGACCTCCGACGAGCTTGCCATGTGCATGCGCACCAATCCGGTCGTCGTGCGCCGTACCATGGGCTTCCTGCGTGATGCCGGCATCGTCTCGTCCGCCCGCGGCCATGCGGGCGGCTGGGCGATTACCGCCGACCTCAAGACCGTGACGCTCAGGCAATTGCACGAAACGCTCGGCGAGCCCGCGATCTTTGCCATCGGCAACCGGCAGGAGATGCCGGAATGCCTCGTCGAGCAGGCGGTCAATGCCGCGCTCGATACCGCCTTTGCCGAAGCCGAGGCACTGCTGCTCGACCGCTTCGCCCATGTGACGCTCGCCGACCTCGCCGAGGATTTCGCAAGGCGGCACCGGCTTCGATCGCAATAAGAACAGCATATCGGTCACGTCATGACGTGATCGATCCCGACACATCCGGTTATCCCGGAACCGCGTAGCGCGGTTTTCCGGCTGGAACTCCATTGCCCAAAGCTCGGGTCGACGCACTGGTTCCGTGAACCGGTGGGCTGGCCTGCGCGCAACCGAAAGGACTTTACCAATGCAACAGGACGTCATCATCATCGGCGGCAGCTATGCCGGCATGGCCGCCGCCCTCCAGCTCCTGCGTGCCCGTCGGCGGGTACTGATCATCGACGAGGGCATCCGCCGCAACCGCTTCGCCAGCCACTCCCATGGCTTCCTTGGCCAGGACGGCATCGATCCGGCCGAGATCGCCGCGACTGCGCGCAAGCAACTGCTGACCTATCCGACGCTCACCTTCGTCGATGGCCGCGCCGAGAAAGCCAGCGGAGAGAACGATGCCTTCGTCGTCACGACCGCAGAAGGCGCTTCCTATGAAGGCCGACGCCTGCTCTTTGCGACCGGCGTCAAGGACGGCCTGCCCGCGATCGAGGGGCTGAGCGAGCGCTGGGGAAGAAGCGCCTTCCATTGCCCCTATTGCCACGGCTACGAACTGAATGAGGGCGAGATCGCCGTCATTGCCGCAAGCCCGATGTCGATCCACCAGGCGCAGCTCATTCCCGAATGGGGCACGGTGACCTTCTTCACCAATGGCATTGTCACCCCCGACGCCGAAGCGCGCGCCGATCTCCTCAGGCGCGGCGTCGCCATCAACGAAACTCCGGTCGCAAGGCTCGAAGGCCATGCCGACGTGGTGCTGACCGACGGCCGCCGCCTTGCCTTTTCCGGCCTTTTCGTCGCCACCCGCACGACACCCGCAAGCGACATCGCCGAGCGCTTCGGCTGCGAGATCGAGGAGACACCGATGGGCCTGCAGATCCGGGTGACGTCCGCCAAGGAAACGACCATACCGGGCGCCTATGCCTGCGGCGACGTCGGCCGCGTCCCCCATTCCGTTTCGCTTGCCGTCGGCGACGGCGCCTGGGCCGGCGCGCAGCTGCACCGCTCGCTGGTGTTCGGATAGAAAGCAGCCAGCGCAAGGGCGGCCCTGCGATGGCATGAAGGGAAGACCGAACGGAGGCATCCGCCTGCGCCGTTCGGCTTCCGCCTTGTCAAATCGACGGCCGCTGTGCTTCGTTCGGTCCCCAGTCAAGTTGGAGTGATCGATGCCCATTGCCCTCACCTGTTTTCAGGGTCGCGCCGGCGACCACAACGACCTTGCGATTCCCGGCGCCAAGTCCGTTGCCTCCCACCTTGCGCAAAGGCTCGGCCTCGAAACCGTCGTCATCGGTGAGCCGGAGCCGGCGCTGAACGGCCATTGGACGGTCGAACTCGAAACCGCGATGCCGGCACTCCAGCGCATGCGCGATCGGCTGGACACGATTTACGCGGGGGGCTCGTTTTCTCTTGCCGCGACGAGCCGCTGCGCCGTCTCGCTGGCAACGCTGCCGGCCGTCGCCAGGCACCACAACGACGCCGTCGTCGTCTGGTTCGACGCCCATGGCGACCTGAACACGCCGGAGGTCAGCAGCACCGGCTATCTCGGCGGGCTGGCGCTGTCGGGCCCCTGCGGCCTCTGGCAGTCCGGCCTTGGCGACGGGCTCTCGATCGGCAATGTCGTTCTCGTCGGCCAGCGCGACCTCGATCCCTTCGAGACCGACCTGATCAAGACCAGGCGAATTCCACATATCCGCCCGGGTTCCGACCTGCCGCAAAGGCTGGCCGAGGCCGTCGCCGGCAGGCCCGTCTATATCCACCTCGACTGCGACGCGCTCACCCCCGGCATCGTCCCGACCGATTACCAGCATGAAGACGGGCTCTCCCTTAATGACTTGCGCGCAGCCTGCGCGGTTCTCGCCCGAGGCGCGGTCGTCGGGCTGGAAATCGCCGAGTTTCAGAACGCCTGGTCGGAAGGCGGCGAACCGGTTTCGCCCGAACCGCTGATCGAGGCCTTGGAACCGCTCCTGCAAAAGCTGCACCGCTGACTGGGGGACTTAATCCACGGGCGGTCGACTGACCGCATTGCGCCAAGGCGGATTGCGCGTAGCATGATCCTCCCGCTCGCGTTCGGTATCGGCTGCAATGACGCTCGGATCGGCCCTTCTTGCCTGCGCCTGCCTTCTCTGCGGAAGCGCTTCCGCCGAGCCGTTGCGCGTCGACCTCGAACTGGTGCTCGCCGTCGACGTCTCCTATTCCATGGAGATCGACGAGCAGCGGCTACAGCGACAGGGCTATGTCGCCGCCTTTCTCGCGCCGGCGCTGATCAAGGCGATCGAAAACGGCCCGCTCGGCCGCATTGCCGTCACCTATGTCGAGTGGGGCGGCTCGGCCGTGCAGGTCACGCCCTGGACGCTGATCGACGGCCGCGGCACCGCGGCGCAGTATTCCGAACTGCTGCGCCGGCAGCCGCTCCGCCGCATCGCCTTCACCTCGATCTCCAACGCGCTCGCCTTCACCCGACGCCTGTTTGATTTCAGCCCCTTTTCGGCCAGCCGCCGCGTCATCGATATCTCCGGCGACGGCCCCAACAACTCGGGCGTCCCCGCCCCCGTCGCCCGCAACTCCACCGTCGCCCGCGGTATCGTCATCGATGGCCTGCCGATCATGCTGAAGACCCACGCGGCCTCTGATGGCGCCTCCATTCCCGATCTCGACGCCTACTACCGCGCATGCGTGATCGGCGGCGACGGCGCCTTCCTGGTGAAGGTCACCGATACAAGCGCGTTCGCCGAAGCCATCCTTGACAAGCTCGTCACCGAGATATCGGGGCTGGAGGTCAGCCGCCTGTCGCCGGCACCGGTGCGGCCGGTACAATACGGCCAGGGCTACAATTGTTTCATCGGCGAGGAGATGCAGGAGCGAATGATCGGGCGCTAGACCCGCAACGTCTCAACCTTCGGCGTCGCGCCCGCCTCTTGCCCAGATCCGTGCGCGCGGCGGCCTGCGCGCGCTCCCGCTCAAAAGTTGGGGATCGCAGTCCACAGCCAACGACAGCCGTCCTGTTGACTCTGAAACCAGAGCGGCATGAAACGGTTCACCGTCCGACACCCGAATATTCAGACTGACGATACAGACGATGCCTCACTACCTGACAGAACTTTACAGCGCCAAGCCGGCGTGGCTCGCCCTTCCCCATCAGGGACGCCAGCAGTTCCTGACTGCGATCGGTTCCGCCATGCCGGGACTATCGGCGCTCGGCGTCGAGCTCATCACCTTCGGCAAGGTCGACCAGTCGAAGCTGCATGCGGCATCGCAGACCTTCTTCGCCGTCTGGCGCTGCCCGGATGCAACGGCGCTCGAAGCCCTCGTCGCCGGCATCGCCCAATCCGGCTGGCACGAATATTTCGACACGATCAACGCCGCCGGCAGGGGCACCGATCTTGCCGGCCACCTCGCACAGCTTGGCGCGGCCGCTTAAGACCGGCTTCGGTCCTCTCGGCCGGTCTCCTCAAGCCTCGGTCGGCCTGGGGGCGCTGAAGAAAACGATCTCCGGATCGTTCTCGTCGAGATTGTCGATATAGCCGCTCGGCTTGAAACCTGTCTGGATCAACAGCTCCTGCATCGGACGGTTCGACATGTTCGTCGAGCTGAAGAGTTTCGAGCCCGACGACAGCGACTGGAAATGCTCGATCAATGCCGCGCCGAGACCCCGGCGGCGATGGCTGGCGCTCACCATCAGCATCTCTATGAAGGCGTGACCGAAGAAGTGGTGCGTCAGCACGCCGTAGGCGGCAACCGCGCCATCGACTTCGGCCAGATGGCAGCAGCCCGCCTCGATCCAGCCGGCGATCTCCTCGCTTCGCTTCGGATCGGTCGCAGCAACGGTATCGATGGCTGAGAGCGCCGCATGGTCGTTGCTGGCAGCAAGTCGAATTCGCATGGTCCGCTTCCCACAAGTTTCGCGGGAAACTAGGGCGAGATGCCGCTGCGTGCAATCATGGACCATCATTCAAGAGGGGAGCGACCGATCGCCTGACATCGACCAGCAGGATCGCAAACTCCATCAGCCCTTCGCTCGGATTCTATTGCCGGCTGCTCACCGTCCGAGCCCGATGTTCTTCGGCGGATACTTCTTGAAGGTGGCGGCATGGCCCTTCATCTCGGCGGCCATCGACGCCAGGAAGGCATTCATCCGGTGGCCGACCGGATATTCCTCCTTGGGGTCGACGTAAAGGTTGAAGAGCCAGGGCGCGAGGCCGACGTCGCTGACGGTCGTCATGTCGATGTTCAGCCATTGCGCCTTGGTCTCGACCACCTTGACGTGGATCTTGTATTCATACATCCGCATCGCCATCAGGTTCTGCTCGTTCCAGACGAAGACCTTCTCGCGGTTGGACCGACCGTCGTCGGCAAGGAGGAAGGAGGTCTGGTCGATGCCGTCGATGTAGCGGTCGGTGGGTACCTTGTCCTTGATGCCGGCGACGCTGAGCGAGGTGTTGAAGAGATCCATCAGATCGAAGAGCTCGTCGCTCTCGCGGCCGGGCTTGATCATGCCCTTCCAGTAGGCGATCGCCGGAATGCGGATACCCCCTTCCCAGGCCGAGCCCTTGGCGCCGCGAAAAGGCGTGTATCCGCTGTCCGGCCAGCCGTCGAGTTGCGGACCGTTGTCGGAGGTGACGAAGATGAAGGTGTTGTCGAGCACGCCCGCCTTGTCGAGCGCCGCGACGATTTCGCCGATATAGGCATCGACCTCCACCATGTCGTCCTTGTAGGGATATTTGGCTCCGCTCTTCCCCTCGAAGGCTTTCGAGGCGAAGTTGTCGGCGTGCACCTTCATGAAGCAATGCTCCAGAAAAAACGGCGCGGTGCCGGCAGCAAGTTCCCCGATCCTCTTGACTGTGAACTCCTTCAGCATCCGGTCGCCCTCGGCCATCTTCTCGATGCTGTCGATCTGTTCGACCTCCGTCACCGGCCCGCCCTTCGTCGCCTGCACCAGCGCCGAGCTTGAGCCGGTCTTCTTCAGCATCGCCAGCCGCTCGGGATTGAGCACGAGATCGGGATAGCGGCGCTTGTCGACCCCTTGGGTGATTTCCTTCTCGGCCTCGTAGAAGCCGTAGAACTCATCAAAGCCAACCTCATGCGGACGCATGCCCTCGCTTTCGCCGACGTGCCACTTGCCGGAAAGCACGGTCTTGTATCCTGCCCCGCCGAGAAGTGTCGGCAGGGAGATCTCATCGGCCCAGGGGTTCTTGGTGATCCTGTCGCCGGCAAGGATCGGCCGGGTAAGGCCGGTGCGAACAGGAAGGCGGCCGGTGAGAATCGCCGAGCGGGTCGGTGTGCAGGTGGGTTGCGAATAGGCCGAGGTGAGTCTCAGGCCCTCACGCGCCAGCCTGTCCATGTTGGGTGTCGCCGCCCCGATCGCCGCGCCGCCACCGTAGGCGCCCGGATCACCGTACCCCATGTCGTCGACGACGAGCCAGACGATGTTCGGCCGCTTGCCGAGCTTGTCATAGAGCGCCACGAGCTTCTGTTGCGCAGCCGTCTGCTGGTCGGCATGCACGAGCGCCGGCTCCTGGCTCTCGCTCGTGCGTAAAGCTTGCGTCAAGACGGACTGAGCCATCGTCATCGTCGGCAACGCCACGAGGACTGCCGTCTGCACCGCAAGGGCACGCAAAATCCGCAGGCTCATGCCACTCTCCCGTTTCTTTCTCGATTGCGCGCGGCATTCCGCAGTGCTTGCAGCCATCGGAGGCGCACGCGAACAGGACTGTTGGCGTGCACGTCGCCCCCAACGAGGGCTTGCCGCCGCCAGCACTCGCCGGCGGCGGGGTCGCGTTCCGTTTAACGCGGGGACAACTGCTCCAGCTCATTCAGCCGCTTCATCGCCGACTGCTGCGCGAGCAGGCCATAGTTGATGCCGCTGGCATTCAGCGCGCTGCCGGTCTGGAACGGGTAATCGTTGAAATCGGCGAAGAACTCCTTGATCTTGCCCTGGATCGGCACCAGCAGCCAGATGTTGCGGGCAAGGAAGTCCATGGCGCCACCACCCTCTTCCATGCCCCTTTCGTAAGGATCCATACGCAGATTGGAGATCAGCGCCCAGCTCGGCACCTCACGGGTCGCCGTCGCGATATTTCCGTGGCTGGCAATGGCGAAGCTCAGCTTCCAGTCGTTCCAGCGGATGGCGTTCAAGTTGCCACCCTGGTCGAAATAATAGACGGAGTCCCGTGGTGGCGTCTCCGCCTCGCCCTTCAACAGCGGCGTCAGGTCATAGCCGTCGAGATGCACCTTGAAGGTCTTCGACGTGCCCTTGAAGCCGGTCTTCATCTCTTCTTTGACGTCGGCGATGCCTGCCGCCGCCGCAAAGGTCGGCATCCAGTCCATCAGCGTCACCGGTTCGTTGATCTGCGTGCCCGGCTTTACCACGCCCGGCCAGCGCACCATCATCGGAATGCGAAAGCCACCTTCCCAGGTGGTGCCTTTCTCTCCATGGAACATGGTCATGGCACCATCCGGCCAGAGCGCAATCTCCGCGCCATTGTCGGTGGTGTAGAGCACGATGGTGTTGTCGGTGATGCCGAGATCGTCAAGTTGCTGCAGCAGCTGGCCCACATGGCCGTCATGCTCCACCATGCCATCCGCATGGATGCCCTTGCCGGTCTTGCCGAGCGATTCCTTCTTCAGATGCGTGAAGACGTGCATGCGCGTCGAATTGAACCAGCAGAAGAACGGCTTGTCGGCCTTGACCTGCCGATCGATGTAATCCTTGGCGGCCGCCAGGAACTCCTCGTCGACGGTTTCCATGCGCTTGGTATTGAGCTCGCCCGTATCCTCGATCTTGCCGTCGGCGCTCGATTTGATGACGCCACGGGGCCCGTACTTCTTCTTGAACTCCGGATCCTTCGGATAGAAGTAGCCCTCCGGCTCCTCCTCGGCGTTCAGGTGGTAGAGGTTGCCGAAGAATTCGTCGAAGCCGTGGGCCGTCGGCAAGTGCTCGTCATGGTCGCCCAGATGGTTCTTGCCGAATTGTCCGGTCGAATAGCCCTTGGTCTTCAAGACGTCGGCAATCGTCGGCATCCAGTCCTGGATGCCGTGCGGATCACCGGGCATGCCGATGGTCAAGAGCCCGGTGCGGAAGGGTTCCTGGCCGAGGATGAAGGAGGCACGGCCCGCGGTGCAGCTCTGCTGGCCGTAGCTGTCGGTGAAGATCGCGCCTTCGGCGGCGATACGGTCGATGTTGGGCGTGCGGTAGCCCATCAGGCCCATCGTATAGGCGCTGATCTGGGGAATGCCGATATCGTCACCGAAGATGACGAGAATGTTCGGCGGCTTGCCGCTCGAAGAAGAGGATTGCTGGGCCCTGGCCGGGCTCACCGAAGCGCCGCTCGCCACCAGCGATGCGGCCGCAAGGAGCGTGCCGCTCAAAAGCAGATCGCGGCGACTGACGTCCGTTGCCCCATTATCGGCTACCGCAGGAATGGCCTTGTTACCGTCACGCATGCTCATCGTACTCTCCTTGTTAAGGCGATCAGAAATGAACTGCTTGTTTAGGACCGCGCGGATGATGCGCCTGGGGAGGTGCATGTCCAAGTACGTAACAGTTACGACGAGCAAACCTGCGTCCGTTGCAACGACGCGCATTCATGCCACGGGCGCGCGAAGGTGGATGAAGGCGGCAACAGCGCGCCCTGAAGCGCGTCGCGATCTCTCAGATCCGCTCCCTGCGCTTTAAGATTTTGGCTTGTCGCTTGTCGCTGTCGCAAAACCGCTGCGCACTTTTGCGCCGCCTGCTTTGGCGAACCCGGCACCTCCCCTCGTTTTCCTCCGGTCGGGTGCGCGTGAGGGAGGAACCGGGCCGGTGCGGCCCCCGCTGCCTCTGACAGATTGCCGCAACCGCCCACCCGGCCTTTGGCGCCAGCACCGCGAGTGCCTATATGGTCGCAACCAAAGCCAAGGAAACGAGATGGACAACGACTTGCAGGGCCGCGCCGCCGATGTCGCGGCGATCCGCGAACGTGCGGAAGCCGAGATGAAGGCGATCGGCATCGATGACGCTTTCATCAGCCGCCTGGTCGACACCTTCTACGGCCGGGTGCTTTCGCATCCCGAGCTCGGCCCTGTCTTTGACGCCCGGCTTTCCGGGCGCTGGCCCGAACACATGGACAAGATGAAGAGCTTCTGGTCGGCGGTTGCCTTCCGCAACGGCGCCTATGGCGGCAAGCCGGTGCAGGCGCATATCGGCGTCGCCAACATGACGGCGGATCTCTTCCCGAAATGGCTGGAGCTATTCTCCGCGACACTCGATGACATCGCCCCGAACGTTGAGGCCAAGGCCTGGTTCATGGCAACGGCCGAGCGCATCGCCCGCAGCCTGACGCTCTCGCTGTTTTACAATCCCGCCCTCGACGATCCGGCGTTGAAGCGCGTCTGATACGCTGACGCGCCGTCGACGAGACGCCAGCCTCTGCTCGCTTTCCGGGCGCATTGGCCGACCAGGGCAAGCGACGCGATGATGCGGGCCACGAATGCCTACAGCGCCGCGCGTCTTATCAGACGCGCAAAGGTCGCTGTAGGGCTTTGAATTGCTGCATGTTTTGTCCTTTAATCGGCTACGATTAAAGGAAACATGCAGTAGCGAAGCCTCAGAGCAAGCGCCCCGCAAGCAGGATTTCCTCGGCCTCATCAAACGCCATCGCGAACACACGTTTACCCAGTTCGAAGCTGAAGCCGGCGCGGGCAAAGGCGGAGAGTTCCTTTGACACGCGCTTCTCGTCGAGCTCCGCCTTGCGGAACGGCCCGAAGGCGCGCTTGCGGGCGAGAACCACCGCCGCATAGAGATCGTCGGCCTCCGCCACGGCCGCAACGACGTGGCCTTTGGCGATACCCTTCTCAGAGAGCTTCTGTGCGATCGCCCGTTTGGACTTGCCGCCGCGCATGCCCGAGCGGGTCTTGATCTCGGCATAGGCCCGATCGTCGAGCGCACCGTTGTCATAGGCGAAAGTCACGGCCGCCGCCGCTGATATCCTCGAATTTCTCCTTGGCTTTGCGCGCGATCGCGTCGAAGAGCTGCTTTTCCGTCAGCATCTGGCGGTGCAGGCGATAGGCGGCGGAATTGCGCGCCCAGGCATACATGCGCGGCGTCGGCTGATCGGATTGCCCTGTCTCGTCGTTTGTCTCGTCGTTGAGGTCCAAACCTGCCCTACCCCTCGAAATGAACCGCCGGAAGCAACGGGCAATCACGGTCCACCGGAATCAAATCGCCGTCGCATCGAACGATGCGAAATGACCTGACTCTCCAAGGCAACGCAATTGCGTGCAGGAAGCGCTTCACACTTTTCCGGGCTTTGCGCCCTTTGGGTGGCGCCTGAGCCGCGCCCCGGTGACAAGGGGGCGCCGCCGCGGAGGAAGGGCCGCGCGGCCGCTCAAACCGGTGGCCCTCCGTTGCTCGCCGCCTATTCGAACTTCTCCGTGCTGTCGGCCCTCCCCTTCACCCAGTATCCGGAGGCCTTCAGCCAGGGAAGCGGCAGGCCGCGCTCCTCGACGAAGTGAGCGCGGATCGCCCGCGTCACCGCCGCCTCGGCGGCGATCCAGACGAAGGTGCCGGGTTCGAGGGGTACGGACCTTACGACCGAGAGCAGCGCCGTCGGATCGTTCGCCTGTTCTAGCGGACGATAGGCCCAATGGGTGGCAAGCACCGCCTCCGTGCGGAAGGTCTGCCGTTCGTCCGGCCCCGTGACAACAGCGATGCTGGTGATGTTCTGGCCGGCTTGCGCCTCCTCGATCCGCCGCCCGATTGCCGGCAGCGCCGTTTCGTCGCCGATCAAAAGCAAGCGCCTGATATCGCCTGACACGACAGCCGAGCCGCGCGGCCCGCCGATCTCGAGCCGGTCGCCGACCTCAGCCTTCATCGCCCAGGCCGTCACCGGGCCCGCCTCGTGCAGCGCGAAATCGAGCGCCAGAATGCGCGCGCCGTTGTCGTAGCGCCGCGGGGTGTAATCCCGGCGCTCTTCATCGCCGTCGGAGCCAGGTACGAACACCTTGATATGATCGTCGGCGCCGAGGCTGACGAAATCCGCAAGGTCGTCGCCCGACAGCGTGATCCTGAGCATGCCGGGTGTTACCCGCTCGATACCGGAAACGACGAGCGAGCGACGCCGGAGCTCATGACGAACCCGTTCGATCCGAGGCGGCGAAAGATGAGAATAGTCGAGAAGATTGTCCATGTGCGTCCTTTGGGGGCTTAAAAACCTCGATCCGCAGGACAGAGTCGCGCAGATCGAAGCCGCAAAAGCCGTTCGATCATACGCGTTGAGTGACGTTAACGCTTACGTGGCCGGGATAGGTCCGGCCATTTCACAGGCTTCCTATAGAGCACTCCCGCCACCCGTGCAATCCGGGCACAGCCGGCGGCCAGCAAGTCTCAGTGCCGATATCCCCGTGCTCGACTAACCCGAAGGTAGTATCCAGCCACCCATTTGGACAACTTATGATTTGGCCGGAGCCCTATAGAATACCGTTCGTCGCAACGCAGGTGGGGGAGCACGCGAGATGGATTTCACCACAGGTGGAGTTGGGGCCACTGGCCTTGCGATCGAGATCGCGGGTTTGGCAGCGCTGTTCTACGATCTGCTCTCCGGAAAGCGCCTTAACGATCAGGCAGCCAGTTTCGCCGCCATGCAGGGTGACTTGCAGAGCGTGGCCCGACAGGTAAGCCTCGGCGCCTACCGGAACGTGCGAACGCTCACGACGCTGCTCGGCGGCGTCCTCAAACTGCTTTCGCAGGAACAGACACCACTGACCCAGGTGGCACTCGCCACCTTGCAAACCAAATTCGACGAAGCATCCAGCAAGATGGTCGACTTCGATCAGGAAGACCTGAAAAGCAAGGAAGAAGCCGCGCAATTGGTCGTGATAGCCAATTTTATCGAGACAATACGCAGGTCACAACAACTCGGCTGGTGGGCAAAGCTCGGCGTCCTCCTGGTTGGCCTCGGAGCGACCCTGCAATTGGCGGACTTGCTGGTCTTTTAGCCCCAGTTTTCTTGCACAGCCGGATGCAGCGGGCCATTCCCGCACTTGGCTGGGAGCACACGCCAAAAAATAGCGCGCCCACGGAGGCGCGCTATCTGGATAAAGAAAGCTCAAAGCCTCAAGCGGCCAGCGAAACCTCGCCGCGGATGAGGTCGCCGAGGCGGCGGATGCCTTCGTCGATCATCTTGTCGTTGGCGCAGGAGAACGAGACACGCAGCGTGTTTTCACCCGAGCCATCGGCAAAGAAGGCGCGGCCGGGAACGAAGGCGACCTTGGCCGTCTCGATCGATTTTGCGAGCAGCGCTGCGCCATCCATGCCCTTCGGCAGCGTCACCCAGACGAACATGCCGCCTTCCGGCTTCGTCCAGGAAACACCCTCGGGCATATACTTCGAAAGCGCTGCCAGCATGGCGTTGCGACGCTGCTTGTAGACCTTGTGGATCTTGGCCACCTGCTCATCGAACCCGCGCTCGGCAACCGTGCAGATCGCCATCTGGTTGATGGTCGAGGAATGAAGATCGGCCGCCTGCTTCAGGAGCACCAGCTTGCGGATCACCTTTTCCGAGGCGCAGACCCAGCCGACGCGAAGGCCGGGCGCCAGCGTCTTGGAGAACGAGCCGCAATAGATCGTGCGGGCGCTGTTGATGTCGCCCTTCTTCGCGATTTCCAGCGCCAGGATCGGCGGCACCGGCTCGCCGTCATAGCGCAGCGACTGGTAGGCCGCATCCTCGATGAGCGCGATGTCGAGCTCTTCGGCGAGCGCAAGCATGCGCTCGCGCCCTGCCCGGTCAACGGTCTCCCCGGTCGGGTTGGCGAAATCCGCCGAGAGATAGGCGAACTTGACGCGACCGCCGGCTTCCGATGCGGCCTGGCGATAGGCTTCCGGCGTGCGGTTGCCGTTGGGGTTCAGCTGGTCATAGGTCGGCTCGTAGGCATTGAAGGCCTGCAGCGCGCCGAGATAGGTCGGCCAGGTGACAAGTGCGGTATCCTTCGGCGACAGGAACAGCTTGCCGAGATAGTCGAGGCCCTGCTGCGAACCCGAGGTGATGAAGATGTTATCGACGCCGGCAGGAATGCCGATGGCTTCCATCTGCTTGGCGAGCCATTCGCGCAGCGGCTTGTAGCCTTCGCTCACCGAATATTGCAGCGCGGCGCTCACGGCCGGGCCGGAAAAGATCTCCGCATAGGCGTCCTTGAACTCGGCGTCCGGAAACAGCGCAGGATCGGGAATGCCGCCGGCAAACGAGATGATGTCGGGGCGATCGAGCAGTTTCAACAGCTCGCGGATTTCCGAGGCGCGCATCCGGCTCGAGCGCGTCGCGAATATGTGTTCCCAATCCAGCATGGGGCGTTTCCTCAGAGATTATATGCGGAAAGCGGTTCTCCGCTTCCTCCCGCGTCATTTTAGAGCGCCGTGCGTTCGGGTGAACGCACGAAGGAGCCCAGACATTTTCGTTCTAGAGCATCTTTCCGCTTCAAGCGATCCCACTTGAAGGCGGGATGCTCTCGACGGTGAAGCGACAGGACCATGACCGCTAATTTATGTCAATATTATTGACCTAATTCCGTGCACTTTTCGGCCTTTTCGGCATTCGCGCACGTCACGTCCAGCACCTGACGCTACGTCAGTTTGCGCCGAATGCCACGCGGCTCGCCGCAATGCAAGGCGGAGCGTAACTGTTACATCCTTGCCCCTTCACCAGACCGGGCGCACAGTCACGCGTCCACCGATTGTCTTTCATGACAGCGCCGTGCGCCCGACCGGACGCAAAGCGGCAGCTGTAGCACTTTCATGTGCCGCATGATTTGCCCTCGGCCCGATCCCGATCGCAGCAATTGTCCGGCACCCAGGTCTCGATCCCCTCTGGCGATATGGAGCGATGTGCCATGAACAAGCATCCGGTATCCGAACATCCCGAACAGAACGAGCAACTCCAGGACGAGCCGCACTTGAGTGTCAGCCGCCGCGACCTCCTGCTCGGCGGCAGCGCGCTTGCGGCGGCAGCGCTCACGGTTTCCGCACCCGCAGCGCATGCGCAGCAATCGACGGCACCCGCCGCCGGCACGGGCGGCAAACCCAACATCCTGATGATCATGGGCGACGATATCGGCTGGTTCAATCCGAGCATCTATCACCGTGGCATGATGGGCTACCGCACCCCCAACATCGACCGCATCGGCAATGAGGGCGCAATGTTCACCGACTGGTATGCCGAGCAGAGCTGCACCGCCGGCCGCGCCGCCTTCATCACCGGTCAGTCGCCGATCCGCACAGGCCTCACCAAGGTCGGCCTGCCCGGCGCCGATCTCGGCCTGCAGGCGGAAGACCCGACGGTTGCCGAGCTCCTGAAGGTGCAGGGCTATGCCACCGGCCAGTTCGGCAAGAACCACCTCGGCGACAAGGACGAGTTCCTGCCGACTGCTCACGGCTTCGACGAGTTCTTCGGCAATCTCTACCATCTGAATGCCGAAGAAGAGCCGGAAAACCCCGACTACCCGAAGAACCCGGATTTCGCCAAGCGCTTCGGCCCGCGCGGCGTCATCCACTCCTATGCCGACGGGCGGATCGAGGATACCGGCGCGCTGACGAAGAAGCGCATGGAAACGGTCGACACCGAGTTCCTGGCGGCAGCACTCGATTTCATCGATCGCCAGCACAACGCCCAGAAACCGTGGTTCTGCTACTTCAACTCCACCCGCATGCACATCTTCACGCATCTGAAGGCGGAGTCCCAAGGCAAGACCGGCAAAGGCCTCTATCCCGACGGCATGGTCGAGCACGACGGGCATGTCGGCGAACTGCTGAAGAAGCTCGAGGATCTCGGCGTCCTTGAAAACACCATCGTCATCTACACCACCGACAACGGCGCCGAGGTGATGAGTTGGCCGGATGGCGGCACCACGCCCTTCCGCGGCGAAAAGGCCACCAACTGGGAAGGTGGTTACCGCGTGCCGATGCTGATCCGCTGGCCGGGCGTCATCAAGCCGAACACGATCTATAACGAGATGTTCTCGCACTACGACCTGATCCCGACCTTCTGTGCGGCCGCCGGCGAAACGGACATCGTTGCCAAGTGCCTGACCGGCTACCAGGCCGGCAGCAAGACCTTCAAGGTCCATCTCGACGGCTATAACCTCATGCCCTTCTTCCGCGGCGAAGTGGCCGATGGTCCCCGCCGCGAGTTCCTCTACTGGAACGACGACGGCGAACTCGTGGCGGTCCGGGTGCAGGATTGGAAGCTCAACTTCAAGATCCAGGAACACACCGGCATCGGCGTCTGGCAGCGTGAGTTCACCAACCTGCGCTTGCCCTGGATATTCAACATGCGGGCGGACCCCTTCGAGCGCGGACCGGAATCCTTCGAATATGACCGCTGGATGGCCGAACGCGCCTTCCTGCTCGTGCCCTCGCAGGCGATCGTCGGCAAGTGGCTGGAAAGCTTCAAGGAGTTCCCGATCCGCCAGAAGCCGGCGAGCTTCAATCTTGACGAGGTGATGGACAAGCTTTCGACCGGCAAGCAGTAGAGATGATGCCGTCGCCCTTCCATCTCGCAGAGCGGCGCTTTGCGGGATGGCCTTTCGCCGGCCCCCTTTGGGATGGCTCGACCGGCGTGACGTTGCCCCTCGGCGACGATTTCGGAACAGGCCGGCGGCGGAGACCAGCGCCCTTATAATTCAAAGTGGCAAATTGCCGGAGCAGGAGATCAAGAGTAGAATTTCGGCCCTCATTCGACCGGAGGGACTAGGCCATGAGCAGACTGTTAACCATGTCGGCTGGCGCCATCCTGGCGCTGACATCCGTGGCGTCCGCGGCGCCCGCAGCACCCGCGACGCAACCCCTCAAGATCTCGAAGGAGTGCAGCCAGTTCTCCGGCGACACCCCGAGCTTCTGCACCATTACGGAATCGAACCTTGAGGCGATCCCGGTGGGCACCAAGATCCTCTACTACGGGCCGGTGATCGCCAATCCCCTTTTCTCCAGCAGCGCGGCGGTCATCGCTGTCGGAAATGGAGACTCGGCGGTCGGATACTGCGTCGTCTACGATACGGCCAAGCCGCCGCTCGGAACCTGTGCATTCCATGCCGGCAGCGGTACGCTCGCCGGATTCCAGGCGATCGTCAAGGTCACGGTCGACGACAAGCAGATCTGGCATTGGGACGGAGACTACCTGCTTGGCGCCACCCAGGCCGCCAAGTGAGACCGTAAGAATTGCCGGTCTCGTCTGGCTGATCGAGCTGAATTCGTGCCCTTGACACCCGATCGTTGGGTGGCGGCGGCGAGGCGGACGTCCGCCCGGAAGTTCATCGCAGATCGATCGCATCGGGTGGCTCAGTGCCACCCGAACATGCGCTCGACGTGCCATGGGATCGCGCTTACGCGGAAGCGGCTGGCCTGTTGATCGGCCGGTTTCGCGGATGCCGGCCGACATTTTTCTCCGCCTGCCGCAATCTTCGTCTAGTCTGTCGCCAAACTCGGCAGGAGAGACCTTCGGCAGGAGAGAACAGTGAGCGGAAAAACCCTACGTCTGCAGATCCCGCAATGGCAGGGCGGAACGCTGGAAGCCTATCATTTCGGTGCGCAGCTGCTCGCCTTTCTGGCGCCGGCCGCCTCCGGACCGGTGGCAACGGTCGAGGTGCCGGAACCGGACGGCGCCAAACTTCCTCTGGAGGAGGGCATCGTCGCCCGCAGCGCCATCCTCCACCAGCTCGATGCGGCAGAAGAGATCCTGAAGCGCGAAGCGCCGGACAAAATCGTCGTGCTCGGCGGCGACTGCGCCGTGGACCTTGCGCCCTTTGCCTATCTCAACGAGCGCTATCAAGGCGATCTCGCGGTTCTCTGGGTCGACGCCCATCCGGATATCAGGACGACGGACCAGAGCACGCATGCGCATACCATGGTGCTCGCCCAGCTGATGGGCGAAGGCGACGCGGATTTTACCAGAAGGGTCAAAAGGCCGATAAAAGCCGAAAGGGTGATGTATGCGGGGCTCTACGACATGTCGCCGGCGGAACGGGCGACCGTCGACCGCCTCGGGCTCAACATGGCGACACCGTCCGAACTGATCGACACGAGCAAACCGGTGATCGACTGGCTGCGTTCCTCCGGAGCGCGGCATGTCGCCATCCATTTCGACCTCGACGTCCTCGATCCGGCGACACTACGTTCGCTCTACTTTTCGCGACCGGACGCCGCCCCCGGTGCCTTCGCCGGCATCCCGCAGGGGCGTATGACCATTCCGCAGATCGTTCGCCTGCTGAATGACGTGGCAGCCGAGGCAGAGGTCGTGGGGCTCGGCATCACCGAACACCTGCCATGGGACGCGATCGCGATCAGAAACATGCTGCGGGCGCTGCCGCTCATCGGCACGGATCGGGCGCAATGACATGGGCGGCAAGAACGGTTTGCGGCGGCTACTTGTAACAATCGGAGTAAACGCCGGCACTTTCGGGCAACGCCTTGCAAACGATGCAAATCCCGCTCGCCCTGTTGATCTCGTACTCGACCCACCAGATCAGATTCGCGACACGTCCCGCTATCTGAAAGCTGCATGGATCGCCGCTGTCGACTGGTTCCACGCGAACAGCAATGGTCAGAACTTCCGCCGCAGAGAAAAATGGAATGGCAAACCCGCCCCTCGACGACACCCTCGCCTTCTACCGCGACAATGCCACGACCTATGCAAGCCGTGAACGCCTTGCGCCGACCGCCCGGCTAGCCGCCTTCATGCGCAAGCTTGCACCCGGCGCCGCCGTACTCGATCTCGGCTGCGGCGGCGGGCACGACAGCCACACGATGTTGGAGCGTGGCCTCGACGTCACCGCCTGCGACGGCTCGAAAGAGCTGGCGCTGGAGGCGGAAGCGCGGATCGGGCGGAAGGTCGAGGTCATCAGGTTTCAGGAGATCGACTGGCAAGATCGCTTCGACGGCATCTGGGCAGAGGCGTCGCTGCTGCATGTGCCGCGCGCAGAGCTCGCCGATGTGCTGGCCCGCATCCGCCACGCCCTGAGGCCGGGCGGCCTGTTGCAGGCGAGCTTCAAGGCTGGCGAGATGGAAGGCTACGACCGTTTCGGCCGCTATTACAACTATCCGTCAGCGGCGTGGCTCAGCGCCTGCTTCGGGCAAGCCGGTTGGTCGCAGATCCAAATCGATGAGGCCGATGGCGGCGGTTACGACGGCGAGCCGACCCGCTGGCTGCATGTCACCGCAACCGGTATGGCCTGAAGCCCTGGCGACGCGCCCGGGCGACATCAGCCGCCCCTCTCCTCGCGACGGCACTGATCCCTCACTCTTTCCGCCTCAAGCCTCGCGGCTGAAGTAACTCAGGATCAGCAGCGTGCAGATCGCGGCAACGATCAAGGCGTCGAAAAGTGCAAAATGCTCGAAGAATGAGAGCATGGCATTTCCTCCTTCCAACTAAACCTATGAGAGCACATAATTCCTGAAGTTGAAAGACGAATCCGGAAATATACTAAGAAATAAGGAAATACTGAAAAGCAATTCTTGCGCCGCAACATTTATGCTTCGCACTGCACAAGGATCATTATAGGCCGCATTTATCGATGCAACGTACGGGCTTGCCGCGAGCGCCCTCGGGAACAACCCCTCCGCACGCATGTGGCTTCTGTCACCATGGCTGATTCGATTGACGGCGCTACCGGAAGATGTAGATATTAGAGATATCGAATGAAAAGATCTCGCCGTCCGAAACGAGTTCGCTCTTTGCCGGCGATAGCAAGCTCAGCGGCGGATTGCCGGCAAGCAATGGCGCGTATCGCGACGGCAAGGGCACGCTCTACGAGGGCGGCACCCGCGTCGTCGCCCTTGCCAACTGGCCGGAGAGGATCAAGCCGGGGGAAGTCACCGGCATGGTTCATGTCGTCGACATGTACCCGACGCTTGCGGCGATCGCCGGCGCAGCGCTTGGCAAGAACAAGCCGCTCGACGGCATCAACCTCTGGCCAACTTTAAGCGAAGGCAAGCCGTCGCCACGCAAGGACCTCGTCTACAATGTCGATCCGCTCTCAGGAGCGGTGCGCAAGGACGATTGGAAGCTCGTGTGGAAGGCAGCCCTGCCCTCGAAGGTCGAGCTGTTCGATTTGGCCGCCGATCCGTCCGAGGCGACGGATCTCTCGGCCGCAAACGCCGACAAGGTGCACGAACTCCAGGACTGGATCACCACGCTCGCCGGTGAAATGGCGCCGCCGCTTCTGATCATGGAGGCGGTGCGGCTGACCTTCTATGGGCCGCCGGTCGTTGCCGATCCCTCTACGCTGTTCAATCTTGGCGACTAGAGCCTCAGGAAAGGCGGAAGGCGCCGCCGTCTACTTAAAATACGAGTGCCTGGGGATGGAATAGTTGCAAGGGGAAGATGCAAGCGCCGCCCTTGGTCTCGAGGTCTCTACGTTCTGATTGAACAAATCGTAGAGACCTTTGACTGGAACACCGGCGTTACTCAACGTCCCGAACATGAAATTGGTCATATCAACGTTGGACCGACCGCACTGGTAACTCCCGTACAACAATTCTCCGCTCACAAGTTCGGACACCAGACTGACGTAGAAAGTTCTCGAGTTGTAGGAGGTTTGCCCGGAGACAACTTTAATCGCTTCCAGATAAGCCGACCTTGCCTTCTCCAGGTCCTGATTGGGGCTATCGAGGAACAGGGAGTTTCCTTTCTCTCTCCGAACAGTCACAACTGTCCCTGGAATGTTCTCTTTTTCCGCAGCAGATATTGCGGAGTCATAATAATATTGCGCCTCACCAACCTCGCCGATAAGCGTAAGGCTGCTTCCAATCCAGTACAATTCGGATGAGCGAAGGTTAGATGACCAAGACCTAAAATTCTCCTTCTGTGTATAGATCACGTTGTAGATACGAATGTCGTAGGCCGATGCGATTTCATTTTGATATCTGGGGTCGGAAGACTGTACGAAGCGACTGGCCTTCTCAGCGCGAAGCGCCGCCATATCCGCGATTGCTCGTCTCACCTCTGCCACAGCATCGCGCTCGCTAAGCTGCCTTTCCCGCTGCGCATTGAAGTATCTGTCTACGAGCGAGAACGGAAACGTATAGAGAAGCGCGATGACGAGCGTTGCCAGCCCGCCCCATTCTTTCAATAGATCCAGAAGCGTCCGCGAACCGGATTTTGTTTCGGCGCCAGGCGACGTCGTGTCGCTGTCGGAGAGTTCCATGTCCCCCTCCATGTTCCCGCCCCCATAGCAATATCGTAAGCATCCTCCACACCAGTTGGAGGCACTCTCGGCAACGCGTGAAGCAGAACCCGATGCAAAGGAGACGGCTCCCGTAACGAACGAAACGCGTTACGGGCTTATTTTAGAGCATTATAATTAAACTGTGAATGGGTCCGGATGACGGACCTACACCGGCGTGACCGATTTCACGCTGCCGGCGGAGTCGACGACGCAGTTGAACTTGCGGCCGCCGGCGTCGAGATCGACGCTGTAGGACGTCGCGTCAAGCGCCCGCGAACTTGTCGGCAAGACCTTGGTGCTATCAACCTGTGCCGTGCCGGCGACGGCGTGCGCGCAGAGCAGCTGCAGATCGGCCGGCGCCGTCTGCAGGCTGGTGCGCGCCATGTCCTCCGGCTTCGGCGGCGACTGGCAGCCGCCGATCATGGCAAGCGCCAAGGCCGCCGCAACAAAACCTTTCGAACGCAACATCCCCTTGCTCACCACTGTCCGCTCCTCTCCAATAGTCTGCCTGTCATCGGTTTCCTGCGGGATCGGGTGGCCGCCCTTGTCCCCGATCCCCGACGGCCGGCCGAAAAACATCTGGTCGCCTTTCGAGCGACTGGGTCAAACACCCTTGTAGAGCGCCGCACCCTGCATCAGCACGATCACCTTGGCGCCGATCTCGACCCGTGAATGCAGGTCGACGATGTCGTCATTGTTCATGCGGATACAGCCGGACGAGACATCGAGCCCGATCGTCCAGGGCTCGACCGTGCCGTGGATGCGGTAGATCGTGTCCTGGTCACCCTCGTAGAGGTAAAGCGCCCGCGCGCCGAGCGGATTGTCCGGCCCGCCGGGCATGCCGGCCGCCCATTTGGCGGCATTCGGGTCACGCGCCACCATTTCGGCCGGCGGCGTCCAGGTCGGCCACTCCGCCGTGCGCCCGACGCGCACGATGCCGGCCCAGCCGAAGCCTTCGCGCCCGACGCCGATGCCATAGCGGATCGCCTGGCCGCCCGGCTGCACGAGGTAGAGAAAATGCTGGTTGCCGTCGATGATGATCGTGCCCGGCTTTTCCGCCGTGCGGAACGGCACCGCCTGCCGGCGGAACGCTTCCGGCACCTGGTTGTTGCGGGCAAAATACTGCCGCGCCTTCTTCTTGTCGTAGTCCACCCACTTCTTGGTGCGGGCGTCATAGATCTGCGTCTGGGCGAGTGCTGCCAGCGGCCCGAGGCAGAGAGCGGCAGCAATCAGGCCGATGCCGAGCCGGCGGGCGCCGGGACGCGAGCGATCGGGGTATTTGGTGTCAGGCGTATCGGTCATGGCTTCGCCCACCCGTCGATGCGGGCCGCATTGTCCTCGGCCCATTTCTTGGCAAAGTCGGCGGGCGTCTGCCGCTCGACCTCAAGCGCGTAGCTCATCTTCGTCACTTCCTCGGGCGAGAAATCCACCTTTTCGAGGAACTTCGCGACGTCAGGATGCTTCTTGCCGAAGGCGGTGGCATAGGCGATCTGGAAATGCGCCGCCTCCCAGGCGGTCGAGGCACTGGACTTGGACACCCAGAGCGGATCGTTCGGCGGCAGGATCTTCCACGTCGCGGCATCGTGCGGCGGCTCGTCGATCCGGATGATCTGGTGCAGCTCGAACACGTGATGCGGCGCGTAGCAGTAAAACACCATCGGCCGCCCGGTCGCGACCGCCGCGTCGACCGCCGCCATCGCCACTTCCTCTTCCGCCTCGAACAGCGTCAGGCTCTCGCCATAGCCGTAACCGGCCGCCCGCACCCGCTCGATACCGGTCGAAAGCCAGGTCTGGGCACCGATCCACATCTCGCCCTTGCCGTCGCCGTCGGTGTCGAGAACCTTGGTCTTTTCGGGGTCGCTGAGATCGGCGACCGTCTTGATCGACTTCGCCGCTTCCGGTGTGGCGCAGAGCCCCTGCCAGGCCGGAACACTGCGTTCGGTCAGCCGCCCGACACCCTTATCGGTCACGTATTTGCGAACGACATCCTCGAAATTCGGGCGCCAGACTTCCGGCTGGATATCGACCGTGCCCGCCTCGAAGCCGACGAAGGCATTGAGCGTGCCAAGTTCCTTGACCTCGGCATTGAGGCCGAACTTCCTGGCGATGCCTTCCTTCAGGATATTGGCCGTCGCCTGGCCCGACGGCCAGTTCGGCATGGCGATCACCAGATCGGCAGCAGCGGCCGGCAGGGCCGCGGATACGGCAAGACATGCGGCCAGCGCCGCCGGCAGAAACTTCGACTTTCCCTTCACAGTCCCCTCCGACCTCGAACAATCGATGCGAATGACGTCGTGAATGCGTATCAGGAATGCGTCGTGTTCCGGGCGCAGGACGCGCCACGGTCATGCAAATTTGTCAGATAGCTTGGGCCTTGCGCCCTGGTTCCCTATGCCGTCAGGCGGCTCTTCGTTGCTGGCGGGCAGGATGCATAGATCGGCGGCCTTCGTCAACGACAGACGACACCACACGTTGCGTGCCGGCGCGAGCGCTCGGCGACATTGCCCGCAGACCGAACCCGCCGCGGTCAGGATGCCCGCAAGCGACGCTTCATTTTGCTCAGCAAGAGGTTGGGGCGGGGCGAGACGCCCTGCACGGCCCCGCCTCCCTTCAGGCGGCCCTGGCGTCGGTTGTCCGCCGCCGGTCGCCGATGCCGCGGCTCGCTGCGTCGGTGCCTGCCTTGCGCCGCTCGGCGCGACGGTTGAGCTGGAAGCGGTTGACGAGTTCGGTCAGTCGCTGCGCGCCTTCTGCCAGCCGAACGCTGACGTCGGCGGTGCGATCCACCATGCTGGCGTTCTTCTGCGTCGTGGCGTCGATGTCATTGACCGCGACATTGATTTCGCCGAGACCGGCCGTCTGCTCGGTCGCAGCCGTTGCGATCGCCTCGATCCGAGCGTCGATCGCTTCGACGTAGTTTTCGATCTCCTTCAGCGCACTGCCGGTATCGCCGACAAGGCGCACGCCTTCGGCGACCTCTAAGACAGAATTCTGGATCAGCGCCTTGATCTCCTTGGCCGCCTTGGCCGAGCGCTGCGCGAGCTCGCGCACCTCCTGGGCAACGACGGCAAAGCCTTTGCCCGCGTCCCCCGCGCGCGCCGCCTCTACTCCGGCATTCAGCGCCAGGAGATTGGTCTGGAACGCGATCTCGTCGATCACGCCGATGATCTGGCTGATCTCTTCGGACGCCGTCTTGATGCGGTTCATCGCGGTGACGGCATCACGCACAACGTCGGATGAGGCGTGCGCGGACTGGCGCGCGCTCTGCACCAGTGAACGTGTCTGCTGGGTGTTTTCCGTCGACGTGCGCACGGTCACCGTAACCTGCTCCAGCGCCGCTGCCTGCTGGCGTGCGGTCGGAGAGATGTTCGGCAGCATCCTTCATCTCGTGGCTGTCGCTGTTGAGCGCACGGGTCTGGCTGAGCACGGCCGAAAGCGTTTCCTGGAACATGCCGATGGACGTGTTGAAGTCGCGCCGAAGCCCCTCGAGTTCGCCGACAAAGGGTTCGTCCAGCGTCATGCGGATGTTGCACTCGGCAAGGCGCCCGAGCCCCGCGCCGATCTCCTTGACCGCCAGCACGCGGGCAGAAACGTCGATCGCGAATTTCACGACCTTCAGGACGCGGCCAGCATCGTCGAGGATCGGATTGTAGGAGGCCTGGATGAAGACCGTGCGGCCGCCCTTGCCGAGCCGCATGAACTGGTCAGTGACGAAGCGCCCGGACGCCAGGTTTTGCCAGAAGGTGGCGTAATCCGGCGAGTGCGCGTAACCCGGCTCGCAGAACATGGAGTGATGCCGCCCGACGGTCTCGCGCAGTTCGTATCCCATCGTCGCGAGGAAATTCTCGTTGGCCGTGAGGATCTCGCCCGAAGGCGTAAATTCGATGACCGCCTGGGCCCGTGACAGCGCGTCGATCTTGCCCTGGTCGTCGCAGCTCTTCGCCTTCGTCGCGGTGATGTCGGTCGCGAACTTCACCACCTTATAGGGCTTCCGACCCCTAAACACCGGATTGTAGGATGCCTCGATCCAGATCTCGCGGCCGCCCTTGCCGATGCGCTTATACTGCTGGCTTTCGTAATCGCCGCGCGCAAGGCGCGCCCAGAATTCGCGATAGGCGGCCGACGCGGCCTCCTCCGGCTGCACGAACATGCGGTGATGCCGGCCGACGATCTCATGGAGTTCGTAGCCGATCGCCTGGCAGAAGTTCTCATTGGCAGTCAGGATATTGCCATTGAGATCGAACTCGATGATCGCCTGCGACCGGTTGATCGCATCGAGAATGGCGATGGTTTTCGAAACCGATCGTTTTGGCGCCACTTTTGGGCGCGATGGGCCCCTGTCCGCACGGCTGGCGACAGTGCCGCCAAAGACGCAACTCAACGTCGTGAAACGATCGCTATCGGGGGCTTCGCCGGAGATTGGTTCCGGCCGTCACGGCTACCAATTGCCCGGGTCCGCCGTGTGATCGACGCCGGCGAATTCATCCGCCTTTTCCCGGTCGAGTGTCAGCCGGGTGATGTTCTTCGTCTCGTCCGTGGCGGTGTAGGACAGCGGCGCCGGCTCGCGGGTCAGATACTGATACATCAGCAAGGCCGCCTCCTCGGCGGTATCGGCCTCGAAATCCCTGGTGATGCTGACAGAGAATTTATGCATGATCTCGACCCTGCTTTGCTCGCTTTGACCACGTCGAACGCATGGATAGGAAATGGCGCGCCGTCGCCCGGCGTCAATGCGTCGGCATCAATGCGTGACTGGCCCGTCCGCCTTCTTCCAGGCGGCAATGCCGCCCTCGATATGGCAGGCGCTGACGATGCCCATCTGCTGTGCCGCCTCGACAGCCATCGCCGAGCGCTCGCCGAAGGCGCAGTAAAAGACGATGCGTTTTCCCGTCGCTTCGGCCAGTTCGTGCAACATGCCGCCGGCAGCGATATTCTGCTGAAGATCCGGATAGGGCGCATGCAGCGAACCGGGGATCACGCCGTGTTTTTCCCGCTCGGCCTTCTCGCGCAGGTCGACCAGCGCGATGCTCGCCCGGCCGCAAAGCACCAGTGCCTCCTTTACCGAAAGCGCCCAGCCGCGCCGCGCGATCTCGTCCTGGTGCAGCCCGATATGGACATTGGCCGGCACCGCCACGTCCATCATCTTCGGGTTCGGCAGGTTCAGATTGTTCATCAGGTCGACATATTCATCGACCGATTTCACCCGAAGCCGCGGATTGAAGCGTTTCTCCTCGCCGATGGTCGAGACCGTGTCGCCCTTATAGTCGTGCGCCGGATAGACGAGCGTCTCGTCAGGCAGTTTCAGAAGCTTGTTGAAGATCGAGTCATACTGCTGGCGCGGGTCGCCGTTCTGGAAATCCGTGCGCCCGGTGCCGCGGATGAGCAGCGTGTCGCCGGTAAAGACCCGCCGTCCCAGGTCGCCGCCCATCAGGAAGGAATAGGAATCGTCGGTGTGGCCGGGCGTATACATGACGTCGAGGCTCAGGCCCTCGATCGACACCCGGTCGCCCTCCGCCACCCGCATGGAAACGACGTCGGCTGCCGTCTGCTCGCCCATGACGGTAATGCAATGGGTCTGGTCGCGCAGCGCCCCAAGCCCGGTGATGTGGTCGGCATGCAGGTGCGTGTCGACGGCCTTGACGAGCCTGAGATCGAGTTCGCGCACGAGCTGCAGATAACGCTCGACCTTTTCGAGAACCGGATCGATGATCAGCGCCTCCCCGCCCTGGCGGCTGGCGATCAGGTAAGTATAGGTGCCGGACACGCTGTCGAACAATTGACGGAAGATCATCGGCGGCTCCCTTGCATCGAGGCGTCGTGCAACAGTGGCGGTCCGCCCCTCATCCGCCTGCCGGCACCTTCTCCCCGCAAGCGGGGCGAAGGGACGTTGCCGCACGCTCGAATTTCCCTCTCCCGTTTGAGGGGGAGAATGGATGCACCAGGCTTTCACTCCGCTCGCTCTAACCAAACCCGAAGGCATCGAGGACGGCGAGCGGGTGCAGCGGAATTCCTTCTCCCCGCCTGTGGGGAGAAGGTGCCGGCAGGCGGATGAGGGGCCGCCCACGCTCGGATGAGGGGCACATCCCCTCACCGCGCGGATGAGGGCGGGCACGCCCTCACCCCTTGCCGATGCGACGCCTCAGCCCTTCGGCTGCGGCACGATGCGGATATAGGGCTTCGGCGCCTTCCAGCCGTCGGGATAGACCTTGCGGGCATCGTCGTCGCTGACCGAACCGGCGATGATCACGTCGTCGCCCTGCTTCCAGTTCACCGGCGTCGCCACCTTGTGCTTGGCCGTCAGCTGCAGAGAGTCGATGACGCGCAGCACTTCGTCGAAGTTGCGGCCGGTGGTCATCGGATAGACGAGGATCAGCTTGATCTTCTTGTCCGGGCCGATGACGAAGACGTTGCGCACCGTCTGGTTATCGGCGGGCGTACGCTGGGTCGGATCACCCGAGACCGGGGCCGGCAGCATGCCGTAGAGCTTCGACACGGTGTAGTCGACGTCAGCGATCATCGGGAAGTTCGGCGCATGGCCCTGTGTTTCCTCGATGTCGGCCGCCCAGCCGGCGTGGCGATCGAGCGGGTCGACCGAAAGTCCGATGATCTTGACGCCGCGCCGGTCGAATTCCGGCTTGATGCGCGCCATGTAGCCGAGTTCCGTCGTGCAGACTGGCGTAAAATCTTTCGGATGCGAGAACAGAACCGCCCAGGAGTCGCCGATCCAGTCGTGAAACCGGATCGTGCCATCGGTCGTTCCGACCTCGAAATCCGGTGCGAGGTCATTGATTGCAAGCGTCACGATACCCTCCAGTTGTGTATGAGCGCCGCGCCCGCCCGGGCGCGATGGGAGCACTCTATTTTCTTGGCAGCGCCGCGCGTCCGATAGGGCACCTAGGGGTCACTGTAATCCTCTGATCTCTTCCAATACCTGGCCTCCGGCGGAAACCGGCCGGAGGGAAAATCAATCAGAAAAACCAAATATTACAGTAGCCTCCGCCTATCATGCGGACATTCTGGCGCCATAGCGCGAGGCTCAGTTTGCCACTTTTGCCGCTTAAGGCAACCGGAAAGACGAAGCTTTGCAACCGGCCGGATCGAGCCGTATCGAGCGCGTCAGTTGGGCCGCGATCCAACCCAGACGCAAAGAGACCGCGACGTCGGCGTGAGGCGTGCCACCTCGATCCTGCGTCAGCACTGGCCGTCCATCTTCGGGTAGACCTCCTCCGCCCAATGGACGTTCTGATGCAGGCTTCCTGATAGCGGGCCGCGCTTTCTTCATGCTTGTGGCATTCGAACCAAACAAGCACCGTCTCTCCCTCGCGAACCGGGAGCCTCGGAAAGCCGTTGACGCTTCCGACGGGCGACAGGAACAGGCTCTTATGCCCGCTATTCTTTCTTCATCCGGAATTTCTCGTGACAGCTGCCGCAATTCGCGGTTACCGCGTTGAACTGCGTCTTAAATGCGTCGAGATCCTGCGGATTGGCAGCGACGGCAGCGGCCGCATCCACCCGGAATTTCTCGGCCGCCGCCTTGAACCCGGACATGTCTTGCCAAATTGCCGGCAAAGCCGCCGTGTCTCCGGTCTCGCTGCCAGCGGGAAACAAGACGTCCACGTCGAATTTTTGTGCGTTCTCGCTAAGGCCCGTGAGGGCGGTCATGGCAACGGCAGCGTCAAACGGCTTCTCTCCCTTGACCATGGGAGCGACTGTGCCGACCAGTCGACCGCGCTCCTTCATGATAGCCTTACGGTCTGCAATTGGATCAGCAAAGGCGGTGGAGGCCGTAAGCGCCAGTGCGGATATGGCAAGAATGAGCGTTCTCATGAGCAAACCCTCTGGATTGCGGTTGAGCGGCATGACGAAACCCAACTAAAATACACGCAATAAATTCACCCTCCCAATTCACGCTTTCGTGTTGCTCTGGTTTGAAAATTCGCAATTCCGGATGGAAAACCGGTGCACGCTTTTCCTGGAATTGCGGTGGCCTGAAAATTCGCAATCCCGGACGGAAAACCGCTGCACACTTTTCCTGGAATTGCGGTGGTTTGAACGTTCGCAATTCCGGACGAAAAACCGCTGCACACTTTTCCTGGAATTGCTCAGACCGCCGCTCTCTACCGCAGCAGCGCGCCATAGGTCGCCAGATCGACATTGCCGCCGCTGAGCACGATGCCCACGCGCTTGCCGGCGCAGGCGAGCACCCCCTCAAGCACGGCGGCGGCCGCCAGGCAGCCGGTCGGCTCCACGACGATTTTCATGCGCTCGCCAAAAAAGCGCATGGTCTCGACGAGCTGCGCATCGCTCACCGTGACGATATCGGCGACGGCGCGCTGGATGATCGGAAAGTTGGACCGGCCGATGCTGGGGGTCAGCGCCCCATCGGCAATCGACTTCGGCACGCCGATCGCAACGATCTTGCCTTGACGCAGCGACTGCTGGCCGTCATTGCCGGCTTCCGGCTCGACGCCCACGATGGCGGCACCCGGCGAACGCTCCTTCACGCTGAGCGCGCTACCGGCCAGAAGGCCGCCGCCGCCGAGCGGCGTGACGACCAGATCGAGTTCGCCGACCTCTTCGATCAGTTCCAGAACCGCCGTCCCTTGGCCCGCGATCACATCGGGATGGTCGAAGGGCGGGATCAGCACGGCGCCGCGCTCGGCCGCCAGCTTGGCGCTGATCGCCGAGCGGTCCTCCTTGTAACGGTCGTAAAACACGACGTCGGCGCCATAGCCGCGCGTCGCCGCCACCTTCATCTCGGGCGCATCATCAGGCATCACGATGGTCGCGGCCACGCCCTGCAGGCGCGCGGCATAGGCGATCGCCTGGGCATGGTTGCCGGAGGAAAAGGCGACGACGCCCTGTCGCGATCCGCTTTGCCTTAAGGCGGCGATCGCGTTGTAGGCGCCGCGAAACTTGAAGGCGCCGCCGCACTGCAGGTTTTCCGCTTTGAAGAACAGCCGCGCGCCGGTCGCAGCGTCGGCCGTGCGAGAGGTCAGTACCGGCGTTCGGTGGGCAACACCGGCAATCCGGCTGCGAGCCGCCTGCACGTCGTCGAATGTCGGAATGCGCACCGCCCCATGTCCCGTCGAATTCTCCACCCGCCCCTCCTCCTCGTGCCGACCGTTGCGGTGCCAACACCCTTGAAAACACTGGTACCGGTCCACAAGCTTCCACTGAAATTTGACGGTAGCACTGTCCACGGCATTGAGGGAATGTGCAAGCTGGAGTTGACGATTCATCGTTCACCCTTTGCCGTGCCACTCGGAAAAGGGGTGTTGCGCCTGCCGGACGCGGCTGGCGCAGCAGACCATGCCTCGTATCGACGAGGTCGACGCAAGCTTGGGGGAGCACGCGTAACATGGTTAGCCGCTGTCGATCGATCACAGCCTATGCCGGGCTGCTTACGGGCCTCGGCAGTCTCGCAATGCCAGGCGTAGCCGTTGCCGCCAATTGCAGTTCCAGCGGCGGCCTGGCCTATCTCGGCAATACGAAAGGGGCCACCAGTTCCGTCTGGCTTTCAGGAACGAGCGCCGGATCCTTCGGCCTCGAAGCGGCGCAAGGCAACCAAACGGTCGACACCTGGACCAAGAGCAGACGTGGCCTCCATCTCTCGTTGTCCCCAGTCGTTTCCAACGGCAACGGCGGCACGCACAAGCTCTACGACCTGTCCGGCGGAAAGCCGTGCCTGCTCGACACGCAGAACCAGGTGCGTGATGGTCTTTTTCCAGACATAAACTGGCCCGATGGCCGGCCGGATGTCGGCCCGCAGCCCGTCCTCCCCGATTTGTCGCTGCCTGATGGCCGGCCGGACGTCGGCCCGCAGCCCGTCTTTCCCGATTTCTCACTGCCCGATGGCCGGCCGGACGTCGGCCCGCAGCCCGTCTTTCCTGATTTCTCATTGCCCGATGGCCGGCCGGACGTTGGCCCGCAACCCGTCTTTCCCGATTTCTCGCTGCCCGATGGTCGGCCGGACGTCGGACCGCAGCCCGTTTTTCCTGATTTCTCGCTGCCCGATGGCCGACCCGATGTTCGCCCGCAGCCGATCTATCCGGGCTTCAATCCACGCACCCCGACCGCGGTCAGGGGTGGCCGGGTGATCGCCGGCAGGACGCCCGATACCTGCATTGATCCGAGATCGGTGAATTCCAAGCAGCAGCGCGACCTGCCGATCTGCCGTGATCTCGCCGCCAAAGACGCTGCCGCCCGCAGCGGCGGCGGATCTTCTCAGGTGCCATTGACGCCGGGCCGCGATCTGCCGGCGCCCTCGCTCTGGAATTTCTGGTCGGACATCCAGTTCGCAGACATATCCGACAACCGCTACGACCGCGACAGCGATACGCTCGCCCGCTCGTTGACCATGGGCCTTGATCGCCGCATCACCAGCGACCTTGTCGTCGGGATGACCGTTGCCCTTGAAGACAGTTCGACCGACGCGTTCGACGGCACATTGGGCATCGATACCGATGGCTTCAGCTTCGGCCCCTATGCCGCCTACCGCCTCTCGAAGCACTGGGCGATCGACGGATCGCTGACCTATGGGCGCTACGACAACGATATCGATCTCAGCGTGTTGAGCGGCGAACAGGATTCCGAGCGTCTTGCCGGCGAAATCTCGCTCCACGGCCAATACAAGGTCGATGCCTATCTCATCCGTCCCAAGGTGTCGGTCAGCTGGTCGCACATCAACAGCGACGATTACGACCTTTCGGGCAACATCCTCAACATACCGGTCAGCGTTTCCCTTCCCGGCGACAGCTACAACTACGGCGTTCTCGATCTGTCGACCGAAATCAGCCGCTACTTCCGCCTGCCGGACGGGCAGCCGTTTCTCGTCTTCACCGAGCTTGGCGCCGAATACCAGTTCGAACGGCCGAACGATGGCAAGATCCTGACCGGCGACCTGTCGGAAGTGACACCCTCGCCATGGTCGTTCTCGCTGCGCTCCGGCTTCCGAATGCTGGTGAACGACAACCTCCAGCTCGAGGCGACGGGCGGCTATTTGAGCTTTGGCCAGAAAGATCTCGATGTGTGGGAGGGTAAGCTGCATGTTTCCTGGAGTTTCTAGAGCGTCCCTAGTGCGTTCACATGAACGCACGGCGCTCTAGAATCTCCGGAAACATTGACCGCACCCAGCCTCATGCCGTGGACCGCGGCAGCAAGGTCAGAACCCCGGACCGGGGCGCCCGAGGCAGTGGACGCGCCTTCCGCCAGATCCCTGGAGGCAGCTCGTGCCGAACCGAGCATCAGCGCGGGTGCCCATCTTGGGGCGAGACGGTTCGATAATGATCGACCGCGAAGCTGAAGAGCACCTTCAGCATGAAGAGGCCCGCAACCGCCACCATCGCCGGCGTCAGGCCAGGCAGAAGCGGCAAGCCGGTGAGGCCAACCGCCAGCAGCAGCCCACCAACAAAGGTCTGCTGCGCGCGCCCGGCAAGCAAGTTGACGATCGTGGCCGCGGCAATCGTATAGGCCCAGACAGCAATCGCAGGAGCAAGCCCGCTGCCGATGATGAGCGCGACGGCAATTATGTGCACGTGGATGGCGATGAAGATCCAGCGATTGCGCGGCCGCGCCGCGTAGAAATCATTGGTCGAGGGGGTGAAGTTGGCGACACAGCCGGCGGCGATATCGAGGACGAGGACAAGCGCCAGTGCCGCCCGCCACCAGGCGAGCTCCTGAAGCATCGGCCCCGCCGACAGCGCGAAGACGGCGGCCGCGCCGATCCCAACGAGCAGGATCGCTGCCAGATAGGCCGGCGGCTGCTCTTCGCCGAACACGTCGTGAAGTTGGGATGGATGCGAAGGGTTCTCATGAAGGCCAGACTGCCACATTGTAAGATTGCCCACTATGCGCGGACACAACCCCGGCGCAAGCGGCTAACCGTAACGCGCGGCCGTTCCAGCCGGCGACGCAACACCGCCGCCCCTTGCCTGCACGCCCGCCTGGGGCGCCGTGCGTTCATACGAATGCAGCAAGGACGCTCTAGTTGTGAGCTTTCGAGAGGTTGTCCATTCGGACCGGACCGAGGAGACTGGAGCGGCTGGTCCGGGACCGGAAGACGCCCCAGAAGGTGGTTTGGCGGGCGCGGATTGTGCTGTTGGCGAGCGATGGATTGACGGCGGAGGCGATTGCGTCGGCGGCCGGCAAAAGTCTGCTGACGGTGCGCCGCTGGCGCCGCCGCTATGTGGTCAAGGGGGTGGATGGGCTCTTGACGCGCGTCAAGCCGCTAGCGCCCGAGAAGATCAAGCAGGTGGTGCGCATGGCGCTGCACGAGGAACCGCCGAACGCGACCCACTGGAGCACGCGCAGCATGGCGGCGGCAGGCATCTCCTACGGTAGCGTCCAGCGGATCTGGCGGGCGCACGGGCTGAAGCCGCATCTTGTCAAGACGTTCAAAGTCTCGCGCGACAAGAACGTCGCCGCCAAGGTCGAGGATGTGGTCGGGCTCTATCTTGATGCGCCGGACAAGGCACTGGTGCTGTGTGTCGATGAAAAGAGCCAGATTCAAGCCCTCGACCGCACCCAGCCCGGCCTGCCGATGAAGAAGGGCCGCGCCGGCACCATGACCCACGACTACAAGCGCAACGGCACCACCACCCTGTTCGCGGCGCTCAACATGCTGGACGGCAAGGTCATCGGGACCTGCATGCCGCGCCATCGTCATCGCGAGTTCGTGCGCTTTCTCAAGCTGATCGATCAAAGGACCCCCACCGGTCTCAACCTTCACCTCATCGTTGACAACTATGCCACCCATAAGACCCCGGCCGTGAACCGCTGGCTCAAGGCGCATCCGCGCTTCCACTTGCACTTCACGCCCACCTCGGCATCTTGGCTCAACATGGTCGAACGCTTCTTTGCCGACATCACCCGAAACCGCATCCGCCGCGAAGCCTTCAAAAGTGTCGCACAGCTGATAGACGCCATCATGCAATACCTCGAAACCCACAATGCCGACCCCAAACCCTTCGTCTGGATAAAGTCCGCCGCCCAAATCCTCGAAAAGGTTGCAAGGGCGAAACAAACGTTAGCGTCGCAACGCTAGCTCCCACATTTCCCGCGCCTTCTTTCCAGCCTGTTCCAACCACGCTCGTCGCTCGTCGCGGGAACTTGTGGCGACGACACCAAATAGCGCGCGGCTCACATGCTTCACGCCGCAAAATTCGAGAATGCACCGCCGCCAGATGTGATCGAGCGGGTCGCCGAAGTGATTCTTCTCACGTTCGGCCGGAGTGTTGCCCGTGTTCAGGATCAAAGCAGCGCGCGTCCGCAACAGGCCGATCGGATCGTCCCCGTTGTCAACGCCTTTGGCGAATGTGTAGGCGGCCTCCGAGGCGAACACGCGATCGATCCAGCCCTTCATCATTGCCGGCGGTGCGCCCCAGCAATTGGGATGAATGACAGCGAGCAGATCACAGGCACGAAGCTCGGCAATATGCGCTGCGACTGTCTTGTCCGCGGTCGACGTGCCCCGAGCTTCGGACGCGGACAGAAGCGGATCAAAACCTTCTGCGTAGAGATCATGAAAGACGACATCACACCCCGCGGATGTCCAAGCCGCCCGCACCGCTTCCGCCAGCGCGTGATTGAAACTATCGGCAGCCGGATGGCAAACCACGACAAGCGCTTTCATAGGCCTCTCCCAAATGTGGTCTTCGTTTTAGGAAGGGTACCAAGCTTACCGCTTGGTCCCTAGGATTTCAGTCCCGCGACAATCGCACCGACGAGAGCCGCAAGGCGCCCCCCATCCACGTCCGAGGAGCTCCAACCTTTGCGGCCGGCCCATTGTCGAATTCCTGTTGCGAATCGGCGATGTGCGCAATGCGCGTACTCAGCCACTGCATCACATTGGCGAGCAACGGGGCGATCTCGCTCCCGATCGGGATCAACGCGTAGATCACCTGCGGCGGTGTCGCAAGGGCGAAACAAGCGTTAGAGTTACAACACTAGCTCTTTGATTCTAGAGCATCTTTCCGCCTCATGTGGCTCCACTTGAGAGCGGGATCTAGCCGGCGAGTTTGCCGGCAGCAAGCATGATTTCGCGTGAAGCCGGGAAGACGCCGAGCTCCTCCGGCCCGAAGCGCGCTTCGATCTCGCTCCATCTCACGATGCCGGCCGCATCGATCAGAAAATGGCCGACAAGCTGTGTGCCATGCTCCGTGTAGATGCGACTGTCCGTCTCGTTGAGTTCGAAGCCGTCCATGGCATTGAGTATATCATTGGCCCGCATCGGCTGCGCCGGTTCCGGCAATTCGCCCGTGGGGTTGATGCGCGTCGCCTCGAAATCCGCCAGCCTTGCGCGATCAGGCCATTGCGGCGGCTCGTCGCTATCGGGCGAAAGGAACACCGCGCGCGGCACGCCGAAATCCCGATGCGTCCGGCACTCCGGATCCGAAAGCAGCGTGACCGGTGTCGGCTGGTAGCGGAAATAGAGGCGCGCCCGCTCGACCGGTGTATTGACCACTGCCAAGGTCTCGACGCCGACGGCGCGAAGTGCCGGCTCGACGGCGGAAAGCTGCCGGAGCTGACGGCGGCAGAAGGGACAATGCAATCCGCGGAACAGACCGATCAGAAACGGACGGCCACTGAGGCTCGCAAGCGAAACCGGAGCGTCGCGATTGACGCTCGCAAGCGTGAAGTCCGGAGCCGGATCTCCCGGCTGCAACGGCTGCGCCCTCCGTTCTGCCATCGGCCTCGCCTCCTGATCACGCCGCCCTTCGGCAATTTGCAAAAATCGATCCCGGCACCGACAAAGACTATAGCGGAGATGGCACCGCCACACTACGGCGTCGCGCAGCACCCGTTAGCCGCCCCAGCCACGCAAGACTTCGGCAAGCGCCGCCACCCCCTTGCCGATCTCCGCCACCTCGAGGCCAGCATAACCCATCACGAGGCCAGCCCGGTCGGGGCGCTGGCCGGCGTCGGCATAGAGCGGCGAAACCGGATAGAGGCCGATGCCGGCAGCGCGCGCCCGCTCGATCAGCGCGCCTTCCAGTTCTTTTTCCAGCCGCTCGAACCAGACGACGACATGCAGGCCCGCATCGGCGCCCGATATCGTCACCTGCTCGCCAAGCTCCACCTTGAGGGCGCTCAGCAACGCCTCGCGGCGGCGGCCATTGCTGCGCCGGCTGCGGCGGATGTGGCGCTCATAGGCGCCACTCGCAATCATCGCCGCCAGCGCCTCCTGCTCGAGAACGGGGGAATGGCGGTCGATGAGCTGCTTGGCGGCTGTGAAGGCCAGGTGAAGCGACGGCGGCACGACCAGGTAGCCGAGCCTCAGCATCGGCGACAGGCTTTTCGAGATCGTGCCGAGATAGATGACGTTCTGCGCCTGCGCCATGGTCTGAAGCGGCGGGATCGGCTGGATGTCATAACGATACTCGCCGTCGTAATCGTCCTCGATCACAAAGGCCCCGGTGCGCCCGGACCAGGCGAGAAGCTCCTGCCTTCGCCGGGCAGAAAGCACGCTGCCGAGCGGAAACTGATGCGACGGCGTGACATAGGCGAGCCTGACATCATCAAGGCCTTCGAGCAGCGCCGTCCTCAAACCCTCCTCGTCGACGGCGATCGGAACCATATCGGCTCCCGCCGCGCAAAACACCCGCCGGGCCATCACATAGCCCGGGTCCTCGATCGCGACGCGGTCTCCGGGATCGACGAGCACACGCGCGGCAAGGTCCAGCCCCTGCTGCGAACCGTTGACGATGATGATCTGGCCGGGATCGCACCGCAGCCCCCTTGCCCGCCAGAGATAGGCCTGAAGTGCAGCGCGCAAGTCCGCCGACCCGGCAGGATCGTCATAGGCGAGCCGCTGCCGCCTTCGCCTGAGAGCCGCATTGACCGCCCGCCGCCAGGGCTCGGCCGGGAAATCCGCAGCCGACAGATCGCCGTAGCGAAAGTCCGCGATCAGGCCGCGCGAAACAGGCACCCAGCTCGGCCCGTCACCGAGAGCCGCCCCAAATCGCGACAGGCGCAAGGATGCTGCCGGCGACACTCCTCCGGAAGGCCCGGTCGCCGGGCGCGCCGCGGCGCCGTCTTCTCTCAGCAGCGCCACCCGTGAAGGCGCGCCCTGGCGGCTTTCCAGAAATCCTTCGGAGAGAAGCTGCTCGTAAGCGGTGGTGACGGTGGTACGCGACACGCCAAGCTCGGCCGCAAGCGCCCGCGTCGAAGGCAGCCGGTCCTTGGGCCGGTAGGTGCCGTCGAGGATCTGCGCCTTCAGCGCCTCGTAAATCCGCCGCGTGACCCCGCGTCTCGCCTCGTTGTCTTCCACCATCAACTGGCCCACTAATTTATGCAGAAACTGGATATTCGTGTCAGTCCAGTTTGCATCTATCACAGGGCAAGCACAAGGAGCGAGACCATGTATACACCCCCGGCCTTCAAGGAAGAGACGCTGAGCGTGCTACACGCGATCATCGATGCGGCGGCGCTTCCGACCCTGGTCACCGCAACGGCCGACGGTCTTGTCGCCACCCCGCTGCCGCTGCTGCTTGTTCGCGACGAAGGCCCCCATGGCACGCTCTACGGCCACCTCGCCCGCGCCAACCCGCAAGGCTCGACGGCGCCGATCGGCAGCACCCTGGCAATCTTCATGGGGCCGGACGCCTATGTGTCGCCATCCTGGTATGCCTCCAAGCGCGAGCACGGAAAAGTGGTGCCGACCTGGAACTATGCGGCGGTGCATGCCTATGGCGAGGCCGAGTTCTTCACCGACGAGGACCGGCTTCTCGATGTCGTCACCCGCCTGACGAACCGGCACGAAGCCGGACGCACCGAGCCCTGGCGCGTCAGCGACGCCCCGCCCGCCTTCCTCAAGGCCCAGCTTCGCGGCATCACCGGCCTGCGGCTGCCGATCCACCGCCTCGACGGCAAGCGCAAGATCAGCCAGAACCGCAGCACCGAGGACCGTCAGGGTGTGGCCGCAGGGCTTGCCGGGAGCGGGCGCGAGGTGGACCGGCTCGTGGCTGCAGAAATACCGGCCTGACTCCTGGCAAGTGCCGAACGCCTCGTTGCCGAAGGCACCGGTGTTCCGCGCAACTATTTTACTTCAACTTTCCCGCGCAAGGCCCTAAAACGATTCTCGAAAAGGCCGCGCGTCACCAGACGAGGAGCATCCCGCAATGCCATCTCTCGAAATACTCCTCACCTTCTTCGTGACGACCGCGATCTTCGCCTATATCCCGGGTCCGGCCATGCTTTATGCCGCAGCCCAGACCATGGCGCGCGGGCGCTTTGCCGGCCTCATGGCCTCGCTCGGCATTCACATCGGCGGCTACGTGCATGTCCTTGCCGCTGCCGCCGGGCTCTCCATCCTGTTCCATGCGGTGCCGACGCTCTATCTGGCCGTCAAGCTTGCGGGTGCCGCCTATCTCGTCTGGCTGGGCTTCACGCTGATGCGCGCCAAGGCAAGCGGCGAAGGCGGCCTGCCGGTGGTCGAGGCCAAATCGGCGCGCCGCGCCTTCTTCGAGAGCATCACCGTCGAGGTGCTGAACCCGAAGACCGCCATTTTCTTCGTCGCCTTCCTGCCGCAGTTCACCGATGCGTCTGCCGCCTTTCCGGTCTGGGTGCAGTTCCTGCTGCTCGGCACGGTGGTCAACCTGATGTTCTCCTCGGCCGATCTCGTCTGCGTGTTTCTCGCCGGCGCCGTCGTTTCGAGAATGCGCCGCTCAGGCAAGGCGCAGCGCCTGCTGCAGCGTGCCGGCGGCACGGTGCTGATCGGGCTCGGCGCCCATCTCGCCTTGCAGCGGACCTGAGGCACCCTACCCAAGATTTCGCCTCCTGGCGCCGGCCGGCGGCGCCTTGCGCCCGGTCGACTTGAAGTTATCATGCCCCGACGGCCATCGGGGGAGACGCATATGGGAGAAGGCGGCCAACGAATTCGCACCACGGGCGCGGATATCCTCGTCGACACACTCTTGGCAAACGATGTGAATGTCTGCTTTGCCAATCCCGGCACGTCGGAAATGCACTTCGTCGCCGCCCTTGATCGCAAGCCGCAGATGCGCTGCATTCTCGGCCTCGCCGAAGGCGTCGTCACCGGAGCGGCCGATGGTTATGCCCGCATGACCGGCCGCCCGGCCGCCACCCTGCTGCATACCGGTCCGGGCCTCGCCAACAGCCTTGCCAATCTGCACAATGCGCGCCGCGCCCGCACGCCCGTCATCAACATCGTCGGCGACCATGCCTCCTACCATCTTGCCCTCGACGCACCGCTGACCAGCGATATCGAGGGTCTGGCCCGCCCGATGTCCAACTGGGTGCGGCGGGTAAAGGACCCCTCCGACGTCGGGCCGACGGCAGCCGCCGCCTATCGCGCTTCGCTGACGCCACCCGGCGTTGCCACCATGATCCTGCCTGCAGACGCGGCCTGGGGCGCGCTTTCCACCGACGCGCCAGCGCAGAAAGTGCTCGTCGAAACCCCCTTGCCCGCGAGCCCCGAGACGGTCCGCGAAGTCGCTCGCCTCATCCGAGCGAACCCGGAAGGCGTTGCAATGGTCTTGGGTGGCGCCGCTGCAAGGGCCGACAGCCTCGCCATCGCCGGGCGGATCGCGGCGGCCTGCAATATCCAGCTTTTCAACGAGGTGCTCGTCGCCCACACCCAGCGCGGCCGCGGGCGGGTGGCGCCGCGGCGCATCCCCTACCCGATCGACATGGCGCTGGAGACGCTGCGCGACATCAAGGTTCTGATCCTCGTCGGCGCACCGGAACCGGTCGCCTTCTTCGCCTATCCGGGAAAGCCCGGCCGGCTGGTGCCGGAAGGCTGCGCGGTCGCAACGCTCGCCAGCCACGGTGAAGACCTCAAGGCAACGCTCGAAGCGCTGCGCGACGAACTCGGCATCAGCGCAACGCGGCCGCTGCCCGTGCCAGGCGCACCTGCCGACGAGGGCGAACCTTCCGGCACGCTGACCGAAGACGCGATCGCCGTCATCGTCGCCCACAAGGTCCCGGAAAATGCGATCGTCTGCGACGAGGCGGCCACCTCGGCCCGCCGCTACTTCGCGCTTTCGGCCTTCGCCGCACCCCACGACTTCATCATGCAGACCGGCGGCGCCATCGGCGAAGGCATCCCGCTTTCGACCGGTGCGGCGATCGCCTGCCCCGACAGGAAAGTCATCTGCCTGCAGGCCGATGGCTGCGCCCTGTACAATATTCAGGGCCTGTGGACCCAGGCGCGCGAAAATCTCGACATCGTCACCGTCATCTTTTCCAACCGCACCTACGCCATCCTCCACGCCGAAATGCGCAATGTCGGCGTCGACGAGATCGGAACCAATGCGCGCCGCATGCTGAACCTCGACGACCCCGTGCTCGACTGGGTCTCGCTCGCCCGCGGCTTCGGCGTCGAAGCTGCCGTCGCCACCTCCTGCGAGGCCTTTGCCGCGCTCTTCGACGCGGCCCTGTCGCGCCGCGGCCCGTTCCTGATCGAGGCGCGGCTGGTGTGAACCTCAATGCTCACTTTGCGCTCATGCTGCGGCCTGACGTTACGTGAGGCGGAAGCCGTCTGAGCGCCCACATCGCGCGTCGTCGCAAGCTTTGCCCCTCACCCCAGCCCTCTCCGCGCGAGCGGGGAGAGCGAGCCCGGGAGCGGTCTTGGCCTCATCGGCGCGCAACGTCGCAAAGGAGCGATGCGCCCCCCGCAAACTCCCTTCTCCCCGCATGGCGGGGCGAAGGTCCCGGCAGGGGGATGAGCAGCAATCCAAAGGGCGAGCGAGCCGCCAATTACACCGTAAATCACAGCCTAACCTATTGATAAATTTGCGACTTATTCATTACAACCGTTGCAAACTTGCACCGGCAAACTTCTCGCCTATATTAGCGGCGCCCTAGGTTCGCGCTCTTTTGACTGAGTCGCATTTCAGTTTTGGGCCCCCTTCACCCGGCAGTCCCTTGCCGGTGGACCAACGAAGGAGACACTTCATGTCCTTTAAGAAAGACCTACACAAAGCTCCGGGTGCATCTTTGTCCCGCGTCAAAATCGGAGCTGCCATAAAGCGTTCGCGTGAATCCGCCGGCTACTCGGTCGATGACCTCTCGGTCACGACGGGCCTGACGGAAATTGAAATCTCCAAGATCGAGCTCGGCGCGGATACCGATCCGACCAAGTTGCAGCGCATCGCCGCCGCTTTGCAGGTCTCGCCGCAGACCTTCACCACCGCCTGACAAGCGGGGGCGGTGCGCCGATGACAAGCGCGCCGCCGCCACGACGTCTTCCGACTTGGCCCGCCGCATCGGACATGTCCTGCGGCGATCCAACTCAGCTCCACAACAGGTACCGGCATCCCGAGACTGCCCGCGCGTCAAAGAGCGGCGACCGCTTTCGCAAGCGACGCCGAACAACATCGCAACCCTCTTTCAAACGCGCGCAGGGCAAGAAAAATAAAGCGAGGAAAAACCCGCTATTTCAGGCCTTTGGCGATGTTTTCGCGATCGCCCCGGCGCAAATAATCTAATATTTTCATTGAGTTTCAAAAAGTATCGTCTATATATCGGTTCATCGAATATTGCTTGTGACCTTTGACACAGCGCTTCTGCGCGGCCAGATCTCCTCTCAAATATCGATCACCGCCAGAGAAATATTTTCTGGTAAACTCCACGATTGAAAGGAAATCATCATGGCTTCGGGCACAGTAAAGTGGTTCAACGGCACCAAGGGCTTCGGCTTCATTCAACCTGACGACGGCAGCACGGATGTGTTTGTTCACATCTCCGCAGTGGAACGCGCCGGCTTGCGCTCGCTCGCTGAGGGTCAGAAGGTGACTTTTGACGTTGTTGCCGACCGCAAATCGGGCAAGAGCTCGGCTGACAATCTCAGAGCGGAATAATTTGTCATTCGCCCATCCCTGACCACGGATGTACTGGCAGGGAGGCGCTTGAATGACGAGAAGAGGTCGGGGGAACAACCCGGCCTTTTTGCGTCTTTGCAGCCGTCTTTTCTCGATACTGGAGCTCGTCATGCGCCGTATGGCCTATGAGATCGGCGACAAGGTCAAGCTGAAGGCAAGCGCCACGCAGTCGGCCTTGAACAGCCCCTTCGGCAGGATCGCCGGCCGTTTGCCCACGGATCGCGGCGAGGCCCGCTATCGTGTACGGGTCGAAGGCGAGACGTTCGAACGCTGCGTCCTCGAGTCCGACCTCGAACACACCGAGATCGCGGCACAGGGCACGGCTCAGGCGGATCCCACCGGCCCCTGGCTCAAGCCGTTGAGCACCAGGCCCGGTAAATAATCACGCGTGCGAACGCACGCCCCGATCGACAACAGGAGAACATGTTTTGCAGGTACTCGTTAGAGACAATAACGTCGAGCAGGCTTTGCGCGTCTTGAAGAAGAAGATGCAGCGTGAAGGCCTGTTCCGCGAATTCAAGGCGCGCAGCAGCTACGAAAAGCCCTCGGAAAAGCGCGTGCGCGAAAAGGCAGAAGCAATCCGGCGCCAGCGCAAGCTGACGCGCAAGAAGCTTCAGCGCGAAGGCCTGCTGCCGGCGCCCAAGAAAGCAGTGCGACCACGCTAAAGCGCCGTGCGTTCATGAACGCATAAGCACGCTCTAGCACTTCGATTCTGTGAGCATCTCTCTGCCCCACGGTGATCCCACCTGAGGGCAGGATGCTCCAGATCTCGGGGTCGGCCAGCACCCGCCCGTTTCAGGAGACAGGTCATGACGCCAAACCCCAACGCAGCCTTTAAACCGGCCAAAACCTCGTCGAGCGATAAGGCGGCCGCCACCGATCACACGGCAAGGGCAATCGTCGCTGCCGAAAAGATCGCCCGTGACAAGAAGACCGAGAAGCTCAAGGCGCAGCGCCTTGAGCGCGCCGCCGCCGAACCGGTTGCGGAGGTGGTCGCAACCAAGCCGTCGCGGAAATCGCGCCGGCCGTGATTGCGGCTATCATTGAACGCGACAGCCCGGACATCGGGCAAGGGCTTAGCTGGCCACACGACATTCCCTTCAACAGAAGGAGGTTTCATGTCATCCGTTCAGCGGCACCCTTTGGCTCCATCCGACCTAGCAATGCTGGATGGCGTGCTGCGGCGTGCAGGCTTTCATCAGCACGTCGACCTCGATGATCAGGAAAGCCTTCGCCTTGCCGCGACCTTTCTTGTCCGACGGTTCCAGGCCGGCATTACCAGGGCGGACACGCTGCTTGCCGAGCTGCAGGGTCGAAACGGACCGCGTACCCCTCGGCAACTTGAGACCGCCAATCTCGAACGGTGGGAAAACGAGGGAGGCGCGCCGCGCAGATCCAGTGAGATCACCTGCTACACCGGCGCCCGGCGCCTCCCCTGACCCGCCTGGAAGCCGCCTCCGGCACCACGCCGCGGCAAAGGCCAGAAACCCCTTTGAACCTCGAAGGCCGACGCGCTCCTCGACATGTGGCGCGCTCGTGGATCGCCCTTGCAGGTCGCGCTTGTGGGTCGCCCTTGTAGGTCGCCTTGTGCCGGGCACATTTGAGGCGCATTGTTTGAAGCTCGACATTGGCCGATTTGGCTTAGCGCGGCGTGAGGGCTCCGAACCCGCCATTTTTTCCTTTATCGACGGCAGCATGGCGTCCGCGGCAGCGCGCGGACCTGATACGCAACTGAGAGCCGCCGCGTCTTGTGTCGGCGGAGCAGTTGTTCTCGCCACGGCCACTTTGCTGGCGCGGTGTCCCGCCTGGACTTGACGGCAACTCAAATCCCTCACGATTGGAGGAACAGATGTTCCACACACTTGCACTCAGAATTCGGCGATACGACTACACGCTGGCGGCAATCAAGGCGTCGCTCGTCCTGTCCCTGATCTTCGTCGCCCTGATGACCGTGAACGGCCTTTTCTGGTAGCAGGCGCCGCGGCCCCATCCCATCCCCGCAACATCGCGCGGCCATCCGTCACGACCCCTTCCCATTGCGCCACAGCGCCGCGCGTCTTGTCAGACGCCCAAAAGTCGCTGTAGCACTTTGCGCTGCTGCATGGTTTTGTCTTTGATCGGCGACGATCAAAAGAACCATGCAGTAAGGAGGCGATCGGGAGCAGATGGCTTCCGGATTAGCACCCGCAGCCTTATGCCGGCCGGCAACCATCAACATCGCGCTTTCAACGGGGCATCCCATGCCACTTCACCTCGAAACTCCCCTCATCGAATCCGTGCCGCTCAGCCTCGCCTCGGGCCGCTCCATTTTTCTGAAGATGGAAGCGCTGCAGCCGCCGGGCTCCTTCAAGATCCGTGGCGTCGGCGCTGCCTGCGAGCACCACGCGCAAAACGGCAAGCGTCGTTTCGTCTCGTCGTCCGGCGGCAATGCCGGCATGGCGGTCGCCTATGCCGGCCGCCTCCTCTCGATCCCCGTCTCGGTCTTCGTTCCCGAAACGACGACCGAGCGGGCAAAGAGCCTGATCGGCCAGCAGGGTGCCGAAGTGATCGTGCACGGAGCCGCCTGGGATGAGGCCAATGCTGAGGCGCTTGCCTCCGTCGATGCCGAGACCGCCTTCATCCATCCCTTCGACGATCCGCTTCTGTGGACCGGACACGCGACTGTCATCGACGAGGTGGTCAGATCGGGCCTTGCCTTCGACGCGGTCGTGCTTTCGGTCGGCGGCGGCGGGCTTTTTGCCGGCGTCGCCGAGGGGCTCCGGCGCAACGGGCTGCAGCAGGTTCCGATCTTCGCCGTCGAAACCGAAGGCACCGCCTCGCTTGCCGCCTCGATCGAGGCCGGCGCGCTGGTGGAGCTTGCCTCGGTCAGCGGCATCGCCACTTCGCTCGGCGCCCGCAAGGTCAGCGACCGCGCCTTCGAACTGAGCCGGACCCGCCCGGTCGAAAGCGTCGTCGTCAGCGACGCGGACGCAGCGAGCGCCTGCATGCGCTTCCTCGACGATCACCGCGTCCTGGTCGAGCCCGCCTGCGGGGCCGCCCTTTCGCTCGCCTATGCCCATGCCGATCGGCTGGCCGGATACGAGCGCGTGCTGATCATCGCCTGCGGCGGCGCGACGACGACGGTGGAGCGCCTGCAAGCCTGGCAGGCTTCCTACTGAATGTTTCCTTGAATCCTTGCCGACTTCAGAACGAGAACATGCAGAATTTAAAACGCTACAGTGGCGTTTGCGCGTCTTGAAAGACGCCGCGCAGTAGGGGCCACGGCACGTCGCCGCGGCGGCGGCCGGCCACACGTGCCTCGCTTCAGGCGGCCGCGACGACTTTGATGAAGACCATCAGCAGTCGCGGGATTTTCGATGAAATATCGAGGAGAAGGGATAAATCGACGTCGGTTCCGTTGCCACTGGCAATGCGGTCAGCCGCTTCCTTCGCTTTTTGCGTCAGGCTAAGGATCTGAAGCAGAATGTCGTTCTGCGTCCGCGGTGGATCTGTAAACAGTCCCGTATCAATCAACCAGGAAGCATGCTGGCTGCTGATCTTCTTCTTGTAGCGCTTGTCCTTTGTCAGGGACTCCAGTGATTGTACGGCGATGTCGTAGCTGGACGACGCCGATTTCATCGCCCCAGCGAAATCGGCGTCTTTCCCCTTAGCGATGGCTGCCAGGGCCACACCTATCTGACAATTGCCGTCCGCCAAGGCGCCCGCCGCTTTTCCGATTTCGTTTCCTTCGTCGACGAGTCCCGCCTCCTTCTGGAATTTTTTGATATTGTGATCGATCAGTTCAACCTGGCTCTGCGGTGGCGGCGTAGGTGTCGCGGTTTGCGCCGAGGCGGGCCGAAGATCCGTTGAAAGGTACAAAGCCACACCGAGCACGAGCGCGACGAATGGCATTGGCCGTCTCAAGCGAACGTCCATCATGGTGATTTCACTCCCCCGACAGGATCTGCAGGCTGTTTTTTCAGATTTGCTTCACAAATCACTCTTGTTTGCGCGAGCGGATCGACGGTGCCCTGGTAATAGTTGACTTTACTCAGTTGGCCGCAATTTCTTTCGATGAACTGCTCCCAACCGACATTGAAGCCGCCATCCTCGTGGAAATCATTTGCGATCACGAACGCATTGTTGAGGTCAAACAGCCTGTTTAGCGTTTCGGTTTCCCCTGCCTGCCCGTTCGCATTGCTAACCGATGCAATTTCCGTGAGCTTGTTCGCGATCAGGATCTGAACCTCGTATCGGTTCTTCGCATCAGTGGCTGCCAACGAACTCCTCATTTGATCTTCTGCGGTCTTTGTCGAGCACATCGACAGCCCCGCCGCGATAAAGGCGAAGAACGCGGAGGCGGCACCAGCCCATGCAGAGATCCAGGAATTTGATCGCTCTTCCTTGACCAAGTCGGAGTTCGCCTGGTCCAGTTCGGAACGAAGGCTCTGGGTTCGTTTTGCGTCGCTTTCGAGTCCACGCAACTTGTCTAGCGCATCGCCGTCGACCGTTTGATCTCGGCCGCTTGGGCGAAGGTCCAAGTTGTACTTCAGAAGAAGAGAGACGATCTCACTCTCACTCACAGCGTGAGTTCCCGCGTAATCCTTGATCGATACGCGCGCCATCTGACCTGTCCCCGAAAAGTTGCAGCGAGATCAGCTTCGACCAGAATGTCAGAATGCGAGAATATTCGCAATCACTAATTGACAAGCCGCGCGCCCACTACCGAGCACTGCCGCCGCATCCCCCGTCCTGCGCCACGCTGCGCGCGCTACCGATCGTAACCGCTAGCCGTTGACCACGAGTATTCGCTCATGCAGTCTCTTGCCATGGCCAGAGGTGTGCTGCTCGATCTCTCCGGCGTGCTCTACGACGGCGACACGGTGCTGCCGGGTGCTGTCGCGGCGATTTCGCGCCTTCGCGACGCCGGCCTTCCAATCCGCTTCCTGACCAACACCACTCGCCAGGCCAAGCGTCAACTGCTGGCCCAACTCCAGCGCCTCGGCTTCGATTGTGCCGCCGAGGAAGTGTTCACGCCGGTTGCCGCCGTCCGCGCCTGGCTCCAGAGGAACGGCCACCAGCCGCATCTGCTGGTGCACCCTGCCCTCGAAGAAGACTTCGCCGACTGTCGCGCGGAGGGTCCCGTTGCGGTCGTGCTCGGCGATGCCGCCGAGCGCTTCAGCTATGACAGGCTCAATGCCGCGTTCCGCGCGCTTTCGAACGGCGCGCCCTTCCTCGCGCTCGCCCGCAACCGCTTCTTCCGCCACCGCGACGGCGGGCTGAGCCTCGATGCCGGCCCCTTCGTCGAGGCGCTCGAATATGCGAGTGGCGTCAAGGCGCGGCTCTTCGGCAAGCCTGCGGCGAATTTCTTCCTCGCCGCCGCCGCAAGCATGGGCCTTGAACCCAAGGACGTCGTCATGGTCGGCGACGATGCCGAAAGCGATATTGCCGGCGCGCTTGCCGCCGGGATCGGAACGGCTCTTCTGGTACGCACCGGCAAATACCGCGATGGCGACGAGCACCATTTCCAACCGGAGCCCACCGCAGTCATCGACGACATAAGGGCCGCCTGCGCTCTTATCCTGCACAGGGCCTGACGCTCCTTGCCGCTCACCGACGCCAGCCAATATCTCCCTCATTTCTGTGCCTGTCACAGAAATCCAGCCAGCCCAAGTCCTTGGGCTGAGAGGCCTTTTGACCCGACGGCTCACATCCCGCCACAAGGACGAGGATGAGTGAAAGCGAGCTGCCATTCGCATGAAAAAAGCCGGGGCCAAAACCCCGGCTTCCTTCCATCCTGATATCGATAAGGCTTAGTTCTTCGCCTTGTCGACCAGCTTGTTCTTGCCGATCCAGGGCATCATGCCGCGCAGCTTGGCGCCGACTTCCTCGATCTGGTGGGCGTCGTTGACGCGGCGGATGCCCTTGAAGCGGGCGGCACCCGACTTGTATTCCTGCATCCACTCGGAGGTGAACTTGCCGGTCTGGATGTCCTTGAGGACGCGCTTCATCTCAGCCTTGGTTTCTTCGGTGATGATGCGCGGACCGGTGACATATTCGCCCCACTCGGCCGTGTTGGAGATCGAGTAGTTCATGTTGGCGATGCCGCCTTCATAGATCAGGTCGACGATCAGCTTCACTTCGTGCAGGCACTCGAAATAGGCCATTTCCGGAGCATAGCCGCCTTCGACCAGCGTTTCGAAGCCGGCGCGGATGAGTTCGACGAGACCGCCGCACAGAACGACCTGTTCGCCGAAGAGGTCGGTTTCGCACTCTTCCTTGAAGTTGGTTTCGATGATGCCCGAACGGCCGCCGCCAACGCCGCAGGCGTAGGAGAGCGCGAGGTCAAGGGCGTTGCCCGAAGCGTCCTGGTGAACGGCAACGAGGCAGGGAACGCCGCCGCCCTTCTGGTATTCGCCGCGAACCGTGTGGCCCGGCCCCTTCGGCGCGATCATGACGACGTCGAGCGAAGCCTTCGGCTCGATCAGGCCGAAGTGAACGTTGAGGCCGTGGGCAAAGGCGATCGCAGCGCCGTCACGGATGTTGCCAGCGATATCGGCCTTGTAGATTTCGGCCTGCAGTTCGTCCGGCGTCGCCATCATGATGAGGTCGGCCCACTTGGCGGCTTCCGCAACCGAGAGAACCGAGAGACCATCGGCCTCGACCTTGGCAGCCGTTGCCGAACCCGGCTTCAGCGCGATGCGGATTTCCTTGGCGCCGGAATCCTTCAGGTTCAGCGCATGGGCACGGCCCTGGCTGCCGTAGCCGACGATGGCGACCTTCTTCGACTTGATCAGGTTGATGTCAGCATCACGATCGTAATAGACGCGCATTTTTGTGGTCCTTCCCGTTGTTTTCAGTTGTGTCCGCTATATCGCCCTGGAGATCCGGAGCCATACAGCAATTCTTGGTGCCGCAGCGACCGCTGCAGGCCGTTACCTTTTCGTGCCGTAAAGCGAAAGGAAGGCTGAAACCGCCTGCTCCGCCTTGCGGCTGAAACCCTTTTTCATTTCGCCGGCCTCTTCGCCGAGCAGCATCTTCAGATGCCAGTCGGAGACGACGAGCCCATAGAGCGCGCCATAGGCCTCGTCGGCATCATCGAACGAAAGCAGCCCCGCCTTGCGCCCGGCTTCCAGCAGGGCGGCCGCGCGGCGGCCGATCTGCCGGCGCCCGCGCTCCTGCAGCATGTGGCCGAGCTTGGAGCCATCGCGGCTCGCCTGGCCGATCGCCAGGCGATTGAGCGCCAGCGACACGTCGCCGGCGAGCACCTCCAGCAGATCCTTGGCGAAGGTGACGAGATTGCCGCGCAGGCTCTCGGCATCGAGCGCGCGGGCGGCAACGTCCTGGGTGCGCACCTTGCTCGCCTGAAAGCCGATCATCGCCGAGATCAGGCCGTCGCGATCACCAAACCACTTGTAGAGGCTTTCCTTGGAGCAATTGGCGGCCCGCGCGATGCCGGCGGTCGTCAGCGCCTTTTCGCCGCCGTCGACCAGAAGACGCAACGCCTGCTCGAGAACGGCGCCCTGACGTTCCGTCAGCCCCTCCCCGGCATCCGCCTCCCTTATCGCCGCAGTCATCTGCACGTCGCCTCGCTCCCGATCAGTACCGTACGGTACGGTTCGCATTGTTCTAGTGAAGCGTCATCTGAGCGTCAAGACGATTCTTACAAGGGGGCGAAATTTCGGCGGTGCGGATAGACGCAGCCGCTGGATCCGTTGGGCCTCTGTCTTGAGGTGTTGTGGCTCTTGGCCAGGAGCCGCCAACGGCGGCTTTGCGTGGCTCTAGCTCAATAGGAAATATAAAAACGGCATCAGAAATGAAATCACCGTCGTCATCATCAGAATGAGACAGACAGTAAGCAACCTGAGAAAATTGACGAACGTCATACTTGCTTCAATACTATTCGAACTTTTCTTCAGATAGTCAAATTGAAAGTATAATTGCGAATAAGCAAAACAACCCCAAGCGACAAAGAAGACGCAAAACAGGCCCTTCAATTTCAAATCACCGTAATGCGGCCGATTGCTAACAAATTCGGCAACAACTGAATTGTCTGTCCGCACCACGAGCAGGAAAATTGCGATGTTATGGCCAGAAGCACCGACAGGACGGCTATTCCGGCGGTAACGACATTCTTCTCTTCGTCCGTCCGGGATTTCGTGGCCATCGCACAACTTCCAATCCTAACAACGAACCGTGTACAGCCAGAATAACACGACGAGAAAATCGGAATAAATACCGACAACGGGTGATAATCGATGTTTGTCGCCTCTCAGACAGTTGACGCCACACATCAAGAGAACAGCGAAGGCTGGTCGCAAACGACAGACCGCAACGACCACAGCGATCTGTCGTCTGCGGGCGACGAATTCAGCCAGAAGGCGGTTTTCGTCATCGCGCAACCGCCGGGTCTGCGGCCAAACCGACGGCAGTGGCCGTCGCATCAACGGCGCCGTCGTCGCGTCGCCGCTTTGGTTGCCCCACGCGGCTGACAAGCCGGTCATGGCGCGCGAAACCGTCGGGTGCCCGCCATCGTGGGCGCCGTTGCCGCGGCGCGGATGAGAAAGATTACGAAAATATAATGATCTCAATGCTTTTCGCCCGCCCCGTTCGCTTCTATTTTGAGAAGGGAATTTGCCGGACAAGGCGCAAGCGATGAACAAGGCGATCAAGACGGCGCGAGCCGAGACCACGCCTCGCAACGAGGCGGCCCCCAATGTCACCTTCATTCCCGGTGCGGTGCAGAAGGTGAAGCGCAGGCGCCGCACGCGGCGCTGGCTCTGGGTGCCGGTGGTTCTCGCGGTCGCCGGTGCTGCCTGGTACGGCTGGACGCGTTATGGCGAAAACCCGGCCTCAGCGGCTGTCGTAACCGACATGGTGGCGCGCGGCGATATCGAGAATGCCGTCACCGCCGTCGGCACGCTTGACGCCGTCAACTCCGTCGATGCCGGTGCGCAGGTCTCCGGCCAGCTGAAGGCACTGCACGTCGCTATTGGAGATAAGGTCACCGAGAACCAGCTGGTTGCCGAGATCGACCCGGCAACCATCGAAAACCGCATCGAGATCGACCAGGCGGAGCTTGCCAATTTTCAGGCCCAGCTCATTTCCAAGAAGGCCCAGCTCGTGCTGAAACAGGCCAATATCGACCGGCAGCGCAATCTGGTCGTGACCAAGGGCGTGCCGCAATCGACGCTGGACCAGGCCGTCGCCGACCTTGCGGCGGCAGGCGCCGACGTCAACGCCATCGAGGCGCAGATCCGCAAGCAGCAGGCAACGCTTGCCGGCGACAAGGTCGATCTCGGCTACACCAAGATCTACGCGCCGATTTCAGGCACCATCGTCGCCAATCCGGCCAAGGCCGGCCAGACGCTGAACGCCAACCAGACGACGCCGACCATCGTCACCATTGCCGATCTCTCGACCATGACCGTCAAGGCGCAGGTGTCGGAAGCCGATGTTACCAGGCTGAAGGTTGGCATGGACGCCTATTTCACCTTGCTCGGCCAGCCCGGAAAACGCTTCTCGGGCAAGCTGCGACAGATCCAGCCGATGCCCGACACCACCAACAACGTCGTGCTCTACTACGCGCTTTTCGACGTGCCCAATCCGGACGGCGAGCTGATGATGTCGATGAGCGCGCAGGTGTTCTTTGTCAGAGACGCGGCCAAGGACGTGCTGATCGTGCCGGCGTCCGCCCTCACCTATCCGGGCAAGGGAACGGGTGACGCGGGCGGCAACGGTAACGGCCGGCGCGACGGTGCCACGTCTGAAGCAAGGGGCGAAGGGCGCAGGGCGCAGGTCTCCGTCGTCACCGCTTCCGGCGCGGTTGAGACCCGCGACGTCGAAGTCGGCATCCGCAACCGCGTCAGCGCCGAGATCAAAAGCGGCCTCGAAGTGGGAGAGACCGTCGTCGTCGGCACAGGATCGAACACAACAGGCAGCGGCCGTAACGCCGGCTTGCCGCGCGGCATGCGCATGCCGCCGATGTTCTGAGGATCGGTTAGAGACTGGCCATGTCCGCACTCATCTCGCTCCGCAACGTCAGCAAGACCTATTTCAACGGCGATCTCGCCGTCGAGGTCCTGCATGGCCTTTCGCTCGATATCGAGGCGGGTGAGTTCGTGGCGATCGTCGGACAGTCCGGCTCCGGCAAGTCGACGCTGATGAACATTCTCGGCTGCCTCGACCAGCCGACTGGCGGCGACTACCTGATCGACGGCGAGAGTGTCGCCCACTTCGATACCGACGAGCTGGCGGCGCTGCGCCGCCGCACCTTCGGCTTCGTCTTCCAGAGCTACAACCTCATCCCGACGGCAAGCGCCAAGGAAAACGTCGAGGTGCCGGCCGTCTATGCCGGCATGTCGGCCCGCGACCGGCACGACCGCGCCGAGGCGCTCTTGGAAGCGCTGAAGCTCGGCGAAAGGCTCGACCACCGGCCGAACCAGCTGTCCGGCGGCCAGCAGCAACGCGTTTCCATTGCCCGCGCCTTGATGAACGGCGGCCGGGTGATCCTTGCCGACGAGCCGACCGGCGCGCTCGACAGCCAGAGCGGCTCGGACGTGATGGCGCTGTTGCGTGACATGAACGCGCAGGGCCACACGGTCATCGTCATTACCCACTCGCGCGAGGTCGCCGAACAGGCCGACCGGCTGATCGAGATCCATGACGGCCGCATCGTCGCCGACCGCGCCAAGAAGGCCCGTGTGAACGCCGAAGGTGCAGCCGCTCTTGCCCGCCATGTCAGCGAAGGCTCGGCCGCAATCGCCGACGTCACCGAAGCGGTGAAGATGGCGTTTCGGGCCCTGAAGGCCAATCTCTTCCGCACCATCCTCACGCTGCTCGGCATCGTCATCGGCGTCGGCTCTGTCGTCGCGATGCTGGCGATCGGCACGGGCGCGCAAAATTCGGTGTTAAGCCGCATATCGTCCATGGGCTCTGACCTGCTCGTGGTGCGGCCGAGCATGGCGAATTTCCGCGGCAGTGCGGGGGGAAGCAACGTCACGCTCATTCCGGCCGACGCCGATGCAATCCTCGACGTGCCGAACGTCGCCTTCGCCGTGCCGGAAATGACGAGTTCCGTCACGCTCCGCCACGGCAATATCGACTACCAGACGACCGCCAACGGCACCGTGCCTCAGTTCACCACGGCAAAATCCTGGAAAATGGCCAAGGGCGAATTCATCAACCAGAACGACATGGACACCTATGCACCGGTCGCAGTCCTCGGCCAGACGGTCGTCAAGACGCTGTTTCCCGACGGCGACAACCCGATCGGCCAATATGTGCTCGTCAACAAGATCCCCTTCCAGGTGATCGGCGTGATGGCCGAGATGGGCGCCACCTCCTTCGGCAACGACCAGGACGATGTCGTGCTGGTGCCGCTGACAACGGGCAGCATCCGCCTCTTCGGCCAGCGCAACGTGCGCACCATCACCGTGCAGGTGAAGGACGGCTCGGCGATCGACATCACCCAGCAGACGATCCAGGCGCTGCTCGACCAGCGCCACAAGCGCCAGGACACCCAGATCACCAACATGTCCTCCGTGCGCGAGGCCTTCACCGAGACCTCGAACACGCTGAAGCTGTTCCTGGGCTCGGTCGCCGCGATCTCGCTGCTCGTCGGCGGCATCGGCGTCATGAACATCATGCTCGTCTCGGTCAGCGAACGCACCCGCGAGATCGGCGTGCGCATGGCAACCGGCGCCCGCCAGCGCGATATCCTGTTGCAGTTCATCATCGAGGCGCTGGTCGTCTCGCTGATCGGCGGCACGCTCGGCGTGCTGCTCGGGCTTGGCACCGGCGCACTCGCCGGCCAGTTCGGCATGCCCGTCTCCTTCACCCTCGGCCCCGTCGCGCTCGCCTTCGCCTGCGCCTTCCTCACCGGTCTCGCCTTCGGTTTCCTGCCCGCCCGCAACGCCTCGCGCCTGCAGCCGGCGGTGGCGCTGAGTGCGGATTAGGCGGGTGCGACGCCCCGCCGGTCAGGCGGCAGACGAAGGCCACACGGGTCTTCATCCGGCATAGGCGAAGTAGACTTTGCCACGAGCGGGATCAACGACCGTGACGCTGCCACCCTTTCCGTAGGAATAGAACGACCCGCCTGACTGGATCGCCTTGTTTGCTTCGTCGGTCCGCCCTTTTTCAATCGGAATGGAGAATCCGTATTTTTCTAGGTACTCCTCCAAGCTGGCAAGATGGCGCTCAGGACGCTCAGCATCCATCATCTGCGGTCTGTCGTCATAGTGATGCCACAGGCTCACGGTTGCTTCGTCGCTGCGGTCCTCGACCGGTGTTGCCCGCCACACTCCCTTTGCTCCCGGAAGCCTATCGCCCAGCCGACTCCCCTGTTTCCGTGCCCAATCTGCGCTGTCTTCGGTCAGGCGATAGACGACGAAGCCGGTTTCATTGTCGCCCGGCATGAAGCCGACACCAAACAGTTCTTCCAGGCGGTATTCGATTTCCGCGACTTCAAGCGGCTCGGGAACGCGTGACAGAACATGGTTTCGCTCGGCAATTTTGGAGGCAACGTAAGGTGCCACGATTGCCAGCAGGCCAAAGGCGAGGATCAGCCGTCGGCGAACCACCTGATCAGGCCCCGTCCGTCGCCAGAGGCGGCGCAGCCCGAGAAAGAAAAGGACGACGACGGCTATGGCCAGCAAAGCGCAGATGGCAAGCACGGCCAACATGACGGCGGCGAAATTCATAACGGGCTCACAGGACTTTGAAGCTAGGATTGAAACGGCCGACGCTGCTGCAGTTTGAACGTGTGGTCTCCGCTATATGACGCGGAGCCGCCTGGCAACGGTTCCGACATCGACGCGCAGGCTTCAACCCACCCGCTCCAGTTGCTTGCGAAGCGGAGCTTGACCACGTCCTGCCTGCTGGTCGACAAAACAGATTGAATTAAGTGATGCGCGGATCGGCGTGCAAACCACGCGGAGAGGCCAGATTGCTCAACCTCATCCTCTACAGCGACCAGACCTACGCCGACTGTTCCGCAATCGACCTCAGGCTCGTGGACCTGTTGAAAGCCCGCGGGACCGGAAACCGTATCGCCTATGTCGGCTCCGGACCGGAGCCGGACCGCAGCTTCTTCTTCGCCGGCCAGGTCTATTACGGCAGGCTCGGCCTCGATCTCAGGCTGTTCTTCGATCTCGATGAGCCGCATTCCGCCGACGATATCGCCGCCCTTTTCGCCTCAGACGCCATTCACCTCGCAGGCGGACATACCGGCGGCTTCCTCGAACGGCTGAAACGAAGCAATCTGCTCGCGCCGCTGCGCGACTGGGCGCTTTCCGGCGGCGTCCTCGTCGGCGTCAGCGCCGGCGCCATTCTGATGGGACCGACGATCGCGACGGATGGGCCCTTCATCGGCCAGAGGCCGGAAGACGTGACGGATGGCGAGGCGCTCGACCTCCTGCCCTTCGAGTTCTTTCCGCATCTCGGTGACGACGACACATACCTGCCCGCGCTTGTGCGCTACAGCGTATCGACGCCGCGACCGATCGTTGCCTGCAAGGACAGCGACGGCGTCGTCGTCACAGGCGGGCGTATCGAATGCTTTGGCGATCCGCTGTGGATCTCCGGCGGAGCCGTGCGGGCGCCAGCCGACATCAGGCTGGCGGGTTTCTCGATCGTTGAGGCTCCGTAGCGGCACGTCCACCTCGACCTATGCCTGAGACCGGGGCCGCGTGCGGTCAATTACATCGCGCCCGCCCGTGCCGCCTCCGCATGGCGCACCACTGTGTTGTCCCGCGGCGCCGCCTTGCGCTTTCCGAACTGCGCCTCGCCGGCTGTAACGCCAATATCCGCAAGCCGCTCCGCATCGAGCTCGCGAAGCTGCTGCAATTGCCAGAACCGAGATCGCGGCGAGGCGACGAGATAGAGACCGATTTCTCTGAACATGTCGAATACCCATGTTTTGCTGCTAACCATGGGCACAGTCTGCGCCTCGACATTCCATAAAAGAAGCTTAGCATTCATATTCAAATCATAAGGAAAACTTTGATATGAGTGCCCTCAACCTCGACTACCTCCGAACCTTCGCGCTGGTCGCCGAACTCGGCAGTTTTTCGGCCGCCGCCGAGCGGCTGGGGCTGACGCAGCCGGCGATCAGCCTGCAAGTGCGGGCGCTTGAAAAGCAGCTCGGCGTGCGCCTGGTCGAGCGCGTCGGCCGCACCGCAAGGCCGAGTGCGGCCGGAGCGGAATTGCTGGCCCATGTGGATCGCATCGAAGCGGTGACCAGTCAGGCGCTGGAGGCGGTGGCGCGCCACGCGAGAGGCGTCTTCGGTCGCGTGAGGATCGGCACCGGCGCCACCCCTTGCGCCTTCCTGCTGCCGCCGCTGCTTGCGGGTCTCAAGCGTCGTTTTCCCGATCTCGACATCACGGTTACGACCGGCAACAGTGCCGACATCGTCCGGGCGGTCGACGAAAACCTGCTCGATATCGGCCTCGTCACCCTTCCCGTTGCCGGCCGCATCTTCGACATCGAGCCGCTGCTCGAAGAACGCTTCGCCGCCATCGCCCCTTTGGGAACGGACCTTCCCGACAGCGTGACCGCCGCGATCCTGGCGAAGTATCCGATGATCCTCTATGAGCCCGGCGCCAATACGCGCCGCATCACCGACGACTGGCTGATGTCGGGCGGCACGAACGTCAAACCGCTGATGTCATTCGGCAGCGTCGACGCGATCAAGGAAATGGTGGCCGCCGGCCTCGGCGCGGCCCTCGTGCCGGAGATCGCGCTCAGGACCGAGGATCGCGAGCGGCTGGAGGTGCGCCCCGTGTCGCCGCCCTTCTCCCGCCGCTCCGCCCTCGTGCTTCGCCGCGACAAGCGGCTCGACCGGGCGCTACGCGAGACATTGGCCGCCTTGAGGACGTTGGCGAATCTGGAAGAAAAGATGCAGTAGATCAGCGGCCTCGTGTGGGGCGGCCATCCCGAGAGCGCCGTGCGTTCATATGAACGCACCAAGGACGCTCTCGCACTTTGATTCTAGAGCATCTTTCCGCCTCACGTGAACCCACTTGAGAGCGGGATGCTCTAGATTAGGAGTTGCACGCTGGCGACTTATCTCGCATTTTTTAGACCGAGCGAACGGGTTTGCGAGGGGCAGGATATGAATGGTGGTGCATCGTACCTGGCGGCGGCAATCACGGCTGCGGTAACGGTGCTGCTTTGGGTGGCAAGTCGGGCCGTTGAGTTTTACCTGCAGCACCGAAAACTCAACGACGACAAAGAGAAATTTATCAGGGCCCTGTACGCAGAGATCGATTTCAACACCAGTGACATGGAAGAATTCATACAGAATCCCGTTTCACTGGCTACCGTGATCGCAAAGATAAAAAGCGACCAGTCGTTTATACCGCACGTAACCGACTCGCGACACACAGAGATATATAAGTCAAATATTGAATTGATAAACTATGCAGGAGACGGATACATATCCGACGTGGTTTATTTTTACGGCCTGCTTGAAAGAATTAAAGGTCAGATCGACGGAGTTTACCTGCCGAGCTATGTAAAAATATCCGGACAAGGAAGAGCTAACGTTCTAAACCGAATCTACGACGATTGTTATCTTTCCGCCGACGCCGGACGCGCCATTCTGCGTGAGATGGAAATATCGTATCCATCGTACAAATTTGTTCGCAAAAAGCGAAAAGCGCCGAACAATATGTCCGACGCCGAATTGAAAGCGAAATATGATGACTTCGCGTTAGATTTGGATCGGGTCAGGGCTACGCATGCGAAGACCTCCTAGTTTCCGTTGCCGACAATATGTCGTCGAGGAGCCAAACTGTCAAGTTTAGGTTGACGACGCCATAGCCAAAAAGGATGGAAAATCAACCGCGTCCAGCCGTCGTTCTCTAGCTGTAAGAACTGGCCCAGGCGCTTGGAACTGGGGCGCGCATTCGCTCGGAAAGGCCGCAGAGGGTGCCTTCTCCCAGGCCATCAATCAATTCCAGAACTAAAGATGCCGCACCTCGGCCGGGGCCTCGGCCCAGTTGTCGTTGAGCCCGTCGCAATAGGTCACGGGGGCTGACAGCAGCTCGTCGATGTCGAGGCCGTCGAGGCAGGCGACGTTGATGTTGTAATAGGTGTGGTTCGTCATGTTCGGCGCGTTGATCCGCTCAAACGGCCTGACGCCGCATTGGCTGCAAAAGAAGTGGTGGGCGACCGGATTGCGCCCGCAATAATCCGTCAGCACCTCCTCGCCGGCGATCAGCCGGAAAGCCTCGGGCGTCACCATCACCGACCAGAGCCGCATCTTCGCGCAGATCGAGCAGTTGCACTTTCCCGTGCCGGCGCTGATGTCCATATCCGCCTCGATACGCACCGCACCGCAATGACAGCTCCCGCTATAGGTCTTCAGCATCCGCTCGCCTTCCTCTCGCCACCCCTTCATTTGGACCGAACTATGCCATCGGCCCTGCCGGTTGAACATCGCCTCCTCTCAACCACCGATCGGAAATCGGGTGGGCGCTCAGACGCGCCGGCAGTAGTCAGGACGCCTCAACCAAAGAGGAGCAAGTCCATGTCCATGCTTGAAGACAAGATCGTTATCGTCACCGGCGCGTCGTCCGGCATCGGCCGCGCGGTCGCAGAGCTTTTTGCCGCCGAAGGCGCCAAGATCGTTCTCAACGCCCGCAGTGAAGCGCCGCTGAAAGCAGTCGCCGAGGCGATCCGTGACGAGGGTGGCGAGGCGATCGCCGTCAGCGGCGACGTCACAGAGGAAGCCACCCACATCCGGCTGGTGGAGGCGGCAATCAGCCATTTCGGCGGCCTCGACATCGCCGTCAACAATGCCGGCGCCGTCAACGTCATGAAGCCGGTCGCAGAGATCACAGCGTCGGAATGGCAGCAATCGCTTGCCACCAACCTCACCTCCGCCTTTCTCGGCGCCCGCCACCAGATCCCGGCCATGCTTGCGCGCGGTGGCGGGTCGCTGGTCTTCACCTCAACCTTCGTCGGCACCAGCGTCGGCATCCCCGGCATGGCCGCCTATGGCGCGGCGAAAGCCGGGCTGATGGGTCTCGTCAAGGGCATCACCGCGGACTACGGCGCCAGCGGCATCCGCGCCAACGCCCTGCTTCCTGGTGGTGTCGATACCCCGGCCGGCGGCAGCGCCGAGCAGAAGGAATGGGCCGCCGGCCTGCACGCGATGAAGCGCATCGCTCAGCCGGAAGAGATCGCCCAGGCCGCCCTCTTCCTCTCCGGCCCGATGGCCAGTTTCGTCTCAGGCGCGGCACTGTTTGCCGATGGCGGCAATGCCGCGGTGAAGTGACGATGGCCGAAGCGCCGGGGCAGCTTGCCCTGGCGCACCTTGCGCGGCGCCGGGCCCGTCATATGAGGTCGTCTCCGTCTCTTCCTGGCGGCCTCCGTCACACTGGTATCTCCGTCGTCTCCTTGCCGGTGCGGATGACAAACGCGGTGTAGTAGCGCGCGACATTGGTTTCCTCGCGAAACAGCCGCTCGGTAAGCGCGTCCAGTTCGTCCATGTCCTTCAGCCGCAGCATCAGAATTGCGTCGGTCTCGCCGCTGACGCTGTAGGCCTGGACGACCGCCGGTTCCTTGGCGGCGCTGTCCAAAAAGCGGCGGACGAATTGTTCGCCGTGGCGCTCGAGTTCCACGGTAATGATCGCCTTCATGGTCCTGCCGGCCTTGGCCGGATTGAGGACCGCGACGATCCGGTCGATGACGCCGGTCTGATGCAGCCGCCTGATGCGGCGCAGGCAGCTCGATGGCGAAAGGCCGACTTCGGCCGCAAGCTCGGCATTGGTGCGCGAGGCATCCTGCTGCAAGAGCCTCAAGAGCTTGCTGTCGATCTTGTCCATGTTCATCCTCGTTCCGGCACCATGCAATTTTATTGCACAGAAGTGCATATTTTGACCACAACTGCGAACGGCCTCGCGCTAGTCCTTGGACAACAAGTTCAAGGAGAGACCCCATGGCCGTTCTGATCATCCTCTACCGCAAGACGCTCGCGACGCTGGAAGTCTACTGGGATCTGGTGCGCATCATCGTTCCCGTCACCATCGTCACCCATGTGCTGCAGGAACTCGGCGTGATCCGCGCGGTCGCCCCTGCCTTCGAGCCGCTGATGATGCTCGTCGGCCTGCCGCCCGAGCTTGCCTTTGCCTGGCTGACCGGGCTCCTGGTCGGCATCTGGGGCGCGGTCGTGGTCGTCTTCGCGCTGGTGCCGGTCTCGGAACTGACGACCGCCGACATGACCGTCTTTTCGGCGCTGATGCTGGTGGCCCACGCCATCCCGATCGAGCAGCGCATCATCCAGAAGGCGGGTCCAAGCTTCCTCGTCACGGCTGCGCTCCGGATCGGCGGCGGCCTCGTCTTCGCAGCCATCCTGCATCAGATCTTCGCGGGAACCGGATGGCTCGCCACGCCGCTGAACCCCACCTGGATACCGGTCAACGAGGGCTCCGGCTGGATTGCCTTCGCCCTCAGCACGCTGAAGACGCTCGCGACCATGCTCGTCGTGCTGCTCGCCTTGAGCTGGACGATCGAGATCCTCAAGCTGGTCGGCATCCTCGGTTATCTCAACCGTGGCATGGCGCCGCTCTTCCGGCTCGCCGGCATAAAGCCTGAGACAGTGCCGTTTGCCGCGGTCGGCGTGCTGCTTGGGATCTCCTATGGTGGCGCTTTTCTCATCCGCGAGGCACGCGAGGCCAATGTCGAGCCGCGCCAGGTCTTCCTCGCCTGCGTCTTCATGGGTTTTGGCCACAGCCTGGTGGAGGATACGCTGGTCGTCGTCGCGCTCGGTGCGGATTTCACCAGCGTCTTCTTCGGCCGCCTGGTCTTTGCCATCGTCGCCACGGCGGTCATCGCCCGGGTAATCGTCTCGGCGCCGGATGCCCTGTTCTTCCGCTCCTTCTTCCGCAAGGACGGTGCCGAGCCTGCCCTATCGGAGGCGTAGAGAATGTTGCGCAAAAGTGCGCTGCGACTTTGCGACAACGCGCAACGAGCACACCTGAAAGAGCGCGATGTGCTTTGGCGGCCGGCGGAAGCCGTGCGGTTTATTCCGCGGCGACCTCGGCAGGCAGCCCCGCTTGCGCCACCATTCGCCCGAAGGCGGCGCGGTAGGCGGCCGGCGTCGTCGAAAGCTGCTGGCGGAAATGGTGGCGAAGCGTCTGGGTGGAGCCGAAACCCGAGGCTTCGGCCACCTGTTCCATGCCGAGCGCCGTCTCCTCCAGCAATTGCCGGGCGCGAGAAAGCCGCTCGGAAAGCAGCCAGCGCGCCGGTGTGGTGCCGGTCGCCGCCTCGAAGCGGCGCAGGAACGTGCGCTCGCTCATGCCGGCGGCTTTCGCCAGCGTGGCGATCGAGAAGTCCTCGCCCAACCGCTCGCGCATCCGGTCAAGCAGTGGCCCAAGCCGGGCGCTCTCGTGCACGTCAGGAACCGCCCGCTCGATGAACTGCGCCTGGCCGCCGTCGCGGTGTGGCGGCACCACGAGCCGGCGGGCGACACGATTGGCCGCCTCGCTGCCGAAGTCGCGGCGGATCAGGTGCAGGCAGAGATCGATGCCGGCCGCACTTCCCGCCGAGGTCAGCACCTGCCCGCCATCGACGTAGAGCACGTCCGGCACTACCTCGATGTCAGGGTAAAGCGCCCCAAGCTTGTCGGTGTAGCGCCAGTGGGTCGTCGCCCTACGGCCTGAAAGCAGGCCTGCCGCCGCCAGCACAAAGACGCCGGAGCAGATGGAAAGCACCCGTGCACCGCGCTGATGCGCCTCCCTGAGCGCCTGGCACACCGCCTCGGGAACCGGCTGTTCCGCGCCGCGCCAGCCAGGAACGATGATCGTTCCGGCCTGCCGCAAAAGCTCGATACCGCCATCGGCGACAAGGCGCACGCCGCCGGTTGCCCTCAGCTCGCCGGGATCGACCGAGGCGACGGCGAAGCGATACCAGCCCTCGCCCATTTCCGGCCGCGGCAAGCCGAACATTTCCACGGCGACGCCGAACTCGAAGGTGCAGAGCCCGTCATACGCGAGCGCCACGACGAGTGGGTTTTCAAGCGGATTGGCAGCGGGTGATAACTTTGGCATGATCTTGAGCATATATGGCAATGTTGCCAACTGCCAGCCCCCGTGAAGCACTGCTATCTATCTCCTCGTCAACCCGCACCGACTGAAGGAGAGCCCGATGAGCTATGTGACCGAAACCCCCGCTGCCTCGCCCGAGATCGCCATTGTCCATTTCGCCAAGCGCTTGAGCGTCGAGACCGATTGTGCAGATGTCGCCCATGCGCTGAAGAGCGGAGAACAGGATTTCGTGCTTCTGCATGTGGTCGGCTCCGATGCGGCCTATGCCCGCCGCCATGTGCCCGGTGCCATCCACCTGCCGCACCGGCAGATCACCGCCGAACGCATGGCCGAATGGCCTGCAGATACGCTCTTCGTCGCCTACTGCGCCGGCCCGCATTGCAACGGCGCCGACCAGGCGGCCCTCAAGCTCGCCCGCCTCGGCCGCCCCGTAAAGATCATGATCGGCGGCATCACCGGTTGGGAAGACGAAGGCTTTGCCTTCGCCACCGGTGCTGCACCGGGCGAAGCCCAGGCCTTGCTCGCGGCTTGAGCGCGTCGACGTTCATTGCAGTGCCGCGTGCTTGCGGAATGCGCGGCACCGCAGCATTTTGGATCGCGCCTGATTTCACCCTGAAATCGATCGCGATCCAGGCAGATCATGCGGCGCGGTCGGCCTCTCGCCGGCCTTTCGTAACCCGCGCCTGACCGCTAACCCCTTTGCACGAGGTATAAAGATGCGCGCGTCACCCCTTACCATCAGGCCCTTCGAACGTGACGACGTCGCCGACGTGCTACGGCTGATGCGCGGTCTCGCGGAATTCGAAGGTTACATCGACAAATTCCGTGTGACCGAGCGGGACCTGATCAAACATGGCCTCGGCGAAAACCCGCGCTTCGGGGTTCTGGTTGCAGACCTCGGCGGCCGCATCATCGGCATCGCCGTGCATTACGTCATCCCCTGGACCTACGACCTGAAGCCGACACTGGTGCTGAAGGAACTTTTCGTCGATGAAACAGCACGTTCCTCCGGCGCCGGCGCGGCGCTGATCGACGCCCTGAAACGTCACGCCGCGGCGATCGGCGCACCGCGCATCAACTGGACCGTGCTTGCGGCCAACGAAAATGCAAAACGCTTCTACCGGCGCGAAGGCGCGGCACCGGACGCGATCTGGGAGCCCTGGACGATGCCGGTCGAGGCCGATGGCGACCGTGAGGGTGTGCACGAAGCTTGACTGCACCCGCGCGGGCTACCGTCAGGAAAATCCTGACCCGATCGGGTGAAAAAGCTGGGGATTTTCCCGTAACCCGAATTGACTATTAGAATCCCCTTAAAATCCATTGCTTTCGGGCCACGCTTTTGCCACACTGTACTTGCGATTGCGCCACGGAAGTATGCAATCCCCGGAAGAGTACGCATGCTTGCGGTTATATTGCGGTGCAGTTGCTTTATTAATTTGATTGCGCGCTTGAGCCTCCGTCCCCACGGGGGCTCAATCATATTTGGGACGCGCTGACGCCCACATCGATTTGATTTCCCCACATCTATCTGACGTCCAACGACAGATCGCTGCAACGAGACCGTCACCAGGCTCCTCCATCGAGGGGCGAAACCTCTATACTGGTGAAGCTGGCAGCCAGGCCAAGGGTGCCAGAGCGCCGTGCGTTCGTATGAACGTACCAAGGACGCTCTCGCACTTTGATTCCAGAGCATCTTTCCACCTCACGTGAACCCACTTGAGAGCGGGATGCTCTGGCAATTGCCGCCTTGAATAAGGGTGGAAAGGCGGCCCTTGAGCGACAGGCAAAGTTGTAAGGCCGCTATTGGTAGCCTCAGGGGCGAACCATACGCGCGATGCAGCGCGAAAGGCGGGCCGGAAACCTGGGGTCCCGGCCCACAGTCATTGCCTCAATGACCGCCAAGCACCAGCGTCTGCACCGGCAGCATCAGCGCCTGCATGCGCAGGATCATGGCGTGCACCAGGCCGACGGCATCGACCACGTGGAGGTACAGCCAGCGGGCGGTGCTGATGTTCGGCGACGACAATTCGTCATGGCTGTTGGTATAGGCATTGGCGATGCAACTGCTACCCGGCGGGATGCCTTCAAGCAGGCCGGGATAGAGCGGCTCGAGGAAGACGGTGAGCGTGCCGGGTTTCGCCAGTTGCGCAACGTCGACAAGCTGGTCGCTCGCCCTGATCTGCCCGCCGGCGATGACGTCCTGCACCTCGGTCACGACCATCGGGATGATCGTGAACGGCTTGCCGATGCAGGTCGCCTCGGCAATCATGCCGACTTTCATCACCTGGGCCTCGATCTGCCCGAAGCCGGCGATCAGCGCCGTGCGGCCGGCCTCCTCGGGAACAAGCACGCCAGCGGGCCTCAGCATCGGGTTGACGACCTCGCCAACCCTTAGCGTGAACTGGTGGAGCGTGCCGGAAACGCCGGCGCGAACCGTGGTCTTGGCAAGATCGGCCTCGGCCTGCTGCAAGGCGGCTTCGGCACTTGACCTCTGCGAGGGCAGCAGCGACGCGATCTTGGTTTCCAGCGTCTGTTTGTTGGAGAGCACGGCGGTGAGCGCGCCCTTGCGCCCTTCAAGGTTGACCTGCCGGCGCTCGATCTCGCGCCGGGCAACGACGTTGGGGTTCAGCCGGTTGAGTTCGACCTGGGTATCGTACTCGTCCTGGGCCTGCTGCACTGCCGCCTGCGCCTGAACGATGGCGCCATCGGCGGCGGTGAGCTCGGTGCGGGCGACGGTCATCTCGGCGTCGACCTCGGCGATCTGCCGACGCGCAACCTCGGCCGCGGCCTCCTCCTCGGTATTGTCGAGCCGGAACAGCGGCTGGCCGGCCACCACCTTGTCATTGAGCTTCACGTAGATCTCGGCCACCCGTCCGCCGGTTTCCGGCAACACGGCCACGGTGCGGAACACCGAAGTCACGCTCTTCGTCGACGGGTGGAAGTAGAAGATCAGCGTGATCAGCGAGATCGTCAGGATGATGCAGGCAGTGATGCCCCAGCGCAGCTCGAACCAGACGGAATAGAGCGTGATCTCCCGCCCGAGCCTCTTGCCCTGGACATAGCGGCGGAAGAGATAATCCGGAAGGATCGTCAGCATCGAGCAAAGCATGAATTCGAACATGGCTCAGGCCTTCCCTTCCACCGACGGCTGATCTGAGGGGGCGGCCACATGGCTCGCCGTGGTTTCGGGCTCGGTCGTCACCGGCGCCGGAGGGGTATCAACCTTGCCGGCAAGCCGCTCCAGCGAGCGGGCGATCGAGGCGAGCGGTGACGAGAAGTCAGGCAGATCGATCAACGCCAGGATCAGGGCGGCGATCCAGAAGATGTTGTTGTGTGTGAGCAGCGAGATCAGCCCCAGCACCGCCACCAGCTCGTACTGCACCTTGTGGCTCTTGTGCGCCATCGTTTCCGGCAGAGAATGCAGCCTGAGGTAGAATGTGCCAAGCGCGAAGATCGCGAGAATCATGAAAATGACGACGACGTTGAAGAGAACGTCGCTTTGTCCCGGCGCCGTGATGAACGCGGGCAGGTGGTGAATTGCAGTCGGATGAATGCTGTCGGACATCACGTCTCCCCCGAGAGCAGATGGGCCAGAGAATCGAACATTAGCACCCCTCAAAAAAAACAAAAACAAAAGCTTGCACGTCGACCGCAACTTGACCTTGCGGCGCCATACGCCCTATCAGACCGGCGTGTTGGCACCTTGAAGTGCCGCTGGTTTCGAGCAGGATCAGAGCGCGCATGCTGTTCCCCCGGTAACGGCAACGCATGTCAGCCGGTTCTATCGCGCGCGGCAGACACCTGCCCGCCTCATGCCGCCAGAAGGAGACCACCATGGCCCAGAACATCTACGACAAACCGGAATTCTTCGAGGGCTACAGCCAGCTCGGGCGTTCGGTGCACGGGCTTGCAGGTGCCGCCGAATGGCCGGCGATCCGCGCGCTCTTGCCGGACCTTTCAGGAAACCGCGTGGTGGATCTCGGCTGCGGCTATGGCTGGTTTTCGCGCTATGCCCGCGCGGTCGGCGCCGCCCATGTGCTTGGCCTCGATCTCTCCGAAAAGATGATCGACCGCGCCAAGAGCGACACATCAGACCCGGCGATCGACTACCGGATTGCCGATCTCGACGCGCTCGACCTCCCGGAAGCGAGCTTCGATTTCGCCTATAGCTCGCTCGCCTTCCACTATATCGAGGATTTCGGCCGGCTGGTCGCCACCATCCACCGGGCGCTCGTGCCCGGTGCCCACTTCGTCTTCACCATCGAGCACCCGATCTACATGGCCTCGTCGAACCCCGGCTGGCGGATCGAAAACGGCGAGCGCACCTGGCCGGTCGATCACTATTCCTCAGAAGGCCCGCGGACGACGGACTGGCTGGCCAAGGGCGTGATCAAGCACCATCGCACCATCGGGACGACGCTCAACACGCTGATATCAACGGGCTTTGCCATCCGCCACGTCGAGGAATGGCGGCCGACGGAAGCGCAGATCGCCGAGACGCCTGATCTTGCCGAGGAAGTCGATCGGCCGATGATCCTGATCGTCAAGGTTGAGAAGTAGGTACCGGCTGCTCGGCCTTCTCCTTCAGCGTCTCTTTCTGGGTGATCAGCCGGGCGCTGTGCTGGCCGCTCAAATAGGTCCAGAACCAGCTCCAGGCGACGGCAAAGCGGCTGCGGGTGCCGATCAGGAAGTAGATGTGGGCGATGCCCCAGATCCACCAGGCAAGCGCGCCCTTGAGCTTGAAGCGGCCGAAATCGATGATCGCAGCACGCCGGCCGATGGTGGCGAGACTGCCCTGATGGCGATAGCGGAAATCTTCGGGCGGCCGGCCGCCGGCAAGCCGCGCGCGGATGACCTTTGCCACATAGGCGCCCTGCTGTTTGGCGGCGGGCGCAATGCCCGGCACCGGCTTGCCGCCGTCATAGGTGACGGAGGCCGTGTCGCCGATGACATAGACGTCAGGATGACCGGGTGCGCCCAGATCAGCGCCAACGATCGCCCGGCCGGCGCGATCGGCTGCGATATCAAGCCAGCGCGCGGCAGGTGAGGCCTGCACGCCGGCTGCCCAGACGAGTGTGCGGCTGGCGACGAATTCGTCGCCGATCACAACCCCCTCCTCCGTGCAGGATGTCACCGGCGTGCCGGTGCGCACCTCGACGCCGAGGCGCTGCAGCTCCTTGACCGCATAGGCCGAGAGATCCTCGCTGAAGGCAGCAAGGATGCGCGGCCCCGCCTCGACAAGGATCACTCGCGTTTGTCGCGTATCGATGCGGCGGAATTCATCCGGCAGCGTGCGATGGGCCATCTCGGCGATGATGCCGGCAAGCTCGACGCCCGTCGGACCGGCGCCAATGACGGTAAAGGTCAGGAGTGCTGCACGGGCAGCGGGATCGTCTTCCAGCTCGGCGCGTTCGAAGGCGAGCAGCACCCGGCGGCGGATCGTCGTCGCATCCTCCAGCGTCTTCAGGCCCGGCGCCACCGGCTCCCATTCATCATGGCCGAAATAGGCGTGCGTCGCCCCGGTCGCCAGCACCAGCGTATCGTAGGTGATGCGGCTGCCGTCCTTGAGCACGATGGCCTTGTCGGCCGCGTCCACATCGGTAACCTCACCGAGCAGCGTCGTCACTTCGGGCCGGTCGCGCCAGAGACTGCGGATGGGCCAGGCGATTTCCGAGGTCGCGATCAGCGTCGTTGCGACCTGATAGAGCAAGGGCTGGAAGAGGTGATGATTGCGGCGGTCGATAAGGGTGATCCGAACCGGCGCGCCGGCCAGCTCCTTGACCAGCTGCAAGCCGCCGAACCCGCCGCCAACGACCACCACGTGATGCCTGTCCTGCATGTTTCTTTCCAGTCGGCTCCGCAACTGGCCTTCCGTTTGGACACGCCACAACATTGGTGTTGTGGCGGCCAAGGACAAGCGCAGGCGCGGCATGTCACCCTTGCAAAAAGTCAAGAACGGCCGAGCTTCGCAAGTGCTCTCTGCTGCGCGGTTCGGTCGACGCCCCGCCGGGCACACTTGTGGCGTGCGCATTTTTGATGGCTAACTAGCAATCAAGAATAGACCCGATCGGCTGGGACGATGGCGATCAAGGTAGCTCCGCATGATCCAGGCAAGGTGTCCGGCATCACGATCGTCGATGCTCTGGAGCGCGCCATCGGTCTTGCATCACCGGACTGGACACCCCAGGCACTTGGCACGCTCTCCAGAACCCGGTGGGCGGAGGTCTACTATGCGATCGAAAGCCTGTACGGATGGGTTGGGGGATATGAATGGGACCAGAAGACATTCGTGCCCTATCGAAAGAATGTCCATGTGCCGCATATCGATTTCCAGGCCAACGCCATCTACTTCAATACCTCGAGCCGGACCCGAGAATCGCTGGTCGCCAGGATCAAGAAATGCCTGCTCTTCTACGACAAGATATACTTTGAAGAGCCTATCTCCCAGCTGAGATTCGACCATGGTTTTGCGTCAGTCATGGCCGGAAAGGAAAACTCTGAAGTCTACCGGCTATACATGGACAGATGGGATTTTGACGGCGTCCCGGTTTTCCCATCCGATATAGAAGAGAGACGCAAGCAGTTTGATCAGCTCATCCACTACGAGCGCATCCAGTACTGGGTCGAGTTTTACGCTCAGATCGCGCCGCTGATCCGCACGGGGATCGTCGTTCCGATCTGCAATCACGGCGACCTCTTCGGCAGATATCTCCATACATATGATTGCCTTCAGAGCGAGTATGCGTTCGACAAGGACGATGGTTTCAGAAACACCGAGGACATCATTTTGTCCAACGCGATCAATCACGTTTACGATCGCGACCGGATCGAGAAGCTCTACCGGAAACATCACCGGGAGAGCGCCGGCAACCACATACAGCTGCGATATGTCGAGCTTGTCCTCGACGAACTCATCCTCAAGCAACTCGGGCCTAACGTGATTCCGGCCCTGGATCTGTCCAACGGCAAGGTGGCGTTCGAAATCCTGAAGGATCAGCTTGCAGCCCATCACAGTGCTGCCTTTGACGATCATGTGGTGGAAGCCCAGCTGGTTGCGAACCACGTGCCGAACCCGGACGCCATCGACCTGCGCGATCTGATGGCGATACGGGCTGAAGACGAAATTTTTGCACGGTGGCGAGCCTGTGTCGCGATGGCCGCCAGGAGGTCGCGGGCGGTGCAGTCAGCCTCCCAGGCGGAAACGTTTTCGGCAGAGATGCGCGACACCCGATTGGCATGGAACGCCGACTTGGACACCTATCTGTCGAAAAGCGACAACCTCTCGGGCGTGTTCAAATCTCTGGCAACCAAGGTCGTGGTGGCGATCTTTGTTGCCTCGGGTGTGGGGGCTTTCAGTGAAAACCCGCTTGCCTCTGCTGCAGCGGGGGCGGCAAGCACCATAGGCTACGATGCCCTGATGACGATCAATGACCGGTTGGAAAAACGTAAGGCCAAGAGGCAGCGCTTCCAACTGCAAAGACTATACGGTGCATTTGATCCCGAGCCCCAGTCCGGTCAGCGGGGTGACGACCGGCCACCTCGAGCGCGGAAGCGACGAACCTAGGTCCTGTTGAGAAGGGCTGCGCGGGCGCTTGCGGCTTGCCGTGATCACGATATGGTTACGGCATGACAACCTCTCCTTGCCCGGTTTATCTTTTTAGAAGCGCGGGTTTCGCTCCGTCCGGCGACACGGTGGTCAGCGTTGCGCCGCTGGATCGCGTCGCTGCCGTTTACGGCGACGGGGGCGTCGTTGGCGAAGGCGGTCTGTCTTCTACATTTGGTGGTGCGGCAGTCTTCAAGAATGATGCGACCGGAGAATGCTTCATCGGCGTATGGGGAGCCCGCAACGCCTCCCGCTTCCGCAGCGAGCTTCGAGCTCACATGCAGATTGCCGTATACAAGGAAGCGCCAGATGCTCGACTTTTCCTCTGGGGAGCGGAGAAAGAACGCCCTAAACGGCCCGCGCACGAATGAAGGGCATCAAGGTAAGAAGCTGAATGCAGATTGGGCCGCAGAGGCGGCGCCTCGTCGGCGGCCTCAGGACGACGAAGACGTGACCGCAAAGGCAATGTCGTCGACCGCGTCCACCAGCACGACCTCACCGCCGAGCGACCACTCGGCCGCGCGCGCGGCCAGACGTGCCGGCACCATCGGTGCGCGCCGTTGCCGCCAGGCACATCTCCGAGAGCATGCCGCAGATCGCGATCGTCTCGATTTGCCGCGACCGCAGCAAGCTTTCGAGATCCGTGCCCTCGAAACCGTCGTCCTTCGCCTTTCGAACGACGGGCTCGCCCGGCTGCGCGGAAAAGTAGAGCTTCCAGCCATCGGTTTCCGGCTCGTCAGGCGCGCCCACCGGACCGTCATTCTGGAGAAAGATCACCGGCACAGCCGCCGCGCGTGCGTTTTTCAAGAGAACAGCGACGGCGCGCTGAAGGTCGAGATGCCCGGGCACCGCATCCGGCCCGGATATGAAGGCGCGCTGCACATCGACAAGCAGCAGCGCATCGGCAGCGTCATCGCCCGTGGTCACGCTCATCGCGCCATTGGTCATCACGTCTCACACCGCATAATCGACCGGCACCGCCGTGCCGCTCTTTAAGATTTCCATCGAGATCGAGGCGGAGACGTCGAAGAGTTCCACCTTGCGCACGATCTGCTTGTAGACCACGTCATAGTGCTCGACGCGCGGCAGCACGACCTTGACGATATAGTCATAGTTCCCCGTCAAGCGATGGGCCTCGACGATCTCGGGGATATCGCTGATAGCGCGCCGGAAGGTCTCGATCCACTCGTCGGAGTGATGTGCCGTCTTGATCAGCGCAAACACGGTCGTCGGAACACCCATGCGCTCGCGGTCGAGCACGACGATACGCCGTGCAATGTAACCCGCCTCCTCCAGCCGCTGGATGCGGCGCGAGCAGGCCGACAGTGATAGGTTCACCCGCTCCGCCAATTCACCAACGGCGACGCTGGCGTCCTGCTGCAGCAGCGCAAGCAGCTTTCGGTCTCTTTCGTCAAGCACGCCGATCACTCCTCCAATTATCAAACAGTGCGCAGTATTCTTGCATAGTTCCCGCGTAATACGCAAATCATTCGCGCAAGGCTGCATTTTCCCTCCCAACAAAGCGAACCATTCCGACGCCCTGTGCCGCATAGTTCTCTCCATCGAACAACGGCTGCGCCCGGCGCGGCAACAGCGGGCAGAAAGGAATGGTTATGCGCAAGATCGGTCTCATCGGCGGCATGAGCTTCGAAAGTTCGGCGGTCTATTACCGCATGGTCAACGAAGCGGTTCGCGACCACCTGGGTGGACTGCATTCGGCCGAGGTGCTGCTGCATTCCGTCGACTTCCAGTCGATCGTCGACCTGCAGAAGGCCGGCCGCTGGGAGGATGCTGCCAAGCGGCTGGCCGATGTCGCCCGTGGCCTGGAAGCGGCCGGCGCCGACTGCGTGCTGATCTGCACCAACACCATGCACCTGATTGCCGATGCGGTTCAGGCCGCCGTCGATGTGCCCCTCATCAACATCATCGACGAGACGGCGCACCGCCTCAAGGCTGCCGGCATCCGCAAGCCGCTGCTGCTCGCCACCCGCTACACCATGGAGCACGGCTTTTACGCCGAGCGCATGAAGAGCCACGGCATCGACGTCATGGTGCCGGATGCGGACGGCCGCACGCTCGTCCACAATGTCATCTTCGACGAACTTTGCGCCGGCAAGGTGCTGCGCTCCTCCCGCCGGGCGCTGATCGAGCTGATCGACAAGGCCGAGGCCGAAGGTGCGGACGCCGTCATCCTTGGCTGCACTGAAATCTGCCTGACCCTCGACCCGAGGGCCCTGTCGCTCCGAGGCTTCGATTCGACCGCAATCCATGCGGAAGCAGCCGTCGAATTCGCACTGGAAGGGATTTCGCTGGCGCAAGCCGCCTGAGCGAAAAACGAGAACGCGCCGCGCTCGGCCTGGCGATTGCCGGAAGCGGCGCAACGCATCGGCTAGCCGCTACTTGCTCCGTGGCAGCGGCTTCAGGAAGATGCGCTCATAGTTGATGAACGGCGGATCGTCCGCGTAACGCGCATTGGCTGCAATGCCAACCGGATCCTTGGCGACATCATCGCGATAGCGCAGATAGGTTTCCTCGTCCGGAAAGGTGAAGAGCGCGACGGCGATGTCGCCGGCCCCCTCTTGCGCCACTCCCGGAAAGCTCGCGCCAACGCCCTCAGGTTTTCCCCGCGGCACAAAATAGCCGTGATGCGTTCCGCCATGGCGTTCGATGAGTTCGACCCAGGTTTGCGCATAGGCCTTGAATTCTACCATCCGGCTTTCATCGATCCGGTAGCGGATCTCGCATGTGACGGGCCCATCAGCCATCAGGCTTCGTCTCCCTTGTCTCCGGCTCTCGGGCCGCGAAGGCCGATGCAATTGCCCCAGGGATCGCGCACCTGGCACATCCACAGCCCCTCCTGGATCGCTATCGGTCCGCGATAGAGGAGCGCGCCGAGCGCTTCGAAATGGGCAAGGGATCTGTCGAGATCCTCGACCGACCAATAGACGACGGAGCCTGCGGCACCGCTCGCCACCTTCTCGTCGGCTTGAACGATTTCGAGATCCACTGCCCCAACCTTGAGGTAGGCGAAGTCGAATTCTTCAAGCCATTGGCGTTCGGCCGCTGGGAACGCACGCCGATACCAGGCGAGCCCCGTTTCCGTGTCGGGAACATGCACCAGTATGGCCGCCACGCTATCGGTCATTGCAATTCTCCATCCGCCATCCGGTTGCCCTCGATACAGGATTCGTCGACTGCTCAGGCAGAAATCGCATCCGCGGCGGATCGGAGCAGACCGCCCGGGCGCACGCCCAATGCCTGCCAGTCGCATTCGGCCAGTCCGGTTCTCTTGAACGGATCGACCAGCGTGCCCGAAACGATCGAGGCAAGCAGCGCCGGCATCGGCGGCGTGCGCGCGACCGTTGCCACCAGCCGGTCGCGCAGCCAGGCGAGCAGCGCCGAATCCGACTGGTAGAAGGGCGTGAAGAACAGCGACAAGAGCTGGAACAGCGCGACGTGGTTGCGCCGCGCGGCAGCATAGGCGGCAAGCGCCGCATCCAGATCCGGCGACGTGTCCAGCGCATGCGCCAGCGCCGCCGCATCGAGCAGGGCCATGTTCGCCCCCTGCCCGAGCTGCGGGCTGGTCGAATGGGCGCTGTCGCCGACGAACGCAACCCGGCCGGCGACCGGCGGGCGCATGGTGCGATGGGTATAGCGCGCCAGCGTCAGCCGATCCCAGTCGTCGATCTGCTCGAGCAACGGCGCGCAGTCCGGCCAATAGTCGAGGAGGACGGACTTCCAGCGGTCGAGCCCTGCCTGCCGCACCACATCCGCATCCGCCACCTTGAGGCTCCAGAAGAAGGCGACACGCTCCTTCTCACCTTCCCGCGCCCTGCCGGCTGGCAGGATGCCGATCATCACCTTCGCCCGGTCGTAGCGCTGCACCAGTGCGTGACGGTCATGGGCAAGCCCGGCGCTGTCGAGCGTCGCCCAGAAGGCACCATAGCTGAGCTCGGACACAGCAGGCGCCACGGCCGACCCCGCAGCAAGCGCCGAGCGCGCGCCGCTGGCATCGATCACCAGGTCATAGGCGCCCGCCTCCCGGCCATCGGCATCGAGAAGAACGGCCTTGTCGCCGGCCATTCGCACATCGGCGAGCGCAATGCCGGTGCGCAAAGGCAAACCGGCCTTACCCGCGGCATCATGCAGTGTGTTGAAAAGCGCCGCCCGCTGCACCCCAAGCCCGAAACGGCCGCCTGACAACGCATTGTAGCGGACGTCGAGCACGGTGCGACCGGACTTCGCGTCGGCGCCGTAAAGCCGGTCGATGCGGCTGCCGAGGACAAGCATCGGCTGCAACAGGCCGAGCGCATTCAGCACGGTCAGCCCCGTCGGCTGCAGCATCAGCCCGGAACCGACGGGCGAGGCCACGTCGAAGCGTTCGAGGATTTCCACCCGATGCCCCTGCCGCGACAACATCAGCGCCGCCGCGAGCCCCGCCGGGCCAGCGCCCGCAATGCCGATATGCAGTGTCTTCATGGTCCCTCTGCATGGCGCGCGATCGACGCGTCGGATTCGCTTCATCGCCAAACTATAGGGAAAATCAAAGCACTACGGCAAGCTTGCTGCGCCGGGACATGGCGTCGCGCGCAACGCACGACGCGGTGGAGACAAGGCGGCCCCTCATCCGCCTGCCGGCACCTTCTCCCCGTCAGCGGGGCGAAGGAACTTGTGGCACCGGCTCGGATCCACCGCTGTCGTTCTCGGTTTCTGCTTCCCAGCATTGGAGCGAACTGAGCATCGGACCGGGATGGAGTTTCAGCCGTCATCCTCGTCCCCCCTCCCCGCCTGCGGGGAAAGGGTTAGTCCTCGGGTTAAACCCGAGGAGAGGGGCAAACCCCGCCAACCACAGCTGGGACCTATGGAAAAAGCGCCGCACGCGCGAACGAACCGACCCTCGCCGGCGGCTTCCGCTTCGGCAACGATACGCCTTACGCCTCCGCGTCATACTCCTCGCGTGCCGATCGGATCGCGCCGTGGTTTTCCACCGACCAGTCGACGAAATGCTTGAGCAGGCCGAGCAGCGAGCGGCCGAGATCAGTGAGCGCATATTCCACGCTCGGCGGCTGCGTCGGGTAGACGGTGCGATGGATGTAGCCGTCGCGCTGCAGGTCGCGCAGCGTCTGGGTCAGCATGCGCTGGGAAATGTCGGGGATCAGCCGCCTCAGCTGCGAGAAGCGCAAGGCCCCGTCGGCCAAGGACAGGATCATCAGCGAGTTCCACTTGCCGCCGATATTGTCCATGACGTCGCGGACCGGGCAATTTTCGACATCCATCGGCACGCCGCACACCATTGCCACGCGCTTGCCCTTCAAATCGCCTGTGAGCTTGGTCATGGCCGGTACCCTTTCTGTTACCACAGCAGAAAAAACTGCCTCCTTTACAGCTCTACCGAGATTACGGGATAAGAGCAAGTCTCAAAAAGAGACTATATGCCGGCGCTTCTCCCAGGCGGCCGGACAACAAGGCAGGATGTCGACGGTCTGCGCCGTCCGTCCCGCCCCTTGCGTTCAGCAGAGAGGAAACAGACATGTCCGATACATTGCTCGTCACCGGCGCAACCGGCCAGCTTGGCAGGCTCGTGCTCGACCAGCTTCTGGCGTCCGGCATCGAGCCGGCCAAAATCATCGCCACCAGCCGCGACGTTGCCAAGCTCTCCGATTACACGGTTAAAGGCGTGAAGGCCCGCATCGCCGATTTCGACGATGCCGCCTCGCTCGACAAGGCCTTTTCCGGTGCCGACCGGATCCTGATCATCTCGACCGATGCGCTGGATGAGCCGGGCAAGCGGTTGAGGCAGCATCTGGCCGCCGTCGCGGCTGCAAAGAGGGCCGGTGCCAAGCATATTCTTTACACCTCGATGCCGAGCCCCGAAACCTCGGTCATCCCCTTTGCGCCCGATCATCTCGGCACCGAAAACGCCATCAAGGCGACTGGCATTCCCTACACGATCCTGCGCAACGGCTGGTACATGGAGAACCTGTTCATGGCGCTGCCGCACGCGCTTGAAACCGGTCATTGGTATTCGTCATCCGGCCAAGGCCGCCTCGCCCATATTGCGCGGGCCGATGCAGCCAGGGCCGCTGCCGCGGCGCTTGCCTCCCCCTCCGGCGAAAGCCGCACCTACACGCTGACCGGTGGCGAGCTACGCTCGACCGACGAAATCGCCGCGCTGGTCGCCAAGGCAACCGGCAAGCCGCTCGAGGTCGTGCACATCTCCGATGAAGCCCTTGCCGGCGGCCTGAAGAGCGCGGGGCTGCCCGATTTCCTGATCCCGATCGTCGTCTCCTTCGATGCCAATACCCGCGAGGGCCACATCAACATGGCGACGAACGACCTGACGACACTGACAGGCGCAGCACCGGCAAGCCTCACCGTTTTCCTCGAAGCGAGCAAGGCAAGACTGGCAGGCTGAGCGGCCGCGCTTGAAATGGAGTGGGCCCGGCCGTTTGCGCCGGGCTCCTGGACTGACGAAGCCCCGGGAACGATTGTGACACAATCCGCCCGGATATTGCGGCGAGAACGGCGTTTCCGCATCATCTGTTCTTATTATGTTCTGTTTTTCGCGCTATGAAATCCCGCAATTCCACTGCTGGAGAAAGGGGAGATCATGAGCGCTTATGTGACCGTGGGTGCATTGGACTGCACCCAGTCAAACTCTTCTATGACGCAATCCTCGCGACGATCGGATGGAGCAAGCATCTGGAGTTTCCGGATTGGCGCGCCTATTCCGAAGGCGGCTCCGGCAAAGGCTTCGTCTTGTGGGTCTGCAAACCCTTCGACGGTGAACCGGCAAGCTGCGGAAATGGGTCCATGGTCGGGTTCATGGTCAAGTCTCCCGCGGAAGTCGATGCTTTCTACCAGGCCGCCATGGCCAGCGGTGGGACGGACGAAGGTGCACCCGGCCCACGTCCGCATTATGGGCCAGACTGGTACGCCGCCTACATGCGTGATCCGTCCGGCAACAAGATTTCTGTGGTCTACAACGGCTAGAGCATCTTTCCGCCTCCAAGTGATTCCACTTTGAAAGCGGGATGCTCTGGCGTTGTACGCGGTTCGCGACGCTTCGAAATCCGGAGCGTCGCGCTCATCAGGCGGGCGCCGTGAAAAACGGCGTCACATCGCCTGCCGAACCTTCGCCACCGCCTACCTTGCGGCCTCCACCGGCGAGCCATCTGCCCGCGCGGCGATCTCCGAGAGAACCAGCGCGCTGACGCCGGCGAGAAAGAACCCGACCGACAGGTTGAGTGTCGTGCCGTCGTAAAAGGCACCGATCGCGACTGCAAACAGGGTCGCGATCAGGCTTGATCCGGAGGCGATCAACGATGCCCCGAGACCCGCAACCTGTCCAAGCGAGCGCATGGCCATGGCGTTCAGGTTGCCGAAGAGCACCCCCACGGCAAAGAAGGCCGCAAAGCCGAGCACCATCAGCACCGTGAGCGGCGGCCGGCCGGCCCAAAGGGTGGATGCGGCAAGCATTGCGAGCCCCGCCAAAGCAAGACCGACAAAGCCGTGGCGCGCCATCCTGTCTGCTCCAAAGCGTTGCACGAGCTTGGCGTTGAGAAACGACGCAAGCCCGATGCCGGTCGCCAGCATCGCGAAATACAGGGGGAAGGTTTGTCCGATCCCGTAGGCATCGAAGAAGAGGTCCGCCGCGGTGCTCAAATAGAGGAGCTGCGCACCGAAAACGAGCCCGGTCGCCACGATCAGCAGCATGACGCGCCGGTGTGCCAGGATGCGCCGGCCATTCGCCACGAGCAGCCGCGGACGAAACGGAATGCGCCTGTCCGCAGGCAAGGTTTCCGGTTGGCGCATCACCAGCCACAGCCCAAGAAGTCCGGCCACCACGAGATAGACGGCAAAGACGCTGCGCCAGCCTCCAACGGCAATGATCCCCTGCGCGAGGCCGGGCGCCAGCATCGGCACGAGGATGAAGAGCGTGAACATGAACGACATGACGCGGGCCATCTGATCGCCCTCGAACTGGTCGCGGATCATGGCGCGCGTGGCGATCTTCGGTCCCGAAACGCCGACGCCCTGCAGGAAGCGGCCGAAGATGACCATTTCGAGGGACCCCGCCACCATCGCGATCACCGTTCCGAGCGCGTAGACGCCAAGGCCGAGAACCAGCGCCCTCTTCCGCCCCATCGCGTCGGAGAGCGGCCCGAGCAAAAGCTCGCCGAACGCCATGCCGAAGATGAACAGCGATATGACGTGCTGCGTCGAAAGCGGCGGCTGAACCCCGACATCGGTGCCGATCTCACGCAATCCCGGCAACAGCGCATCGATGCTGATGGACGTGAGTGACGTCAGAAGTGCGTAAAGAACAATGCGTTCGCGGAAGCTGGGGGAAAATGTCATTGGCCGGATACGTGGGAAAAGGACGGGCTCGAGCTATAGCAGCCCTTACATCTGGTTGCATGCGATCTTCGCGCGTTGTCTGAGAGTATTCAGGACATTACGGCGCTTCGATTGTCAGGTGAGAGGCATCCGCCAAAGTGACGATGGCCCGATTTCGGAAAAAATCGTCCTGGCGCAGATGCGTGATGCTGCCGGATTTCGCCGGAAAGCTCAAAAACCCCGTTGCCTCGATCGGCACTTTCATCCAGGCGGCGATCACGAGCGTGAGCGTGAAGCCGTGGGTGACGATAATCTGCGTCTCGCATGGCCGTTCCGCGATCGCGTCGACACACGGAAAGACCCGCGCCGCGACATCGCGGCGGGTTTCAGCGCCTTCGATGCCGCAGTCGTGATCCAACCGGTTGTCGTCCGGCGCCGGCACATAGCGCGCATCGAGCCATGCCTGCGGCTTGCCGCCGGCCACGCCATAGCTGATTTCCCGAAGAGCGGCGGTTTCGGTCACGGGCTGCAAGAGGCGCCTGGAAACAGCTGCGGCCGTTTCCGAGGCACGCAGAAGATCGGAGCTGAAAATCTCGACGTCGCGGCTGCCGACCAGGGCAGCCAGCCGTTCGGCGGTCGCCTCCGCGTCCCTTTGACCGCGCGCCGTCAGGCCGGTGTCATACCAGCCGCCCACCCGGCCTTCGAGGTGATGGACGGATTCCGCATGGGTAACGATGAAGAGGTCCTTCATGACGCAAGCGGCCTCAGACCTCCTGGCCGCAGGCGCGGCGGAAGCGGCGCACGGTCTCGGCCATGCCGTATTCCAGCGCATCCGCCGTCAGACCGTGGCCGATCGACACTTCGGCAAGGTTGGGGATGTGCCTGGCGAGCAGCGGCAGATTGGCGACCGTCAGGTCGTGGCCGGCGTTCACCTCGAGGCCGAGCTCAGCCGCAATCGCCGCCGTGCGGCCGAGTTCGCCGGCGATCTTTTCCGCCTTGTCGGGATCGTCAAAGCAACCGCCATAGGGGCCGGTATAGAGCTCAATGCGGTCAGCGCCCGTCTCCTTGGCGATGCGCAGCGCTTCCTTGTCTTCGTCACCATCGGCAAACAGCGAAACCCGAAAACCCTTCTTCTTCAGCCGGCCGACGACATTGCCAAGCAGGTTGTGGTTCTTGCGGAAGTCCCAGCCATGGTCGGAGGTCGCCTGTGCCGGATCATCAGGCACCAGCGTCACCTGTTCCGGCCGGTGCGTTTCCACGAGGCCGAGAAACTCCTCGTTCGGATAGCCTTCCATGTTGAACTCGGTGTCCGGAAACGCCCCATCGATCAGCGCGCGGATCGGCTGCAGATCGGTAAAGCGGACATGGCGCTGATCGGGCCGCGGATGCACCGTGAGACCTGCGGCACCCGCTTCGAGCGCGATACGTCCAAGTGCGGTGACGGAGGGCCAGGGCAGATCGCGCCGGTTGCGCAGCATTGCGACGGCATTCAGATTCACGGACAGTTTTGCAGGCATGTCTGAACTTTCCAGAGGCGGGGCCGGATAGAGGCCCGGATGCGGGCAATGTGGATGCAATGTTCTACTGCATAATTGCTGAAACCAGAAACGGTTTGAGGTCCGATTATGCAGCAATTCCAAGGAGTACCAGCGCAACAGCCGCGACGATTGCGCGCGGGTCGTTTGCCCGCCTTGTCTTGATCGAATCTTGACAATCGGCGTCTCTAATATGCAGGAAACTCAATCACAAAGGGCGCAACTTTTGCGCTGGCCGCAGGCTCGCTACAGGGCAGATGGCCGCCGCTACGATCTGTCACAGGGGCAACGGACGCAATTTTTACGTTTATTTCAGGAAAAACTCAAATTTGGCGAATACCACCCCTGACAACCACCTTTTTTGGCCTTAAGTTCCCGAATCAGATCGATTGGCCCTGGCCCGCGCCGCGATCGCCTTTCTTAGATTTTTAGATCCGATGACCCTGGAGCAAGCACCGATGACGACGGTCGAAAGACCCTGCGACGAGACGATACGGCGGACGCTCCGTCGCATCCTCGAAAGCAAGGCTTTCGCGCGATCCGAGCGCCTGAGAGCGTTCCTCGCCTATGTCGTCGAAAAGGAGATGATTGGCGAAGGCCATCAGCTCAAGGGCTACTCGATCGCCATCGACGTCTTCGACCGCCCCCAGGCCTTCAATGCCGACAGCGACCCGTTGGTGCGGGTGCACGCCGGCAAGTTGCGCAAGCTGCTCAAGGCCTTCTACGAGGGCGACGGCGCAGACGAAGAATGGCGCATCGCCATCCCCAAGGGGACCTATGTTCCGGAGTACCGCCATATGCGGACGGAAGTGGAACAGGCTTCCGCCCCGTCGACCCGCCAGCCGAAGCCGGCCAAGCGGCGCCTTGCCGGACACCGTCCGGCCTGGCCGCCGGCGCCGCTCTCCTCGCCGCTTTCGGTGCTGACCGTCCTGCCGCTTTTGCTCTTTGCGCCGATGCCCTCGCAGGAAATGACGCTGGACCTCGACGCCCAGGCAAAGCTCTTCAACGCCCGCCACGCCACCGAACGGGTCTTGCCTTCGGTGAACGTGAAGCTGAGCGGCGCCGAAAACGGGGACGCGAAAGCCTTTGCCACGGCACTGCGCCTTGCCGCCCAGCGCCACAAGACACTGGCGCGCGCCACCGACGGCGACACCGGCCGACCGGTCTCGCGCAACTCCGCCCTCTCCTTCACCGTGCAGGTCACCTGGTATGACGCGCCGGCGCAGGGCATCCGCGTGACCCTCTCCCACGACGGCGAGAACGTGCCGTTGCGCCAGGACTTCATCACCTGGAAACGGCTGGAGACCGAGCCGGACCTGCTGTTTGAAAGCATGTCGCTCGCCTCCGAACTGTTTTCGCTCGATGGCGAGATCTACCAGCACGCCCGTGAAGAGCAGGTCGAAAGCCCGCTCATGGGCTGCATGGCCTCTACCCAGCGCTATCGCCGGCACCTCACGCGCGGTGCCTTCGAGGAAGCCTGGTCCTGCCAGCAGAAACTCTCGCCGCTGCGCGGCGACGAGCCGCTCTTCATCCTCAGCGCCAACAGCCCGCTCAAGGTCATCGGGCACTAAGACGCCGTGCGTCCAGATGAACGCGCGAAGGACGCTTTGGCGCCTTGGTTCCAAAGCGCCTTCTCCCCTTTCAATGATCCCGCCCATCAAACGGGATGCCCTCAAGCGCCGCGCGTCTTGCCAGACGCGCAAAGGTTCCAGACGCGCAAAGGTCGCTGCAGCCCTTTGAATTGCGGCGTGTTTTTGCCGTCCTAACCGACGACGCCCAAAGGAAACAGGCAGCGGACGCCGCCTGGCGGGGCCGGTGGGTGCAGGTACCGCCGCGATCGACGGCCCACCATTTTAAAGACTGGTCATATTAGCGATTCGCATATACGGTGCACGCATGCGTTGGGAATGAGTGCCTGGTTGCTCGTCAGGCAAGCATCGCTGTCCTGAGTAAGCCGCGCTTGCGCCGCGGGATGCCCCAACCGAGCAGCAGGTATGGTCGTTGACGATCAACGAGTGCCTCACCGCGCGGATCCGTCCGCACCTTTGAGAGACCCGGCGATCGCCACCGTTTCCGGACGCGGATTGCGCGCGCCCTGGATCGATTTCGATTCAGGAAACTTTGCAGAAACAGCGTGCCGGATGGACGCGAGCGTGCCGGATGGACGCGCAGGCTGTAGACCGGGGACCAACGATATGCCGCGAGACCACTGGAAATACGAGGGCGTGCTGGCCGCGCCCGATCGCGTCGGCTTTCTGCCCAACTTGCCTCTTCCCCACCACGATCCCATGACCCCGCTTGCGATCGCCGATATGGCCGATGCCTTTGGCGTAACCCATCGCACCTTGCATTTCTACGAGGAGAAAGGCCTTCTGACCGCCGCCCGCATGGGGCCGATGCGGGTCTATGGCGAGGAACACATCCGCCGCATGGCCGTCATCAACGCCTGCCGCGAGATCGACATGCCCATTGCGGCGATCCTGGAACTGTTGACCGCCCTTGCCACCACCGCAGACCAGCCGGAGGCCGACCGATTGTTCCGCGAGGCGCTGTTGGCACGGCGCCGTGAGCTTGCCGCCCAACAGGCGAACCTGCGCCGTCAGATGCAGCGTATCACCGAGTTGCTCGAAACCGGCGATGCCGGCGGCGGCGAAACCGACGAGGACGGCCATATCCATCTCTCGCCGATCGAAAGCGAATGCCTGACCTTCATGGCGGACGGCTATCCGGCCCCGCGCATCGCCGGGCTGATGGACATGGATGTGGCGGCAGCGCTGACGCTCGAAGCCGGCATCATCCGCAAATTCGGCGCCAACAACCGCTTCCAGGCAATCGCCAAGGCGGTTCTCGCCGGCATGATCGCGGCGGAGTAACAGAACACCGGCGTCAAGGCGGCGCGTGCCATCCCTGCGCTCGCACGCGGAAAACGCCGCGTCGTGGGATGCTCTCTCCTGCAGCGGTACCCGTCTCGCCACAAATCTCTCTCTATCATCGCAATGTGGTGTCTTCGGCGCGCTCATGTTACGAGGCGCTGAAACGACACAAGTGAGAGACCCGATGCTTCCCTGGATAGAGCTGGACCGCGCAACCATTCCCGGCGACGGCGACGAGTTGCGCCTGAAGCAGCGCGGCCAGGAATTCTCGATCATGCTCGGCTCGACGGAGCTGATGAACAGCCGGCTGAGCGGCTCGGAAGAGGCGCTGGCGACGCTCGCCTACGAGCGGATCGCCGGCCGGAAGAACATGAGCATGCTGATCGGCGGTCTCGGCATGGGCTTTACCCTGCGTGCCGCCCTTGGCGTGCTGCCGCAGGATGCCCGTGTCGTCGTCGCCGAGCTCGTGCCTGCCGTCGTCGACTGGGCGCGCGGGCCGATGGCGGAGCTGCACAAGGGCACGCTCGACGATCCGCGGGTCGACATCCATATCGGCGATGTCGGTGCGCTGATCCGCGCGAAGACGGCCGCCTATGACGCCATCCTGCTGGACGTCGACAATGGCCCGGATGGCCTGACCCGTCCCTCCAACGACAGCCTCTACAGCCATACCGGGCTTCGCGCCGCCAAGGCGGCGCTGCGCGCCAACGGCGTGCTTGCCGTCTGGTCATCCGCACCGGACAGCGCCTTTACGCGCCGCCTGCGCGAGGTCGGCTTTGCCACCGACGAGGTCAACGTGCGCGCCAACGGCAAACGCGGCGGTGCCCGCCACGTGCTGTGGATGGCGACCAAACGATAGCAGGGCCGTTCGACGGTCACATCTAGCGGAACGCGCGGCTGGAAACCGAGATCGGATTGTCTGACGGATCCTTCGCATTGGCGAATTGATAGCCGTCGGCCTGGTGAATGGCCCCAAAGACCAGCCCGTCGGCAGCGCAGCGCTGACAAAAGGCCTCGACATCCCTGACATCGAATACCAGCTTGACCAACGATTGGCCGCGGCGCTGCCCCTTGGCCGCCGGGTGGATCATCAGGCTGGCGCCGCCCTCGCCTGAGATCAGCTCGACGATCCGGTCACCGGTCGCGCGCAATGCCTGAAAACCGAAGTGCTTCTCATAGAAGCTGACAGTCGCTTCCATGTCGTGGGCGTAAAGGATGATCCGGTTGTTCGGCAACGTCGCATCCTTTCCGGCAATGCCGTTCAGCGGACGATGGTCAGCCTCTCGGCCGCGCGGGTGATCGCCGTATAAAGCCAGCGCTCCCGGGTGTCACGGAAGGCCCAGCTTTCGTCAAACAGCACGACATTGTTCCATTGCGAGCCCTGCGACTTGTGCACCGTCAGGGCATAGCCGTAGTCGAACTCGTCGTAGCGCTTGCGCGTCGACCAGGGGATCTCGCTCTCGACGTCCTCGAAGGCGGCCTTCAGGAGCTTGATCTTGGCCGCGCCGCGATCCATGTCGTCGTCTTCGGGGCGGATCATCAGGTTGATGCCGGGCTTCACCGTCTCCTTCGACGAGCTCATCACCTGCCACAGCGAACCGTTGAGCAGGCCCTTGGCCGGGTCGTTCCTGAGGCAGACCAGCTTGTCGCCCGATTGCGGGTATTCGCTGGTAAAACCCTTGAGCTCGCGCAGCCGCTGGTTATAGCGGCGCCGGGTCTTGTTGGTGCCGACCAGCACCTGGTCGGCTTCCAGCACCAGTTCCTGGTTGACCTGCGAGCGGCCGATCACCTTCGTGGTACCGTAGTCGCCATGCATGATCTCGTTGCCTTCGCGCACCTGCATCGCCAGCTGGATGATCGGATTGTCGCGCGCCTGGCGATGGATGTCGGTCAGAAGGTAATCCGGCTCCTGATTGGTAAAGTAGCCGCCGCCCGAAACCGGTGGAAGCTGGCCGGGATCCCCCAGCACCAGGATCGGCGTGCCGAAGCTCATCAGGTCCTTGCCGAGCGCCTCGTCCACCATCGAGCATTCGTCGACGATGATCAGTGCGGCCTTGGCGACCGGGCTCTGGCGGTTGATGGAAAACATCGGCGCAATCGAGGTCTTGCCGGTTTCCTCGTCCGCCACCTCCTCCTCGCCCCGCGGGCGATAGATCAGCGAATGGATGGTCTTGGCGTTGCTCGCGCCCTTGGAGCGCAGCACCTGCGCGGCCTTGCCGGTAAAGGCGGCAAACAGCACGTCGCCATCGACATGCTCGGCGAAGTGCCGGGCAAGCGTGGTCTTGCCGGTGCCGGCATAGCCGAACAGCCGGAAGAGCGGCGAGCGGCCCTCTTTCAGCCATTGCGAAACGGCCTTCAGGGCCTCGTCCTGTTGCGGTGCAAATTGCATGAGGCTGAGTGTCAGGATTCGGGCGGCACACGCAAGCCCGGATTTGCAAGCCTTGCTGGCCGAGGAACAGGCCTGCACCGCGCCACGACGGCCGGTGCAGAAAATTTCAACGTGGAATCAATGTCGTGAACCGTCGCCACCGTTTTCGCCGCAGCCGATCCCGGCAGCGTTTGTTCACGTTTTTTTCTCATCAGCCATCGGGGTTCGTCGCGCGAAAGTGCCCCGGGTGCCGGGTAAGCCCTACCGTCGCTTCACTTGTGCGGCCGTTCCTGTGGCACTTTCTTGCCCTGCCCCTTGAATGCGGCTTGAATGCAACGCCGCATTGTTGCTAACGAGCGGGACGCGATGGCGCCATCGATCCTGCTGGCGAAGACCATCGCGCAATCCCGTTGGGGCCGGCCGCAAGCGGCCGCTCCCGCCTCTTCGGGATGATGCCGGAGAATGCCCGTGACGACCGACAAGCCCGCAGCCGCGCCCACTCCGGAGAAAGTCGGCATCGGACGGCTGGCGCCGTGGCTGCAATGGTGCCTGCTTTCGGCAATCTCGATCGTGCTTGCGTCGTTCTTCGAATTCATCGGCCTTCCCGCGGGCCTCTTGATGGGCCCGATGCTGGCCGCGGTGCTCGTCGGCATGAACGGCGGCACGATCCGCCTTCCCCGCCAGCTCTTCTTCTGCGTGCAGTTCATCCTGGCGATGATGATCGCCGGCGCCATGACGCCCGGCATGCTCGCCACCTTCTCCGGCAACTGGCCCTTGTTCCTGGGCGTCATCCTTTCGGTCATCGCCGTCAGCACGCTCTGCGGCTGGGTCATCACCCGCATGCGTATCCTGCCCGGCACCACGGCGATCTGGGGCTCTTCTGCCGGTGCTGCCTCGACGATGTTGCTGATGGCCGATGCCTATGGCGCCGATGCCCGCCTCGTCGCCTTCATGCAGTATCTGCGCGTGATCTTCGTCGCCAGCACCGCAACCGTCGTCGCGCATATGTGGGTCACCGGCGCTGAAGCCGAGCAGACCACGCACTGGTTCGCGCCGATCGACGGCTTGCGCTTCCTGGAGACGATCACCGTCGGGCTTGGCGCTGCCCTTGCCGGCCGCTTCCTGCGCGTGCCCGCCGGCGCCTTCCTGCTGCCCTTCCTCCTCGGCGCCGCGCTCAATGTCTCGGGCGTCATGACCACCGTGCTGCCGCAATGGCTGCTGGCGCTCTGTTTTGCGGCTCTCGGCTGGAACATCGGCCTGGGCTTTACCCGCCAGATCCTCATCCATGCGCGCCGCGCCCTGGTGCCGACGATCATTTCGATCATCGTGCTGATCTCCTTTTCCGGTCTGCTGGCCTTGCTCCTGATCAGGGTCGTCGGTATCGACCCGCTCACTGCCTATCTTGCGACCAGCCCCGGCGGGCTGGATTCGATCGCCGTCATCGCCGCCTCGAGCAATGTCGACCTCTCCTTCGTCATGGCGCTGCAGACCGCCCGCCTGCTGATCATCACCATGATCGGCCCGGCGCTCGCCCGCTTCGTCGCCGATCGGGCTTGAAGCTGGCCACCGGGGGATTGCGGGCCCGGCGTTTCTTCGCGAAAGTCGCACGGGCGCACTGGCTTGGCATTTCGGGAGAGCACCTCATGAAGACACTCAGGGTTTACGGCTCCCTCGAGACGGTGTTGCCGTTCGATCTGCGCGACTTCCTGCAGCTTCTGGCTCCCCTTTCTCTCACCGCCTCATGGAGAGTCTCGGCGGTCGATGCGGGGTATTCATGGTTCGATGCCACCGGTCCCGGTGGCGACGTCCTCGAGAAGATGGCCCGTTCTGGTGAAGCGGTCAGCGGCCGGGAGCTGGCCGCGGTGGCGCAGGACACGCTCCAGGTCATTTGGGGAGAGTTCTCCGGCTCCTTGCCGGCTATCTCTGACGAGCTCTGGGTCCGCATTCGCGCGATCGACAGCACGTTCTACGAAGTCACGACAGCCGACGAGACCGTCGTTGAAAAGATCGAAGCGACCTTCGATGGCGTCCGCCGCTTTGACGAGGTTTGGAAGCCGTTCCTTGGCGACGGCGATACCGCCGTTCCGTGAATCGCAGCACAGCGCGGGAGCGCTGTCCGCCTAATCGTTCCCGAACGGCGGCACCTTGAAACGTGCCAGCGCCACAGTGATCTCGTCCTTGACGAGCCGCACGCGCGGCAGGTCCGCCACCTGTTCGTGCACCAGCAGCCAGAGGTCGGAGACCAGCGGCGATGCGTCGGGCAGCAACGCGACGAAGCCGGCTGCCTCGGCGGCGAAGGCGGGCAGCACGGCAAGGCCGAGGCCGTTCCTCACCGCCGCCATCTGGGCACCAAACGATGTGAGGCGCATCGCCGGCTGCATGCCGGGGCACAGGGTTTCGAGCCAGGCCACCATGATCAGATAGCTCAGATCCTCGCTCCAGCCGACCACCCGGTGACGGTAGAGGTCGGCGGAGGTCGTGGGCACGCCATGGTGGGTCACGTAGTCCGGCGTGGCGTAGAGACCGAAAGCGAGCTGGCCCACCTTGCGCTGCCGATAATTACCCTGCTGCGGCCGCACCAGACGCAAGACGATATCGGCCTCTTCACCGACCAGCCGTACCGGGCGCACGCTCGAATGCATCTCGAGGCGGATTTCGGGATGGTCGTGCAGGAAACGCGCCAGTCCCGGCAGCAGCACCTCCTGCCCGAGCAGTTCAGGCACATCGATGCGAACGGCGCCGGCGAGATCGCTGTCCTTTTCCCGCGCCGTGCGTTCGAAGACGCGCATCTGGGCCTCGGCGCGTTCGGCCGGCGCCAGCAGGTCCTCGCCGGCCGCCGTCAGGTCGTAGCCGTCCCGATGCGGTCGGAAGAGCTTGACCTGCAGCGCCGCCTCCAGCGCCTCGATCCGGCGCGACACAGTCGATGCGCTGACGCTGAGACGGCCGGCCGCGGCACTCAGCGAGCGTGCATTGGCGACGGCCAGGAAGAACTTCAGATCATTCCAGTCCATAATGCTTTCCATTTTTGGAAAATCGGATTGCGGAAAGGTTTTCTCGACAGCTGCCGGAAAGCAAGGCAATTTTGCGCAAGGCCCGGCAGATCGAGCCATGATCCCGACGATTGATCCGGGCCATCATCGTCTTCTCGTTTGTTTTGGGCGCCGTTTGAATGGCGCCGAGGTCGTGGTTCAATCTGGAAAGAAAGGGCAGCCTCGATGATCGTTCAAGCTTGCATCAACGGTGCGCGACCGGATGACTTCCACCCGCGCCTTCCCACGACAATCGATGCCATCGCCGACGATGCCGCATCGGTGGTCGCCGCCGGCGCCGCGGAACTGCACGTGCATCCCCGGGGTGCCGACGTGCATCCCCGGGGTGCCGACGTGCATCCCCGTGGTGGCGATGGGAAGGAAAGCCTCGCCGCCGTCAGCGATACGGTTGCAGCGATCCGCCGCGCCTGCCCCGGAACGCTGGTCGGCGTCTCGACGGGCGCCTGGATCGAAGGCGATCCGGAGCGAACGCGACAGGCTATCCGCCAGTGGCACGTGCTGCCGGACTATGCGTCCGTGAACCTGTCGGAGAGCGACGCACCTGCCGTCATGCAATTGCTCCGGGAGAAAGGCGTTGGCATCGAAGCCGGCCTGGCGTCCGTCGCCGATGCGGAACGTTTCGTCAGCCTCAATGACCACGGCCGGGTGCTTCGCGTGCTGATCGAACTTGACCACGAACAGGGCTTCCCACTGGCGCGCGAGACTTTCAACGGCATTGTCGACGTCCTGGCGCGCGCCAAGGTCAGCCGCCCCATTCTCCTGCACGGTTTCGACGGAACCGTCTGGCCATTCGTCGAGCTGGCGCGCGAGCGGTTCTACACGACCCGTGTGGGCCTGGAAGACGGAAAGCATCTGCCTGACGGAACGGTCGCGCGCGACAATGCCGCGCTCGTCGCCGCGGCAGTCGGGATCTTCCAGCGCCCGGGCGGCGCGGCGCGGAAATGACCTGAAGACCCTCGATCCCATCCATAAATAGCTTTCCGTTTTTGCAAAACCGAGTTGCAGCAAGGCTTCTCGGCCTCGTCGAAAGCCGGGCGAATTTCGGCCCGCCAGCGAAAAAGAGAGAACATCATGACAACAGAGACACAGGCCTTCCGCTTTTCCGAATTTGGCGCATCCGAGGTGCTCGATTTTAAGACCCGACAACTTCCCGATCCGGCGCCGGGCGAAATTCAGATCCGCCATCTCGCGATCGGCGTGAACTACATCGACATCTATCACCGCCGGGGTACCGCACCCCTGCCCCTGCCGAGCGGCATCGGCGTCGAGGGTGTCGGCGTGATCACGGCGCTTGGCGACGGGGTCGCGGGCTTTGCCGTCGGCGCGCGCGTCGCCTATGTCGGCGGCCCACCCGGCGCCTATGCCACCCATCGCAACCTGCCCGCCGCCCGGGCGCTCGCTTTGCCCGAGGACCTGGACAGCCGGGAGGTCGCAGCGCTCGTCTTCAAGGGACTGACCGTCGAGTATCTGATCCACCGCTGCTTTGAGGTAAAGCGCGGCGACACGGTGCTCTTCCATGCGGCCGCCGGCGGCGTCGGCTCGATTGCCTGCCAATGGCTGAGCCACATCGGCGCGACAGTCATCGGCACGGTCAGCTCCATTGAGAAGGCCGAGATCGCCAGAGCCAATGGCTGCCGCCACGTCATCCTCTACACACAGGAGGATTTTCAGGCACGGGTTGGCGAGATCACCGACGGCAAGGGTGTCGACGTCGTCTACGATTCCGTTGGCGCCGAAACCTTTGCCAGATCGCTTGATTGCCTGCGCCCGCGCGGCATGCTGGTCTCCTTCGGCGCCTCCTCCGGCCCGGTGCCGCCGCTTGACGTTTCCGCGCTTTCTGCAAAGGGCTCGCTCTATGTCACCCGTCCCTCGATCGCGCATTACACCGCCGATCGGGCAGAATACGAGGCCGCGGCACGGAACCTGTTTGCAGCAATCGGGGCCGGCGTCATCAAGGCCGCCGGCATCACCACCTATCCGCTCTCCAAAGCCGGCAAGGCGCATGAGGACCTGGAAGCGAGGCGCACGACGGGATCCGTCGTCCTTCTGCCTTGACGGGTATTGCGCGCCCGCAGGCGGCCGCCCTCCCATTGAGCCGCTTCCGACCGAGGCGGCTCTACCCGTACCGAGGCGGCTCTGCGGTACTAGGTAGCAAATGCTACCAACGGCCGCTTCCGGCCCAGAGCTGCCGTTCCCCGGTGTCAGATCGAACGGCAGCAATGGGTGGAGGGCGGAAGTTGGACGCTTGAGCATTTAACGGCGGCTATGCGGCCGGTAACGACATCACAGTTGTCCCAGATCACCAATATGAGGGCTATCGATGTCAGACCGCGATCTATGCGGCGCGAGCGGCAAAGGTTAGTGCGAACGCGTCGCGCATGGCCCGTGCGTCGGGGGAACTGCTGTCTTCTGCGTTTACCGTGCCCCCCCTGAAGACACAGGCCCGGTACCGCATGATGGCCACCCAAGAGATCATTCTCGAAAAGATGACGCAAGGCATCTGGACGGTGACGGGCCGATATCCTTGAGCCCATCTGGCGGACACCCGCAGAAAGCTCGAAGGGAAGCCCGGCTTTGTTGAACCTCGAGTCCCTTCAAACACTTCCCCATGCGCCCATCAGCATCTCGAGAAATCTCTCCGCTGCCGGCGACAACGTGCCGCCGCGTCGGCGGACCACGCCAATGGTACGCGATATCTCGGGATCGCCGATCGGGCGTGTGATCAAGAACGGATGGTCACCCTGCGGGGTCGCCATGCGCGGTAGGACTGAAATTCCGAGGCCGGCCTCCACCAGACCAAGCGAGGTGGACAGATGGGTCACTTCGTAGAACCAACGAAGCTTGATGTTCGATTTTGCCAGAGCTGCGTCGAGCAAGGTTCTGTTGCCGCTCGATCGATGGACGGTGATCAGGTGGTAAGGCTCGAGGTCCGCCCAGCCGACTGAGGGTTTGGCGGCAAGCGGGTGGTCCTTGCGCGCTGCCAACACGAAAGGATCTTCCACCAGCCGGTCAAAGATCAGGTCCGGATCCGATGTGCCCATGATATTTATGCCGAACTCCACCTCGCCGCGTGCCACAGCCTGGAGGCCGTCGGTCGCCGGCAGGTCGAGGATGCGAAAGCGGATGTTCGGATACTCCTCGTTGAACTGGCGAATGACGGTCGGCAGAAAGTAGAATGCTGCGGTCGGGAGGCATGCGATCGTGACCAATCCGCCTCGATTGGCACCAATATCGCGTACGGCGAACAAGGAGCCGTCGAATTCCTCTAACATGCGTCGGACAAGCGGAACGAGTTCTGTGCCGAGGGCAGTCGCCGACACATGTCTCGTCGTGCGCTCCAGGAGCGGTGCTCCGATCGCCTGTTCGAGCTTTTGGATCCGGCGGCTCAACGCCGGCTGCGACAAGTGCAGCGCCTCGGCGGCGCGATGAAAGCTCTCCAGCTCTACAACGCTTAGAAAACCTCGAAGATCAAGGATCTCACAATTAATGTTCATCGTGCATCAATTCCACGATTCTTAGCATTTCACAAATCAACCGTGATTCCGATAATTGGATCAAACGAGCCGATTGATACGGCGATGACATAAATCCGACGGAAGCACAAGTGATGAACGATCTCCTGGCGATCCCTTGCGTTCTAATGAGAGGCGGCACCTCGAAGGGGCCGTTCTTCCTGGCAAGCGATCTGCCCGCGGCTGCCGGGCCGCGTGACAAGATCCTACTGTCCGTCATGGGCTCGGGTCACCCGCTGCAGATCGATGGCATCGGTGGCGGCAATCCGGTCACGAGCAAGGTAGCCATCGTCGGGCCAGCCAGCATTGCTGGCGCCGATGTGGATTATCTCTTTGCCCAGGTGCGGGTCGACCAACAGATTGTCGATACCTCCCCGAACTGCGGCAACATGCTGGCTGCGGTCGGCCCGTTTGCCATCGAAGCTGGACTTGTCCCGGTCCGGGGAGAAACGACGCTCGTCCGGATTCATAACGTCAACACCAGGAAGCTGATCGAGGCCGAAGTTCCCACTCCAAACGGCAGCGTCTCCTATCTGGGTGAAGCTACAATTGACGGTGTGCCCGGCCGTGCAGCGCCGATTGCATTGACCTTCATGGACGCAGCGGGCGCTCGTACCGGGCAGCTCTTTCCCACTGGCACGCCAGTCGACTTGATCGATGGTGTGGCTGTCACCTGCATCGACTGTGCAATGCCGATGATATTGATCGAGGCAGACTCGATCGGCGCAAGCGGCTTCGAGTCAGCGACTGAACTCAATGCTGATAGGGAACTGCTGGGCCGGCTGGAAAAGCTGCGCATCGCTGCCGGCGAACGGATGGGCCTTGGAGACGTGCGCAATCAGGTAACGCCGAAGCCGGTGCTCATTTCCCGACCAAGGTCGGGAGGCGACATCAGCGTACGGTATTTCATGCCTCATCAATGTCATCCGTCGCTCGCAACCACGGGCGCCGTCGGGATCGCCACAGCCTGTATCAATGAAGGCACCGTTGCTTCCCTTCTCGTCGGCACGCGCAAACCGCCGGTGGTACTTTCGATTGAGCACCCGAGCGGCCACCTGGACGTCAAGCTGTATGACAGGGACGGCAAGGTCGTCGCCGGAATCCTTCGCACCGCCCGCCGGTTATTCGAAGGACATGTATTTGCAAAACCTGTCGCGCAAATGGGTTGCGCGGCATAATGATCGTGGCCGCCGGGAGGGCGCCACCAACAGGAGGAGAATATCATGCGCAAGCTCATGCTCGCCCTCGCGGCAACCGTCGTGTTTGCCGGTACCGCGTTCGCGGATCCGGTCCGCATCAGCGTCGGCTCTTACAATCTCAATAACCTTCCCTTTCCGGTCGCCCAGGGGCTCGGCCTCTATGAAAAGGAAGGCCTGGAGGTGACCGTCGAAAACTTCGCATCGGGCGGGTCGAAGACGCTTCAGGCACTTGTTGCCGGCTCGACGGACATCGCCGTCGGCTTTTACGACCATACGATCCAGATGCAGTCGCAGAAGAAGGCTGTCGTGGCGTTCGTGCAGCTCGCCCGCAATTCCGGGCTCGTGCTGGCTGGCGGCAAGGACAGCACTTTCGACCCTGCAAAACCGGAAACGATCAAAGGTGCGAAAGTCGGAATCACCTCGCCAGGCTCGTCTTCCGATTTCTTCGTCCGCTATTACCTGCAGCGCAACGGCTTGTCCGCGGACGACGTCTCGCTGATCGGCGTTGGCTCCGGGTCTGCCGCCGTCGCGGCCCTTGAACAGGGCAAGGTCGATCTCCTCGTCAACTACGACCCGGCAGCGACCTTCATCGAGGCCAAGGGCGTCGGCAAGATCCTGATCGACGGGCGCAGCGACGAGGGTGCCAAGGCGATCTATGGCGGGATTTACCCAACCTCCGTCCTCTATGCCACACAGAGCTATATCGCGGAAAATCCGGAAACCATCCAGAAGGTCACGAATGCAACGGTCAAAGCGCTCGCGTGGATGAATAGCCACTCCGCCGAAGAGATCGTCGACAAGCTCCCGAAGGAGTTCATCTCCGGGGATCGCGACACCTACGTCAAGGCGGTCGAGAACGCGAAGGCGATCTTCTCGAAGGACGGGCGTATCAACGAGGAAGATATCAAGACACCGCTCGCCGTCTTGAAGAGCTTCAACGAAAAAGTCGCCGCGGCTGAAATCGACCTGACGAAAACTTACACGAACGAGTTCGTCGGCAAGGCCCCGAACGTCGCCGCCAACTGACAGGAGGAGGTCATGGCATTGGCCGTAGTAAAAACCGCACCCCCGACGGATAGTCCGCATCAGGCGAAGCCGATGGTTTCCATGGACTCGGTCACCATGTCCTTCGGCGCCTATGTGGCCGTGCAGGATGTGAATCTGAGCGTTGCCGACGGCGAGTTTCTCGCGATCGTAGGGCCGACCGGCTGCGGCAAGAGCACCATTCTTAATGCTATTGCCGGCCTGCTGAAGCCCGCGAACGGTACCGTCGCGATTGACGGTCAGCCGGTACGCGGGGTCCAGAATGATATTGGCTATCTGTTCCAGCAGGATGCACTGCTTCCTTGGAAGACTGCGCTGGAGAACGTGGAACTTGGCCCCTTGTTCAAGGGTACAGGCGCCGCCGAACGGCGACAACAGTCGATGAAGTGGTTGGCGAAGGTTGGCCTGAAGGGCTTCGAGCATCGCTACCCCCATCAGCTTTCCGGCGGTCAGCGCAAGCGCGTCCAGATGGCGCAGGCGCTGATTACAGGCCCCAAGGTCATCCTGATGGATGAGCCCTTTTCGGCACTCGACATCCATACCCGCCACCTGATGCAGAACGAGCTATTGCGGCTTTGGCAGGAGGAACGGCGCGCCGTAGTGATGATTACCCACGACCTTGAGGAGGCAATTGCTCTCGGAGATCGGGTCGTGGTGCTTGCCGCCGGACCGCGCTCGCGCGTGATCGACAGCTTCCCCGTCGATCTCGAACGCCCACGCGATGTCGCTGAAATCAAGCTCGATCCACGGTTCATGGATCTTTACCGCAACATCTGGTCATCGCTGCGCGGCGAAGTGGAGAAAAGCTATGAACGCCATGACTGAACGCCTCATCCAAGTCGTGCTGCTGGTGGCAATTGTCGGCGGCTGGCAGATCGGTGTCACGGCCGGCGTCATCGACGTCTTCTTTTTCCCGGCTCCGGCCGACATCTTCAACCAGGTGGTGTCCTGGGTGGTGGACGCCAGCTTCTATAACCATGTGGCCATCACCCTGACGGAAACCGTGCTGGGCTACGTGGTCGGAACGGCGCTTGGCGTGGCAGCAGGCGTCTGGCTCGGTCTCAGCCGCTCGGCCGCGCGCATTCTGGACCCCTTCATCAAGGGCCTGAACGCGATTCCCCGTGTCGTGCTTGCGCCGATCTTCGTACTCTGGCTCGGCCTCGGGCTGTGGTCCAAAGTGGCGCTGGCGGTGACGCTGGTGTTCTTCGTCACCTTCTTCAACGCGATGCAGGGCGTTCGCGAAGTGAACCCGGTGGTGCTGTCGAACGCCCGCATACTGGGTGCCAAACGCTCGGACCTGCTCCGCCACGTCTACTTCCCGGCGGCGGCGAGCTGGATACTCTCTTCCCTGCGTACATCGGTCGGCTTTGCCGTTGTCGGGGCGATCATCGGCGAATACCTCGGCTCCTCCGCCGGGCTTGGCTATCTGATCGCTCAGGCGGAAGGCAATTTCGATGCAGTCGGGGTCTTTGCAGGTATCTTCATCCTAGCGATCTTTGTCCTGATCATCGACAGTATCCTGGACGTCGCCGAGAAGCATCTCATCAAGTGGCGACCGAGCGCTTCCGAACGCCCTGCTTGAAGCGGATCTTTGGCCTGGCACTCATCGAACCTATCGACGCGCGTTCTCCCTTTTGGTCACGAAGGGAGAACGCTTGCCCCCGCTCGCGAGCTGCGTCTGCCTGTCACCGTTGTCGTTGCGCTGCACTCGCTAGTCTAATGTTCAACGGCCGGATGGGACGACTGTCCGCGCAGGGACCACTCTGATCGCCATGGATGAGAGCCCGACGAAGTGTGCTGGAACGGTTGCGTGGGCTGAGTTCAGGATGGCAGATGAGGGATCTCGTTCCCGCCACGCGGCGTCTGCTCACTAATTATGGCGATAGGGCGGTCTCGCTGGGCGCCGTTAAAGACCGCTTTGCACCACTACCGGATTTTCAATGCGCTATCGGCGTATGCCGGCTTTGGGTCGAAACGAGCCATGCGCCGACCGGCCTGCTGATGTCGCCTTCACGCAAAGCGGAAGAATTTGCCTCTGACAAATTGGGTCCCCAGCTTTGAGCGATCGTAGATTGCGGCATCGGCATCGCGCGAAGCTGCGGCAGCCGGCGCGGAAAAGGCAGCATGCAGTTGTAAAACCAGCGGAATTTTTTTGGGGCGATCGTCAGATCAGAAAGGGGCGTTATCGTGGAATTCAGCCACTGGCGAAAGTTGTCGATGCGAAAAGCGAGCTGCCTCAGATGTCTTTCACGCTTCTATTCATTTAGACGTTCTTTTCGTTACATCGCCTTCGCTTATCGGACCACATGTGGAATTCCCGCTGAACTCTCTTAAATTCCCGACCGTCCGACGAGACGAGTGGAATATACCGGGAAGGCTGTAAGACAAAACGAAGCGCATACCAGAGGCAAAAGTAATGACTAGAGAAGAAATCCTTAGCTACTCTCAAGCAGTTTGCGATGGACTTCGCGAGGATGAAGACGGAGTGAGACGTGAGGTTCTGACCCACGCGGGAAACAGGTGGTCGCTTGGCGTCATTCACACCCTGGGCGTTTACGGCAGGCTTCGGCACGCAGATATTGGAAGACGGATGCATGGCGTCACTCAGCGGATGCTAACTCGCACCCTACGCCAACTCGAAAGAGATGGCCTCGTCACGCGCCACGATCTCGTAGAGATGCCACCGCGGGTAGAATACGAACTAACAGAATTGGGAATGGGTCTTCTCGTTCGTATGATTCCGCTGTGGACATGGGTCGTCGAGAATTCGGAGCAGTTTCGAAAGTCCCGCGAGGACTTTGATTCCCGTCCGCCAGAGAAGCCGTCCTGGCAGACGTCTTGGCAACCCTGACACAGACGCCGTCGCTCCGTGATTGCCATCGTAAAAGACCCGCCGCTGCTGAAGATGGAGTTTGTGACAAAGGTTGACGGGAGAAAGCGAGATTATCGCGCTCCCCCATCGCACCTTTAAGCCCCGTTACTTGGCCGTCAGGTTCGCGTTGATCCAATCGGAAACATCCGTGACCTTGATGCCTTCTCGTACGTTGAAAGTGCCGGCCTTGTCCCATGCCATGCCTCGCCCGATACCAAAGGCCGCTCGGTACTTGCGCATCATGTTTTGGGGATCGTTTGCCAGTTCTTCCATAAGGACCGGAACAGTCCATTCGGACCGGCTGAAGGGTCGGTTTAATCCCGCCTCCAGCTTGTCCGCAAGCTCGCCATAGGTGATGGTATCTCCGGCTAGGAAGACAATCTCGTTGGTGATGGTCGGCTCGTAGAACACGATTTCAGCGGTGAGCACGCCGATGTCGTCAGGCGTCGTCAGCGTGACAGCGTTATCGAAGCTACCAAGGGCATTGACCGCGTTTTTCTCCAGATCAACGACACCGAACTCCGGCTCGAACAGATAGCTCATGAACATGCCGGTGGAGATGATGACCCATTCGGTCTTGTGCTGCGAGCGAAGCAGTTCACGGACATCAAGCTGCGCGTCGAAGATGTCCTGCGGACCACCTCGACCGATCGCTTCGAAATCAACACCGAACTGCCACGGGAAATAGCGCGGAATTCCTGACTGCAAAGCGGCCTTTGCCAGCTTCATCGGTGTGTTGATCCCAGCCGCATAGCCCGTGCAGCCAATTACGGTGTCATACTGCGAGAACAGAGATGCCAACTCGTCAACTGAGCTCCTCACCAAATCGCCCACGACTATCTCGATCCCCAAATCGCGAATTTCAGCGATGTCGCGCTGCTTGGCTGGTGAGTCAGACTCTACGGCGCTGGCGCGCAACAAGACGCTTATCGTTGCACCGTCAATGTCCTTTGCGCGACGGGCCAGATTGCGCAGGACCGGCATGCCGAGTTCTCCAGCACCCAGCACGAGGATATTCCGTGACTTCACGTTGGAAGCTGTTTGATTCATAGTTTTCAATCCTTCAAAAATTCGATGTCGCCACTACTTGGCAAGGTGGGAGCATGAAGAAAAGAAGGCACACGGATGATACTGCAGCAAAACTGAGGGCGGGCAAGCACGAAGCCGATCGGCGGATGTGATGTCCGCTGTTGGCGCAAAGCGGTCGCCGAGCACGACCACCGACTGGTGGCATTTGCTACAGAATTCCGCGGCTCTGCCCGCCTCGCGTGCGCCAAGGCTCACCCGGTACAGGACGTCCGGAGGCGTGCGCAACGACCACCAGTTTTCCGGGAATAAATCCTGACCTTGCGGTGTCTCATGGTCGGATCTGCACGATGCGGCTCTCGCGGAACGGGACGAGGAGGCATTCGTCCGCTTCTGCCGTCAAACCGTCTTGGGCCACCATCTTGAGGCCCAGCCATCTTGAGGCCAACCATCTTGAGGCCAACCATCTTGAGGAAGGACAATTGCCATGAGAACGTTTCCATTGACGATCGCCATGCTGCTCGCCGCCAGCGCTACGGCATTCGCCGCGCCGCCGGTCAAGGAAGTCGAATCGGCCAAAGGCAAGGTGCTCGCAGCCGAAAACGGCATGACGCTCTACACCTACAAGGACGACCATGGTGGCGCTTCCACATGCTACGACACCTGCGCCAAGAACTGGCCACCCTTCATGGCTGAAGCCAGCGCCAAGGCCGAAGGCGCCTATACGATCGTTGACCGCAAGGACGGGAGCAAGCAATGGGCCAAGGACGGCATGCCGCTCTACTTCTTCGTCAAGGACAAGAAGATGGGTGACATCACCGGTGACGGCGTGAAGGGCGAATGGGATGTCGCAAAGCCGTAATGGCGGAAATGCGGATGCGGGGGCTGAAAACCCCGCATCCGACCGGTTTGAAGAGGATGTGCTGGCGCTGGTGCCGGCGCTGAGGCGCTATGCGCGCAGCCTCGTGCGCTCGGACCCGGATGGCGAGGACCTGTTGCAGGATTGCGTGGAGAAGGTGCTTTCGCGCCGCGGGCAATGGCGTGGCGTCAACCTGCGCGCCTGGGCCTTCACCATCATGACCAATCTTGGCCGCAACCGGCACCGGTATCTCGCCATGCATCCGCAGGTGGCGCTCGACGAGGATCTGGGGCTTGAGGCCGAAAACCGCGAGAGCGACCCGCTTGCCCGCTCGCGGCTGGAGCGGGCGCTGAACGGGCTTTCGCCTGAGAACCGTTCGGTGCTGATGCTCGTGGTGATCGAAGGCTATCGCTATCAGGACGTGGCCGAGATGATGGCCATTCCGATCGGCACCGTGATGTCGCGGCTGTCGCGCGCCCGGCACCAGCTTGCCGAAGCCATGAAGGACGACAATGTGATCAGCATGCGGAGACCGAAATGACGGAAGATTTGAACACCGTCTCCGAAGACGACCTGCACGCCTATGTCGACGGCTTCCTGAGCCCGCGGGAGCGGGTGCGGATCGAGCAATGGCTCGAACAGAACCCAGCGCGGGCCGAAGAGGTCAGGCAATGGCGGGCGCAGGCGGTCGAGCTTCGGTCACTCTTTGCAGGCTACGCCCGCAGCGACGCCGGCGACCGCGCGCTGCTGTCGAGCAGCCGCAACAATGAAGGGCCCAAGCAAGGCCGCGACCAGGGCGCACGATCGACGACCAGCTTCATTCGGGCCATCGCCGCCGGTCTCGCGCTCTTTGTCGCCGGCGGGCTCACCGGCCTTTATGCCCCCTCCCTGCTGCCTTCCGATCGCAGTACCCGGCCGATGGAAACGGCCGACAGCCTGCCCCGCCAGGCCCAGTCGGCCTTCCTGGTCTATGCGAGCGAAGTGCGCCACGCGGTCGAGGTCGGCGCCGATGAGCAGAGCCATCTCGCCACCTGGCTCGGCAAGCGCCTCGACCATCCGTTGACGATCCCCGATCTCTCGACGCTTGGCTTCTCGCTGGTCGGCGGAAGGCTGCTGCCAGTCAACGGCAAGGCGGGCGCGATGTTCATGTATGAGGATGGAACCGGCCGGCGGCTGACGGTTCTTCTTGGCCGCAACGACGACAACCGCGAAACCAGCTTCCGCATCGAGGAAAGCAACGGCGTCGAGACCTTCTACTGGATCGACGGCCCGATCGGCTACGCCGTCACCGGCGAAGTGCCGCGCGCGCTGCTGCAACAGGTAGCCGACGAGTGCTACCGCCAGTTCGAAAAGAGTGAGGCAACGAAGAGCTCATGACTGGTGGGAATAGCCGGGATTTGCCGGCAAGAGGCGGCGCCTTTCAATTCAACGCCGTACACGACAAGGCCTGAGTACGACAGGAACTGACGGCCGAGCGCGGAACGGTTTGACAGGTAGAACCGTTAGAATCGTCCTCGGCGGGCCTGCCTCGCATCACGAGGCTCACCTTCTGAAGGTCCATGCTCAATCATCGTCACCGTGATAACGGTCACGACGGCGGGGCCACTCGTTGGCGTCGCCACCGTGCCAATCGTCGCGGTACACCCGACGGCGAACGTAGCGTTCGCAATAGCCGTCTTCACAATAAGTCTCAACGATCCGCTCGCGCACGACGCCGTTGTTGGACGAACTGTTCGAGCTCGTATTCGAGGATTGGCTGCCAGCATGCGCCACGCCGGCCGTCATCGCCGCAACGGCAAATAGGACAAGCTTCATACGCATCGCTCTCTCCTTCGGTCGCCATCATCTTCCGCCATCACGCCTGAACTGTCGATGAACGGATCGGTACGGCAGCGCCGCGTCTTCTCACACGCGAAAAGGCCGCTGTAAATTTTGGAATTGTTGCATGTTTTCGTCCTTGGATCGTCAACGATTTAAGGACGGTCCGACAGGCACAAGGCACCCTATTGTAGCGGATCGATCTCGGGTTAGAGGGGCTTGGGTGGATGTCGTTTAGAAGTGCTTGGAAGAATATGAACTGGCTGGCGGTCGCTGGCGGCCTTAACTTACGTGACCGAAGGATCTCGGCACCGAAATCTCGGGAACGTTCGCCGTTCCCGGGGCAGCCTCATGTGCTTGCGCCATGTGCGCGCAGATAGGCGCAGAACATGTCGGCCATCGCATCCGCGTAGGCCTCGATCTCGTCATCGGTGCGCGGCGCTGCTGAAAAGTCCTTCCCGACCGTGGTCATCGTCGTCATCACCAGGTCACCGGCGAGGTCCCGGCCGCTGGCCGGCACCCTTGGTAGAAGCTCCCGCATGAACTGATCGATGAGCGGATCATTGGCCTCCTTTGCCTCATGGGCCTCGGGGGCGTCTCGATAAAGCGGGGCAGCGTCGCTCAAGGCGCCGCGAACCGCGGCTTCCTCGCATTCGGACCTGACGAAGGCGTGAACCAAGGACCGAAGGCGATCAAGCGGCGGCCGGGATCGGTCGCTGAGGATTTCGGCGAGCAGGCCTGACGTCTGCCGCCACTCGTCGCTTTGAAGGCGGAACAGGATTGCCCCCTTGTTGGGAAAGTACTGGTACAGCGAGCCGACGCTGACGCCCGCCCGTTCCGCCACCCGGGCAGTGGTAAATCGCTGCGCGCCCTCCTCTTCCAAAACCTGAACAGCCGCCTGAAGAATGGCCCTCACCAGCTCATTCGACCGGGCCTGCTTTGGCATTTTTCTTGAAGAAATACGGACACTTGGTTTGTCGGTCATCCGGTTGGCCTGCAATGCGATTAGCGAATGCGACGAATTATTCGTATTTTCATCCTCGAAAGCAAGTCACGCCCAACAGGAGGGAATTTCCGATGACAACGCTCACCAGCCAACCTCTCTCAGGCCTTCTCGATCGCCTGTTCGAAGAGGCCAACACTGCGACCAGCCCTGCCATGGGGAACCTGTCACTGGAGGAGTGCGACCGTCTGATGCACAGCAAGACGGAGTATCGCCATCTCTACGGGCTGATCAGAGATCTGTGGCTTCCGGTATCACGCGAGACCGGCAACCTCCTCTACATGCTGGCACGCTCCAGCCGCGCCCGCACGATCGTCGAGTTCGGAACGTCCTTTGGCATTTCGACGCTCTTCCTGGCCGCAGCGCTGCGCGACAACGGCGGCGGCCAACTGATCACGAGCGAGTTCGAACCATCCAAGGTTGTCCGGGCGGGACAGAACCTCGCCGACGGCGGTCTCATCGACCTCGTCGAGATCCGCGAAGGCGATGCGCTGACGACCTTCGCCGACCTTCCTGACGCGATCGACCTGGTGCTGCTGGATGGAGCGAAGTCGATCTACCTCGACGTCTTCAAACTGATCGAGCCGCGATTGCGCCCGGGCGCCCTGATCATTGCCGACGACGCCGACAATTGCCCTGAATATCTCGACTACATCCGCTCAGCCCCGCGCACATTCCTGTCGACGTCGTTTGCGGACGACATCGACGTGACGATGCGCCTGGCCTGATCGGGCCTGAACTCACGGTCCGCCTAGGCGGTCCCCTCAAGGAGAACATCAATGCACGTATTTGTAACGGGTGCGACCGGCTGGGTCGGATCCGCCGTGGTCAAGGATCTGATCGAAGCGGGGCACACGGTTTCCGGACTTGCGCGCTCGAAGCACAAGGCGATTGAACTGGCGGCAATGGGTGCCACGATCGTCGAAGGCGATCTCGAGGACGCCGCAGTCCTTAAGCAGGCCGCACGGAACGCGGATGCCATCATCCATACGGCCTTCAAGCACGACTTCGTCCATGGGGCCTTCGACCAGGACTTTTCCGGTTTCATGGAGAGTGCGGCCCAGGATCAACGCGTCATCGAATTCTTAGGCGAGGTGCTTGCCGGGTCGGATCGCCCGCTGCTCGTCACCTCCGGTCTCGCTGGCCTGCCGCGCGGCGCGACCGAAGCCGAGCTTCCGAATGTCGGGGCGCCACGCAAGTCTGAGACGGCCGCCCGTGCCGTCGCCGATCGCGGCGTTCGTGCGGCAACGGTCCGTCTTGCTCCCTCCGTCCATGGGCTGGGCGATTACGGCTTCATCGCCGTCCTCGCGCGCCTGGCGCGGCAGACAGGTGTCTCGGCCTATCTGGAAGACGGCGCGAATTGCTGGTCGGGCGTCTACCGTCATGATGCCGCGCGGGTCTATCGCCTTGCGCTGGAAAGCGGCACGACCGAGAGCGTCTATCATGCCGTGGCGGACGAAGCGGTACCGTTCAGGTCGATCGCCGAAATCGTCGGCCGTCACCTCGGCCTGCCCGTCGAAGCCCGCCCACGCGAACATTTCGGCTGGTTTGCAGGTATGGCGGGCGGCAACATGGCCGCGTCGAGCGCCCGTACCCGCGCCCTGCTCGGGTGGAGCCCCGTTGGTCCCGATCTGCTTTCCGATCTGGACCAGGCGGCCTATTACGGCTGAAAGGGGAATTTTCGGATGGTCGCTTCACGCAGTGTGATGTGGCGCAGCGATTGCCCCTCATCCGGCCTGCCTGCCACCTCCTCCCCGCACGCGGGGAGAAGGATACGCGTGGCAACCGCTCGTTACCGGTCAACGGCCCACGCTCTGCTTGCCCGCTTGCGGACAGTCAACGCCGACTGATGAGGCAGCCGCCCGGCTCGTCCCTTCTCCCCGCCTGCGGGGAGAAGGCTAGGATGAGGGGCAAATCCGCACGCTCATCCTGAAGCTCACCGCACCTACCTGAGCGGATCGTTCTCGATCACGATCGGCTTGCCGTGCGGCGTTGCCTCCGCGGCCCGCCGCCAACTCGCCGTCAGGTCTTCAAGCTCGCGGTCCGAGGCAAGCGAGAGCTCGGTGACGAGGCGCGACAGCGCTGCCACCCAGCAATCGTAATAGTCGCTGGCATCGGCCTTGCGGCCGGGCTTGTAGAGTTCGGCCGAAAGGGCTTCTGCCCATTCCGGCCAGGAGAACACGCCCTTTTCGTGCAGGCGCACGGTCATGGCAAAGGCGTTCGCCTGCCAGGGTTCGGCAAAGACCGGATCGCCCTCCGGCGATTTCGGCAGTTCGGCCGAAGCAATAAGCGGCGACGTCACCTTACACGTGCTCAAGGTAGCTCTCCCAGGCATCGATCGAGACCGTGAGCGTCGGGTCGGCGCCCTCGCCCCAGATCTCCGGGCCGTCGAAGACGACGGTATAGAGCCATTGCGGATTTTCGCCGCGGCCATGGGCGTTGTCGTCGGGGAAGACGAAGGAGCCCTGCACCGCCTCTACCCGGCCGAGCTTGGCGCGGGCATAGCGCGGCAGGCGCGTATGGGTTTCCGGATTGAAGTTCTTCGTCCGCACCCGCTCGCCGACCACAAAGCGCGGCGCCACCTCGACCGGGCGGTCACAGGGGCCGCCCTTGGCGAGTACGCCCGCCACCATATCGGCCTTCAACACCCTCTTCGGGCTCGCCCCCTGCTCCAGCATGTGACCGCCATCGAGCTCAGCCTGCGTGACGAAGCCATGGCGCTTCAGCAGCTTTTCCAGCGCCCGCGTCCAGATCTCGTAATAGCTTGCCGAAAGATAGGTCGCCGGCGGCAGGCTTTCGCGCGCATGCCGGCTTTCATCGATCGTCCAGGCACCGAAAGCGCCACAGGAGAGCGTGACACCGAGCGCCCGCTTCTCCCAATCCGCATGGAAATAGGGTTCGTCCTTTTCCGGCGCCACCGGGCCGAGGCCGTGGGCGCCACCGAGATCGTGCGGACCGTTCATCGCAGCGTCTCCCCGGAAAGGGCAAGCCCGGTGCCGATCATCGAATCGCGTGTCACAAGCTCCGCGAGTTCGTCTTCGCCGAGACCTTCGGTTCCCGCCGGGCGCTCAGGGATCACCAGATAGCGCAACTCCGCCGTCGAATCCCAGACGCGGATGCGCGTCATCTCCGGCAAGGTCAGTCCGAACTCCTGGAGCACGCCGCGCGGGTCGATGACGGCGCGCGAGCGATAGGGCGGCGCCTTGTACCAGACCGGCGGCAGGCCGAGCACGGACCAGGGGTAGCAGGAACAGAGCGTGCAGACGACAAGGTTATGGGTGTCGGGCGTATTGAACACGGCGCGCATATGCTCGCCCTGCCGTCCGGTATAGCTGAGGCTGGCGATCGCTTCCGTCGCATCGCGCTTCAGCCATTCGGCGAAGTCGGGATCGACCCAGGCCTTGGCCACCACGCGCGCACCGTTGCGCGGGCCGATCTTCGTCTCATAGGTCTCGACGATCGCGTCGATCGCCGCCGGGTCGATCAGTCCCTTTTCCGTCAGCACCGTTTCTAGCGCCTTCACCCGCGCTTCCATGTCGGTGAAGTGGTTGTCGTGGTGATGATCGTGATCGTGTCCATGATGATGTTCGGACATTGCCTGGCTCCTCGCAGCGGCGCACCCTTCGGGCGCGGACGGCGCTGCCTCCTCACTCGGGCGATAGTGGTAACTGATGAAATCCGGATTCGAAATCGATTTCGTCAGCGACCGGCGGCCAGAATTGTCACCGTAACAAGTCCGGCCGCGACTAAACTTTGGCGATACGGAATGCTGTCGCGCGCAACCGCCTCCGCTATTCTAGAACCATGAAGGTTCTGATTCTCGGCGCCACCGGTTTCATCGGCTCGGCCCTCCTCGATCGACTGTCAAGCGACGGACATGCAGTGACCGGCCTTGGCCGAAATGTCGCCCGCGCCCGGCTGAAGCGGCCGGACGCGCAATGGCTTGCCGCCGACCTCGCCGGGATGCGCAAGGCCGGCGACTGGCGACCGTTCGTCGAGAGCCATGACGTCATCGTCAACTGCGCCGGCGCGCTACAGGATGGTTTGGCAGACGACGTCGCGGCAACCCAGGAACGGGCGATGCTGGCGCTTTACGAAGCAGCGAAGGCATCGCCGATGCGGATCGTCCAGATCTCGGCGCCATCAGGCACTGCCGGCAGCGACAGCGCCTTCCTCGCCACCAAATTCCGTGCCGACGAGGCGCTGGCGGCAAGCGGCGTGGCGCATGTCATCCTGCGACCGGCGCTGGTGCTTGGCCGCAACGCCCATGGCGGCTCGGCGCTGCTGCGGGCCCTTGCCGCCCTGCCCTTCGCCATCCCGCTCGTCCATGCGGGCTCGCGTGTCGAAACGGTTGCCATGAGCGATGTTGCAGAGGCCGTCAGCGCGGCTTTGCGGGGCTGATGCCCGAAGGAAGCGATCTCGTGCTCGGCCACGAAGAAGCGCCGACCCTTGCCGAACTCGTGGCATTACACCGCCAATGGCTTGGCCTGCCCGCCGCCAGGGTGGTCTCGCTGCCCGCAGCGCTCGCAGCACCCGTCGGCTTGCTTGCCGATATCGCCGGCCGGCTCGGCTGGCGCTCGCCGCTGCGCTCGACCGCGCTTTCGGTGATGGCCGGCGGCGTTTCTGCCGCGGGCGCGACACTGGCCCCTGGCCCGTTCCTGTCCGCCCGGCAGAGCCTTTTCGCCAATCCATCGGGCGTTCAGGATCTCTGGTTTGCCCGGCTTTATCTGTTGAAGCCGCTGCTGATCGTCGGGCTCTCGCTGTTCTGGCTGCTTTCCGGGCTGATCCCGCTTTTTACCTTCGATGCCGCGAGAGAGCATTTCCTCCGATTCCTCCCGCATGGATCGGCAACCATGCTCACGCTGCTCACCTGCCTCGCCGATATCGCGCTCGGCATCGCCGTCCTCATCCGCCCTTTCTCGAGGCGTGCGCTGCTCGGCATGCTCGCCCTGACTGTCGCCTATCTCGCCGCAGCAAGCCTCATAGAGCCCGCTCTCTGGGCCGATCCGCTCGGGCCGCTCGTCAAGGTTCTGCCGTCGCTCCTCGCCACGCTGGCCGCCCTTGCCATTCTGGATGAACGCTGATGTTTGAGGAAGATCTGCTGCGCCTTGCCCATGTGATCGGCGCCGCGGTGCTCTTCGGCACCGGTGCGGGCATCGCTTTCTTCATGCTGATGGCCAGGCGCACGCGCGATGCCCGGCTGATCGCCCATGTCGCCGGCACCGTGGTGGTTGCCGATACGATCTTCACCGCCACAGCCGTGGTGATCCAGCCGATCACCGGCTATCTCCTCGCCAGGAGCATCGGCTGGTCGCTGAGCGAGGGGTGGATCGTGCTGTCGCTGATCCTTTACGTGGTCACCGGCCTCTTCTGGCTGCCGGTCGTCTGGATCCAGTTGCGGCTGCGCGATCTCGCTCGCCTTGCGACAGTGAACGGTGCACCGTTGCCGCCGGAATTCGACCGGCTCTACGCGATCTGGTTTGCCTGCGGCTTCCCGGCTTTCTTTGCCGTCACCGGCATCATCTGGCTGATGCTGACGAAGCCGCAGTTTCAGCTATTTTAGCATCGGCCAGAGGCTGACGACGAGCAGCACCGCCATGGTGATGTTGAACCATTTCAGCCGCGACGGTTCGGAAAGCCATTGGCGCAGCGCCGAGCCGAAACCCGCCCAGGTGGAAACGCTCGGCACGTTGACCAGCGCAAAGATGAGACCGACGACCAGAACGCTGAACAGGTAGCTGTCGCTGCTGGTGTAGGTGGCCATGGCCGAGACCGCCATGACCCAGGCCTTCGGGTTGACCCATTGGAAGGCGGCAGCCGCAAGGAAAGTCATCGGCTGCGCACTGGCCTTGCCTTCTGCAAGCGAGCGCGAGGTGCCGATCTTCCAGGCGATCCAGACGAGATAGGCGCCGCCGGCAAATTTCAACGCCGTATAGAGCAGCGGCACGGAATGCAGGAGCGCGCCGAGGCCGAAGCCGACGGCGATCAAAAGCACGAAGAAGCCGGCGCCAATGCCGAGCATATGGGGCACGGTGCGCAGGAAGCCGAAATTAACGCCCGAGGCGAACAGCATCATGTTGTTCGGCCCAGGGGTGATCGATGTGGTGAACGCAAACAAAAACAGCGCTAGAAGCGTATCGGCCTGCATGGCTTCCTCCGGCCCAATTGGGTCAGCATAATTGACCTATTGGCCGGCATCAGCCGCGAACTTGTCATGGTGACAAGTTGCTTGCGCCCTCCGGCCTCCACCTGAAGGGGAAACGGCGGCGTGGCAAAAGCCGTGTCGCCGAAATAATCAATGGAAGACGGCTGGTCTCAGCCCCACTTCATCTCGCCCTTGGCGACCTTGGCGCCGAGTTCCAGCGTCGAAACGCCGGGAAGATCGGGGTAGCGCTTGGTCATGGCCGCAATCAGCTCGCCACTGTCCTTGGCGGCAGCGGCCGCCTCGTTGAAAGCGACGAGATAGTCCCGGGTGAAGCCGATGGCCTCGACGCCCTCAGGCCCGCCCTTGCTCTTGTGCGCCGGCACGACGATTTCGGGCTTGCGCGTCGCCATGGCGTCAAGCGCCTCGATCCATTTCTGCCGCCCCTCGGTCGTCGCCTCGTCGGCCACCCAGACATGCGAACCGGAATAAACGAGCACGCCACCGAAGATCGCCTTGAGCTCCGGCACGAAGAGGTAGCGCCGGTCTTTCATCCCCTCGATCGTCACGATCTCAATCGTGTTGCCTTCGAGCGTCAGCGACGTGCGATCATCCGGCTGCGGCATCACCACATCGGCAAGCGTCTGCGGGCCGTTGTCCTTCAGTTGCGGCCCCCAGGTTTCGAGCTTGCCCTCAACATTGGCCTTGATCGCCTCGACGGTTGCCGAAGCTGCGATCACCTTGGCATCCGGGAAGGCTTCGACGACCGGCTTGAGGCTGAAATAGAAGTCCGGATCGTTGCAGCTCACATAGATGGTGGTCAGGCGCTTGCCCGTCGCCCTGATCGCCTCGGCAACGGCGCGGCCATCGGACAGCGTGAAGCCGCCATCGATCAGGATCGCTTCGCTCTCGCCGGTCAGGAGCACCGGCGTGCGGTCAAAGCCCGCCTCGTTTGCCTGGAAATAGCGCCATTCGAGCTTCGAGGCGGCCCTTACAAGGCTGCCGCCGATCGGCTGGACGAGGATCGCGGCACCGGCCGCCGCCACCGTCTTGAGTGCGGTCCGCCGGGTCAACTGGATCTGCATGACGTCTCCTTGGGCTGTCCATGGAACAGGCCGGCAAGATGGCGGCACCCGCGCTCTTGAAAAAGCCCTTTGCCGCGAACAGATTGTCCGATTAATTCAGACAATCACTGGAGAGGACGCATGACCGTAAACTTAAATCGCCTCTCTCATTTCGTCGCCGTGGTCGAAAGTGGTTCGTTCACCGCCGCCGCCGAAAGGCTGGGGCTTGCCAAGGCCGCCGTCAGCCATCAGGTCGCGCAGCTCGAAAAGGAGCTCGGCACGACGCTGCTCGCACGCACCACAAGGCGGCTGAGCCCGACCGCCACCGGCCAGCGCTTCTATGAACGCGCAGCGCTGATCCTGCGCGATGCCGAAGAGGCGGTCGGCGCGGTCTCGGCCGAAACCGAAATCCCGAGCGGCACGCTGACGCTGACGGCGCCGCTCGACTATGGCGCCAAGGTCGTGACCAACGCGGTCGCCGCCTATCTCGACGCCTATCCGGCGATGCGGGTGGACCTAAACTTCAACGACACCGTGCTCGACATGATCGAAAACCGGCTCGACCTCGCCATCCGTGCCGGCTGGCTCATCGACTCCAGCGAACGGGCAAAGCGCATCGGCACTTTCGAACAATATCTCGTCGCCTCGCCCGCCTATGTCACCAGGCTCGGCCAGCTTTCGCATCCCGAGCATCTGGCCGAGGCAGGCTGGATCGCCAATGGCGCGCTGAAGACGCCGCTCGAATGGAGATTTATGCGCGCCGGCGAAGAGACATCGGTCCTCGGCAAGGCACTGGTGACGGCCGACAGCACCGATTCCGCCCATTGCTGCGCCGTCGCCGGCATCGGTGTCGCGGTGTTGCCCGACTATCAGGTGCGCAGCGATATCGCCGAGGGCCGCCTCTTGCGTCTCTTCTCAGACTGGGCGCTGCCCTCAGGCGGCATCCATGTCGTCTATCCGCCCTCGCATTTCCGCCCTGCCCGCGTGCGTGCCTTCGTCGAGATCCTGCAGCGCATGGAGAAGGAGCGCGGGCGACTTGCCGGCTGAAGGACCATTCTCGAAAGACCGACGGCATGCGCTAGATTGCCCGCTACTGCATGTTTCCTGAAAGCGTTTCCGATTTAGGGGTAGAAACATACGACACTTCAAAGTGCTACAGCATCCCAGGCGTATCTTGAGAGGCGCGCGGCGCCATCGGCAATTCCGGCCGCAAGGAGAACAGCATGCACGATCCGATCCCGACAACCACGCTTCCGGATGGCCGCAACGTTCCGGTTTTGGGCCAAGGCACCTGGCGCATGGGCGACACGCCGGCCCGCAGGGCCGACGAGGTGAAGAGCCTGCAGCTCGGCCTCGATCTCGGCCTGACGCTGATCGACACGGCGGAAATGTATGGCAACGGCGCCTCGGAACAGGTGGTCGGCGAAGCGGTGCGGGGCCGACGCGACGACGCCTTCATCGTCAGCAAGGTGCTGCCCTCGAATGCGAGCCGGATCGGCACCGAAGCCGCCTGCGAGCGCAGCCTGCGCCACCTCGGCGTCGACCATATCGACCTCTACCTGCTGCACTGGCGCGGCGGTTATCCGCTGGCCGAAACCGTCGCCGCCTTCGAGGCATTGAAAAAGGCGGGCAAGATCGGCGCCTGGGGCGTCTCCAATTTCGACGTCGACGACACGGAGGAACTGCTCTCGGTACCGGATGGCGGCAACGTCGCTGTCAACCAGGTGCTCTACAATCTCTCGCGCCGCGGCATCGAATTCGATCTTCTGCCCTGGTGTCAAAAGCATCGCATCGCCATCATGGCCTACTCGCCGCTCGACGAGGGCCGCCTCCTGCGCAACCCGGATCTCATCCACATCGCCAAGGCGCATCAGGCAACGCCGGCGCAGATCGCGCTCGCCTTCCTGAAGAGCCGTCCCGGCGTCATCGCCATCCCGAAAACGGGTTCAGCGACACGCGCCCGCGAAAACCGCGACGCGATGGACATCCATCTGACGGCGGAAAACCTCGCCGACCTCGACCGCGCCTTCCCGCCGCCGAAACGCAAGCGCTCGCTGGAGATGATCTGACGGGCAGATGCTAACGCAGAGCTGATGCTAACGCAGAAGCGTGCGCAGGACCGGACAGCTTTTTCGCTGGGTATCCGGTCCTCCAACCGCCGCCGCGACACGCCTGAGACCGGCGCGCCGTTGCATATTGGACGGCAGCTTGATCGCCGAAGCCAATCCGAGATGCGAAAGCAGACGGATGAACCACCAGCCCAGATCGACCTGCCCAGCCTCGATCCCGAGCCGGGCGGACTCCGGAAAGGCGTGGTGGTTGCCATGATAGGCTTCGCCGAAGGTCACCAGACCGAACCGCGGCAGGTTGTAGCCTTGCACGGCGACGCCATCGACCCGCCACCCCTGCTCGCCGCCGCGATGGGCAAAGTGGCCGATCAGCCAGTGCCCGGTCAGGGAAACGGAAACACGCACCGCCACACCCCAGACGACCCAGGAAATCCCGCCAAAGGCGAAAAGCAATAGCGCCAGCGGCACTTGCTGCAGCATCCATGTCGCCTCGAGGAAGCGATAGAACCCGTCTCGGCGAACCCGTTCCTCAATCATGAACCGCGGCGGATGATCAAGCGCCAAGGCGCAATGCATCTGCCAGAACGCGTCCTCAAAAAACGGGCGGCGGTGGGCGAAGAGATCGTGACAGGCCTGCTGGCGCTGTGCCCAGTCGCGAATGTCGTGAGCATGGATCATGCCGAACGGCCCGGCCATGCCGACGAGCACCCCGAAGTAGACCAGTACACGTTCAAGCCAGAGTGGCGCCTGGAACGAGCGGTGGATCAGCAGGCGGTGCATGCCGACCGAATGACCGAGGCAGATCGTCAGCGCCGTGAGAACGACGAAGACCGCAAGGGCATCCACCGAAAACGTCATTGGCGCACCGATCAGGGCCACCAGCGTCATTGCGGCAATCCAGAGCGATTTGCCTGGAACCCAGACGACCTTACCGCTCACCGGGTCGCTTTCAAGCTCTGCAATCATTCGCCCGGTCGACACGACATCCATGGCACCCTCCGCTTCAAAACCTTGACCAGTTTTCAGGCAACACTGAAGGACCCGGTTGAAAACAACCGGCGCAGAAGTTATTTAGGAAATAAACTAACTACATACTTACCCGCGAATAGGTATTTAGGCAATATCCTAACTACCTGTTGACCGACCGATGGTCGGCTGCCGGCGGCAAAGGAGACGTTGTGGACGACGACACGCTCAACCATGAAGCAGGCGGATCGGCGCAACGCGTGTTCAACGCGTTATCCTCGCTGCACCGGCGCAAGATTCTGGCCTATCTCTCCGCTTCGAGCCTGACGGCAGGCGAAATCGCCGAGCGGTTCAACATGAGCAAACCCTCGGTGTCGCAGCATCTGACGGTGCTGGAAAACGCCGGCCTGATCACGAAGGAAAAACGCGGCCAGTTCGTCCACTACACACTCGTCACGAACAATCTGATCAACACGCTGAATGGTTTTGCCCAGGAGGTCTGCCCGGTCAGCCGCCCGCTCAAGCGGGAAAGCGAAGCCAAGGCGAAGTCTTAGAGGCACCTCGCATCCGCGCGGGTGCGCGGCGAGCCGCAATCGCAGCCTCCGTCACGCAGGCGGGCTTGTGAACTCCACCACCACCTTGCCTTTGGCGCGACCGGATTCCAGATAGGCAAAGGCATCTGCAACATCCTTGAACGGAAACACCCGATCGACGACGGGCCGGATCGCCCCGGTCTCGATGAGATCTGCGAGTTCGGCGAGCTCGGCACCATCAGGATGCATGAAGAGATAGCGGTAGGAGACGCCATGCTTCCGGGCGACTGCCCGTATCCGGTAGGATGCCAGCCAGAACAGCGCCCTCAGGGCCACGCCACGGCCGAGATCCTTCCGCGCCGTTTCGGGCTCAGGCATGCCGGCAATGGACACCACTTTTCCACCGCGCTTGACCACACTGAACGACTTTAGAAGCGTTTCGCCGCCGAGCAGATCGAAGGCGCCATCCATGTTGCGCAGCTGCTCCTCGAACCGTTCTGTCGTGTAATCGATCACCACGTCAGCGCCGAGGCCCTCGACAAGCGCGCGGCCACGGGGCGATGCCGTGGTTGTCACCTCCGCGCCCAGCCATTTCGCCAGCTGGATGGCAAAGGTGCCGACGCCGCCGGCGCCACCGGGTATGAAGACCCGGCTGCCCTGGCCCACATGAAGTTCGTCGCGCAGGGCCTGCAGCGCAGTGAGGCCGGCAAGCGGCACGCCGGCTGCCGCGTTGAAGTCGATGGAGGCGGGCATCTTCGCCAGAAACTTTTCGGGCACGACCGCATACTCGGCCAAACCGCCCATGGCTTCCTTGGGCATGCGCGCAAAGACCCGGTCTCCCGGTGCGAAGGACGTCACGCCCTCACCCAGCGTCTCGACGACGCCCGCAAGCTCGTTGCCCATCACAATCGGCAACGGATAGCGCTGGACGACCTTGAGCATTCCCTCCCGTGTCTTGTAGTCAACCGGATTGAGACCGGCGGCCTGCACCCGGACGAGCACGTCGCCGCGCGCCGGTCGCGGACGCGGCACGTCGCGCAACTCAGCAGCGTCGGGACCGCCGTATCGGGTCAGGACCAATGCCTGCATCGTCGTGGAGCTCATCCGGCACCTGATATCTTTTGAAGTTCTCTGCGGGATTAGTCGGCGAGAAATGCCGGCGAAGTCAACAACGCACGCGGCATCGGGCAATTTCAGCAACGGCTTCGCCTGCCCCTCATCCGGCCTGCCGGCCACCTTCTCCCCGCAAGCAGGGAGAAGGAACCCCGTGGCGAACGCTCGGCACAAATGCGTCGCAACGGCTGTGGCCTGGTTTTGGGAGCAGACGTTCCGTTCCCTCGAGGCGAGTTTCCCGACCCGCGCTACTCGCCTATGCTGGAAAGCAATTCGTCGAGCTGCTCCAACTGCTCCGGCAATGCGGCCGCCGAGCCCTGTAGTGCCTCCTCAAGCGCCTCCTTGGACGGATAGACTTCGCGAAACTTCAGGAGTGTCTTCCCGCCTTGGTCCTCGAAGGTCACGGTCGTGATCGCGCCCTCTTCGCCCTCGTCGTTGGTCCAGACGATGCGCTCGTTCGGCACCACTTCGAGATACTTGCCATAGAAGGCCATGGTGTCCGAACCGCCGGCGCCGAATTCCAGCCGATATTTGCCGCCGGTACGGACGTCCATCTCGCACGACACGAGCGAAACGCCGGATACCGATTTTGGCACCCACCAGCGCTGGAACAGATCGGGTTGGCTCCACGCCCTGTAAACCGTGCTCGGCGGCGCATTGAATGTCCGCGTTACGACGAGCTCGCGATCTCCTCTGCGCTCGACTGACGTGCGGTTCTGCGCACCATCTGCACTGTCAACTTGCCGAGTCATCGCTTCCCTCCTGTTTCATTTCGCTGATGATTTCGTCCAATGCTTCGAAACGGGCCTCGAAGAGCTTGCGATGCGCCTCAATCCACTCGGCCTCCGCCTTGAGGCCGCGTTTCCCAAGCTTGCACGTTCTCACCCGTCCGACCTTCTGCGTGACGACGAGCCCGGCCCGCTCGAGAACCTGGACGTGCTTCTTCATGCCGGTCAGCGTCATCTGGAACTTATCCGCGAGACTGGTGACCGACGCGTCCCCTCGCCCAAGCTGATCGATGATCCCGCGGCGGGTCGCATCGGACAGCGCCGCAAACGAGAGATCGAGGGGAGGACTTACATACTGAACCATGTAGTTCAGTTTCTAACCTGCTAGCGCAGGAAGCGCAAGCGTCCCGAACTTTCCCCACCGGTCGTCCGAGGTCATGCACCGCGGCGGCGGCAGCAAAAATCGTCTGCTGCGGGTCAAAAGCGGACCTTCGAGCCGCTGGTGAACGAACGTCAGCTTTCAGCGCCTGCTCCCCGACCGCTGCCCGCCGGCTAAGGGCCCCATATGCCACAAACTACCCGATCGAACTGAAGCTCAACGGGGCCCCCGCAGCATCGGGACGAGCGTCGGCGACGAACCGGCCTGGATCGCGCCGAGCGGTTCGAAGCCGTGGCGCCGGTAGAACGGAATGTTGCGCGGGTTCGAGGATTCCAAATAGGCTGGCGCGTGATCGCGATCGCACCGAGCGAGTGCGTACGCCATCAGGGCGTCGCCGAGACCTTTGCCTTGATGCGCCGGGTCGACGCCGATCAGGGGCAGGTACCAATGTGGTTCGGTCGGGTGGTACGTGGCCATCTGTTCGAATATGGCCGTGGTTTCGGGGGTAAGAGAGGGCGCGACCGTGCTCTCGATCACCGCAACAAGTGCTTCCTCGTCGGAATGCACCCCGGGCGGTAGCCACAGTGCCGTCCCGGCGTAACCGTCAGTGCAAAAGGCGCTTCCGTTTGAGAATGCGCTGCTCCCGAACGCCCGGATCATGCGCGGCATGGCCGCAAGGTACTGGTGTGCCTGCGGCCAGGTCCATCGCGCCATAGGATCCGCTGCAAATGCCAGCATGACCGTTTCGACCGCCAGATCTTCCTCGGCCTCTGCCATGACTCTCACTGTTGGCGACTTCACAATGCCCTCCTGACGTAGGTGGTCCGACGAGCCGCCGCGCCCGTTCTCAGCTAAGCATCGTAACCTGGATGGCGTGGGAGTGATACCAGTGGCTGTTGTCTCAGCGGTTCCGGGTTCGCTTCGGTCCATTCGGGCTTTCGACAGGAGCCAAGAGGAGAAGTCGTTGGATGCCTGTTCAAAGTCAATGCGGACCGGCCGCGTCTCTCGATGTCATCCCGCAAGCTGCCCGTCCGCTCTCGGTCCCGTTTTGGGCATCGCCGAGCACGGCCCGGCTGACGGCATTCCCCTCTCTGCAGGCGGGAAGAGAGGGGCACACCAAGCGTAGAAGGCAATCCTGCCTAGAGCCTCGCGCAGAGAGCGCAAGGCCCCTCACCTGCCCGAAAATCACATGCCCTGCGGGCCGCGGTTCATCGCCGCAATGCCGGTGCGGCAGACTTCGATGAGGCCGAGCGGCTTCATGATGGCGATGAACTGCTCGATCTTCGACGGCTTGCCGGTGATCTCGAAGACGAAGTGATCGATGTTGGCGTCGATAACAGAGGCACGGAAGGCGTCGGCAAGCCGCAGAGCCTCGACACGGTGGTCGCCCGAGCCGTGGACCTTGACGAGCGCCAGTTCGCGCTCGATCGGCCGGTCATGGCCAAGGCCGGCGGCCCGCACCGTCAGGTCGACGACGCGGTGGACCGGAACCAGCCGTTCGAGCTGGTTCTTGATCTGGTCGAGCACGTGCGGCGTGCCGCGCGTCACGATGGTGATGCGCGACAGGTGCGCCTCGTGTTCCGTTTCCGAAACCGTAAGGCTTTCGATGTTGTAGCCGCGGCCGGAGAACAGGCCGATGACGCGGGCAAGGACGCCCGGCTCGTTGTCGACGAGAACCGAAAGCGTGTGGGTTTCGGCGAGCTCGGTCTCCTTGGCGATGAAGTAGGCGGAGCCGGTCGGTTGAAGGTGTGCGTTCATGTGAGTGGTTCCTCTACCTATCTCAGACCAGCTGACGGCCCTTGGCGTCGATCGCGTTGGCGACCGCTTCGTCCGTGGCTTCGTCGGGCAACAGCATCTCGTTATGGGCCTTGCCCGAGGGGATCATCGGGAAGCAGTTGGCGAGATTGGCGACACGGCAATCGAAAATGACCGGTGCCGGCGTGTCGATCATCTGGCGGATCGCAGCGTCGAGCTCGCTCGGCTTTTCGCAGCGGATACCGACGCCGCCATAGGCTTCCGCCAGCTTGACGAAGTCAGGCATCGCCTCGGTGTAGGAGTGCGACAGGCGGTTGCCGTGCAGCAGCTGCTGCCATTGACGCACCATGCCCATGTACTGGTTGTTCAGGATGAAGATCTTGACCGGCAGGCCATACTGAACCGCGCAGGACATTTCCTGGATGCACATCTGGATCGACGCATCGCCGGCAATGTCGACGACGAGGCTGTTCGGGTGCGCGACCTGAACGCCGATGGCGGCCGGGAAGCCATAACCCATGGTACCGAGACCACCCGAGGTCATCCAGCGGTTCGGCTGTTCGAAGCCGAAGAACTGGGCCGCCCACATCTGGTGCTGGCCGACTTCGGTGGTGATGTAGGTGTCGCGGCCCTTGCTGAGCTCATAGAGCCGCTGGATCGCGTATTGCGGCATGATGACGTCGTCGTTCGGCGCATAGGCCAGCGAATTGCGGGCGCGCCACTTGGTGATCGTCTCCCACCAGTCGGAAAGCCGCGTCTTGTCGGCCGACTTGGAAGCGGCGCGCCACAGGCGGACCATGTCTTCCAGAACCGTGCCGACATCGCCGAGGATCGGCACGTCGACGCGCACGTTCTTATTGATCGACGACGGGTCGATGTCGATGTGGATTTTCTTCGAATTCGGCGAAAACGCGTTGAGGCGGCCGGTGATGCGGTCGTCGAAGCGGGCGCCGATGCAGACCATGACGTCGCAGTCATGCATCGCCATGTTGGCCTCATAGGTGCCGTGCATGCCGAGCATGCCGAGCCAGGCCTTGCCGGAAGCCGGATAGGCGCCCAGCCCCATCAGCGTCGAGGTGATCGGGAAGCCGGTCAGTTCGACCAGTTCGCGCAGCAGGTGCGAGGCTTCCGGACCGGAATTGATGACGCCGCCGCCGGAATAGATGATCGGCTGGCGCGCGTTGCGCATCAGCTCGACCGCTTCCTCGATCTTCTTCAGATCGCCCTGCTTCTTCGGCTGGTAGCTCTTCTGGGTCGGAACGGCGGACGGCGGCGTGTAGGTGCCGGTCGCAAACTGCACATCCTTCGGGATGTCGACGACAACCGGGCCCGGACGGCCGGACTGGGCGATGCGGAAGGCCTCATGGATGATGCGGGCGAGATCGTTGACGTCCTTGACCAGCCAGTTGTGCTTGGTGCACGGCCGGGTGATACCGACGGTGTCGCATTCCTGGAAGGCGTCCGAGCCGATCAGAGGGGTCGGAACCTGGCCGGAGATGCAGACGAGCGGGATCGAATCCATCAGCGCGTCCTGCAGCGGCGTGACGGCATTGGTGGCGCCGGGGCCCGACGTGACCAGCATGACGCCGACCTTGCCGGTGGAGCGGGCATAACCTTCGGCCATGTGGCCGGCGCCCTGCTCGTGGCGAACGAGAATGTGCTGGATATCGTCCTGCTGGTGGATTTCGTCGTAGATCGGAAGCACGGCGCCGCCGGGATAGCCGAAGATATGCTCGACGCCGTTGTCTCTCAGAGCCTGGAGAACGATCTCCGCGCCTGTCATCTGGTTTTCTGTACCGCTCATTGACTTGCTTCCGTCCCTTTTCCCAGTTGGGTGCTTAGCTTGTTTGAAGGCATAAAAAAAGGCCCCGTCAGGAGCCTCGTTCAGCGCATGGGTGGCTACCGCCGGATGGTTACACCATCCTGCCCATGCGCCGTCCCACCACAAGAATAACCGCGAAATTTTTCATGGGCCGAGTTGATAACCACAAAAGCCCTAGGCGTCAACGGCTTTTCGGAAATGCTGAACAACGGAGACGCGATGCGCTGAAGGCAATGCCCGCGCCGGCGGCGTCTGATCGCAAGCGACATTCGGGCCGCTGCACTTGAAACCTTGCTTCTCTCCTCCACTTTTCCTCTAAGTAGTGCCAACGCTACGAACGCGGGAGCCCTGCTGCATCGGTCCCCAAATCGAGGTCGATCGAAGGCCATGCAGAAGCCAACGTTACAGCGACGTGCTGGCCACAGTTCATTCAACAGAGCACATCGCCCTGCTGTTCGTCCGCGGTGACCGGCAGCGTTGAGAGTGTCGAGGGCCTCCCTCTTCGTTTTCTCGATGAAGGGAGATGGAAATGGCAAAGGTCGTTTGCGTCCTCTACGACGATCCGGTCGACGGATATCCCACAAGTTACGCGCGGGACGGGCTGCCGAAACTCGAGCGCTACCCCGGCGGCCAGGCGCTTCCCACGCCCAAGGCCATCGATTTTCAGCCGGGAACGCTGCTGGGCAGCGTCTCCGGTGAACTGGGCCTGAGGCCGTTTCTCGAACGCCTGGGACACAGCCTGGTCGTCACCTCCGACAAGGACGGTCCCGACAGCGTCTTCGAACGCGAGCTCGTCGACGCCGAAATCGTGATCTCGCAACCCTTCTGGCCGGCCTACCTGACGGCCGACAGGATCGCCAAGGCGAGCAAGCTGAAACTCGCAATCACCGCCGGCATCGGCTCGGATCACGTCGATCTCCAGGCCGCGATCGATCGCGGCATCACCGTGGCCGAAGTGACCTACTGCAACTCGATCAGCGTCTCCGAACACGTGGTCATGATGATCCTCAGCCTGGCGCGCAACTATATCCCCTCCTACCAATGGGTCGTCAAAGGCGGCTGGAACATCGCCGACTGCGTCGCGCGCTCCTATGACATCGAGGGGATGGAAATCGGTACGGTCGGTGCCGGGCGGATCGGCAGCGCCGTGCTTCGCCGGCTGAAGCCGTTCGACGTCAAGCTGCATTATACCGACCGCCATCGGCTCCCCGACGCCGTCGAGAAGGAACTCGGCGTCACCTTCCACGAGACGGCGACAGATATGGTGCCCGTTTGCGATGTCGTCACCATCAACGCGCCGCTCCACCCGGAGACGGAGAACCTCTTCGACGAGGCGATGATCGCCAGGATGAAGCGCGGCGCCTATCTGGTGAACACGGCGCGCGGCAAGATCTGCAACCGCGACGCGGTAGCCCGCGCGCTCGATAGCGGCCAGATCGCCGGCTATGCCGGCGACGTGTGGTTCCCGCAGCCGCCGCCCAAGGACCACCCCTGGCGTTCGATGCCGCATCACGGCATGACGCCGCATATTTCGGGATCGTCGCTGTCGGCCCAGGCCCGTTATGCCGCCGGCACGCGGGAGATTCTGGAATGCTGGTTCGAAGGCAGGCCGATCCGCGAGGACTATCTGATCGTCGCCGGCGGCAAGCTCGCCGGCGCCGGCGCGCACTCCTATAGCGCCGGCGATGCGACGCGAGGGTCTGAAGAGGCGGCACGTTTCAAGGGCTGAAGGCAGCTCTCAGGCGGACGCGGCCAGTGCCGGGTAGTCGATGTAACCCTTCTCCGTGCCGCCGAAATAGGTCATGCGGTCCGCCTCGTTCATCGGCGCATCGGCCTTCAGCCGATGGACGAAATCCGGATTGGCAAGCAGCATCTGGCCGTAGGCTTCCAGATCAGCGAGCCCCGATGCCAGGTCAGAACCAATCTCGATGCGCGGACGGCCGGGCCTGTTCAGGATCAGCGGCTGTCTCCAGAGTTGGCGGATCGAGGCGAGAAGCGGCTCGTCGCCCTGTTGCATGATATGCAGATAGGCGAGCCCCAACTTGTTGAGCTCGGCAACCAGGTGGCGATAGAGATCCGGTCCTTCCGCGCCCTCGTCGATGCCCCACATCGAAAGGCCCGGGGACAGGCGCATCGCCGTCCGGTCCGCGCCGATCTCCTCGGCGATCGCTGTGGCCACCTCGATCGCGAAGCGCGCGCGGTTCTCGATCGAGCCACCGTATTCATCACTTCGGTTGTTGGCGCTCGGGGCAAGGAACTGATGGACCAGATAGGCGTTTGCGCCGTGGATCTCGACGCCATCGGCACCGGCCTCGACCGCGCGGCGGGCCGCGTGGCGGAAGTCGGCGACGGTCCGGCGGACCTCCTCGGTCGTCAGCGCATGCGGCGTCGGAATATCCTGCATGCCCTTCGCCGTGAACATCGGGCTGCCCGGCGCGATCGCCGAGGGCGCGACGCCCTGCCGGTGATGCGGCGTGTTGTCCGGATGCGACATGCGCCCGGCGTGCATGAGCTGGATGAAGATACGACCGCCTCTGTCGTGCACGGCCGAAGTGATCTTCTGCCAGCCGGCGACATGCGCGTCGGTGTAGATGCCCGGCGTGGTCATATAGCCCTGACCATCGTCCGAAGGCTGAGTGCCTTCGGTTACGATCAGGCCGACGCTGGCGCGCTGGGCATAGTATTCGGCAGCATGCGCCCCGGGCGTGCCGTCAAATTCGGCGCGGCTGCGCGTCATCGGCGCCATGACGAGACGGTTGGCGAGTGTGTAGCGGCCGATGCGGACGGGGGTGAATAGCAGGCTCATCAGGCTCTCCTTTGAGACTTCCTTTGTCGGGACCCCTTGTCCATCATTCCACCATTGAGATAAATACGGATAAACTGAAATTACTGTTCCATTGATGGAGCAATATGATGACCCATCTGAACGACATGGCGCTTTTCGTCGAAGTGGCGAAGGTGAAAAGCTTTCGAAAGGCCGCCGAGGTCGTCGGCATGCCCAACTCCACCCTGTCGCGGCGGATCAGCGAGCTGGAGAAGGCGATCGGATTGAGGCTCCTCAACCGCACGACACGCAAGATCGAACTCACCGAGGCCGGCCAAATTTACTTTGAGCGCAGCAAACGCATCGTCGACGAGGCGCGCCTGGCGCACGAGCAGCTTGGCGCCATGCTGGAGCAGCCGAGCGGCCTCTTGCGCGTGTCGATGCCGGTCGATTTCGCCACCGTCTACCTGACGCCGCTGATCGCCGAATTCGCCCGGCTCTATCCAGGCATCACCTTCGAGTTCGACCTGACGTCGCGACGCGTCGACCTCGTGGCAGAGCCTATCGACGTCGTGATCCGCATGGGCGAGCTGAAGGACTCCCGCCTGATCGCGCGGCTGCTGGGCCGCCATCCGCGCTATCTCTATGCCTCGCCGAGCTATCTGGAGATATCCGGTGAACCGGGAGCGCCGGCGGCCCTGACACAACACCACTGCATCTGCATGCCAAGGGTAAACAGCTGGACGCTGGACGACGGTCGCGAAACGGTCGAGGTCTCCGTCGGCGGTCGCTTCACACTCAATAACGTCGGAATGATGCGCGCGCTGGCGGTGAACGGTCAGGGCATTGCCCTGCTTGCCGAGCGTATCGTTGCCGACGACCTTACCGAGGGCCGGTTAAGACGCGTGCTGCCCGAGTGGCAAGGATCGTCCGTCTCGGTCCACGCCATCACCGAAACCCGGCTGCTGCCGGCCAAGACCCAGCGCTTCATCGAATTTCTGCAGGAGCATCTGGGCCGGATATAACCCACAGCGCCGCGCGCCCTATCGAACGCGCAAAGGTCGCCTGTAGCACCTTGAATTACTGCATGTTTTTGTCCTTAAACCGGCGAGGATTTAAGGCAACATGCAATAGCTCGATTTCCGACGCGCCGGAAAGATCCGGCACCTCGTTCGTTCTTCGCTAGAACCGCGAAAAACCGGTGAGCGGCGGCATGATGAAGCCGCGACCGTCGCCGATGAAAGGCGCAAGCCCCTTCGCCACTTCCTCGTTCGGAGCGCCATAGACCTCGAGCCGCTCCACCGCACAGTGGGCGGAGACGTTGTTGATGTGCGCATCCGACATCTGCCAGTGGCTGAGCACGTCCTCGGAGTTGCGGTAAAGCTGAATGCTCACCGCCTGCATCGCCTTCTCGTCGATGAAGGTCTGCACCATCAGCTGCGGCGCGTGGCTTTCGACGAAGTTGATCGCGCTTTTTACCGCCTCGCGGAATTCGTCGAGATGGCCGGGTGTGATGCGCATCAGGTTTCGGAAAAGCAATTGCTCGGTCATGCGTCCTCCATGGTGCTTGTCATGTCGCGTGGCTCTCCGGGCCGGATTCGGACCGGAAAGGACATGCGGATGAGCCGTCATGGAGAAGCTTGTAGGACCTCAAGTAAAGTTGAGGTCAAGACACATCGAAGCCACAAGGATTTTAGAGATCGACACCCTCTCGTGCACCTCGCATTAACGCTTGCCGTGGAAGATTAGCGCGGCTGCATGAAGCAGCTCCAAGAACAAGGGCAATGATATGCTTGACCTTTCCGTGCTCACACCCCTCCTCCTCAGTTTCGGCGCGATCTACCTGTTCTTCCGCTGGGTCGTGTTCGATATGAACGCCCCGAAATAGACCCGCGCGCCCAAGGCTGCCTGGGTGCTGACCTGCGATCCAGAGCGCACGCAGGCGTCCCCCTATTCCTCGCCCCCCTTATTCCTTGCCCGCTTTACGCGTTCCCGACGATCCGCAGTTCGCTCCTTACCGGCTTGCCTCAGGGCTGCACCTGCGGCGGCAGCAGAAACAGCGTCATGGCGAAGATCATGTAGACCGTCAGCGCCAGCACGCCCATGTACCAGGCGGAACGGCCACTGTTGGAAAGCAGCGTCGCGGCCATGGTCGCGACCAGCATCATGACGATGGCGCCGGGCCAGAACTGCAGGTCCATCGGCTGCGGCCCAAGCACATAGCTCAAGAGCACCAGCAGCGGCGCAACGAAGAGCGCGATCTGCACGGCACTGCCGAGCGCGATGCCGACGCTCAGGTCCAGCCGGTCCTTGCGCGCGGCGGAAAAGGCCGTTGCCATCTCGGCCGCAGCACCCACGAGCGCGACGACGACGAAGCCGACGAAGGCCGGCGTCATGCCAAGCTCTTCGGCCGCCACCTGGACCGAGCCGACGAAGACTTCGCTGACGAGCGCCACCAGAACCGTCACCACCAGAAGCACGCCGATGCCGGTCGAAAGCGGCCAATGCGCCTCCTCTCCGCCATGCTCCGAACCGGCGGAGACGAAGAGTTCGCGATGGGTGCGGAGCGAAAACAGCATCCAGAGCCCGTAGGCGATGATGAGGACAACGGACAGGCCGGCGCTCAATTGCTGGGTAAAAGGCGTCTGCGGCTGGCCGTCGGCCGCGCCAATGAGCGATGGCACGAGCACCGCGATCGTCGCCATGAACAAAAGGCTCGCCTGGAAGCGCGCATTCACCCGGTTGAACTCCTGGAGATGATAGCGCAGGCCGCCGAAGAGGAACGAGCCTCCGAGCATGAAGAGCGTATTGGTGACGATGGCGCCGGCGAGCGAGGCCTTGACCAGCAGGTACTGGCCGGCGGCGAGCGCCATCAGCGCGATGACAAGCTCCGTCAGGTTGCCAAGCGTGGCATTGAGAAGCGCCCCGACCGTATCGCCGGTGCGTGCCGCAACCGCCTCCGTCGCCTGGCTGAGCAGTGCGGCCAGCGGCACGATCGCCGCCACCGAAAGCAGGAAAAGCAAGGTGTGCGCCTGCGGCCAGATGTGCTCACCAGCGATCGCGACGGGCACAAAGACGAGCAGCCACAGAATGGGCGTCCGGGCGATAGTGGCAATTGCATTGCTCATGGTTTCCCCCCGCCCGTTGAGCACGTGCAGCCAGGAACACGTCTCGCAGCACCAGGGGCTCGACGACGGGCGCTTGGCCAAGCTATGAATTATCCCGCGTCGCGCGCAAATCTGCATTGACTTTAATCAAGTCGAAAAGTGTCCCAGTCCCGGCGCTGGGGCCCTAAATCCGCTGGATCAGCGCCCGCCCGATCGGCTTTGGCGCCTCGGCGCTGAGCACGAGCGAGGTTGTGACCGCGCCAAAACGGGCAATCGTGTCGACGATGGTCTCCAGTTCGCCCGGTGTCGGCACCAGCACCTTGAGGAGGAAGCAATCCTCGCCCGTCAGCCTTAGCACCTCGATCACCTGCGGCATCTCGGCGAACTGCTTGAGGCAGGCGCGGATATGCTCATGCGTCGTTTTCAGACGGATCACCGCCATCATGCCAAGGCCAAGGCGCGCCGCATCGATGCGGGCGCCATAGCCTGAGATGATGCCACGCTCCTCCAGCCGCTTGACCCGCTCCGAGGTCGCCGGCTGCGACAGGCCGATGCGGCGACCGAGTTCCGAGATCGCGATGCGCCCGTCCTCCTGCAGCACCTCGATGATGGCGATGTCGGTCGGGTCGAGGGACGACCGGCCGATACGGGCAAATGACATGTCTCACCTTTAATTCATCGGCAATGAGCTGCGCTTTCCGATGATTGCGCATTCATGCCTGGAGTGGAAGCTGTCAGTCTCTCCGAGCACGAGAATGAGAGGAAGGCAATGAGCGATATCATCATTTTGCCCGGCATCGGCGGATCCGGAGAAACGCATTGGCAAACCCACTGGGAGCGCAGCGAAGCCCGCGTCCGCCGCTTCAAGCCGAGCGACTGGGATCGACCGGACCTGGAAGACTGGATCGCAGCGCTCGACCGCGCCGTTGCCGAAGCCGAGGCGCCGCCGCTGCTGGTCGCCCACAGCCTTGCCTGCCTGCTCGTCGCGCACTGGCAGAAGGCGTCCACCCGCGCGGTCGCCGGCGCCTTTCTCGTCGCCGTTCCGGATCCGGCGTCCGGCGCATTTCCGCCAGAGGCCAAGGGCTTCGCCGAGGTGCCGGATGGCCGCCTCCGTTTTCCTTCGCTGATCGTCGCAAGCTCCAACGATCCCTTTGGCAGCGTTGAGTACGCGCAGGAACGGGCGGCGCAGTGGGGCAGCGACTTCGTCGAGGCCGGAGCTCTCGGCCATATCAACAGCAAGAGCAGGGTTGACGACTGGCCGGAAGGGCGAGCGCTTTTTCAGATCTTTGCCGCGGCCGCCGAATGCGTATCCTTCGCCACTGACTGAGGTGAGCGAACGCACGGAATGCGCCGCCTTGCAAGTTATGCGCTAGCCGTGCGAAGTGGTGCCACAACCACCGCACCAGGAATCGCCCGTGACCCCGACTGTGCCGCTGACGCCCTATTACCGTTACTGCGCCCTCACCACCGTCGCTAAATTGGCGGCCATCTTGGCCGGGGTGATCGCCTACGAAATCTACGTGGGCCCACTCCCCGAGGGGATTGAATACGGCCTTTGGCCAGCGTCGATTATGCTCCCTTCGTCCTTCACGGCCATCCGGTTCGTGCAAAATCATCGCAGAATCCCGACCGACGAAGAGAAGAGACAGCTTTCCCGCGTCTCCTTCGGCTTGAACGTGATAATCGGTACCCTGCCGTTCATTGCGGTCGTTGCCTGGTATTATGCAATGGCGTTTCTTGTCGCGGACCCAGCGTATCAACTCTACTACTACGCCTACTGGCAAAAGGCTGTTTCCCTGTTCATATCCCTGGGTCCGGGTCTCTGGCTCCTGCTTGCTGGCTTGCTGGCGTTCAGCCTCACAGTCTCCTATCTCATGATCCGCTGGCAGTATGGGGGTATGGCTCAGAAGATGGCTGCACGGCTGCCGTCACCCTGACGAGCGTCCAGGGCTGGCGGGCAGCGAATGCACAAGGCACCTTGCCAGCACCCCACGCTGCTACCTCAGCAAGCGCGCGAAACCACTTGTTAAATCCCCTCGGCTAACATGAAGGGCCGTATTGCCGGGGTTTGCGCGTTGCTGAACAATGAACTTCATTCCTCGATCCGCGCCGGAGAGCAGGATCGCCGTGACGGCTTGAAGCCCGGCAACCGGTTCCTCGGACGGGTGGTTGCCTGCAACGGCTCGCGCGCCACCATTGCCGCCATCGCCGAAAACGGCGAAACCTCGCTGACCGAACTCTGGTCCGTCGGCCGGTTGATCTCCATTTCCGTCGGCAGGAACCGCGTGGTGGCGCTGGTCTATTCCATGCAGACCGCCTCCAGCGAATGGGGCGAGGAAGCCAACAACATCTTTCGCATCGAAGTCGAGCTGATGGGCGAGGTCCACAAGGGGCCAGACGGGCGTGAAGAATTTTCCGCCGGCATCAGCCAGTACCCCTATCTCGGCGCCATCGCCCATCGGATCCGTGCCGCCGACCTTGCCCGCATCTACGATTCCGGCCGCAACGACAGTTGCATCATCGGCAAGCTTACCCAGGACGAGAGCCTCGACGCGACGATCCACGTTCCCTCGATGCTTGCCAAGCACTTCGCGATCGTCGGCACGACCGGCGTCGGCAAGTCGACGGCGGTCACGCTGCTGCTCAACAAGGCGATATCAGCCGACCCGAAGCTGCGCGTGCTGATCCTCGATCCGCACAACGAGTTCGCCGCCGCCTTTCCCGATCTTGCCGTCGTCATCGACACCGACACGCTGGATCTGCCCTTCTGGTTCTTCCGGTTGGAAGAATTCGCCGAGGTGATCTTCCGTGGCCGCCCGGCCCCGCCGGACGAGCTCGACATGCTGCGCGACATCATCCCCGAGGCGAAGAAGGCCTTTCGCGGCGGCGGCGAAGCCGGCGTCGTCCGGCGCCAGACGGAAAAAAGCTCGATCACCGCCGATACGCCGGTTCCCTATCGCATCGCCGACCTCCTGGCGCTGATCGACGAGCGCATCGGCAGGCTCGAGGGCCGCAATGACAAGCCGCATCTGCGCTCGCTGAAGATCAAGATCGTCTCGGCGATCAACGACCCGCGCTATCATTTCATGTTCTCCTCCAACACGATCACCGACACCATCCAGGACACGATCGCCCGGGTGTTTCGCATTCCCGGCGACGGCCGGCCGATCGCCACCTTCCAGCTGGCCGGCATCCCCTCGGAAGTCGTCAATTCGGTCGCTTCGGTGCTCTGCCGCATGGCCTTTGAAATCGGGCTCTGGAGCAATGGCGGCATCCATATGCTCGTTGTCTGCGAAGAAGCGCACCGCTACGTGCCGGCCGATCCGTCGCTCGGCTTCCTGCCGACCCGCCAGGCCATCGCCCGCATCGCCAAGGAAGGCCGCAAATACGGCGTCTCGCTCGGCATCATCACCCAGCGCCCCGGCGAACTCGACCCGACGATCCTGTCGCAGTGCTCGACGGTCTTTGCCATGCGGCTTGCCAACGACCGCGACCAGGACATCATCCGCTCGGCCATTCCGAACTCGTCCACCTCGACCACCAGCTTCATTTCGTCGATCGGCAACGGCGAGGCGATCGCGTTTGGCGAAGCCGTGGCCGTGCCGATGCGCATGCGTTTTTCCCGCATCGCCGAAGAGCGCCTGCCGCGCGCCCACGGGATCATCGACCGGATCGACGAGGACCACCCGCCGACCATCGACCTCAGATCGATCGTCAGCCGTATGCGCGCCATCAGCGGGCCGGATATTTCCAGCTTCCAGCAGAGCTACATAGCAGCGCAGACCGCCAACGAAGAGCAGCGCTGGGAAGCCGAACTTGGCGCTTCAGCAGAGGCGGCGCCGCAACAGGGCCTCAGCGAACCGGTGCCCCAGATCGAGCCCTATCGCCCGGACATGCTCCCGCGCGCGGCACCTCCGGCCAATCCGGAACTCGAACGCTTCAACCAGATCCGCCAGCAGCTTCTGAGCGAAAAGCCGGCGGACGAAGCACCCGCGCCCCGCTACGGATCGCCGCCACAAGCACCGTTAGCAGCCCCCGGCGACCGCCCGCGCGAAGGATCGCTGCGTGAAAGCCTGCTGAAGCGGCCGCTTGGCAGCATCATCCGCAAACCATAGCCCGCCACATCACGCGGGCCCGCACGCTCTTTCCCGAGGCGTACAAAAGCCTGACGACCAAACCGCGCTTCCTCTTCTTCTCGTCCGTGAAGCTGTGAACGCGGCGCGCGGCGGCAGCATCCGCGAGAAGCACCGGCCTGGAGCCGGCTGAAGATGAGGAATTCAGATGCCGAGGATTTCCTCATGGGCGCCGGTCGCGCCCCAACGGACGATCTCGGCGAGAATCGGCATCAGCGCCCGCCCGTGATCGGTCAGGCTGTATTCCACCTTGCGCGGCACCACTGGATAGTCTCGGCGGCTGATAAGGCCGCGTTCCTCCAGTTCGCGCAATTCGCGGCTGAGAATGCGCGGGGTGATCGCTTTTCCAAGCCCGCCGCGAAGCAGCGACCGTCCAATCTCGCCATAGCGGTGGGTGCCGCCTTCCAGCACGCAGAGAATGTGGAGCTTGTAGCGCCCGCCGACGATCCGGTTGAAGGCGATGGCCGGGCAGAGCCGGATATGGCTCATGTCGAGACCGGTGAGGCTGGACACTTTCGGGCCCACACTTTGCTCGGGTTCCGCGGTTCTTTCCGACATGCCGCCCATCCTCCATGCTACCCTTTTTGTCCGTATTTACGATATCGTACCAGAGAGTTAGCCTGCTTTCAGCAATCAATGCGGGAGGACGGCACGATGGCTGCAACGGCGCAAGCGCCCAGAAAAGCGAGGTTGGAGACGGCTTTCGGAGCGCAGCGATGAGTGTGGAGATGACCGTTCTGGCGCTCGGCTGCATCTTCGGCATCGTCCAGGTTTTCGTCGCAGCCCAATTCCAGACCCGCCAACATGGGCTGGCCTGGTCGCTCTCCTCGCGCGAGGCGGCAATGCCGCGGCCAACACCCCTGGTCGGCCGACTGAAACGCGCGCAGACAAATTTCCTCGAGACATTCCCTTTCGCTTCGTCCGCGCTGCTTGCGGTCGAAATCACAGGTAGGGGCAACGGGATGACGGAAGCCGGCGCGATCCTCTGGCTTTCGGCGCGGATCGCCTTCTGGCTCGCCTATGCGATTGGCATTCCGGTGCTTCGCTCGGTGCTCTTTTCAGCCAGCATCATCGGGATTGGACTGGTGCTGTGGTCGCTGCTGGCCTGACTGAGCCCGACCGATGAAGCACGGGCACCGGCACCAGCGTGCCAATCACCCCCTGAGATCAGCATAGTCCCACGATGGCACCAGGCGGCGGCGTGCCGCTTTTACGATCGCGGCGTAGTCTTCGCGAAAGGGTGCGACCAGCTGTTTTTGAAGACCTGCCAGCAGTCCGAGCAGCACCGCGCATTCCGCCGTGCTTTCGAAACAGGCAGCGTCCGGCGTTGGAGCCACGTTCTCTTCGCTCCAGCGCGACAGAAGTTCAAAAAGCACCACGGCTTCATCGGGAGAAAGGCGGATTTCCGCACTGTCAGGAGAAGTTTTCTGCTCGTCTGTCATCATTGGGACATGGCATGCGCCGCCCGAACCTGCAAGTCGCCCCGCTTTACAGCACGGCATCAGCATTCCCGGTTCGCTGCCAGCTGTCGCCGAGCTGGTTGCGGCCAGCATCATCGGGATCAGACTGGTGCTGTGGCCGCTTCTGGCCCGACTGAGCCGGCCAGGTGCGTATCCCGCAAGGGAACTTTGCCGGGACCCAGCCGTTGTCACGGCGACATCCCGGGGTAGTATCCGTCAGCCGGTTTGTTGAACCACCGACGAAGATGGGAGCGCGCCATGGTCACAAGCATCACCCCTTTCCTGATGTTCCAGGACGGCGTCGCCGAGGCCGCCATGGCCTACTACGTCTCGCTGTTCCCGAATGCCGAGGTGCTGGAGGTCGAGCGCTACGGTCCGGACGAGCAGGGTCCTGCAGGCAGCGTCAAGGTCGCGCTGTTCCAGCTCGGCACCCAGAGGGTCAAGTGCATCGACAGCCCGGTCAAGCATGCCTTCGACTTCACGCCGTCCTTCTCCTTTTTTGTCGAGTGCCAGAGCGAAGACGAGATCCTCGTCCTGTCGGCGGCGCTGGCCGAAGGCGGGGGCGTGCTGATGCCGCTCGACGATTACGGCTTCAGCCGCCGCTTTACCTGGGTGAACGATCGCTTCGGCGTTTCCTGGCAACTGAATTTGGCGGCTTGAGCCGAGGTACGCATGCCCCCTCCACCGCGCCGGATTCAAAGCGACGCGCTTCCGGTTGAGAGCCATTGGCGACGTCCTTTCCTGATTTTGCCTCAGAGCACCGCCGCGGCGCTCTCGATGCGCAGCCAGCTGTCGTCGAGCTGGTTGCGGAACCAGGTCATCTGCCGCTTGGCATATTGCCGCGTGGCCGCAGACGACGTTTCGATCACGTCGGCCTCGTCGATCTCGCCCTTCAGAAGTGCCGCAATCTGGCTGACGCCGATCGCCTTCATGACAGGCATTTCCGGCGGCAGGTCGAGTGCCAAAAGCGCCCGCACCTCATCGATCGCACCGCCTGAAAGCATGGCTTCGAAGCGGCGGTTGATCCGCTCGTGCAGCACCTTGCGCTCCGGCTGCACGACAAATTTCTGCGCCCGGTCTGGGTCGACGATGACGGGTCCGCTCTGTTGCTGAAAGAAGCGGATCGGCTTGTCCGTCGCCTCCACCACTTCGAGCGCCCGGACGATCCGCTGGCCGTCACCCGCCTTCAGCGTCGCCGCCGTCTCCGGATCCTTCGCCGCAAGCTCGCGATGCAGGATTTCCGGCCCCTCCGCCTTCAACCGTTCACGCAGCCGTTCGCGGATCGCGGCCGGAATTTCGGGCATATCCGAGAGACCACCGGTCAGCGCCTTGAAATAGAGCCCGGTCCCCCCGACGAAGACAGGCAGGCGTCCTTCACCCCTAAGCCGCGCGACCAGCGCCTGCGCTTCGCGCGCCCAGGCGCCGGTGGAATAGGCCGAAGCCGCCGGCACATGGCCGTAAAGACAGTGCTCGATGCCGCCCATGTCGGCTTCATCCGGCCGTGCGGTCAAGAGCCGCAACGTGTCGTAGACCTGCATGCTATCGGCGTTGATCACCACGCCGCCGTGACGTCGCGCCAGTTCGACGGCAAGCGCAGACTTGCCGCTGGCGGTCGGCCCGGTTATCAGGATCGCGTCGCTCTCGGTATCAAGGTTGTTGTCCATGGCTCTCGTTGCCACGCTTATCGCCAATCCGTCAAATCCTGTTCTGACGCCCGCGCTTGCGGAAGCGGCCGTAGAAGCCGTCAAGGCATCAGGCCTCTATTGGCTGGCAGACGGTGTCGCCTGCGACATCGCACTCATCGACGGCACCGACCCGGATGCGGCCGAAGCGTTGCTGCGTGGCCAGATTGGCAACGCGCCGATCGACATCGCCGTGCAGGACGCCGAAAGCCGTCGCAAGAAGCTTCTGATCGCCGACATGGATTCGACCATGATCGGCCAGGAATGCATCGACGAACTCGCCGCCGAAGTCGGCCTCAAGGACAAGGTGGCGGCAATCACCGCCCGCGCCATGAACGGCGAGATCGCCTTCGAGCCGGCGTTGATCGAGCGCGTAGCACTGCTGAAGGGCCTGCCGCTTGGCGTCGTCGACGAAGTGATCGCCAAGCGCATCACGCTGACGCCGGGCGGGCGCCAGCTGATCGCCACGATGAAGAGCAAGGGCCACTATACCGCCCTCGTCTCCGGCGGCTTCACCGTCTTCACCGGACCGATCGCCGAGATGCTCGGCTTTGACGAGAACCGCGCCAATACGCTGATCGCGGAAGATGGCATCCTCACCGGCGAGGTCGCCTCTCCCATTCTCGGCAAGCAGGCCAAGGTCGACGCGCTGCTGGACATCGCCGGCCGCCTCGGCATCTCGACGGATGAAGCCCTTGCCGTCGGCGATGGCGCCAACGACCTCGGCATGATCCAGCTTGCCGGAACGGGTGTGGCGCTGCACGCCAAGCCTGTTGTCGCCGAACAGGCCAAAGTCCGCATCGACCATGGCGACCTGACGGCCCTCCTCTATCTGCAGGGCTACCGCAAGACGGATTTCATCGGATGATCATTTCCGAAACCGAGCGGCTGCGCATTCGGGCCTGGAAGCAACCAGACCGCGATCTCTTCTTCGAGATCAACAGCGATCCCAAGGTGATGGAGTTCTTCCCCTTCCGCCGCAGCCGCGCGGAGTCCGACGCGCTCTTCGATCGCGTTGGACGCGGCATTGCGGAGACGGGCCTCGGCTTCTTCGCAATCGCTCTGAGAGCCGATGACCGGCCGATCGGCTTCTGCGGCCTCGCGCTCACGGATCTGGAACCGCACTTTCCCAAAGGCACGGTCGAGATCGGCTGGCGGCTCGCCGCCCGCTATTGGGGCCAGGGTTACGTCACTGAGGCAGCGTCGGAACTTCTGCGTTACGGATTCGAGGAAAAAGGCCTCGACGAGGTCGTCTCCTTCGCCGTCGCCGCCAATTCCCGCTCCACGGCCGTCATGCAGCGGCTCGGCATGCACCGCGACGCCAGCCGCGACTTCGACCACCCCCGCGTCCCCGCCGACCAGCCGGCGCTGGTGCGCCACGTGCTCTACGCCATCAGTGCCGGCGAATGGCGGCAGCGGCATTCGACGGCCGGGATCTAGCGCACCTTCCAGTCGTTGGCTGCCCCTCATCCGCCTGTCGGCACCTTCTCCCCGCCAGCGGGGCGAAGGACGCACGAGGCAAGCTTGCCGGTCACACAGGCGCCCTTTGATGGAATCTTGCCGGCCTATTTTTCCTGATCCTGCATAGGTCGTCGCAGCCGCGCGGCATACCCGGCTTTCGTTTCGGGCAGCGCCGCTTCTCCTCGCGGCTCTCTCCCCGCTTGCGGGAGAGATGTCCGGCAGGACAGTGAGGGGCCGCGTGCGAAATCCGTCACCTCTCGCGCCCCGCCCCAGGATAGCTCCGCTCAACCCAGGCGACAAAAGCCAGCGCCGCCTCCGAGAGCGCATCGAAGCGCCGCGTCACGATAAACAAGGCGCCATAGGGCACCGAGATATCGAAGGGCTGGATCAGCCGGCCAGCGGCAATGTCGTCGCGCGCGTGGTCGCGGTCGATCAGCCCGACGCCATTTCCCCTGAGCGTCGCCTGCAACACCATCGAGCCATCGGCGAAAATCGCGCCGCGCTCCAGCTTGACCGGAGCCTCACCGGCGCCTGCGAACCACTGTTCCCAGAGCTGTCTGTTCTCCTCGTGCAAGAGCCCATGCTGCAGCAGGTCTTCGGGTCGGTCGAGCGGCTTTCCGGCAGCCGCCAGCGCCGGCGCGATCATCGGGACCATCTCCACCTTCGCCAGAGGCCGCGCCTCGACCCGTGGCCAGGAACGGGCGGTGACGCTGTGGCGGATGGCGATATCGGCGTCACCGGAGCGAAACTCGACCAGCCGGGTATCGGCGTCGATGACCAAATCAATGTCCGGGTTCTCCTGCTGAAATTGCTGCAGATGCGGCACCAGCCAGCAACCGGCAAAGGAGGGCTCGGCGCTGACCTTCAGCGTCTGCGACAGCTGCCGCCCCGAGAGCGCATCGAGGCTTTCGCCCACCGTGTCGAAGGCCGCCGTCAGCGTGCCGAGCAATGCGCGGCCATCGGCGGTCAATCGGACGCTCCTGTGATGCCGCTCGAACAGCGGCCGGCCGATCAGATCCTCAAGCTCGCGCACCTGCCGGCTGATCGCCGCTTGAGAGACGAAAAGCTCGGCCGCCGCCAGCGTGAAACTCTCCAGCCGCCCGGCCACCTCGAAACTCCGCAACGCTGTCAGGGGCAGACGGCCGCGCTTCATGCATAACCTCAAGTTATCCGAAGCCGACTGTAAACTCGTTTGAGGAATACGGGCAAGTGCGGTGAAATGCTTGAAAGAGAGGAGGTGCGGCCATGCTTGCGATCATCGAAATCCTGTTCGAAGCCCTGCGGCTGATCACCTTCCAGCCGGCACGCAGGAAGTCCTGCATGCACCCTACAGCGCCGCGCGTCTTATCAGACGCGCAAAGGTCGCTGTAGAATTTTGAGTTCCTGCATGTTTTTGTCCTTCAAACGGCTACGATTAAAGGAAACATGTAGTAGAGCGGCAGAGAGTGACGACTGTTAGTCTGCGGCCTCAATTCCGCACCCAGACCGATGTTCCGGCGGCACGATCGTAAACAGGGTCCCGCTTTCGAACGACACTCACTGTAATCCAGGCAAACCATCCGACGAATATGAGCCCTGCGAGAATATTGGCGCCGACGAAGACCGGGTGGGTGAGCAGAACAAACGGGTCCCAGGCCCAACGTGCCACAGCGAGTTCAAATCCCAACGTCACCAGCATGCCTGGAACGACAGCGGAAAACATCACGACGTAACGCAGCAAAGCCGAACGAACAGGGACGCCAACGGCGAGGGCATCCAGATGGCTCGCCGTTCGGATCGAAAGCAATTGCTTGCCGAGCGTCGCGCCGCGGCGGCTTTCCAGCGTCACGAGATACGCCAGAAAGACAAGAAAGCCGAAGAAGTCGACGGGCCACACATCGCGCTGCTTCCCGTCTGCTCCCAGATAATAAGTCTGCGAAATCCGGGTCGTGGTCCCAGCTTCAACGGTAACCTTGCTGACCGTCAACGTTCTTTTCAGGTCGAACCCAGCCAACGTAACCCGGCATTCAACGACGCTATTGTAATCGGCTGGTGGTCGTGGCGTGGGCACTATCGGAAGATCACCGAGATCTTGGCAAACCATGTAGTGGAAACCAAAGCTGCCCTGCACGGCTCCGCCGGTTAGCATGAACAGCACGATGACCGCGGCCTGCATCGGCAGGGCGACAAGCGTAAAGTCTATGAGGAACGCTATGGCTCGTCGCCAGAAGCCTGCGCGCAATACGACCTTCTCAAGGCTGTCCGTCATCAAATTCCCCCGGCGCAATAGGATCTGTCCGACCCCAGTTCGCTAGGTGTAAGGACAACCTTGCAGGGAAATCAATACCTGCGCTACCTACACCAGCCGCTTCGTCCCACTTATCGCATCCAACTCCAAAGATACGCGCACAGCGCACGCCCCTTGCAACCGCGCTGTGTCGAGGGGAAAACCCGGAACTGTTGGCGCACGCAAGCGGGTGCGGCGGTGCCCCTTCTCCCCGCGCGCGGGGAGAAGGTCGCGGCAGCGGGATGAGGGGCGGATGGAGAACACCAACCGCCACCGATTTCAGTCTTGAATCAAAACCTGAAGGAACGGATTCAGCCTGTCAGCCGAACGGACGATGGATTTGAAAAGATTCGGCAATCACCTTCGCTGCGGCACCCGAAAACTTGCCACAGCCGTACCACTGGGAAAGCCTATTCCACCCGCACCGTGACGAAGCGCAGTTCACCGGTCTTGTTGGAGAGCATCAGAAGCGCATTGCGCCGGCCGCTGGATTTCAATTCCTCCACCCGGTCGGCAACGTCGCCGGGCGTGCCCATCGCTTCCTGTCCCACCTCGACGATGACGTCTCCCGGCTCGACCCGCCGCTCCGCAGCGCCGGAGTTCGGCGCGACCTCAGTGATCACCACACCGTCCACATCCTCGGCAATGCCGTATTTCTTGCGGATCTCCTCGTTCAGCGTCGCAAGCTTCATGCCGAGCACGACATCGGTCGCGGGAAGCGGCGCCGCCTCGGGCTTGTCCACTTTCGGCCCCTCCTCGCCGGTCGCTACCGCCGGCGCGCTTGCCAGCTCTTCGCCGTCCTCAAGACGGCCGAGCGTCACCTTGACTGTCTGCTCCTTGCCGTCGCGGATCACCACCACGTCGACCGCCTTGCCAACGGGACTTTCGGCAACGGCCCGCGGCAGGTCGCGCATCTCGCTCACTTCGCGTCCATCGAACCTGACGATGACGTCACCGGCCCTGATCTCGCCATGGGCGATCGGCCCGCCCTCGATGATGCCGGAAACGAGCGCACCGCGGGGCGACGCCATCTTCAGGCTCTCGGCGATATCGTCGGTCACCGGCTGGATACGCACGCCGAGCCAGCCGCGCCGCGTCTCGCCGAAGTCCTTGAGCTGCAGCACGACATTGGCGGCAAGCTCCGTCGGCACCGAAAAGCCGATGCCGATCGAGCCGCCGGATGGAGAGATGATCGCGGTGTTGATGCCGATCACCTCGCCGGCCATGTTGAAGAGCGGTCCGCCGGAATTGCCGCGGTTGATCGCCGCGTCCGTCTGAATGAAGTTGTCATAGGGGCCGGCATTGATGTTGCGGCCACGCGCCGAAATGATGCCGACCGAAACCGAGCCGCCGAGGCCGAACGGGTTGCCGATCGCCATCACCCAGTCGCCAATGCGCATCGTGCGGGAATCGCCGAAGGAAACGGCCTTCAGCGGCGTTTTCGGCTCAACCTTCAGCACCGCGAGATCGGTCTTGGTATCCTTGCCGATGAGCTTGGCCTTCAGCTTGCTGCCATTGGCGAAATTGATCTCGATATCGTCAGCGCCCTCGATCACGTGATTGTTGGTGACGATGAAGCCTGTGGGATCGATGACGAAGCCGGAACCGAGCGAATCGACCGTACGCTGTCGGTTGCCGCCCTGACCGCCCTGCCCTTTGAAGAACTCGTCGAAATAGGGCTGATAGGGAGAGCCCTCCGGTACCTGCGGGGTCGGCGCGTCGTCGTCGTTCTTGACCTTCTGCGAGGTCGAGATGTTGACGACCGCGTCAAGCAACCCGGCGGCGAGATCGGCGACGGAGGCCGGACCGTTCGTCGGCGGACGCACGGCAGCGGTCTGGGCAAGCGCCGTACTGCTGAAGGCGAGCGTGCCTGAAAGCGCCAGAACGCCCAAGGCAGCGCCAAGCGAATGAGCTCGGGATTTCGATCGCGTGGACAATTCGCTTAAGCTCCTTCGCTGTTTCGGCGGACGACCGCTTGCGGCCATCGCTGCCACTCCTGCACGGCGACCAGCAGTCCGTCCGGACGTGTGACTGTCGCCATAGCACTTTGATTCCTCGCATAGTTCGACCTTTGGCCCATTCAGTCCAGTCGATTATGCGGTGGGCGTCGTCGCCGCAATCCGGAGACCGCGCGACATCCGATTTTCCCCTGAAGATAAGGCGGAATTCGGAAGCGTCCAAACACGATTTCCTGATCCGCACCGAAGCGTTGCAGCACGTCGCTGGCGGCAGACAAGCGACCGTGTCGCGCAGACTCTTGTCCAGGCGATCCGGAAGCCTATCCTTTCCATATGGACTTTGTCGAAATCTTCCAACGCCTCGGCGTGTCCCTCGCCATCGGGCTGCTTGTGGGCTGCGAGCGAGGATGGCAAGAGCGTGAACAGCCATCCGGTGGCCGAACCGCGGGCATTCGCACGTTTGGTCTTGCCGGCTTCCTCGGCGGCCTCGCCGGCTACCTCCAGACGCTCTCCGGCCCCATCGTGCCGGCGGCGCTGCTATTGCTCTATGGCACCGCCTTCATCATTTTCAGGCAGCGAGAGTCAGAGGAAGAGGATGATTATGGTGTAACGACCGTCGTCGCGAGTTTCGTCGTCTTCGCACTTGGTGCGCTGGCGGTTCTCGGCGACTTGCGCATCGCGGCCGCCGGCGGGGTAGCGACAACGGTGGTGCTTGCGGCCAAGCGTAGACTCCACCGGTTCTTGCGGCAATTGACCTGGCTGGAGATCCGGGCAGCCCTCGTTCTCCTCGCCATGACCCTGGTCGCCCTACCGCTGCTGCCGAATGAGACCGTCGATCCCTGGGATGTGCTGAACCCCTTCGAGTTGTGGCTGCTGACGATCACGATCGCCGCCATCTCCTTTGTCGGTTATGTCGCCATACGGGTTGCCGGACCGACCCGCGGCATCCTGTTTGCCGGCGCCGCCGGCGGACTGGCCTCCTCCACGGCCCTGACACTCTCCTTTGGCCGCTTCGCAGCAGAGGCGCCGAAGAGCGGCCGGCAGCTCGCGTCCGGCGCTGCGATCGCCGGAGCCCTGTCGCTTATCCGCGTCGTCGTCATCGGGGCCGCCCTCGCACCCGTCCTCCTCATGCCGTTGGGGATTGCATTGACGCCGGCCATATTGGTCATGCTGGCAGCCAGTGCCATGCTCGCCTTTCGTAGCGAGAAGCAGGGCGCGCCGGATCTTCAACTCGAAAATCCGTTCGAACTCAGCGAAGTTCTGCGCTTTGGCGGCCTGCTCGGTGGCGTGATTCTGGTGTCGAAGGTACTGGTCGACAGGGTCGGCCAGACCATGCTCTTCGTCGTCGCCGCGGTATCGGGTCTGATGGATGTCGATGCTATCACGCTTTCAACAGCGCGGCTTTCCGGGACGACCGTCGATCTCACCACTGCAGTCACCGCGATCCTGATCGCGGTGGTCGTCAATCTATTGACGAAAGTGGTGCTGGCCTTCACCGCCGCCGGGAAAGGACCCTACGCGATCACGCTCGCTTTGGCGACGCTCGCTGCAATCGCGGCGGGGGCGCTCGCCCATTTCACCCTGGGTTTCGTCGTTCCGGCAACCTGAACGCGCTTCCTCAAGTCAGAGCGCAGCAGCGACCTTTGCGCGCCTGATGAGACCTAGCGCGGCAGGTCAGGTGGTCAGTTCGTGCCCGTGCTCTTTCAGGGCCCGTACCGCCTTGTCGAGATCGGAGCCGGCAACGAAGATGTAGTCGGTGCTGAAGGTCGAATTGGCGAAGATGCCAACGCCGGCATCCGAAAGCGGCTGGAGGACGGAGGCAAGCACACCAGGCACGTCGAAGGCAAAGTGTTGCTCGACGCGGAAGCAGCGCCAGCCGAGCGAGCTTTGGACGCTGGACGGCACGCGGGCGGCGCGGCAGACCAGCGTCATCTCCTCGCGCGAGCTCGACACGGTCCAGAAGCCCGGTCCCGGCAACCATTCCGGTATGCTGGAACCGATATTGAGGCGGGTGATGGCGTATTCGGCATCGACCAGCCGGATCAGCAGTTTATGTGGCATTTCGCATTATCCTCGAAGCAACCATACAAGTCCGACCCCGGCAGCAACGCAAACGAGCCCCGCCAGTCGAAGCTGATGTTCGGGGACATACGGCAAACGCTTTGCCATTTCCACCAAAACCAAAGGGGCCAGTGCGTACACCAGCCCCTCGATGATCAGGAAGAAAGCGAATCCTGTCAGAAAGTCTGACATCGCCCGCCTAGTTTCCGGTCGCTGCTTGAGGTGCTGCGGCCGGCGCAGTGCCTTCCGAGTTGTTGAAGTAACGGAAGAATTCCGAATGCGGCGACAGCACGAGCGTCGTGTCCGGGCTGCCGATTGACTGCGTGTAAGCGGTCATCGACCGATAGAACTCGAAGAACTTCGGATCGCGCGCAAAGGCGTCGGCAAAGGTCTTCGTCCGTTCGGCTTCGCCCTCACCGCGCAGGATTTCCGAATCGCGCTGCGCGTCGGCGACGATCTCGACGACCTGACGGTCGGCGATGGCGCGGCGACGCTGGCCTTCTTCGTTACCACGGGCGCGGATCAGTTCGGCTTCCGCCAGACGCTCGGCCTTCATGCGGTCGTAGGTCTGCTGCGACACTTCCTGCGTCAGGTCGGTGCGACGAATGCGGACGTCCTCGATGTTGAGACCGAGCGACTCGGCATCGGTCTTCAGGTCAGCGCGCACTTCACGCATCATCGACGCACGCTCGTCGGAGAGCGCTGCCTCGAAGCCACGAAGACCGTAGACACGACGCAGCGATGCGTCGAGACGGGTGCGCAGGCGCGATTCCGCAGAATCGCGGTCGCCCGATACCGTTTCGCGGAAGCGACGGGGATCGGCGATCTTGTAGACGACGAAGGCGTCGACTTCGTAGAACTTGCCGCCCGAGACCTGGACACGGATGTTGTCGAGATCGAAGCGCAGTGCCTGGTCTTCGACGTACTGGACACGATCGGCGTCCATGAAGGCGAAGGGCAGCTTGAAGTAGAGGCCCGGCTGGCTCTTGACGTCCTTGATCTGACCGAAGCGCACGACGATTGCCTGCTGGCGCTCGTTGACGACGAAGACCGAGGAATAGATGCCGACGAAGACAACCGCGAGCAGGATCAGGATGACGGAGGTACGGTTGTTGATCACTGTGCTGCTCCCGACACTGCGGCGGCACCCGACGTGGTCGGACGGCCGATTTCATTCAGCGGCAGGTAGGGCAGAACGCCCTGGCCGTTCTTCTCGTCGATGATCACCTTCTTCGACTTGCCAAGAACGCCCTGCATCGTTTCGAGGTAGAGACGCTTGCGGGTCACGTCAGGGGCCTTCGAGTATTCGTCATAGACGGAGACGAAGCGCTGCGCTTCACCCTGTGCTTCCTTGACGACGCGGTCCTTGTAGGCGGCCGCCTCTTCGCGGATCTGCGCACCCTGACCACGGGCCTTACCGAGCACCTGGTTGGCGTACTGGTTGGCTTCCTCGACGAAACGGTCTTCGTCCTGTTCGGCGCGCTGCACTTCGTCGAACGCATCGGCCACTTCGCGCGGCGGTGCGGCGTCCTCGATCGCGACCGTGTTGACGGAGACGCCGGTACCGTAGGTGTCCATCGTCGCCTGGATCGTGCTCTTCACGTCGGCGGCGATCGCCTGACGATTGTCACGGAAGATGTCCTGTGCCGGACGGCGACCGACGACTTCGCGCATCGCGCTTTCAGCCACCTGCTGCAGCGTGTCGGACGGGTTCTCGACGTTGAAGAGGTAAGCCTTCGGGTCGGTGACCGAATAGAGGACCGAGAACTGGACGTTGACGATGTTCTGGTCGCCGGTGAGCATCAGGCCGGAATTCGACTGGCCGCTGGAGCGGCCGCCGATATTCTGCTGCTGCTCGGTGATCTTGACGAATTCGACGGTTTCGAACGGCCAGAAATGATAGTGCAGGCCAGGCATCGAAATCTCGTCCTTCGGCTTGCCGAAGCGCATTTCGACGCCGCGCTCGTCCGGCTGCACCGTATAGATCGAGTTGATCAGGACGAAGCCGACGATCAACAGACCGACAATGGCAAAGACGCCGCCGTTAAACCCGCCGGGAACGACGTTCTTAAGCTGGTCCTGGCCACGACGAATGATCTCTTCCAGATCCGGCGGGCCACCCTTACCGCCGCCACGCGGCCGGTTCGGCCCCTGGCCCCATGGCCCCCCCTGATTGCCGCCGCCGCCGCCCCATGGGCCGCCGCCGCCATTCTGATTGCTCCAGGGCATCAAAACCTCTCTGTTGAATACTTCGCACGCAGAACGGCCGCGCCACCGCACGGTCGTTCATGATGTGAAACCGTTATAGGTATCCCCCGCACCGCTTTCAACGCGATACGCCCGAGTTCACCGTAAATGGTTCAAAATAGTTGACGATCCGCCGCGTCAGGCTGTCGCACGCCGCTTAAAGGTGACGAAATGCATGGCGTGGCTATCCTTTTCGCCCTGCGGCAGGTCTTCCTCGAACACCTTCTCGAAGATATCAGGATCGATATCAGGAAAGCGCGTGTCGCCATCCACCTCCGCCTGCACCTCGGTCACGTGCAGGATATCGGTCACCCCGATCGCCTGGCGATAGATCTCGCCGCCGCCGATGACGCAGATTTCGCTCACGCCTGCCGCCGCCGCTTCGCGGTTGGCGAGCGCGATTGCCGCATCGAGGGAAGGCACGACGCTGGCCCCTTCGGCGACAAAATCGGTGTTGCGGGTCACGACGATATTGGCGCGGCCGGGCAGCGGCCGGCCGAGCGAGGCCCAGGTCTTGCGCCCCATGATGACAGGCTTGCCGATCGTCAGCGCCTTGACGCGCTTGAGGTCGGTCGAGAGCCGCCAGGGCAGATCGCCGTCGCGGCCGATGACGCCGTTGGCGGCAACCGCCACGACGATCGAGACCTTCGGATAGAGGCTCTTCGTCTCAGTCATGAAGCCCTTACGGTCAGCAAAATAGTTGACGATCCGTCGCGTCAGGCTGTCGCACGCCGCTTGAAGGTGACGAAATGCATGGCGTGGCTGTCCCTTTCGCCCTGCGGCAGGTCTTCCTCGAACACCTTCTCGAAGACTTGCGCGTCGATATCCGGAAAGCGAGTATCACCGTCCACCTCCGCCTGGACCTCGGTTACATGCAGGATATCGGCAAGCGCGATCGACTGGCGATAGATCTCGCCACCGCCGATGACACAGATCTCGTCGGCGCCCGCCGCTTGTGCTTCACGGCGCGCAAGGGCGATCGCCGCATCGAGCGAAGGCACGACGCTGGCCCCTTCGGCGACGAAATCGGCGTTGCGGGTAACCACGATATTGGCGCGGCCGGGCAGCGGCCGGCCGAGCGAGGCCCAGGTCTTGCGCCCCATGATGACAGGCTTGCCGATCGTCAGCGCCTTGAAGCGCTTGAGGTCGGTCGAAAGCCGCCAGGGCAGATCGCCGTCGCGGCCGATGACGCCGTTGGCGGCAACCGCCACGACGATCGAGATCTTCGGATCGGTGTTCTTCTTTTCAGTCATGGAACCCCTGCGGTTTGCTGTCGATTTCCCTTGCCCGGTCGTAGGCCGCGCGGTCTGTCACCACCCGGATGTAGCGATCAACCACCGTGCTCTCCGGCAGGATCTTGCGCATCCATTGCAGCGCGCTTGCCAGAAGCAGGTCGGCGGCACTCATCGTTTCGCCAAGCAGATAGGTTCGCCGGGTGAGCACGTCGATCACATGGGCGCACATTTCGCCGTAGAGCCGGGCCTGCGCCGGATTGTTGATGGTGGCGCCGGAGATATGGGCGAGCGCTGTCGGCTCGATCACGCCTGCATAATAGGCAAGCCAGGAGAGATAGGCGCCGCGCTCCTTGTGGCCGGGCGGCCGGCCGAGGCTGCAATCGGGATAAAGGTCGGTGAGATACTGCACGACGGCAGCCGACTCCCAGATCACCGTCCCGTTGTGAATGAGTGCGGGCACCTGCTTGTGCGGATGCGGATTGTTGTCGTCGGGCTCGCCCGAGCCATCCCAACGACGGATCGACACGTAGCGGATCTCGTACTCGGCGCCGAGCTCCTCGAGCAGCCAGACGATGCGCGACGAACGCGACAGCGGCGCATGGATCAGTGTGAGCATCGATACCTCCCTTGGACGGCAGCCCTCCCCGCCGTGCCCGAGCATTGGATCGCCGGCCCCTCGGCTTGAAGCGACGAAGGCGCCTGCCGCGCCGCGCCAAAGAACAGCGCGGCACAAGCGCAAGAAACGAAGTTCAGGAATGCAGGCTTGCGTGCCCGCAATGCCCGCATACGTCAGACGGCGATCGGCGCCTTGATGCTTGAATCGGCTTCGTAGCCGACGAGCCTAAAGTCTTCGAAGCGGAAAGAAAACAGGTCCTTCACCTCAGGATTGATCTGCATCTGCGGCAGCGCCTTCGGCGTGCGGGTCAGCTGCAGCCGCGCCTGCTCGAAATGGTTGTGGTAGATATGCGCGTCGCCGAGCGTGTGCACGAAATCACCTGGCCTGAGGCCCGTCACCTGCGCCACCATCATCGTCAATAGCGCATAGGATGCGATGTTGAAGGGCACGCCCAGGAAGATGTCGGCCGAGCGCTGATAGAGCTGGCAGGAAAGCTTGCCGTCGGAGACGTAGAACTGGAACAGGCAATGGCAGGGCGGCAGCGCCATCTCGTCGACCAGCGCCGGGTTCCAGGCCGAGACGATGTGGCGGCGCGAGTTCGGATTGGTTTTCAGGCTTTCGACGAGGCCGGCGATCTGGTCGATGTGGCGCCCGTCCGGCGCTGGCCAGGAGCGCCACTGGTAACCGTAGACCGGGCCGAGGTCACCGTTTTCGTCGGCCCATTCGTCCCAGATGGTGACGCCATTGTCCTTGAGATAGGCGATATTGGTGTCGCCCTTCAGGAACCAGAGCAACTCATGGATAATCGAGCGCAGGTGCAGCTTCTTGGTCGTCAGCACCGGGAAGCCTTCGGAGAGATCGAAGCGCATCTGATGGCCGAAGACCGAGCGCGTGCCCGTGCCCGTCCGGTCGCCCCGGTCGCTTCCGTTCTTCATCACGTGGTCGAGAAGGTCGAGATATTGCTGCATGGTCTGGCGCCGCCGATTCGTAAACGTCCCCAAATTTAGGACGAAGCCGGCGGCGAACCAATGACCAAGGGAGAATTATCCCTGAGATTTCGGCCAAAGAGCGGAATACGGCAGGACGCCTGTGGCTTTTTCGCCCGCATACCGCGTTGTTTTACTAAACTACAGCGTCTGCAGTTTTCCGAGGTTCTTGGCCACCAGATAGTAGAAGGTGACGCGCGATTTGGAGCGGTCGGCCGACATCGCCTTCACGGTAGCCTCGATCGCCTTGTCCGCATCCGCGCCACTGATGCCGAGCTTCTTTTCGCACCATTTCTCCTTGACGCGCTCAAGCTCCTTCGGATCGGTTGCCGAAACGAGTGAGGAATCCTTGTTGCGCAGCGCAATGCCGAGGTGGCGCACGATCTTGTTCACAACGGCTTCGTCGGCGCCATTGTCATATTTCTGCACATCTGCGAGGTAGTCCGTCATGAGGCCTCCAGGTTGCTTTTGCTTTTCGAAACGGCAGCCAGGTTTCGCCGGCCGCGTTGAGCAGCGGGAGTTTTTCATGGATGCCGGGCAAGTCAAGGCAGTTCGGCGCCGGGCAGGCCGGGACAAAGTCATATATCCGACACATCCCCCTTTTCTTGAGCGCCGGAAAGACCTATATGAACGGTGCCGTCTTCGGGCGGCTATGGCAATAAACGGGCGATGAAATAAACCCATTGGACCCGGGGGCGGTACCCGGCGCCTCCACCAAAAACCGATCCTTGGCGATCGGCTTTTGATGGGGGCGAAATAGGATCGACAAGGGCGTAAAGATCGACTTTTTGCTCGGCATTGTACCACCGTTATCGGGCTAAACTTATAGTTGCAAACGACAACTATGCTGAAGCACGTCTCGCTGCTTAATCGCGGTGCGACACTTCAAATCAAGTCCTTCCGGGTAGCACCGTAAGGCGGGGTCCGAAGGCACCTGGCAACAGAAGCCTTCACCTTCTCCCCCGCTTCGAAATGGTCTATAGATGCTTGAATAATTGACTCGTCTCATCGAGACGGGCAATGAAAAGCCGACGGCAGCATGTCATAGCCGGCTGCAGACAAGTAAGATTGAGTTCGAGAAAGACGGGACGCTCATGGGCCAGGACCATATCCGCTACGACATTCTGGCACAGGACGCGCTCCGCAGCGTCATCCGCAAGGTTCTGACGGAAGTCGCAACGACCGGCCACCTGCCTGGCGAGCACCATTTCTTCATCACCTTTCTCACCGGCGCGCCTGGCGTGCGCATCTCGCAGCACCTCAAGGCAAAGTATCCGGAACAGATGACCATCGTGGTCCAGCACCAGTTCTGGGAGCTCAAGGTGACCGAAGGCGGCTTCGAAATCGGCCTTTCCTTCTCTGACACGCCGGAACGGCTGGTCATCCCGTTTAACGCCATCCGTGGCTTCTATGATCCCTCGGTCAATTTCGAGCTGGAGTTCGATGTGGCGGCCGGCGAGGAAGAGGAACCGGAATCGGCTGAAATCACCGCCTATCCCGTTCCTGAGGAAAATGGCGAGGCCTCCGCCAAGGAAGACAAGCCGACCGAGCCGAAGAACGGCGGCGGTTCCGTCGTCTCGCTCGATTCCTTCCGCAAGAAGAACTGATCAAGTTTCGGGGAGCGGCGGCTCATGACCGGCGACGTCGTCAATCTGCGCCAGTTCCGCAAGCGCCGTGAGCGCACGGAAAAGGAAAAGCAGGCCGAACAGAACCGCATCTCCTTTGGCCGCAACAAGGCCGAAAAATCCTTGACGAAGGCACTGAACGACAAGGCGGACAAGCGCCTCGACCAAGGTCGGCTGCAGCGCCCGACAAAGGATGACGGCGACGGCAGCGAGAGCTGAGCCGCCCTCCTCTTTCATCGAAAAAGCGATTCCGGAGCAAGGACTTGCGGCAGCTTCCCGAATCGATGTGCCAGGCCCTTAAAGAACTCCCGGAGCGGGACGAGCAACACTATGTGTGGTCTTCCGCCCGCGTCCCGATCGCATCCATGCACGTCATCGTGATCCAGAGGCAGCGCGATGATCCGTAAGCACTCCGCGACGCTCCACGGCCACCGCACCAGCTTCTCGCTCGAGGACGCCTTCTGGCAGGAGCTGAAGGCGATTGCCGCGGTAAGAGCGATGCCGCTTGCCCAGCTCATCGCCGAGATCGATGACCAGCGCGCGCCCGACAGCAACCTCTCCTCGGCCCTGCGCGTCTACGTGCTCGAATGGCTGAAATCGAAGCTTCCGTTCTCCACGCCCGAAGAGAGCTGACACCGCCTGTCCAGGCGACCACGGCCAGAAATCACCTGCGGCGCCGCACGTCTCGTGAGACGCGCAACGGTCGCCCTAGCACTTTGAGTTGCTGCATGTATTTGTCCCTTGATCGACTGCGATGAAAGGACACATGCAGTGGCCGAGACAGCGCGACTGTGTGGCCGATGCAACAGAGGGGGTCCGTTCTGCCCGCTTCGGCTGGCGCAGCGGGGCGAAACAAGTTGCATTCGAACAATCTTATATAATGATGACCCTGTTGGACGCGACGGCGTCTGCTGTTGCGCATCGCATGTTGAAAGTATGCAGGTCCGGGGGGAAAGGCGCTCCACGCCTTACCGGGAGCTGCCCCAGCGGGAGGCGTATCATGAGTATCTCTGCGCGACTGGGCCTTGCGGCCTGCCTGAGCCTGGCGTCCGTTCTATCGGCCCATGCGGCAGACATCACGCCGCTGATGGCGCCAGCGGCGCCGGTCGAAGAAACCGAGAGCGGCTGGCAGTTTACCATCGCCCCCTATTTCTGGATCGCCGGTCTTTCCGGCGACACCGCGCAGTTCGGGCTCCCGCCTGTGCACATCGACTCCGACTTCGGCGACATCTGGAACAATCTCGATTTCGGTGCCATGGCGATCGCCGAAGCCCGTAAGGACCGCTTCAGCGTCTTCACCGACCTGGCCTATTCCAAGGTTTCCGGCGACGGCAAGGCGCGCGGCATCTTCACCGACAATGTGGAGGTCGACTCAGAAACATTCGCCGGCCTTTTCGCCGCCGGCTACACCGTGTTCGAGGATCAGCAATCGCATCTCGACATCGTCGGTGGCGTGAAGGTCTGGTCGGTCGATACCACCATTTCCTTCCATGGCGGCCCGCTCGACGGTGTCAGCCGCGACGACGGCAAGACCTGGGTCGACGGTATGGTGGGTCTGCGCGGCGCCTATTATCTGACGCCGGAAATCTACCTGACCGGCTGGGGCCTCGTCGGCGGTGGCGGCGCCGATATAGATTGGGATGCCGCACTCGGCCTCGGCTACCGGTTCAGCGATACGATCTCGGCCATCGTCGGCTATCGCGCGCTCGGTGTCGACTACGACAATGACGGCTTCATTTTCGACACGGTCCAGCAGGGCCCGATCATCGGCGTAGCCATCCGCTTCTGATCCACGCGAAGGTCTCTGTAGCACTTTGCATCTTTGTCCCTTGATCGCCTCGGCGCAAAGGAACAACCCGGACTATATGCCGAAAGCCATGAAGAACCGGCCCCGAAAGGGCCGGTTTTTTCATGCTCGCCGCACTCTGCAAACAGCGTGGCCGCACGGTTGGCACTATGACGTTTCTACCTGACCAGCCGGATCGCACCGGGATTGTTGATGGCGTTGTTGGCGACCACCGCCTTGCAATCCAGCTTGAAGCTGCTGTTGCCGATCATGGTGATCTCCTGGGCAATGATGCGCACGCACTCGCCCCCGGTGGCCCCATTGCCGGCATATTGGATCTCGCGCGACGCCGGCATGTAGATGATGCCGGTAAGCGACGAGGCGCTGTTGCCGTTGATGGTGGCGGCGGCCGTATTGTTCCTGCCGGCGACGATCGAGAACCCCGCCCAGTCACCGGTCGCTGGCGCGCTTATCTGGAAGGTCGCCCCGCCGTGGATGTCGAGCTGGGCGCCGTTCAGCAGGAAGAAGGTGACACCGTCTGCGCCAACCACCGACTGGCTGGTGAACTTCAGGTTGCCGCCATCAATGATGTATTCCCCGGGTCGCAGAAAAACGTTGCCCTTGATTTCCAGCTCGCCATAGGTTCCGGGTTTCAGCTCGACGCGATAGGTGTCGGGCGCGTTGTTCGGGGTCTTGCCGGTGCCGTTGCAGTCACCATTGCCGCCACCACCGCCCACGAAATTCTGCCCGCATCCGCCGAGACTGACCCAACTTGCAGCGGTCGGCATCTTCTTGAAGCGGAACGGGTCCGCAATCGGCGCCACCTCCTCTACCGCCTTGCCGCAGGCCAGCTCGAGATCGGCAAGCGACGCCGACACCTTGCCGGCCGTGTAAAGACATTCGGCCCGCAACGTGGCCGATCCGCTGAGATAGATCGACTGGGCATCGTTCGAGTTCGAAGTAATGGTGCAACCCGACGTATCGACGCTCGCACCACCGCTGACCTCGAACGCGCGGCTCGCCGTCCGATGCAGGGCAAGGATGCATGCTTCCCTTCCCGGCATGCTCGCAGCAACGCTTTCCCGGTCTATCGTGTAGGGCTGCAAGCCCCAGAAAAGCGGATCGTATTTCAGCGCATAGGTCGTCGTCGCCGTGGTCTCCACGCCAACAGCACCGAAGGCGACCTGGATAGGCTGCGTCGCCACAGCTATGCCGCTCTCCGGTGCGATTTGATCGACAGTCTCCGGCTGGCCGAAATTTGCGAAGAAGACGCTGTTTGCCGCATCCGTCGCATCAGCCGCCGTCTCGCCCTCACCGTAAGACTTGACCGCTGAGTAGGCCGCAGCATCGAGCGCTGCCTGCATCTTGGCGGTTTCGAGGTTGATCCGGGCCAGGTTGATGGCAACGGAAGCAGCGCCAAACAGCGGTACGGCTAGCAGCGCTGTCAGAATGGCAAAGTTACCGCTCTCGTCCTCAAGAATGCGAGCGGCTCTCTTCTTTAGATTTTCGCGCATCTCTGTTCATTGCCCCCTCAGCAGACGACGAACGTCATCGCTCCAGGGTCGCCCTGCAGCGCAAGCGTCCTCGTTTCCAATGAGTCGGATAGGGACGCGGAGCGGAAACCGCGCGTCCTCCCCTGCCATCCAACGCAAATCGCTAATTTAGAGAGCAACTATGGATTATGTGCTTCAGAATTCGTTAAAACTTTGCCGATCCCGTTCGGCAGCCCGAAGGCAAGGGGCAAGCAAGGCGTGTCGACAAGGCCACGCCCTTTGAGGCAGCTGATCGCGGCGATCAAAAATGTGTCGTAACCGGCCCGGCGAAAACACGTACCCTCCCCGGCGCCAGGAGGGCGCCAGCGGCGTTCGATTGATCCTTGGCTACTGCACCGTGATGTCGGGCAGAACGTCGAAGTTCAGCTTCTGGCCGGGAGTAGCTCCCGTACCGGTTCCCTGCGAACCATCTGCCCCGGTCGGAGGGATCGATGGTCCCTGGCCGGCGCCGCGCGGCGGTTCCACCGCTTCCATTGCCCGGCGCTCGGCCTCCGCACGACGCTCCTCTTCAGCCTTGCGTTCCGCTTCGGCCTTTCGTTGCGCCTCGGCCTCGGCCTTCACGCGGGCAGCCTCGGCAGCGCCCGCCGCACGCCGACGCTCTTCGGCGATCGCACGCCGCCGGTCCAGTTCCCGCGCCTCTGCCTTCGCCTTGTAAAGCGCAAGCTCCCGGCGCAAGCGCTGCTTCTCCAGCACGTTTGCCTGCAGGATCTCGACGCGCCGGCGCTCGCGCTCGAAGGCGCGCAGCGACAGGAAGTTCGCCAGATCGGCCACGTCGAGGCTGACACCGGGCGCCTCAAGCAGCCCGGCATAGCCGATCCGAACACGCGGTTCGGCGCCCGCAAGCGCCTCCTCGCCGGGCCGGAAGGTCAGGTCGATACCGCCGTCGATCCGGCCGGCTGCAAGATCGAAGGCGGCGTCGCCCGTCAGGGCGGCATTGCCGTCTCCGGCCGTCACGTTCTGCGCCCTTAACACGCCACCGGCGATGCTGAATGGAACCTTGACGACGCCGACCACCGATTGGCCCGAGAAAACCGTCGTCTCCGCCGCACCTCTGATCGTATCCGGCGAGATCTGCGTCTTCAGCGCGTCGGCGGCTGCGATCAGCTGCGGCAGGGCCGCGCTGTTGATGCCGGCAAGCGTCGTGCCGTTGAAGGTGGCGGTGCCGGACCCGCTGGCCGAGTGCGCCATCGCCTCGGGCGTCGCGCCGGAGGCCTCGAGCGCAACCGAGAGATCGAAGGTGCCGGTCGCCACGGGTGCGCCCGCATGCATCCAGCCGGCCTGTGCGAGATCGCCGCCCTTCACGTCCAGGCGCGAGCGCAGAAAGCCGGAACCATTGGCGTTGCCGATCTGCACCCGCCCGCCAAGCTTGCCGCCCAGCCAGTCGCCCGCGGCATCGGTCAGGGAAAGTTCGTCGCCCTTCCACTCCATCTTGCCGGCAAAGCTTGTGACGGCGCCATAGACCCCCGGCCAGAACTTTCCGGCCTGAACGTCGAGCGCCACGTTGAGGCCGGTCCAGGCCGGTTGCGCCAGAGCCCCCTTCGAAAACGCGCCATTCGCATCCTCGACCGGGCCGAGGATGCCCTCGCCCAGCCAGGCAAGGTCGAGCGTATCGAGCGTAATCTGGCCGGTCGCGCTCCCGGGAGCCTTGCGATCGATCGTCAGGGCGCCGGTAAAATTGTTGCGATCCGCCTTGCCTTCAACGGCCGTCAGCGCGATCGCCTCGGGCGTTGCGGCAATATCGGTCGAGATCGTCAAAGGCAGACCACTGCCCATTTGCGGCAGCGCCACGCCCTGCAAGAGCAGATAGGGTTCCAGGTCCTGCGTCTGCAGCGTCACCTTCGCCTGGCCCTCGAGGAAATGATCGCGGGATAGGTCGACGGTTCCCTTGGCGGCGAGTGACGTCTTCTCGGTGGTAAAGGTCACCGTGCCGTTCGCCTTCGCGCCATCGGTGCTTTGCAGCTTGATCGACAGAATGCCGTTGGCATCTGCATCGAAGGGCAATGGGTCGAAACCCGTCTGGCCGAGCAGCAGGCGGGTTTCAGGGTTTTCGAGCGTCGCTTCGAGCAGCATCGCCTTGCCGGTCAGCGCCTGCGCCATGTCGGGCGCTTGATAGCTGGCGGCGATCTTGGTGCCGTTGGCGGTTCCGAAAATGCCGAAGGTCGCCGGCGCATTGCCCTCCTTGTTGCCCGCGGTCAGCGTCACGTCAAAGGCGGTGTCGCTGTAGTAGGGGCCGGCCTTGATCAATTGCCGGAGCGCCGGGTGGTTCACCGCGTGCCGGCCGATCATCGTGAGGAACGGCGTCAGGTTCTTGGCGGCAAGCTTCATCTTGGCCGAGACGACGGGCTTTTCGAGGTCTCCACTTGCCCGGCCGGAAAAGGCGAGTTGGGCGCCGGCAAGCGAACCGATCGCCACGCGCTCGGCCTGAAGCTGGCCGTTCTTCAGCGTCAGCACCGCCTGCACATCATTGGCTTCCTCGCCGAAGGCCGAGAACGCGTCGGCCGAGAAGTCGGCGGCAATGGCATGCTGCAGCAGTGTCTCGGTGGAGGCATCGCCCGCCACCAGGCCGGCCAGCGCCTGCAGCGCCTCGAAATCGATGCGATTGCCCTTGAGCTGAAGCGACAGGTTCGGTTGCTGATCGGCGAAGGATTGCCGCTCGATGCGCCCCTTCAAGCTCGCCTCGCCGGCGGCCACTTCGAGGTTTTCGAACTGCTGCAACGTATCGGTCAGGTTCACCGTCGCCGAAAAGCCCGCCGTTTTCAGCTTCCGGATCGCCGGGTCAACCGACCCGGCCAGCCAGTTTGCAAGCCCCGAAGGCTGGTTGGAGGCGAGCAGCAGGTCGCCGCGGAACGTCCGTTGCCCCTTAAGGTTCAGCCGGCCTTTGGCCTCCAGCTGCGTGCGTCCCGGCAGAAGCGCCACGACATTGTCGATCACCCAGCCGGCGCCGTCGGGCTGCACGTCGATACGCACGTCGCGCACGGTCGTATCGCCGACAACGATCGCCGGCAGTTTCAGGCTGGCACGACCCGGAACCTGCGGGATCGGAATGTCGGCAGCGATCGCGAGCATGGCTTCAAGCCGCTGGCGCATGGAGATCGCCGGATCGCGGCCCGTCTTGTTGTTGCGGCTCGGGCCGATGCGGCTGACGTCGATCTGCTGACCGTCGGCGATCAGCAGGAACTTCTGCTCCTTGCCGGTATCGAGCGTTGCCTCGCCGGTGACCACATAGGGATCATCGGACGGGCCGATTTCGAAGCGGTAGTCCGGAACGCGGATGCTCTCGTTGGTAAGCTGGAAATCACCGTTGATGCGCAGCGGCGCCCGCTGCTCCGCATCCTTTGCCTCGCTCTGCGGCCGGTTTTCCGTCAGCGTGAAACGGCCGCTGTAGACCGGCTTGAAATCAACGATCCTGAGCGAGCCGTCCGTTTCGACGCCAAAGGGCCGCTTCTCGGGTGTCACCCGTGCCTTGAGGCTGAGTGCACCGGCTGCATCCACCTCATTGCTGATGAAGGAGAAACTGCCGACTTCGCCGTCAAGCGCCGCGCGCCCCTCCACCTTCCAGGGACCGGCGAGTGAGCGCGCAGAAACGTCGGCGGCAAGGTCGCTCACGCGCCGGGTGCGGCCAGTCTGCTCGTCGATGAACTCGACCTGCCCGTCGATGATCTCGACATTTTCAAGAACGACGGTCTTGGCCGGGATCGATGCGCGCCGCCCCCGCGCCCAGTCGAGCGTACCGTCGGGCAAGAGCCTGACTTTCGCCTTGGGGCGGTCGAGGCGCATGTCGAAGATCAGCGCCTCGCCGCTGAGGAATGGCGCAAGCTCCGCGCTCATCGAAAACTGCGCCACCTGGATCAACGGTTCGCCGTCGCCGCTGGCGCCAACGCGCACGTCGTTCAGCGTCACGGTCGGGAACGGAATCAAGCGCGCATCGACGCTGCCGTGAACGACGACCGGCTTGCCCATGATGCGGCTCGCCTCACGCTCGAACTCCTTGCGGAAATCCGTCCAGTCAATGAACCACGGGGCGATCAGCGCCGCAAAGAGCGCAACGACCACAAGTCCACCGACGGCAAGCAGAATTCGCGAAAGCACCGTGCCTATATTCCCATTCCGTTCATTGGCGCATTTGCGCGCCGCAAATCGATTTGATCGCCATAACCGGGCGCTCGTCTACCGCGCCACGCGTGGCGCCGCAGAGATTTGATTTGCCGCATAACTCGCTCGGGGTCGATTCCGACTTCAGAACTATGCAGTATCACACTTTGGCGCCAGCGCATTGCCCCAAAAAGGAGCGGCAGCCGACGCCCTCGCCCGGCGCCTCAGGCGAAGATCTTGCCGGGGTTGAAGATGTTCTTCGGATCGAGCGAGCGCTTGATCTGGCGCATCAGGTCCAGCGCATCGCCAAGCTCGGCCTCAAGGAACGGCATCTTGCCCTGGCCGATGCCATGTTCACCGGTGCAAGTGCCGTCCATTGCGAGCGCCCGCGCGTTCAACCGGTCGACGAAGGCCTCGGCGCGCACCACGTCGGCTGCGTCCTTGTCGTCAAACAACAGGCCCACATGGAAGTTGCCATCACCCGCGTGGCCGACGATCGGCGCCGTCAGGCCGTGGGCAGCGCTATCTTCCTGGGTCGCCGCGACACAGTCCGCCAGCCGCGAGATCGGCACGCAGACATCGGTCGACAGGATCGCGGCCCCCGGGATCAGGCTCTTCTGCGCCCAATAGGCGTTATGCCGCGCCTTCCAGAGCCGCGCCCGCTCTTCCGGATTGGTCGTCCACAGGAAACCGGTCGAGCCGAATTCGGCCGCGATTTCGGCAAACTGGCGCGATTGCAGCTCGACGCTCTCGGCGCTGCCGTGGAACTCGACGAAGAGCGTCGGCGTCTCCGCATAGGAAAGGCCGGAATAGGCGTTGCAGGCCTTCATCTGCAGCGCGTCGAGAAGTTCGATGCGCGCGACAGGAATGCCGGACTGAATGGTGAGGATCACCGCGTTGCAGGCATCCGCAATCGTCGGGAACGGGCAGACGCCGCCGGAAATCACCTCTGGAATGCCCTGGAGCCTGAGCGTGATCGAGGTGATGATGCCGAGCGTGCCTTCGGCGCCGACAAATAGCCGGGTGAGATCGTAGCCGGCCGATGACTTGCGCGCCCGATGCGCGGTGCGGATCTCGCGCCCATCGGCGGTCACCACCGTCAACGCCAGCACATTGTCCTTCATCGTGCCGTAGCGCACTGCATTGGTGCCGGACGCCCGCGTCGAGGCCATGCCGCCGATCGAGGCATTGGCGCCGGGGTCGATCGGGAAAAACAGGCCGGTGTCGCGCAGATAGGTGTTGAGCTCTTCGCGGGTGATACCCGGCTCGACGCGGCAGTCGAGGTCCTCGGCATTGACCTCCAGCACCCGGTTCATGCGCTGAAGGTCGACCGAGATGCCCCCGTGCGGTGCGTTGACGTGGCCTTCGAGAGAAGAACCGGTGCCAAAGGGGATCAGCGGCGCCCCGTGGCGGGCAGCGATCCGGACGATCTCGCGCACCTCCTCGGCATTCTCGGCAAACACCACCCCATCGGGAAGCTGCGCCGGAATATAGGTGGTCGTATGGGCATGCTGGGCGCGGATCGCCTCGCCCATCTGGAACCGGTCGCCGAAACGGGCAGCCAGAGCTTCCTTCGCCGCCGCAATGCCGGCCTCGTTTCTCGCGCCAGCTTTGATTGCCTTCAATGCCACGGAAAACGCCCTTCCTCTTGCATCTGCCACACCCCCGCATCGATGGTCGGGAAGCGCAGTCATTTCAAGGCGCTACTGTGCAAATCGGAATCATTTTGTCCAGACGCTCGCGCTCTTCATTGGCACAGTAGCGCAGGAAAACGCCCGCGGTGAGACCGGAGTGTCACAGGACTGTATGACAGCGTGGAAAACAGCGGGCTTTCAACGCGGCTGGTGCCTCTGCGCCGGCAGGCAGACGGGATAGAGCCCAAACCCCAGCCCGTTCATGACTGCGGCCGCCGCAAAAGGCGCATGCAGCCCGGGAGCCCGGCAAATCGCCGACAACGGGTCCGGCGATCATGCCGGCGCCGAAACACGCGCTTACCACAATCGTCGCGGGACCGACGCATCGACGCCCGGATGAGGCACCACCAAGGCCGATAAGCGATTCAGTTTCAAAACACTGGCGGAACTATCGGAATCAGTTTCACCGGATCGGGAAACCCGCCCTTGTGCGTCGATGCCTCGCAAAACTCTTGGTGCGCGGCCGCTGGCGGTCATCTCGCTCTCACATCAGGAATTGGCCCAGCATCGCCTCCGACCCGCCGACCGACCGATCGACCTGAAGCACTGCTACGTATGAGAGCGAGGTCCGAAAAAACACCTGCCGTTTTGCCAGCCTTGGATTATCATGGTGGCGTAAACGAAGGAGAGGCACATGCCGGGTCTGCTCGCTTTGCTCACCGCGTCGATCTTTTTCGGCGCCGCCATCTACATCAATCTGGTCGAACAGCCCGCCAGGCTCCATCTCGAGGATCGCGCAGCGCTTGTGCAGTGGGTCCCCTCCTATCGCCGCGCCTTCGAGATGCAAGCGACGCTCGCGCTCGTCTCGGGCCTCTTCGGCGCTGCCGCCTGGGGACAGACCGGCCACGTGCTGTGGGGTTTCGGTGCCGCGATCATCATCCTGAACTGGCCCTACACCCTGCTCTTCGTCATGCCGGTCAATCGCTCCCTGGAGGCAATCCGCCCGGACGACGCCGGCGAGGAGAGCCGCGGCCTGCTCAAGCTCTGGGGCAGGCTTCATGCCGGCCGAAGTGCGCTCGGCGGGCTGGCGGCAACGATCTTTCTCGTCGCCGCCAGGCTCGAATTGTAAAGCGGGAAAGATCGCCGGCTAGAGCATCCCGCTCTCAAGTGGATCCGCGTGAGGCGGAAAGATGCTCTAGAATCAAAGTGCTAGAGCGTCCTTGGTGCGGTCATATGAACGCACGGCGCTCTACCGCGCTTCCAGCGCCGCCGCTGCTTCCATCTCGTCGTGCAGCTTGCGCTCTTCGTCCGCGTGCGGTTTGGTGAAGCGGGCAATGACGAGATAGGCGACCGGCGTCAGGTAGAGGGTCACGATCACCGCCAGCCCGAGGCCGCCGACCAGCACCCAGCCGAGCGCGATGCGCGCTTCCGCACCCGCACCGCTTGCCAGCACCAGCGGCACTGCACCGACAATGGTGGCGATCATCGTCATCATGACAGGGCGCAGGCGAATGTTGGCGGCGTTTTCGATCGCCGAGCGCACGTCCTGGCCGCGGTCGCGCAGCTGGTTGGCGAATTCGACGATCAGGATGCCGTTCTTCGCCATGATGCCGACGAGCATGACGAGCCCGATCTGGCTGTAGATGTTGAGCGTGTTGCCGGTCATGATCATCGCAAAGACCGCGCAGGCGAGCCCCAACGGCACCGTCGACATGATGATCAGCCCGCTGACGAAGCTTTCGAACTGGGCGGCGAGCACCAGGAAGATGATGACGACGGCAAAGCCGAAAGTGACGAAGAGGCCATTGGCGTTCTCGTTGAGCGTCGCCGCTTCCGCCAGCGGCATGATGCGCGAGCCCGGCGGCAAGAGCGGCTCGGCCATCTGCTCGACCATGGTCAAGGCTTCGCCGAGCGCGAGGTCCGACTTGAGGCCGGCTGAGAGCGACACGGCGCGAAGCTGTGATTCGCGCGAGAGCTGCGGCGCCACCGCCTTTTCCTCGACGCTGGCGATCGTCGACATCGGCACGATCTTGCCGTCGCCGGCCTTCAGGAAGATGTTCTGCAGGTCGGTCGGATCGTTGACCGGATTGGTCGAGGAAAGCAGCTTCACCGGATAGGATTCGCCGTCGACATAGACATCGACGACGCTGTTGCCATCGAGCATGGCCTGCAGCGCCCAGGCGAGGCCGCCGATATCGACGCCCATGTCGGAGGCACGCTCACGGTCGATGGTGATCGAAAGCTGCGCCTGGTTGGCCTCGTAGTTGAGCCGGACGTTCTCGAAGCGGCCGCTGTCTTCCATCTGGCGCACCAGCTTTGCCGCCGCGTCGCCGAGCCTGTTGTAGTCGTTGCCGACAAGCGCCACCTGCAGGCCGCTGCCGGCGCCGCGAATGCCGAGGCTGTTCGGCTGCATGGCAAAGACGCGGACCGAGGGAATGCGCGCCGTCACCTTGTTGATGTCGGAAACGATCTCCTGCTGGCTTCGGTCGCGCTTTTCCCAGGGGGCGAGCGTCAGCACCATGAAGCCGCTGTTGGCCGAACCGCCCTGCCCTGAAATCGAGAAGATGTTGTCGATCTCGCCGGATTTGACCAGCGCCTGCAAACCATCCTCGATGCGGCGCATTTGTGCCTGGGCATATTCGAGCGACACACCCTGCGGCGCGTTGATGCGCATCATCACCTGCGACCGGTCCTCGCTCGGTGTCAGCTCCGACTTCAGCGTCAGGAAACCGGCAGCCCCCATCACCGTAAAGAAGGCAGCGACGGCAAAGACGATCAGCGGCGAGTTGAGGCAGGCGCGAAGCGTCACCCGGTAGAAGCCGGCGGCGCGCGCGCCAAACCGGGCCATGGGCCCCGGCACCGAATGATCCTCCTTCGTCAGCATGCGCGAGGCGAGCATCGGGCAGAGCGTCAGCGACACGAAGGAGGAAAGCAGGATCGAGAAGGCGAGCACGAAGCCGAACTCGCGGAAAAGACCGCCGGTCTGCCCCGGCAGGAAGGAGAGCGGCACGAACACGGCAGCAAGTGTCGCCGTCGTCGCCAGCACCGCAAAGAACACTTCGAGCGTGCCGTGCACCGCAGCCGCACGTGGGCCAAGCCCCTCGGCGCGCCGCCGCACGATATTTTCGAGAACCACGATGGCGTCGTCAACCACAAGCCCGGTCGCAAGCACGATTGCGAGCAGCGTCAGAATGTTGATCGAAAAGCCCGCAAGATAGATGGCCGCCACCGTGCCAATCAGCGCGATCGGCATGGTGATCGTCGGGATCAAGGTCGCCCGCCAGTCGAGCAGGAAGATGTAGATGACCAGCGTCACGATGAAGACGGCGACGATCAGCGCAATCTCGACCTCATGGATCGCGCCGTTGATGAAGACGGCGTCGTCGCTGGTGATCCGAAGCTGCGTGCCCTCGGGCAGGATCTGCGTCTGGATCGTGTCGACGACCTTGCGCACGCCCTCGGAGATATCAACGGTGTTGGACTGCGCCTGGCGGATAATGCCAAGCCCGATGCCCTGGCGACCGTTGGAGCGCAGCGCCGTCGTGCCCGTGTCCGGACCAAGGGTTACCGTGCCGACGTCACGCAGCCGCACATTGTTGACGAGGATCAGGTTTTCGAATTGCTCCGGCGTCTGCAGGTCGGCGGTGGCGCGCACGGAAATGTCCTGGCTGGCGCTGGTCAGCTTGCCCGCCGGCACATCGTAGGAAGCGTTGGCGAGCGCGGTCCTGAGGTTTGCCACCGTCACCCCGCGCCCGGCGAGCTTCGCCTGGTCGAGGTCGATGCGGAAGATCTTTTCCTGATCGCCGTAGACCGCGACGTCGGCGACCCCTTCGACGGCCGCCAGCCGGTCGCTGATCTCGTTTTCGACGAGCAGCGTCATGTCTTCCATCGACATCGTGTCGGAGGTGAGCGCCAGCCGCATGATCGGCTGGCTGTCGGCATCGGCCTTGACGATGCTCGGCTCGTCGACATTGTCGGGGAGTTGGTTGCGCACCCGGCCGAGCGCGTCGCGAATGTCGTTGGAAGCCTGGCCGATATCGGTGGTGTCGGAAAACTGCAGCGTCACCCGGCTGCGGCCGAAGGTCGAGGTCGAGGAGATGTCGCGGATGCCCTGGACGCGCGAGACGGCACCCTCGACCACCGAGGTCACCTCGCGGTCCATCGTCTCAGGCGCTGCGCCATCGAGCGTCGTCGTCACCGAGATCACCGGCTGGTCGACCTGCGGCAATTCGCGGATTTCGATACCGTTCCAGGCGGCGAGACCCGCAACGACGATCAGCGTGTTGACGACGAGCGCAAAGATCGGCCGGCGGATGAAGAGTGCGGTAAAGCCGGTCTTGCCGCGCTCGCGGGCGGACACGTGGCCCCCTCCGCTTGCATGCCCCTCCCCGCCGCTCACTTGGTTTCCTCCGCGACCTTCTGCGGCGCCTCTTGGCTGCGCTCGCGACCGGCGATGCGCACCTCGCCGCCATCGCGCAGGCGCTGCACGCCCTCGGTCACGATCTCGTCGCCTTCGTTAAGGGCCGCGTCGACGAGCACCTTGTCCGGATTGCGCTGGATGATCCTCACCGGCACCTTCTCACTTCTGTCGCCCGAGACGCGCCAGATGTAGGAGCCTTCCGAACTCCACTGGATCGCCAGCGGATCGACGGTCGGGTAGGTGTCGCCGTCAAACGCCACGGTGACAGAGAAGGACATGCCCGCCTTCAGCATATCGTCAGGGTTTTCGAGGCGCGCCCGCACCCGCAGCGTCCGGCTTGCCTGGTCGAGCCGGTTGTCGATCGCGTGGATCGCGCCCTCGAGCTGGTTGCCCGGCTGGGCGATCGCAAACGCGGTGACCGGCTGGCCGACGGTGATCTTGTTGGCGAAGCGCTCCGGCACCCAGAAATCGACGAGGATCTCCGAGCGGTCGTCGACGACGGCAATCGGCGTCGTGGTGGTGACGTAGTCGCCGACATTGACAGTGATGATGCCAACGACACCCTTGGAGGGGGCGACGATATCGCGACGCTTGAGGTCGAGCTCGGCGGTTTTCAGCGCCAGCTCCGCCGTCTGCATGGCAATTTCCGCATCGCGGACCTCGACAGCCGTCACCGCCCGCGCCGTGCCGAGGTTGCGGTAGCGCTCGACCTTTTCGCGGGCGCTGTCGCGGTTGAGCCGCGCCTGGTCGGCGGCAATCTTCTGGTCGTCGCTGTCGAGCTTGGCGATCACCTGCCCTTGCGCCACCTTTTCGCCGGAGCGAACGAGAATTTCGGTGAGGTTGCCGGTTGCCGTCGGCGTTACGGTGACGGAGTGGATCGCCTCGCCGTTGCCGATGGCGTTCAGCCGGTCGTTGACGACAGCGGTCGCCGACGGACGAACCATGACGAGGATGGCATTGTTGCCGCCCTGGCCGCGGCCATTGCCGCGCTCGCCACCCGCGCCGCCGCCGGCGCCCGGCTTGGACAAGGCATCGATCAGCGGATGCGAGACGCCGATCGCAGCCAGCGTTTCGCCAGCACCGGGCACGAACCGCACCCAGACGGCTGCGCCCACCAGAAGCACAGCGGCGCTTACCGCAAGCTGTTTCCAAACCCGCATTCAAGTCTCCGAATAAAGCATAAAACACGCCCCAGCGCGGCGCGGCCGGCGGTTCGTTCCGATTGGGCGGAGTATCCCTGTTCGCACGCGCCGGGGCAATGACCGAATGCCATCATTACGCAATTGTAATAAAAGCGAAATTGTTGGCGGCATGATGACGTATCTGCCTATCCGGGGGCCGTTCGGCCCCGGAATTTTGCAGGCTCTTCGGCGGCCCCCTCTGGTGCAGCCGGTCTGGTACGCCGTCATGATTGAACAAAAACAAGATACGCAGACAGGGCCGCCGGCACCAACATAAACGCCATCGTCAACAGCGCCATCGCCGTAAACAACACGAGAAAAGCAAAGAAATCAAAATGGAGTGCAAGAGGCTTCATTTGAAGCTTGATTGAATCAAATTCAACAACGACCCTATAGTACATAAATGACACGAACATATTGATAGTACACGAAACGTATAAGTTATAGTTTTTAAACATATTATGATATTTGCTTATTTCATCGACAACGTCCTTATCTACCGAAATGACAATCGCGGTACAGGCCAGAGTCAGACATAGAAGAAACAATACGACAGCCAAACCATACACGAGGAGAACCCTTTCCCTGTTCGACCAGCAACGTTTGGCCATAGGCGGTCTCCGATCCATGGGAGCGGTGATTTCGCCCCACTTCAACCATAAATAGCACGCGCCCTCGTTTGAGGAAACACGAATATACAATGACGAACGTTCGCCCAATCTCAGGCCAGTGCGCCGAAGGATCGCCTCACCTTCGCGCAAAATCTCCCCAGATAATCAGCATTTACAGCCACGAGGACTGCGCTATCTTGCAACCGCCGGCAGCGAGTTTCGGCCGGTCTTGCGCCTGATCTTCAGGTCTCTTGGAGAGGAGAGAAGACGATGTGCGATGCCTGCGTAATGGAAGCGGTGAAAGAGCGCATGCTCTCACGCCGCAGTTTCTTCAAGGCCGCCGCTGTCGGAACCGCCGGTCTTGCCGCGGCAAGCGTCGTTGCGGCGCCGCCGGCACTGGCCCAGGGCCACGCCAGCGTCACCGATCTGACGCACGAGCTGCATGAGGATTTTCCGACCTTCTTCGGCCAGCAACAGTTCTTCCGCGAGGAAAAGTTCAACTACGCGAAGGACAAGTTCAACATGTTTGAGCTGCGGGTGAACGAACACACCGGCACCCATGTCGACGCGCCCTTGCACTTTTCCGCCGACGGTCTCTCCGTCGCCGAGCTGCCGGTCGAAAAACTCGTCGTGCCGCTCGTGATCGTCGATATCCGCGAGAAGGCGACGGCTGATGCCGATGCGCAGGTGACGCCTGACGATCTCAAGGCCTGGATCGCTGCCAATGGCGAGATCCCGCAAAACGCCTGCGTCGCCATGCTCTCGGGCTGGGGCGCGCATATGGGCACGGACAAGTTCCGCAATGCCGATGGCGGCGGTAAGCTGCATTTCCCTGGCTTCCATGTGGAGGCGGCGAAGTATCTCATTGAAGAAAGCAAGACCGCAGGCATCGCCGTCGATACGCTGTCGCTCGACCACGGCCCCTCGCCCGATTTTGCCACGCACTATGCCTGGCTGCCCGAGGGCCGTTGGGGGCTGGAAGCCGCCGCCAATCTCGACAAGCTGCCGGCCAAGGGCGCAACGCTGATCCTCGGCGCGCCAAAACACCGCGGCGGCACCGGCGGCCCGGCCCGCGTCTTCGCGCTTGCCTGAACCCACCTGTCGACCCGGCGGTGCAAGGCCGCCGGGAACCTTCAAGCCAGGAAGAGCCGAGCCAGGAACGCCTATGAGTACCGTTACCCCACGCGAAAACCCGGAAGCCGATCCACGCGTCAAAGCCGTGTTCGACGACATCCGCGCCACGCGCAAATCCGATTTCATCAACAATATGTGGCTGTGGCTCGCCTTCGATCCGGAGCTGCTGGAGCAGACCTGGCGCGACGTCAAGGCGGTGATGGCGACGCCGTCCGCACTCGATCCGCTCGTCAAGGAGATGCTCTATATCGCCGTCTCCGTGACCAATGGCTGCGGCTACTGCGCCCATTCCCATACGGCGGCCGCGAAAGCCAAGGGCATGAGCGATGCCGAGCACGCGGACCTCATCCGGGTGATCTCGCTTGCCGCCCGCACCAACCAGCTTGCGACCGCCCTTCAGGTGCCGGTCGACCCCGCCTTCGACAAGGCGTCCGGGTAAAGCATGTCGCGCAAAAATGCGCAGCGGTTTTGCGAAGGCGACAGGCGCAAATCAAAAACTCAAAGCGCGACCTGAAAGATCCCGACGCGCCCAGGCGACATGACCAAGAATAAGCGGTCTCGAAATCGCCTGTCTTTCCACAGGCTTGGTGCGGCTGGCGCAGAAAACGGAATAAAAGAAGAACATCCTTTCTGGCCTTTCCCCACCGAATCACTACATTGAGCCGCATGATGAGTGGTTTCGACGACATTCCCTTCTTCGACGAGGAGCCGGCGCCGCGCAAGCAACCGCCAGCCCCCGGAGGTATCCCAGCTGCCAGCGGTATCGCCGCGCGCGCCATGGCGGCGCGTGATCGTGCTCAGCCGCGCCCGGATTATCTCTCCGGCCTCAACCCGGAACAGGCCGAAGCGGTCGAAACGTTGGATGGACCCGTGCTCGTGCTTGCCGGCGCCGGCACCGGCAAGACCCGGGTGCTGACGACCCGCATCGCCCACATTCTTTCCACCGGCCGCGCCTTCCCTTCGCAGATGCTCGCCGTGACCTTCACCAACAAGGCGGCGCGCGAGATGAAGGAGCGCATCGGCGTGCTCGTCGGCCATGCGGTCGAAGGCATGCCCTGGCTCGGCACCTTCCACTCGATCGGCGTCAAGCTGCTGCGCCGCCATGCCGAGCTCGTGGGCCTGCGCTCCGATTTCACCATTCTCGACACCGACGACGTCGTCAGGCTGATCAAGCAGCTTATCCAGGCCGAAGGCATCGACGACAAGCGCTGGCCGGCCAAGCAGTTCGCCGGCATGATCGACGGCTGGAAGAACAAGGGCCTCGATCCGGCGCAGATCCCCGAAGGCGACGCGCGCGCCTTTGCCAACGGCAAGGGCCGCGAGCTCTACACCGCCTACCAGAACCGGCTGTTGACGCTCAACGCCTGCGATTTTGGTGACCTTCTGCTGCACCCGATCCGCATCTTCCGCAACCATGCGGACGTGCTGAAGGACTACCACGACAAGTTCCGCTACATCCTGGTCGACGAGTACCAGGACACCAACACAGCGCAGTACATGTGGTTGCGGTTGCTTGCCCAGCGACCCAAGGGCGTTCCACAGAACGTCTGCTGCGTCGGCGACGACGACCAGTCGATCTATGGCTGGCGCGGCGCGGAAGTAGACAACATCTTGCGCTTCGAAAAGGATTTCCCAGGCGCCAAGGTCATCAAGCTCGAGCGCAACTATCGTTCCACCGAACATATTCTCGGTGCCGCCGGCCACCTGATCGCCCATAACGAAGGCCGCCTCGGCAAGACGCTTTTCACCGACCGCACCGATCCGGACGATGAGAAGGTGCAGGTGCACGCCGCCTGGGATTCGGAAGAGGAAGCCCGTGCCGTCGGCGAGGAAATCGAGCAGCTCCAGCGCCAGAAGCACAATCTGAACGACATGGCGATCCTGGTGCGCGCCTCGTTCCAGATGCGCGAGTTCGAAGACCGTTTCGTCACGCTCGGCCTCAACTACCGCGTCATCGGCGGCCCGCGCTTCTACGAGCGCCTCGAAATCCGCGATGCCATGGCCTATTTCCGCCTCGTCTGCCAGCCGGCCGATGATCTCGCCTTCGAGCGCATCATCAACACGCCGAAGCGTGGCCTCGGCGACACCACCGTGCGCACGCTGCACGACTATGCCCGCGCCCGCGATGTGCCCATGCTGGCGGCGGCTTCAGAGATCATCGAGACCGACGAGCTGAAGCCGAAGGCGCGCAAGGCGCTGTTCGACGTCGTCACCGATTTCCGCCGCTGGCAGAGCCTGCTTGAGACGACCGTGCACACCGAGCTTGCCGAGCAGATCCTCGACGAGAGCGGCTACACCGCCATGTGGCAGAACGACAAGTCGGCCGAAGCCCCGGGAAGGCTCGAGAACCTCAAGGAACTCATCCGCTCGATGGAAGCCTTCGAGAGCCTGCGCGGCTTCCTCGAACACGTGGCGCTCGTCATGGATGCCGAGCAGAACGAGAACCTCGATGCCGTGTCGATCATGACGCTGCACTCGGCCAAGGGGCTGGAGTTCGACACCGTCTTCCTGCCCGGCTGGGAGGAAGGCCTCTTCCCGCACCAGCGCGCGCTCGACGAAGGCGGCCGCTCCGGCCTCGAGGAGGAACGGCGCCTTGCCTATGTCGGCATCACCCGCGCCAAGTATCGCTGCCACATCTGGTTCGTTTCCAACCGCCGCATCCACGGCCTCTGGCAGTCGACCCTGCCGTCGCGCTTCCTCGACGAGCTGCCGCCCGCCCATGTCGACGTGGCCGAGAGCGAGCAGTCCTATGGCGGTTACGGTCGCGGCGGCTACGGCCAGTCGCGCTTCGACAAGGCCGATCCGTTCCAGAACACCTATTCGACACCGGGCTGGAAACGCGCCCAGCAGCACCGTTCCGATGCCACCCGCGACAACTGGGGCACCCGCTCCGGCCACGCGGTCGAGCGCATTGGCTACGGCGAAAGCGGCCCGCGCGGCCGCACCATCGATGGCGAGCTGGTGGCAAAATCGACAGCCACGGAACCCTCGCGCTTCTTGGTCGGCGACCGCGTCTTCCACATCAAGTTCGGCAACGGCAACATCGCGGCGATCGAAGGCAACAAGCTCACCATCGACTTCGACCGCGCCGGCCAGAAGCGCGTGCTGGATGGGTTTGTCGAGAAGGTGTGAGGACAACTCGCCCGCTGGGATGGGGATTACATGGCCGTAGCTGACGGAAACGACGATTTGGATTGCCGACATCCGATCGACACGAGCCGTACCGTTGAAGTCAACAAATCCTGGCCGCAGTTGATAGGGGTTCTCGCTGCCAGCGCAGCCTTGTCGGCGGTCTCCCTGGCCATTTTGCTGAACTGGGTTGACGAAGCACCGACCGGACGCCTGTTGTTCGCCGGCTATCTCGGCTTGATAGCTTGGCCCATTGCCTTCCTGGCTACTCTTGTCCTTTTCGTTCCAATGCGCCGCTACGTTGTCTCGTTATCCCCTCAAGGACTTAGTGATGCTCGATTGGCTCCGAGTATGATTCCTTGGTCCGCAATAGTCGATGTCAACACTGTCGAATATTACAAACAAAAGATGATTGTCTTGACACTCGATCAAAACATCATCGGTCGCCTGCATAGAAAAATCGGTTCGAAAGTTCGCCGAAGTGGCATGTTTGGAACACCCAAAGGACTTCTCATTGTTTCGACAGGGCTTGCCATTACATTCGGCGAACTTCGTGAATTGATCCTTGCCTACCACCGAGATCACGGACCCAGACCGTGAGCTCCGCACCTTGGTTTGTCTCGATCAGTACACCCCGCAGACGCCCGGGCCGCACCTCCACTCAGTGCGCTGGCACATCGCGCCACAAGCGCCGCCTAGCGATGCCAGTCAATCCCGTGAAGCCAGACAGGGATCGAGCACCACGTGCTTGTCATCCTCGATCCGCATGGCGCCGCGAAGGGTGGCCTGTTCGCCCACCTTCATGCCGTTGTCGGAATAGGTGACGCACAGCACCCGGATGCCCGGCTCGGAGCATATGGCGAGATACCAGAGCACCTGATCGGTCTCGATGAGGGTGAGCGGCCCGGAGGCCCACAGGTCTACGCGCTCATCCTGCAGTTTGAAATCGCGGAGCGTTTCGGAAAGCTGCTGGCAGCTTGCGACCGCTGGCGGGGTCTCTTCCGCTGCGGCAAGACCGCGCCGTCCGACCAGAGTGCCTTCATCGGCCATCGCCGGCGCAGCCGTGGCTCCTGCGAGAAGAGCGCCCATGAAGAGGGCGTGAGCCCTTGTGCGCAAGCCCCGATCGCCGTCAGTCGCCTCTGAAGAGATCGCGCAGTCCAGTCTTTTTTCGCCCATTGGCAGCATCGTTGTCCTCGAAAAACGCCGGAACGGCGCCTTGTCCACTGCGAGCATCGGAAACTGTCATGCCGGTGGAGGCGCGGCAAACGACGAAATCAACGGCGAGGCATGAGAAAATTTTGCATCGGCGTCTGGGCGCGCCCATCCAAAGCCCGCGCCGCGTGTACTCCCATGGATCGTGCAGCCGCCGACCTCATGGCGCGGAATGGCAAAGTGCAATAATATTTCAGGCACAATTCTCGCGTTTGAACGAAACCGTGTACCGATCTCCCTCGACGCGAAGTGGATGGAGACATGTCCTGGACGAGCGCTGCTCGCAGACTGTTGGAACTGGGCGCCGCAAATGTTGCCGAGGGTGATCGCGAAGGCATCCTCGTCGCGAATGTTGCCGCCTGTGTGATCGTCGTCACCACCACGAGCTTTGCCCTCATCTATGCGCTCTATGGCGAGCCGAGCCTGATCCCGCTCGTCTACGCCAATCTCGCTCTGGCGGGCGCGGCCGCGCTGACACCGCTCTTTCATCGCTTCGGGCGTGTCGCCTCAGGACTTTGGGAATTCGGCATCTGCATGGTGATCCTCGTCTGGATCGCTTCCTATGTCGGTAGAGATTCCGGCGTGCTGTTGACCCTGCTCGGCGTCACGCCGGTCGCCTTCGCGATCCTCGGGTTTGAGAACATCGCCCTGGTGACGGTCCTGAGCGCCATAGCCGCGATCACGGTCATCGCTGCATCCATCGCGTTTCCGGAGGCACGATCGGGTGTCTATGACGACAACCGCTTCCTGCAGCTCCTTCATTCGTCTTCAATCGTCACCCTCACGCTCATGTGCTTCGCCACGATCTACTATGCCTTCCACCTGGCGAGGGAAGCGCAGGGGCGACTGGCCCGCCTGATGACGTCGATCATGCCGGACGAGATCGTGGCGCGTCTGCTTCGAAACGAGCGCGAAACGATCATCGATGAGTTCGAGCACGCGACGGTGATCCTGACCGACATCGTCCAGTTCGTGGCCCTGTCAAACAACCTGGGACCGGAAAGAACCGTGAGCCTGCTCAACGAACTCTTCAGCGAGTTCGACCGCCTGGCCGCAGCAGTCGGTGTCGAGAAGATCAAGACCATCGGCGATGCCTATCTCGCCGTGGCTGGCGTACCCGCGCGACATCCCGCGCCTGAAAAGGCGGCCGCGGCCTTCGGTTTCGGCGCCATCACCGCGACCCGCGAGGTCGGCGAACGCCACGGCGTCGACCTGGTGCTGCGCGCCGGCATGGCGTCGGGGTCGGTAACAGCTGGCGTCCTTGGACGCACGAAATACGCCTATGACGTCTGGGGCGCGCCGGTAAACCTCGCAGCACGCCTGGAGGCAATCGGCCAGCCGGGCTGCATCACGACGACCGCAGAGATCAGGCAGCGATTGAGCGGGCACTTCCGGTTCGACCGCTCCGGCGATGAGGACATCAAGGGTTTCGGCCCGACCGAAATCTGGAACATGCGGCTGCCGAGCCTTGAATCGTGCGAGATTGGCACCCTCGCGCAGACGGATATCTGAGGCGCCGCTCGTCACTTCCTCGGCCATGCGCATGGGCCGATCCGCCGTCAAACCACCTTGCGATACACCAAAAACCCCGACTTCTCCGCCACCCTGTCGTAGAGCGCCATCGCCGTCTCGTTGGTCTCGTGCGTCATCCAGTAGACGCGCGGCGAGCCCACCGCCCGTGCCGCCTCGTAGACGCCCTCGATCAGCGCCCGCCCGACGCCCTTGCCGCGCGCCTCAGTGCTGGTGAAGAGGTCCTGCAGGTAGCAGTTCGGCTGGATGGCGGTCGTGCTGCGGTGGAAGAGGTAGTGCGTCAGCCCGATCAACCGCCCGTCGCTCTCGGCCACCAGCGCATGCACCGGCTCGTAGGCATCGAAGAAGCGCGACCAGGTCATGGCGGTGATCGCGGGATCGAGCGCCGTAGCACCCGAACGGCCGTAGAAGGCGTTGTAGCCATCCCAGAGCGGCAGCCATTGCTCATAGTCGGCCTTGGCTATCGGGCGGATGATAAGATTGTCGGCCATTGTTGGTCCTGTGATCGATTGGATGGAGGGGCACTGCCGCCCTAACGCTTAGAGCGCCGTGCGTTCATATGAACGCACCAAGGACACTCTAGTACTTTGATTCTAGAGCATCTTTCCGCCTCGCGTGAATCCACTTGAGAGCGGGATGCTCCAGTCATTGCCCCTTGGCCATCGCCGCCGTGATCGCCTGAACGTCCGTTATGATCGCATCGCCCATGAAGACGATGTTTTCCATCGAGCGTTCGCCGGCCTCGTGGTGCCCTGCCCCGCAGGCGTCGCGCACGACGACGGGCACGAGGCCAAGGTCAGTGGCGTGGCGAACGGTCGGATCGATACCGATCTCGGTGGCGATGCCGCAGATCGCAAAGGAGGTGAGCCCGAGGTCGCGCAGGATCATGGCAAGCGGCGTGCCCTCGAACGCCGAAAACGTGATCTTGTCGAGGATCGCCTCGTCCGCGCGGGGCTCCAGCTCCGGCACCAGTTCAAAGCCCGGCGTGCCGCGCAGGAACCAGGGGTGCACCGCGTCCGGATCATCCGTCCGCTGCCAGGCCATCGCCTGACGCATCTGGAAAGCGCCCATCAGCGGCTTCGGCATCGACAGGTGCCTTAAGAAGATGACGGGAAAGCCGCCTCTCCGCGCCGCCTCCAGCAGCTTCAGCACCTCGGCCAGGATCGCCGGACCGTTCTTGACCTGATTGGTGATGCCCGCCTGCATGTCGTAGACGATGAGCGCCATCCGATCCGGACGGCAGAAGTCTTCAAGCGTCTTTCCGATTTCCAATCTCGCGGCCATGGCTCCTCCTCGGGCCACCTCTCCCGGCGACCGCTTCCGACAAATCTCGCGCCGGGAATGTGGCGCGCACGGCGCGCGGTTGCAAGATGCTTCTGACCGTCACACGCAACCAATCGGACGCCTCGCGGCCATCACGGCAACCGTCGGGCCGGCAACAGGTCGGACGCCATCACGTCGCATGCGCTTTCCTCATCAGCGCGATCACCTCCTCGTCCGTCGTCTGCTCGAAATCGCGATAGTGCAGCCCGACGGCACGGAAGGCGAAGGGAGTGGCAAGGCAGACGATGCGGTCGACAGAGCTTTTCAGCGCTGCAAGCTCGCTTTTCGGCGCCACGGGTATGGCGAGCACCAGGCGACGTGCCCCCATCCGGCTGAGCCCTTTGATGGCCGCCCGCACGGTTCCGCCGGTGGCGATGCCGTCATCGACAAGGATAACGTCGCGTGCCTCAGGCGAGGTCGGCGCGCGGTCGCCAAAATAGAGCGTGCGGCGGCGCAGGATCTCGGCGCGCTGGCGTTCTGTCTCCGCCTCGATATAGCCCTCAGGCGGGCGCACGAGCCGGATCGCCTGTTGGTTCAGCACCAGTTCCGGCTCCTCGCCGTCGACCAGTGCGCCAAGCCCGAACTCCAGGTGGCCCGGCGCGCCGATCTTGCGCACGATCAGGATTTCGAGCGGTGCGCCGATATGAACGGCAATCTCATAGCCTACCGGCACGCCGCCGCGCGGCAGCGCCATCACCACAGGATCCTTCAGGTCTTCTCTTTCGATCGCCCTGGCGAGTTGCCGCCCGGCATCCGCCCTGTCTTCGAAAATCCATGCCCCCGTAAACACGCGCGTTTCTCCATGGTCTTCGCTCATGCGCCGGATCAGGCCGAACACCAAGGCCACCAAACGTCGCGGGCCAGATCGAGCAGGGTCCAGCAGTTCATCCTGCGGTCTCGGCGCCTCGTTTTGCTGACCTGCGAGCCTCTCGGCTCGGCGAAAGAGCGCCCCGCCGGGGTCACTTTGGCAAGCCGCCAGACTGCCTCACCGGATCGACGGCCCGTCATCTGCTGGTTGCCCGTGTACCATTGTGAACAACCGTGCCATTCCCGGCCAATCGCTAAAATTGCAACGGATTTCGCCGGCTTTCGTTAAGGCGCCATCGCTACCAATTGGCAGCGCGTATCTGGCTGAGACGCAAGCCGCCTTTGTTGATTTTAGCACGACAGGCCGTTTCGAAATGAGCTTTCTCCCTGCCATATCGATCATTGCCCTCCTGGCGATGCTCCCGGTCCTGATTTCGTTGCGCGCCTCCATGGTCGAGGGTGGCACGGATTTCGCGGCCGCCTGTGCGATCGCCGCGGCGGCGACCCTCTTTCTGATGTTGGCTGAATTCCCGGCGCTTCGGCTGCTGTTCCCGATCGGGCTGGCGCTCCTGGGCGGCGCCTGTCTGTTCGTCCTGTCAGGCTTCCACCGGGCTCTCGACGTTTCGAAGCGCGTATCGACGCTACTGGTTGCTGCGGCATCGATCGCGGTTCTGGCGCTGCTGCTTGCCGCGCTCGGGGCAAACAGCGCTACGCTGCACGCGCTTTCCGCCATCGGCATTGCCGCGGCCTTCGTTCTGAACATTGCCGTCTGCTCGCAACACCGGCGCGGCGCCCCGGGGCCGATCGAACGCCTGGTCGTCGTCGCCTGCGCCGCCGTCGGCTGTTCGGCGCTGCTTGCCGTTACCACCCTCTCTCCGGCCACACACGAAGCCGGGGCGGTACCGCTTGCGCCCGTCACCTGGGATTTCGCCTGCGCCGCCATGCGGCACTTCTATCTGCCCGCCCTCTTCCTCGGCGTCATCCTGATGATCCAGAACCGGGTGATCGCCGATCTCAAGAGCGCGATCGCCCGCGATGAACTGACGGGAGTGCAGTCGCGGCGCGCCTTGCTTGATTTCGGCCAGCGCGCCCTGACGGTCAGCCTCGCCCGACAGCGGCCACTCACCTTCCTGCTGCTCGATCTCGACTATTTCAAGCAGATCAACGACCGCTATGGACATGCGGTCGGCGATGCGGCGCTTGGCCATTTCGCCGGCACCGTGACTGCCTGTCTCGCGGGCCGCGGCACGCTCGGGCGCATCGGCGGCGAAGAGTTCGGTATTGTCCTGCCCAACCATTCGGAAGACGCCGCCTTTGTTTTGGCCGAGGAAATCGGCCGCACGGTACGCGACACGCCGATCGGCCGTTTCGACCGTCCGATCCGGCTGACGGTGAGCATCGGCCTTGCCGAAGCCGCCCCCGGCGACACGATCAGCGACGTCATGATCCGCGCCGACATGGCGCTTTACGACGCCAAGGCCGATGGCCGCGACCGTTGCACGATTGCCGGGCGCTTCCAGCCTGATGCCAGCGCGCGCGCACTCGCCGCCGCCGCCGCCCAAATGCGCGCGGCCGACAGCCGAAGCCTCGAGCCGCAACTGCTGCGCGACACCGGTTAAGCGCATCTGCCCGCAAGTGGAGCTGCTGCGGGCGGAAAGATGTTTTGAAATCAAGGCGCTGTTACGACCTTCATACTCTCGCATGATGTCGGGCGCTCTGGTGCGGCGCGCGTTCGCCTTGTAAAGCCTCGTCCTGAACCTATCTGAACCAGGCTGCCTGGTGCGTGCTTTCCTGGATCGCCAGCGATCCAGGGGACAAACATGCAGCCATTCAAGATGCTGCAGCGGCCTTGCACCCAAGGCGCGGCGCTGCCGGAGGACATTCCATGCTGCGTGCTTTTCGTGCCCTTTTTCTTGCCGGTCTTGCCGCCTTCGCGGTCGCCCAGCCCGCCCGCGCCGAAACGGTCGGCGAAGTCGGTGTCGACTGGCTCGGCAACGACATCGTGATCGACGCCGTCAGCGATCCCAAGATCAAGGGCATCACCTGCCACGTCACCTATTTCGACCGCGGCGTCATCGATCGGTTGAAGAACGGCAACTGGTTCGAAGATCCATCCAACAATTCCATCGCCTGCCGCCAGACCGGACCGATCGAGATCGGCGATATCGATCTTTCCAAGGAGGGCGAGGAAGTCTTTCGCGCCGGGCTGTCGCTCGTCTGGAAGAACCTTTTGGTCACGCGGATCTACGACCGCCAGAACGATACGCTGATCTATCTCGCCCATTCCCGGGAGCTGACCGACGGCTCGGCCAAGATGTCGATCACGACGATTCCGCTCTACGGCCAGACGGTCAACTGGCAGAACGGCAAGCCGCAGTAAGTGTGGCCCTGCTGCCGGCGTCGGCGCGCAAGGCGATCCGGTGTAATAGGCCGAAGCGCCCGCCCTTTCGTGGGCGCTTCCAAAACCGCGGCTGAGCGGACGGGAACGTGTGTCGGCGGCTACCCGCCTGTTCCCCGCTTGTGACCGCTTTAGGTCACCGACTCATAAAGCGCATCCAGATTTTGGCTGAAGCGAGTTTGACGAGAGCAAGGTAGTTTTCGCTTCAACGGCAGCTACATGTTCCCGATCGTCGACCGGTTCGGCACCGGCTACTTCACCATGGATCAGATCGGCCAGCACAACGCCGATCGCGGAAAGTTCAACGCTACGCCTACGCCGAAGCCCCTACCCTTCAACGACTTCGCTGATCTGCACGATGGGGGCGATGTCGGTATAGCTGGCGACGTCCGCGGCGATCTCCGCGCGGTGGGGACCCAACGCCTCCTGGAAGGTCGCCAGACTCGGCGAGTAGACGTGGCACGCCGCGACGAACTCCGGCGCGCTTCCAGGTTCGCGCCCCGCAAGGCCCTTATCGATCTCGTAGCGCAGGCAGGCATCGCCGAGCCGTTCCTGGATCAGTGGCATATGACGGGTGCGGTAATAGTCGTGATCGAACTTCGAACCGCCATCGGCGGGATAGTAGACACTCATCTTGATCATGGTCGGGCTCCTGCCTGAACGCCTCTCCGAGCGTTCGAGGGGCCCCTTCTAGCTCACCGCCTCGTAAAGCGCATCCAGATTTTGGCTGAAGCGAGTTTGACGAGAGCAAGGTAGTTTTCGCTGTGCTTTTCGAAGCGGGTGGCGACGGCACGGACGTGCTTGAGTTTGCTGAAGACGCGCTCGACGAGGTTGCGGTAGCGATAGAGGAAGGCGCTGAACGGCGGGCGGCGTTTGCGGCCGGGCATCGGCTTGATGTTGGCCCATGCGCCGCGCGCGGCCATCTCGAGGCGCAAGGCATCACTGTCGTAGACGCGATCGGCGAGCAGCGCGTCGCCGCCGCCGAGCGTATCGAGCATACCGGCGGCGCTCCTGCCAGCGTGTGCTTGTCCGTGACCTAGAGCATCCCTCACTCAAGTGGATCCACCTGAGGCGGAAAGATGCTCTAGAATCAAAGTGCTAGATTGTCCTTGGTGCGTTCATATGAACGCACGGTGCTCTAGTAGGACGCCGGCGGAACGATGCCCTGATAATAGTCGCCGTCGCCACCTTGATATCCGCCATAGGGTTGACGTTCACGATAGACAGGCGTCGGCGTCGTGGTTCGATTGATGCTGCCCGTTGACATCGTGTCGACGGGCGCTGCGGACTGTCGCATCATAGGCATTGCCCGGTGGCTCTGTGTTCCGGGAGGATTGTTCGGGTCAATGCCCTGATAATAGCTGTCGGCCAAAGCCGGACCAGCCATGACCATCGTTACGGAGAGCGCGGCAATGAGTTTTCTTGCAGAGATTGTCATGGGTTCAACTCCTGTTTCGACACAGGCACCCGGCCTCCGTTCGGGCACCCAGCAACAGCCGTAAATTAGTACAAGTATCTCTGCCGGCCACATGACGATTTGTCACAATGGCATCGCCCAAGCGTGAAGTTCATTGCGGAAGTTTAACTTGACCGGCGGGTTCCAGTACCGCCCCGCACGGCGCCTGATCATGCCGAAACGCAAAAGGCCCCGGCGCACTACGCCAGGGCCCCTGCCAAGCTGGAACGAAATGCTTCAGGCGGCCTGCGCCAGCTCGTCGGCAATGACCGTGTCGAGGTTGAGGAAGCAGACCATGGTCTTTTCCAGGGCGACGATGCCGCGGCAGAAGGCGCGCTGCGCTTCCGGGATGATCTCGGGCGCCGGCTGCAAGGCTTCGCTCTTGATGGTCATCATGTCGGAAACCTGCTCGACGAGCAGACCGACAAGCTTTCCGGCGATGTCGGTAACGATGATCGCCGAGCGTTCCGACGGCTCGGTCATCTTCATGCCGAGGCGGGCCGCCATGTCGATGACCGGGATCACCGCGCCGCGCAGGTTGATGAGGCCGAGCACATAGGGCGGCGTGTGCGGCATCGGCGTTACCGGCGCCCAGCCGCGAATTTCGCGGATCGCCATGATGTCGATGCAGAATTCCTGGTCGCCGAGGTGAAACGAGACGATTTCGAGATAGGCACCGGACTGCTTGATTGCGTTGCTCATGATCAGAATTCTTCCCAGTTTTCACCGGAGGCCGTCGTCGACGGCACAGAGCCCGGTTTGTTGCCGAATGCGCCCGCAAGCTTGCCCATCAGGGCCTTGGCGGGAGATGGAGTTGGAAACGAGGCCATCTTGGCCGCGCCGATCTTGCGCAGCGGCACCGCCGCGTCCGTGCCCTTTGCTGCCGGCCGCTGAGCGGCCGAGGCCGAAGGGGTTCTCGTCTGTATCGGGGCGGCCGCCTTTGCCGGCGGCGCCATCGCTGCCGGTGCCGACGTGGGCATGGCGCGCTGCATCGTATGTCCTTCGCGGAACTGGCCGACGAGGTCCGTCAGACGTTCGGCATCCTGCGCCAGCGTGTGGCTCGAAGCGTTGGTCTGCTCGACCATCGCGGCATTCTGCTGCGTCATCTGGTCGAGCTGGCCGACGGCCGTGCTGATTTCGTTGAGGCCTGTCGACTGTTCGCGCGCCGCCATGACGATCGACGACATGAGCTCGTTGATGCGGGCGACGTCAGTGCCGATCCGCCCCAGCGCCTCGCCCGTCGCCTGCACCAGCTTGACGCCGCTACCGACCTCGTTGCCGGAACGGCTGACGAGCGCCTTGATGTCCTTGGCGGCCCCTGCCGCGCGCTGGGCAAGTTCGCGCACTTCCTGCGCCACCACGGCAAAACCCTTGCCGGCCTCGCCGGCGCGGGCCGCCTCGACGCCGGCGTTCAGCGCCAGAAGATTGGTCTGGAAGGCGATCTCGTCGATGACGTTGATGATCTTGCCGATCTCGTTTGAGGCACCCTCGATGCGCGCCATGGCAGCAATGGCCTCGCCGACGATGCGCCCGGATTCCTCCGCATTGGTACGGGTCTGGTCGACCATGCGGCTTGCCTCTTCGGCGCGCTGGGTCGCGGTGCGCACCGTCACGGTGATTTCGTCGAGCGCTGCAGAAGTCTGCTCCAGCGAAGCGGCCTGCCGCTCGGTGCGGCGCGCCAGATCGTCTGCCGCCGTTCGCATCTGCCGGCCGTTCGATTCAATCGAAAGCGCGTTCTCCTTGACGCTCGAAAGCACCACGCGCAGCCGCTCGACCGTCTGGTTGAAGTTCTGCCGGAGTTGATCGAGATTGCCGTCGAAGGGCCGGTCGATGGCAACCGCAAGGTCGCCTTCGGCAAGCTGGGTCAGGGCGCGGCCGAGGGTGTCGATTGCCGCCTGGATGCGGCGCACCGCCTCTTCGCGCTCGTTCTGCTGCTCTTCGCGTTCCTTCTCGATCTCGCGACGGCTGAGTGCCGCACTCTGTTCGAGCGATTGTTTCTCGATCGCCGACAGACGGAACAGATCGACCGAGCGCGCAATCGCGCCGATTTCGTCGCCACGGTCGAGCGCCTCGATCCGGGTGGCAAGTTCGCCCTTCTGGATCCGCTGCATGCCGTCGCGCAAGGTGAGGATGCCGCGCCTGAGCGTGCTGCCGTGGAACCAGAGAAGATAGAGCAGCGTCGCCATGGCCAGAAGCCCGGCCGCCACCTGAAGCTGGAACGCCTGGTCGGACACAGTGCGCGCCTCGGCAACGCGTGTCTGCACCAGGCCAGTCGCAGCCTCGGAGAGACTGGTCAGCGCCGTGGCGACCCGTTCGCCGGCGCCATCGATCGCGTCGTCGATCTTGCCGAAATCGTCGGCAGACGCCCTGCCTTCGATCAGAGCTTTGAGATCCGTGCCGATTGCCTGGCGCAGTTCCGCGACATCGGCCTCGAAGGTGGAAAGTGCGTCGCTGCGGCCAAGCAGGCCGGCGAGCGCCTTGACGTCTGCCGATTTCGTTTCGAGCAGCTTTAAAAGCTCGGCAATGCTGGCGGCACGTGCCGGCTGGATCGCGCCTTCATCGCGGTCGATGATGCTGTCCATGGCGTTGAGCACAAGATTGGTCGTCGCCAGGCGAATCTCGTCGACCGTCATCAGACCGTTCTGCGCCGCGACCGCCCCCTGCAGGGCGTCGTTCGCGCGGCCGCCCTCATACCAGCCGAGCCCGAGCACCGAGCCAAAGCCAACGAAGGCTGCACCGGCAAGCGTCGCCAGCCGCTGGCTAACGGAGAGATTGCGCTTCAGGGAGACAGATGAGGCAGTCATAGGGAGTCCATGGTCACGGACCCGCACGAAGCGGATCCTCCTCGATCAATACGGAAAGCCGGGCGGATCAAACCGGATGACCTCATGTCATGTCAGAGCACGAACACTCCTCCCGCGTGAAAAAACAGTGTCAAACAGACCTTAAACATTCGCTAAGGCGCCTCGCGGATCCCCAGGGAAACCACCTTATTTTCGAAATCGCGCATATTTGCTGCAGGCGCCGGTTTTCCCGGTATTTACAGGCACAATCCATCAGCGCGTCGGGTGTGGTTTTCGACCCCTTTTCCAGCGGCAGGCCAATGGCTGGCCACGGTCGGCCCGACGGACGGGCCGACTTCCCCTCTCCGTCCGAACTGTTATGATGATGCGATGAACACGAAAACACAGCGCTCGATCCGCCTTCCCCTCGCCGCAAGCCTTGCGGCCGCGATCGCCGTCGTCCTGCTGCTGGCCTTCCGCGGCTGGATGGAGAATGGCGCAGAGATGTTCCTGGCGCTCGCCCAGTCGGGCCTTTCCTGGTGTTTTTAGCCGCAATCGAGGAGGTTTGCCCCTCTCCTCGGGTTTAACCCGAGGACTAACCCTCTCGCCGCTTGCGGAGAGAAGGGGCGAGCGCGCGCGAAACACCGCCGTGCGGTTCTTCCACCTTTGGCGCAGGCGCACCAGGGTTCATTGTTAAGGCGAAGGATCGCCACAAGGCCCCTTCTCCCCGCCTGCGGGGAGAAGGTCGCGGCAGCGGGATGAGGGGCAGCCGGGCAACGAGAGGTTCCCCGCCACAACCTGCGGCAATTGTCCCATTTGCGCAGGCTGCACGAAGGCGGTATCAACGTCCGATCAACCGGACACGGCCGCCTGAGGCCCCAACGAAATCGGTAGCACGCATGAAAACCATCCGCATCGTCCTCTGGGTCGCCGTCGTCGCCATGGCCGGCATTCTGGGCTGGCTGACCTATGAGATGACCCAGTCGAAAGAGCAGGCCGCCACTGGCCCCTTCGGCGTTCCCTTCACGCTCGTCGCCCAGGACGGCAAGGAAATCACCGAAAAGGCCTTCACCGGCAAGCCGACCGCGCTGTTCTTCGGCTTCACCCATTGCCCGGAAGTCTGCCCGACGACGCTGTTCGAGCTGAACGGCTGGATGGAGAAGGTCGACCCTGAAGGCAACAAGCTGCAGGCCTATTTCATCACCGTTGATCCCGAGCGCGACACGCCGGAAATCCTCGGCCAGTACGTCTCCAACGTCTCCAAGCGCATCACCGGCATTTCCGGCCCGGCCGACAAGGTGTTGGAGATGGTCAAGGGCTTCCGCGTCTACGCCAAGAAGGTGCCGGTCGACGCCGCAAAACCCGATGGCGACTACACCATGGACCATACCGCGTCCGTGTTCCTGCTCGACGCCAATGGCAAGTTCTCCGGCACGATCGCCTACGAGGAAAACCCGGAGACGGCGGTCAAGAAACTGGAAAACCTCACCAAGGGCTGAGCCCTCGCCATCAAGCGAAAACTTCGAAGCGCCGGCCCTGTCCGGCGCTTTGCCTTTGTGGAGCAATCGTGATAGCGCACAGCGCACGATTGCCGCCGCCCGGCGCGCCGCCCTTGCGGCTTGAGGCGGGCGGCGGATTTGCCAGCCGAAGGACAGGGCCTTGAGCGAGATCAGACTTTTCGTCACCACCACCGAGAAGCAGGCGGAAGCCGTGCTCGATCGCTTGAGCGCGATCTTCGGCGAAGAGGACTTTGCCATCGGCACGACGGAAGTCGACGAGAAGCGCGACGTCTGGGAAGCCTCGATCTACATGATGACGGCCGACGAGGAGAGCGTGAACGAACGCCTCACCGACGCGCTTGCCCAAGACTTCGCCCATCTTCCGATCGAGCGCGAAGTGCTGCCGGATATCGACTGGATCGCCAAATCGCTCGAGGGCCTGGCGCCGGTGCGCGCCGGCCGCTTCGTCGTGCACGGCTCGCACGACCGCGACAAGGTCAAGACCGGCGAAATCGCCATCGAGATCGATGCCGGCCAGGCCTTCGGCACCGGCCATCACGGCACGACAGCCGGCTGCCTCGAAGTGCTCGCTTCCGTCGCGCGCACCCGCACCGTGAAGAACGTGCTCGATCTCGGCACCGGCAGTGGCGTCTTGGCGATCGCCGCCTGGAAGCTCATGCACGTGCCGGTGCTTGCCACCGACATCGACCCGATCGCCACCCGCGTCGCCGAGGAAAACGCCCGGGTCAACGGCGTCGTCACCGGCATGACCTTTGCCACCGCTCCGGGCTTTCATTCGACCGCCTTCAGCACCAACGGCCCGTTCGACCTCATCATCGCCAACATCCTCGCACGTCCCTTGATGAAGATGGCGCCACAACTCGTCGCCAACCTCGCCCCCGGCGGCTCGGTGATCCTCTCGGGCATTCTCGCCGAACAGCGCTGGAAAGTGCTCGCCCACTACAACGGCCAGCACCTGCGCCATGTCCGCACCATCTGGCGCAATGGCTGGGTGACAATTCATCTGGAGAAGTGAGGGCGCGGATTATCCGCCTGCCCTATTGACGCTGCCCCTCATCCGCGCCGTGGGGGGAGCTCACCTCATCCACGCGGTGAGGAGAGCGCCCTCATCCGCCTGCCGGCACCTTCTCCCCGCACGCGGGGCGAAGGGATTTTGCGGCGCTCTCCCACTCAATCATGCCAGTCAGTGCCGACCGCCGCATCGGATGCCAACGCGCCTCGCTGAGGGCGAGCAATCGGACACGTCCCCTCGCCCCGCCTGCGGGGAGAGGGTTAGGGTGAGGGGCAGATCTCCAAGTGTAACCATCGTGGAAAAACGAAAAGGCCGCCACGTCTATCATGACGGGCGGCCTTTCGAAACAAAGGCGATGCCAGGGGCATCGCCTGCTGGCTGGCTTGTGACCAACCATGCCCGCGAGCCTGAGGAGGAGGAGTGCTCGAGCGGGCGTCTACCGTTCCGAAATTGGCCACCCTTGAGGGAGGAGGAGAACAGAATGACCAACTATTCTCGGAACCGCAGTCTTTTGAACCACCGGATGTTCGTCCGTGTTCGTTGAGGCGGCTTATAAACTATTATTCCGATAGAGATAGAGACTTCTGAGCATGGGTGCCATGCACTGAGCGCATATGTATGATGAATGAGCAATTGCTCTCCCTGGCGGCCCACAACCGCAAGCATTGTGAGAACCGTGGGCCACGGCTGCTTACAGGATATCGCCTCTTTCCCGGCAAGGGCGATTTCCGCTAACATGGCGCCATCTTTCCCGCGGTTTGCCGCTCAATCTACCGGAATTCCCCCATGTTTCAGTCTTTTGAAGTCACCTCCACGCCGCAATTCGGCAAGGAGCGCACCGAAGCCCTGCGCGCCTCCTTCGCGGCCCTTGGCATCGACGGCTTTCTCGTGCCGCGCGCCGACGAATTCCAGGGCGAGTATGTGCCTGCCTCGTCCGAGCGCCTTTCCTGGCTGACGGGCTTCACCGGTTCGGCCGGCATCGCCCTCATCACGCAGCGTGAAGCGGTCGTCTTTGTCGACGGACGTTACGTCACGCAGCTGAAGGAACAGGTCGACGGCAGCGTTTTCACCGGTGGCGATCTCATCGGCGAGCCGCCGCATCTCTGGCTGGAGAACCATGGGGCCAAAGGCTTCAAGCTCGGCATCGACCCGTGGCTGCACACCGGCGCCGAAGTGCGCCGGCTGGAAAAGGCGCTGGCCGTCATCGGCGGCTCCCTCGTCTTCCTCGATCATAACCCGCTCGACCGGATCTGGGCGAACCGTCCCGCAGCTCCGCTCGGCAAGGTCACCATTCAGCCCATCGAACATGCCGGTGCGCTTGCCAAGGACAAGATCGCGACGATCGCTGCCGGCCTCGACAAGGCAGGCGCCAGCGCCGTCATCCTGACCGACCCCTCCTCCGTCGCCTGGACCTTCAACATCCGTGGCAGCGATGTGCCGCACACGCCGCATCCGCTCGCCCGCGCCATCATCCATGCCGACGGCCGCGCCGAACTCTTCCTCGACAAGCGCAAGACCGGCATCGAGCAGGAAGCCTATCTCACCCAGATCGCAGACATCGTCGCGCCCGCGACTTTCGACGATCGCTTGGCCGCGCTGGGCGCTGCCGGCACGTCCGTAATGATCGACCCGGATCTCGCCTCCTTTGCCATCTCCGAGCTGATCCGCTCCAAGGGCGGCAAGGTGGTCGAAGCGGTCGACCCGGCCCGCCTGCCCCGCGCCCAGAAAAACAAGGCCGAAATCGACGGTTCGACCCGCGCCCACCTGCAGGACGGTGCCGCCATGGTCGAGTTCCTCGCCTGGCTGGACAGGCAGCAGCCCGGCACGGTCACCGAGATCGGCGCCACGAACCAACTTGAAGCCGCCCGCGCCACCGTCGGCGAGCGGATGCAGAACCCGCTGAAGGACATCTCCTTCGACACGATCTCCGGCGCCGGCGCCCATGCGGCGATCATGCACTACCGCGTCACCACCGCCACCGATCAGGCGATCGAAGCGGGCACCATGTTCCTGATCGATTCCGGTGCGCAATACATCAACGGCACCACCGACATCACCCGCACGGTCGCGATCGGCGCAGTTCCCGAGGAACAGAAGCGCTTCTTCACCCTGGTGCTGAAGGGCATGATCGCGATCAGCACGGCTCGTTTCCCCACGGGTTCGCGCGGCGTCGATCTCGACCCCTTGGCCCGCATCGCGCTCTGGAAGGCCGGCGCCGACTATGCCCACGGCACCGGCCACGGCGTCGGCTCCTATCTCTCGGTGCATGAAGGCCCGCAGCGCATCGCCCGTCTTGCAACACAGGAACTGCTGCCCGGCATGATCCTGTCCAACGAGCCCGGCTACTACCGCCCCGGCGCCTTCGGCATCCGCATTGAAAACCTGATCGTGGTGCAGCCGGCAACGATGGTCGACGGCGGCGACCTGCCGATGCTCGGCTTCGATACCATCACCTACTGCCCGATCGACCGCCGCCTCGTGCTGCCGGCGCTGCTGACGGATGAGGAGCTCGACTGGCTCAACGCCTACCATGCCGAGACACGCGAAAAGCTGATGCCGCTGCTGGCCAGCGACGAAACCCGCGACTGGCTGAAGACCGCAACGGCAGCGCTTTCACGCTGAGTCAGGCGCTCTGCCCGGGCTCCTGTTTGGGAGCCCGGGCAACAGGCATTGCGCGCCGCAGCCGCCTCTTGGCGACGAGGCCCACACGGCGGCAATAGACCGGAAAACCGGCCTTTGCACTTAGATTCCCAACAGCTTCTTGGCTTCGCCGAGCGTCGCCTCCGAGGCAGCGTGATCGCCCGCCTTGTGTTGCTCTTCGCCCTTCTTACGCAACTCCGTGACCTTGGCCATGTCGGCCTCGGACAGTTTCGCAGTCGGCATCGCCGCGTCGATCGCAGCCATAATGGTGGGGCACTGATTGGCAAAGGCCGCTGCCGGCGCGAGCGCCAGCAGGAGGGCAATCGAGATCCTGGCTAACATGGTTACTCCTCCACCGCCGGGAGGCTCTGCGTTGTTGCAGCGACGTCGCACGTCTGACAGCACCTGCGGTGCTACCGTACCTCTCCGGTACGCAAGGGATGATAATCCACGAGGGACGCGCCGCCAATGCCAGTCGATGCGCGCCGCCCGTGCGGCATTGAAGCGCGCCCGCTAGAAGCAAGGAACCTACAGCACCACGTGGCGGATCAGCATCACCACCACCCAGCCGATGACGAGCATGCGCAGCGTCGAGAGGTTGAAGCCGAGCGCGATGGCGAAGGCGACGAACATCGCGATCGTCACGTCGAGCCCGCCATAAACGAAGGCCGGTGCCACCAGCGTCGTCAGGACCGCCGCCGGAACGGCGTTGAGTGCGGCCTCCAGCCGCGGCGGGATCTGCTTCATCTGCGTGATCAGGATGTAGCCGCCGACGCGCGTCAGGAAGGTCGCGACTGCAGCCGCGATGATGAGATAGATGAGGTTGAGGTGTTGCGGATCCATCGTCACGCCTCCTTCTCGACGCCGGTGGGTGCGGCTGCCCGCTCGCTCGGCGGCAGGCAGGCGGCAAGCACGATGCCGGCAAGTGCGCCGATGCTCACATGCCAGGGCGAGCCGACGAAATGCATGCCGGCGACCGACGCAAGCGCGGAAACCGTGACGATCGGCAGGAACCGGTCGCGTTTGCGGAAGCCCATCACCAGCCCCATGAAATAGACCGGCAGCAGCACATCGAGGCCGATCGCCTTGGGGTCGCCGATCATCTGCCCGAAGATCGCGCCGACCAGCGTGTTGATGATCCAGGGAATGTAGATGACGAGGCCGAAGCCGAGATACCAGGAAAACGTGATCGCCAGCCCGCGCTCGCCGCGCTTCTCGGTCTCGGCATATTGCGGATCGACCAGCAGGAAAAAGGCGAGGAACTTCTGCCCGAAGGTGAAATGCCGGACATATTTGGCGATCGAGGCCGAATAGAGCACGTGGCGGAAGTTGACGGCAAAGACCGAAAGCACGACCAGCCAAGGCTGGACGTGATTGCCGAAAAGCTCGATGCCGACCATCTGGCTGGCGCCGGCATAGACCGTCGCGCTCATGAACACCGCATCGGCGATGGTAAAGCCGTTGTCGACCGCAAGCGCCCCGAACAGCGCGCCGAAGGGCGATGCCGCGAGCATGATGGGAAAGCCGCCGCGCACGCCTTCCCAGAATTCGTCTTTTGTCATGGAAACCTCCGCCGGCCGAGGCGATGCAAGCGCCGTGCGGCCGGTGCCGGACTGATAGGCGCTTGCGCCTTCGGCAACAATTCAAATGCGCTGATACATTGATTGAATTTTATGATGCCTTGCCCGAACAAGGCTTGAACAAAATGCGCACCGACCGGGAAACCGGTGCGTTTTGCCCCCGGGGAATTTAAGGTTCGTGCGGGCCTGCCGCCTTACTTCTTGGCCTGGAACGTGTGCTCGATACCCGGGAAGGTACGCGCCTTCACCTCGGCCGCGTACTCCTCGGCAGCCTTGGAGATCGCCGGGGCAAGCTCGGCGAAGTGCTTGACGAAGCGCGGCTTGAAGTCGTTGAAGAGGCCGAGCATGTCATCCGAGACGAGGATCTGGCCGTCGCAGGCGGGCGATGCGCCGATGCCGATGGTCGGCGAGCGCAGTTCCGCGGTGATATCGCGGGCGACCGGCTCGACCGTCCCCTCGATGACGATGGCAAAGGCGCCGGCATCGTCGATCGCCTTGGCGTCGCGGCGGATCTTCGCCACTTCCTTGTCGTTGCGGCCAACGGAGCGATAGCCGCCCGTCGTGTTGACGAGCTGCGGCATCAAGCCGACATGGCCGAGCACCGGTATGCCGCGGCTGACGAGGAACGCGACCGTCTCGGCCATCTCCGCCCCGCCCTCGAGCTTGACCGCACTGCAGCCGGTCTCCTTCAGGATGCGCGCGGCACTGCGGAACGCCTGTTCCTTCGATTCCTGGTAGGAGCCGAAGGGCATGTCGATGACGACACAGGCGCGCTCCGAGCCGCGCATCACCGCCTGGCCATGGGCAATCATCATGTCGAGCGTGACGCCGACCGTCGTATCGAGACCATAGAGCACCATGCCGAGCGAATCGCCGACCAGCAGGAAATCCACATGCGGATCGAGCAGCCTTGCGATCGGCGTCGTATAGGCCGTGAGGCTGACGATCGGACGATCACCCTTCAGCGCCTCGATGTTGGCAGGGCTTAGGCGGCGTTTCGCGGTCTGTACGCTCATGTCAGGCGACCTTTGCAAATTGCGCGGACTTCGGCGCGATGACCCGGTTGTCGAGCAGCTTGGTCGTGCCGAAGCGAACGAAGAGCAAGAGCAGTACCGGTCTGTCGCCGATCGTTTCGATGGTTTCGAGCGTCTCGGGATCACGCACGGCAACGACCTCGGGCCTGGCCAATGGCTCGCCCGCGAGATAATCGGTGACGGCCTTTTCGAGCGCGGCCACATCGCTGATACCGGAGGCAACCAGACGCGCAGCCTCTTCCAATGCCTTGGGCACGATCGCTGCGGCGCGACGCTCCTCTGGGGTCAGATAGACATTGCGCGACGAACAGGCGAGCCCGTCGGCCTCGCGCACTGTCGGCACGCCGATGACGGTCACCGGCTGGGCGAGATCGTCCACCATGCGGCGGATGATCTGCAACTGCTGGAAATCCTTCTCGCCGAAATAGGCGCGGTCCGGCTGGACGATGTTGAAGAGCTTGGTGACGACGGTGGCAACGCCGGCGAAATGGCCGGGGCGGACCGATCCTTCAAGCTCGCTGCCAAGCGTCGGCACGTCGACGACTGTTTCCATCGGCCGCGGATACATGTCGGAAACGCCGGGCGCGAAGAGATAGTCGACGTTGCCCGCTTCAAGCATCGCCTGATCGCGGGCAAGATCGCGCGGATACTTGGAGAGATCTTCGTTGGCGCCGAACTGCAGCGGGTTGACGAAGATGCTGGCGACGACGATGTCGTTTTCCTCACGCGCCCGGCGCATCAGCTCCATATGGCCGACATGCAGGTAGCCCATGGTCGGCACGAAGCCGACGGTCTTGCCCGCCCGCCTGTGTTCGGCAAGGGCCGCGCGCAGCTCGGCGATGGTGGTGAAAGTCTTCATCTCCGGACCCTCCAATCCGCGACGGCGCCCCACCCTTAAGGATGGTGACGCCCTGCCCTGCGGCATGGCGACAAACCTGCTCCGCCAGCGGGCATTTGCACAAAATTCGGCTGCAAAGCTCTATCTTGTGCAGCGCAAAAAAACAATCGGATTGATGACAGCTTGATGACGCCGACAGCACGCCTGACTTCCACAGGCGGCCTCTCACGGTGCTCAACCCGCACGGGTGCAACCCACGCTGGAGAGCAAAAGAAAACCTGCCACACCCGGCAGGGCCGGCGCCAATAGTTAGCCATCGGCCGCACGGCCCGCCCGATGGCTTGGTGACTATCGAGGCTGGCTCAGCGGCCAACCCGCTGTTGCAGATGCTGCGGATAGCGGGCGCCTTGCACCTCGACGGCGGAGATCGCCGCCTGGATTTCACCAAGGTCCCCGGGCGTGAGCGCGACGCCTGCCGCCCCCAGGTTTTCTTCGAGCCTATGCCGCTTCGTCGTACCGGGGATGGGCACGATCCAGGGCTTTTGCGCGAGCAGCCAGGCGAGCGCGATCTGCGCCTTGGTCACACCCTTGCGCTCGGCGATGGCGCCGAGCAGATCGACCAATGCCTGATTGGCCTGGCGCGCGTCGGCTGCGAACCGCGGCACGATCATGCGGAAATCGCTGTTGTCGAAGGTCGTGTTCTCGTTGATCGCGCCGGTCAGAAAACCCTTGCCGAGCGGACTGAAGGGCACGAACCCGATGCCGAGTTCTTCGAGAAGCGGCAGGATTTCCGCCTCCGGCTCCCGCCACCAGAGCGAATATTCGCTCTGCAGCGCCGTCACCGGCTGCACCGCATGCGCCCGGCGGATCGAGTCGACGCCCGCCTCCGACAGGCCGAAATGCCCGACCTTGCCCTCGGCAATCAGCTCTTTCACCGTGCCGGCGACGTCCTCGATCGGCACGTTCGGATCGACGCGGTGCTGGTAGAAGAGATCGATGCGGTCGGTCCGCAGCCGCTTCAGCGCGGTTTCGGCAACATGGCGGATGCGTTCAGGACGGCTGTCCATGCCCTGGCTGACATCGCCACTCACAAAGCCAAACTTGGTGGCGACAACCACCTGATCACGGATCGGCCCAAGCGCCTCGCCGACCAGATCCTCGTTGCCGGTATAGGCCTCGGCGCTGTCGAAGAAAGTGACGCCAAGCTCATGGGCTGCGCGGATCAACCGGATCGCATCGGCACGGTCCGTCGCCGGACCATAGCCGTAGCTGAGGCCCATGCAGCCGAAACCGATCGCCGAGACTTCGAGGCTGCTTTTTCCTAGCTTACGTTTCTGCATTGTCATGCTCCCTTATGACGCCGCCGGATTGAGGGAAACCGAGCGGCAATTTTGACAGGCGAGCGGGCGGCTTTTTGCCACGAGCTCGACCCGCGTCACAGCGCGCGGCCGGACAACCAGCGCGACGACCACGAGCGCCAGCGCCAGCAGCACCGTGCAGCCGATGAGAACGTTGTCGACCCGATGGGCGAGCAGGTGGCTGCCGGCAAGCCCATCCGCACCGAAGGCTGCGACGGCGACGAGCACACTGAGGCCGAGCGAATTGCCGAGCTGGTGGGCGACATTAACGACGCCGCCGGCCGCCCCCGCGTCACCGGGCGCCACACCGGCAATGCCGGCGACCGTCAGCGGGCTCAAGGTGAAGCCCTGGCCGAGCCCGATCAGCATCAAGGGTGGCGCCATGCCGAAGAGATAGGACGTTTCGGCCGAGACCTGGCTGATAGAGATCATGCCGATCAGCGCGGCGACCAGCCCAAAGGCAAGCAGCCGCCGATTGCCGAACCGTGGGGTCAGCCGAGGAACGGAGATCGCCGCGACGAAATTGGTGAGTGTCGCCGGAATGAAGGCGAGACCGGAGGCCAGCGGATCGAGGTGAAGGACCCCTTGAAGATATTGGGTGAAGAAGAAAAAGAACCCGATCATCGCCGCCAGGAAAAGCACGCGCGCCAGATAGGCCCCGACGCGCTCGCGGCTCGAAAAGAGCCTGAGCGGCATGATCGGCTGCCCGGCGCGCCGTTCAATGGCGACGAAGGCGGCAAGCAGCAGAAGGCCGAAGGCAAGCGCCGATAGTGTCAGCGGGTCGTGCGCCCCCTTCTCCGCCGAGCGGACGATGCCGTAGACGAGCGCGGTCATCCCGAGCGTCGAACTCACCGCGCCGGCGAGGTCGAATTCACCGGTGCGCCGTTCCGTCTCCCCGACGTAAGCGCGCGCCGCCAGCATCAGGGCGATCCCGATCGGCAGGTTGATGAAAAAGCCGACCCGCCAGCTGAGCCAGCCGGCGAGCAGGCCGCCAAGCACCATGCCGAAGGTGGCGCCGATGCCGGCGACCGAACTGTAATAGGCGACCGCCCGGGTGCGCTCCGGTCCTTCGGTGAAATGCGTCTGGATCAACGCCAGCGTGGCGGGCGCGAGGATGGCCGAGCCGAAGCCTTGCACGGCGCGGGCGGCCAGCAGCCACGCCGGCGACGGCGCGAGCCCGATGACCGCGGAGGCGGCCGTGAAAACGGCAAGCCCGGCAATGAACATGCGGCGACGTCCGAGTATGTCACCCGCCCGCGCGCCCAGCAGCAGGAAGCCGCCAAAGGCGAGCGTATAGGCGCTGTGCACCCAGGAAAGCCCGGCATCGCTGAACTGCAGCTCGTCGCGGATTTTCGGCAGGCCGGTGATCACGATCGAGATGTCGAGCACGATCATCAGGTAGCTGACGATGATGATCGCCAGCACGGCCGCCTTGCGCGTTGAATGGTTCTTCACCGACGTGACGTCCATTGTCGTGTCTACTCCGCCTTGGCGCCGTACTCGGCGTCCGTCACCTTTTCCATCCAGTCAACCGCCTTGCCGTCGAGCGATTCCTGGATGGCGATATGGGTCATGGCGGTCGTCGGCGCGGCTCCGTGCCAGTGTTTTTCACCCGACTCGAACCAGACAACGTCGCCCGGCCGGATCTCTTCGATCGGCTCGCCCTCGCGCTGCACGCGGCCGCAGCCTGAAACGACGATCAGCACCTGGCCGAGCGGATGCGTATGCCAGGCCGTGCGGGCACCGGGCTCGAAGGTGACGGTGTTGCCGGCGGCGCGCGCCGGCTCCCGCACGGCAAACAACGGGTCGATGCGCACCGTTCCCGTAAACCAGTCCTCAGGCCCCCTGGCCGAAGGCTGCGACCCGCTTCTCCTGATCTCCATGGCTTCCTCTCCTTGGGTGGCCGCGACGAGCCGTCGTCTGCCCTGTTGCTGTGCACAATCTAGCCATGGCTGCTGCCTGCGATTAGATGGTATAAACGGCATGGACCTATGAGAAGGATTCATGAATGCTGCGTGAGAACATCAACGACCTGCTCGCCTTCGCGGCCGTAGCGCGCGAGCGCAGCTTCACAAGGGCCGCCGCCCAGCTCGGCGTTTCGCAATCGGCGCTCAGCCACACCATGCGGGCGCTCGAGACACGGCTTGGCGTGCGCCTGTTGACCCGCACCACCCGCAGCGTCTCCCCAACCGAGGCGGGCGAGCGGTTGCTCGGCACCATCGTCCCGCACTTCGAGCAGTTGGAAACCGAGCTGACGGCGCTGAGCGAGGTTAGGGACAAGCCCGCAGGTACGATCCGCATCACCACCGCCGAGCATGCGGCAGAAACCGTGCTCTGGCCGAAGCTCGAAAAGCTCCTGCCCGACTATCCCGATATCAAGGTCGAGATCATCATCGACTACGGCCTCACCGATATCGTCGCCGAACGTTATGACGCCGGCGTCCGTCTCGGCGAGCAGGTCGCCAAGGACATGATCGCCGTGCGCATCGGGCCCGACATGCGCATGGCGGTCGTCGGAACACCCGGTTACTTCGAGAAACACCCGCGTCCGGTTGCCCCCCAGGACCTGACCCAGCACCGCTGCATCAACCTCAGACTTCCGACCTATGGCGGCATCTATGCCTGGGAATTCGAGAAGGACGGCCGTGAACTGAAGGTTCGCGTCGATGGACAGCTTGTCTTCAGCCGGCTGTCACACCGGCTCACCGCCTGCCTTTCCGGCTTCGGCCTCGCCTTCGCGCCGGAAGAATCAGTGCTCTCTTACATTGCCGAGGGCCGGCTTATCCGCGTGCTCGAAGACTGGTGCGACCCATTCCCCGGCTACCACCTCTATTACCCGAGCCGCCGCCAGTCCTCGCCGGCCTTCGCGCTGCTCGTGGAGGCGCTGCGCTATCGGGGGTGAGATAGAAAGAAGTCGCCAGCTATCCCCGCCTCCTCGGCACATCACGTCGCCACGACCTCGACGCATCTACCTAGAACAAAGTTGGTTGAGCGAGCATATTTTCCGAACCGTCTTCGCGCCTAGACAGAATGGTCTGTGGCGAGCGGCTATGATTGCTCCCAAGCTGCAAACGCGCCCTCATGGGTATAGTTGAGCCCTGGGAGGTCGTGGTTTCCTCCGACGACGAGACTGTCCGGGAAACCTCTCTCAAGCAACTGCGGATACGGCTGGAGTTCATACTTCCGGAAGTGGTACATTAGCAGAACGAGGAGCCCGCAGAAGGCTGTAGCTACATTTCCCTGATTGGCGACGCGATAGTTCGAATTTCGCTCATGCTTAACTTCGTTGTAGGCCTTCCACCATGTCGGCGAATTCGACTCCTCTTCCCAAGCCTGCCACGGCTTGAATGACATCGAGTATCTCGAAATGTTGATGTCGACGGAATAGATGCCGGGAAATGCCGCTGTCAAAGCCTGCTGATAGCCGAGGATATTATTGGCATTGTCACCGCCCGGAACGGTCCTGCACAGTTGTTTCGCAACTACGTCTACTTCACTTCCAACAAGCAGTAGGAGCTTCGCATACTCGTTGGAGAATGCGTCAGCGTTGTCGGGATGCAGCTCAACGTAATCCAGCGTTCTGATCAAATCCCGCTCAAGGGCCAAAAAATAGTGCCACGCTGCCAAGTTCATTTTCTCTCCCGTCGGCCTCCGATTGATCCTTGGAATTCAACCTTAGATTTTGCAGCGTATCAACGTGGAATTCACTGGCGATGCACCGACCACGATGCGCACGGCCCACTGACTCAGTGCCGGGACTGCATCGCCCGATAGGCCACTAGGTGGTCGCCGACAGAAAGCAAGCAGAAAAGCCGAGGCGCCGCTCAATCCTGTGGTCCTGCGTGCCGGCTCGACCGAGCAGCATCGAGCACCCAATCCCGAAACGCCGCGATCGTTGGCTGGCCGGCATTCGTTTCCGGATAGACAAGGGCAAAGGCCTCGATATGCGTTTCGCTTGCCAGTTGCACCAGGCGGTCCGCCTCGATATCCAGCGCCACCATGGCCGCCGGCAGCAAGCCGGCGCCCAGACCGGCAAGCGCCGCCTGCTGAAGAAGTCCCGTATCATCGAAGGAGGGACCGGTCGGCAGTGTGATCACCGGCAAGATCGGCCGCTGCAGCCTGAGGGCCCATGGCGACGCTGAGCGGCGTCGCCATCCGGTCGCCAATCTCACCCGAACCTGACGAGGTTGAGCGTCGGCAGCGGGCCGCCGGGGAACTGTGCGAGGCTCCCACCAACCGAGAGCGGACCAAGGTCGAGGCCGAAGAAACCGAGGCGGTCGATCAACCGGGCCACCTCCCCCTTCGCAGCAGCGTCGTCACCGGAGATGAACAGCACACGTCGACCGCCTTCGGCTTGTGGATCGCCGGAAACGAGATGCGCCTGCAGGTGGTTGAAGGCCTTGACGACGCGGGCGCCAGGCACAAGATCGGCAAAGATCTCGCTCGACAGGCGGCCGCCAAGCTCGGCCGGCTTGAACAGCGGCGCCTCGATCGGGTTGTTGGCATCGATGACGATGCGGCCGTTCCAGGCGGGCAAGCCCGCAAGCGCCGGCGGCAGCTTCGACCAGTTGACGGCGACGAGCACAATGTCGGCGCTCGCCGCCTCTTCACGCGTCCCGGCGGTGATGAAGGGGCCGAGCTCATCGGTCAGCGCTTTCAGGCTTTCCGGCCCGCGGCTGTTGGCGATGACAGCGGGAATGTTGGCTTTGGCAAGCGCCCGGGCGAAGGCTGCGCCGATGTTGCCGGAGCCGATGATACCGATAGACATGTTGGGTCTCCTTGTCGTTGCGCCGGCCCGCCTCTCGTTCGGCGAAAGCCATGACGCTGATTGGAACTGGACGTGTGCTGATCCGCCGACCGGCGGATCGTGGGCTCGGTTCGACTGCGCCCGGTCAGGCGGTAAAGCCGCCGTCGGCGACAATGTCGGCACCGGTGACGAAGGCGGCTTCCGGGCTGGCGAGATAGGCAACGACGCTCGCGATCTCCTCCGGCCTGCCATAGCGGCCGATCGCCATGCCGGGGCCGACGATCTTCGAGACCGGCCCGCCATCCGGGTTCATGTCGGTGTCGGTCGGGCCGGGATGAACCGTATTGACGGTGATGCCGCGCGGGCCGAGGTCGCGCACCAGGCTGCGGTTGAAGCCAGCGACGGCCCCCTTGGTCAGCGTGTAGAGCGAGGCCGTCGGGAAAGCCGCATAGCGCACCATGGAAGAGCCGATGTGAATGATGCGGCCGCCCGGCTTCATGCTGCGCACCGCCTCCTGCGTTGCGACGAAGACGCCGGTGACGTTGACGGCGATCATCCTGGCATAGTCGGCTTCGGTGATCTCATCGATCGGCCCCCCAAGCGCGATGCCGGCATTGTTGACGAGGATGTCGACGCTGCCGAAAAGCTTGACCGTCTCGGCAACGGCGGCACGCACGGCGGCAGCATCGCCGGCATCCGCCTTGATCGCCACCGCCCGGCCACCTGCGGTCTCGATTTCGGCAACGACCGCCGCCGCCTTGTCAGGCGAGCCGTGATAGGTGATGGCGACGGCAGCGCCGTCTTTTGCCAGGCGCTTGGCAACCGCGGCACCGATCGAGCGCGAGCCGCCGGTGACGAGGGCAGCCTTGCCGGCGAGGGATTTTGTGGTCTCAGACATGAACATTCACTCCAATGCGTTTCGATGGAGTGGATATTGCCATTTCATTCCGCTAGCATAAGTCCGCAATCGCTTTCATCATCTTCAACGATCACTTGAATATCGCCATGGAAACGCTCGCCAATCTCGAATCCTTCGTGCGCAGCGCCGAACATGCCGGCTTCTCCGGCGCAGCGCGCCGGCTGGGTCTGACGCCAGCGGCGGTCAGCCGCAACGTCGCAATGCTCGAGCGCAATCTCGGTGTCAGGCTGTTTCACCGCTCGACCCGCAAGCTGACGCTGACGGAGGAAGGCGAACGCTTCCTTGCGGCGATCCGGGACAATCTCGACGGGCTGCAAAGCGCGATCGCAGCCATCGCCGGCGACAAAGGCGCGCCGGCCGGCGTGCTCAAGGTCAGCCTCAGTCCGACCTTCGGCACCGCCCATATCCTGCCTCTGCTGCCGGCCTTTCTCAAAAAATTTCCGGCGATCCGCATCGACTGGCAGTTCGACAATCGCCAGGTGGACCTCGTCGCCGAAGGCTTCGATGCGGCGATCGGCGGCGGCTTCGAGCTTTCGCCGGGCATCGTCTCGCGAGTGCTGGCGCCCGCCCATATCATCGCCGTCGCCTCCCCCGCTTACATGGAAAGCCGGCCGATACCGCTCGATCCCGAGGGTCTTGCCGTACTCGACGGCATCGTCATGCGCTCGAGCCAGAGCGGGCGGATCCGTCACTGGACAATGCGCAACGCGGCGGGCGAAGAAATGGCGGCGACACCGAAGGAGACGATCGCCGTCAACGACCCTGCCGCCATGCGCGAGGCTGCAATCCTCGGCCTCGGCGTCACTCTCATCACGGTACCGGACGCGCTGCCGTACCTCGCTTCCGGCGCCCTGCGCCGCCTGGTGCCCAAGTGGTACGCCGATGCCGGGCCGATCTCTATCTACTATTCGAGCCGCACGCTGCTGCCGGCCAAGACCCGTGCCTTCGTCGACTTCGTCGCCGAGCATTTCCGCCGCGAACGCCTCGCCGAACGTTTCGCCGGCAGCCTAGGTTGACGCCGCTTGAAAACCTGCGGTTGCGCCCCACATCAACCCGGCTCAAAAAAATATTTGAGCCGGTGTCGGGATCGTCGACCGGCATTCGTCCTTTGTGCAATTCCAGGAGAAACGTAAAACGGCCTAGCCCGGAGTTGCGTAATTTCAGGGAGTTGGCTCATTCGATCGATGAAATGAGCTGATCTGTAAAACAGAAAATCCATTCCAAGGAGCATTTCATGCGCATGATTTTCGTAAACCTGCCGGTCAAGGATCTGAAGGCCTCGCGCGCGTTCTTCGCCGCACTGGGCTTCACCTTCAACGAGCAGTTCTCCGACGACACCGCCGCCTGCACGGTGATCTCGGACAACATTTTCGTCATGCTGTTGACGGAACCGAAGTTCCGCGACTTCATCACCGGCGAGATCAGCGACGCCAGGAAGGGCACGGAGGTCATCACCGCCCTTTCCGCGGGGAGCCGCGCCGAAGTCAACGACATGCTCGCCAAGGCGCTCGCCGCCGGCGCCAAGCCGTGGAAGCCGGCGCTCGACTACGGCTTCATGTACGGCATCTCCTTCCAGGACCTCGACGGCCACGTCTGGGAGTTCATGTGGATGGACCAGGAAGCCGCTCAACAGCAGGGCTGATCGCCGACGGCTACAGATAACAGGAGCCGCCCGGATTTCCGGGCGGCTCTTTTTCGCCCGGGCTCTGACTTTTTGAGAACACAACTCACGCAGACGCGAGCCTCCCCCGATGGGCCTCGGACACTCGCCTGAGCCTAGCCTACTCAGAACCCAACGCCTGCACCTCTTGACAGACGGTCATCACCCACATAAATGAGTGATTACTTAGGCAATGGTGAAATCGATGGCGCGTCCCCTCAGTGAAGAAAAGCGACAGGCGATACTTGAATCGGCGATCAACACGATGGCCGAGCTGGGGCTAGGCGCCCCCACCGCACGCATCGCCAAGGGCGCAGGCGTGGCCGAAGGCACGCTCTTTATCTACTTCCCAAACAAGGACGCCCTGCTCAACGAGCTCTACCTGGAACTGAAGCGTGAAATCGCGGAAGAAATGCTCGCCGGCTATCGGAGTGATGCCGACCACCGCACTCAGTGGCGTCATGTCTGGGATCGTTACATCGAGTGGGGCGCAAAGCACCCGGCACGCCGCAAGGCCATGCGCCAATTGGTGGTTTCCGACCGCGTCCTCGAGCAGAGCCGCGTAGCGGGTGCGCGCGCGTTCGAGGACATCCAGCAACTCTTCGACAAAAGCCTGTCCTCAGGCGCGTTACGGGAACAGCCGGCGGCTTTCCTCGCCGGCGTGATGGAGGCCATCGCCGAGGTGACGCTGGATTTCGTCGCACGGCAGCCCGAACGGATGGAGGAGTTCAAGCAGCTCGGCTTTCAGGCCTTTTGGACCGGCGTTGCGTAACGATAGTGGCTTGATCATAAAATGAGTGAGTACACGCTCTTTAAAAGAGGATAGATAGATGAACTGGACCAGAAACGACATCCCCTCACAGGAGGGACGCCTCATAGTCGTAACAGGGGCCACCGGCGGCCTCGGCTTTGAGACCGCGTCCGCCCTCGCCACGGCAGGCGCCGAGGTCGTGCTGACCGGCCGCAACGCCGGCAAGGGCGCGAACGCCCTTGCCCGGATCAAGGCCGAAACGCCGCAGGCGAACATCCGATACGCCGATCTTGATCTCGCCGACCTCAGCTCCGTCGAGCGGTTCGCTGGCTCTTTCTTGGCGCAGGAGCGTCCGCTGGACGTACTGATCAACAATGCCGGGGTGATGTTCCCGCCCACGCGACACGAGACGAAAGACAGGTTCGAACTCCAGTTCGGCACCAATTACCTCAGCCATTTCGCCCTGACAGCGCAACTGCTGCCGGCACTCCGCAGGGCAAACGCGCCGCGCGTGGTCAACCTGAGCAGCGGCGTTCACAAGATGCGGGCAGCGATCCATTTTGACGATCTGCAATGGAGAGACCACTACAGTCCCTTTGGGGCTTACGCCCAGTCGAAGCTGGCCATGCTGATGTTCACCTTTGAGCTCCAGCGGCGCAGCGACGCTGGCGGCTGGGGGATTTTGAGCGATGCCGCGCATCCCGGCTACGCGCGCACCGACCTTCAGAGCTCCGGACCACAGTTGGGGCGCAAAGGTCCTTCGCTTATGGAACGGCTCATGAACGTGCTGGAACCGCTGCTTTCGCAATCGGCCGCAGCCGGCGCCTTGCCGACGCTTCTTGCAGCAACGGCGGACCAGGCCGTTCCCGGCGGGTATTACGGGCCAACCGGGCTGTTTGAGCTCAAGGGCCCCGTCGGCGTCGCGAGCGTCGCAAAGGCTGCCCGTGACCAGTCGGTCGCCGCACGCCTCTGGAACGTGTCCGAAGAGCTTACCGGGGTAAAATTCACGCAGCCGAGCGATATGCGCCAGACCGAGGGTGCGCGCTGATGGCCGGCTCCGAATGCTCTGATCACCTCAGCTTCCTACGCTCGTGGGCGGCCGCGCCGCTCCGCGTCGCTGCAATCGCCCCATCGAGTCCAGCGCTCTCCCGTCTCATGACGAAAGATATCGTTCCGATGGATGGGCCCGTTCTCGAGTTGGGCCCGGGCACCGGCGTCTTCACCAGGGCGCTCCTCGATCGCGGGATCCCGGAAAGCGAGCTCACGCTGGTCGAGTTCGGCCCGGACTTCGCGCGTGTCCTGCAAAGCCGCTTTCCCAAGGCCACGGTGCTGTGCATGGATGCGGCGCAAATCGCCAACAATGCTTTGTTTTCAAAGCCATTCGGCGCCGTCGTCAGCGGCTTGCCGCTGCTCTCCCTACCGCCGCGCAAAGTCATGGCCATTCTGTCGGGCGCGTTCACCCGGCTGCGGCCCGAAGGAAGCTTCTATCAGTTCACCTATGGCCCACGCTGCCCGGTGCCAAGCTCCATGCTCGATCGGTTGGGGCTCGAGGCCGAGCGCACGGGCGGAACCATGCGCAATCTTCCCCCGGCGGCCGTCTACCGCATCGGCCGCAGGATGCCGCGCGACCTCCATGGCCACTGATCCAAAGCCGAGACGAAGCCGCTACCCGCCGATCAGCGCCAGCCATTCGTCCTCGTCCATGGTCTCAACGCCGAGTTCGCGGGCCTTGTCGAGCTTGGAGCCGGCGCCGGGGCCGGCAACGACGATATCGGTCTTCTTCGACACCGAGCCGGCCACCTTGGCGCCAAGGCTTTCTGCCTTGGCCTTGGCCTCGTCACGCGTCATCTTTTCGAGAGAACCGGTAAAGACGACGGTCTTGCCGGCAACCGGGCTGTCGCTTGCAACCGGCGCTTCCGCCGCTTCCGGCGTCACTTCGGAAAGCAGGCGGGTGACCACTTCGAGGTTGCGCGGCTCCTTGTAAAACTCGACGATGGCGCGGGCGACGACCTCGCCGATGCCGTCGATGCTGTTGAGCTCGTTCCAGGCGTCGCCCGAAAACATCGCCGCCTCACTCATCGCCGAACCAAAGTGCTCGTAGTTGCCGTAGGAACGCGCCAAGAGCTTCGCCGTCGTCTCGCCGACATGGCGGATACCGAGCGCGTAGATGAAGCGGTGAAGCGCGATCAAGCGGCGCGTGTTGATCGCCTCATAGAGCTTGCGCACGCTGACCCGGCCGAAGCCGTCGATGTTTTCGAGCTTGGTCAAGGAATCCGCCTGGCGCTTCTCCAGCGTGAAGATATCGGGCGCCGTGCGGATCGAAAGCGTCGGGTCCTCGCTTTCGAAGAAGAACTCAATCTGCTTGGAGCCGAGGCCCTCGATGTCATAGGCATTGCGCGAGACGAAGTGCTTCAGGTGCTCGACCGCCTGCGCGCGGCAGACGAAGCCGCCGGTGCAGCGGCGCACCGCATCGACCTTGCCGGTCTTCTCGTTGATGTCGCGCACCGCATGGCTGTCGCAGACCGGGCACGTGGTCGGGAAACGATAAGGTTCGCTCCCCTCCTTGCGTTCGTCCATCACCACGTCGACGATCTGGGGGATGACGTCGCCGGCGCGCTGGACGATCACCATGTCGCCGATGCGGATGTCGCGGCCCTCGCGGATCGCCTCACCCGAATTGCCGAGGCCCTTGATATAATCCTCGTTGTGCAGCGTCGCATTGGTGACGACAACGCCGCCGACCGTGATCGGCTCCAGCCGCGCCACCGGCGTCAGCGCGCCCGTGCGGCCCACCTGGATGTCGATGGCCGTCAGCCGGGTAAACGCCTGCTCGGCCGGGAACTTGTGCGCCGTCGCCCAGCGCGGCGAGCGCGAGCGGAAGCCGAGACGGGCCTGCAGGTCGAGCCGGTCAACCTTGTAGACGACGCCGTCGATATCGTAATCGAGGTCCGGCCGTTCGCGCTCGATGTGGTGGTAGTGCTCCAGCAGCGCATCGGCAGATGTCAGCCGCTGCATCAGCGGGTTGACCGGGAATCCCCAGGCCTTGAACACCTCGACCATGCCCAGCTGGGTATCGGCCGGCATCTGCGATATCTCGCCCCAGGCATAGGCGAAGAAGCGCAGCTTGCGGCCCGCCGTCACCTTGGCGTCGAGCTGGCGAAGCGACCCCGAAGCGGTGTTGCGCGGGTTGACATAGAGCGGCTTGCCCTGTGCCGCCATCTCGGCGTTGAGCGCGGCAAAGTCCGATTTCGCCATGTAGATTTCGCCGCGCACCTCGACGATATCGGGCGCACCGGCCGGCAGCGTCTGCGGGATCATGCCGATCGTGCGGATATTGGCGGTGACGTTTTCACCGGTCGTGCCGTCGCCGCGCGTTGCCGCCGTGACCAGCCGACGGTTCTCGTAGCGCAGCGACATCGACAGGCCGTCGATTTTCGGCTCGGCGGTAAACGCGATCGAATTGTCCGGCAACTGCCCGAGGAAACGGTAGACGGAGGCGACAAAATCGCGCGCGTCCTCGTCAGAAAAAGTGTTGTCGAGCGACAGCATCGGCCGGGCATGGACGACCGGCTGGAAGGTTACGGAGGGTGCTGCACCCACCTTCTTCGAAGGACTGTCCTCGCGCACGAGCGCCGGAAAGCGCACTTCGATCGCGTCGTTGCGCCGCTTGAGTGCGTCGTAGTCCGCGTCCGAGACCTCCGGCGCGTCCTGCCCGTGGTAAAGCGCATCGTGACGGGCGAGCTCGGCGGCGAGAAAGGCGAGCTCCGCTGCCGCTTCCGCTTCGGTGAGGTTCTCGACGGGTTTCAGTTCATTGGACATACGCGAAGACTCCGGATTCGGAGTCGTTTTGTAGAGCAACCAGTGGGAAAGAAAAGACCGTCCGGGCGAGTGGGATGCCGCTCACCCGGCATTGGCGACGCCCGGCTCGATGGCCGAAAGCGGCCTTAGGTCCAGTTCGCACCAGCGTTCGTAGCGCTTCTGGTAGCGGGCGCGGATGGCCTCCAGATCCGTTCTTCGCACACCACGCTTGCTGTAGATCCATTTGCCCTCCGCCTGCCCACGCGTGACGCGGCTCACCGGCAGCAGGCCAAACATCCGCAAAATCGCAGTTCCGCTCCTATCCCAGCCGATGCTGTAGATATCGATGCCATCGGCTGGGAACGTGTGGTGTTCGAGGATCGCCGAAACCGTCGCCCAGACGAGAATACCGTTCTGCCGGCGGCGCTCGACGCGCATGGAATCGAGCAGAAAACTGAGATTGAGGATGGTCGCAAGATAGACGACCTTCGCCTTTCGCGCCTGCGGATGGGCAAGCAGCGCGCCCGTCAGCAGATTGTCGAAGGTATAGTCGCCCTGCAGAAACAGTTTGAAGTGGTTTCTCTCGAAGGCATAGTAGTCAACGAAGCCGAGAATGTGCCCACCTGCATCCTGCAGGCAGATCAAGCGGTAAGGGTCGAAGAAGAACGCCCGCATGTCCTCCTCAGGATCGGTCGTGTCGCGCTGAAAGACACCCTGCGCCTTGCGGATAACCTCATAGGCGACCGCCTTTGACGGCGGCACGCGCACAAGATAGCGACGGTCGTCCTCCGTGCGAACCGGAAGCAATCCGAAAGGCAGCGGCTCGGCGTCGCTTGCCTCCGGCGGGTCGATATCGCGCGCGCCACGCAGCCTTGCGGTGAAATAAGCCGTGATCGCGGCGATGGCAACGGCCAAGAGAATCCCGAAGGTGCCAAGCTGCCGCTCCGCTTCCTTCATCGTCAGGAGAAGGCCGGTATAGGCGAATGCGGTAAGCAGGATCACTTCCGGATGCGCGCGCATCTGCGCGAGCCGGATCTCCAGACTGTGCTGAAGTTTCTCCCACATGCCCGAACTGCCCCCAACCCGCGCAAAGGAAATAGAACACGGGTGCAGCGGAGCAACAACTCAACCAAAAGGCTTAGGGAATCTAGAGCATCCCTCTCTCAAGTGGATCGCGTGAGGCGGAAAGATGCTCTCGAATCAAAGTTCGAGAGCGTCCTTGGTGCGTTCATATGAACGCACGTCGCTCTAGCCGGTCCCGGCGAGCAACCGCGCGGCGGCTGCCCTCGCCTCCTCGGTGATCGAGGCGCCGGCGAGCATGCGGGCGATTTCCTCGGTCCGCGCCTTGTCGTCCATGCGGGCGACGCGGGTAGAGATCATCTCCGTCTTCTCGGCCGATGGGCCCTTGGAGATCAAAAGATGCGTTGCGGCACGCGCGGCCACCTGCGGCGCGTGAGTGACGGAGAGCACCTGCACGGTGCTCGAAAGCCGCTTCAGCCGCTGGCCGATGGCATCGGCCACCGCACCGCCGACACCGGTGTCGATTTCGTCGAAGACAAGCGTCGGCGCCGAGCCGCGATCGGCCAGCGCCACCTTCAGCGCCAGGAGAAAGCGCGAGAGCTCACCGCCCGAGGCGACCTTCATGATCGGTCCCGGCCGCGTGCCGGGGTTGGTCTGTACATGGAACTCGACGAGGTCGATGCCATCGGCGGTCGCCTGCGCCGCATCGCTCTGCACTTCCACCATGAAGCGCGCGCGCTCAAGCTTCAGCGCCGGCAGTTCGGCCATGACGGCGGCCGAGAGGGCGGATGCCGTGTGGTGCCGCTTTTCCGAAAGCGAACGCGCCGCCACATCGAAGGCCGCCTTGGCGACGCCCACCTGGCCTTCAAGCTGCTTCAGCCTCTCCTCGCCGGCGTCGAGATCGGCGAGATCGGAGACCATCCTGACGGCAAGCGCCGGCAGTTCGGTGACCGGAACCGAATATTTACGGCTGGCGGCGCGCAGCGCAAAGAGCCGCTCTTCGACCCGCTCCAGTTCCTTCGGATCAAATTCGGTGTTGCGCAGTGCGCGCTCGACCGCCATCTGCGCATCGGAGAGCTGGTTGAGCGCACCATCGAGCAGCTCGACCGTTTCTTCGAGCAGGCCCGGCGCCTCCTGGCTCTTGCGCTCGAGGCGGCGCACCAGCGAAGCGATCAACGGAACCGGCGAGGCGTTGCCGTTCAGGAACTCGGAGGCTTCGTTGATGTCGCCGGCGATGCGCTCGGCCTTCATCATCCGCGCCCGGTTCTCGGCCAGCTCGTCCTCTTCGCCGTCGCGCGGGCTGAGCTTTTCCAGCTCCTCGACCGAGGAGCGCAGATAGTCGGCCTCGCGTGCGGCGGCTTCGACCCGCTCGCGATGCTTCTTCAGGCCACGCTCGGCATCTTTCCAGGCACGATAGAGATCGCTGACATGCTGGGCCGCCTCCGCCGTGCCGCCAAAGGCGTCAAGGAGTGTGCGGTGCGCATCGATATCGACGAGCGCACGGTCGTCATGCTGGCCGTGAATCTCGACGAGCGTCTGCCCGAGCTGGCGCATCAGCTGGACGCTGATCGGCTGATCGTTGACATAGGCCTTGGTCCGGCCGTCGGCAGACTGAACGCGTCGGAAGATCAGGTCGCCGTCATCGTCGATGCCGTTTTCGTGGAGCAACTGCCGCGCCGAATGGCCGACGGGAACGTCGAAGACCGCCGTCACCTGACCCTTGTCGGATCCATGGCGCACCAGCGAGCCGTCGCCGCGCCCGCCAAGGGCAAGCGACAGACTGTCGAGCAGGATGGACTTGCCGGCGCCGGTCTCACCGGTCAGCACCGAGAGCCCGGCCTCGAAAGCCAGATCAAGCCGTTCAATCAGGACGATATCGCGGATCGAGAGCTGGGCAAGCATCCGGGTTGGTATCTTCCTTGAAGGGCGCCGATGAGGATCAAGCGCCGACGAGTTTCTTGGCGGCGCGCGAAATCCAGGAGTTGCCGCTTTCACGCGGCTCGAGGCCACTCGACTGCAGCAGCTTGAAGGAGTCTGCGTACCACTGGCTGTCCGGGTAGTTGTGACCGAGAACGGCCGCAGCGGTCTGCGCCTCTGCGGTCACGCCCATGGCGAAATAGGCTTCGGTCAGGCGCGCAAGCGCCTCTTCCACCTGATTGGTGTTCGGATATTGCTCGATCACGACACGGAAGCGCGACACGGCAGCAAGATATTCCTTGCGCTCGAGATAGTAGCGGCCGACCTGCATTTCCTTGCCGGCGAGCTGGTCGCGGGCAAAGCGGATCTTCGACTTGGCATCGTCGACATATTCGGATTCCGGATACCGGTCGACGACCGCCTGCATGGCCTCGATTGCCTTGAATGCCGGCTTCTGGTCCTGCGTCACCGAGGGGATCTGCTTGGTGTAGGCAAGCCCCTGGATGTATTGCGCATAGGCCGCGTCTTCCGACTGCGGATAGAGATTGAGATAGCGACCGGTGGCGTTGATCGCCTCCTGGTACTGGCCGTTGCGGTAGGAAACGAAGGCGTTCATGACAAGCGCCTTGCGCGCATATTCCGAGAACGGATGCTGGCGGTCGAGCGCTTCGAATTTGCGCGCCGCCTCCGTCGTCTTGCCCGCATTGAGGTTGGCGAGACCTTGATTGTAGAGCACTTCCGGCGGATCGGTTTCCGCCGTCAGCTTGGTGATGTCGATATCTGGATCGTTCTGGCAGGCGGTAATCAGGGCGCTGCCGGCGACGGCCGCAAAAATGACGGCGGCGACGCGCGCTGATTTTCTCAGATCAACAGAAACTGCAAGAACCATCGGATATTCCCGTTCCACTCTGCGGGCATGGACCCCGCCAGACATGCGCTTTTAGAGCAAGTTACCTTGAGACCGCAACGTCATGATCGGTGATTCATGCAAATTTGTGGCAGGCCCATCATGAAAATGCCGGCCTTTCGGCCGGCGACTGGAGGAGATGATGACTTTTCTTGTTATGCGGACCAGGGCGCGAAGCCCGGAGCTGCCACTGCAACCATATCGCGCGCGCGGGTACGCTGGCGCGGAACAGCCGTCTCGACGACCTCGTAGGCGGTCGGATCACTGAGCAGCGCCTTCAGCGCGTTGGCGTTCATCTTGTGGCCGCCGCGATAGGAACGATAGCAACCGATGAACGGGGCACCGGCAAGCGAGAGGTCGCCGACCGCATCCAGCGTCTTGTGGCGCACGAACTCGTCGGTGTAGCGCAGGCCCTCGACATTGATCACGGCGTTGTCGTCGGAGATGACGACCGAGTTTTCGAGCGACGAGCCCAGCGCGAAACCGGCAGCCCACAGCCGCTCGACATCGCGCATGAAGCCGAAGGTGCGGGCGCGCGACAGGTCGTTCTTGAAGACCGACGGGGTCATGTCGCCCTTCCAGGACTGGCGACCGATCAGCGGGCAATCGAAGTCGATCTCGACCTCGAAGCGCATGCCGTCATAGGGCGTGAACTCAGACCAGGAGGCGCCCGATTCGATGCGAACCGGCTTGACGATACGGATGTAACGACGCTTGACCGCCAGCGCGCGAACGCCCACCTGCTCGATCGCATCGATGAAGGGTTCGGAGCTGCCGTCCATGATCGGCATTTCCGCGCCGTGAACCTCGATCATCAGGTTGTCGAGGCCAAGCGCGTAGATGGCGGCCATCACATGCTCGATCGTGGCGATCGAGGTGGCCGGCGACATGCCGAGAACGGTGCAGAGATCGGTGTTGCCAACCTGCGAGGAAACCGCCTTGAACTCGCTGACCCGGCCGTTGGCCAGAACACGCTGGAAGACGATGCCCGCATCGGCTTCGGCCGGATGGAAGGTGATCGACACTTCCGCGCCGGAATGAACGCCAATTCCCTTGAGTGTTACCGGGCTTGCAATCGTCGTCTGAAACCCGAGCAATTCGATTCCCATTCTCGTCACTTTCAATACCTGTGGCCGGAGGCCAAAACCTGCTGGCGGACGCCGCAATATCTAGGGCACAAGCAAGGCACCCGAGAGTTTCGGCACAAAGACCGATCCTCTGCGTTTCGAACAGACAGCGTTTGATCGAATCGCATGCGTCCCCAATTCCGACCTTGAAAATAGGAGTTTGGAGGCACCATTCCAAATCACTGTTCGTTTCGCTTTGTTACGCATTTGCGACGGTCGGCTACAATGGATCAAGTATCTGAAACAGCGAAGGAAATGCAAAAATGCCCGGGCAGTTGCCCGGGCATTCGGCAAGGTGAAGGAACGGGCCTTCCAATCAGTTCGACTGACGGCGCAGGAACGCCGGGATTTCGAGCTGATCATCTTCTTGCGGGCGCGCCTGCGGCGAAGCGCGACCGTGATCGTCAAGCTGGCCGCGACGCGGCGCATAGAGGCTCGCTTCCGGCGAAAGCGGCCGGCGTTGCTGGGAAGCAGCGCTCGGAGCAGAAGCCGTCATGTCGGCTGCCGCAGGGGTCTGTTCGCGTTCGCGCAGGCCGAGCGAGCTGGTGATGCGGTTGAGGAGACCCATCGGGCCACGCTCTTCCGCGATCGGCGCTGCCGGCTGTGCACGGCGGTCCATCTCGGCCTTTACAACCGGCGGAAAGTCTTCGACCTTCGGCATGCGAACCTGTTCCGGCTGCTGGCGCATGACCGGAGCGACCGGCTCCTGGCGCATCACCGGCTGCGGCTGGGCCTGAACCGGCTGCATCTGCGGCTGCGGCTGGCGCATGACCGGAGCGGCTTCTACCGGAGCTGCACCGGCGAAAAGTTTGCTCTGGGGACGGAAGTTCTCGTCATGCGCCGGCTGAACCGGAGCCTGCGCCTGTACCTGGGCGGCGCGGGTCGCGATGTCCAGTTCCCGCTCCATCTCGGCTTCGCGGATGGCAGCTGCGATGTGATCGGCAGTTGCCTGCGGCTGGACATGCTGCTGAACCGGCTGGGCCACCGGCTGCTGCATGACCGGCTGGTGAACCGGTGCAGGCTGGTGCTGGGCGACCGGCTGCTGGGCGGGAATGGCCGCCGACGGACGCACGACCGGCTTTGCTGCTACCGGACGAAAGTCGGCGGAACGACCCGCCACCTCCGCAGCCGTACGGTCGATGCCGGTGGCGACGACCGAGACGCGGATCAGGCCTTCGAGTTCTTCGTCGAAGGTCGCACCGAGGATGATGTTGGCATCCGGGTCGACTTCTTCGCGAATGCGGGTTGCAGCTTCGTCGAGTTCGAACAGCGTGAGGTCACGGCCACCGGTGATCGAGATCAAGAGGCCCTGGGCGCCCTTCATCGAGGTTTCGTCGAGCAGCGGGTTGGCAATCGCGGCTTCAGCGGCAGCCAGTGCGCGGCCTTCGCCCGAAGCTTCGCCGGTGCCCATCATTGCGCGGCCCATTTCACGCATCACCGAGCGGACGTCGGCGAAGTCGAGGTTGATGAGGCCTTCCTTGACCATGAGGTCGGTGATGCAGGCAACGCCCGAATAGAGAACCTGGTCGGCCATCGCAAACGCGTCCGCAAAGGTCGTGCGGTCGTTGGCGATGCGGAAGAGGTTCTGGTTGGGGATGACGATCAGGGTGTCGACCGACTTCTGCAGTTCGGCAATGCCCTGGTCGGCCAGCCGCATGCGGCGCGCGCCTTCGAAATGGAACGGCTTGGTGACGACGCCGACCGTCAGGATGCCCTTGTTGCGGGCGGCCTGGGCGACGATCGGGGCAGCACCGGTACCGGTGCCGCCGCCCATGCCGGCGGTGACGAAGCACATGTGGGTGCCGTTCAGGTGGTCGATGATCTCGTCGATGCACTCTTCGGCGGCCGCGCGGCCGACTTCCGGCTGCGAACCGGCGCCGAGACCTTCGGTAACGGCGACACCCATCTGGATGATACGCTCGGCCTTGGTCATGGTCAGTGCCTGGGCGTCTGTGTTGGCGACGACGAAATCGACGCCCTGGAGGCCTGCGGTGATCATGTTGTTGACGGCGTTGCCGCCACCGCCACCCACACCAAAGACGGTGATGCGGGGCTTCAGCTCCGTGATATCCGGCTTCTGCAAGTTGATAGTCATTGTACCCGTTCCTTCTGTTTTCTGGCCGCCTTGCCGAGCCGGCCAAATCTTTCAAAGTCTTAGTTTGCCTTCATCCGACGCCGTCCCTGTCGGCGCCGAACGCTACTCAGAAACTCTCTTTCAGCCACTGGCCCATGCGGGCGATGCGGCCGTTGCCGGCGCCGAGCGCCGAGAACATGCCGCCGTGGGAGGCATGGGTCTCGAGGTCGGCGACCTGCGGATAGATCATCAGGCCGACCGCCGTGGAGAAGGCCGGACCCTTGGCAGCCGCCGGCAGCCCGGAAACCCCGAGCGGACGGCCGATGCGAACATTGCGGGCGAGGATGCGACGGGCCGCTTCCGGCAGGCCGGTCAGCTGGCTGGCGCCGCCCGTCAGCACGATGCGCTTGCCGACGATCGGGCTGAAGCCCGAGCGCTGGATGCGATCGCGAATGAGTTCGAGCGTCTCCTCGATGCGGGCGCGCACGATGCGCGAGACCAGCGCACGCGGCACATGGGTCGGCTGATCGCGGTCGTCCTCGCCGATCGGCGGAACCGAAACGATGTCGCGCTCGTCGGCGCTGTTGGGCAGCGCCGAGCCGTGCACGACCTTCAGCCGCTCGGCATCCTCGATGCGGGTCGAAAGACCGCGCGCGAGATCCGTCGTCACGTGATGGCCGCCAAGGCTGACCGCATCCGCATGGACGAGCTTGCCTTCGGCGAAGACCGAAATCGTCGTCGTGCCGCCGCCCATGTCGATTGCGGCGCAGCCGAGCTCGACCTCGTCGTCGACGAGAGCGGCAAGGCCGCTGGCATAGGGTGTCGCGACCATGCCCTCGACCGAGAGATGCGCACGATTGACGCAGAGTTCCAGGTTCTTGAGCGCCGCCCGTTCCGCCGTCAGCACATGCATGTCGACGCCGAGAACGTCGCCGAACATGGCGAGCGGATCGCGGATGCCGCGCTCGCCGTCGAGCGAGAAACCGGTTGGCAGCGAGTGCAGGATGGCGCGGTCGGAGCGCAGCGACTGCTGGCCGGCAGCAGACAGAACTTTCCTGAGATCGTTGGCGTCGACTTCCTGTCCGCCGAGATCGATCGTCGCGGTGTAGACGTCGCTCTGCAGGCGGCCGGCCGAAACGTTGACGATCAGGCTGTCGATGGTAAGCCCGGCCATACGCTCGGCGGCGTCGACCGCCAGCCGCACGACGCTCTCGACCGCATCAAGATCGGCGACGACGCCGTTCTTGACGCCGCGTGACTTCTGATGGCCGATGCCGATGATCTCGACACTATGGGTGCGGTTGGGCAGGATCTGGCTCTCGGCGCGCGGCGTCAGCCGGCCGATCATGCAGACCACCTTGGTCGAACCGATATCCAGCACCGAGACGACATGAGACCGCTTTGAAGGAAGCGGCTTCAGGCGTGGCAGGCCAAAGCTGGAGGAACCGAACAAACTCATATACGCCCCTCTTTCTTCTTCTCGGTCTCCTGCGCCTTCAGCATCTTGTCCCTCGCCTTCAAGGCAACTTCGCGCCGGGTGACTGCATCCGGCGTCAACTGAACTGTGGTTCTGTCTTCGAGCCTCAGATCTACGGCGGCGATGTCGCGCTCGAGGAGCTGGTGCTGGCTTTCCATGTCGAAGAGCACCCGCATCGCCCGGGCGACGTCGTGCTCCGGCAACTTGACGACGATGCCGTTGTCGAGGCGCAGGTCCCAGCGGCGGCCGGCCACGCGAACGAAGGCCTTCACCCGCGAGCGGATCTCCGGCCAGCGGGAAAACTCGTCGTAAAAATCGGCGGCTGCCGTCTCGGCGTCGCGGCCGACGAAGAGCGGGAGGCTTGCAAACTTGTTGTCGCGCAGCGGCGCGATCACACTGCCGCTACGCTCGATCAGCGAAAGGTCGGAGCCGTGCTGCCAGATGCCGAACGCCTGACGCTCGGTGAGGCTGACCTCGATCGTGCCGGGATAGACCTTGCGCACGGTCACACCCTGAACCCAGGGCATTTCCGCAATCAGCCGGCGCGCCTCGGCGATATCGAGCGCCACCAGCGACGTCGTTCCGTCAAGGCCAAGCTGCTGCAGAATGTCGATCTCGGAGGTCTGGTCGTTGCCGGAAACCTTGACATCCTCGATCGCAAAGCCTGCGGCCGTGGTCGAGGCCTGCGCGAAATTCTGCGAATGGCCGCCGAGCGACATGCCGTAAAAGCCGGTTGCGGCAAAAAAGGCGAGTGCGGAAATCGTGCCGGTATGGGCGGGAAAGCGGATACGGCCGGCACCAAGGCTGACAAAGAAGCGAACGACGCGACGGAGCGGCCGCGGAAGCACGCGCGCGCCGTCCGCATCGACGGCGACGGCGACGGCGCCATCGAGCTGACGAACTCTCCTGCCCCTTTTGCCTCTCAACGCAAACACGATGCGTCCTCCACCATCCAACTCAAAAACTCACCGAAGCTATAGCCGGCATGCGCGGCCATCTCGGGCACCAGGGAGGTTGGCGTCATGCCGGGCTGGGTGTTGATTTCCAGCCAGATCAGCTCACCCCCATCGGAGGAACTGTCATCGAAACGAAAGTCGGATCGGCTGACGCCCCGGCAACCGATTGCCTGATGCGCCTTCAGAGCGAGTGTTTGTATTTTTTGGTAAATATTTGGTGAAATCTGTGCCGGAATGACGTGACGCGAGCCGCCTTTTACGTATTTGGAATCATAATCGTAGAAAGCATGACCCTGCGGAATGATTTCCGTGACGCCCAGCGCCTTGTCACCCATGACGCCACAGGTCAGTTCGCGGCCGGCGACGTAACGCTCCACCATGATTCGGTCGCCGTAGCGCCATTCGCTCGACGTCACCACCTGCGGCGGATGCGACTGGTCCTCCTTGACGATGACGACACCGAAGCTCGACCCTTCGCTGACCGGCTTGACGACGTAAGGCGGCTTCATCGGATGATTGGGGCCAAAGGACTGGCGATCCATCACCAGCGCATCAGCAACCGGAATTCCGGAAGCCGCCGCAACATGCTTGGCCTGCGCCTTGTCCATGGCAAGCGCCGAGGCAAGCACGCCGGAATGGGTGTAGGGAATTTCCAGATATTCGAGAATACCCTGGATCGTGCCGTCCTCGCCGAACGGCCCATGAAGGGCATTGAAGGCGGCGTCCGGACGCAAGGCAGCGAGCACTTCGGCAACGTTGCGATCGACATCGATTCGCGTGACGCGATAGCCGGCAGTCTCAAGGGCATCCGCGCAGGCAGCCCCGGACGACAGGCTAACCGGTCGCTCCGAAGAAAATCCGCCCATCAGGACAGCCACATGCTTGCCGCTCATTCAAACCCCCAAACAATACGCCACTTTCGCAAGGTTTCCTTGCGTCTGGCTGATTCCGGCTCTCGCGAGTCACCGGTGCCATTGGGGTCACTAGAACGTCATTATGGTTAACGAACCGTTTACTTTCGTTAACTCTCGTCGGGAAATGAAACGCGCATCACGCGCACAAGCGCATGTACGACAAGGCATTTTAGCGAGAGATCAACAGGTTGCCGGCCAATGCTCAGGCAAAGCGGCAACCAAGAGAAAAAATGAAAAACCCGCCGCAACCGAGGCGGCGGGTCGCTTGCTCGACCATGCTTGAGAGTGGCTTAGTCTTCCTCGCCGACGATCTTCCAGACGATGCCGGCGATCGCCGCTCCGACGATCGGCGCCAGCCAGAACAGCCACAATTGCGAAAGCGCCCAGTCGCCGACGAAGAGTGCCTGACCGGTCGAACGGGCTGGGTTCACGGAGGTGTTCGTCACCGGGATCGAGACCAGATGGATCAGGGTCAGCGCCAGGCCGATCGCGATCGGCGCAAAGCCGGAGGGGACGCGTCCATGGGTCGCGCCAAGGATGATGAACAGGAAGAAGAAGGTAAGCACCACCTCGGCGACCAGTGCGGCCGTCAGCGAATAGCCGCCCGGCGAATGCTCGCCATAACCGTTGGCCGCAAAACCGCCGAGCTGGAAACCGGCCTTGCCGCTGGCAATCAGATAGAGCACGCCAGCAGCCGCGATCGCGCCCAGCACCTGTGCGATGACATAGCCGACGAGCTTATGTGCCGGGAACTTGCCGGCAACCAGCAGCCCTACCGACACGGCCGGATTGAAGTGCCCGCCGGAAATGCCGCCGACCGCGTAGGCCATGGTGAGCACCGTCAGACCAAAAGCAAAGGAAACGCCGAGCAGGCCGATGCCGACCTCAGGAAATGCAGCCGCCAGCACCGCGCTGCCGCAACCGCCGAAAACGAGCCAGAATGTACCAAGAAATTCCGCAGAAAGCCTTTTGAACATGCATTCGCTCCTGAAAAACGAAGCCGATCGCTTCGGTCGCCAGAGTTTGCCACAATTTGATTCTGGTCAAGCACGGTTGTCCGAACGTGCGTAGCGCCCGCAAAAGGCGAGGACAGCCACCGCAAGCCAGCCCCTGTCCGAAGAAAAAGCAGGCCCGGCGCCTTCTCGGGGGGAGCCGTGCGCGGACGGAAGAATGCTGCGCACGACGCCGGGATCGTTCGCATTTCTTACCATTTCAGGGTTTCACCATGCCGAAACTTGCGTTAAGACGCACTGCGGCGCCGCGCGTTCCGGACGCGCAAAGGTCGCCGTAGAACTTTGAAATGCTGCATGTTTTTATCCTTCGATTGGCGACGGTCCAGGAAAACATGCAGCGGTCCGCCTCCCAAGACGGTCTTCCATCCATAGGAACTATGATAATGACAGACGCGACAACCTCCCTGTCGCCGAAGGACAATGCGTTAAAGCACGCGGCAGTGAACTCCCCTGCCCGGGTGCTGTTTGCAAGCCTCGTCGGCACGACCATCGAATTCTTCGACTTCTACGTATACGCCACCGCCGCAGTGCTGGTTTTCCCGCACCTGTTTTTCCCGGCTGCCGATCCGACCTCGGCAATGCTGCAATCCTTTGCGACCTTCTCGATCGCCTTCTTCGCCCGTCCGTTCGGCGCCGTGATCTTCGGCCATTTCGGCGACAAGGTCGGCCGCAAGGCGACGCTCGTCGCAGCGCTCATGACCATGGGCATTTCCACCGTCGTCATCGGCCTTCTGCCGACCTATGCGACGATCGGCGTCGCGGCCCCGCTGCTGCTCGCGCTTTGCCGCTTCGGCCAGGGCCTCGGGCTTGGCGGCGAATGGGGCGGCGCGGTGCTGCTCGCCACCGAAAACGCGCCTGAGGGCAAGCGCAGCTGGTACGCGATGTTCCCGCAGCTTGGCGCGCCCATCGGCTTCATCCTTTCGGCCGGCACCTTCCTGATCCTCGGCGAAGTGATGAGCAACGAAGCCTTCCTCGCCTGGGGCTGGCGTGTACCGTTCATCGCCAGCATCCTGCTGGTCGCCGTCGGCCTCTATGTCCGCCTGAAGATCACCGAAACGCCGGAGTTCCAGAAGGCGGTCGATAAGCACGAACGCGTTCAGGTGCCGATCGCCGAGATCTTCCGCTTCCACAAGCGCAGTCTGGTGCTCGGCACCTTCGTGGCGCTCGCCACCTTCGTGCTCTTCTACCTGATGACCGTGTTCTCGCTCTCCTGGGGTACGGCAAAGCTCGGCTATTCGCGTGAGCAGTTCCTCATCGTGCAGATGACCGGCGTCGTCTTCTTCGGGCTGATGATCCCGGTCGCCGGCATCCTGTCGGACCGCTACGGCCGTCGCCTGGTGCTGATCCTTGCCACGACAGGCATCGGCGTCTTCGGCCTCTTCATGGCCCCGCTGCTCTCAGGCGGCCTTGGCGGCGCCTTCCTGTTCTCGATCATCGGCCTCGGCCTGATGGGCCTCACCTACGGCCCGATCGGCGCAGCCCTTGCGGCACCCTTCCCGACCTCGGTGCGCTACACCGGCGCCTCGATGACCTTCAACCTCGCCGGCATCTTCGGCGCGTCACTGGCGCCTTACATCGCCACCTGGCTCGCCACCAACTACAGCCTCGACTATGTCGGCTACTACCTGCTGGCCGCTGCCGCCATCACGCTGCTTTGCCTCGTGCTGTCGACGGAAGACGAGGTTTCGGCCTGATATTGGTATGGACGCGCGCGATGCGCGGCCGACCGCAAAACAAAAAGGGCCGCAGCGGCGACGCTGCGGCCCTTTTTGTTTGGCAACGTGAAGGACGTTTTCTTTGATCGCCCCGCCCCATCCGCCGTCATCCTCGGGCTCGACCCGAGGATCCATTCCCAAGCCAAACCCATGTCGCGGCTGGAGCATGGATGCTCGGGTCACGCCCGAACATGACGGAGGATGTGGGTTCCTCGTCGGTTCTCATCGCCACAAAGCGAAAAGGGCCGCGGCGTCTCCGCCGCGGCCCTTCATATAGAGCTTTCTCCTCAAGCCTCAGGCGATGCCGCGGCCGAGGAATTCCTTGATTTCGTAGCCCGGCATAAAGGTGCCGATGCGCTTGATCTCCCATTCGAGCCGGACGCCCGAATGTTCGAGAACCCGCTGGCGCACGGTTTCGCCGAGATATTCGAGCTCGTAGCCGGTCGCCTGGCCGGTGTTGATCATGAAGTTGCAGTGCAGCGGCGACATCTGCGCGCTGCCGATCATCATGCCGCGGCAGCCGGCTTCGTCGATCAGCTTCCAGGCCGAGTGGCCCTCCGGGTTCTTGAAGGTCGAACCGCCGGTCTTCTCGCGGATCGGCTGCACCGTCTCGCGATGCTGGCGCACCGCATCCATGTCGGTGCGGATCTTGTTCTTGTCCTCGGCGTAGCCTTCAAACACCGCGTGCGTGAAGATCAGGTCCTTCGCCGCCGACGAATGGCGGTAGGCATAGCCCATGTCGGCATTCGACAGCACATGCTGGTTGCCCTGGCGGTCGACCGCATGGACCTCGACCACGCGCTCGCGGGTCTCAGTACCGTTGGCGCCGGCGTTCATGCGCAGCGCGCCGCCGAGCGAGCCGGGAATGCCATAGTAGAAGTAGAAGCCGCCGATGCCGTGATCGAGCGCCATCGCCGCAATGTTCTTGTCCGGGCAGATCGCGCCGGCCTTGATGCGGTTTTCGCCGACAAGCTCGAGATCGCCGAAGCCCTTGGCCGAAAGTCGGATGACAACGCCGGGAATGCCGCCGTCGCGCACCAGGAGGTTCGAACCAACACCGACGACCATCACAGGCACTTCAGCCGGGACCAGCTTCAGGAAGGTGACGAGATCGTCCGTGTCGTGGGGCTGGAACATCAGTTCCGCAAGACCGCCGGCGCGGAACCAGGTGACGCGATCCATCGGCGCATCGGGCGTGATGCGGCCGCGAACCGCGCTGACACCGCTTCCGAGCGCATCGAGTAGTTTCTGACCGTTGACCTGTTTCATGCTCAATTTCCTGAAATTTCCGCGAGTTCCTTAGGCAGGGCAGCGGCCCAGTAGGTGATGCTGCCAGCCCCCAAGAGAACCACAAAATCGCCGGGCTGTGCAATCTTGCTGACAACCGGCGCAATCGACTCCGGACCGGAGACATAACGGGCGTCGCGATGGCCGCCGGCCTTGATACGATCGACCAGTTCCTCGGCGGTTGCGCCGGGAATGAGATCTTCGCCGGCCGCGTAGACAGGCGCGATCAGGACCGTGTCGGCATCGTTGAAGCAGGCGGAAAAATCTTCAAACAGGCTCGAAAGGCGCGAGTAGCGGTGCGGCTGGTGCACGGCGATGATTCGGCCCTGGCAGGCCTCGCGTGCCGCCCTGAGAACCGCCTTGATCTCGACCGGATGGTGACCGTAGTCGTCATAGACGCGCACGCCGTTCGTCTCGCCGGTAAAGGTGAAGCGACGCTTGACGCCACTGAAGGAGGCAAGGCCCTTGGCGATCGCCTCCGGGCTGATGCCGAGGCGCTGGGCAACCGCAATCGCCGCCGTCGCATTCGAGACGTTGTGACGGCCGGGCATCGGCAGACGCAGGTCCTTCATCGTGATCACCTGGCCAGTGCGGCGGCGGCGGATCTCGATGTCGAACACGGAGGTACCGTTGTCCATGCGGATGTTGTGGAAGCGCACGTCGGCCTGCGGGTTCTCACCATAAGTGACGACCTTGCGGTCCTCGATCTTGCCGACCATGGTCTGCACTTCCGGGTGGTCGAGGCAGAGTACGCCGAAGCCGTAGAAGGGCACGTTTTCGACGAACTGGCGGAAGGCCGCGCGCACCGCGTCGAAATTGCCGTAATGGTCGAGATGTTCGGGGTCGATATTGGTGACAACAGCGACGTCGGCGGGCAGCTTCAAGAAGGTGCCGTCGGACTCGTCGGCCTCCACCACCATCCACTCGCCCTCGCCCATGCGGGCATTGGTGCCGTAGGCATTGATGATGCCGCCGTTGATGACGGTCGGGTCGAGGTTGCCGGCTTCCAGCAGCGCCGCCACCATCGAGGTCGTCGTCGTCTTGCCGTGGGTGCCGCCGATCGCGATCGCGTTGCGGAAGCGCATGAGTTCAGCGAGCATTTCGGCGCGGCGCACCACCGGCAGGAATTTCTCGCGCGCGACAATCAGTTCCGGATTGTCCTTCTTGATCGCGGTCGAGACGACGATCACCTCGGCGTCGCCGAGGTTTTCCGCCTTGTGGCCGACAAAGACCTCGATGCCCTTGGCGCGCAACCGCTGCACATTGGCGCTGTCCGACTGATCGGAGCCCTGCACCTTGTGGCCGAGATTGTGCAGCACCTCGGCAATGCCGCTCATGCCGATGCCGCCGATACCGATGAAATGGACCAGCCCGATGGTTTTCGGCATTTTCATGAGCGTGTTTCCCTGAATTTCTCGACTGTCAAACCGCTGGCAATAGCCTCTACGAGGGATGCAAGCAAGCTTGCTGCGTCCGGCTTGCCGGTTTCGCGGGCGTTTGCCGCCATCTGGGCGAGCGATTGCGGGTTGTCCACCGCATCCTTGAGGATGCCGGCGAGGCGGTCGGCCGTGAGTTCCGCTTGCGCGATCACCCGTGCGCCGCCCTTGCCGGCAAGGGCTGCGGCGTTGGCCGCCTGATCGTGATCGAGCGCATAGGGATAGGGAACCAGGATTGATGGCCGGCCGATGACCGCAAGTTCGGAAACCGTAGAGGCGCCGGAGCGGCAGATGACGAGCTGGGCGCCGGCGATGCGCTCGGCCATGTCGGTAAAGAACGGCGAGACCTCGGCCGGTACGCCAAGCTTCTCGTAAGTGGCGATCACGCCGTCCCTGTCTTCCGGGCGCGCCTGCTGAGTGACCTTGAAGCGCTGGCGATCCGTGTCATCCAGCCGGCAGATCGCCTGGGGGACCGCCTTGGAGAAATATTGCGCGCCCTGGCTGCCGCCGAAGACGACGAGGTGGAACGGCGCACCATCGGTTGCCGCAGCATAGGGCATATCGGCAGCGGCAAGCACGGCCGGGCGCACCGGATTGCCCGTCGTCACGGTCTTGGCGGCAAAGGCGCCCGTGCCCTCGGGCAGGAAACCGCCGGCGATCGCCTTGACGCGGGAGGCGAGCGCCTTGTTGGCGCGCCCCATGACGGCATTCTGCTCGTGGATGATGGAGGGAACCCCCATGCCGGTCGCGGCAAGCAGCGGCGGCACGGTCGGGTAGCCGCCAAAGCCGACGACGGCCTTGGGCCTCAGCCGGGCGATCAGCTTGCGCGCGGCGCGCATGCCCGTCCACAGCGTCCAGAGCGACTTCGCAACGCTAATCGGGTTCTTCGAACCGATCGTTGCCGACGGCACGACATGCACCTCGTCGGCCGGGAACTTGCCAGCATAGCGCTCGGCGCGGCTGTCGGTGACGAGATGGACCGAATAGCCCATGTCCTTCAGTTCGTGGGCCAGCGCCTCCGCCGGAAAGAGGTGGCCGCCGGTACCGCCGGCGGCAAGAAGGATGATGCCTTTAGTCATATTTTACTCCGCCGGCACACCAATGCCGGACCGAAACAGGCTGCGCTCCACGGCACGCTTCTCCGGGCGGTGACGGGTCAGCGCCAGAATGAAGCCGGCAGTGACGCAGATCGCCACCATGGACGAGCCACCATAGGAGATCAGCGGCAGGGTCATGCCCTTGGCCGGGAGCAGTTCGAGGTTCACGCCGATGTTGATCATCGACTGGATGCCGATCTGGAGAACCAGGCCGGCAACGGCGAACCGGTTGAAGTCGTTGCGCTCGCGAAAAGCATGGTTGAGGCCGCGCATCACCAGGAAGGCGAAAATCAGCACGATGACCATGCAGAAGACGATGCCGAATTCCTCGGCCGCAACGGAGAAGACGAAGTCGGTGTGGCTGTCCGGGATGATGCGCTTGACGATGCCTTCACCCGGCCCCCGGCCGAACCAGTCGCCGCGGATGATCGCCTCGCGGGCGGTGTCCATCTGGAAGGTATCGCCTTCGCCGGTGAGAAACTTGTCGATACGGGCCGCCACGTGCGGCAGCATCGTATAGGCGACGAAGAAGCCGCCGAGAGCAGCACCGCCGAGCAGGATGATCCAGAGCCAGGGCATGCCGGCCATGAAGAACATACCGCCCCAGACGGCGGTCGTCAGAATCGTCTGGCCAAGGTCAGGCTGGGCGACGAGCAGCGCCCCGACGATACCGAAGAGAAGGATGGCAAAGAGATTTCCGGGAATTTCCGGCTGGCGCGCATGCTCGGAAAAAAGCCAGGCGCAGACGACGACGAAGGCCGGCTTCATGAATTCCGACGGCTGGATCGAGATGCCGCCGATCGAGATCCAGCGCATCGAGCCCTTCACCTCCTCGCCGATGAACAGCACCAGCACCATCATCCCGAGCGAGCCGGCGAGAAGCAGGATCGCCGCTCGCCGCACCTGGCGCGGCGTCAGGAAGGAGATGCCGACCATCACCACCAGCGACGGCAAGAGGAAGAGCGCATGGCGCCTGACGAAGTGGAAGCTGTCGAGGCCGATGCGCTCGGCAACCGCCGGGCTCGCCGCAAAGGACAGCATGAAGCCGACGCCCATCAACAGGATGAAGGTCGCCAGAAAGAACCTGTCGATCGTCCAGAACCAGTCGGCCACGGGGCCACGTTCGGCTCGGCTTACCATCTTGTCAGTCCCCTTCTCCGGCGCTTCCTGCGCCCCAGGTCCGAAATCCCGCACCACCTTCCGCCAAGACCGGCGCTCATCGCGCCGGGGCGGATCAAATCAGCATCGTCACGCCTTCGATCGCGCGCACATGGCCGACGAAGGCGTCTCCGCGCACCTCGAAGTTCTTATACTGGTCGAAGCTTGCGCAAGCCGGGGAGAGCATCACGGCCGAAGGGCCGGCTTCGTCCTTGCCCGCGTCAACAGCCGCATGCGCGACCGCCTGCTCCAGCGTGCCTGAAATTTCATAAGGAACCGCTTCGCCAAGCGTTGCGGCGAAGGCCGGTGCGGCCTCGCCGATCAGATAGGCTTTGGCGATCTTCGGGAAGAACGGCGCAAGCGTCGTGATGCCTCCCTCCTTCGGCAGGCCACCGGCGATCCAGTAGATGCGCTCGTAGCTTGAAAGCGCAGGGGCTGCCGCGTCCGCATTGGTCGCCTTGCTGTCGTTGACGAAGACGACCGCGCCCTTGCGTCCGACCGGCTGCATCCGGTGCTTGAGACCAGGGAAGCTCTTCAGACCCTCGCGGATTTCCGCCGCACTGACGCCGACCGCAAGGCAGGCGGCAATGGCAGCCGCCGCGTTCTGAGCGTTGTGGCCGCCCCGCAGCGTCTGGATGCCGTCGAGATCGACGAACAGGCTCGATGTGCCGCCTTCCGCATTCAGGATACGCGAGCCCTCGGCATAAAGACCATCAGCCAGAACGTGGCGGCGCGAAATGCGCGCGACCTTCGTGCCGGCGCGCTCGACGCGATCGGCGATCAGGGCGCAGAAGCTGTCGTCGACGCCGACGATGGCCGTACCGCTGCCGGCAACCAGCCGCTCCTTGATATCGGCATAATGCTGCATCGTGCCGTGGCGATCGAGATGATCGGGCGTCAGGTTCAGGAGGATACCGGCGGTCGGGTTCAGCGTCGGCGCCAGGTCGATCTGGTAGGACGAGCATTCGACGACGTAGAAGCGGCCAGCTTTCGGAGGATCGAGGGTCAGCACCGCCGTGCCGATGTTGCCGCCGAGCTGGGTGTCGCGACCACTTTCACGCAGGATATGGGCGATCAGCGCCGTCGTCGTCGACTTGCCGTTGGTGCCGGTAATCGCGATGAACGGGCAATCGGGCGCGTGTGCCCGGCGCTCGCGCACGAACAGCTCGACGTCCCCGATGACCTCTACACCGGCCGCATGAGCAAGATCGACCGTCCAGTGCGGCTTGGGGTGGGTCAGCGGCACGCCGGGCGAAAGCACGAAGGCGGCAAAGCCGGACCATTCGACCGTGCGCAGGTCCGCCGTCGGCACGCCTGATGCCGCAGCCTTGGCGACGCTATCGGGGTTGTCGTCCCAGGCGGTGACCACAGCACCGCCGGCGACCAGCGCCTCAGCCGTTGCGAGGCCCGAGCCGCCGAGACCGAAGAGAGCGACCTTCCTGCCCTTGAATGTGGTGACCGGGATCATCGTCCGCTCACCGCAGCTTGAGGGTGGAGAGGCCGACCATCGCCAGGATGACGGCGATGATCCAGAAGCGGATCACGACCTGGCTTTCGGTCCAGCCCTTCTTTTCGAAGTGGTGGTGGATCGGCGCCATCAGGAAGACGCGGCGGCCGGTGCGCTTGAACCAGAACACCTGGATGATGACCGACAGCGTCTCCATGACGAAGAGACCACCGATGATGACCATGACGATCTCGTGCTTGACGGCGACCGCAACGGTACCGATCAGGCCGCCAAGTGCCAGCGACCCGGTGTCGCCCATGAAGATTGCGGCCGGCGGCGCGTTGAACCACAGGAAGCCGAGGCCGGCGCCGATGACGGCGCCGAGGATGACGGCAAGCTCGCCGGTGCCGGGCACGAAATGGATCTGCAGGTAGTTGGCGAAAACGGCGTTACCGGCGAGATAGGCGATCAGGCCGAAGGCGGCCGCCGCGATCATCACAGGCACGATCGCAAGCCCGTCGAGACCGTCGGTCAGGTTCACTGCATTGCCGGCGCCGACGATGACGAAGCCGCCGAACAGCACGAAGAAATAGCCGAGATTGAGGATGAGATCCTTGAAGAAGGGGAAGGTGACCGAGGAGCCGAAGGTCGAGCCGGCCGCCCCGCCCGAAAGCGAGGCCTGCATCATGAAGAACACGGCGATCGCCGCGATCACGAATTCGATGCCGAGGCGCGCCTTGCCGGAAAAGCCCTTGTCCGACTGCTTGGTGACCTTGAGGTAGTCGTCATAAAAGCCGATAGCGCCGAAGCCGAGCGTGACGAGCAGCGTCGAGACCACGTAAACGCTGGAAAGATCGGCCCAGAGCAGCGACGAGACGACGATGCCGGCCAAAATCATCAGGCCGCCCATGGTCGGGGTGCCGGCCTTCTTGAAATGCGTCTGCGGCCCATCGGCGCGGATCGGCTGGCCCTTGCCCTGGCGAATGCGCAGCGAGGCAATCATCGCAGGCCCGAACAGGAAAACGATGATGGCCGAAGTGAACAGCGCTGCACCGGTGCGGAACGTGATGTAGCGAAAGAGATTGAAAAACTGAAAGTGGTCCGCCAGTTCCACGAGCCAAATGAGCATAAGGGACCTTTCCCCAAAGGTTTCCTGCACAATGATGCAGCAGTTTAAAGTGTTACAGCGAAGCTTTCCCGCCCCGGGAGACGCGCGGCGCCGTAGTATTTCGAAACACGTCCAACAGAATCATCTGAAAAACGATACGCGCATGCATGCGAAAGTGTTAGGGCGCGCCGCCTAACCTCAGGTTATATCCACCGCGCCAACATGGACGGCGCCGCCGGCTCTTCTTCGCGTCGGCTACCCTTCGGCTTCGGATCCCTCGGTCTCGTACCCTTCGGCTTGCGCCGCCGGATAGGTCTCGATCAGCGCCTGCACGATCTTGGCGCAGCCCGTCCCCTTCGACGACTTGACCATGACCACGTCGCCGGGCGCGACAGCGGCCAGCGCATAGGCTTTCAGGTCCTCGACGCTCTCGCGGTAGACCACCGAAACTTCGGGCGGAAGCGCGTCACGCAGATGCACCATCAAAGGTCCGGCCAGCCAGACATCGGTAATGCCGGCCTCGACGAGCGGACGCGCAAGTGCGGCATGCACCTCGACCGCGTGTTCGCCCATCTCCAGCATGTCGCCAAGCACGGCGACGCGGCGACCGCCGGCCGGCGGCTCGCTGTCGCGCAGAAGCGCGATCGCCGCCCGCATCGAGCTCGGATTGGCGTTGTAGCTCTCGTCGATCAGCTTCAGCGTGCCGGTTCCGATCGCCAGCGTGTGGCGCCGCCCCCTGCCCGTTTCGGCCTGCATGGTCGCAAGTGCTGACGCCGCGTAATCAAGATCACCGCCGGCAAGCTTCACCGCAGCCAAAACCGCAACCGCGTTTTCGGCGATGTGACGTCCGGGCGCCCCGATCGCGACCTCCAGCGTCCGCCCGCCGATGCCTGCCCAGAGAATGGAGCCTTCCGCGCCACCGCTGAATTCGACCAGGCGGAATTCCGCCTTGGGATTGGCGCCGAAGGAATGGATGTGGCTGACGCCGGCCGCAGCAGCGGCGTTTTCCAGAAGCTTGAATTGCGGGCTGTCGTGAATGATCAGCGCGTGGCCGCCGTTGACGACGCCTTCGAAGATCTCGGCCTTCGCCTCGGCGATCTGATCGAGGCTCTCGAAGTTGCCGAGATGGGCAGCGGCGATGCTGGTGACGATCGCCACATGCGGCCGCACCATCGCGGTCAGCGGCCGGATCTCGCCCGGATGGTTCATGCCGATCTCGAAGACGCCGAAGTCGGTAGCCTCAGGCATGCGCGCAAGCGTCAGCGGCACGCCCCAGTGATTGTTGAAGGATGCGACGGAGGCATGCACGCGGCCCTGCGGCTTCAGCACATGGCGCAGCATCTCCTTGGTTGTCGTCTTGCCGACCGACCCGGTGACGGCAATGATCTTGGCGGCGCTGCGGTCACGGGCAGCGCAGCCCAGCCGGATCATGGCTTCCAGCACGTCGTCGACGACGATCAGCGGTGCATTGAGGCGTCCGAGCGCCGGCAGCTTGCCTTCGCTGACGACCAGTACCGCCGCGCCGTTTGCAAGCGCGATGCCGGCATAGTCATGACCGTCGACCCGGTCGCCCTTGATCGCGAAGAAGGCCTCGCCCTTGCCGATCGAGCGGCTGTCGATCGAAATCCCCATAATGCCTTCAGGCAGATTGCCGACCGGTCGGCCGTTCATCGCGGCCAGAAGATCGCTGCTTGTCCAGAGCCAGTTCATCACAAGCCTCCCAAGGCCTTGCGGACCTCCGCATGGTCCGAGAAGGGCAGCGTCACCGAACCGATCGTCTGTCCTTCTTCGTGTCCCTTGCCGGCGACGATCAGCGTGTCGCCGGTCTTCAGCATGCCGACGGCAGTGCGGATCGCTTCGGCGCGGTCACCGATCTCGATCGCGCCCTTGGCGGCAGCCATGATCTCGGCGCGGATCACCTCAGGCACTTCCGAACGCGGATTGTCGTCGGTCACGATTGTCACATCGGCAAGCCGGGTTGCGATCTCGCCCATGATCGGGCGCTTGCCCTTGTCGCGATCGCCGCCGCAGCCGAAAACCACGACGACGCGGCCGGTCGTGAACGGGCGCACCGATGCGAGCACGTTTTCGAGCGCATCCGGCTTGTGGGCATAGTCGACATAAGCGAGCGCGCCGTCCTTGGTCTGACCGACCAGTTCGAGGCGGCCGGAGGCACCCTGCAGCTTCTCAAGCGCCGAAAACGCTGCCTTGGCGCTGATGCCGGTGGACATGGCAAGGCCGGCGGCGACGAGCGCATTGGCCACCTGGAAATCGCCCGCAAGCGGAATGTGGATTTCGAAGATGTCGTCGCCGACATGCACTTCGGCCGACTGCTTGTGGCGGAAATGCTCGACGCGCTTCAGCGAGATGAAATCGCCCTTGCGACCAACGGTGCGCACATCGAGCTTGGCCTTGCGGGCAGCAGCGATCGCCTGGTCCGACCATGGGTCGTCGGCAAAGATCACCGCCGGCGCGCCCTTCGGCAGCAGCGCATCGAACAGCCGCATCTTGGAGGCCATGTAGTGCTCGACCGTCGGATGGTAGTCCATGTGGTCGCGGCCGAGATTGGTGAAGGCGGCAGCGGCGAGGCGCACGCCGTCAAGCCGGCTCTGGTCGAGGCCGTGGCTGGAGGCTTCCATCGCCGCATGGGTCACGCCCGCATCGGCGAGTTCGGCCAAGAGCTTGTGCAGCGACACCGGATCGGGCGTCGTCAGCGCGCCGTAGTCGTTGCGTCCAGGCGCGACGACGCCGGTCGTGCCGATCATCGCAGCCGCAAGGCCCGAATGCGCCCAGATCTGACGGGTGAAGGAGGCGACCGAGGTCTTGCCGGCGGTGCCGGTCACGGCGACCATGGTTTCCGGCTGGCGGCCATAGAAGGCGGCGGCGGCGCGGGCGAGAAATGCCCGGGGTTCGGAGAGCTTCAGGACGGGCGCCGTCGATGTGTCCAGGTCGGTACCGGCTTCGGTAATCACGGCAACAGCACCGCGCTTCAGAGCATCGGCGACATAGGCGCTGCCATTGGCCTTGCTGCCCGAAACCGCAACGAAGAGATCCCCTGGCTGAACCTGCCGGCTATCGGCCGTCAATCCGGCCACTTCTATTTCGGCGGCCCCGCCGCTCAGTTGCGCCGAAAGTTCCGGGAAATTCGGTCCCGCCAGGTCTTTGATCTTCATGAACGCACGTCTCGCATCGATATCGATCCGCCGGAATCGCGAATCGTCCGCATTCTCATTTCATGTCTAATAAGACACAAGCAAGGCAGAACCGTCTTCTCCAAACTTTGGTTCGACACCGAGCAGTGGCGCGGAGCGGCTGATGATGTCGCGAACCATGGGAGCAGCGTTCGAGCCCGCAGTGCGCCCGCCACCCTCACCGGTCTTCGGCGCGTCGATGAAGGTCAGCACGATGTATTTCGGATTGTCGATCGGGAAGGCCGCGAGGAAGGCGTTGAAGTTCTGGTCGCTGGCATAGCGGCCGTTGACCACCTTGTCGGCCGTGCCGGTCTTGCCGCCGACGTTGAAGCCCGGCACCTGGGCGCGCTTGCCGGAGCCAGCAATGCCGTTCCAGCGCAGGAGGAACCGCATGTCGTCGCTGGTGCTCTTCTTGACCACGGGCGTGGAGACTGCGTTGGCCTGCTCTTCGGTGCGCGGCAGGAAGGTCGGCTCGATCAGCTTGCCGCCGTTGACGAGGGCAGCGCCCGCAACCGCGGTCTGCAGCGGCGTCGTCGAGACGCCGTGGCCGAAGGAGATGGTGACCGAGTTGATCTTCTTCCACTCACGCGGCTGGCTCGGCGACTTCACCTCAGGCAGTTCCGTCGGAAGCTTCGAAAGCAGACCGAGGCGCGTCAGGAATTCCTTGTGGCCGGGAATGCCGACGATGTCGGCGATCTTTGCGGTGCCGATGTTCGACGAATACTGGAAAATTTCCGGGACAGTGAGGACACGGCGCTTGCCGTGGAAGTCCTTGATGGTGAAGCCGCCGATGCGGATCGGCGCCGAGGCGTCGAAGCTGTCGTTGAGCGTCACCTTGCCGGAGTCGAGACCCATGGCGATGGTGAAGGTCTTGAAGGTGGAGCCCATTTCGAACGTGCCGTTCGACATGCGGTTCATCCAGCCTTCTTCCGCACCTTCGGCCGGCTTGTTCGGATCGTAGTCGGGAACCGACGCCATCGCCAGAACTTCGCCGGTGTTGACGTCGAGCACGACGGCACCGGCGGCCAGCGCCTGGTAGTTCTTCATGCCGGCATCGATGACGTCGCGCACGATGTTCTGCACGCGCACATCGATCGAGAGCTTCACCGGCTCGAGCTTCGCGTCGCTGGTCATGCCGATTGCGGCAAGGTCGGCCAGACCCTGGCTGTCGATATAGCGCTCCATGCCGGCAACGCCGCGGTTATCGATGTTGACGTGGCCGAGAATGTGCGCAGCGGTACGACCGCCCGGATAGAAGCGGCGCTTTTCCGGACGGAAGCCGACGCCGGGAATGCCGAGCGCCAGAATGTCGCTCTGCTGCTTCGGGGTGAGCTGGCGGCGCAGCCATTGAAAGCGCGATTTCGACTTCAGCTTGTTGTAGATTTCGCGGGCATTGATGTCGGGCAGCACCGTCGACAGGCGCTCGACGGCCTCATCGGCATCGACGATTTTGTGTGGTTCCGCATAGAGCGAAACGGTACGGATGTCGGTCGCAAGGATTTCGCCGTTGCGATCGAGAATGTCGGGGCGCGACGCCATCAGGTTGTCGGCGCGGCCGATGCTGGAAACGGTTTCTGGTGCCGCCATGCCGTATTGCACGAGGCGACCGCCGATGACGGCATAGACGATGCCGAAGCTGGCGATCACGATGGCGACGCGGTTCTTCGCCTGGTTGGCGGTCTTTTTGCGCGTACCCTGGAAGGTGACGTTGAGCCCGCTTTCGGCCGGTCGGTTGTTGCCGCCTGCCGAGAAATGCGCCTTGCTTTTCAAAACCATGATGCGGGAGAGAAACGACATCAGCGCGCCACCGAGCCAGTTGCGATGTTATCGGTCTTGTTGATGATGGCGGCGACGCCGTCCTTGGCCGACTTGTCCTCCGGCACGGGCAGATCGGCCTTCAGCATCGGCAATTCCTCGGGCCGCGCGAGCTGCGTCGAAGGCGTCGGCGCAAGCTGCAGGTCGGCGCCGAAGGCACCGACGAGCCGCTCAAGCCGGTTCGGCTGCGTCAACAGCGCCCAATCGGCGCGCAGCAGGTCGATCGTGTCCTCTTCCAGCTTGATCGCCACATCCAGCTTGCGGACCTCCTCAAGCTTGTTTTCGGCGCGGTGCTTGATCGTATAGGTGACGGTCGCGGCGGCCGTCATGACGACGATCAGAACGATATCGAGCGTTCGAAGCATGTCTTGTCAGCCCCCCAACCGTGCAAGGCTTGCCAGTTCCGGCAGATTGAAAATGGATAGATCGTTTCCCGGCGACGCGGCTTGCGTGCGGATCCCGGCGCGCAGCTTGGCCGAGCGGGCGCGCGGGTTGAGGGACGCTTCTTCCTCGCTGGCCGCCACCATAGGCTTGCCAACTGGCGTGAAGGTTGCCGCGCGCGCCGAGACCATCGGCAGATGGCGCGAGCCGCTGGCCTTGCCGGAGCGATCCTGAAAGAAGGCCTTGACGATCCTGTCTTCAAGCGAATGGAAGGTGACGACGACGAGACGGCCGCCCGGCTTCAGCGCCTTTTCGGCGGCAAACAGCGCCTGAGCGAGCTCGCCGAGTTCGTCGTTGACGAAGACGCGCAGCGCCTGGAAGACGCGGGTGGCGGGATGGATCTTGTCTTTTGCCTTGCGCGGCGTCACCACCTCGATCAGGCCGGCGAGATCGCGGGTCGTCTCGAACGGCTGTTCGGCCCGGCGCTTCTCGATCGCGCGGGCAATGCGGCCCGCCTGCTTTTCCTCGCCGAGAAAGCCGAAGATGCGGATGAGGTCGGAGACCTTGGCGCGGTTGACGACATCGGCGGCCGAAACGCCCGAGGCCGACATGCGCATGTCGAGCGGCCCCTTTTTCTGGAAGGAGAAGCCGCGTTCGGCCTCGTCGATCTGCATGGAAGAAACGCCGATATCGAGCACGACGCCGTCGAGCCCCTCGGCGGGCGCATGGGCGGCAAGCTCGGAAAACTGCGCGTGGATAAGCTTGAGGCGACCGCCCCATTCGGCGACCTGCGCCTGCCCTGCCGCGATCGCCGTCGGGTCGCGATCGAGCGCAATGACGTCGGCACCGGCCTTCAGGATTGCGGAACTGTAGCCACCGGCACCAAAGGTGCCGTCGAGGATGATCTTGCCGGGCGCAGGCTCAAGAGCCGCAAGGACTTCCGGCAAAAGGACGGGAATGTGACGAACCGGTCCGCCTTCGGCTTCAGGAATACCTCCGCCTTGATCCGTCACCATTCCGCCTCTCCATTCTATTCTGGACGCAACCCCCGTGACTTGCGCCCTTCCCGGGCCGCCGCCTGCGCCTTGACAAAGGCCTGCGGCTCCCAGAGCTGAAAATAATCGCCCCGCCCGACGAACATCACGTCGGTCGAGATGCCGGTGAAGTCGCGGATGAAATCCGTCATCATCAACCGGCCTTCCGGATCGAGTTTCACGAAGACGCCGCCCCCGTGAACGAGCAGCGACATCTCGTTGGCCTCCGGGGAAAAAGGATCCTCGGCCGCCATCTGCCTCTCGAACCGATCCAGGAGCTCCGGCCCGCCGACACTGATCGCCGGAAAGACGAAATCCTGAAAACAGTATAGCTCCCGAACGCCCCCATCCGACAGCACGGAGCGAAACACCGAGGGAACGGAAACCCGCCCCTTCGCATCGATCCGATTGGTGGCATGTGACAAGAAGCGGTTCATAACGCGAAACGGCCGCCCAAGACTGACGGGCCATAATCATCGACCCGCGAGAACACTCGACCACACCTGCAAGACGCCCCCGCCGAACACCGGAATGTTCGCCCACCCTCCGAAGCCGGAAGGCACTGAGATCTTGCAATGACAGGCTGCGAAGCAGCCCTTGCGCAGTGCCATTATGGGATATCATGGGACCATATGGGCGTCAATGGGATTGGCTCGAAAACAGCCGTCGGGCTGATCAAATATTGATAGGTTGTTAAGTTTAACGAAGAGTTACGACGAGACCCCCACCGTGCGGGAATGCGACGGCGGAACGGCTTCAAATCGTTGAAAAATCAGAATGTGAGAAAGAGCGCAGAAGCGCTGCCGACGCAGGGCGGAAAAACAGTTCACCGGGACAGGCCGGTTCATTTCCAGGCAGAGCAGCATAGGAAATGCAGGCCAGAGCAAGCCGATCGCAAAGCAGCCGATGCGTGTGATTTGCGCTTCGGCTGCAGTCCCGTATTGGGCGTCGGCGACATTGACGCCATACGTTGGCAAACTCCGACCGCCGACCCCGCTTTGAAGGAGAATGGGGGACCGTTTCTACGCCGGAAAAAAGAGAAATCGCCAGTTGGCCTGTAAGCCGGGTTCTGTATGGCCCCGTTACCCGAAGGCAACGGAACGTGGCAGCCATTCATCTGGGACTGCGCTTGCACGCAGCCTCTTGCAACCCACCCGGATGACTGGCCCGGAAACAGGCTGGGCGCTTGCGCGCCCGCGTCATCCCTATTCGGTCTTGCTCCCGGTGGGGTTTGCCGTGCCGTCCATGTCGCCATGTCCGCGGTGGGCTCTTACCCCACCCTTTCACCCTTACTCCGCCAGGCGGAGCGGTTTGCTTTCTGTGGCACTTTCCCTGAGGTCACCCTCGCCGGACGTTATCCGGCACCGTGCTTCCGTGGAGCCCGGACTTTCCTCCCCCCGCGGCCTTTCGGCACTTGCGGAGAGCGGCTGCCCGGCCAACTGGCAGGCGCTCCTTAACCCAGCCCGGCGCCCCGCGCCAGAAAAAACGGCAGCGCTTTTCAACAGCCAACAATAGAGATCGGAGCGCCCGCCGGCAAAGACCGGGCCTAAAGCCTGTCGCGCAAAGGTGCGCGGCGGTTTTGCGAGAACGACATGCGGCAAATCAAAAGCTTGAAGCGCAAGGAGCTTAACTGAAAGATCGCGACGCGCTTCAGCGAAAGGCGACGGAGAAATCCGCGTCATATTCCGGCTCGTCGATCCGGCCATTGATGACAAGGGCAGCGCCAAGCCTGCCGATCTCGTCGGAGCTCTTCGCCGCCTGGCCGTTGCCGCCGGTCACGACCGCGATGCGTTCGCTTTCCGCAAAGCCGATATAGGGCAGTCCGCGCCGGGTAAACGAGGTGACACAGGGCGAAAAATGTGTCGAGACCGGACGCAGACCGGGCATCACCTCTGCCAGAAGCCCGCGCAGATGCTCCGCCGCGGCAACACTGGCCGAGCCGCGGAACCATTGGCGCACGGCCGGCTCACCGTCGAGGACGCGGTCGGTCGGATCGCCACCGATCTTGATGTAGTGCTTGCCATCCGCATAGGCGACCGGCGGCAGCAGATAGTAGCTCCGCTCCTGTTCCGGTGCAGCACCGATCAACGACGGCATGCCGTCAAAGGCCGCCAGATCACCGCTTGCCACCTCGGCGAAGAACACTGTCCGGGCCTTGACCTTAAGATCGATCGGCCGCGGCAACAGCGTGTTGGAAAGCGAGAACCCGCCGGCTGCGACGATCACCCTGCCCGCATCGAAACGGGAGCCATCGCGTGTCGTGACGACGACGCGATCGGGCGCCTCCGACACGGAGCGAACCTCGCTGCGCACGATCCGCGTGCCGCCCTTCTGCGCGCAAACGGTCTGCGCCATGACGAGCGCGCGCGGATTGATATAGCCGGCGCCCTGCTGTTCGTAGATGCCCGCCGTCCCCTTGGGAAACCGGAACCACGGAAAGCGCTGCGACAGCTCATCGTGATCAAAACGGGGCGCCACGACGCCAAGCGCATCGCGGGCCTTTTCCACCTTCTCGATGTAGTCGTAGGCAGCCCCCGGCGCGGGCCCGGCGATCAGGCAGCCGACTTCATGATAAAAGGCAACGCCGCTTTCGCGCTCGATCGCGTCGTATCGCTCGATCGAGCGCCGGGCAAGCCGCGCCCAGACAGGATCATTGTCGATCGTTCGGGTAATGCGAGCATTGTCGTAGTGGCTGGAAAAGACACCGGAATGATTGGCCCAATCCGCAGGCTCGTCCGGGCCGATGAGCGCGACACTTGCGCCTGCGAGCGCCAGGTGGCGCGCGGCGGCTGCCCCCATCATGCCCTTGCCGACGACAATGAAATCAAAGCTTTCCGACATGCTGATCCCCGTCCCTCTTGCCTGAAGGTGAGATAGCACGCGAAGGCCCGATATGGCACTGCGGTTGCAGGGCATTTTTAGGACGAGCCGGAACGCGAGACCTGTCCGGCTGGAGCATCCGCCATTGCCTGACATGGCTGGCGGACGGTGTTCTTTGCTTGCGCGCGCGAATGCACGCCCTGACGCTTGTCAGGCAATCGATCAGTCGATGATGTTCTGAACCTTGCCGCAATAGCGCTTGGAAACCGGGTTCATGCGCTTGGCGCCATGGCCGGCATTGTATTTGAGAATTGTGCCACAGGTCGTGCCGCCGGAAAGCTCATGCGCCACGGCGAGATACTTCATGCCGAACTTGATGTTGGTTTCCGGATCATAAAGACCCTTGGCGGAACCGGAATAGCCCATCATGCGGGCCGTGGCGGGCTTGATCTGCATCAGGCCGATTTCGCCGGCGCTGCCGCGTGCCTTGGCATTGAAGTTGCTTTCGACCTTGACCACTGCGTGGGCCAGATCGACCGGAACGCCATACTGCTTCGCGTAGCTCTTGATCAGAGACGTATACTGGGCGTTCTGCGGAAGGTCCGGTTTCGGATAGCCTGTGGTACGGGTAACGGACTGGATGGATGAGGTCTTGATGGTCTTGTCGACATTCCCCGCATACGACGTACCCATCCCGGCGAAGAACATGCCAAGGCATGCCGCCACCGCAGCAACAGACGAAATTCTCATGTAGTTTGAATTCTCCGGTCTGGGGAATGGAGCGAAGCGCACCCCGCTTCGAGCCTCACGTCCCGATCGTTTCATTCACAGGAAGTGAGCCTTGCGCCCCGATGCTCCTGCAGTTCCAATGAGCGGGAAATGAATGCCGCATCATGGTAAACATGTGGCAAAGCTAAAAAATATTGCCAAGAACACCGGGGAAAGTGCCGTCAGCGCGAAAAAATCTTCCGCGTCAGGCGGTGAACTGCGGCAGTCCGGAAAGCAGACGGTGCAGCGTATCGAGGGTTGAAATGTCGGCGATGCCGTCCACCCTCTGTTGCCGGAAATGCCTTTGGAACGCGGCGACGGCACCTTCGGTTTTTTCGCAGAAATCACCAGTCACATCAATGCCGTAACCATAGAGCGACAGCATCGACTGGATGGCCTCCACCGGCTGGCCACGGTCGCCACGCTGAAAGAAACGTCCGCCGCCGATTGGCGCCGGTTCCACCCAGTGCCCGACCCCTTCACGGTGCAGAATATGCCAGGGAAATTTTTCTCCCGGATCGACCTTGCGAATAGGGGCGATATCGCTGTGGGCCAGCACCCTTTCCGGTGCGATCGACCAGCGCTGGCCACAGTCCCGACACAATTCGACGACCGCGTCGATCTGCTTTTCCGGAAAATCCGGCAGTCCGCCCGGATGTCCCGGATTGGCGATCTCGATGCCGATCGAACAGGAATTGATGTCGACCTCGCCCTTCCAGAAGCTCTTGCCCGCGTGCCAGGCGCGACGCGCCTCCGGTACCAACTGGTCGACGCGCCCGTCCTCATGCACGAAATAATGGCTGGAGACCTGGCTTTCCTCGCGGCAAAGCCATTCGAGCGCCGAAGCTCCCGTCGGCATGCCGGTGTAATGCAGCACGATCATATCCGGGGCGCGCTCTCCAACGCGGTCGCCGAAGTTGGGCGACGGCATGAAGCGAGCCCCCGGATAGTCGCAGTATTTCGAAGTCATGCGGCTCGGCGTTCTTTCTCGATCGCCTCATAGGCAGCGTTCAACGCTGCCATACGATCATTGGCGATCGCGTGGAATTCGTGCGGTACGCCGCGTGCCACCAGCATGTCCGGGTGGTTCTCGGAAACCAGTACGCGGTAGCGCTTGCGGATGTCGGCGAAATCGTCCTTACGCGAAACGCCGAGCACCTGATAGGGGTCGCGGCCGTCGCCGTGGACATGGCGGGCCATGATGCGCTCGAAATGCCCCTCGTCCATGCGAAAGATCTCGGCAACGCGCAGCAGGAAGGCGAGCTCGCGCTCGTGCACGGCGCCATCCGACTTGGCGATATGGAACAGGCCGTCGATGATATCCTCAAGGATCGGGCAGTTCTTTTCGCAGGACGAGCACAGCGATGCCATCTTCTCCGCATAGGCCTCGTAGCCGGCAACGTCCTGGCGCGCGAGATTATAGAGACGCGCCACGTTCTGCGCCTGATCGGACGGGAACTGGAAAATATCGCGGAAAGCGGCGACTTCAGCCTCGCTGACGATACCGTCGGCCTTGGCCATCTTGGCCGAAAGCGCGATCATGGCGACGGAGAAGGCAACCTTGCGCCGCGTCTCCGGGTCGCCCTCAAACAGGGTACGCACAGCCTCGACCACGCCGGCCAGTGCATTGCCCGTGGCGGTAACGATCTTGAGGATGCTGTCCCAGAATGACATGCGAGAATCCCTGTCTCTCCAGCTTATAGCATGGACTAATGTGGTGGCAAATTGCAAGCGGTGGGACGGACCGAACCACGAGGACGACGAATTTGCGATGGCACCTCACTATTGTCAATCCACCGATTGGAACTTGCGACAGCAAGTGGACAGAACGCTGTTCCCAAGGGAACAGCCATTCGCCCAAAAGGAGTATCGACCAGCCCTTGCAAAGGCGGCGCCATCGCCCGCCCCGCCCCCGTTGGCGACCCGCCAGACGATCTGCGCCGGATTTCGAGGCAGCTTGCGTTTTGGCCGCCGGCCGATGTGCTTTACCGTATCGCTCGACAAGACATCCACAGGCCCGTCATTTAATTTCCATCTGATTTGCGTTATGGAGGCCCCACCCATCGCATGCCAAAGTCCCGAGGAGGAAACATGGCCAAGAAAAAAGTCGCAATGCTGACGGCGGGCGGGCTCGCACCCTGCCTGTCATCCGCCGTTGGGGGCCTGATCGAGCGCTATTCGGACGTAGCCCCCGAATATGAGCTGATCGCCTATCGTTCCGGCTACCAGGGCGTGCTCCTGGGAGACCGCATCGAGATCACCCGCGACATGCGCGAGAAGGCCCACATCCTGCATCGTCACGGCGGCTCGCCGATCGGCAACAGCCGCGTAAAGCTCACCAATGCGGCCGACTGCGTCAAACGCGGCCTGGTCAAGGAAGGCGAAAACCCGCTGCGGGTTGCGGCCGAACGGCTCGCCAATGACGGCATCTCGATCCTCCATACCATTGGCGGCGACGACACCAACACGACGGCGGCCGATCTCGCCGCCTATCTCGGCGCCAACGGCTACAACCTGACCGTGGTCGGCTTGCCGAAGACCGTCGACAACGACGTCGTCCCGATCCGCCAGACGCTCGGCGCCTGGACCGCTGCCGAATATGGCGCCCGCTTTTTCGACAATGTGAGCAATGAACAAAGTGCTGCCCCGCGCACCCTTGTCGTGCATGAAGTGATGGGCCGCCATTGCGGCTGGCTGACGGCGGCCACCGCCCGCTCCTACATCCAGATGACCGACGACAAGGAATTCGTCGACGGCTTCATGATGGACAAGCAGCTGAAGACCATCGACGGCCTTTACCTGCCGGAGATGAAATTCGATCTGCAGGGAGAAGCCGACCGCCTGCGCAAGGTTATGGACCGCACCGGCTTCGTGACGCTGTTCGTCAGCGAAGGTGCGTGCCTTGACGCGATTGTCACTGAGCGGGAAGCGGCCGGTGAGACGATCAAGCGCGATGCCTTCGGCCACGTGAAGATCGACACCATCAATGTCGGCAACTGGTTCTCCAAGCAGTTCGCAGCGCTTTTGGGCGCCGAACGCTCGATGGTCCAGAAGTCCGGCTACTATGCCCGCTCGGCCCCTGCCAACGGCGACGACCTGCGTCTCATCCAGAGCATGGTCGACCTCGCTGTCGAAAGCGCGCTCAACAAGGTCTCCGGCGTTACCGGCCATGACGAAGATCAGGGCGGAAAGCTGCGCACGATCGAGTTCCCGCGCATCAAGGGCGGCAAGCACTTCGACACCTCGACGAAGTGGTTCGGCGAGGTGATGGACGTCATCGGCCAGAAGTGGAAGGCTGAGAAGCACTGAACAAGGAAGCACCGGCCAAAAGCTTTTGGCCGGCTTCCCATGCTTCCCGCACGAAGTGCATGACCGACGATTGACGGCTCCGCGTTTCGATGGCTCCCTCGGCAGATTGATTGTCGAGAACCCCTACAGCGCCGCGCGTCTTTTAAGACGCGCTAAGGTCGCTGTAGCCCTTTAAGCTGCTGCATGATTCCTTAAATCGATCCCGATTTAAGGAATCATGCAGGAAACGCGGAGCCTTTTCATGTCGTTTGAACATTGGTTTGCCTTTGCCGCAGCCTCTGCCGTGCTGCTCGCCATCCCCGGCCCCACCATTCTTCTCGTCATTTCCTATGCGCTCGGCCATGGTCGCAAGACCGCAGGCGCGACGGTCGCCGGCGTGGCGCTCGGCGACTTCACCGCGATGACCGCCTCCATGCTCGGCCTTGGTGCTCTCCTTGCAACGTCTGCTGCCATCTTCACCGTGCTGAAATGGGTGGGCGCCGCCTACCTCATCTGGCTCGGCATCAAGCTCTGGCGCGCGCCGGTTGCAGCCAGCGGCGATGCCGGCGTTGAAGCCGCATCCGGCGAGCAGCCGCTTCGCATCTTCTTCCATACCTATGCGGTCACCGCGCTCAATCCGAAAAGCATCGTCTTCTTCGTCGCCTTCCTGCCGCAGTTTCTTGATCTCGGCCAGCCGCTCCTTGCGCAGATGGCGATCTTCGAGTTCACGTTCCTGACGCTCGCGATCCTCAACGCCAGCCTTTACGCGGCCCTTGCGACCGCCGCCCGCAGCACGATTTCCAGGCCGAATATCCGGCGGATCGTCAATCGCGCCGGCGGCTCGATGCTCATCGGCGCGGGACTTCTGACGGCAACGATGAAGCGCGCCACGGCGTGAAATGCACCCCTGCGCTTGCCGCCGCCAGCCTCATAGGTTAATGGAGATTCACTCTTGGCGGCTGGCAACCGCTGATTTGCAGGGGCTACGGGGCCCAGAAGCACGAAAGTGACAGAATGGCGAAGTACCGTATTTCCCTTACCAAACAGACGTTTGGCGTGGCAGCTATCCTGTCGGCGACCCTCGTCTCGGGATGCTCTACGGTAGAGCACACGTCGCTCGAAGAACTGACGGCCGTTCAGACGGTCACCCCGCTTGCAAAGCCCGGCACCGAAATGACGGCCTATGCGCTGCCCACGCCGGACGGTGCAGCCACTGCAACCAGCGCCGCGCTGACGGCACAGACCGCTGCCCAGGCATCGGGCGTCGCGGTCACCTATCCGGTGGCGGCTGACCTCGCACAAGGCGCCAAAGCCGCCCCCGCACTGGTCGCAGTCCCCGCTGCCAAACCGGGTGACACCATGGCGCTTGCCATGGTCGCTCCGGCAACGCAAACCAACGCCACCGCGGCAATCGCCGCGGCCGAAGCCCCGCTGTCGGGTGACGCGACACAAATGGCGGCCGCAGCCCCCTCGCCGGCGACGGCAAAGTCGGGCCGAGTACAGGATCTTCCGATTTCGACGCTCGCGGTTGCCGCCGCGATGGAATCGGACTTCGACACCGGCGAGCCCGTCGGTCTCGAAACGCTGGTCGCAAACCGCATGATCGTGCCGACCGAACGCCCGAAGACCGGCGTCATCGGCTCGACGGTCGCGGCCGTTGCCAGCGTCATTCCGGATTCGATGAAGTTCTCCAAGACGCCGACCAGCTCGCGTCCCGAACTCGACAAGCTGATCAAATACTATGCCGATCTCAACGGCATCCCGGTCGAACTGGTGCACCGCGTCGTCAAGCGCGAGAGCAACTACAACCCGCGGGCCTACAGCAAGGGCAACTACGGCCTGATGCAGATCCGCTACAACACTGCCAAGGGCCTCGGCTATGACGGTCCGGCGGAAGGCCTGTTCGACGCCGAAACCAACCTCAAATACGCGACGAAGTACCTGCACGGCGCCTGGATGGTGGCCGACAACAAGCACGACGGCGCAGTCAAGCTCTATGCCAGCGGCTATTATTACCACGCCAAGCGCAAGGGCCTTCTCGAAGAACTCGGCATGAAGTGAGCGGAGCCCCGCTCAAGACCATAGCCCGACCACGTTATGAGGCGCTCAATCGAGCGCCTCTATTATTTTGGCGTTGAGCTTCTGCACGTCATAACCGAGGCGCGAGGGCGTGAGGCCGAGCCGCACCACCGCAAGCTTCAGTGAAGGCACCAGCATGATCGCCTGGCCGTCATGCCCCAGCATCCAGAAGGCATCCGCCGGAAAACTGCCGGTACCGGCGCGAACACCGTTTTCCTCCAGCCACACCTGGCCCTGGCCGTATTTGCCACCGGACGCCTTGGTCGGCGTGCGCATGAAGGCGACATAGTCCTTCGGCAGCATTGCCCTGTCCTTCCAGACGCCATCCTGCAGCAGGAACTGCGCAAAGCGAGCCCAGTCCTGCGCCGTCGCATACATATAGGACGAGCCGACAAAGGTGTCGCTGGCATCCGTCTCGAGGACGGCGCTGGTCATGCCCAATGGCCGAAACAGAGCGTCCTGCGGAAAGGCAAGCGCCGTCGCCGGGTCATCGAATGTCCGCATCCACATCCGCGCCAGCAAAGTGCTTGTGCCGCTGGAGTAATGGAAGTCCGCTCCAGGTTTGGAGCTGAGCCGCTTGGCAGCCGCATAACCGGCCATGTCCTTTTCGAGGTAGAGCATTCGGGTCACGTCGGTGACGTCACCGTAGTTTTCATTGAACTCCAGGCCGCTCTGCATCGCCATCAGATCGGCAAGCGTGATGCGCGCGCGCTCGTCATCAGTCCATTCCGGCAGGAGGCCGGCGCGCGACACGTCCATCCGGCCGTCGGCGACGCGCAGGCCGATCAACGCTGCCGTCACGGATTTTGTCATCGACCAGCCGAGAAGCGGCGTCGAGCGGTCAAAGCCCTTGCCATAGGTTTCGGCGACCAGGCGACCATCACGGATCACGGCGATCGCCCGCATGCCCGGCCCGGCGAGATCTCCGTCCTCTATCAGCTTCTGCAGGGCCGGATCGATCTCAGCCCGCCCACCTTCCGGCCAGGGCACATCCGGCAAGGGTGCTGCCGCATCGGTCGTCTGGATCGGTGCAAGCCCGCCGCCGTCGCCATCAGGCAGGCTCGTGCAGCCTGCCCCCGGCCGGTAGACCGCGTGGCCTGCAGCCGCAAAGCCGAGGATCCGAGCCGTCACCATCTGGTTCCCGCTATCCACGGCGACGCTGACCAGCCTCAGCAAGGGATTCCCAGGTGCCTGAACGTCGTCGGCGAGCACCGCCTCGGCGTCGCGCCCGGCGATGAACACGTTGGAGCAGACGATTTTCGCCGCGTAACCGTCACCGACCTTGAGCAGTTCCGGCGGCGCCAGCGCGAGCCAACCAAAGAGGCCGACGATGATGAGCACCAACGTGGCGCCCGATATTCTCAATATCCGTCCCATGCGTTCCTCCGGAGGCGCCAAGAGAACCAGCATTTCGCAGCAAGGGAAAGCCCCTGTTGGCCTCAACTCTCAATTTAGGAAGACGCCCCAGAGGTTGGGAGCGGCAAGGAGCCCATGCGCGCGCAATGGCGCCTCGGCTAGGCGGACCGGAGAAGTTCTGCCGTTTCTCCATTATCAAACAGCGCTGCGACATCAGCCAATGGAGACGAAACCCATGGGCCGCGGATCTCTGCCGCGCCGCAGGCGCGCGCGCAATCCGCCTCGCTTTCCTTCTCAACGCCGCTGACGCCGATCGCAAGGCGCAGCACCTGCCCTGTCTTGATCAGGCAGGCGAGCAGCGCGATGCAGCGTTCACTGCCGTGCGCCGCCCGGACGGCGGTCAGATCGACGGTCACCTGATCGGGCTGCACGTCGGAGATCTGGTTCAAAGGCAGCGACGAGGCCGAGCCCCCGCCAAGGGCGACGCGCACGCCGAGTGCGCGCAGGCCCCGCAAGTTTTCACCCACAAGGGCAAGGTCATCGGTCGAAATGCCGTCGGCAATCTCGATCGTCAGCCGGCCCGGTGGCAGGCCTGCCTCCCGGAGGCACCGCTCCACCTGCGCGACGAAATCGCGATCCTTGAGTTGGGGAGCGAAAGGCACCACCGTCAGCCCCGTCGGCGAGGGCCAGCCGGCCGCCTGCCGGCAGGCGGCCTGAAGCGCCCAACCGCCAAGCGACAGGGTGACCGCGCTCTGCTCCGGCAGCTCGAACGTTTCGACGCCGATTACGCCGCGAAGCGGATGCCGCCAGCGCAACAGTGCCTCGAAACCTCTGACGGCACCGCTTTCGACACCGGCTATCGGTAGAAACTCGAGGAAGAATTCCTCCTGGGCAAAGCCCCGCACCAGATCCCGTTCTGCTTCCGCCCGCTGCCGCTTGGCATCGGACAGGGTTTCGGAATGAAAGGCATGGCTATTGCCGCTGATCGCCTTTGCCTCGTAGAGCGCCAGGTCCGCCCGTTTCAACACGTCGCCCGTCGTCTTGTCCGACTTCTCGATGAAGGCGATGCCGATGCTGCAACCGGAGGCGACCTGCGCCTCGCCCAGATCGAACGGCTGCTCGAACAGCTTCTCGATGCGCGTAGCAAGCATTTCGGCCTCGGCTTGCGATGACGCACCGGCGGCCGCGACCACGAACTCGTCGCCCCCCAGCCGATACACGGTCGCCTCTCCCGCAAACGCCCGGCGCAGCCGCGCGCCGAACAGCGCCAGCAGCCGGTCGCCGGCATCGTGTCCCATCGTGTCGTTGATTGCCTTGAACCGATCGAGGTCGAGAAGGAGCAACGACTTGCGCTCGAACGCAACCCCTTCGGCGCAAAGCGCCTGGCGAACGTCCACCTCGAGCGCCGCGCGATTTGCAAGCCCCGTGAGCTTGTCGCGATGGACCTCATGGCGCAAACGCCGCTCCGCGCGGCGGGCCGCATGCAATTCAAGTTCGAGCCGGCGCGAATAGCGCCAGCGATAGAAGGAGCCGCCGAGGAGAAACGGCATGGCACCGGCCGCAACCATGGCGGTAACGTCCCAGTGCATCGTCGGTTGTTCAATGAGAACGGTTTCCGTCACCAGCCACGCCGCAGAAACCAGAGCCCCCAATGCCGCGCCGGCAGCAGCAAATCGCTGCTCGGGCTTCGGCAGAAACGTTCTTAACATCATGTCGACGCCCCCCGAATATGAGGAGGTGCTAGCACGCCAGGGTTTAATGAATTCTTATGGGTGAAAAATTGTAGTTCCGTCCGTTCAGCCACCCGACCAGGCTGTGGGAAAGCCCGTCATCAAAGTGTAGCCGAGTCAATTTAGAAGCGGCTAAGTTTCAACTGGATGACCGGCAGAGATGACTGAACTCGCTCCTGACGTAGGCTTTGGCAGAAAAAATCCGAAGCTCAAGAACGCCCTGCTGCAGCACAAGACCCTCTCGTTGGCCGGCCTGTCGGAACGCCTCTTCGGCCTGCTTTTTTCGGGTCTCGTCTACCCGCAGATCTGGGAAGATCCGATCGTTGACATGGAAGCGATGCAGATCGGCCCGGAGCAGCGGATCGTCACCATCGGCTCCGGCGGCTGCAACATGCTGACCTATCTCTCGGCCGGACCGCGGAAGATCGACGTCGTCGACCTCAACCCGCACCACATCGCGCTCAACCGCCTGAAGATCGCGGCCTTCCGCCATCTGCCGAGCCACAAGGACGTCATGCGTTTCCTGGCAACCCAGGGCACGACCTCCAACGTCCAGGCCTTCGACCTCTTCATCGCGCCGAAGCTCGACACGGCCACGCGCAGCTACTGGAACAGCCGTGACCTCACCGGTCGCCGGCGCGTCGGCGTCTTCGGCCGCAATATCTATCGCACCGGCCTGCTCGGCCGCTTCATTGCGGCAAGCCACCTGCTCGCCCGCCTGCACGGCGTCAACCCGGAAGAATTCGTTGAGGCGCGCTCGATGCGCGAGCAGCGCCAGTTTTTTGACGAGCGCCTGGCGCCGCTTTTCGATCGTCCCGTCATTCGCTGGATCACCGGGCGCAAGAGCTCGCTTTTCGGCCTCGGCATCCCTCCGCAGCAGTTCGACGAGCTCGCAAGCCTCAGTGCCGAGAAATCGCTTGCCGCCGTGCTGCGCCATCGCCTGGAAAAGCTCACCTGTCATTTCCCGTTGCGCGAAAACTATTTTGCCTGGCAGGCCTTCGCCCGTCGCTATCCGCTGGCGCATGAAGGCGAGCTGCCGCCCTATCTCAGTGCCTCCGCCTATGAGGTCATCCGCAACAATGCCGAGCGCGTCGAGGTCCATCACGCGAGCTTCACCGAGCTTCTGGCCGGCAAGCCCGCAGGTTCGGTCGACCGTTACATCCTGCTCGACGCACAGGACTGGATGACCGATCAGCAGCTGAACGACCTCTGGACGGAAATCACCCGCACCGCCGATACCGGCGCGGTCGTCATCTTCCGCACGGCCGCCGAGGATAGCATCCTGCCGGGCCGTGTCTCCGCAGCACTGCTCGACCACTGGCACTATGATGCCGGGGCCTCGGCAAAGCTTGGTGCCGAAGACCGCTCCGCCATCTATGGCGGCTTCCATATCTACCGGAAGAAGGCGTGAGCCGATGCGTGAGACCGGGATCTCCCACGCGCGGCGCATGGACCACATGTACCGCTACCAGCGGCATTTCTACGATCTGACGCGCAAATACTATCTCTTCGGCCGCGATACGCTGATCCGGGACATGAACCCGGCGCCTGGCGCTTCGGTCCTTGAGGTTGGCTGCGGCACCGGGCGCAACCTTTCGCTGATCGGCCGCTGCTTCCCCTCCGCGCGCCTCTTCGGCCTCGATATCTCCGCCGAAATGCTGACCTCGGCCGACGCAAAGCTCAACCGCAGTGGCAAGCCGCGCGCAGCGCTTCGGGTCGCCGACGCCACGGATTTCGACCCGGCAATCTTCGGCGAACGCGGCTTCGACCACATCGTCCTTTCCTATTCTCTGTCGATGATCCCCGATTGGCAGAAGGCGATCGATGCGGCGATCGCAGCACTCAATGCCGGCGGCTCGCTGCACATCGCCGATTTCGGCCAGCAGGAGCGCCTGCCGACGAGCTTCCGCCGCGCGCTGCACGGCTGGCTCAACCGCTTCCATGTCACGCCGCGCGACCGCCTTTTCGACGTTTTGCGTGAGAAGGCCAGAGAGAATGGCGCCGATCTCGAACGGCGCGCGATCGGCCGCGGCTATGCCTGGCTGGCCGTCTATCATCGCCCCGCGGTTGCGGCAGCCGCCTGAGACCAAAAGCCGGTAGCGACATGATCGGCCGCCCGCCGGCGGCCACCGCGGCGAGCGAGCGCCGAAGAAACGGCACGCCTGCCTGAACCTTGGCAGCGGCTGAGCCCTCGGTTCCCCTGCAATTCCCGCTTGAGCTAACCCAATTTTTACGATGATATGGTGAAAATGGGGTTCACGCCTCGCTGGGGGAAATCACCGATATGGAAGCCATCGTGTGAGGCAGGATCGTCGCTCGTCTCTAGACAGGTACCCCATGCGCCGGCTTCTCCTGGCTCTCTTGCCCATTGCCACCCTCCTTTCCGCCTGTTCGTCGACCGATTACGACCTGATGCAGACGGCCTCGATCCCGCCGCGCTTCCAGGATACGGATCCGCAGAATTTCGGCGATCGCACCCCGCAGCACCACAACATCCATGGCATCGACGTTTCGAAATGGAATGGCGATATCAACTGGATGAAGGTGAAGAACTCGGGCGTCTCCTTCGCCTTCATCAAGGCGACGGAAGGCAAGGACAGGGTCGATACGCGCTTCACCGACTATTGGCAGCAGGCGCGTGCCGCCGGCATCCCTTACGCGCCCTATCACTTCTATTATTTCTGCTCGACCGCCGACGCCCAGGCCGACTGGTTCATCGCCAACGTGCCGAAGAGCGCCGTCTATCTGCCGCCGGTTCTCGACGTCGAATGGAACGGCGAATCGAAGACCTGCCGCCATCGCCCGACGCCGGACGAAGTGCGCGTCGAGATGAAGCGCTTCATGGACCGGCTCGAAGCCCACTACGGCAAACGTCCGATCATCTACACCTCGGTCGATTTCCACCGGGACAATCTCGTCGACCAGTTCAAGGAACATCACTTCTGGGTGCGCTCGGTCGCCAAGCACCCGGGCGAGATCTATGTCGAGCGTCGCTGGGCGTTCTGGCAGTACACGAGCACCGGGGTCATTCCGGGTATCGACGGCGCCACCGATATCAATGTCTTCGCCGGCTCGGCGAAAAACTGGAAGAACTGGGTCGCGGCGGTCTCGCAGGCGAAGCAGAACTGACAATCCTGCTGATAGGTGCGGCAGGAAAACCCATTTTCTTCTTTCGGTCATAATGCTCTGAAAGAGCAACGACAGATTTCGTATCCCAGCTATTTGGCTGCCCGTGGCGGTGCCTCGCATCCCAGGGCAAAGAAAGGAATTTATGATGACCCGCATAGCCCGGCACGCCCTTGCCTCCGTCGCCCTTTTGGCACTGACCGCCTCTGCGGCGGCCGCCCAGACCGCGGCACTGACAGGTGCGCAGACGGCGGCTCCGGCTGTCGCCTGCGGCGGCGACCTCGGCGCCTTTCTTCAGGGCGTGAAGGCCGAGGCCGTGGCCAAGGGCGTTCCGACCGATGTCGCCGACCGTGCGCTTGCCGGCGCCGTCATCAACGAGAAGGTACTGAGCCGCGACCGCGCCCAGGGCGTCTTCAAGCAGACCTTCACCGAGTTCTCCAAGCGCACCGTCAGCAAGTCGCGCCTGGATATCGGCCAGCAGAAGATGAAGGAATATGCCGAGGTCTTTGCCCGCGCCGAGAAGGAATTCGGCGTGCCGGCCCCTGTCATTACCGCCTTCTGGGCGATGGAGACCGACTTCGGCGCCGTCCAGGGCGACTTCAACACCCGCGATGCGCTGGTGACGCTGTCGCATGATTGCCGCCGTCCGGAGATGTTCCGGCCGCAGCTGATCGCGGCCATCGAGATGGTGCAACATGGCGACCTCGACCCGGCGACGACGACCGGCGCCTGGGCCGGCGAGATCGGCCAGGTGCAGATGCTGCCGGAAGACATCATCGCCTATGGCGTCGATGGAGACGGCGACGGCCACGTCAACCTGAAGAAGAGCTCCCCCGACGCGATCCTGACCGCCGCCAAGTTCATCCAGAGCCTCGGCTTCAAGGCCGGCCAGCCCTGGATCCAGGAAGTCAGCGTTCCTGCTGAACTCGCCTGGGAAAAGACCGGCCTGCAGCCGGGCATGAAGGCGGCCGACTGGTTCGCGCTCGGCGTCAGCCCACGCGACGGCAACACCGCCAATGGCAATCTCGAAGCCTCGCTGGTGCTGCCGCAGGGCCGCAAGGGCGTGGCCTTCCTCACCTACCCCAACTTCAACGTCTATCTCGAGTGGAACCAGTCGTTCATCTACACGACGTCGGCCGCCTACTTCGCGACCCGCCTCGGCGGCGCGCCGAACTATGAGGGTGGCAATCCGGAGCCGGGCCTCGACGACGCCGGCATGAAGGCGCTGCAGACCAAGCTCCAGACGCTCGGCCACGACGTCGGCAAGATCGACGGCATCCTCGGCTCGGGCACCCGTGCGGCACTGCAGAAGGAGCAGCTTCGTCTCGGCCGCCCGGCCGACGGCTGGGCGACGCTGGAACTGCTGAACGCGCTCTGAGCGCGACCGCTCAGGCAAAAGAGCTTGCACCTCGCTGACATCCACGACCCCGGTGATCGAACGATCTCCGGGGTCTCCTTTTTCCTGCCGCCCTGCCCGGGAAGCCTCCTGCGATGTCTGTCGCAGGGCCAGCGCGCGCCGGCAGCCCTGCCCGCTCTTCGCAAGGTTGCAAGAACCGGGTGGTCGCCTGCGCAACGCCGGGCTATGACTTGGGTGTCAGACCAACACGGACAGGCAGAACCATGAATGCACGCCCCACTGTCGTCGGCCACCACATGAGCGTCAGAACCTGGGCGCTGCTCGCCCTGCTCGGCCTGATCTGGGGCGGATCGTTCTTCTTCGCCCGCGTTGCCGTCGCGCATGTCCCGCCGTTCACGCTCGTGTTCCTGCGCCTGAGCCTCGCGGCACTGGCCCTGCACGTCTATATCGGCGGCCGCTTCGGCATGTATCAGGCGCTTGGCCAGCGCTGGCGCGAATTCGCGTTGATGGGGTTGATCAACAACGCCATCCCGCATGCCCTCATCTTCCTCGGCCAGACCCATGTTGGTGCCGGGCTTGCGGCGATCCTCAATGCCACCACGCCGGTCTGGACCGTCATTATCGCCAATATGGCGACCGAGGACGAGAAGCTCAGTTCCGCCAAGATCGCCGGTTGTGTCCTGGGGCTTGCCGGCACCGTTGTGCTGATCGGCCCGAGCGCGCTTGCCGGGCTGTTCGGCACGGCAAGCAGCATTCCGCTTTGGGCGCTCGTCCTGCCGGTGCTCGCCGCCATCAGCTATGGCTTTGCGGCGACCTACGGCAAGCGCTTCCGTGATCTCGCTCCACCGGTGACGGCCGCGGGGCAGCTCACCGCCTCGACGTTGATCACCTTGCCGGTGGCGGCCGTCAGCGATACGCCCTGGCTCCTGCCGATGCCGCCGATCGAGGTGACGTTCTCGATCCTTGGCCTGGCGCTCGTCTCCACCGCCTATGCTTACATTCTGTTTTTCCGCATCATGCGCGAGGCCGGCGCCACCAATGCCTCGCTCGTGACTTTGCTGGTTCCGCCGAGCGCCATCCTGCTCGGCTATCTCTTTCTCGGCGAGACGCTGCAGGCGGCCGATTTCGCCGGGATGGTGCTGATCGCGCTTGGCCTGGCGGTGCTCGACGGCCGAATCCTGCGGCGCAAACAGGTGGCCTGACCGGGGAATCGGAGACCGCGAAACGTCCCCTCATGGGTCACTCACGCTCGGTTACAAACGTTTACATTAACCTTCCCGAAGCGATTGTGAAAAAAATGTGGCAAGGCGGAAACGGCAATATTTTCAGGATCATAGCCCTGTGAATAAGGGTCTCGAGGCTCACGGTTTTCGCACTGCAGCACAAGTTTCCCTTTAACCCTCCCTGATTTCGCCCTATGTTTTAACGCGTTAACGCAGGGAGGGTCTTCCATGGGCCTTACATATTCGCTGAATGTCCTCATGATCAGTGCAGCGTTCGTATTCGTAGCCACGATGCTTTTCATCTGAAGAGCGGCTGCTGAGAGTCCAAACCGAATAGGGACTTAAATTTCCGGGAAACCATTTTGCAGCACCAAGCAAGTTAGACCGCCAAGAGAGCACAAGGTCTAGACGCTGCGACAAACGAGAAAGCGCCTGAAGATCGATCTTCGGGCGCTTTCCTTTTGGGCAATCTTTTCTGCCTGAAGCGGCCATGAAGCGACGGACGAGGCGGTCAAGCAGAGCGGCTCAAATAGGGTATTCAGGCCGGACGGCTCAGGCCGCCGCGCCCGCCACCTTCTTCTGCGGCGCTTCGTGCAGGGCATCGCCAGCGTCCAATACCACCTGCTCGAAACCGACGAGATCCAGCACGGCCGTCACCAGCGGTGAACGGTTCATCGTATAGAGGTGAAAATCGCGCACCCCGCGACGCGCAAGATCGACGATCTGCTCGGCCGCAATATGTGTCGCCTCCTTGAAGCGCTCGACCGGCTGGTCCTCGAGATGCGCGAGCCGCGTGACAATCGCTTCCGGAACGCTGGCGCCGCAGAGACCGGCGAACTTCTGCACCTGGGTCAGGTTGTTGATCGGCAGAATACCGGGCACGATCGGAATGTCGATGCCGGCGCGCCGCACCTGTTCGAGGTAACGTTCGTAGTCATTGTTGTCGAAAAAGAATTGGGTCAGCGCACGGTTCGCACCGGCATCGACCTTGCGCTTCAACATGTCGATATCGGCAGCAACATCCGGGCTTTCCGGGTGCTTTTCCGGATAGGAGGAAACGGAGATCTCGATATCGTCGCCGCGCGCGCGGATCGCCCTTACCAGATCGGCGCTGCTGTCGTAGCCGCCCGCATGCGGCTGGTAGACACTGCCGATACCACCTTGCGGGTCGCCGCGCAGCGCGACGAAATGCCGGACGCCGCAATGGATGTATTCATCGATCACAGCGTCGACTTCCGCCTTCGGCGCACCGACGCAGGTCAGATGCGCGGCAGTGTTGGCAAAGCCCTTCTCCTCGATCATCCGTCGGACCGTCGTCAGCGACCGCGCCTTGGTCGAGCCGCCGGCGCCATAGGTGACGGTCACGAAGGCCGGACCGAAGACGGCGAGATCTTCTGCGGTCTGGAACAGCTGCGCTTCCATCTCATCGGTCTTGGGCGGGAAATACTCGAAAGAAAGCCTCAGATTGCCGCGCTCGGCCGGGTACAGCGTCTGTGCCGTCATATTCAAACTCCCCCCGCCTGGACACGCTGCCGCGGCGTTTCATTCTCGTTTACGGCCCGCCGATCGCGCGCCAGCCAGATCGTCACCGTCAGTTTGCCGTCGTCCGCCCCTTCGGGCGACAGGTCCGTGGTCTTTTCGAGTGCAAGCCCGGCCTTGGCCAGCCAGTCCGCCATCACCTGATGCGAGAAGCCGAGACGGGCATGGGCGTGTTCGTCACGCAGATGCTCGAGCCCGTGCGGCGCGAAATCGATGATGACAAGGCGCCCGCCGGGCATCAGCATGCGGGCGGCCTCAGCGATCGCCGCTTCCGGCTCCTCAAGGAAATGCAGCACCTGATGGATGGTGACGAGGTCGAAGGCCTGTCCGTCAAGCGGCAGGTTGAAGATGTCGCCATGGCGGATCGACGCCTTGGTGATGCCGGCGCGATCGAGATTGGAGCGCGCAACGGCGAGCATGTCGCGGCTGGCATCGACGCCCACGCCGCGGCGATAGAGACCTTCGAAGAGCTGCAGAATGCGGCCTGTGCCGGTCCCGAGATCGAGCAGGCTTTCGACCGGTTCGTCGCCGACCATCTCGCGCAGTTTCGTCTCGACGTCACGTTCGCTCACATGCAGGCGGCGAAGCTCGTCCCAGCCGGCAGCGTTACGGCTGAAATAGGCCTGGGCCTTTTCCGACCGCGCCTTCTTAAGAGTGATGAGCCTTGCCGCGTCGCGTGAGAGCACGGCATCGGCTGCGGAGGCAGCGGCAAGCATTGCCCGCACCAGCGCTACGCGTGCACCGTCCTGCCTGAGGCGGAAATAGGCCCAGGCGCCCTCCTGGTAGCGATCGATGAGCTCGACTTCTGCCAGCAGCTTCAGATGCCGCGAAATCCGCGGCTGCGATTGGCCCAAAATTTCGGTAAGATCGGTGACGGTGAGATCGCCGGCAGCAAGCAGCGCGACGAGACGCATGCGGGTCGGCTCGCCTGCCGCCTTCAGCACGTCCACCAGCGCATCAAGTCCCAGTTCTCCCTGAACAACCATCGCGATCCCCATCAACACATAAAGATATGTTTATGTGATTTGTAATGATGGTGCAAGCGGATTTGCGCGCAGAGGCCAAACAATGGCGCTGGCGGAACAGATCCTTGTGCGCCGGCGTCACGCACAAAAATGACACTAGGGCCGGCTCCCCGAGGTCACGTCCCCAAGGTCACGTCGCCAAGGGAAAAAGCCACCATGGTCACTGAGCGCCCCAGCACGCACATTGAAAGCAACCGGTGCGTCCTCGCCCTTCTGACTGAGGGGTTGGACCACTCGCGCCGCCCACAACGGCGTCGGCTCTCAGGCGGCAGCAGAGGACGAAGCGGCGGGCCCGTGCTTGGCTTACCCAACCACACCATCTCGTCCCCCTCGCCGCACTCTTCCGGCAACAGGATGACACTAACGCCGCACAATCGCCTTTCCGGACGATGCGAAGCGGTTGCCAATGCCGCCCCCTTCAAACCAGGATCAGGCGCCAGGCCTGGTGCCCCCCGATAAACGATGAGCGCCCGGCTCGCATCCGGCAGCAATAGCCCATTCAATGAAAAACGGGCGGAGCTTCCGCTTCGCCCGTCTCGATGGACATAAACAAGCCGCCCGCATCATCAAGCGGTCGCAAGGCATCGGCGCCGCCAACAGGCGGCACCGTCAGTCCGGATCAGCGCGCCAGGCGCTTGGCCGGATCAGCGCGCCAGGCGGTTGGTCAGATCAGCGCGTCAGGCGCTTGTAGGTGACGCGCTTCGGGTTGACCGAGTCCGGGCCGAGGCGGCGGATCTTGTCCTTCTCGTAGTCCTCGAAGTTGCCTTCGAACCATTCGACCTGGCTGTCGCCCTCAAACGCGAGGATGTGCGTCGCCAGGCGGTCGAGGAACATGCGGTCGTGGCTGATGATAACGGCGCAGCCGGCGAAATTTTCGAGCGCGACTTCCAGTGCCGCCAGCGTCTCCGTGTCGAGGTCGTTGGTCGGTTCGTCGAGCAGCAGAACGTTGCCGCCAGCCTTCAGCATCTTGGCAAGGTGCACGCGGTTGCGCTGACCGCCCGAGAGGTTGCCGACCTTCTGCTGCTGGTCGCCACCCTTGAAGTTGAATGTCGAGCAATAGGCGCGCGAGTTCATCTCGTATTTGCCGAGCTTGATGACTTCGGCACCGCCGGAGATTTCTTCCCAGACGGTCTTGTTGCCGTCGAGTGCGTCGCGGCTCTGGTCGACATAGCCGAGATGCACGGTTTCGCCGATGCGGATCGAGCCGCTGTCGACCTGTTCCTGGCCAGTGATCATGCGGAAGAGCGTCGTCTTACCGGCGCCGTTCGCACCAATGATGCCGACGATGCCGCCCGGCGGCAGCTTCAGCGACAGGCCGTCGATCAAGAGGCGGTCGCCGTAGCCCTTGGTGACGCCTTCCATCTCGATGACCACCTGGCCGAGGCGCTCGCCGACCGGGATGATGATCTGCGCGTCGCCCGGACGCTGGTTTTCGGCTGCGTTGACCAGCTCGTCATAGGAGCGGATACGGGCCTTGGACTTGGCCTGGCGGGCCTTGGGGCTCGATGCGATCCACTCCTGCTCGCGGGCGATCGCCTTCTGGCGGGACGCCTCTTCGCGGCCTTCCTGCTGCATGCGCTTGGCCTTGGCAACGAGATAGGCCGAGTAGTTGCCTTCGTAAGGAATGCTGCGGCCACGGTCGAGTTCGAGGATCCAGCCGGTGACGTTGTCGAGGAAGTAGCGGTCGTGGGTGATCATCAGCACGGCGCCCGGATATTCGCGCAGGTGCTTTTCGAGCCAGGCGATCGTCTCGGCGTCGAGGTGGTTGGTCGGTTCGTCGAGCAGCAGCAGATCCGGCTGCGACAGGAGCAGCTTGCAGAGCGCGACACGGCGTTTTTCACCGCCTGAAAGGCTGGTAACGTCGGCATCACCCGGCGGGCAGCGCAGCGCTTCCATGGCCATTTCGACCTGGCTTTCGAGATCCCACAGGTTCTGGCTGTCGATGATGTCCTGGAGTTTTGCGCCCTCTTCCGCCGTCTCGTCGGAATAGTTCATCATCAGTTCGTTGTAGCGCTCGACGATCGCCGTCTTCTTGGCAACGCCTTCCATGGCGTTTTCGAGCACCGTCTTCGTCGGATCGAGCTGCGGTTCCTGCGGCAGGTAGCCGACGGTCGCACCCTCGGCCACCCAGGCCTCGCCGGTGAATTCCTTGTCGAGGCCGGCCATGATGCGCAGCACCGTCGACTTACCGGCGCCGTTCGGGCCGAGGATACCGATCTTCGCATCCGGGTAGAACGACAGATGAACGTTCTCGAGAACCTTCTTCGCGCCGTAGGACTTATTAAGTCCGGCCATGTGATAGATAAACTGACGTGCCATAAGGGAATGCTCCGCAGGGGATAAGGAAATTTGCCCGCTATGTAGGCGAATTATAGGAAGGGGGCAATGATCAAAGGCGTGTACCCCGCCTCCCCCACCTATTCCGAAGCGTGCATACCCTTCGACGCGGCTGGCGCTCAAAGCCAGGGATGCGCCAGAAAGCCAGAACCAAAGCGTGACCAAAGCCAAAGCCGTGGAACGACCTCGGGCGCTCCTTCCGACCCGACGCCTTACCCTCGGCCAGCGGTATCGGCGACGCCCTTGGCGCATTTGAACTCGGTCGGTCCTGCCGCCTGGATCAGGGGGCCAAGGCTCGGTGCCTTCAAGACGTCGCCGGTAAGCCCGATCGTCATCCCGGTAATGATGCTGCGCCCCTGAACCGTCTGGCAGCGCATGCGCACCCGATCCCCGGCGCCGGCGCCAAAGCTCTGGTCGAAGGCCTGCTTGATCGTCACCTCGTCCAGTTCCGAACCGATGCGCTGGCGAAACAGTGCACCGACCGCCGAGCGATTGAGTTCCTCCAACATCCGCAACTGCACGGCGAAATAGTCGTCGACCGAGCCGCTCTGGCAGGTGCCGCTGCGCAGCCACTGGTGCCGGTCGAGCCCCGATTGTACGCCGGGCATGGCGACGAGCAGCCGCGCCGCGGTGTCGTCCGCCATCGCAAGCTTTGGCAATTCCAACCAGTTGCCCTTGCGATCCGTCGCGCGCACCTCTGCCGCCACGCCGCAATAACTCTTGCGCAACGGCCATAGGCCATGCAGCGAGAAGTTGGTGGCATCAAAACGCTCTGCCGTCTGGCTTGCACATTCCTTGCGTTCCGGCCGGGTCTCGCAGAAGCCCGGCTGCCAGCTAACCGCCAATACATATTCGGTGCGGCCGCCCGCCGCTCCCGCGGGGGCCGCCTGGTCGGCCATTTCCTCGCCGGCAGCAAAGGCTGCAGGTGCAAGCAACAACGCCAGCGCCGCTACAACACCTGCCATCGGACTCGATATCGCTTTAAAGAAACTGAACATCATATCCTCCACAGAAACAAAACAGGAACAAATATCGCTCAAAACGGGAAAATTGCAACCCAAAATTATGCCGGTGCCAATTCGCTTGTGACCTCATGCACAACGAGCAACAAGCGGCGATTGCCTTTAGGGTGCAAATCGATTTGAAATCGCGGGTGATCTGTCGATTGTTGCCGGGAGAAGACATGTTCGGGCAGGTGAAGACGCATCAGAGCCCGACCGGTTCCACCTTGAGCTGGCGCCACTTTCCGGCGACTGCCGATGCCCGCGGTATCCTGCTTGTCAGCCACGGCCTTGCGGAGCACTCGGGTCGTTACGCGCGTTTTGCCGAAGCCATGGCCGGCCACGGCTTCCATGTCTATGCCCACGACCATCGCGGCCACGGTGAAACACGCGCACCCGACGCGCCGCTCGGCATGTTTTCGAGCCGCGACGGGCTGGACAAGGTCTTTGCCGACATCAGGGCCGTAAGGGAAATCGCGACCACCGCCCATCCGGGCCTTCCGGTCATCCTCTTTGGTCATTCCATGGGCGGGCTGATCGCGCTCAATGCCGCCGAGACCGACCCCGGCCTTTATGACGCGCTGGCGGTCTGGAACTCCAATTTCCGTCCGGGCGTCGCCGGCCGCGGCGGGCAACTGATCCTCAAGATCGAAAAGGCGCTGAAGGGCTCGGATGTGCCGAGCCCGCTTCTGACAAAGCTTACCTTCGGCATGTGGGGCGGCGCGATCAAGAACCGCAAGACCGATCTCGACTGGCTGTCGCGCGACGACGCCGAGGTCGCAAAATATGCCGCCGACCCGCTCTGCGGCTTCGACGCGACGGTCTCGCTCTGGCTCGATCTCTTCCGGCTGTCCTTCAACGGTGCCCGACCCGATCAGCTTGCCCGCCTCAGGAAGGATCTACCGGTTCACCTCGTGGGCGGCAGCGCCGATCCGTCCACCGAGATGGGCAACGCTGTCCGCTGGCTCGGCAAGAAGATGAAAGCGGCCGGCATGAGCGACGTCACCGTTACCGTCTATGACGGCATGCGCCACGAGACCCTGAACGAGCTTGGCCGCGAACAGGCGACCGCGGACTTTGCCACCTGGTGCCTGGCCGCCGTGGGCAAGAAGCGCTGACCGGAATTCTTGATGACTGACATGCCCCTCCCTAAGATCGCCGCCGATCACAACCGCATCTCCTTCGGCCTGACGCTGATGGTGATCTCGGTACTGTCGTCGCCATTGATCGACATTTTCGCAAAGCTCGCGATCACCACTGTACCCTCGGCCGAAATCACTGCCGTCCGCTTTCTGCTGCAGGTCGTCTTCATCCTGCCGATCGTGCTCTTCCGCGGCAGCCTCTTTGATCTCACATGGAAGAAGACCGGGCTGCACGCGCTGCGTGGCGGCTTGCTGGTCGTCACCATGCTCTCCTTCATCACCACGCTGAAGGTGATGGAGGTCGCCGATGCGATTGCAATCTTCTTCGTCGAGCCGATCATCCTGACGATCCTCGGCAGCATCTTTTTGAAGGAGACCATCGGCTGGCGCCGCTACACCGCCTGCGGCGTCGGCTTTTTCGGTGCGCTGCTCGTCATCCAGCCGAGCATGCAGGAAGTCGGGTGGATTGCCCTTCTGCCAGTTGTCGCCGCCTTCGGCCTTGCCGTGTTCCTGCTCGTCACCCGCATGGTCGCGCAGAACGAAGACCCCTGGTCGATGCAGTTTCACGCCGGCATCTGGGGCGGCCTCTTCTGCCTCGTGCTGCTCTATTTCGGCGAAGGTACCGGCTCCAGCGTCTTCGATCCGGTCTGGCCGGAAGGCGTCACCTGGTACTACCTGCTCGGCGTCGGCGTCACCGCCACCATATCGGGCGTGCTCGGCGTCTATGCCTATCGCGCCGCCCCGGCCTCGGTGCTGGCGCCGCTGCAATATCTCGAAATCGTCTCGGCGACGATCTTCGGCTGGCTCGTCTTCGGCGATCTGCCGGATGCCCTGAAGTGGCTCGGCATCGCCATCATCATCGGCTCCGGCCTCTACATCATCTGGCGCGAACGCCGCGTGCACAAGGACACGAGCGTCGCACCGGTGTCGCCCGCCATCTGACAGGCGATCCAAAAACAAAAGAAAGACCAACGGGAGGAATGAAATGAAAACTGGAGGTCAGCTCATCGTCGATGCGCTCGTCGCCAATGGCGTAAAACGCATCGCCTGCGTGCCGGGGGAAAGCTATCTGGCGGTGCTGGACGCGCTCTACGACACCGACATCGATGTGCTCGTCTGCCGGCAGGAGGGCGGTGCGGCGATGATGGCGGACGCCTGGGGACGGCTGACGGGCGAGCCCGGCATCTGCATGGTCACGCGCGGTCCCGGCGCCACCAATGCGTCCGCCGGCTTGCATGTCGCAAGGCAGGACTCGATCCCGATGATCCTCTTCATCGGCCAGGTACAGAGCGAGGCGCGCGAGCGCGAGGCCTTCCAGGAGATCGAGTACCGCCGCGCCTTCACCGAGGTCGCCAAATGGGTGGGCGAAATCGACGATCCCGCCCGCATTCCGGAATTCGTCACCCGCGCCTTTGCCGTCGCCACCTCAGGTCGCCCTGGTCCCGTCGTGCTGACGCTGCCCGAGGACATGCTGACGCGCAGCGCGGAAGCCCCGGCCGCCAAGCCCTACCAGCCGGTCGAGGGCCATCCGGGTCCGGCGCAGGTCAAGCGGCTCGGCGAGATGCTTGAAAGCGCCAAGCGGCCGATCGCCATCCTCGGCGGCACCCGCTGGACGGCGGAAAGCGTTGCCGAATTCCAGCGCTTCGCCGAGCGCTGGAAGTTGCCGGTCGGCTGCTCCTTCCGCCGCCAGATGCTGTTTGACCATCTGCATCCGAATTACGCCGGCGATGTCGGCATCGGCATCAACCCAGCTCTTGCCAAGGAGATCAAGGAGGCCGATCTCGTCCTGCTTCTCGGCGGCCGCTTCTCGGAAATGCCCTCCTCCGGTTATACGCTGATGGACAGCCCCTACCCGCACCAGACGCTGGTGCATGTGCATCCCGACAGCTCCGAGCTCGGTCGCGTCTACCGGCCGGAGCTCGCGATTGCCGCAAGCCCCAGCGACTTCGTCGGTGCCCTCGAAGGCCTGACGCCCGCGAGTGAACCCGCCTGGTCCGCGCGCACGGAAGCCATGCATGCCGCCTATCGCAAATGGTCGACGCCGCCGGAGACCGGACCGGGTCCGGTGCAGATGGGCCCGATCATGAACTGGATCGAGGCGAACGTGCCTGAAGATGCGATCTTCACCAACGGCGCCGGCAATTACGCCACCTGGGTGCATCGCTTCCACCGCTTCCGCCGCTTTGCCACGCAGGCAGCCCCCGCTTCCGGCTCGATGGGCTACGGCCTGCCGGCCGCAGTTGCCGCCAAGCAGCTTCATCCGGAGCGCGAAGTCATCTGCTTTGCCGGCGACGGCTGTTTCCTGATGCACGGACAGGAGTTCGCGACCGCCGTGCGCTACCGCCTGCCAATCATCACCGTCGTCGTCAACAATGGCATCTACGGCACGATCCGCATGCACCAGGAGCGCGAATATCCCGGCCGTGTCAGCGCCACCGATCTCACCAACCCGGATTTCGCAGCGCTCGCCCGCGCCTATGGCGGCCATGGTGAGACGGTCGAGAAGACGGAAGAGTTCGCCGCCGCGTTCCTGCGCGCCCGCGCCAGCGGCAAGCCGTCGATCATCGAGATCAAGCTCGATCCCGAAGCGATCACGCCGACGCGCACGCTGAGCGACATTAGGAACGGCTGACCAGGCTTTGTTCGAGAGAGGTTCAATCATGGCGCAGACGCGCCGTGATTGGATTCCTGTGACAAGCACAGGAATGAGGGTTGTGGGTGGGCTGGCGACAAGTTGCGCCGTGTCCACGGCGCAGGGGTATGAACCTTCCTATACTCGACGACCGCCCCTACTCCAGCCACTCGGTCGAGAACGCGCCGGCCGCGTGCAGGTCGGTCGTCTCCAGCCGGCCGGGCCCGAGGTTCTCGAATTTGTGCGGCACATTGGCCGGCGCCACGACGATCTGGCCAGCCTCGGCATCGATGGTCCGGTCGCCCACGGTGAAGCGGGCGCGGCCAACGCGCACGATGAAGGTTTCGGGATAGGGATGGCGGTGCAGTTTCGGCCCGTAGCCGATCTCGTCTGTGGAAACGAAGATCACCGAGAGGCCAGCGCCATAGGCGCCGCCCTCGAATTCGCCTTTCCAGACACCGGGCTCATCAGCCCATTGCTCATTCGAAATGAGATGCGCTTCGGCCATGCCGATCCTCCGCGGTTCGTTCAAACGAACGCGGCCGAGCGCGATCTAGGGAACTGGAGCCGGCTCAGCCGCGAATATGCTGGGTCTGCTGGTAGACGGCCGTCGAGCGGGCGCCCGAGCGGCAATAGCCGAGCATCGGGCGCTGGAACTCGTCAAGCGCGTCGACCATGCTGGTCACGGCATCCGCCGTCACGCCCATCGGGCCGACGGGGATATGCTTGGTTTCGATGCCGAGTTCCTCGGCGCGGGCCGCGATGGCATCGAAGGTCGGCTGGTCCGGCGCCTCGAAGTCCGGGCGGTGGCAGACGATGGACTTGAAGCCGAGCGCCTTGATCTGGTCGAGATCCTCGACGGTGATCTGGCCGGTGACCGAGTATTCGTCGTTGATCTGGCGGATGTCCATGGTCGTCTTCCCTCAAGGAAATGTGGTGGCCACTGATGTAGGCGCAGCCTCATCTCCCGTCAATTCAAAAGCCGTGGCTCAGACGACGGCAAAGGCGATCGCATAGCTCCGCACCTCACCCGGCAGGAGCGGCGTCAGCTCGCCCGCCGTCTCAAGCACCGGCCGCTTGGCGATGCGATGCGACACCGGCTCGATGCTGATCACGTCGGCCTCGCCGCGCTGGCAGCGCCACATCTGCAGGAAGGGCAGCGTGTCGGCCCGAAAGCGCACCCGAACGTCTCGTCCGCCGAGGCCGGCAAGTCCGGCCAGTGTCACCTGCGACCAGCCGTCAGCATCAACGGCCGCGGGAAGACAGAAATGCGCGCTCTCGCCATCGCCGAAACACCAGCTACGCTCTCCGCTCTCGATCGAGGCACTGACGATGCGGGTGTCGGGCCCGAGCAGCCGGCCGGCAATGTTGAGGTGATACATCATCATCGGCGGAAAGGCGACGCTCCCGATGTTGATGATGCGATCTTCGAGCAAAACTTGCTCACGCTCCGCATCGATCCGCCAGCGCCGCTCGACCCGCGCCTGCCCGCCACCAGCGAGCGCAACGTCGATCGTCGCTGTGCATTCGTGGCCACCCTCTCCCATCTCCGTGTGGCTGACTGCCGTCCCGGCAAGCGAGCCGTGCAGCGGATAGCTGGCACCGCGCTCGTCGCCCGTGACCGGTTCCGGATGGCGGATATGCTCGGGACCACAGGTGAAAAGAAAGCCCGCAAGTGCCCGGTCGATGCGGGGATCCCCGTCGGACGGGATTGCAGTACCCGGCGAAAGATCGACGCCGTCGACGACGAAGGCGGCGATGTCGAGCGCCGACAACCGGTCGAAGAGCACGTGATTCTCTTGGTCGTCCCTGGGCTCGCCGAGTGTCTTCAACATGCCGCTTCTCCTCAAAAAGGTCGAGAATCACTGCAATCACAAAGCGATGATACCGGAGGAAAGACCCATTTCATCGGTTGAAGCTTGAGATCGCTCCGCCTAGATAGAATTTAACCGCTTGTTCATGATGAATTCATTTTTTTCACATTAACGTCGAAATCGAAATGTACCGCGCCACATTCACTATAATGAAGACAGGTTCTTACGTGACGTCAGCGACCCGCATTGGCCTCTCGCTCCTCGCCGCAGCCGGCTTTCTTGCCGTGGATCTGACGGCCGCCTTCGCGCAGGACTATCGCGGCTCCAACCGCTATGGCGACGACGTCATGCTGGTGACGCCCGACGGCGAAATCCTCGATTATGTGCCCGGCGCCGACGAGGTGCAGACCATGCGCGACAGCCGCGGCCGCACGCTTCTGATCGACAGCTGGGGCAATGTGGTCGCCACCGTGGTGCCCAGTCGCGCCCGGCAGGGCGACTACGGCGGCTACCGCCGCCAGGGCGACGTCGACATCTACTCGAACCAACGCAACCGCGAGCGCGGCTATGGCTATTCCGAGCCCGGCGACGTCACCGGCTCCATTCCCGATTACCGTGATGTCGTACCGCCGTCGACCGACGGCAACGAGTTGCCGAACAGCCTGCCCGGGCTGATCGACGGCACCGAGGAGGCGTCGATCGATCCGAACGACGGCAACCCGATGCGCCAGTCGATGCCGCCGGCGCTGTCGGTCAAGAGCAAGTCGCGTGCTGAAATCACCGCACTGCAGGTCTTCCTCGACCGCGAAGGCTTTTCGCCTGGCGTCATCGACGGCAAGATGGGCTCGAACGTCACCAAGGCGATCGAGGCCTGGCAGCAATCGACCGGCGAAACGCTCGACCCCAACAACACCGACGACATTCTCGAGCGGCTGCGCATGAGCGGCGGCATGCCGATCACCAGCTATACGATCACGGCCGCCGATGCCGCCGGCCCCTATGTCGCGTCGATCCCGGAGGATTACGCGCACAAGGCGATGCTGCCGCACATGTCCTTCACCTCGACGACGGAAATGCTCGGCGAGAAGTTCCATATGGACGAGGCCTATCTGCGCGAGCTGAACCCGGGCGTCGACTTCACCGTCCCCGGCACCATCATCAAGGTCATCAATCCGGGTCAGAACAAGACCGGCAAGGTCGCCCGCATCATCGCCGACAAGGCGCGCAAGCAGGTGCTGGCCTATGACGACGCCGGCAAGCTGATTGCCGCCTATCCGGCAACGATCGGCTCTTCCGACACGCCGTCGCCGTCAGGCACCGTCAATGTCGAGCGCATCGCGCTCAATCCGGGTTATACCTACAATCCGAAGATCAACTTCAAGCAGGGCAACAACGACAAGATCCTCACCCTGCAGCCGGGGCCGAACGGCCCGGTTGGTACCGTGTGGATCGCGCTCTCGAAGCCCACCTACGGCATTCATGGCACGCCGGAACCATCCAAGATCGGCAAGACCCAGAGCCACGGCTGCGTGCGCCTCACCAACTGGGACGCGACCGAGCTTGCCAAGATGGTGAGCGCCGGCGTCACGGTCGAGTTCGTCGACTGACAGAACGCCAGGGCAAGCGTTGTTTTCGCGCTTTTTTTCGCCATTTCCCCCAATTGGGTGAGTGACTTCGCGCCTGCAGCATAGATGATGGGGCTGCCTGATCGACCATCCACGACGGGCACCCTTGTTAAATGTCTTTGCGCCGGCGCCTGGCGTTCGGCAAAACCTTTTCAGATGTATCCATTTGCGAAGACCGCAGCTGCCGACGACCCAGCTGCGGTTCTTTTTCAAATGACTGGTTCAAATGCTGGGCGACGGTCCCCTCGCACGCTTCCCTTGCATCATGACTTCATGAAACATTGTCATGAGAATTTTCCCGGCGATCCGCTATCACCTGATATATCGATGACAATGGCCGGCATCGCGGCCGCACACGAAGGAATTGCCTGGATGGCGACGGAGCGCACCCTGCCCAACCTCTGGCATGCGACGGCACCGGCCGCGCCCGAAACGAAGCCACTTAACCGCGAGATTGCGACTGATGTCGCCATCATCGGCGGCGGCTTCACCGGCCTCTCGGCCGCCCTCCACCTCCAGGAAAAAGGTGTCAAGGCAACGGTCATCGAAGCGAAGATGATCGGCTTCGGCGGTTCGGGCCGCAATGTCGGCCTCGTCAATGCCGGCATGTGGGTAAAACCCGACGACCTGATCTCGACGCTCGGCCCTGACGCCGGCAACCGCCTGCTGACCGAACTCGGCGACGGCCCGTCGATGGTCTATGCGCTGGTCGAAAAACACGGCATTGCCTGCGAGGCGGTGCGCAACGGCACGCTGCACATGGCCGTCGGCAACGAAGGTGTCACCGAGATCAAGGACCGCGAAGCCCAATGGCAGAAGCGCGGCGCTCCGGTCGAGGCCCTCTCCGCCGAACGCGCGCATGCCCTGACCGGTGCCGAAGGCTTTTCCGGCGCCCTGCTCGATCGCCGCGCCGGCACCATCCAGCCGCTCGCCTATGCCCGCGGGCTCGCCCGCGCAGCGCTTGCCGCCGGTGCTGAAATCTACACCGACACCCCGCTCACCGGCGCCGAGCGAAAGGGCGACAACTGGGTGCTGAAGGCCGGAAACGGTGTTGTCCGCGCCAGACATGTGATCCTTGCCACCAACGCCTATGGCGGCCTGTTCGCCGAGAGCCCGTGGCAGGCGCACACCCAGGAACTGACGATCCTGCCTTACTTCCAGTTCGCCACCAATCCGCTGCCGGACGCTGTGGCCGCCCGCATCCTGCCGGAACGCCAGGGCGCCTGGGACACCGGTCTCGTCATGACCTCCTTCCGCATGGATCAGCAGAACCGGCTGATCTTCGGCTCCATCGGCCGCCTCGACGCGATCGCCGAAGGCACGCACCGCGCCTTTTCCGCCCGCTCGCTGCGCAAGCTCTTCCCCTTCATCGGCGATTTCCGCTTCGAATACTGGTGGGACGGTCGCATCGGCATGACGACCAACAACCTGCCGGCGATGCACACGCTTGCCCCTGACGTCGTTTCCGTTAGCGGCTACAACGGCCGCGGCATCGCGCCGGGCACCGTCTTCGGCCGCGCGCTGGCCAACCACGTCACCGGCGAGGCTTCAGCGATCCCGCTCGCCGAAACGCCGGTTACGCCGGACACCTGGCGCACGGTGAAATCGGCCTTCTACCACGCAGGCGCCCAGGCCAAGCATTTCATCGACCGGCGGTTTTGAAGGCTCCCGGCGTTGGAACGGCGTAGTCTCAGACTGAATCTTGAATATCGGATTCCCGCGGTGTAGCGTCCACCGCGGGTGCCCATCCAAACCTGCTGCCGGGTTGAAGGGCCGCGGAACTTTACTCGACGACCATGTTCATCAACGTCGAAGCGTAATCGGCAGACTTCGACCAGGAGCATCGGATCGTCTCATGCTGCACCCGCAGGTTAGGTTCTCGCCGTCCAACATAGCCGCCCTGAAGAAGTCCCTCCGGGATCATTACCCTCACATCAAGTCATCGCATTTCGACGAGGCAATCGCCGCATCGCTCGGCTTCAAATCCTACGCGGCATTGCGCCCGGCGCTGCTTCAGGTCGGCAGCCACGCCCGATTGATCGTCGTTACCGATCATATGTTGCTTCTGCTTCGGCTGGAGGAGCTGGGATATCGGGACATCGACGCCGGGAACCTGCGCCAGCTGATGTGGAGCATCGCGTTCCCTGATAGTTGGTACGATCATCACCTTGAAAAGGCCGTGACGAAACGCAGAAGGCCGACAGCGGCCAATTCGCAGTAGCGCGGCCAGCCCACTCCTGCCGACGGTGGCGAGCGTTGAAGGCCTGCGCACGGCAGACGTCCTCGATGTCGAGGCTTCAAAAACCGCTTGTGATTTGAGATCAGTCGGCTTAACCTGAACCGATTGCACATCGCAAGCAGACCTGTGGGCGAAGGCGCCATTCGAGACAAGGAACTGGCCATGGCTAAGCTCGTGTTCGGAATGAACCAGTCGCTGGACGGCTATGTCGATCATATGTCCTTTGGGCCAAGCCCCACGCTCTTCCGCCACTTCATCAAGGAGGCCGAGCAGCAGGCGGGCAGTCTATACGGTCGCCGCATCTACGAGATCATGCGCTATTGGGACGACGAGCATCCCGAATGGGGTCCGGACGAACAGGCCTTCGCGGCGGCGTGGCGGAAGCAGCCGAAATGGGTCGTCTCGCGCTCGCAGCCATCCGTCGGCCCCAACGCCCGGCTCGTCGAAGGGGATCTTGGCGGTGCTGTCCGCAAGCTGAAGGCTGACCATGAAGGCGAGATCGAAGTGGCCGGTCCCGTCTTGGCGCAAAGCCTCACCGAGCTCGGGCTGATCGACGAGTACCGGATCTACCTGCATCCGGTGGTGATCGGTGGCGGCAATCCCTATTTTGCCGGCCCCCGCCCGCCGTTGCGCCTGGTCGCGCATGATCGCGTTGACGAGAATGTGGTCAGGCTGACCTACGTTCCCGCTTAGTCTTGCACCCGCTACCCCAACACACCAAAACGCCTCGGGCCATTACTGACCCGAGGCGTCGTTGTTCAAGACGGGCTTTGTTCAAGCCGCAGCGCCTTTGTCGCCCGCTCGGTCCGCAAGCTCTTCCCCTTCATCGGCGACTTCCGCTTCGAATACTGGTGGGACGGCCGCATCGGCATGACCAGCAACAACCCGCCGGCGATGCACACGCTCGCCCCTGACGTGGCCTCCGTCAGCGGCTACAACGGCCGCGGCATCGCCCCCGGCACCGTCTTCGGCCGCGCTTTGGCAAATCACGTCACCGGCGAGGCTTCAGCGATCCCGCTGGCGGAAACGCCGGTTACGCCCGACACCTGGCGCGGCGTGAAGTCCGCCTTCTACCACGCAGGCGCCCAGGCCAAGCATTTCATCGACCGGCGGTTTTGAGCACCTCCTGTCATCCAACGAAAAACCATCTGGAGCTGGTTCCGGCATGGGCGAAAAGCGTTTTTATGACCGCTCTTGGCCCATTGCTGCCGTTCCCCGGTGAATCGAACGGCAGCAATGGGTGGAATGCGGAAGTTAGACGACGGGAGCTGAATGGGCGCGCGTCTCCGGACATTCAAGACACCCGATTGGCAGTGTCGGATTCGGCTACCCAGCAGATATTCCTAAATGAACGTGGATGCGCCGCAGTCGCTGCTCCTTCTTAGCTGCCACCATTCCCGCTCGGCGTCGGAAAGCCGAAGAGAGAAGCGGATCCCTTTGGGTGCGACATCAGCGCATTCGCTCTGGCTTTTTCGCTCCTATCCTGATTCGCCCGGTTCCAGATCGCTTTCGCATCTGTTTATCTGGCGATACTGTAATTTCTCGGCGGAGGGGCAAGCGTGGAACGTCGCCTTACCACAATAATGGCTGCTGATTTGGTTGGCTATTCTCGTCTCATGGCGGCGGACGAGGAAGGCACCATTTTGCGGCTGCGCGATGCGCGAACCTGCGTGATTGACCCCGCGATCATGGAAGGCGGTGGCCGCATCGTCAAAACGATGGGCGACGGCCTCCTGGTCAATTTCCCATCGCCAGTATTGGCGGTAAGAGCGGCTCTTCTAATGCAGCGCACCTTGATCTCGCGCGAGTTTCCTCAAGGGGAGGAGCGACGTCTGCGTTTCCGGATCGGAGTTCATTTGGGAGATGTGGTGATCGATGGGGACGACATCCTCGGCGACTGCGTCAACATCACTGCGCGTTTGGAAACCATCGCACCGGCCGGAGGGATCTGCATATCTCGTGCAATCTACGATCATGTGAAAGGCAAGATAGAGGCTGGGATGACGTGGCTCGGGCCACAGGCCGTTAAGAACATCCCCGAACCAGTTGACGTGTGGCAGGTCGAGGTAGACGGCACGGCCCCCAGCCCGGTTCGGCTCTCTGGACAGGAACGTGCCTCGGTCGCAGTTCTCCCATTCCAGAATTTTTCGGCTACGCCCGATCAGGACTTCTTTGTCGACGGACTGGTCGAAGACGTCATCACGGAACTTGGGCGCTTTCGATGGTTGTTCGTGATCGCTCGCAACTCGACTTTCGCCTACAAGGGAACAGCCAAGGACGTACGCAAGATCGCCCGGGAACTTGGTGTGCGCTATGTCGTGGAGGGATCGGTTCGGCGGTCGGGTGATCGGTTGAGGATCACTGTACAGCTAATCGACGCGCTGTCCGGAGCACACATCTGGGCCGAGCGGTGGGATCGTCCGATCGCCGATTTTTTCGATGTACAGGACGAGATAACGCGCCGGATTATCGCGGGCATCGAACCAGAACTGGGAGCGCACGAGCGGGGCCTCGCCCTCGCCAAATCGACCGATAACCTTACTGCTTGGGAACTTTGTCACCGCGGCCTTGCTGAATTGCTTTCCTTCGAAGAAGGCTCTCAAGCCACTGCCGAGAAGTTCCTTCGACAAGCGCTCGAACACGATGCGAATTTCGCACTTCCCTACGCCTATTTAGCTCGCCAGCGATATGCACTCGTCCTTTGGGGGCGTGCGGCAGACGGGCCTGTCGCTGTCAAGGAAGGACTATCGTTCGCCACGAAAGCCTTGGAAATCGACAGGCGGAGCGATATCGCGTACGCGATGATGTCGCTCCTTCTTACGGTGGACGGGCGAGCAGCTGAGGCCATGCCTGTCGCCGAACAGGGCCTTGCATTAAATCCCAACTACGCGTTTCTTCACTTCGCACATGGCATGGCAGCCGTGCGGCTCAGGGACGCCGATACGACGATTAGAGCCGCACAAAATGCCATCGATCTCAGTCCTCACGATCCATCTATGTTTGCGTTCAAGACACTACTCGGTATTGGCTTGATGCTGAGAGGCAAGCCCGATGACCTCTCAACGGCCCGGATGCATCTACGGGAAGGCGCGTCCTTCGAACGCACAACCTATTATCCATTCATCGGGGCAGCGTTGCTCGCCCTCAGGGCGGGGAATACCGATGAAGTGAGGATCTGGATCTCTGATGCTTTGAAGAAATTTCCAAACCTGAATGCGGAATACGTCCGACAGGCGGCTCACCCATTCTATGAAGGCAGCCCCTACTGCGACTACCTCGACAGGTTGATCGAGCAGGGGCTCCCTCCGGGAGAGAAGCGTCTGATCGAAGAATAATCGCGTCACTTCTAGTTATTGCCCGCAACGAACGCCCCCTCTCCACGCCTTTCGCGTCGTTGCCGCCGTGCAGCGGCAATGACCGGTTCGGGTCGGGACGCGACCTTCGCGCCATCAATAGCAAAGGTCCGGAAGTGGCGCAAAGAGGCCCCGCGCTGCCCCCCATTCCGGAGGCAGGCGCGCGTTCATAAGAGCCGATGGCCTAGCATGCCGATAAACAAAACGCCCCGGATCATCCCTGACCCGAGGCGCCATATCTCAAACCTGAGCGCGCCTTCACGCCGCCGCGCGGTAACCCGAACCGGCACTGACCTGCACCTGGCCAGACGTCCGGAACGCCCGCAACCGCGTGGCGATGTGCTCGGCCTCGCCGGTCAGCGCCTGGCTTGCGGCATTGGCCTGTTCGACCATCGCCGCGTTCTGCTGGGTGATCTGGTCCATCTGGGTAATCGCGGTGTTGACCTCCTGCAGGCCGGTTGCCTGTTCGGCGGTGCTGGCGCGGATGGCGCCGAAGACGGAGCTGACTTCCACCACCTGCGCCACGATCTGCTGCAGCGATTGGGCCACCTGGTTGACCGAATTGACCCCGTCGTCCACCTGGCCGCGCGACTTGGCGATCAGCCCTTGGATATCCTTGGCCGCATCGGCGCAGCGCTGGGCCAGTGCGCGGACTTCGGAGGCGACGACCGCAAAGCCCCTGCCCGCCTCGCCGGCGCGCGCCGCCTCAATTCCGGCGTTGAGCGCCAGAAGGTTGGTCTGGAAGGCGATCTCGTCGATCACGTCGACGATGCGGGCGATGCTGGCAGACGAGGTCTGGATCTCCTGCATCACCTCGATCGCGTGGCTGACGATCTCGCCGCTTTGCTCGGCATTGGCACGCGCGGCAATCACGGTCGAGTTCGCCTGGTTGGCGCCTTCGGCCGTCTGCTTGACGGTGCGCGTCACCTGTTCGACGGCGGCCGCCGTCTCTTCAAGGTTCGCCGCCTGCCGCTCCGTGCGCCGGGCGAGATCGTCGGCCGCAGCCGCGATTTCCTTGGCGCTGGTGTGGATCTGGCTGGCGCCGGCCTCGATGCCGCCGATGGCGCGCGAGAGTTCGCCGATCGCATGATTGAAATTCTCGCCAAGCTCCTGGTAGGCGACCGGCAGATCCGAGCCGATGCGTGCCGTCAGGTCGCCATCGGCGATCTTCTTCAGCGCCGCGCCGAAGGTCTTGCTGATCAGCGCACGTTCGGCCGAAAGCACCTCTTCCTGCACGGCACGCTGCTTGGTGACGTCGGACGCATCCATATAGACCGAGATCGACAGATCCATATCGAGGAAGACGCCCTTGATCAGGCTCGACAGCATCGCGCCCATCTCGTCAGCCGAAACAGTACGACGCGAAAACAGGCCGGCCTTCGGCCAATGGGCCCTGACGATTTCGGTGATCAGATGCTCGGCGATCAGCGCATAGCCGCCGATGTACCAGCGCGGCTCGAGCCCGATGCGCGCATGCACCTGGCCGATGGTGCGCACCTTGGCGCTGTACTCTTCATTGAAGTTGGCGTCGGCGATATTGGCCCAGTGGCCAACCTGCGCGCCCTTGGCGCGGTCGATATGGGCGTCGGAGGAAAAGAAGCGCTTCGTCTCGGGTGTCGTCTTGACCCTGCCATAGAACCTGTCGAGCGCGGGCTTCAATTCCTTTTCGAGGATCGGCTTCAGCGCCTTCAGGCTCGTTCTGGCGGCGTCATCGAGCGCCATGAAATTCAGACGACCGGCAATGTCTTGCGTTCCGGCAGCGGCGTGTTCCGTTTTCATGCGCGACTTCCCTGCATGCTCTACGGCACGTTTCCTTAAATCGCATCGATTTGAGGACAAACATGCAGCAGTTCAAAGTGATACAGCGACCTTTGCGCGTCCGGCGCGCGGGCGCTGTAGTGGATCATGGAGACAGGATCGGCGGCGCAAGGCGTCTGTGATCATGGCCGCAGTCATGGCGGCCGAATTGCCCGATTGCGAAGATCGCCGGGGCAAGCTGTGTCCTTGGTCACTGTTAGAAGCACAGGGTAAAGGAAGCCTTACGGCCGACAGCTATTTCGCGAAGGCTGAAATGGGATTCAACCGGAACTGACGAACGTCAATTCCGGTTGAAGCATAAAAGAATGAGAGACTTAAGCCGCGCGACGCGACGCCCAGGACGGCATGCGCGCAGCCCAGGAGCGGCGGGCCTTCACCGGCATCAGCGCCTGCACTTCCTTGGCAAGCGCAGCCGCATTCTCGCAGGCCTTGTCGAGATTGCTGACGCGGGTCGGATCCATTGACTGCAGCGTGCCGCCGCATTCGAAGATCTCGCGATAGGCGGCGCGTTCGACGATCGGGGTGTCGAGCACCGAGACGCCGCGCTCGGCAAGCATCGTCTTGATCGTCTGCAGCGCACGCGTGGTGACAAGCGAATTGACGCGAGTGAGAACGACCGAATGGCTGATGCGAAGACCCGAGCGGTCCTGGATGTGGCGGATGAGTTCGAGGATCTGGGCAGCACCCTTGGCATCCATGGCACAGCCCTGCACCGGGATCAGCACCTGGTCGGAGATGGCCAGCGCCAGCGCGACGATCTGGTCCTTGGCGCCCGCGAGATCGATGACGATGTAATCCGCCTCGTCCTTCATCTCGCGGATATGACATTCGAGCGAGCCGGGCGTGATGTGCGAAATGACGGTGAGATTGGCGATGTGGCCCGAGGCCTCGGCCCAGCTGGTGATCCAGCGCTGCGGATCGGCATCGAGGACGACCACCCGGTGTCCCTGCCGCGCCAGCTCCGTCGACAGGATCAGTGCCGCGGTCGTCTTGCCCGCGCCACCCTTTGCATTGGCGAAAGTGATGACCGCCATGATATTCCCCATTCTCTGCATGTTCCGCGCGAACCACAAAGCCAGGGCCGGTGGTTCGCTTCTTAACGAAACCTTACAGAAGATGGTTAACGAAACGGTAACGAACGCACGTCAAACCTGACAGTCGGGCCGTCGGCGACCACCCGCGGACACGCTACCGCATGCCTCGTACCCCATTCCGCGATGTCCGATTGCGCCCCATAGATGGAGTGGTTGATCCTTCTTGCAAAGAAAGGTTGTATGGAAGCTTGGCGCCCTCCTTGTGGCGGCTCCTCCATTCATTTCCGTGCGAAAGGCTATGTCGGTGGATATCAGGCAACGTATGCGACAGGTTCTCGAGGCCGAGGCTTCAGCAATCCTTGCGGTCGCGATCGATGAGCATTTTGAGCAGGCTGCCCGCGTCATCCTGGAATGCCAGGGAAAAGTGCTCACCACCGGCATCGGCAAGGCCGGCCACATCGCCAACAAGTTTGCTGCGACCTTGTGTTCGACGGGTACGCCGGCAGTGTACCTGCATCCGGCAGAAGCGGCACACGGCGATCTTGGCGTGGTCGGCAAGAACGACGTGATGATCGCGTTCTCCACCAGCGGCAAGTCACGCGAGGTGCTGGAGATCATCGAGCTTTCGACCCACCTCGGGGTCACGAAGCATATCGGCGTAACCTCGCATCCGGACTCCCTTCTGCGTGAGAGCTGCGACATCATCATCAACATGGGAGACGTCGAAGAGGCGGGATGTCCGATCGGCATGACGCCCACCTCCAGCATCGCGGTCATGTTGGCGGTCAGCGACGCCATTGCGATGGCCGTCATGGAAGCCAGAGGTTTTACCCGAAGCGAGTATGGAGCGCGCCATCATGGCGGCTACCTGGGGCGGCTGGCCCGTCTCGACAACGTGTAGCGCGACAACCGCGGAGATTTGCGCGGACGGCGAGAAAGTGTCACACCCGGACGGGAACCGGCTCGACCGTCCTGCCGGCGCGATAGCACATCGACGAGAACGGCCCGTGCCGCACGGCCTCGCCTGTCGGGCTGAGCAGCCTCAGCACGTCATTCGCAAACGCCTGTGCATTCACCTGCGCCTTGGCAAGGTTGCTGACCCGGTTCGCATCGAGCGAATAGAGCGTATCGCCCTGCTCGAACAGTTCGCGGAAGGCCGTCCGCTCGACAAGCGGGGTATCGACAAGCCGGATGCGGCTCTCGGCGAGCAGCAGCTTGACGGTGCGCATGGCCCGCGTCGTCACGATCGGGTTGACCCGCGTCAAGAGCACAGCGTGATTGATATCGGCGCGCGCATTGTTCTCGATGTAGCGGATCAGCTCCAGCACCTGGATGGCGCCGCGCGCATCCATGACGCAGCCCTGCACCGGGATCAGCGTCAGGTCGGAAAGCCCGATCGCCAGCGCTACGAGCACATCGGCCGCACCGGAGAGGTCGATGACCACATGCTCGACCTGGCCGCGCAGCCGTCGCAGATGATCGCTGAGCGTGCTGGTGGTCACCCCGGAGGTAATGGAGAGGCGGTCGTCATTGCGGCCGTGGCGGAACCAGTCGGTCATGCAGGCAAGCGGATCGCAATCGAGAACCGCCACGCGATCGCCACGCCGGGCGAATTCACAGGCAAGCAGCAAGGCTGCCGTTGTCTTGCCGGCTCCCCCCTTCGCATTCGCGAGGGAAACAATCGCCATCGGTCGACCCTAACTCAGCGCGGGGGCCGGACATTGCCCGAGCCCGTACATACGCACACCCTAAATCAAGCATTCCAGACTGCGGTAAACAAAGCGTAAAGGAAACGCCCCGCTGGGCCCGAAACGTGACAGTTCGATGACAATTAGGTGACAGATCGGCCGCAATGGCAAATGGTATTTCGGGTTAGCTAAACCGAATGGCCGACGCCTTTGCCGGGGGCAAAGGCGCCGGCAATCGTTTAGATGCACTCGCGGAAGAGCTTCTTTGCGGCGTCGAGCGTCAGTTCGACCGGGTTGCCGCCGGCGGTCGGATCGACGATCGCCATCTCGGACATCTCGTCGATGCGGTCGGTGCCAACGCCAAGTGCTGAAAGCTTGTCCGGAACGCCGAGTTCCTCGCGCAGCTTCAGCACGTAGTCGTAGAAGCCATCGAAGCCGCCGGAAATGCCGAGATAGGCGGCAGCGCGCACGATCTTGTCCTCGATCGCTGGGCGGTTGAAGCGTAAGACCGGCGGCATCACCACCGCGTTGGTCATGCCGTGATGGGTGTTGTAGATCGCGCCCACCGGATGCGACAGCGAGTGGATGGCGCCCAGCCCCTTCTGGAAGGCGACGGCCCCCATCGCAGCCGCACTCATCATGTTGGCGCGGGCCTCGATGTCGGCGCCGTCCTTGTAGGCGCGCGGCAGATACTCTTTCACCAGCCGCATGCCTTCGAGCGCGATGCCGGCCGACATCGGGTGGTAGAAGGGCGAGGAATAGGCTTCCAGGCAATGGGCAAAGGCGTCCATGCCGGTACCGGCGGTGATCACCTTCGGCATGCCGACCGTCAGTTCCGGATCGCAGATCGTCACTGCCGGCAGAAACTTCGGATGGAAGATTACCTTCTTCACGTGGCTTGCCGAGTTCGTGATGACGCTGGCGCGGCCGACTTCCGAGCCCGTGCCTGCTGTCGTCGGCACGGCGACGATCGGCGCGATGCCCTCGACGCTCGCGCGCGTCCACCAGTCGCCGATATCCTCGAAGTCCCAGACCGGGCGGCTCTGGCCGGCCATGAAGGCAACGCACTTGCCGAGGTCGAGACCCGAGCCGCCGCCGAAGGCGACGACGCCGTCATGGCCGCCATCCTTGAACGCCTTGACACCCGCCGCCAGATTGACATCGTTCGGGTTCGGATCGACGTCAGCGAAGATCGCCCGGCCGAGACCGGCGGCTGAGAGAATGTCGAGCGCGTTCTGCGTGATCGCCATCGGCGCCAGGCCCCGGTCGGTGATCAGAAGCGGCTTCTTCATGCCGGCCGCCTTGCAATGGTCGGCAAGCTCCTTGATCCGGCCGGCACCGAACTTGATGGCGGTCGGATAGCTCCAGTTGGCGGTGATGGTCATGCGGTGACTTTCTTCAGATGGTAGGATTTCGGACGGGTGAGGTTCTGGAAGCCGATGACCGACAGCGAGCCGCCGCGGCCGGTTTCCTTGACGCCGGTCCAGCAAAGCGCCGGGTCGAGATAGTCGGCGCGGTTCATGAACACCGTGCCGGTCTCGATGTCGGCGCCGATGCGGGCGGCACGCTCGGCATCCCTGGTCCAGAGCGATGCCGTCAGGCCGTACTGACTGTCGTTCATCAGCTCGATCGCCTGGCTGTCGCTCTTGACCTTCATGATGCCGACGGCCGGCCCGAAGGTTTCCTCGCGCATGAAGGCCATGGAATGGTCGACATTGGTCAGGATCTGCGGCGCGAGATAGGCGCCGCCATCATCCTGCGGGAACAGTTTCGGATCGATCAGTGCCTTGGCACCTTTCGAGACGGCATCGGCGATCTGCTCGCGCACGGTCGCGGCGAAGCGCTTGTTGGCCATCGGCCCCAGTGTCGTTTCCGGATCGAGCGGATTGCCGAGCTTGTAGTTGGAAACCCAGGCGACCGACTTCTCGACGAAGGCGTCATAGAGCGTCTCATGCACGTAGATGCGCTCGATGCCGCAGCAGCACTGGCCGGAATTGTAGGTCGCGCCGTCCATCAGTGTGTCGACGGCCGCGTCGAGGTCCGCATCCTCCATGACGTAGCCCGGATCCTTACCGCCAAGCTCGAGCCCGAGGCCGGTAAAGGTGCCGGCAGCCGCGCGCTCGATCGACCGTCCGCCCTCGACCGAGCCGGTGAAGTTGACGAAGTCGAAGCTCTTGGCGGCGATCAGCGCTGCCGTCGTTTCATGGTCGAGGAAGATGTTCTGGAAGACGTCGGCGGGAACGCCGGCTTCGACGAAAGCGCGCACCATGCGCTCGCCGACGAGGATCGTCTGGCTCGCATGCTTGATGATGACGGTGTTGCCGGCCATCAGCGCCGGAGCCACCGTGTTGATCGCCGTCATGTACGGGTAGTTCCAAGGTGCCACGACGAAGACGACGCCATGCGGCTCGCGGGCGATGCGGCGCTCGAAGCGGTCGCTTTCTTCGATCACCAGCGGCTTCAGCGCATCGGCAGCAATCGTTGCAACATAGTTCGAGCGTTCGTTGAAACCCTTGAACTCGCCGCCGTAACGCACCGGCCGGCCCATCTGCCAGGCAATCTCCGGCACCACCTCGTCGACCATCTCGTTCAGCCGAGCGACACCGGACAGGACCAGGTTGACGCGCTCGTCGAGCGGGTGGCGCGCCCAAGCCTTTTGCGCCTGCCGGGCGCGCGAAACCACCTGCTTTGCCAGCTCCAGCGGCATGGCCGGGCGTTCTGCGTAGACCTCACCGTTAACCGGCGAAATGCACTTGATCATGCTCATGATCGTTTTCCTGTTTGTTCCATCAGAATTCTCGTTCGGTGCTGCGGCCGCCCCTCATCCGGCCTGCCGGCCACCTTCTCCCCGCCAGCGGGGCGAAGGAATATGCCGCACCGTTTCTCCCAGCCAAACCCTTTGCTGGGCAAGTCCCCTCTCCCCGCAGGCGGGGAGAGGGTTAGTCCTCGGGTTAAACCCGAGGAGAGGGGCAAATCCCGGGCCCTGCTTACGCTCTTTCGAAGCCGCGCGCGACCTCCCAGTCGGTGACGCGCCGGTCGTATTCTTCCTGCTCCCAGCGCCCGGCCCGTGCGTAATGCTCGATGACCTCGTCACCGAAGGCGGCGCGCAGCATCTTGGATTCGGTGAGCGCCGCCGTCGCATCGCGCAGCGTACGCGGGATCTCGCGCACATCCTTGCCGCCATAGGCGTCGCCGACGAAGGGCGCTTCCAGTTCCAGTCTGTTCTCGATACCGGAAAGACCGGCGGCGATCAAAGCGGCAAAGGCGAGATAGGGATTGAGATCGGAGCCGCCGACGCGGCACTCGATGCGGATCGCCTTGGTGTCCTCGCCGCACAGGCGATAACCGGCGGTGCGGTTGTCCTTGCTCCACACAGCCTTGGTCGGCGCGAAGGTGCCGGCCATGAAGCGCTTATAGGAGTTGATGTAGGGTGCGAGGAAATAAGTGATCTCGCTCGCGTGGGTGAGAAGGCCCGCCACATAGTGGCGCATCATCTCCGACATGCCGTATTTGCCGCTCTCGTCGTAGAATTTCGACGACTTGCCGTCAGCGCTCCAGAGCGACTGGTGGATATGCGAGGAGGATCCTGCGGCCTGATAGTTCCACTTGGCGAGGAAGGTGATGGCCTTGCCGCGCGACCAGGCGATTTCCTTGCAGCCGTTCTTGATGATCGCATGCCGGTCGGCCATCGTCAGCGCGTCGGCATAACGCACGTTGATCTCTTCCTGGCCGGCCGACGCCTCGCCCTTGGAATTCTCGACCGGAATGTCGGCGCCCTGCAGGCCGTTGCGGATCGCCCGCATCACGTCCTCTTCCTTGGTCGTCTGGAAGATGTGGTAGTCCTCATTGTAACCACTGACGAGTTGCAGGTCGCGATAGCCGGACTGGCGGGCATCGTCATAGGACTGGTCGAACAGGAAGAATTCGAGCTCGCTCGCCATATAGGCCTTGAGCCCCATCTTCTCGAGCCGCGCCACCTGCTTCTTCAGGATGGCGCGCGGCGAATGCGGCACTTCCTCATGGGTGTGATGGTCGAGCATGTCGCAGAGCACGAGTGCGGTGCCTTCGAGCCAGGGTATGCGACGCAGCGTCGAAAGGTCAGGCTTCATCGTATAGTCGCCGTAGCCCTTTTCCCAGCTCGTCGCCTTGTAGCCGGGAACGGTTTCCATCTCCATGTCGGTCGCCAGCAGGTAGTTGCAGCTATGCGTTTCCTTCCAGGCGCCGTCGACGAAGAACTGCGCATGGAAGCGCTTGCCCATCAGTCGGCCCTGCATATCCACCTGGCAGGCCAGAACCGTATCGATGCGCCCGGCGGCGACGTCTTCCTTCAACTCATCAAACGTATAGCTCATCAACTTCCATCCCATGTTTGGTCACGCGGCCGTTCCCTTGGGTCACGATATTATTGGGCCGCGTGAACGTGATCCGTTCAGGTGATCGGAGCGGGATGCGCGTGGAGATCCGCGCACAGGTTTGTTCATCCCGTTCCCACAAAAGAAAAGGCGGAAGTCGCGGTCGCGCTTCCGCCTTTTGGTCTCGGTTAGATCTGGCCTACTGCCTTTTCCGCAGCAGCGATTTCAGCCTGGCGGCGGGCCACTTCGTCACCGATCGGCGGGCCGCGGAAGCGGCGGCTCTCAAAGCCGAACCAGACCGCACCGGTCAGCACCAGGAAGCCCACGGTGATGTAGAGCGCCCAGTCGTTCGGCGGCTGCACGCCGAGGACAAAGATCAGCACCATGGCGACGATCGAGAGAACGGCAAAGAGCTTGAACATGCTCTCGCCGAGGTTCCACGGACCCATCTTGTCCCACTTCGAGGTTCCCCAGGCGAAGAGGCCGAGCGTTATCGGGATCGCGAAGGAGAAGAACAGGAAGATGACCGTGCACGAAACGACGATCGTATAAACCGGCGTTTCACCGATCGAGACCAGCGACGAACCCCAGACGAACAGGACCGAGAGGATCGAGCCGACCCAGATTGCGGCAACCGGGGTGCGGTAGGTGGGGCTCACCTTGGCAAGCGCCTTGGAGGCCGGCAGGCCGCCGTCACGCGAGAAGGCGAAGATCATGCGCGACACCGAGGTCACCGTCGCCAGGCCGCACAGCCATTGGCTGACGAGGATGGCGAGATAGAGGATGTCCTTGATGATGGGGTGTACCTGCGCATCCATCGACCAGAAGAACACGTTCCAGCCTTGCTTGGCGGCTTCGTCCATGTTCGGGATCATCAGCACGAACGAGCACAGCATGATGTAGCCGAACAGCGCCGACCAGAGCACCGAGGAGACCATGCCACGCGGCACGGAATGAGCGGCCTTCACCGTTTCTTCCGAGGTATGCGCCGAGGCGTCGTAGCCGGTAATCGTGTAGATCGGCAGAAGCAGGCCGAGCAGGAAAACCCAGGTGCCCGAAGTCGCAGGCCAGACATTGCCGCCTGCTTCACCGGAATAGTTGGAGAAGGTGAAGAGACGGGCGATGTCGTAGCTGTCGGCAGCCGCCAAGCAAACGACCGCGAGCAGGATCGCCGTCGCGAAGATCAGGTAACCGGAGAAGTCGGTGAGCCTGGCAGTCAAACCGATACCCATGTGGTTCACCAGCGCCTGGCCGCCGGTGATGATCACCAGGAAGACGATGCGCGTCAGCGTCGTGTCCGCCAGCCCGAAATAGGGTGTGCCGAAGGAACCCATGAAGAAGTAATAGGTGCCAACGTTGATGGCGCCGAGAACCGTGACGAGGCCAAGCAGGTTGAACCAGGCCGTCAGCCAGCCGGTAAAGCGGTTGCCGAGGATCGAGCCCCAGTGATAGAGGCCGCCCGCCGTCGGATAGGCCGAGCTGATCTGTGCCATGGCGACGGCGAAGACCAGGGAAATGAAGCAACCGAGCGGCCAGCCGATGCCGATCGCGGCGCCCCCTGCGCCGGCCGTCGCCTGGGCGAGCGAGTTGATGCCGCCCGAAAGAATGCAGATGATCGAGAACGACACCGCGAAGTTCGAGAACTGGCTCATGCGCCGCTCGAGCTCCTGGGCGTAGCCCATCGAGTGCAAGACACTCATGTCCTGCTTTTTGTCCAAATCGCTGTAGTCTGACATTTTTCTTCCCCTGATTTCTTCAGACCACACCGCCCCATTGCGGCAGGGTCCCATCAACCACCCGCTCCGGCTGGCCGGAACAGGACCGCGGCTAGGCCGCTCCCCAGGGTCTTTTATTGTGCTGAAAGTGCCGCTGCGCCCCGGCGAAGCAACCCTTCCAGGTAATCGGCCATGACCCTTTGGCCGATGTCATTGCGAATGAGATCGTTGCGGATCTCGATCATCACGTTCGGCAGTCCGTTGAGGACGCCGTATTCGATCAGGCTATGGGTAACGCCGTCGGCCGGCCCATAGGGCTCGTTGCGGCGGATATCGTAGGCGACCTGCCCCTTGGTCGCCGCGACAAGCATATGGTCGGCAAGGCGGCTGTCGGCGTCATGCAGGACGCCGACCTCGACCGCCCGCGGCTTGCCGAAATAAACAGGCGTGAAGCTGTGCATGGTGACGAGAACCGGCGGCCTTCCGCCGGCCTTGCGCTCCGAGACGAAGCGGGCGACCGCATCGTGGAACGGCCGGTAGATCTCGTCGACCCGCGCCTGGCGCTCGTCGGCAGACATCGTGCGGTTCCCCGGGATCTCATAGACCTCGCTGACCGCAGGCATGGCCGCATCCGCTTCCGGCGGACGGTTGCAGTCATAGGCGAGGCGCGAGAAGCGTTGATAGATCAGCGCCGCATCGAGCTTAGTCGCAAGGAGCTTTGCAACCGCAAGCGCACCCGGATCCCAGGCGATATGGCTTTCAAGCGCCTGCGCGGTAAGCCCGAGCGTACCGAGCCGCTCCGGAACCCGGCGCGAGGCATGCTCGCAGACGAGCACGATATCGCCCTTGCCTGAGGCGTTTTCGATCGCTACCGGATCGCCATCTGCTTCGGTCAAAAGTCGCGTCAACACCGGCATCCCCTCTGCCCCGTTAGACGTTCGTTAATGAAAAGAATTCTTCAGAGAATGGCGAGTGTCAATCAAAATCTGAAACGATCTCTTCAAAATTGCGATTGACTCCAATTGTGACAGCGATGTTTAATCTGTCACAAACCGGCTCTAGATCGGTTCAGGGGAGACAGTTTGAGCAGCAAGGCGACATCCACGACGGTGTCGGACGTGATCACTGCCCATTTCACCGCGCTGACGCGCGCGGAGAAGCAGCTGGCGGAGACACTTCTCGACAATTATCCCGTATCGGGGCTTGGTTCGATCACCACGGTCGCCGAGAACGCCGGCGTTTCGACGCCGACCGTCGCCCGCATGGTGCAAAAGCTCGGCTTCCGCGGTTTTCCGGATTTCCAGGCGCGGCTCCACCAGGAGCTGGAAGCGACGATCTCCAATCCGATCACCAAGCATGACCGCTGGGCCGCCAACGCGCCGGGCACCCATACGCTCAACCGCTTCGCCGATGCGATCACCAGCAACCTGCGCGAGACGCTGACGCAGATCGAGCCGCAGGAATTCGACGAAGCGGCAGCCCTCATCGCCGACCGCAAGCGCAACATCTATCTGCTCGGCGGCCGCATCACGCACGCCCTTGCCGATTATCTCTTCACCCATCTCCAGGTCATCCGGCCGGGCGTCACCGAAATCGCCTCCAATGCCAGCGCCTGGCCGCACTATGTGCTCGACATGCGCCAGGGCGACGTGCTGATTCTCTTCGACATCCGCCGCTACGAGCAGGAGATGGTGACGCTCGCCAAGTCCGTCCGGGAGCGCGGTGTCGAGATCATCCTGTTCACAGACCGCTGGAGTTCGCCGGTCGCAAAGTCCGCCTCCAGGGTCTTCCGGTCGCAGATCGAAGTGCCGTCGGCCTGGGACAGCTCGGTGGTGATCCTGTTTTTGATCGAGGCGCTGATCGAGGCCGTGCAGAGCTCGAACTGGGACGAAACCCGGGATCGGATGAAGACGCTCGAGGGACTTTTCGATTCCACCCGCATCTTTCGCAAACCCGTCTAGGAGAGGTCGCCAGCCCGTTCACGGAAATTCACACAGCTATGCGACAGTGAGCCACTCCGCCGGAAAAAGAAATGTTCTTCCAACGACATACGCGGCGCGAACGGATAAACAGCTGTCACATTACTTTCATCGCATCTCTTTAACAGCCTAGCCGAAACAGACTGAAAACCCCACGAATTTGACTAAACCCATAAGGAGAACACCAGTGATTTCAAAAACCCATCGCCTGCTTTCGCTCTCCACCGCCGTATTCCTGGCAACCACGGCGATCGCCGCTGCCGAGCCGAGCGCAGAGCTCATCGAAGCCGCCAAGAAGGAAGGCATGCTGACCACGATCGCCCTGCCCCACGACTGGTGCGGTTATGGCGACGTCATCGCCTCCTTCAAGGCCAAGTATCCGGAAATCCAGGTCAACGAACTGAACCCGGATGCCGGCTCCGCTGACGAAGTCGAAGCCGTCAAGGCCAACAAGGACAACAAGGGCCCGCAGGCTCCGGACGTCGTCGACGTCGGTCTCTCCTTCGGTCCGTCCATGAAGGCTGAAGGTCTGCTCATGCCTTACAAGGTTTCGACCTGGGACGAGATCCCGGAGAACCTCAAGGATGCCGACGGCCACTGGTACGGCGACTACTACGGCGTCATGTCCTTCCTCGTGAACAAGGACCTGGTCCAGAACGCTCCGAAGGACTGGGCTGACCTCTTGAAGCCGGAATATGCCGGTCAGGTCGCTCTTGCCGGCGATCCGCGCGCCTCGAGCCAGGCGATCCTCGGCGTTCTCGCAGCCGGCCTCGCCAAGGGTGCGAAGTCGGGCAAGGAAGCCGGTGAAGCTGGCCTCGGCTATTTCGCCGAACTGAACAAGGCCGGCAACTTCGTTCCGGTTATCGGCAAGTCCGGTACGCTCGCCCAGGGCTCGACCCCGATCATCGTTGCCTGGGACTACAACGCGCTCGGCTGGGCGAAGACCCTTGCCGGCAACCCACCGACCGAAGTCGTCGTTCCGGCAAGCAACGTCCTCGCCGGCGTTTACGTTCAGGGCATCTCGGCCTACGCGCCGCACCCGAATGCAGCGAAGCTCTGGATGGAGCACCTCTATTCCGACGAAGGTCAGCTCGGCTGGCTGAAGGGCTTCTGCCACCCGGTGCGTTTCAACGCCATGGTCAAGGCCGGCAAGGTTCCGCAGGATCTGATCGATGCCCTGCCGCCGGCTGCGTCTTACGAAAAGGCCTACTTCCCGACGATCGAAGAGCTTGAAGCCAACAAGGCTGCCGTCACCGGCGGCTGGGATTCCGTCGTCGGCGCGAACGTCCAGTAAGCCTTTCCACAACCATGTCGCCCCGACCGGTTTTCCGGCCGGGGCGCATACGTTATTCGTAAGAAATTCAATTCTTTGGAGTGGGATGAGGAAAGTGTGCGCGGGTTTCCGCCGCATCCCGCTCTGACTTGCAAGAATCAATAAACGTCCGCGTCGACAACGCGGCTTCAGGGGCGAACGGAATGTCATCTGCTAAACCCGACGGTAGCCCGCCGGCGCGTCGCCTACCGCTGCACTGGCTGGGCATCCTGCCTTTTGCCGCGTTCGTGACGCTGTTTCTGATATTGCCGACGATGAAGATCGTGGTCGGTGCTTTTCAGACACCGGACGGCAGCCTCACGTTCGAGAATATCCGAGGCCTGTTCACACCCTCGATCCTGGCGGCCTACTGGATCTCCATCAAGATCAGCATCGCCTCGGCGCTTCTCGGCTGCCTGATCGGCTTTGCCATGGCGGCTGCCATCGTCTTCGGCGGCTTGCCGAAGGGGATCCGCGGACCCCTCCTGACCTTTTCCGGCGTTGCCTCCAACTTTGCCGGCGTGCCGCTCGCCTTCGCCTTCCTCGCGACCCTTGGGCCCGTTGGCATCGTCACCGTCTTCCTGCGTTCGAATTTCGGTCTCGACCTCCGGATGCTCGGCTTCAACCTCCTGTCCTTCTGGGGGCTGACAGTCACCTATCTCTTCTTCCAGATCCCGCTGATGATCCTGATCATCACGCCGGCGCTCGACGGGCTGAAGCGCGAATGGCGCGAAGCGGCCGAAATCCTCGGCGCCACGGGCCTGCAATACTGGCGCATGGTCGCCTTCCCGATCCTGCTTCCCTCGCTGCTCGGCACGCTGGCGCTGCTTTTCGCCAACGCCTTCGGCGCGGTTGCAACCGCGATCGCGCTCACCGGCTCGTCGCTGTCGATCGTGCCGATCCTGCTCTTTGCTCAGATCCGCGGCGACGTGCTCGGCAATCCGCATCTCGGCTACGCCCTCGCCTTCGGCATGATCGTCGTCACCGGCATTGCCAACGCGATCTATATCTGGCTGCGCGGCCGCAGCGAAAGGTGGCTGAAATGAAAAAGATCTGGGCCTGGGGAGCCCTTCTTTTCGGCCTCCTCTATTTCACCCTGCCGCTCATCGGCATGACCAACTTCTCCTTGAAGATGCGTCGCGGCGAATACTCCTTCGACGCCTATGCCAAGGTTTTTGCCGATCCGCGTTTCCAGGAGACCTTCAGCTATTCGGTGCTGCAGGCACTGTTCACCATTGTCTTCGGCGTGCTGCTCGTCGTGCCCACCGCCTATTGGGTTCGGCTCAAGCTGCCGCGGCTGCGTCCCTATATCGAGTTCATCACGCTGCTGCCGCTGGTCATTCCGGCGATCGTCATCGTCTTCGGCTATATCCGGCTCTACAACACCTCGAGCTGGCTGCCGCTGACGGGTTCGCTGACCGGTACCAACATCCTCCTGATGTTCGGCTATGCGACGCTCGCTTTGCCCTACATGTACCGCGCCGTCGATACCGGCCTTCGCACCATTGACGTCGCCACCCTGACCGAAGCCGCACAGAGCCTCGGTGCCGGATGGGCGACGATCCTCGCCAGGATCATCCTGCCAAATGTGCTCGTCGCGGTGCTGTCGGGCGCCTTCCTGACCTTTGCCATCGTCATCGGCGAATTCACCATGGCAGCACTTCTAAACCGCCCGGCTTTCGGCCCGTACATGCAGCTCCTTGGCGCCAACCGCGCCTATGAGCCTGCAGCACTCGCCGTCATCGCCTTCGGCATCACCTGGGGCTGCCTCGGCCTCATCCAGCTCGTCTCGCGCTTCCAAAAAAGCGCGCCCCCCAAGGCCTGAGGACCGCACCCATGAGTTTTCTTTCACTCACCAGCATCAAGAAGTCCTTCGGCCCGGTTCAGGTCGTCCATGATTTCAACATGGACATCGAAAAGGGCGAGTTCGTCTCGTTCCTTGGCCCCTCGGGCTGCGGCAAGACGACCGTGCTTCGCATGATCGCCGGCTTCGAGACGCCGACCAGCGGCAAGATCGTCATCAACGGCCGCGACCAGAATTCGCTGAAGCCCAACCAGCGCAACATCGGCATGGTGTTCCAGGCCTATGCGCTGTTTCCCAACATGAACGTGCAGGACAACGTCGCCTTCGGCCTCAAGGTCGCGGGCGTCGACAAGTCGGAGATCGACTCGAGGGTGAAGCAGATGCTCGGGCTGATCAAGCTCGAGCACCTGGCGGACCGCTTCCCCTACCAGCTCTCCGGCGGCCAGCAGCAGCGCGTTGCGCTCGCCCGCGCCATTGCGGTCAAGCCGCAGGTGCTGCTGCTCGATGAGCCGCTATCGGCGCTCGACGCCAAGATCCGCGTGTCGCTGCGCGAGGAAATCCGGCAGATCCAGCAGCAGCTCGGCATCACCACGGTCTTCGTCACCCACGACCAGGAAGAGGCGCTGTCGATCTCCGATCGCATCGTCGTCATGAATGCCGGCCGTGCCGACCAGATCGGCACCCCCTTCGAGATCTACAACACGCCGTCGACGCGCTTCGTCGCCTCTTTCGTCGGCACGCTGAACATCATCGAAGGCAAGGTCGCGGATCCGGCCGCAGGCGCCGTGACGATCGGCAACCAGCAGGTGGCGCTGAAGGACCCGATTGCCGGCATGAAGGGCGGCGACAGCATCTCGCTGGCGCTGCGCCCGGAAGCAGGCTCGATTGCAGAAGGGGCAAAGGGCGATACGGCACTTGCAGGCGAGGTCGTCTCGACGAGCTTCCTCGGCTCGGTCATCCGCACACGGCTGCGCGTCGGCGGCGATGTCATCTCCTTCGACATGTTCAACAATCCGGGCGTCACCCCGCCGGTTTCCGGCGACAACGTCACACTGCGCTTCGCCGCCAAGGACCTGCTGGTCATTCGCGAGTAGTGCCGGGCTCGCGGTCGGCAGCGGCTGGCGCATCTGCTCCGGCAGTGGCTGCAGAACCAAGCGGAGGAGGATGGCATGGGCGATCGGCATAGGAACGTCGCGAGGGCTCGCCGTCATGGCTAAGGCCGCGCCAAGCGCCTTCGTCCTGCACCTCCGCGACGAGCTCGCTGACATCGGGTTCGTTCAGATCGAGCGCTTCTTTGGCGGCTGGGCTTATCTGGTCGCGGACAGGCGCTTTGCCGTCAGCATCAAGGACCGGCTCTACTTCCGGGTCGACCAGCCGCTGCGAGAGGCGCTGGCCGCCGCCGGCTGCCAGCCTTTCACCTATGACAAGGGCGGCAAGACCGTCACCGTGCACCGCTTTTACGAAGCGCCGCCCGATTGCCTCGACGACCGGGATGCGCTCGTCCACTGGGCCGAACGCGCGCTGGCGGCGCAAGACGAGTAGCCGCGCACGGCTCGCGAGTACAAGCAACCGGTGAAGGCGGGAATGGATTTGTTCCGGGCCCGCGCCTGATAAAAAAATCTGTCGTGATTTCCTCTCTTTTCGTCGCGCCGTGCGTTTGACCCCGCTCGGACGGCCTATATAGTCGCGTTGTTCTCAGGGCGGGGTGAAATTCCCCACCGGCGGTAGCGAGGGAAACCTCGAAGCCCGCGAGCGCCTTGAAGCTCACGCTTCAGGGGTCAGCAGATCCGGTCGAATTCCGGAGCCGACGGTCACAGTCCGGATGGAAGAGAGCAAGCAGCAACGTGGGTCCCACGCCGGGACCTCGCGCGCATGCATGTTCGCCCGACGGGATCATTGGAAACGCCAAACCCTGAAAGGCTTGAGACCATGACCATTCTTTCCCACCCCGCCGCCAAGATCGCGATCGTTCGTGCCCGCTGGCACGCCGATATCGTCGACCGCTGCGTCGATGCCTTTGTCGCGCAATGGACGAAGCTCGGCGGTTCGGCCGCCGATGTCGAGATCTTCGACGTGCCGGGTGCGCTCGAAATCCCGCTGCATGCGCAGACGCTGGCAAAGACCGGCCGCTATGCCGCGATCCTGGGCACCGCCTTCGTCGTCGACGGCGGCATCTACCGCCACGACTTCGTTGCCGGCACCGTGCTCGACGGTATGATGCGCGTCCAGCTCGACACCAACGTGCCGGTGCTTTCGGCCGTGCTGACCCCGCACAATTTCCAGGAAAGCGAACCGCTGATCGCCTTCTTCCGCGAGCACTTCGTCACCAAGGGCACGGAAGCCGCCAACGCCTGCGCCCAGATTTTGGACGCCCGCGCCAAGCTGGCGCTGGTCAACGCCTGATCTGCCGTTTGCCTGGCAGCGCCATTCGATGACGTTAGGGGCGGCTGCCCCTCATCCGGCCTGCCGGCCACCTTCTCCCCGCATGCGGGGAGAAGGACACGCGTTGCACACTTCGCGTCCGCACCTCAACGCCCCACAGGTGACGGCCTTCGTCAGCAACACCTCTTTGGCGCCTGCTGGGCTCGACCGTTCCCTCTCCCCGCCTGCGGGGAGAGGGCAAGTCCTCGGGTTAAACCCGCGGAGAGGGGCAAGCCGCACCCGCCGCTCTCCATGTGCAGAACTGCTCGATCGCCGGCCGCGCCTGAATCAACCTCTGAACTGCCTGAATCGATCCGGCAGCCTCAGCCGGCAACCACCTGTTTCGACTCGCAAAATCCGGCCTACTGCGCCGCTTCGCCCTTGCGCAGGCTGCGCTCCAGCGCCGCCATGCGGTGACGGTGGCCGCCGGCCTCGTAGCCGACGATGGTGACGACGGGCGCGAACATCAGGATGATCAGGCACATCGCCATATCGAGCCCGGCCATCGCCGCGACGACGGACGCGGCCAGCACCAGCGCCGTGCCGAAGAGCAGCCAGAGATGCAGCCGGTCCGTCTGCCGCAGCAGATAGGTATACATCGCATAGACGAGGCCGATGTAGCACGCGACGGGCACGGCAACCGTCAGCACGGTCGCGACCGAACCGATATGCGCCTTGTGCTCGATGTAGTAGGCCGCCACATGCAGCCCGGCGCCGGTTGCCACGATCGCGGCAAAGATCGGTATGTGGCCATAGCCCCAGACAAACGACCGCTTGAGGCGGTGATGATGCAGCACCTCGGCGCTCGGCAGCAGGAAATAGATCCACCACATGCCGAAGGTAAGCCCGGTGCCAGCCAGGCAGACGAGCGCGACATCGAGGTTCCAGCCCTGCCCTTCGACGACGGCGGTGATCGAGGCGACGGTGCCGACCACCCCTTCCCCAAGCGCGATGATCGCAAGCAGGCCGTAGCGCTCGGCGATGTGATGCGCATGCCAGGGCGTGCCGCCATGGCGCATCTCGGCGATGTAGGGGCCGAGCATCTCGACCGCCGTCAGAACGACGACCATGGAAAAGGTCACGGCAAGCGAGAAGTCGAAGAAGATCAGCACGATCCAGCCAAGCTGGGCGACGCCGATCGCCTTCACATAGGCCATGCAGGCGCCTCGCCGCGCCGGGTCCTGTCGACTGGCGCGCAGCCACTGGAACACCATCGCCACGCGCATGACGACATAGCCAAGCACCATGACGCCATTGTTGAGATGTTCGCCCTTGTCGATCGACTCGAACATCGGCGGCAGGCCGATCGCCAGGATCAGCACGCCGACCATCTGCACCATGGTGACGCTGCGGAAAATCCAGTCGTCGGTGTCGTAGGCGGACGCGAACCAGCTGAAGTTGATCCAGGCCCAGCAGATGGCGAAGGTGGCAAAACCGAAACCGATCAGGCCGGCGGCGAAGTGCCCCTCGGCGAAGAGATGCGCGAGCTGCGAGGCGGCAAGACTGAAAGCGATGACGAAGGTGAGATCGAAGAGCAGTTCGAGCGTGGTTGCGGCCCTGTGGCGCTCGTGCGTATCGCGGCCGCTCATGCGCGCCACGTGGTGGTGAGCGCTCGGATGCGGTTCGGTCGAGGTATTTTCGCTCATGAAGGGACGCCTCTTACTGACGATCTCCAAGCATATTCAAATATTTGCGAAAGCGTCGTCAAGGCATGGCGCGCGCTCAACGTAAAAACGCCCGGCATCGCTGCCGGGCGTTTCGTCACGACGCCTGAGGGAGGATCAACGGGCGTCGCGATTCAGGTTCAAGCCTCAGATCACGATGATTTGCGTCGGGACGACCCAAGTCATCGTGATCGATTCCTTAGTGAGAGCGGAATACGGGCGGAAAACCGCACGCGCCTTTCCTCATCCCGCTCTAGCGGCATCGAGGCGATCGATTGCCTGGACGTTGCCGGCCGAAGGGCCTTCCGGGTCGAATTCGGAGGCGAGCCAGGTATCGACGATCGCCTTCGCCAGTTCAGAACCGATGACGCGGGCGCCCATGGTGATAATCTGGGCGTTGTTCGACTTCGCGGCCCGCTCGGCCGAATAGGTGTCGTGCGTCAGCGCCGCGCGGATGCCCGGCACCTTGTTGGCAGAGATGCAGACGCCGATGCCGGTGCCACAGAAGAGGATGCCGCGCTCGTGCTTGCCCTCGACGACCTCTTGCGCCAGCTTCTGCGCGAGGTCCGCATAGTAGCCGGACTGGCTGAGGTCCACGACCTCCACGTCGCTCCGGCCGCCGAGATGGGCGGCGATGACGTCCAGCAGGGGCTTGCCGGCGCTGTCCGCCCCGATTGCAATCTTCATGATTGTTCCTTTCCATTCTTCAGGAACTGCAACTGCGGAAGGCTCAGATCGCCCTTGCGACACGCTGCAGAATGTCGAGATAGCCGGTGACGTCCCAGGCGGAGCGGCCGATGAAGAGGCCGTCAATATGCGCCTCCGTGATCAGTTCTTCGCAATTGCCGGGATTGACGCTGCCGCCATAGAGCACCGGCACGCGTCTGCCGAGCGCCGCCTCGGCCGCCTCGGCGATGCGCTTGTGGCGCTCGTCGGCATAGTCTGACGTCGCCGGAATGCCATTGACGCCGATCGCCCAGACCGGCTCGTAGGCAAAGAGGATCGTCGCCATTTTCGCCTCGCCGTCGAGAAGCGCCAGCGCGCCTTCGACCTGGCGCTTCAGCACCGCGTCCGCCTCGCCCGCCTCGCGCTCGGCCAGCGTCTCGCCGATGCAGATCAGCGGCACCAGGCCATGGCGTATGGCCGCTGCCGTCTTCAGGCCGACGGTGCGGTCGGTTTCGCCGAAATGCTCACGCCGCTCGCTGTGGCCGAGCTCGACCACGTCGAGGTTGCAGTCTCTCAGCATCAGCGGCGAGACCTCGCCAGTCCAGGCGCCGGCATCGTCCCAATGCATGTTCTGCGCGCCGACCTTGACACTGGTCTCTGCAAGCCGCGCCTTGACCTCGCGCACCGCCGTGAACGGCGGAATGACGAAACGCTGGATGCGTTCGTCGCGCGACGTGTCGGCAGCGGCGAGACCGTCGGCAAAGGCCATCGCCTCGGCCAGCGTCTTGTTCATCTTCCAGCTGGTGCCGACCCAGAGTCCGGACTTGCTCATGCCTTCTCCTTGCGATTGTCGACCCTGACCAGCCGGATGCCTGCCTCTTCGAGCGGTGCTGCGTGCTCGGCCGAAACTTCGGCGCCGGTCAGCACCGCATCGAAAGCATCGAGCCCGGTCAGGAAATGGAGCGCCGAGCGCCCGAATTTGTCGTGGTCTACCAAGAGGTATTTGCGCTTGGCCGCCTTCACCATCAGGCGCTTGGCCTGCACCACCTCCTGGTCCTGGTGGAAGGCCGCGGTCCCCTCGATCGCCGAGCTTGAGAGGAAGGCGATGTCGACGCGCAGCGAACGCAGCGCTTCGTCGGTGACGATGCCGAAGAAGCCGTTGAACTTCTTGCTGTACTGGCCGCCGAGCGCGATGACGTTGATGCCGGCAGCACCCGAAAGGCTGGTGATCACGCCGAGATTGTTGGTGATGACGGTTAGCGGGCGGATGTCGCGGATGCAGTCGGCGATCGCGCCCGTCGTTGAGCTGTCGTCGATCAGAATGCTTTGGCCCGGCTCGATCAGCCCGGCCGCATGTTCGGCGATCCGGCGCTTCTCGGCCGTGGCGATCTTCTCACGGTAGCGGAAGTCGCTTTCAAATTGTGGGCTTGATTGAATCGAGGCGCCGCCGTGCACCTTGCGCAGGAGCCCCGCCTGCTCGAGATCGTCGAGATCGCGATGCACCGTCATTTTACTGACGCCGAAGCGTAAGGACAGGTCCTCGACGGACGCCGTTCCGGCCTCCATCAGCACATCCATGATCGCTTGTCGCCTGTCTTCCGGCTTCATCGTCTCGGCCCCGACTACGCGCAGCCGTGGCCGCGCTCACAGTGAGAAGATAACACCTATTTGTGATATTTCAATTTCCGTTGTGTGATTTTGTGATGTTTCAATGTGATTTCTGTGCACGATTGAAGCCCGTGTCGATGTAGGGCTCCCAGAACTCGACCGACTCCCGGATCATCTCGACGACGTTGTGATCGGTCGGCTCGCGCTCGCGGAAGGAAAGCTCCAGGCAGATCTCGTTGTCGGTGCCGCCACCGGCCTGAACCGCGCCGATCAGCTTTTCCGGCGTGATGCGGCCGTCCCGGTTGTAGGCGGCGGTAAACGGCCAATGGCCACCCTTGTTCATCGACGACTGCTTGATGTGGATGATCGGCGAGCGCTCGGGGAAAGCGCCGGCCCAGGCATAGGGGTCGATGTCATCGGGGTTGTCGGAGGTGACGTCGCCGTGGTCGATATCGACCATCATCTTCATCGGGATCGGCAGATCGGCCTCGGCCAGCCGCCGGTCGAGCGCCCGGCATTCGGCAATAGTATGGCCGAACTCGCGGCCGACCGACATCGGCTCCCAGAACACATAGGAAAGCCCCGCCGCCTTGCCGTGTTCGGCAACCTCGCGCCAGCAGTCGATGGCGATCCGCATCATCTCCTCGCGCCGCGCCGGGTCGTCGTAGTCCTTCAGCGTGAAGATTGCGAATTGCGTGCCCATACCGGACGCGCCGAGTTCGGCGGAAATATCGGCAAAGGTCTTGAACCAGTCGACATAGTAGCGCCTGACATCCGGGTCCGGATGGCCGAAATGGTTGAGCCGGCCATAGGGGCCGGTCATGCCCGAGGTGATCTTCACGCCGGTGCGATCAAGCGCCTTGCGAAACTGCCGAACGGTCTTGGCGATCGTTGCCGCCGGCCAGCCGGGATTGGCGAATTCGTGGGTCAGCTGCACGTAGCCGATGCGGATCTTCTCGGCGATCGTGTCGATCAGGTCGTCGGGCTCGGCGAAGCGGTTGACCAGCGGATTGGTGTTGAGCGACAGCGTGAAGGCCACGACCTTACTCCCCGTTACCAGAGAAATTTCGGAAGGATGAAATCGGGCGCGGCGCCGTATTCGGCAAAGAGCTTGCGGCGCTCCTCGTCCGAGGCATGCTCCAGGATCCCGGTCGTCACCAACACGGAGCGAAGCCCCGCATTTGCGGCACCTGCAATGTCGTGTTCGACGCTGTCGCCGATGGCGCAGACCCTTGTGGGATCGGGATTTCCGAGGAAATCGAGCGCGAAGGCGTAGATGTCGGCAAACGGCTTGCCGATCCAGCGCACGCTTCCGCCGAGTTCCTCGTAAAGCTCGGCGATACGACCGGCGCCAAACGCCGTTCCCGCTTTCGTCAGCATCACCTTGTCCGGATTGGTGCAGAGGCAGGGAGCGCCGCGTCTGGCCGCCGGCGCCAGCAGCGCCTCATAGTAAGAAAGCGGATGGACATCGCCCTCGCTCGCCGAAAGCAGCACGATATCGGCGTCCGCCCCATCTTCGGTGCGCTCGAGATCGAGCCCTTTGATCGGCGAGAGATCGCCGTCTCGGCTGATCAGCAGGCATTTGCGCGAACTGCCGTTCGTACCGTCGCCCTCCCGCTTGAGGATCTGCCAGGCGACCTCGCCCGAGGTCAAAAACCAATCCCAGCTGCCGGCGACGAAGCCGAGATCGGCAAGGCGGCGGTCGTTTTCGGCCGAGCGTTTGCCCGAGTTGGAGAGAATGATGACGCGTTTGCCGGCCTGCTTGAGCCGGACGAGCGTTTCAGCCGCGCCCGGATAGGGCCCGCGCCCGTCGCGCAGCACGCCGAACTGGTCGATCAGGAAGGCGTCGTAGCGGTCGGCTATTTCGGCAAGTCCGGCGATGGTCTTGACAGAGATCACAGCACACCTGCCTTTCTGGCGCCGGAAAGAGCAAGCCTTGCCGTACCGGCCGCCGCCTCCTCGGAAAGCACGGGCAGGAAGGGCACGCCGAGCCTGCGCGAACGGATCGCGGTCCAGGTCGCGTTCTTCGCCCCACCGCCGACGCTGCGCAGCGAACGAAGCGTTGGCCCGCCAAGCGCGGTCAGCCGCTGATAAGCAAGGCTCTCGACCCCGGCGATACCTTCGAAGATCGCCTTCAGGAAGGTCGCTTCGTCGGCCGGCCGCGGGCTCATGCGCGGCGGGAAATCCGGGTCGGCGATGGGAAACCGCTCGCCGGGCTTGACCAGCGGATAGTAGTCGAGCCCGGTATGGACGGCCGGATCGATCTCCGCCGAAAGCACGGCGATCCGCTCCGACGAGAAATGTTCGGCGAGCACAACGCCGCCCGAATTGGACGCGCCGCCCGCCAGCCACATGTCACCGATGCGATGGCTGTAGAGCCCGTATTCCGGGGCAAACAGCGGACGATCCGAGAGCATCTTCACCGTCAAGGTCGTACCGAGCGCGCTGACGCCATCGCCCGGCTGGTCGGCACCGGTTGCGAGAAACGAGGCGCATCCGTCCGTGGTGCCGGCAACGATCACTGTATCAGACGAAAGACCGAAGGCCTCGGCCGCCGCCGGGCTGATGGAAGCGACCGGCGCGCCGGCGGGCAGTACATGGGGCAAAAGCTCGACGCGCGCACCCGTCATTGCGATCCAGTCCGGCCACGACCGCGACACCGGATCATAGCCGGTCTTCAACGCATTGTTCTCGTCAGAGACGTCGTAGAGCCCGGTAAAGTGCCCGGCGAGCCAATCGGCCTGATGGATCACCCGGAAGACACCTGGCAGCGACTGAAAGGCGAGAAGCTTGGCGAGACCGGATGTGGCGCCATGGGCAGCACTTTCGCGCGGCGCATCGGCAGCGATCGCATCGAGAAGCGCGCGGTCGAGAACCGGATCATTGTACATCATCGGCGCGGCCAACGGCGCGCCCGCCTTGTCGACCGGCAGCGTCGTGCCGGACGTGCCGTCGATCGCGAGCGCACAAACGCTGCGCCTGTCGATGCCGCCGAGCGTCTCATTGAGCGCCGCCCGCACCGCCTTCCACCAGCCGGCCGGATCACGATGATCCTCGGAGAAGGATGAGAGCTTCGCTGCACCGGATGCAACGACGACACCATCCGGTGCCATGGCCACCGCACGCGCACCTGAGGTACCGAGATCGATGCCGACAACCAGCTTGCGATCATCGCCGCTCATTGCAGCACCTGTCCCGCACGGTTGAGCTGCTGGCGGTACTTTTCCGCGTCCCAGCCGAGAAGCTCGGCGTTTTCCGCTTCCGTCAGGTAGCGCAGGCGCGTGTCAGCCGGAATGCGGGCCGTCACGTCGGCAAGGCAGCGGGCCATCGCGAAGGCGCCGGCGGAAATCTCCTTCTGCACCAGAACACCCTTGCCGGGGAAAAGCAGGAGCGGCGGCAGGCTCTCGCCACTCGCGCGCCGCTTCGCCTCGATCGAGAGCGCCGTCTCGCCGGGTGCGGCAACGACAGCGCCCTTGCCGAGAAAGATCACATGATCGGGATAGAGGCTGCCACCGGCCGCGATCCGGCAACTGTCCAGATCGGCAGCAATGGAATGCAGCCTGATATCCTCCGGCAGGCGATAATCACTATCAACGGCAAGGCGACCGAGCGATACGAGATCGGCGGTCGGCGCATGCCGCCGCGTGCCGGTCAGGCGGCGCGTAACATCCGTCAACAGGATCGCCGCATCGATGACGCTTTCGGCCGCGACGACCAGGCCATGATTGCCGAGGACCAGCACAGAGGTGTTGTCCTGCATCCGTTCGGCAATCGCCTTGGCCAGCGGCAGCCCCGGGCGGGCATAGGGCACGAAGACATGGCCGTAACCGGCAAGCCGCTCGGCGGCAATCGCCGCGCCATTGGTCTGCACCGCCGTCGCGATCGTCTCGACGCAGTGCACGTGCACCACCACCTTCTGCGGCATCAGCGCATGCACCGTCGTTTCGATCGATGGGCGCAGGCCCGAGGCGTTCTGCGCGGCAATCACGAAATCCTGCGCTTTCTCCGCCGTCGGGTCGTCGCGTTCCAGCGCCTCCAGCAACGGATCGAGCGCCACCGGCACCATCACGTCGCGCTGGCGCGCATGCGCAAGCCAAAGACCCGATGCCTTGATCCAGAGCGTGCCGCCCTCCTTGATCGAGATGTTGCCGCCCGCCCCCTGTACCAGCAGCGGGTCTGCCCCGACGCGGGCCGAAAGGTCGAGAAGCGCTTCGAATTCCAGACTTCGCATCCGATCTCCTTCAGGCCGCTTGCTGCTGGCGTTCCAGCCAATGGGTGAAGGCCTGCCGTTCGGCTGGTGTCATGTGCAGGCCGTGCTTGGTCCGCCGGTCGAGAATGTCGTCGGCCGTCTGCGCCCATTCGTTGTCGATGAGGAAGCGCGCCTCGCGCTCGCGAAAGTGCGGACCGAAGGCCGGGCCGAGATCCTCGACCGCGTCGGCACCGGCGAGCAACGCATGCGTCCGCGTGCCGTAAAGCCGCGCATAGTGCTTGGCGAGATCCGCCGGCAGAAAGCGGTAGCGCGCCTTCAGATCGCCCAGGAACTGCTCGAAGTCGGCATCCGCCATGTCGCCGCCAGGCAAATGCGCCCGCGCCGTCCAGGCCGGCCCCATCTTGGGAAAGAAGGGCTTCAGCCGCTCCAGCGCATGTTCGGAAAGCTTGCGGAAAGTGGTGATCTTGCCGCCGAAAACCGAAAGCAATGGTGCCTGGCCATCGCTCGCGTCGACTTCGAAGATATAGTCGCGGGTAACGGCTGACGGGTTTTCGGCATTGTCGTCGTAGAGCGGGCGTACGCCGGAGAAGCTGTAGACGATATCGTCGGATGTGAGCTGCTGCTTGAAGTAGCGGTTCACCGATTTCAGGAGATAGCTGATCTCGTTGCCGTCGGCCGCCACATCCTCCGGCCGGCCCTCATAGGGAATATCCGTCGTGCCGATCAGCGCCAGGTCGTTCTGGTAGGGGTTGATGAAGATCACCCGCTTGTCCGGGTTCTGGACGAGATAGGCCTGCCGCCCTTCCCAGAATTTCGGCACGACGATATGGCTGCCCTTGACCAGCCGCACGCTGCGGCTGGAATTCAGCCCACCGATCCGGCCGATGACATCGTTGACCCAGGGGCCGGCGGTGTTGACGACGCAGCGCGCCTTCACCTCGGTCTTCACGCCGGTGCGGGTATCGGTCATCTCGATCACCCAGAGCCCGTCGCGCCGGCGGATCGCGCTGCAGGCGGTGCGCGTCAAAATCCGCGCGCCACGGGCGCGGGCGTCGAGCGCGTTCAGAACCACGAGGCGCGCGTCATCCACCCAACAGTCGGAATATTCGAAGGCCTTGCGGTATTCATTCTTGATCGGCGCACCCTCGGGCGCGGTCGAAAGGTCGAGGCTGCGGGTGCCCGGCAAGCGCTTACGCCCGCCGAGATGGTCGTAGAGGAAAAGGCCGAGCCGCACGAGCCAGGCCGGCCGGTCCGCAGGATTGTGCGGCAGCACGAAACGCATCGGCCAGATGATGTGCGGTGCGGAGGAAAGCAGCACTTCGCGTTCGATCAGCGCCTCGCGCACCAGCCGGAACTCGTAATATTCGAGATAGCGCAGGCCGCCATGGACAAGCTTGCCCGAGCGCGAGCTCGTCCCTTGCGCCAGATCGTCCTTCTCGCACAAGAGCACCGAGAGCCCCCGCCCGGCGGCATCGCGCGCAATGCCCGCGCCGTTGACGCCGCCGCCGACGACGAACAGATCGTATATTCCGGTCTCGGAACTCACCGTCGTTGCTCCTGTCATCAGCACGGATTGACCGGCGGCAGACCGGCGATGTAGCGGCGCACTTCCTCGGCGGCCATTTCGGCGGCGTAGGTGACGGTGCGCACCGAGGCGCCGGCGATATGCGGCGTCAGCGTCACGTTTTGAAGTTTCAGCAGCGGCCAGTCCTCCGGCACCGGCTCGACGGCAAAGGTCTCGAGCATCGCCGCCGAGAGGTGACCGCCCACCAGGTTTTCGTAGAGTGCATCGTAGTCGCAGAGGGGCCCACGCGCCGTGTTCACGAAGATCGCGCCCGGCTTCATCCTGGCAAAGGTCTCGGCGTTCATCATGTTTCGCGTTTCCTCGGTCACGCGCGGATGAAGCGTCACGACGTCGGAACGGGAAAGCAGCGCATCGAGCGAAACCTGCTCGACGCCGGCGTTGAGATCGTCGGCGGACAACTGCACATAGGGATCATGCACCAGCACCTTGCTGCCGAAGGCGCGCAAGAGGCGCACCACCTTGGTGCCGATATTGCCGTAGCCGATGACGCCGACGGTCATTTCGCAAAGCTCGCGGCCGGTGCGGTCGGCCCGGTAGAGATCGCCACGCCATTCGCCCTTGCGTAGCGCCTCATGGCCGGTACGGATCAGCCGCGTTTCCGCGAGAATCGCCCCGAGCGTGAACTCGGCGACGGCATTCGCATTGCGGCCGGGGGTGTTGACAACGCGAACGCCGGCATCTCTTGCTGCACCCATGTCGATATTGACCGGGCCTCCACGGGAGACCGCGACGAGCTTCAGGCCGGGAAGCGCCTTCAGCATCGCACGAGACAGCGGCGCCAGCTGCGTCACCAGGATTTCCGCGTCACCGATGAACGCGATGATGTCCTCGGGCTTGCCGAGATACTCCTTCAGCCCGTCCATGCCCTCGACCGCATAACCGTGCTCCATCGGCACATCGGGCCAGGGCAGTTCGAGCGTGCGGATATCATGGCCGTTGCCGGTCGCCTCGACGATCTTGTCGCGAAACACGTCCGGCAGCATGAACCGGTCGCCGATAATGGCTATCTTCTTCATTTCGATGTTTCCTGTTGGTCTTCCGCGGCCGCGCCTTGGGAGAGTGCATGCCAGACGGGTCTGAGCGCGGTTCGCGACTGCTGATAGGTGGGAAAGAGTTCGTCAAACCGGCGGGCAAGCGCCGGGTCGGGAGCCTCGGCGGGCCGCTGGTAAGATGTGACCCAATCGCCGAGGCAATCGGCCATCGAGGGATAGATGCCGAGCGAGACGGCGGCGATCATGGCGGCACCGGCCGCCCCCGCCTCTTCCCGCTCGCTCGTCTGGACGCTGGCACCAAGGGCTGCACCGAGGATGCGGCGAAGCGAGGCGCTGCGGGCAGCACCACCGGTCAGCCGGATGCGAGCCGGCAGCGGCCCCATCTCGGCGTAGCAATCGCGCGCCGCCATGGCGAGCCCGTCGAAGACCGCCTTCACCATGTCGCCGAAGCTATGGTTGACCGAGAGCCCGACGAAGGACGCGCGCGCCGACGCATCGACAAATGGTCCGCGTTCGCCGGCCTCCGAGATATAGGGCTGGAAGATCAGCGGCGTGTCCTTGGCATCCGCCAGCCAGCCGTCGACATGGACGAGCAGCTCGCTCTTCGACTTCTCCACGCCCATGCTCTTCAGCAGCCCTGAGGCAAGCGACAGGATCCAGTCGATGTTGAGCGTCGCCGCCATGTTCGACTGCATCTGCGCGTAGGCGCCCGGGATCGGCATGCACATGGTGTAGCCGGTGAGATCGCGGTTGAGCCGCACATCGTCGGCGCCGTTGGCAAGGCGCATGTGCATGCCGGTCGAGCCGATGATCGAGCAGCCGGTATCGGTGCCCGGATCATAGAGCCCTGCGCCAAGTGCAGTGCAGACGACATCGACGTAACCGAGCACGATGGGCGTACCCTCGGTGAGTCCGGTTGCCTTCGCGGCTTCGCTTGAGAGTTGGTGATGGGTCGAGGCACCATCGACGATCTCGGGCAGCACATGTTTCAGCTTGTTAAGGCCGAGGAAGGCGATGACGTCGTCGCTATAGCTGCGGGTACGGAAATTGCCGAAGCTAAAATTCGCCTCGGACGGATCGGTCGCCCGTTTGCCGGTCAGCTTGTAATAGAGCCAGTCCTTGCAATGGAAGGTGGTGGCGACACCATTGAGCATTTCAGGCGCATGGTCGCACATCCAGCGAAGCTGCGGCCCCTGCTGGCAGGCGGCAAGGCCTGAGCCGGTGCTTTCGAACCGGGCAACGTCGCCGCTGTCGCCGCGCAGCCGCTCGACCGTCTCGCCGGCGCGCGCATCGAGCCAGAGCCAACCCTTGCCGACCGGCGCGCCGTCCCTGTCGATCATCCAGGTGCCGTCACCCTGGCCGGTCACCGCGATCGCAACGACCCGGTGGGCAAGGTTCTCGATCTTCTCGGAGAGCTGCTTCAGCGTCGTTGCCGCGTCGGCCCAGGTGCGGTCGAGATCCTGCACGCTGCCGGCGCGGCCGACGGCCTCATAGGCGTTCGGCAGGGCGGCCATGGCGATCTGCCGGCCGCGGAGATCGAAGGCCACCGACTTGATGACCGACGTGCCCGCATCGATGCCGATGAGGATGTCCCGCATCAGGCGAGCTCCTGTCCATGGCTGATCGCCCGCCCGCTGTCGCCATCGAAGACGTGCAGGCTCGACGGGTCGAGATGGATGCCGATCGGCTGGCCGTCATCCAGTTCCGTACGGTCGTGCTCGACCAGCACCAGGGTACCGCCGGCAAAATCGGCGGCGATATGGGTCTGGTCGCCAAGCCACTGGTTGACGGCAACGCGACCGGTGACGCCATCGGCGCTGCGGCGCACCGAATAGGGCCGGATGCCGAGCACCACCTTCTGCCGCTTGATGAGTTCGTCACGCACCGCATGCGAAAAATCGGAAGCCGCATATTCGAGCCGTACCCCGTCCTTCAGCCCAAAAGCCATTTTGCTTTCGGAGCCGGTGACGCTGGCTTCAAAGACGTTCATCGGCGGCTCGCCGACGAAGGTGCCGGTGAAGAGGTTGGCCGGCCGCTCCTTGATCTTCTGCGGCGTGTCGAACTGCTGCAGCACGCCGCCTTCCATGACGGCAATGCGGTCGGCAAGCGCATTCGCCTCCGTCTGGTCGTGGGTGACGAGGATCGCGGTCAGGCCGCGCTCCTTGATGAAGTGCTTGATGCGGCCGCGTAAGAGCGCGCGCAGCTGCGGCTCCAGCTGCCCCATCGGCTCGTCGAGCAGATGCAGGTTGGCATCACGGATCAGCGCCCGCCCGAGCGAGGCCCGCTGCTGCTGGCCGCCGGAGATCGAGCTCGGATAGCGCCCGAGAACGTCCTCGATCTCGAGAAGCTTGGCGATACCGGCCACCTTCTCGTCGACAACAGCCTGCGAAAGCTTCGAGGCCTTCAGCGCAAAGGCGATATTCTCCCGCACCGTCAAAGGCGGATAGAGCGAATAGCCCTCAAACGCCATGGCGACGTTGCGGCGCACCGGCGGCAGGGTCTGCACCGGACGGCCGGCAAGCGAAATCGTGCCGCGCGACACCGCCTCGAAGCCGGCGATCATGCGCAGCGTCGAGGTCTTGCCGCAGCCGGACGAGCCGAGCAGCGCGATGATCTCGCCCTTTCGCACATCCATGTTCAGCTTCTTCACGGCATGCACGCCGTAGTCGACGGGGCCGTAGAACTTGTCGACGTCCTTGATCAAAAGCGCGGTGTCGGTCATGCCGCTTCTCCATTGCGCTTGGCTGCGATGTCGGCGCGCGGCAGCAGCGCGCCGCTCGCCCTGTCGAAAAGCAATGCCTGCATGCCATTGACGGAAATATGGGCCGAACCGACAGTCGGACCAGGCGTTCCGGCCGGTCGCGACACCAGGATTTCGCGGCCGCGGGCGGTGAGCGTGAGCGTCACGGTCTTCTCGTTGAGCGGCGTTTCCGCTTCGACCGCTACGGGGATCGCGCCAGGTGCAGAAGCGTCGACGAAGCTGATCGCCTCCGGCCGGAGACCAAGGACACACTGCCGGCCGACGACATCGGAACCATAGTCCGCAAGCCGCACTCGGATGTTGGAAAGCTCGACAAACACCCCCTCGCCGCTTCGCTGCGGCGCGACATCGAGCAGGTTGATGGTGGGATCGCCAAAGAGCCGCGCGATCTCGATATCGGCGGGCGCCGTATAGATCTCCTGCGGCGTGCCGATCTGGTGGATGCGGCCGGCCGCCATCACCGCAATCCGGTCACCGAGCGCCATCGCTTCCTTGTAGTCCTGGGTAACGTAGACGACGGTCGCGCCTTGCGCCGCCAAAAGCCGCGGCAGTTCCAGCCGCATCTCGAAGCGCAGCTTCGCATCGACGTTGCGCAAGGGATCGTCGAGCAGCAAGAGCGGCGGCGAGCCGACCAGCGCACGGGCAAGCGCCGTTCTCTGCTTCTGGCCGTTCGAAAGCGCCTTCGGGTGATGCGTCAGGACATGGTCGATCTTGAGCAGCTTCGCGACCTTCTGCACGCCGGCCGTGATCTTCTCCTTCGACGAGCGCGTCGCCGTCAGGGGGCTGGCGATATTGTCGAAGGCGCTCATGTGCGGGAAGAGCGCGAAGTTCTGGAAGGCCATGCCGACACCGCGATGTTCGGCATCGACATCGCTCATGTCCTCACCGCCGATCAGCACTCGCCCCTCATCCGGCTCGATGACACCGGCGACCAGCCGTAGAAGCACGGTCTTGCCGGCGCCGGACGGGCCGAAGAGCACCAGCCGCTCGCCATCGGCGACGTCGAGCGAGAGGTCGTCGAGAACCGTCTGGCTCTTGTAGCGTTTGACGATGTTCTTCAGTTGCAGCGTGGTCATGGTTTATCCCTTCACCGCGCCGAGCGACAGGCCTTCGACGAGGTAGCGCTGGGCGTAGAGTGCAAGTGCGAGCGTCGGCGTGACCGAAAGCACGATGGCGGCGGCGATCTGCCCGTATTGGATGCCCGAGGAGGTGACGAAGGCGAGCGCACCGACCGTCACCGGCTGCTTGTCGGCGGATGCCAGCACCAGCGCGAAGACGAAGTTGTTCCAGGCGAAGATAAAGGCAAGCAGGCCGGCGGCAGCGATACCGGGGCCGGCAAGCGGGAGCGCGATCTTGCGGAAGGTCGCAAACCAGGAATGACCGGCGATGCGATAGGCATATTCGACGTCAGCCGAGATATCCTCGAAATAGCCGCGCACGATCCAGAGGATGAGCGGCAGGCAGATCAGCTGGTAGACCCAGATCAGCCCGAGATAGGTGTTGGAAAGGCCGAGCCACTGGAAATACTGCGTCAGCGGCAGGAGGACCAGCAGCGGCGGCGCGAAGCGGAAGGAGAGCAGCGTAAACGCAATGTCTTCCGAACCCCGGAACTTGTGGCGGGCAAAGGCATAGGCCGCGGGCACGCCGAGCACCAAGGACACCGCGACAGAGGCCACCGACAGGAAGATCGAGTTGCCGAGATTGCTCATGAAGGCGATGTCGAGCGTCCCGGCCGCCGTCTGCAGCTTGCCAGTGATCAGCGCCGCATAGTTCGACAAGGTCGGCGAGAACACGATCGACGGCGGGATCGCGAGGATCGTCTCGTTCGTCTGGAACGACATCAGGAAGATCCAGAAGATCGGGAACATGAAGAAGACGACGACGAGCGTGAGGGCGAGACCGCGCAAGGTCCGTTCGAGCGGAGACATGGTATCCATTGGTCCCTCCTTTAAGCTTCGCCGCGCGCGCGTTCGCGCAGCCGCAGCCAGTTCTTGATGAAGACGTTGGACAGCGTGTAGGTGATCGCCCAGAGGATAATCAGAAGCGCTGCCGAACGGCCGACATTGGTCGACTGGAAGAAGTTGAGATAGGCCTCGACCTGGAAGACGGTGAGCGTGTTGCCAGGCCCGCCTTGGGTCATCGCGTAGATGATGTCGAACTGCTGGATGCTGTCGAGCAGCCGGAAGAGCGTCGCCGTCAGGATATAGGGCGTCAGCATCGGCAGGGTGATGCGGAAGAAGACGAAGCTGCGCGGCACGCCGTCGAGAGCCGCGGCCTCGAAAGGCTGCGTCGGCAGCGAGCGCAGACCCGCCAGAAGCAGGATCATGATGAAGGGCGTGTAGACCCAGATATCGACGAGCACGACGGTCAGAAGCGCCGTATCCGGCGAAGACGCCCAGCGGAAGTCATGCAGCCCGATGAGGCTGGCGAGGTAGCTCAAGATGCCGAAGCTCGGATTGGTCATCAGCTTCCACATCAGCGCGGCCAGCGCCGGCGCGATCATCAGCGGCAGAAGCAGCATGATCGAGATGAAGTTGTTGACCGTCGAGCGCCGCTGCAAGAGGAGCGCAATGCCGAGGCCGAGCAGCAGTTCCAGCGTCACGGTGAGGCCGGCATAAAGCAGCGACACCTTCAGCGTGTTCCAGAAGGCCGGATCGGTGATGAAGTTGAGGTAGTTTTCGCCCCAGTTGAACTGGCGCGCCCAGGGCTGGCTCAGCCGGTAGCGCTGGAAGGAATAGATGACCGCCGTGAAGAACGGGATGAGGATGCCGATGCAGACGAGCAGCGCCGGCAGGCTCAGCACGTAGGGAAGCATCTTCCTGCTGATCCTGAAACCGGAGGCCGGTCTGCGGAGGGTTTCTGTTGAAGCCATGTCGAGCTCCGTTCCTGAAGTCTTAAAAGAGCACGCGGCACGCGGGGCCTTCAGGCGCCGCGCCAGTTCCTCGGCATCTCAGGTTGATTTCGGTGCGACCTCAAATGGGTCGCAACAGGCCGACCACTGCCGGCATCTCGGGATGCCCGGCGCCACTAGAGCGCCGTGCGTTCATACGAACGCACGAAGGACGCTCTAGTATTTTGATTCTGGCGCCGGGCATCGCTTGGGAGGCCTATCAGCCGAGACCCGCCTCCTGGAGCTGGCGGTTGATGCTTTCTGCGAGCTGGTCGAGACCTTCATCAACCGGCACTTGCTTGGCGACCATCTTCTGCAGCGTCGCTGCCCATTCGGTCGTCACATCGAAGAACAAAGGCTGTGCGGTGAAGTGGATCTTCGCGCCCGGCGCCGAAACGTCGTGCATCTCCACGTAACCCGGATAGCTCTTGTTCAGCCGCTCGCGGAAGATCTCGTCCTTCCACACCGAAGCGCGGACCGGGTTGACGAAGTCCATCTTCGTCGCGCCGAAGATCGCGTGTTCGAGACCGGTCGCCCATTGCAGGAAATACCAGGTCGCGTCCTTATCCCTGGAGAAGTTGGACATGGCGAGCGACCAGATCCAGATGTTCGGCGTCGGGGCCGAGGCTGCCGGATTGGCGGCAAACGGCGCGTAGGCGAGCTTGCCAGCCATCTTGTTGTCGCCGCCGTTCATGAAGTAGCCGAGGATGTCGGCGTCGTAGATCATGGCGGAGGCGCCGGCGCCGAGATCGGTGCCGACCTGGTACCAGGTATAGGTCGACCAGTCCTTCGGGCCGCTTTCCTGGATCATCGACACCCACTTGGCGTGGAAGGCCTTGGAATCGGCGGTGTTCATCGCCGCCGAGAGCTTGCCGTCGGCCCCGACGTTCAGGTCCTTCTGGCCGAAATTGGCGTAGCCCGAGAGGAAGCCCGGATGGATCGTCGCCCAGGAGCGCGAGCCACGCACGCCGATACCGTAGACACCGCCACCGACATCCTTGGTGAGCTTGGCGGCTGCGACCGACAGTTCGTCGAGGTTCTTCGGCACGCTAACGCCGGCCTTGTCGAACATGGCCTGGTTGAACGACAGGTTATTCTGCTCATAGCCCCACGGAATGCACCATTGCTTGGCGTCGTCGGAGCCGAGCGCCCCGCCCGGCTGGCCGTTCCAGGCGCAGGAGTTTTTCACGCCCGGCAGGAAGTCGTCCCAGGCATATTGCGGATTGGTCTTGGCCGGATCGTTGATCCACTCCTTGAGGTCGGTGATCCAGCCGGCCGGGCCATAGGTCCAGGTCATGTAGGCGCCGGTCATGAAGGCGTCGTATTCGGTCGAGCCCGACGACAGCGCCGCCGTCACCTTGTCGAAATAGACGTCTTCCGGGAACACGTCATAGGTGACGTCGATGCCGGTCAGATCCTTGAAGGTCTGCAGGTTGGCGATCATCGCATCGGCATAAGGATGCTTGTTCAAAAGCAGCTTCAGCTTCTTGCCGGAATGCGCCTTCCAGTCGAAGTCGGCGGCGAGCGCCTGCGTCGACATCATGTTGAACAACGTGCCGGCCGTGCCGACGGTCAAGCCTGCAGCGCCCAATCCCTTGAGCATGCCGCGGCGGTCCACCTCCCCACGCAGGAATGCGCTGATGAGGTCCTTCTCCTTCTCGTACATCCGTCTTCTCCTCCGTTGCGGGTATGATTGCGACTGCCGGCTACCCCACCGGTATTCCTCCCTTTAAGACCGTGGACAGATCCTCCCTGCCCCCATGGCCAGAATGTCCCGGCGCCTCATGCGCCGTCGGCAGCAAGTGCCCGTGCGGTCCGCTCATCGGTGATCAGCCCGCTCAAATGCCCGCTGGCGAGCACGGCGCGGATGGCCGGCACCTTGATCTTGCCGCCGGCAACCGCGACGGTGCGGCGGTTCTTCAGGTCTTCGCGGCTGAGCGTGAAGGTGCGGTCCGACAGCGTCGTCTCGATCGGCCGGCCATCCCTGTCGAAGAAGTGGCCGAGCAGTTCTCCCATCGCCCCGCCCTTCTGGATGTCCTCGATCTCGCTGGTCTCGATCATGCCGGTCGAAACCAGCGAGGCCTCGCGCACGGCGGTACCGATGCCGACCATCAGCAGATCGGCAGTCTTGGCGAGATCAAAGACCTCGCGCACGCCGCGCTGGCTGAAGAGCACGTCGCGGTCTTCGACCGTGTTGGCGAAGAACGGCACCGGCATGACATAGGCCTCGGCACCGGTGCGCTCGGCAAGCCTATGGATTACGTCATGCGGATTGGCCGAAAACTTGCGGGTAAGCCCGCCGAGCAGCGACACGAAGCGGGTGTTGCCGCTGGCGATCCGCGGCAGATACTCGACGCAAGCCGCAAGCGTGCGGCCATGGCCGACGCCGACCAGCGCGGTTTCGCCGCGCTCGATCTCGCGCTTCAAGAACTGTGCGCCGGAAATGCCGAGCGCTTTCAGCGGCAGATCATCGGAATCGAAGTCCGGCACAACTTCGCAGTAGTCGAGGCCATAGCGGGCTGAAAGCGCCTGCTCAAGCTCCACACATTCAGAGACTTCGCCGTCGATATAGACCTTCACCAGCCCTTCCTGGTTGGCCTTCATGATCAGTCGGTGGGCCTTGAGCGAGGTGAGGCCCAGACGCTTGGCGACCTCGGCCTGGGTCAGGCCGCCGGCATAATGCAGCCAGGCCGCCCGCGTCGCCATGCTGGTCTCGTCGTCACGAATACCCGTCCCGCCAATCGTCATTGTCTCCACCCGGCTCTTGTTGCGCTGCATGATAAATTTTGCAGCGCGTGATATTTTTATCCATTAATGAAAGAAATTTCATGACGTGAAAAAAATGTCAATAGCGATCAGCCGCGCGATCGATCACGTTTGTGGAGGAATACCGTTTGGAGAGCCGACGCAGGCCAGCGCGGCGCGCTTTCGGGGCACTGGTGCGGAGAGACATACGGAGTGAGAGAGCTGCCGCGACGCGAATGCGCGAATGTGCCGGCGACGATTCGCCAGCACGGGGACACGCTCAGAAGCGGCTTATTGTCCGAGGTTTCTCAGATAAAGCGACAGCAATTGCGTCTGCGAGGAGATGCCGAGCTTGCGATAGACGTTGCGGCGATGAACCTTGACGGTGCCGGTGGAGATACCGAGTCTCAGGCCGATCGATTCCGACGAGTGCCCCTGCAGCACCAGCTCGACGATCGAGGCTTCCCGGTCGGTCAGATTGAGATGCTGCCAGACGCCGTCGGCCGGCGGATGCGTCGCCTTGCGCTTGCTCCGCCCGGTTTTCGCCAGCGCGGCATCGAAGCGGCGACCGAGGCCTGCCCAATGGTGGCGCACCAGCGCCGAGACCAGCGGCTCGACCTTCTTCAGCAGCGCGAATTCCGCGGTGCTGAACGTCCCCGTCGCCTCGCGCCGCATCAAGGACAGCACGACGGTGATCTGCTCGTCGACCGGCACGAAGAAGCCGACCTCCTCGGCAAGCCCGGTCTGCACATAGTAGGTACGGTAATATTCCGAGGAAAAGAACCGGTCGGGCGCAAGCTCCCGCATCCGCCACACGCCTGGCTTGCCCTGTGACGCCGCATGGTAGAACGGGTCGAGCAAGTAAGGCCCCGCCTGGTAGAGGCTGACGAAGAGCACATGATCCCTGGCGTTGAAGGTGCTGTAGAGATCGATCGGCCGTTCCTTGCCGCGATAGGCAAAGACGACCACGTAGTCGAAGGTCATCAGCCTCGACATCAGCTGCCGATAGGCGGTGCCGACCGCCTCGTCCTCCAGCGCGGCCCCTGTAACGAGTGGCGCGATGACCTGAAATAGTCCCTCGAGATCGACGCTCAAACCGCCCTCCCGGCCGATGCCTGCAGCTCCGGGATATACTCCTCACACAAGCTGATCCACGTTGAAATACCTCTCTCGGGGTATATACCGGCAGGGCGCGCGGTGACTAGGCTGCGTGTCAATGACGGTGGAGTGCCAGGATGGGAGATCATGGCGACATCCGAAAACAACCGCAGGGAACAGACGTGACATCCGCTTCGACGAACGACATCGAATTCCGTTCGGTCGCCAAACGCTATGGCGCCGTGACGGCTGTATCGGACATCAATCTTGAGGTGCCGCGCGGCGCCTTCATGGCGCTGCTGGGGCCTTCCGGCTGTGGCAAGACCACGTGTCTGCGCATGATCGGCGGCTTCGAGCAGCCATGCGAGGGCACGGTGTTCATCAGCGGCGAGCCGATGAACGGCGTGGCGGCCTATCGCCGCCCGGTCAACATGGTGTTCCAGCACTACGCGCTGTTTCCCCATCTCGACGTCGAAGCCAACGTCTCCTACGGCTTGAGGCAGATGCGGCCGCGCATCGCCGGCGCCGAGATTTCCCGCCGCGCCCAGGAGGCGCTGGAAATGGTGCGGCTCGGCGGCTTCGGCAAACGCCGCATCCACGAAATGTCCGGCGGCCAGCAGCAGCGCGTGGCGCTTGCCCGCGCCATCGTCAACAAGCCGAAGGTGCTTCTGCTCGACGAGCCGCTCGCCGCCCTCGACAAGAAGCTGCGCACCGCCATGCAGATCGAGCTGCAGACGCTGCAACGCGAGCTCGGCATCACATTCGTGCTCGTCACCCACGATCAGGAAGAAGCGCTGTCGATGAGCGATTTCGTCTGCGTCATGAACGCCGGCCGCATCGTCCAGGTCGGCCCGCCCGAGGAAATCTACGACCGGCCGGCGAGCCTCTTCGTCGCCGATTTCGTCGGCAAGACCAACCGCATCAATGCCACCGTCGACGGCGCCTCGTCGCTCGTCCTTGCCAATGGCGCGCGCTTCGCCGCCCCCGCAATCAACGGCGCAAAAGGTGCGGCAACGGTGGCACTCCGGCCCGAGGCGATCCGATTGACGCGCAACGGCGCTGCGAGTGCGGACGCGCTTGCCGGCACCGTCACCCACCGGATCTTCCTAGGGTCAGCCGTCGAATACTCGGTTGCAGTCGATGGCCTCGGCGACTTCCTGGTCACGGCCGACCGCCGCACGCTCGGCGACAGCGAACTGGTGGAGCCCGGCGAAAAGGTCGGCCTCGCCTTCGATCCGAACGCGCTGCACGTCTTTCCGGCCTGAATTCTCCCGGCCTCACCGGGCCGGTTCTGCCGCCTACGCATGTACGTCAAACGATAAAGGGAACAGCGTCATGAGCAAATGGTACAGAGAAAATGCCCCTATCACTGCCGATCAGCTTGGCGACGAACTGATGCGCCTGAAGCGCGGCTCGGTCACCCGCCGCCACTTCCTCGGCGTTACCGGCCTCGGACTTGCGACCGCCGTGCTCGCGCGCCAGCCGGGCCTCTTCAATTCCACCGCCTTTGCCGGCGATCTCGGCACGCAGATGTCGATCGCCACCTGGCCGAACTACCATGACCCGGCGACCTTCGAGGCCTTCCAGGCGGCAACCGGCGTCGCCGTCGAGGTCAATGTCTTCGGTTCGAACGAGGAGATGCTCGCCAAGCTCCAGGCCGGCGGCACCGGCTGGGACCTCTTCGTTCCCACCAACTACACGATCTCGACCTATGTGAAGCTCGGCCTGATCGACGAGCTCGATCTTTCGAAGCTTCCGAACTACGACGCCTCCACCGAAACCGCGCGTTTCACCAACGAAGGCGTCGTCGACGGCAAGACCTATGCCGTGCCGAAGAACTGGGGCACGACCGGCATCGCGCTCAACTCGGGGAAGATCAAGACGCCGGTGACGAGCTGGAAGGACTTCTTCGAGATCGCCATGACCGAAGCCGACGGCCGCGCCATGGTCCACGACTATCAGCTCACCACCATCGGCAACGCGCTGGTCTCGCTCGGCTACTCCTTCAACTCGATCAAGCCGGACGAACTCGCCAAGGCCGAGGAACTCCTAATCAAGGTGAAGCCGCATCTCTACGCCATCAACAGCGACTACCAGCCGTCGATGCGCGCGACCGATGCCTGGATGACCATGTGCTGGACCAATGACGGCGCCCAGCTCAACCGCGACATGCCGGAGATCCAGTTCGTGCTCGGCAAGGACGGCGGCGAGATCTGGTCGGATTTCTACGCGATCCCGAAGAGTGCCGCCAACAAGGCTGCCGGCTATGCGCTGCTCAACTATCTGATGGCGCCGGAAAACGCCATGAAGGAGCACATCGCCAACGGCGCACCGACGACCGACAGCCGCGTCATGAAGCTGCTGCCGGCCGACGTCACCGGCAACAAGATCGTCTATCCGGACGAGGCATCGCTGACGCCGCTCGAATTCGGCGCCGCCGTGACGCTGACCGACCCCGGCCGCGCCGAGCTGATGGCGCGCTTCAAGTCGGCTTGAGCGAAGCTCTGAGAGGAAAATGCCCCTCATCCGCGCGGTGAGGGATTGCCCCTCATCCGCCTGCCGGCACCTTCTCCCCGTTCTGACGGGGAGAAGGGACAAGCGGCAACCTCCCGCTCCGACCCTCGCATGTGTGGGAACGAGCGGGCGCCACGAGTCCCCTTCGCCCCGCCTGCGGGGAGAAGGTGGCCGGCAGGCCGGATGAGGGGGCAATCCCCCACCCGGCCAATGCGGGCCGAATGCTACTGAAACTCAACGGATCCATTTTATGACCGCGGCAACGAACACGAAGAGAAACCTGGTGACGGCAGCGCTGGTGGCGCCGGCGGCGGCATGGCTGATGATCTTCCTCGTGCTGCCCTTCATCGCCATGCTGGTCTTCGCCTTCGGCGAACGCGCACCGGAAGGCGGCTACCAGGCGGCCTTCACCTTTGCGCAATTCGCCAACCTGCCGACGCGGGCGGCGGCCTTCTGGAACACGCTCGTTCTCGCGCCGGTCGGCGCCCTTGCCTGCCTGCTGATCGCCTATCCGGTCGCCTATTATCTCGCGGTCAAGGCGAACCCGCGCTACCGGCTGATCCTGGTGTCGCTCGTCGTCGTGCCCTTCTGGACCAGCCTGCTCGTGCGCACCTATGCCTGGATGTACATTCTCGGCTCGCGCGGCATCCCCAACCTTTTGTCGATGATCGGCATCGAGGACGTCAGGATGCTGAACACGCCGGGCGCCGTCCTGCTCGGCATCGTCTATGGCTACCTGCCGCTGATGATCATGCCGATCTATGTGAGCCTCGAAAAACTCGATCGCCGCCTGCTTGAAGCCTCAGCCGATCTCGGCGCCAAACCGGTCTCCACCTTCTTCGGTGTCACCCTGCCCTTGTCGCTGCCGGGCGTGATGACCGGCGTCGCGCTGGTGACGATCCTGCTGCTCGGCGAATATCTGATCCCGCAGTTGCTTGGCGGCGGCAAGGTGTTCTTCATCGGCAACGCGCTGGTCGATCTCTTCCTGCAATCGCGCAACTGGCCCTTCGGCTCGGCGATCGCCGTCACACTGGTGGCCGTCGTCGTGGTGATCCTGATGGTGGCGATGCGCATTGCCTTCCGCGTTGCCGGCACAAGACAGGTGGATCTCGTCTGATGCGCGCCTTCATTTCTTCCGTCTATCTCTTCCTCTACGCGCCGATCGCGCTCGTCGTGCTGTTCTCCTTCAATGCGGGGCGCAATGCGAGCGAGTTCACCGGCTTTTCGACCGCCTGGTACGGCAAGGCGCTGGGAAACACCTTCCTGGTCTCTGCCCTCCAGAACAGCCTGATGATCGCCTTTACCAGCGCCACGCTCGCCGCGATCTTCGGCACCATGGCAGCACTCGGCATGGAGCGGCTGGCGCCACGCAACCGGGCGATCTTCGACGCGCTCTTTGCCGCCGCCATCGTCGTTCCCGGCGTCGTCATCGGCATCGCGACCCTTGTGGCGCTCGTCGCCGTCTTCTCCTTCGTCAATCCGGCGCTGGCCTCCATCTGGCCGGGCGAGCAGCCGCCGCAACTCGGTCTCGGCTATGGCTCGATCATCGCCGCCCACGGCCTGTTCTCGATGGCGCTGGTGACGATGATCGTGAAGGCGCGCATTGCCAGCCTCGGTCGCGACATCGTCGAGGCGTCGAGTGACCTTTACGCGACGCCGCTCACCACCTTCCGGCTGATCGTGCTGCCGCAGATCCTGCCCTCGATCCTCGCCGGCTTTCTCCTCGCCTTCACCTTCTCCTTCGACGATTTCATCATCGCCTTCTTCGTCGCGGGCTCGAAGACGACGCTGCCGATCTACGTCTTTGCCTCGATCCGCCGCGGCGTGACGCCCGAGATCAACGCGATCGCGACGCTGGTACTCGTCGCTTCGCTGCTTCTGATCCTGACCGCCCGCATCCTGATGCGGGAAAAGAAAACAAAATCCGGGGAGTGAAACCATGATCCTGAAAGACCGGGTCGCGATCGTGACCGGAGCGGGCTCCGGGATCGGTCAGGCGGGGGCGGCCATCATGGCGCGCGAGGGCGCTCATGTCGTCGTCGTCGACCGCAGCCTTGCGGCAGCCAGCGCCGCCGTCGAGGCGATCGCTGCCAAGGGTGGCCGCGCCGAGGCGCTGGCGATCGACGTCACCGACGACGCAGCCCTTTCCGACGGCATCGCCAATATCCTCTATCGTCATGGGCGTATCGATATCCTGCACAACCATGCCGGCGCTCAGGTGGCGGGTGATCTGGAAGAGGTCGAGATTTCAGGCTTCGACCGCTCCTGGAACCTCAATGTCCGCGCCCATTTCATGGCCGCACGCCTTGTCATGCCATCGATGCGCGCCGCCGGCCGCGGCGTCATCGTCAACACCTCCTCCTCGTCGGGCGTGCTCTACGACCGCGAGATGATCGCCTATACGACGACCAAACACGCCGTCATCGCCATGACCAAGCAGATGGCCGGCGACTACGCGCGCCATGGCATCCGCGTCAACGCGCTCTGCCCCGGCTGGGTCGACACCCCCTTCAACGACCCCTTCATCGCGCAAATGGGCGGCCGCGGCGCGATTGAATCCTATATCCGCGAAAAGGTGCCACTCGGCCGCTGGGCAAGCGTCGAGGAGATTGCCGAGTCGATCCTGTTCCTCGTCTCCGATCGCTCCTCCTATATGACCGGCCAGATCCTGGTGGTCGATGGCGGCGAGACGGTGGTGTGATCGGCTGACGCTCAGTACCCCGACAGCCCCATGTGCCTACACTGGACAAGGACTTGAAGCGTTTCCTTCCCTCCCTCATTTCTGTGCCTGTCACAGAAATCCAGCCACGGCGCGTCCGCGCGGTGAATGACTTCTGCCAGACTCTGGAAGGAAAAAGCCTCTCGCGCCGCCGACGCGGCGCTGCCGGATCTCTGTGACAAGCACAGAGATGAGGGCTCGCGTGGAAGCGCATCAGGCGGCGGGAACCACGCCCCGGCAGGCCCATGCCACCGCCGCAAAGGAGCGAGGACCATCAGGCTGGCCAGCCTCATAGGCCGCGCGCACCCCCGCATCGACCTTCGCCCGCAGCCCGGGATCCAACGCCGCGACATATTTGCCCAAGGGTCCCTCGCCCGCCGCGATCGGCTGCCAGAAATCCTCGAACGACTGGTAGTCCATCCGGATCATCAGCGACGTGTGCTCGATATCCACGAGGCCATTCGCCGCGAAACTCTGCATCATCTCGCCCGGCCGCATCATCGGCTGGAAACAATAGCGGCTGCGCACCTGCACCGCGTTTTCGTCGAGCATGGCCGCCACATCGAGCACCATACGCATCCCCGGCATACCGCCAAAGTGATCCCAGACGACGGCGGCAACGACCCCGCCCGGTCGCGTGACCCGGCGCATTTCAGCGACGGCCTTGCCGGATTCCGGTACGAAATGCAGCACCAGCAGCGCCAGCGCCCGGTCGAACGAACCATCGTCAAAGGGTAGCGCACAGGCATCGGCCTGCTGGATCCTGATCCTCGGATCGCTGTTTGCCCGGATCGCCGCTTCGACGAAAACGGGTGAAAAGTCGATCGCGGCGATCTCGCTGAGATTTGCCGCATGCGGCAGCGCAAAGGTCAGGCTTCCGGTGCCGCAGCCGACGTCCAGCACCCGTTCGCCGTCGGCAACGCCAACAAAATCGATGAACAGCGGCGCAAGCTGCCGGCTCCACCGGCCCATCAGTTGCTCGTAACCGGTCGCACTCTGCACATTGAAGCTCGACGTCATGATCGCCTCCAAGCAGTAAAGGCGGCATATTAGCGCTTGCCGTGTCCTGCACCAAGGCGCTTGCATGTCGGGCGGACTCGGAGCGTTCCTCCTCTCCCTCATTTCTGTGCTTGTCACAGAAATCCAGCGGCGCTGCGTCCGCAGCGCCAGAGACTCACTTGCTACTTTCCAGCGCTATTCACGGCGCGGACGCGCCGTGGCTGGATCTCTGTGACAAGCACAGAGATGAGAGTAGAGACAAAGCCGCCGGGCCCCTCACACCGTCACGTGCCCGATGCCCTTGGCGGCGATCTCCTCGAAGCTCTCCTCATAGCCGGCATCGGCATAACGGATGACGCCGAGAGACGTGTCGTTGGTGAGCGCATGGTCGAGCCGTTCGTCGGCCTCAACCGTGCCATCGGCAACGACCGTCACGCCGCAGCTTGTCATGTAACCGGCGTAACCGCCGCCGCCGGAATGGACGACGACGAGGTCGGCCATCGACGAGCAGAGCAGCATGGCGTCGAGCAGCGGCCAATCGGCGATCGCGTCCGATCCGTCCTTCATCCGCTCGGTCATGATGTTCGGATGCGCCATCGCACCGGCATCGAGATGGTCGCGCGAAAACGCGATCGGTCCCTTGAGTTCACCGGAGGCCACGAGCTCATTGACGCGCCGCGCCAGCGCCGTGCGCTCGCCATGGCCGAGCCAGGCGATGCGGGCCGGCAGGCCCTCAAAGGGGATATGCTCACGCGCGAGCCTGATCCAGTTGGTGACGATCCTGTTGTCCGGAAACATATCCAAGAGCAGATCGTCGATCCGGGCGATGTCGCTCTCCTCGCCCGAAAGGGCCATCCAGCGGAAGGGGCCGATCGCGCGGGCAAAGAGCGGGCGCAGATAGGCTTCGGTAAAGATCGGAATGTCGAAGGCATTGGCGACACCGCCCTCGCGTGCCTGGGTGCGGATGAGGTTGCCGTTGTCGAAGACTTCCGCGCCCTTTTCCTGGAAGTCGAGCATCGCCTTGACGTGCTCGACGATCGAGGCGCGGCTTGCCGCCATCAGTTGCCCCTGGCCCTCGTCCCGCAGAGCCTTCACCTGGTCAAGGCTCATGCCCTTCGGCACGTAGCCATAGACCAGATCATGCGCCGAGCTCTGGTCGGTCACAACGTCGGGCACGATGCCGCGCCGTGCGATCTCCGGATAGATCTCCGCTGCATTGCCGACGAGGCCGACCGAAAGCGCGCGCTTTTCCTTCACCGCCGCGTCGATCATCGCCAGCGCCGCGTCAAGGTCGGGCGCGATCTCCTGCAGATAGCCGATCTCGCGGCGTTTCTTCGCCCGTTCCGCATCGATATCGACGCAGAGGATCGCCGCGCCCGCCATACGGCCGGCCAGCGGCTGCGCACCGCCCATGCCGCCAAGCCCCGCCGTCAGCACGAAGCGGCCGGAGAGATCGCCGCCGAACCGGCGCTCGGCGATTCGCATGAAGATCTCGTAGGTGCCCTGGATCACGCCCTGGCTGCCGATATATTGCCAGGCCCCGGCCGTCAGCCCGCCCCAGCAGATCAGCCCCTTGCGCTGCAACTCATAAAACACCTCGGCCTTGGCCCATTGGCCGACGATGTTGCAATTGGCCATGATCACCAGCGGCGCCTTGGCATGGGTCTTGAGCAAACCCACAGGCTTGCCGGACTGGATGATCAGCGTCTGGTCCTCGTCCATCCCGATGAGCGCCTTGACGATGGCGCGATGCGCCGGCCAGTTGCGCGCCGCCTTGCCGAGGGCGGCATAGACGACGAGGTTGTCCGGATCCTCGCCGACCGAGAGCACGTTTTCGAGCAGCCGCAGCAGCGCTTCCTGCCGCCAGCCCTTGGCGCGCAACTCCGGCCCGCCGGGGATCGGAAAGTTCGGGTGACGGGGATTGGCCTTGGGCATCGTCTCATTCCTTGTTGTTGTGTCCGCGGGAGGTGCGAAGCCGCTCTTCCTCTTCCATTCACCTCGGCGGGGAGGTAACGGTCCCCTCCCTCATTCAATATGGTGGAGGAACAGCCCCTCACCCTAGCCCTCTCCCCGCAGGCGGAGAGAGGGGATGGCGTTGTGCCTGCCGCATCGGCCGCATTCCAATCGCAACGCTTCCGCCCACGATGCACGCGTGGACCGCGCCACTCGCCACACGCTCCGCCGACGCTAGCGGCCACGTCCCCTCTCCCCGCCTGCGGGGAGAGGGTTAGGGTGAGGGGCAACTGCGACACTGACTGGCGGGGCAGCCGACCAACTCGCGCCGGCGGCGCAAACCACCAGCCTCACTCACTTCGGCGGCAACGTCTCGACAAAGGCGATCGCCCCATCGAGCAGCCGCCGGCGCAAAACGTCGTCGCCATAGGCATCCGCTCCGGCGCGAACCCAGCCATGCATTGCCCGCCCGTTCATCACCATCAGCTCGATATCGGACAGCGCAAGCGCCCAGCCGTCATTGCCCTTGCCGAGCCTGACCAGCAGCGAGCCCTCGCGCGCGCCAAGGAGCAGGTTGCCGTGAAGCAGATAGGCCCAGCCGCCGAACATTGCCTTTTCCGAAAGACCGGCCCGGTCGCCGAGTTCTTCCCGGATCAGCTCTTCCAGACCTGCATCGCGTGCCATGGTCCTGCTCCCGTCATTGCCGCCCCGAAAGCGCGTAGCGGGCAAGCTCGATGCCCATCGCCTTTTCAACGGATGGATAGACAGTCGGGTCGAGCACGCTGGACGACAGCGGGATCACCGTCTTCGGCACGTGCAGCACGAAGATCCGCATGCCCACCTGCAACTGCCCGACGCTCAGGGGCTCGCCCTCCGGCGACAACGTGGTGATGACGTCGGGGAAAGTCGCAAGCCTTCTGCCTTCCGCAGAGTCAACCGCCATGTACTCGTTCATCACATGCAATACCGTTGAGTCAGCGCCCTTCCCCAGCGTCACCGTGCCGATATCGAAGGCTTCCTTGGTGTAGGTGACCGATTTGTCGGTGATCGTGCCTTCCGCAAGGATCGCGCCATTGGTCGTCTTGACGATCGCGTCGATGATGGCGCTGCCGCCCCTGGCTTCGGCCGCGATGATCGCCTCGCCGAGCGCCAAGGCCAGCGAGATGCCGCCAAGCGCCGCATTGGCTTTGACGTAAGATGCGCGCACCGGATTGCGGCAGGAGGCAATGAAGCCGCCGGACATGTCCGACGCGGTGCGCAGCACCGGCGAGACCTTGGCGGTGGCGCCGCGCACCACCAGCTCGATGTAGCGGTTTTCCTCGCGATTGCCCCCGACGGCCGTCTGGATCATCGGCTCGGGCGAGCCGGCAAGGCCGATCGAACCCATGTCGCCGGTCGGATGCGCGCGGATGTCGCCGACCGCATCCACCACCTTGGTGCCGAGGATCGCCGAGGGCAGCCAGCCATTCAGCGTCGAGGACTTGCCGTTCTGGCCAATGATCAGCCCCGAAAGCTTCTCGCCGAGCGCCTCCTGCAACAGTTGCACGGCCTTGACGTAGTCGACGCCGCGCATCTCCCAGGGCGTGGTCGAGGCCGGCGCGCCGATGGCGGCTGCAGTTGCCACCCAGTCATTGGCGTCGAGCTCGTCGATCGAGACCAGCTCGGGCTTGCCGATCGAGACCGCGGCATAGCCGAGCATGCGGCCATGATCGGCCCAGCCGCCACCGCCGGCGGCATAGACGGAACCGCCCTTGACCGCCGCCTCGACGTCCTTTTCCTTCAGTATCCGGCCCATCTCACACTTTCTCCTGCAATTTTTTGTCGAGCCGCTTCACCGCATCGAAGAGAACGGCAGCGCCGAGCGCGATATCGTCGTTGTCGGCCCATTCCTCGGGCGCATGCGAACGCCCGCCGAGGCAGGGAATGAAGACCATCGCCGAGCGGGTGATGCGCCCCATCCAGGCGGTGTCGTGGCCGGCGCCGGACGCCATGCGCCGGTGCTTGGCGCCGATAGCGTCGCAGCTTTCTTCCAGCGTCGAAAGCAGCAGCGTATCTCCCGGCGTCGGGTGGTTGTCCGAGAGCACATTGGCGGGCGCAATCGTCACGCCAGATGCCTCGGCGAGGCCCTGACAAAGCGACGCGAGCGTCGCGAGAAACCGCTCCATCTGCGGCCGCAGTTCGGCGCGCGCGTCAATCAGCAGCCGCACGCGCGATGGCACCACATTGGCCGCGTTCGGCTCGATCGAGAACTCGCCGACGGTCGCAGTGAAGTGCCCGTCGCCGCGTGAAAATTCCGTTGCCAGCCGCTCAATTTCCAACACCAGCCGGGAGGCTGCGACCAGAGCATCACGCCGATGCCCCATCGGCGTCGTACCGGCGTGATCGGCCTGTCCCTCGACGATGATCTCGATGCGGGTGATGCCGGCGATGGCGGTGACGACGCCGACGTCGAGCCGCCCCGTCTCCAGCACCGGCCCCTGCTCGATGTGCAGTTCCAGGAAGGCCTTGATGTCGGAGCGCTTCGACCCCGAAAGCCGCGAGGGGTCACCGCCCACTTCGACGATGCCCTGCCGCAAACTCAGCTCGCCCTGCGTGCGGTTCAGCCAGCCATCCGGCAGCACGCCCGCCATGCCACGGCTGCCGACGCAGGAAACGCCGAAGATCGACACTTCCTCGGCGAGGAAATCGACGATTTCCAGATCATGGTCGAGCTCGATGCCGTTGTCGGAAAGCGCCCGCGCCACTTCGAGCGCCGCCGCTACGCCGGCGATACCATCGAAACGGCCGCCATCGGGCACCGTGTCGGAGTGGGAACCGAGCATGATCGTGCCGAGCGCCGATTTCCGTCCCTTACGACGGCCGATCAGATTGCCGGCGGCGTCGATCCGGGTCTCAAGCCCTGCGGCACGAAAGCGCCGGTCGAGAAAGGCGCGCCCTTCGAGGAAGAGCGGCGTGAAAGCGCGCCGCGTGTAAGGCCGGTCGGGCTCGGTAATGCCCCCCAAACCGTTGACGATGCCGGCGATGCGGCTGGCGTTCACGGGCAGATTGGCCGGAACCTTGTGTGCGGTCTTGCTCATCACGCCTCCCGCAGCGCCAGGGTCGGAAGCGGTCGGACGAACTGGCCGACACCCGGTTCAGCCAGCACCGTGCGACCATCAAAGGCAAGCCTGCCACGCAAATAGGTAGCGGACACCCGCCAGGGCAGCCTGATACCGTTATAGGGCGACCAGCCGACAACGTTGTGACCGCTGGCGGCCGCATCATAAACATAGGGCTCCGGCGTCATGACGATGATGTCGGCATCCTTGCCGACTTCCAGCGCGCCCTTCTGGTGGTCGAGGCGGAAATGCCGGGCCGGGTTCAGCGTCATCAGTTCGGCAGCTCGCGTCAATGGGATGCCGCGCTCCAGCGCGCCCTTGACGAAGAGCGGCACCATGACTTCGAGCCCCGGCACGCCCGAGGCATTGGCCAGCATATCAGGATTGGTCTTGCGGTCCTCCGACCAGCTCACATGATCGGTCGAAACCATCGTTACCGTGCCGTCGGCCACATGGCGCCAGAGCTTTTCCACCTCGGCGCGCGGCCGGATCGGCGGGTTGATCTTCGCCTTGCCGCCGAGCCGGCGGACGTCGTTTTCCTCGTCGAGCGTCAGATAGTGGATGCAGCACTCGATGGTCGCGGCGTGCCCTTGGGCGCGGTAGGCGGCAGCAATCTCGTAACCGCGCCCGAGCGAGCAGTGCACCACATGTGCCGGGCAGCCTGTGGCAGCGCCCGTCTCGTAGATCTGGTTGGTGGCCAGCAGCTCCGTCAGCGGCGGGCGCGACAGCCCGTGGGCGCGGTAGTCGGTGATCCCTGCGGCCTTCACCTTGTCGATCGCGGCGCGCACCGCCTCATCGTCCTCATTGTGGACGCCGGCTGTAAGCCCGCTCAGTGCGATCGCGCGGAAACAGTCTTCGAGAAGGGCCGCCGGAATGCGGGGAAAGCGCTTCGGATCGGTGCCGAAGGTGGAGAACTTGAAGGCGGCGACACCGGCCTCGACCATCTCGCCGATGCGCGCCGGCCCCTCCTCGGGATCGACGGTGCCGTAGAGCGCGAAATCGACGCGCGCCTGCGGCCCCGCATGGTCGATCTTGCGGCGCAGCGCCTCGGCCGAGCAGACGAGATTGCCCTCGTCATAGGGCATGTCGACGATGGTGGTGACGCCGCCGGCGGCCGCCGAGCGCGTCGACCAGATGAAATCCTCCTGGTTTTTCTGCGACAGCGAATGCACCTGCGCATCGACAGCGCCGGGCAGGATCAGCGCATTGCCGAGATCATGCCGTTCACGCGCAGCCGGTGCAGCGCCCTGCCCGACATGCACCACCTTGCCGTCGCGAACCGCCACATGGCCGCCCTCGACGATCCGGTGCGGGAGAACAACGGTGCCTTTCAGAACGAGATCGAAATCGGACATGCTGCTCTCCTCGTTGTGTCACTTGCCGAGTGCAAAGAAGTCGTCGAACTCCGGCATCGGCGCCGTCGCGACGAAGGATCGCAACAGGTCGTGGCAAGTGAAGGCATCCTGCAGCGCCTCGATCTCCTTCGAGAGCGGCCGGTCCTTGAGATAAACAGGGCTGACCGAGCGGGTCTGGTCGTAGGCGCGCCTGACGATGCCCTGCGGCTGGTCGCCGACGAGATCGATCGCCTGCGACGACAGCATCGCCTCGATCGCGGCAAGCTGGCGCAGATCCCGCACCTGCGTTTCCATGCGCTCGACGATCAGCGGCAGGAAGGTCGCTTCCTCTTCGAGGCCACCGGCGACCACGATCGACTGGGCCGAGAGTGGCACAGCGAGCGACTGAACGCGCATGTAGAGCTCGACCGCGAGTTTCATCAGCGGGCCGAGCCCGGTCGCCACTTCCCCCGGCGCCACGAGATTGACCGAGAGATTGCGGCGCCCTCCGTTCGACAGGAGGATGCAGCGGTTCAGCACATTGCGCGCCGCATGGGAAAAGGCGATCTGCGCCGCCTCGATATAGAGCGTCGTGGTCAGCGGCAGCGATGCACCGGAGGAATGCACCTGTCCGCCGATCACGACCGGATTGTCATCGGAAAGATAGGTCGCCTCTACCAGCCGCCCGGCAGCGACCATCAGTGTGTCGACGACGGCGCCGAAGACCTGGGCGGTCATGCGCAGGCTCAAGGGATCATGGATTGCCGTCGGCACCGGCCAGTCGGCGACGCCGGACTGGCCATAGAGCCAGGAACCGACCAGCGCCTCGCCGCGCGTCGAGAGCGTTGCCGCCACCCGCCACGGATCGGCCGAAGCGCCAAGCGCCAGGGAAGACATGACGCCGGTGACGAGCAGCACGCGGATCGCGGATGCCGCCTCACGCAGAACATTGGCGGCTGCGGCGAAAGCGATAGCGTTGACGCTGAGGGCCGCCAGCGCGTCGCGCGGCTGCATGACGAAGGGTTTCAGGCCGGCCTCGCTGAGCGCCGTTTCCGCCGAAACGAGACGCCCCTGATAATAGGCCTCGCCGACGCCGGTCAGCACCGAGGCGATCTGCCCCATCAGGCCGATATCGGCACAGCCCATCGAACCGTGCCGGCGCACCGCCGGAATGATGTCGGCCGCAAGCAGGGACAAAAACGCCCGGATCAGATCCGGGCTGCAGCCGGTATGGCCGCGCATGGCGGTGTTGACACGGATGGCGATCGCCATGCGCACGATCGCCGGCGCGAAGAACTCGCCGGTACCGAAGTGATGAGCCCTGACCAAAGCGTTGTTGAATTCGGCAAGGTCGTCGGCCGTCCAGAGCCGATCCTTCATCGAGCCGACGCCGGTGTTGGAGCCATAGACGGGCAACCCCATCGCCACACGCTCGGCAACCACCTTGTGGGCGGCGGCCACCCGCTCCATGCCGCCATCATCGGCCACCGGCCGTGCCCTTCCCGCCCCGATATCCTCGAGTGTCGCGAAGTCCAGAGGTTTCCCGCAGAGAACGATGGTTTTGACCTGATGCAACATGCCGATAGATACCTTTCCGCGCCGGGCTCGCTTCGGTTTCGAGGCGGTGCGCGGATGCTCTGATGTCTCGCAACCGCCGCTCGAAAACGCTGCAGTGCTGGATGCATGCTATGCGCTTATCGCACATCCATGCTATATCCCAAATCTGGAACGGGTGATGCCGAATTCAGAACGCAGAAAATGCGTGTACGGCCTTCGGGGATCATGGAATGGATTTGGCGACGATCGTGCTCGTGGACGCAGTGCTTGGCGAAGGCGGCATTCGCCGCGCCGCAGCCCTTTGCGGGCGCGCGCCTTCGAGCGTCAGCGCCGCTGTCAAACGCTTCGAACAGGCGATTTCCATGTCACTCTTCCGACGGGAAGAGACCATGCTGGTGCTGACACTCGAAGCCCGCGCGCGTGCGACCGACGTTCGAGAGGCAACGGCAACGATCACCGCCATCCTCACAGCTGTGGGCAGGGAGGCGACCGATCCCGCTCCGCCCATCGGTCTCGTCGCGCTCGATCGCTTCGTGCGCATCGCCCGCTCCGGCAGCATTCGCGCCACGGCAAAAGCGCTCGGTCTCGGCCAGCCGCAGCTGACACGGCAAATGGCCGACCTGGAACGCCATCTCGGCAGCCGCCTGTTCGAGCGCTCTCATGGCGGCGTTCTCACCACGGCAACCGCTGAGCGGATCATTCCGTTGGTCGAGGCCCTGCTCGATATCTGGGCGCGGCTGACACACGCCTCGGCCGATCGCTTCCGCCGCGACGCCGCCACCTGGCGGCTCGGCGCCGTCATGCCGCTTGGACCCGAAAGCGAGATCGCCCGCATGCTGGCGGCGCTGACGGCGAACTGGCAACGCACCCGCCCGCGGCAGCCGCTCTACACATCCAGCACCACGGCGGATGAACTTTTGGCGGGCCTTAGAAGCCGGCGGTTCGACGCCGCCCTGCTCGATGTCGCCGAGATCCCCTTGGATTGCGACGGCCGGCTGGTGTCGCAGATGCCGCTGGCGCTGGCAGGCCCCGCGTCCGCCCTTTCCGCTTTCGCAGGTGATCTGCCAAGGCTGCTCGCCGCCTGCCCGATCGCGGTACCAAGCGTCAGGAGCGGATTGCGCCGCGAGACCGCCCGCTTCCTCGATGACACGCTGGATGAGGCAGAGCGGCGGCGCGTCGCCCTCGTCGAAGTCGATTCCATTCCTGTAATCATCAACCTCGTCGCCGAGCACGGCTATCTCTCGGTACTACCGGAATCCTCGCTCGCAAGGATGCATCGGCCCCCGGCGATGATCCGGCTTGGCCCCGCCTACCGGCAATCCCTCACGCTCGTCTGGCCGCGTGGCGCTTTCGCCGGCGAGATCGGCGAGCTGATGATTTCGATGATGAAGAGGAGCGCGCCGGTCTGACGCTTTGCCGTGTCATGCGTTACGCGACGCCAAGACTTTGTATTCGGCTGCACCTCTTGCCCTCATTCCTGTGCTTGTCACAGGAATCCAGTCGACGCGCGTCGGCGTGTCGGAAAGACTCTTTTCAGCCCAAGGACTTGGGCTGGCTGGATTCCTGTGACAAGCACAGGAATGAGGGAGAAGAAGCCATCGTGAACTAAAGCAGGCTCCGTACATGACGTGCCAGCTCGGAACCTTTCCGCCGTGTACGGCCGCAGAATCAGTTCGTGATCATCCGCCGCCAAACGCCTGAAACGACTCTGAAAATTCTCGCTTGAATCAAAACATGAAGTGCGCGCTCAGCTCTTCAGCTTCAGCCGCCTCCTCGTCTCGCTCGGGCTTTCGCGATAATGCGCCCGGTAGCTGCGCGAAAACGAGGACGACGAATTGAAGCCGGAGATCGCGGCAATGTCGGCAAACTCGAGGCGCGTCTCGATCACCTTGCGCCGCGCCGCATTGAGGCGCAGCGCCAGGTAATGCTCGTGCGGCGCGACCCCCATCGTGTCGCGAAAGAGGTCCTGCAGATGCCGCGTGCTGACGCCGATGCGGCGGGCGAGCCGGACGAGCGTCAGGGGCGCTTCCACCGTTTCCTCCATAAGCTTGACCGCGGCGCCGACGCGCGGATCGAGGATGCGCATGTTGCCGATCGCCGGCATCTGCAGGAGATCGCCGCGGGTGCGCTCCTGCTCGTAGATGAAGAGGCGCGACACTTCGAGCGCCAGCGAATAGCCATGCGCGCGGCGGATCAGCTCCAGCATCAGGTCGAGCGTCGGCAGCGAGCCGCCTGTCGTGATGCGTTTGCCGTCGATGACGAAGCGCTCGCGCACCATCGTCACCTGCGGATAGCTGGTGGTGAAATCCTCGAAATCCTCCCAGTGGGTGGTGGCGCTGAAGTTGTCGAGCAGGCTGGTCTCGGCAAGCAGCCAGGAGCCGGATTCGATGCCCGCCATCAGTTCACGATGCCTCGCCGTCTGCGACAGGAACATCTTCAGCTGCGAGGTGGCGCTGCGCTGCCAGTTGTAGCTTGAGAGGATGAAGAGCGGCGATGTCTCGCGCTGCGGCCGGAAGGCGCCTGAAACCGGGATCGGTATGCCGCTCTTCGTTTCGATCGGCGCGCCGTCAGGGCTGTAGATCGTCCAGTCGTAGAGCGGCCGCCCGGCGATGCGGTTGGCCGCACGCATCGGCTCGATGACGGAGGCAACGAGGATCAGATTGGTCTCCGGCAGCACCAGGATATCGACGTGCTGCACCTGCGAAACGTTCTGATCCATGCCCAAACTTCCCCGCCGTGTTGCCGATAATGTATAGGATGAAGCCGATAATGAAAAGCAGCGCGGTCTTTCTTGGCTCGTAATGAGGTCAATAAAAGGGAGACAGCAATGCCGCTCAGCATGAACCGCGAGGTATTCATCACCTGTGCCGTCACCGGCTCGGGAGACACCGTTTCGAAGTCCAGCCATGTTCCGATCACCCCGAAACAGATCGCCGCAGCGGCGGTCGAGGCGGCCAAGGCTGGTGCCGCTGTGGTCCACTGCCACGTCCGCGATCCGGAGACCGGCGCACCTTCGCGCAGGCTCGATCTTTACCGGGAAGTCACGGACCGCATTCGCTCCGCCGATGTCGACATGGTGCTGAACCTGACCGCCGGCATGGGCGGCGACCTTATCTTCGGCAATGTCGAAAGTCCGCTCCCGCTCAGCGAGAAAGGCACCGACATGGCCGGCGCCACCGAGCGCGTCGCGCATGTGGCCGAGTGCCTGCCGGAGATCTGCACGCTCGACTGCGGCACCATGAACTTCTCGCTCGGCGACTATGTCATGACCAACACGCCGTCGATGCTGCGCGAGATGGCCCGCCAGATGACAGCACTCGGCGTGCGCCCCGAGATCGAAGCCTTCGATACCGGCCACCTCTGGTTTGCCAAGCAACTGGTCGAGGAAGGCCTGATCGAGGATCCGGTACTGATCCAGCTCTGCATGGGAATCCCATGGGGCGCGCCCGACGACCTCAACACCTTCATGGCGATGGTCAACAACGTTCCCGCCAACTGGACCTTCTCGGCCTTCTCCATCGGCCGCAACGCGCTTGCCTATCCGGCAGCGGCGATCCTTGCCGGCGGCAACGTCCGCGTCGGCCTCGAAGACAACCTCTACATCGGCAAGGGCCAGCTCGCCACCAACGGCCAGCTCGTCGAAAAGGCTGTCGGTGTCATCGAGGGCATGGGCGCCAAGATCATCGGGCCGAAAGAGGTCCGCGAGAAACTGAAGCTGACGAAACGCTGATCAAGGACAGGACACCATGAGCTTTATCACCAAAGCAGCCTGTGTCGGCGGCGGCGTCATTGGCGGCGCCTGGGTGGCGCGCTTCGCGCTCGCCGGCATCGACGTAAAGATCTTCGACCCGCATCCGGAAGCCGAGCGCATCATCGGCGAGGTCATGGCCAATGCCGAGCGCGCCTATGCGATGCTGACGATGGCGCCGCTGCCGCCGAAGGGAAAACTCACCTTCTGCAAGAGCATCGAGGAAGCGGTCAAAGACGCTGATTGGATTCAGGAAAGCGTGCCGGAGCGGCTGGAGCTGAAGCGCGGCGTCATCACCAAGATCGATGCGGCTTCGCGGCCGGATGCGCTGATCGGCTCGTCCACTTCGGGCCTGCTGCCCTCCGATCTGCAGTCCGAAATGCACCACCCCGAGCGCATGTTCGTGGCGCATCCTTACAACCCCGTCTACCTGCTGCCGCTCGTCGAACTGGTCGGCGGCAAGAAGACGACGAAGGCGACGATCGAGCGCGCCATGTTGGGCGTCGAGCAGATCGGCATGAAGGGCGTCGTCATCGCCAAGGAGATCGAGGCTTTCGTCGGCGACCGCCTGCTCGAAGCGCTGTGGCGCGAGGCGCTCTGGCTGATCCAGGACGACATCTGCGATACCGAGACACTCGACAATGTCATGCGCTATTCCTTCGGCATGCGCTGGGCGCAGATGGGCCTGTTCGAGACCTATCGCATCGCCGGCGGTGAAGCCGGCATGCGCCACTTCCTCGCCCAGTTCGGCCCCTGCCTCAAATGGCCCTGGACGAAGTTCACCGATGTCGTTGATCTCGACGATGCGCTCGTCGAAAAGATCGGCGCCCAGTCGGACGCCCAGGCCGCCGGCCGCTCGATCCGCGAACTCGAACGCATCCGCGACGAAAACCTCGTCGGCATCATGCATGCGCTGAAATCAGGCAATGGCGGCGAAGGCTGGGGTGCCGGCAAGCTGCTAGCCGATTTCGAAGCCAAGCTCTGGGCCAACGCCAAGAAGCCGGAGGCCGACCTCGGCGACGTAAAGCCGCTGCGCATTGTCGACACCAAGGTGAGTGCTGCCTGGGTCGACTACAACGGCCACATGACCGAGCACCGCTATCTCCAGGTCTTCGGCGACACCACCGACGGCTTGCTTCGCCTGATCGGCGTCGATCTCGATTATGTGCGCGACGGCCACAGCTACTATACCGTCGAGACCCACATCCGGAACCTCGGCGAGGCCAAGCTCGGCGACGCGCTCTATTCGACCTGCCAGGTGCTCTCCTCCGACGAGAAGCGCCTGCACATCTTCTCGACGATCTACAACGCCGCGACCAACGAGGCGGTGGCGACCGCCGAACAGATGGCACTGCACGTGGACAGCAAGGCCGGCAAGGCCGTCGCCGCCCCGGCACACGTGCTGAGTAAGCTTGCCGCCATTGCCGAAGCGCATGCGCAGCTGCCGACGCCGGAAGGCGTCGGACGCTTCGTCGGCCAGAAGCGCGCCTGACCGCAAAGCGGCAGGCCATCGATAGGCAGCTTCGCCCACCGGCGAAGCTGCAAACCGCAGCCGAGGGACGCTTGAGGAGGCGGCCTTCGTTTGCGGAACCGACGTCAGCGGCGCGAAAACGAGGGGAACAACACAATGAATTTCGCACTGACCGAAGAACAGCAGATGATCGTCGATACGGTCAGGAGCTTCGTCGAAACGGAAATCTATCCGCATGAGGACGAGGTCGAGCGCACCGGCGTGGTGCCGCGCGAGCTTGGCCAGGAAATCGCCCGCAAGTGCAAGGAGATCGGTTTCTTCGGCTGCAATTTTCCGGAAGAAGTCGGCGGCGCCGGCCTCGACCACACCTCGTTCACGCTGGTCGAGCGCGAGCTTGGCCGCGGCTCGATGGGCCTGACGGTCTTCTTCGGCCGCCCCTCGGGCATCCTGATGGCCTGCAATGCCGAGCAGCGCGAGAAGTACCTGCTGCCCGCGGTCAAGGGCGACAAGTTCGACGCCCTCGCCATGACCGAGCCGGACGCCGGCTCCGACGTGCGCGGCATGAAGTGTTTTGCCCGCAAGGACGGCGACGACTGGATCGTCAACGGCACCAAGCATTTCATCAGCCATGCCGACATCGCCGATTTCGTCATCGTCTTCATCGCAACCGGTGAAGAGGACACGCCGCGCGGGCCGAAGAAGAAGATCACCTGTTTCCTCGTCGACCGCGGCACGCCCGGCTTCGAGATCCGCAAGGGCTACAACTCCGTTTCGCACCGCGGCTACAACAACTGCATCCTGACCTTCGACGACTGCCGCCTGCCTTCGTCCCAAATCCTCGGCGAAGTGCACAAGGGTTTTGATGTCGCCAATGACTGGCTGTTCGCCACAAGGCTGACTGTGGCCGCCACCTCCGTCGGCCGGGCCCGCCGCGCCTTCGACTACGCGCTGAACTATGCGGCCGACCGCAAACAGTTCGGCAAGCCGATCGGCGCCAACCAGGGCGTTTCCTTCAAGCTCGCCGACATGATCACCGAGATCGACGCCGCCGACCTCCTGACGCTGTCAGCCGCTTGGCGGCTCGACAACGGCCTGCCGTCAAACCGCGAAATCGCCTCGGCCAAGGTCTTTGCCACCGAAATGCTCGCCCGCGTCACCGACGAGGCAATCCAGATCTTCGGCGGCATGGGCCTGATGGACGACCTGCCGCTCGCCCGCTTCTGGCGCGACGCCCGCGTCGAACGCATCTGGGACGGCACGTCGGAAATCCAGCGCCACATCATCAGCCGCGACCTGCTCAGGCCGCTGGGAGCGTGACGGGATGAAGGTCGAAGTTCCGGTGCTTACCCCCCTCTGCCCTGCCGGGCATCTCCCCCACAAGGGGGGAGATCGGCCAGGATTACCCGCCCTGCCCCTCCCGACCATTCAGCTTTCCATTGATCGGCCCATAGATCGGCTTGTCGCGACGCGCCGCTTCCGCTCGCAGATGGCCCAACGTCATTCGACGGCCGATGCTTGGCGACCACTGCGCCCCATCCAATCTCCCCCCTTGTGGGGGAGATGCCCGGCAGGGCAGAGGGGGGTATCCCCCGTAGCCTCGACGCGCGCCGTCGCGGGAGGCGCCGCATGACCCGCTCCCTCGACCGCCTGATCCGCCCGCGCACCATCGCCGTCTTCGGCGGCAAGGAAGCCCGGCGTGTCATCGAACAATGCGACAAGATGGGGTTTTCCGGCGAGATCTGGCCGGTGCACCCGCGCGAGGCCGAGATTCTTGGCCGCAAATGTTACCGCTCGGTGGCGGAACTGCCCGCGGCGCCGGATGCCTCCTTCGTCGGCGTCAACCGACAGCTGACCATCGACATCATCCGCGATCTCGCGAGCCGCGGTGCCGGCGGCGCCGTCTGCTATGCCTCGGGCTTCCGCGAGGCGGCAAGCGAGCTTGACGACGGCAACGACATGCAGGAGGCACTGGTTGCGGCCGCCGGCGACATGCCGATCGTCGGGCCCAACTGCTACGGCTTCATCAATATGCTCGACGGTGCCCTGCTCTGGCCAGACCAGCACGGCATGCAACGCGTCGAAAAGGGCGTCGCCGTCCTGACACAATCCTCCAACATCGCCTGCAACATCTCGATGCAGACGCGCGGCCTGCCGCTCGCCTATGTCATGACCGCCGGCAACCAGGCGCAGACGGGGCTTTCCGACATCGCCTGCGCCGTGCTCGAAGATCCACGCGTCACCGCCGTCGGCCTGCATATCGAAGGCTTCGACAGCATTGCCGCGCTCGAGCGGCTGGCAACCCGCGCCCGCGAACTCGGCAAGCCTGTCGTGACGCTCAAGGTCGGAAAATCCGAAGCCGCGCAGCTTGCGACCGTTTCGCACACCGCCTCGCTTGCCGGCAACGACCGCGTCTCCTCCGCCCTTCTTGCCCGCCTCGGCATCGGCCGCGTCGACACGCTGCCGGCGCTCTTGGAAACGCTGAAGCTCCTGCATGTCGCAGGCCCGCTTGACAGCAACGAGATCTCGTCGATGAGCTGCTCCGGCGGCGAAGCTTCGCTGATGGCTGACGCCGGCGAACGTTACCGGGTGAACTACCGGGCGCTGCGCGACGAACAGAAGAAGCCGCTCAAGGACGCGCTCGGCGAGATGGTGACGATCGCCAACCCGCTCGACTACCACACCTTTGTCTGGGGCAACCGCGAGAAGCAGACCACCGCCTTTACCGCCATGATGAAGGGCGGCTATGCGATCAATCTGCTCGTGCTCGATTTCCCGCGGCTCGACCGCTGCGACGCCACCGACTGGGAAACCACCTGCCACGCGGTGATCGACGCCGCGAGGGCGACCGGCGCCCGCGCCGGCATCGTTGCCAGCCTCGGCGAGAACATGCCGGAGGCAACCGCGCTCTTCCTGATGAAGGCCGGCGTCGTGCCCTTCTTCGGCATAGAAGAGGCATTGGCGGCGATCGAGACGGCCGCCGGCATTGGTGCTGCCTGGGCCAAGCCCGCCCCGCCCCGCCTGCTCGATGGCCTTGGCGCCGGTACCGGCGAAGCCATCACGCTCAGCGAACACGAGGCGAAGATGGAGCTTGCCGCCGCCGGCCTCAACGTGCCTGAAGGCAGGACCGCTGCGACCGCCGAGGAGGCCGCAGCCGCCGCCGAGGCACTCGGGTTCCCGGTCGTGCTCAAGGGTCTTGGCGTTGCCCACAAGACTGAAGCGGGCGCGGTGAAGCTCAACCTCGCAAATACCCAGGAGGTCTTTGCCGCAGCGAAGGCCATGACCGCGGTCGCCTCGGGTTTTCTGGTCGAGAAGATGGTGGCAAAACCCGTCGCCGAGCTGATCATCGGCGCCATGCGCGACCCCGTGGCCGGTCCGGTGCTGACGATCGGTGCCGGCGGCATCCTGGTGGAACTGCTCGATGATTCCGCTATCCTGACGCTGCCGACGACGCCGGACGCGATCCGCGAGACCATCGGCGGCTTGAAGATCCGCAAGCTGCTCGACGGCTATCGCGGCGCGCCTGCCGCCGATGACGCAGCATTGATCGAGGCTGTCGCGGCAGCGGCATCCTATGTCGTTGCAAACGCTTCGAAACTCGAAGAACTCGATATCAATCCTTTGATGGTGTTGCCCGATGGCCAGGGAGCCGTTGCCGCTGACGCCCTCATTCGCCGGAGGAATTGACCCTGATGACCGGACCGATCCTCACGCGCCGCGAAGGCGGCATTCTCGAAGTCACGATCGACCGGCCGAAGGCCAACGCCATCGACCTGAAAACCAGCCGGGTCATGGGCGAGATCTTCCGCGACTTTCGCGACGACGACACGCTGCGGGTCGCGATCATCACCGGTGCCGGTGAAAAATTCTTCTGTCCGGGATGGGACCTGAAGGCGGCCGCCGATGGCGACGCGGTCGATGGCGACTATGGCGTCGGCGGCTTCGGCGGCATGCAGGAGCTGCGCGACCTCAACAAGCCAATCATTGCGGCGGTCAATGGCATCTGCTGCGGCGGCGGCCTCGAAATCGCGCTTTCGACTGACCTGATCCTGGCGGCCGAACACGCGACCTTCGCGCTGCCGGAGATCCGCTCTGGCACCGTCGCCGATGCCGCCTCGATCAAGCTGCCGAAGCGCATCCCCTATCACATCGCCATGGACATGCTGTTGACCGGCCGCTGGCTCGACGTGGCGGAGGCCCATCGCTGGGGCTTCGTCAACGAGGTCCTGCCGGCGAGCAAGCTGATGGACCGGGCCTGGGAGCTCGCCCGCCTGCTCGAAAGCGGACCGCCGCTGGTCTATGCCGCGATCAAGGAAGTGGTGCGCGCCGCCGAGGGCGAGGCCTTCCAGACGACCATGAACAAGATCACCCAACGGCAGTTCAAGACCGTCGACATTCTCTATTCGAGCGAAGACCAGCTGGAGGGCGCACGTGCCTTCGCGGAAAAGCGCGACCCGGTGTGGAAGGGTCGCTAGAGCGTGAAAAGTGCGCGCGGAATTCCGCCGGCATCCCGCTCTCAATAGATCCCGCCAACCCTTGGCGGCTGAGGCAACAGAGCCGGACGACCGGCATCGGGACGTGACGAGACGCGCGGGCAAAATCGCGCGCCATTGAATGGCGTATCCATAAGCCAAGCTTATGGAAATAAATTGTAATTTAGGGCGTTACAAGAAGAGTTCCAGCGATTACGCTTATCGATCTGAACGAGACGCGCCCCGGTCGAAGGAAGGAGAAGAGGCACCCGAACCAGCAACAAGCGGCCGTCCGGGCCATCCGAAAAGCCATCGATACAATGGCTGTACGCAGCAATCTCTACCAACCACAACGAACGGCGAATGCCGACAGAAGGGAACAGGGGAATGAGCGATTACAAGGATTACCTCACACGACAGGTCATGCTCGGCAAGATGAACCGCCGCGAGTTTCTCGGGCGGGCGGCTGCAGCCGGCATTCTTGCCTCGACCGCAGGCACGCTGTTTGCCAGCAGCGCTCAGGCGCAGGAGCCGAAGCGCGGCGGACACCTGAAACTCGGGCTCGAAGGTGCGGCCGCAACCGACTCGAAGGACCCGGCCAAGGCTCTGTCGCAGTTCATGTTCGTCGTTGGCCGCAACTGGGGCGACATGCTGGTCGAAAGCCATCCAACCACAGGCGCGCCGGTACCGGCCCTTGCCGAATCCTGGGAGCCGTCGGCCGATGCCTCGACCTGGACCTTTGCCATCCGCAAGGGCGTGAAATTCCACGACGGCAAGGAACTGACGCTCGACGACGTCATCAAGACGCTCCAGCGCCACACCGATGACAAGTCAGAATCCGGCGCACTCGGCGTGATGAAGTCGATCAAGGAAATCAAGGCTGACGGCGGCAAGCTGGTGCTCACGCTTACGGAAGGCAACGCCGACCTGCCGCTGCTTCTCTCCGACTACCACCTGATCATCCAGCCGAACGGCGGCATCGACGCACCCGACGCGATGATCGGCACCGGCCCCTTCAAGGTGACGAGTTTCGAGCCCGGCGTTCGCGCCACCTTCGAACGTAACACCGACGATTGGCGGACGGACCGCGGCTATGTGGATTCGGTGGAACTCATCGCCATGAACGATGCGACGGCCCGCATCGCGGCGCTCTCCTCCGGCCAGGTGCACTTCATCAACCGCGTCGACCCGAAGACGGTGAACCTTTTGAAGCGGGCACCGACAGTCGAAATCCTGAACACATCGGGCCGCGGCCACTACGTGTTCATCATGCATTGCAACACCGCGCCCTTCGACAACAACGACCTGCGCATGGCGTTGAAATATTCGATGGACCGCGAGACCATGGTTGAGCGCATCCTCGGCGGCTACGGCAAGGTCGGCAACGACTTCCCGATCAACGACACCTATGCCCTCTTCCCCGAAGGCATCGAGCAGCGCGCCTATGATCCGGACAAGGCGGCCTTCCACTACAAGAAGTCCGGCCACAGCGGTCCGGTGCTCCTGCGCACCTCCGACGTCGCCTTCCCGGGTGCTGTCGACGCGGCTGTGCTCTACCAGGAAAGCGCCAAGAAGGCGGGCATCGAGATCGAGGTCAAGCGCGAACCGGGTGACGGCTACTGGACCAACGTCTGGAACGTGCAGCCCTTCTCCACCTCCTACTGGGGCGGCCGCCCGACCCAGGACCAGATGTACTCGACGGCCTACCACTCCGGCGCCGACTGGAACGACACCCGCTTCCAGCGTGCCGACTTCGACAAGATCCTGCTCGAGGCCCGCTCGGAACTCGACGAGGCCAAGCGCAAGGACATGTACCGCACCATGGCGATGATGGTGCGTGACGAAGGCGGCCTGATCCTGCCGATGTTCAACGATTTCGTGAACGCCTCCACCAAGCAGGTGAAGGGCTACGTGCACGACATCGGCAACGACATGTCGAACGGCTATGTCGCAACCCGGGTCTGGCTGGACGCATGATGATGGAAAGCGGACCGCTCACTGGTCCGGTTCCGACGGATGGGACCGCGGATGCAACGCATCCGCGGTCTGCCGAACTTTCCGGAGTACCAGCAAAACCCAACCCTGCCGCCAACCCCGCAAACAGCGAAATCGGCGGCACCCTCTGGCGGCGCTTCACCTTCCGCCGTCCTCTCGCGGCGCTGATCCTGCAGCGCCTCGGCTTAAGCGTCGGACTTCTCTTTGCCGTGTCGCTGATGATCTTCGGCGGCATCGAAGCGCTTCCGGGTGATTTTGCCACCACCTATCTCGGCCAGTCGGCAACGCCGCAGGCGGTCGAAAACATCCGCAAGGATCTCGGCCTCGACAAGCCCTGGACCGAACGCTACCTCTCCTGGCTCGGCGGCGCCGTTCAAGGCGATTTCGGCACCTCCTGGGCCAGCAAGAATTCGGTTGGCGAACAGATCAGCAGGCGCCTCGGCAACTCGCTGTTCCTCGCCTTCTTCGCAGCCCTCGTTTCCGTCCCGCTCGCCGTCGGTCTCGGCATGCTGGCGGTTCAGTTCCGCAATCGGCTGCCCGACAAGATCATCAACGTCGTCTCGCTCGCGGCCATATCGCTGCCGGAGTTCTTCGTCGGTTATCTCCTGATCATGTTCTTCGCCGTCCAATACGGCATCGCGACCTTCCCGGCGACCGTCTATGACAGCATGAGCGTCACCGAGCGTCTCTCGGCGATCGCTCTTCCCGTCGCAACCCTCGTGTTGGTCGTTCTTGCCCATATGATGCGCATGACCCGCGCCGCGATCCTCAACGTCATGTCGTCAGCCTATGTCGAGACGGCGGAGCTTAAGGGTCTCAGTATGTTCCGCATCATCGCGCGCCATGCGGCTCCCAACGCCGTGGCGCCTGTTATCAACGTCATCGCGCTGAACCTCGCCTATCTCGTCGTCGGCGTCGTCGTCGTCGAAGTGGTCTTCGTCTATCCCGGCATGGGGCAATACATGGTGGATGCGGTGACCGTGCGCGACATGCCGGTCGTTCAGGCCTGCGGCCTGATCTTTGCCGCCTTCTATATCTTCCTCAACATGGCGGCCGACATTCTGGCGATCATCGCCAACCCGAGACTGAGGCACCCGCGATGAACCTGAGATCCATCCCCTTCAGCGCCTGGATCGGCATCGCCGGCATTGCGATTGCGATCTTCTGCGCCGTGTTCGCGCCTGTTATCGCCCCCTTCGGCGAACGCGACGTCGTCGGCGACATCTGGCTTCCGGCCGGCGGCGACTTCCTGCTCGGCACCGACAATCTCGGCCGCGACCTGCTCTCGCGTCTGATCTACGGCGCCCGCACCACCATCATGGTGGCGCTGGCGGCAACCGTACTCTCCTTCTCGCTGGGCATGCTCCTGAGCTTCACGGCCGCCGTCGTCGGCGGCTTCACCGACCAGCTCTTCTCCCGCTTCAACGACCTGATGATGGCGATCCCGACGCTGATCTTCGCCCTCGTCGTGCTTGCGGTGCTGCCGCAGCATCTGTGGATCCTGATCCTCGTGATGGCGGTGCTCGACTCGACGCGCGTGTTCCGCATCGGCCGTGCCGTGGCGCTCGATGTCGCAGTGATGGAATTCGTAGAAGCCGCAAGGCTGCGCGGCGAAGGTTCGCTCTGGATCATCTTTCGCGAGATCCTGCCGAACACGCTGTCGCCGCTCCTGGCCGAATGCGGCCTGCGCTTCGCGTTCTCGATCCTGTTCCTTTCGACCCTCTCCTTCCTCGGCCTCGGCATCCAGCCGCCGGCTGCCGACTGGGGCGGCATGGTCAAGGACAACAAGGACGGCATCATCTTCGGCATTTCGGCAGCGCTGATCCCGGGGGCGGCGATCGCCACCCTGGCGATCTGCGTCAACCTCGTGGTCGACTGGCTGATGAAACGAACCTCCAGCCTCAAGGGAGGACGCGGCGATGCCTGATATGCTTTCCGTCAAGAACCTCAAGATCGAAGCGACCAGCTACCCGCCAGGCGAACCGCCGAAGGTCGTCACCCTCGTCGAAGGCGTCTCCTTCATCGTCGAGAAGGGCAAGGTGCTCGGCCTCATCGGCGAGTCCGGCGCCGGCAAGTCGACCATCGGCCTTTCGGCGCTCGCCTATGGCCGCGGCGGTGTGCGCATCACCGGCGGCGAGGTCCTGCTCGACGGCAAGGACATCCTGACCCTCGACAGGAACGGCATCCGCTCGATCCGCGGTGCCCGCGTCTGCTACGTCGCGCAGTCGGCGGCTGCCGCCTTCAATCCGGCGCACCGGCTCGGCGACCAGGTGATCGAGGCGTCGCTGCGCCACGGCATCATGAGCCGTGAAGACGCGAAGAAGCGGGCGCTCTATCTTTTCCGGGTGTTGGGGCTGCCCAATCCGGAAACCTTCGGCGACCGCTATCCGCATCAGGTCTCCGGCGGCCAGCTCCAGCGTGCCATGACCGCCATGGCGCTCTGCCCCAATCCGGAGCTGATCGTCTTTGACGAGCCGACGACAGCACTCGATGTGACGACCCAGATCGACGTGCTTGCCGCCATCAAGCACGCGATCGAGGAGACGCATACGGCCGCGCTCTACATCACCCACGATCTCGCCGTCGTCGCCCAGATCTCCGACGACATCATGGTGCTGCGTCACGGCAAGACCGTGGAATACGGCAGCACCAAGCAGATCATCGAAGCGCCACGGGAGGATTACACCCGGGCGCTCGTCAGCGTCCGCCAGACCAAACGCGACGAGGCGGCCGACCAGACCGGCGCGCAGCTGAAGATCGAGAACATCAGCGCCGGCTATGCCAATGGCTTCAAGGTGCTGCACGATGTCTCGATGCACCTGCCGAAGGGCCAGACGCTGGCGATCGTCGGCGAGAGCGGCTCGGGCAAGTCCACCCTTGCCCGCGTCATCACCGGGCTCTTGCCGCCGACCGAGGGCCGCATCACCTTCGAGGGCAAGGAACTGCCGCGGGCGCTGAAAGGCCGCAGCAATGACGAGCTGCGGCGCATCCAGATGATCTATCAGATGGCCGATACAGCGATGAACCCGCGCCAGACGGTGCGCGACATCATCGGCCGGCCGCTCTCCTTCTACTTCGGCATGCACGGCCAGAAGAAGACGGAGCGGGTCAAGGAACTGCTCGACCAGATCGAGATGGGCACCCGCTTCCTCGATCGCTATCCGGCCGAGCTTTCCGGCGGGCAGAAGCAGCGCGTGGCGATCGCACGCGCCTTGGCGGCCAAGCCGGAGCTGATCCTCTGCGACGAACCGACCTCCGCACTCGACCCGCTGGTGGCCGAAGGCATCCTGAATCTGCTTTTGAAGCTTCAGGAGGAAACCGCTGTTTCCTATGTCTTTATCACCCACGACATCGCCATCGTGCGCGCGATCGCCGACAGCGTCGCGGTCATGCACCGCGGCCGCCTCGTGCGCTTCGGGCCGAAATCGAAGGTGCTCTCACCGCCCTTCGACGACTATACCGACCTGCTCCTGAAGTCGGTTCCGGAAATGGAGATCGGCTGGCTGGAACGCGTGCTGAAAACACGGCGCATGGAAAGTGCGGGCAACTGAAATGCGAGACGGCGGCACGAGTGCGCGCCGCCGTCTCGTCTTCCCTCGGCAAGATCAGCGCTGCCAGAAGGCCTTCTCTGTTTCCGCGCGCACCTGTGTCCTGCTTAGCCCGATATCCTTCAACAGCTCCGGATGGTGATCGGCCATCCGCTGAAGTTGCTCGCGGACGCGAACGCGGTCGTCCCAGATGACAAACAGCCGGAAAGGATCGTGACGGCTGAGGCTGTCGGCGAGATGTTTGGCCGGCTGGCGCAGATCCAGCCGGATGGAGTGATAGAATTCGGACATGCCGGAAAGCAGGCTGCTCATCGTCGTTCCCACCGTCGCTGGCCCTTCGGGCGTTGAAACACTGGTGGAACTCTAGGCGCGTCACACGCGCCCCACATCGCGCAGCTGCTGTGTTTCCTCTCCTGCATTTGTAGTATTTTGCCGGGAGCACCGCACGTCCCGTTAGACGCGCAAAGGGCGCTGTGGCACCTTGCCGTATGTCACCATTGAAAACGGCCCGGTCAGATGGCAGGAAGCAGCCATGAACCGCATCCAGACGCCACCCCTTACCGAGGCCTTGTCAGATCGCGAGCGCGCGGTCGCGGAGCGCTTTGCCGCCGGTCTTACCTATCGCGAAATCGGCGAGGCGCTCTTCATTGCGCCCTCGACCGTGCGAACCCATCTCGCCACGATCTACGGCAAGCTCGGCGTCCGCAACAAGATCGAGCTTGCCTCCTGGGTCGCGCAAACCGCGGCCGGCCGGATCGCCCCGGAGACGGCCGCGCCATCGCGCGTGAACGAGCCGGCCTCCCCGGCGCTTGCCGTTTTCCCGATCGAATGCCTCAATCCCGAGGAGCGCTGGCACCGTTTCGCCGACGGTCTGTCATCCGACATCTGCGTCGACCTTGCACGCTTTGCCGATCTTCCCGTCATCGCTTTCCATACGATGAAGCTGCTCGGCAACCGCCCCGAAAGCTTCAGCGACCACGTCCAGGCGGTTGGCGCCACCTATGCCGTCACCGGCCAGTTGCGGGCCGACGACCGGCGGGTTCGCCTGACGATCCAGCTCTCCGACACGCGTACCGGCATGACGCTCTGGAGCGAACGGTATGAACGCGAGATGGAAGATGTGCTGACGCTGCAGGACAGTCTCACCGAAAGTGTCATCAACGTGCTTGCCGGCTGCTTCGGCACGCTTGCCGCCATCGGCCGCAAGGCGAGCCGGCTGAAGCCGCCCGGCAGCCTGCAGGCCTATGACTGCTTCCTGCTTGGCGTCGAACAGCACAACCGCTTCAGCCCCGACGGCAACGCCGCCGCCAAACAATTGCTCACGCGCTCGCTCGAACTCGATCCGGGTCGGGCACGCGCCTGGACGGAACTTGCCTATGTCTATTCCATCCAGGCAGCCAATGGCTTCGGCGACGATTTGAACGAGGCCTTCCGCAACTGGCGGCGTGCGGTTGACGAAGCCTTACGGCTGGATCCTACCGATCCTGCCGGCCAGACCTGCCTCGGCGATCTCCGGGCTTGCCTCGGCGACCTCGCGGGTGCTGCCGAGGCGCATGCCCGCGCCTTCGAATTCGGCAAGAACAATGCCGACACCCTCGCGCTGCTCGCAGGCGCCAAGGCGCTGATCGTTGGCGACCCCGCCGACGGGATCCCCCTCATCGAACGCGCCCTCTCCCTGAACCCGCTCGGGCCGCCGTGGTATTACGGCATGCTTGCGCGCGTCCTCTTCGTCGTCGGGCGCTATCGCGAATGCCTGTCGGCGCTCGAGAGGAGCTCACAGGAATCGCCGAATACGCTGATGTTCCAGGCGATGGCGCATGCATGCCTTGGCGAGACGAAAGAGGCGGCAGAGGTCGCGTCGCGGCTTAAAACCGAGTTCCCGTCGTTCACGGTCGAGGGCTTCATTGCCGGCTACCCTATCTCCAATCCCTCCGCCCTTGAGGTCGTCCGGCAAGGTGCGCGGCTGGCGATGCTCGACTGACCGCCCTGGCTTAGTTCTGCCGGCAATCGACGTCGCCCACCCGCTGCGCGGCTTGCCCTTCGAAGCTCACCGTCGCCTCGCCCTTGGCCGCGCAATCGCCCTTGGCGCCGCTGCCGGCGCGGAAATGCACCACCGGCTGTCCTTCGATCATGATGCTCGGCACCACCTCGTAAAGCTCCGGCGGGCAATTGGCGACGTCGGACAGCCTAAGCGCCGGCTGTCCGCCGATCATCACGCTGGAGGCGCCCGAAAGCGCGCAGGACGGGATCGGCGCCGGCGCCTCCTCGGCCATGGCCGGAAACATCGGCAAAGCGAGCCAAAGGCTGGCGATGGCAGCCACTGCAGATTTCATGATCCCCTCCTCCGCGTGTTCCGGCCGATGCTATCACACGGCCCTCTCCGCTCAATATTCGGTCGGCAGCGTCAAGGGTTCTGCACCGGGCGTTTCGAGAAAGCTGCGCACAGTCTGCGGCAACTGTCGCGCGCCGAAGGCAAGCACGCCACAGCGCGAGAGCATCTGGCGCAGATCCGGCTGGACCCCAAGCGATCGCCAGATCATCCGCGACGCATAGGGCAGGTTCTCCTTGCGCCAGGAAACCCCCATGGTCGTACCGCGCAGGTAGACGCGCTGGTGCACTTCGAAAGGCAGGAGGATCGTCTGCGCCAGCATCGGCTCCCGCCCGATGCTGCGCTCGGCGATGAAGATGCGGTTTCGCCAGAAGGTGACGAGGCCGACATACTTCGAGAACTGCTGGATCTCGTTTGCGGGATCACGGATGCGCTCGATCGATTTCACCCGGATCGAGCCTGCCTCCTCGTAAATCCTTGCGCAGGAGCAGACGACAAGCCCCGGCCAGGAGAGCGACACGTGATAGGTCTGGTAGTAGCCGATGTGACGCCTCAGGCCCGCGATGTCGCCCGGAAAGCCTTCGAGCAGCAGGCTCGCGTCGGAGCGGTCGCGGTCGGGCCGCGTCATGCGTGCCTCAAATTGTTTGGCCGGCAGCCCAAAATCCTCGGCCGCCAGCCCGAAGAAGCGGGCAATGCGTGCCACGTTATGCGGCGACGGTCGCGCCTCGCCGCCGATATAGCGGTTGAACTGCTGCCGGTTGATGCCGATCTCGCGACAGATCTGCGAGATTGAGCGCCGGGTCGCACAGGCAAACCTGAGATTGGCTGCGAAGATTTCGATGTCCTGCATGGCGCTCCCCAAGCCGCGACCGCGTAGCTCTGCGCGCGATCCGATTATAAACCAAGGTAGCGTAAAAGCGCGTAAAGAAGCGTCAAGTCGCGAAATTGTGTGTCGTCTGCCAACCGCTAGGTTTTCCCCTACAAGCATCACACCAAAGGGAACCCTGACATGACCGAATTCACGAAGCGACCCGACGGCCTTCTCGTCCCCGCGAGCATGGCTTCGACCGGCATCAGCCGGCGCGGCTTTCTGGCGGGTAGCGCAGCGCTCGGTCTCGCGGCTGGCCTCGGCGCGACGCTCACAGCAGGCGACGCTCGCGCTCAGGAGCCGAAGCGCGGCGGCCATCTGAAGCTCGGTCTGAAAGGCGGCGCCACCACCGATTCGCTCGATCCCGCCGCCTATAGCGGCTCCGTCTCCTTCGTCATCGGCCATCTCTGGGGCGACACGCTGGTCGAATCCGACCCGAAGACCGGCGCGCCGCTGCCGGCGCTTGCCGAATCCTGGGAGCCTTCGGCGGATGCGTCACAGTGGACCTTCAATATCCGCAGCGACGTCAGCTTCCATGATGGCAGCAAGCTGACGGCCGCCGACGTGGTTGCCACGCTGAAGCGCCATGCCGACGAAGGCTCGAAGTCCGGTGCGCTAGGGCTGATGCGCTCGATCAAGACGATCGAGGAAAAGGCCGGCGCGCTGGTGCTGACCTTGACCGAGGGCAATGCCGACCTGCCGTTGCTTCTGACCGACTATCACCTGATCATCCAGCCGAAGGGCGGCGTCGACAATCCGGCCTCCCCGATCGGCACCGGCCCCTACAAGCTGTCAAGCTACGAGGCGGGCCTGCGCGCCACCTTCGAGAAGAACGCCGAGGACTGGCGGTCCGACCGCGGCTTCGTCGAATCGGTCGAGATCATCGTGATGAACGACACGACGGCGCGCATCGCAGCGCTTTCCTCCGGCCAGGTCCACTTCATCAACAACATCGACCCGAAGACCGTGCCACTTTTGAAGCGAGCGCCGCGCGTCGAGATCCTGAGGACCGCCGGCAAGGGCTTTTACAGCTTCCTGATGCATTGCGACACCGCGCCCTTCGACAACAATGATCTGAGGCTGGCACTGAAATACGCCATCGACCGCCAGGCGATCCTCGACCGGGTGCTCGGCGGCTACGGCACGCTCGGCAACGATTTTCCGGTCAACGGCAACTATGCGCTGGCGCCCGAAGGCATCGAGCAGCGGGCCTATGACCCTGACAAGGCCGCCTTCCACTTCAAGAAGTCCGGCCACGACCGGCCGATCCTGTTGCGCACCTCCGACGCCGCCTTCCCGGGTGCAGCCGACGCGGCCGTGCTCTTCCAGGAAAGCGCCAGGAAGGCCGGCATCGAGCTTGAAGTGCGGCGCGAGCCGGAGGATGGCTACTGGACCAATGTCTGGAACGTGCAGCCCTTCTGCGCCTCCTATTGGGGCGGGCGACCGACCCAGGATTCGCGCTACTCGACCTCCTATCTCTCGACCGCCGAATGGAACGACACGCGCTTCAAGCGCGAGGATTTCGACAAGCTTCTGCTTCAGGCCCGCTCCGAACTCGACGAGACCAAGCGCAAGGAGATGTACCACACCATGGCGATGACGGTGCGCGACGAAGGCGGCCTGATCCTGCCTGTTTTCAACGACTATGTGAACGCGGCCTCGGCCTCGCTCAAGGGCTTCGTTGACGACATCGGCAACGACCTTTCCAATGGCTATGTCGGAAGCCGCGTCTGGTTCGACAGCTAAGCAATTCCAGTGCAACGCGATTTCGCGTCCCGAACTGCCAACAAGAACAACGAAATAGTTGGAACGATATGTCCGAACGTGACTTCACTGTAGTCGAAAACGAATGGATCCGGCTGAAGGACGGCACCCGCCTTGCCGCCCGCATCTGGATGCCCGCGGGGGCGGAGGCCGATCCGGTTCCCGCCGTGCTCGAATACCTGCCCTACCGCAAGCAGGGCGGCACCAGCCTGCGTGACGAATCCACCTATCCGGTGTTTGCGGCCGCCGGCATCGCCGGCGTGCGCGTAGACATCAGAGGCTCAGGCGAGAGCGACGGTGTCATCGACGGCGAATATACGCCGCGCGAACTCTCTGATGGATGCGAGATCATCGAGTGGATTGCGGCCCAGCCCTGGTCGAACGGCAAGGTCGGGATGATGGGGATCTCCTGGGGCGGCTTCAACTGCCTTCAGGTCGCGGCCTTGAAGCCGCCGGCGCTCAAAGCCGTCATCTCCATCGCCTCGACGGTCGACCGCTACAACGACGACATCCATTACAAGAATGGCTGCCATCTCTCCGCCCAGCTTTCCTGGGCGGCGACGATGCTTGCCTACCAGTCGCGCTCGCCGGACCCGGATATCGTCGGTGACCGCTGGAAGGCGATGTGGATGGAGCGGCTGGAGAACGAGCCCTTCTTCATGGAGGAATGGCTGGAGCACCAGCGTCGCGACGAATTCTGGCAGCACGGATCGATCGCGGAAGATTTCGCGGGCTTCGACGTGCCGGCGCTGGTCATTGCCGGTTGGGCGGACGGTTACCGCAACACACCCTTGAAAGCGGTCGAGGGGCTTGGCGACAAGGCAAAGGCACTGATCGGCCCCTGGGTGCACAAATATCCGCATTTCGCCTTCCCGAAGCCGCGCGCCGATTTTCATGGCGAGGCGATCCGCTGGTGGAACCGCTGGCTGCGCGACGAGGAAAACGGCGCCGAAAACGGTCCGCAGGTGCGCGCCTACATTCTCGACGGCCCGCGCCCGTCACTCAGGCGCGACAGCGATCCCGGCCGCTGGGTGGCAAAGGACGCCTGGACATCGCCGGAAATGCAGCTTTTCGGCGTTTCCCATGACGGCCGGCTGACGCCTTCGGCCGGCGGCACCGGCATCGGCGAGGTCTACCTGAAGTCGCCGCTCGATACCGGCACGGCGGCGGGCGAATATTTCACGCTGAAGCCCGATGCCGAAATGGCGGGCGACCAGCGGATCGACGACGCCGGCTCGCTCGTCTTCGAGACCGCGCCGCTGCTGGCCGCCGCCGACTATCTCGGCCAGCCGACACTGACGGTCGACGTCACCTGTCATGCGCCAACCGCCAACCTCGCCGTCCGCCTCGTCGACGTGCATCCCGATGGCACCGCCACCCGCGTCGCCTTCGGCGTGCTCAATCTGGCGCATCGCGACGGCAACGCCAGCCCGAAGGCCATGGAGCGCGGCCGCAAGACGCGCATCACGCTTGTGCTTGACGCCTGCGGCTACCGTTTCCGCGCCGGCAACCGCATCCGCGTGTCGCTGTCGACCTCCTACTGGCCATTGATCCTGCCCTCGCCGACCGATCCGGGCGTGACGATCGACACATCAAGCCTGGCGCTGGCGCTTCCGCTGCTCGGCGCCCACCGGGAGATCGTCGTGCCCGAGCCTCAGAACCCCGATCCGCTGCCGAAATACCGCGAACTGACACGCGGCAGCACCAGCCGCACGGTCGAGCGCGACATGACGCACGGCATGACGCACTACCGGATCTACGAGGATACCGGGCTCTCTGAACATCCGCAGACCGGACTTGCGACCCAGGACATCCGCGACGAGACCTGGTCGATCGCGCCCGATGATCCGCTGTCGATGATCGGCACCTCGACCTGGACCTGCATCGCCAGGCGCGAAGGCTGGTCGGTGCGCACGGTCTCGACCGCGACGCTGCATTGCACCGAAAACGAATGGATCACCGAAGCCGAGGTCGCCGCCTATGAGGGCGAGGCGCTGATCTTCGAGAAGCACTTCAGGAAACGCGTCCCGCGCGACTTCATGTAGGCCATGCGCGGGGAACGGGCGGGCAGCTGACCGCTGCCCTTCCCGGCCAAACGCAACTCTCTTGACTTCATCCGCATGTCATTGTACCAATCGGTAAACACTTGACCGATTGGTACACAAATGCGCCATTTCTTCTCACGCCACCAGCCTCCTGTCCACATCAACCGCGGCCTCATCGCCGGTATCGGTGGCCTTGTCGCCATTGCCGCCGTCGGCGCGCTCACCAACCTCGTCGGCCATCCCATGTTGATGGCGCCCTTCGGGGCAAGCTGCGTGCTGATCTTCTCGGTCGCATCAAGCCCGCTGTCGCAGCCGGCCAATGTCGTCGGCGGCCATGTCATCGCCACCCTCGTCGGCCTGATCCTCCGGACGGTCTTTCCCAACGAATGGTGGGCCGTGGCGATCGCCGTCGGTGCGGCGATCGCGCTGATGGCAGCACTGCGCATCACCCACCCGCCGGCCGGCGCCAATCCGCTCGTCGTGTTTGCGGCCGATCCCGGCTTCGAATTCCTGCTCTTCCCGGTCCTGACCGGCTCGCTGATCCTCGTTGCCGTCGGCGCCCTCTTCCACCGCTTCGCCAAGGTGGAGTATCCGCTGGTGAGGAAGCCCGCATGAGCCGCGTCGTTGCCGAACGCCAAGACGTCATTGCCACGCTTGCAGAGACCTTCCGCGAACACGGCTATGACGGCACGAGCCTCAGCCTGATCACCGAAAAGACCGGGCTTGGCAAAGGCAGCCTCTATCACTTTTTCCCCGGCGGGAAGGAGGAGATGGCCGAGGCGGTGCTCGGAGACATCGCTGCCTGGTTTCGAACCCATATTTTTGACGCGTTGCGCAACGCCGAAGACCCGGCGGAAGCGCTGGAGGCCATGTTTACCGGCGTCGACACCTATTTCCGCCAGGGCCGCAGGCTCTGCCTGATGGGGGTGATCGCCGCAAGTGGCGCCCATGACCGTTTCGCCCGCGAACTCAACGGCTATTTCTCCGACTGGCGCGCCGATCTCGCCGCAACGCTTGAACGCGCCGGCACGCCAGAGGCGGAATGCAGCGCCCTTGCCGAGGAAATCGTCGGCGGCATTCAGGGCGCGCTGATCCTCGCCCGCAGCCTCGACGATCCCGGCGCCTTCGGCCGAGTGCTTTCCCGCCTCCAGGCGCGCAGCCTGATGGCTTCAGCCCAATAGGCAGGCAGCGGCCCCTCCTCTCCCTCCGAAACTGACAAAAATCAGGTTGCCGCCCAGGCGCGCCTTGACAATTTCCCTTGCGGCCGGATATTAACCGACAAGTTAAATAACTCTGAGGTTAAAGACTGGGCGCATTGGGGCGCCCGGAGGAGGAGGCATTGATGATAGCGGCGACCGCAAACGTAACGCGCAAGGATATCAGCCTGGAAATCGTCCGCGACTTCGACGCGCCCGTGAGCCTTGTCTTCAAGGTCTGGTCGACGCCGGAGCATGCGCTGCGCTGGTGGGGGCCGCGTGATTTCACGCCCCATTCGCTGAGCATGGACTTCCGGTCCGGCGGCGCCTGGCGCGCCTGCATCCGCTCGCCCGAAGGGCGCGACTATTGGATGGGTGGCGTCTATCGCGAGGTGAAGGAGCCCGAAAAGCTCGTCTTCACCTTCGCCTGGGACGAAGAGGGCGAACCCGGTCCCGATACGCTGATCACCGTTTCCTTTGCCGATATCGGCGGCAGGACACGGCTGACCTTCCATCAGACACCATTCGAGACCGTCGAAGAGCGCGACTCGCACCAGGAAGGCTGGGGCGAGTGCCTCGACCGGCTCAGGGATTATGTCGACCATGTCTGAGATTTCGAACGTTGAAAATGCGAGTGCGCCAGGCCCGAAGGCGACCCGGCGCGAATGGATCGGGCTTGCCGTGCTCGCGCTGCCCTGCATGCTCTATTCCATGGACCTGACGGTGCTGAACCTTGCGGTTCCGCAGCTCGCCGAGGAATTGAAACCGTCCGCTTCCCAGCTTCTCTGGATCATCGACGTCTACGGCTTCATGGTCGCAGGCTCCCTGATTACCATGGGCACGCTCGGAGACCGCATCGGCCGCCGGCGCCTCTTGATGATCGGCTCGATCGCCTTCGGCCTCGCCTCGATCTTCGCGGCCTTTGCCTGGAACGCCGAAACCCTGATCATCGCACGCGCCGTACTTGGCGTGGCCGCGGCAACGCTTGCGCCTTCCACGCTCTCGCTCATCCGCAACATGTTCCTCGACGACAGGCAGCGCACCTTTGCGATCGGCGTCTGGATCGCGAGCTTTTCGGCCGGCGGCGCCATCGGTCCGGTTGTCGGCGGGCTGATGCTGTCGCAGTTCTGGTGGGGTTCGGTCTTCCTGCTTGCGGTACCGGTCATGGTGCTGATCCTCGTCCTCGGACCAATCCTGCTGCCCGAGTTCCGCGATCCCAATGCCGGCCGGCTGGACCTGATCAGCGCCGCCCAGTCGCTGATATCAGTACTTTCGGTGATTTACGGCATGAAGCGGATCGCCGAGGATGGGCTGGACGCGACTGCGATATCCTTCGTCCTCTTCGGCATCATCGTCGCCATCCTCTTTGCCAGACGTCAGCTCCGTCTCGCCGATCCGCTGATCGACCTTTCGCTGTTCAAGACGCCGGCCTTCAGCGCCGCACTCGGCGTCAATATTCTCGGCCTGTTCGTCGGCTTCGGCGCCTTCCTGTTCGTGGCGCAATATCTGCAGCTGGTTCTCGGCCTCTCGCCCTTCGTCGCCGGGCTCTGGTCGGTGCCGACGGGTGTCGCGATGGTCGCAGCCTCGATGACGGTGCCGATGCTGGCCACGCGTTTTGCCGCCTCCAACCTGATTGCCGCCGGCTTCGTGCTGACGGCGATCGGCTTTGCGATCTGCACGCAGGTCGGCACGTCGAGCAGTCCGCTGCTTGTCACCACCGGCCTCGTCGTGCTTTGCCTGGGTTTTGCTCCGGTCGGCACGCTGACAACCGACATGATCGTCGGCTCGGCCCCGCCGGAACGCGCCGGCGCAGCCTCGGCAATCTCCGAAACGAGCTTCGAGTTCGGCGGCGCGCTCGGCATCGCCGTGCTTGGCAGCCTGCTGACGGCAGCCTATCGCGGCCGCATGGACCAGCTGGTGGTCACCGGCCTGCCGGAGGAAACGGTTGCGGCAGCACGCCAGACGCTCGGCGGTGCGGTTGCGATCGCCGCCGACCTGCCCCCGGCGGAGGCTGAACGGCTGCTGACCGCGGCGCGCGACGTCTTCACCCAGTCCTTCACCTTCACCGCCTCGATCTGCGTCCTGCTTTCACTGCTGACGGCCCTCATTGCCTTCCTGCTCTTGCGCAAGGCGAGCGATGACGGTGACGGCAAGACGATTGCGAACGAACCGGTACATTCGGCAAACGTCGGATAGGACCCGCGGCGCGAGCCGCCGCGGCAAGACAACGCAAACAGCGCCACATGCGGCGCCGGCCATCCGGTCGGCGAGCGACGGCATGCGCCCAGTCCCCAGGGAGGAAACCGATGAAGAAGCTCTATCGCGGCAGCTGCCATTGCGGTGCCGTCACCTTCGAATGCCAGCTCGATCTGGCCGAGGGCATCCGCCGCTGCAACTGTTCCTTCTGCGCCAAGACGCGCATGCAGAAGTCTTTCGCGCTTCGGGAAGAATTCGAGATCACATCAGGCAAGGACAGGCTCACCAGCTACCGCGCCGACAACTCGAGCTGGATCGTGGGCGACGTCGATCACTATTTCTGCAGCCGCTGCGGCGTCCGCCCGTTCTCGCGCGGTTACCACAAGGATTTCCTCGGCCATTTCTACGCCGTCAACGTCGCCTGCCTCGACGGCGTCAGCGACGCGGAACTCGCCGAAGCGCCTATCATCTACGAGAACGGCCGCGCCGACGACCATTTCAACCCGCCTGAAGACACGCGCTTCATGTAGTGGCCCCGCAGGCCCAGGATAGTCAGGCGATCGTCAGCGCCCGTAGTGCTGCCAGCGCCCGCTCGGCATCCGCTTCCGGCACGAAAATATGGTCGTGGTAATAGGCAGCGATCACATTGGCGCTGATGCCCTCGCGCGTCAGCGCCGCCGAAACGGCCGCTGTCAGCCCGACGGCCTCAAGCGCCGAATGCACGTTGAGGGTGATCCGCCGAAGCAGAGGGCCATAGTCGAGCCCCGCTTCGTCAGCGGCGCTGCGGGAAAGAACAAGCGTCAACCCCTCATCCTCGCGATAGGTGGCAAGCGGCTCCAGCTGTTGGTAACGCGCCGCATCCCGGTGAGCGACGGTGCAATAGACATAGGTCTGCGGAAACAGCACCGCGCTCATCGTCGCCAGCAGTTTTGCGAGATCCGTTTCTCCGGCCATGACCTCTTCCCTCTTTGCACGCCTGTTCGGCTCAAGTGGTAGCGGATCGTCACGTTGGCGTGAAGCACGCGATCGCGATTTGACCATTGTCTTTCCCGTGAAAACATGAGGTCATCGAACAGCTGGGAAGCCGGTGGCAGGAGGAAATCATGGCGTGCAGCAGCAAGCAGGCATATCCCTTGAGCAGGTCCCCGCTCATCCTGGCTGCAGCCATCGCCGCCATGCTGGCAACGGCGCCACTTGCCGCCGCCCAGGAATCCGCCGTGGTCATCCCACCGCCTTCGCTCGATGAAAAAGTAGCGGGCACCACGGAGATCGCCGTCTTTGCCGGCGGCTGCTTCTGGGGCGTGCAGGGCGTCTTCCAGCATGTCAAAGGCGTCAGAAAGGCCGTTTCCGGCTATTCCGGCGGCACTGCGGCAACCGCCGATTACGAAACGGTGAGCGGCGGCAAGACCGGCCACGCGGAATCGGTGGAAGTGACCTACGATCCGCGCGAGGTCACCTACGGGCAATTGCTGCAGGTGTTCTTCTCCGTCGCCCACAACCCGACACAGCTCAACTATCAGGGGCCGGACCATGGCACCCAGTACCGCTCGGCGATCTTTGCCGTCACGGATGAGCAGAAGCACATCGCCGACGCCTATATCGCCGAACTCGGCAAATCAGGCGCCTACCCAGCCACGATCGTCACGCAGGTCTCGCCATTCGAGGGCTTCTACGCCGCCGAGGACTACCATCAGGATTTCCTGACGCGGAACCCGACCCATCCCTATATCGTCTATAACGACCTGCCGAAGATCGAGAACCTGCGTGCACTTTTCCCGCAGGCCTTCCGGGCAAATCCGGTGCTGGTGTTCAAGGCGAAGAGCTAGAGCATCCCGCTTTCAAGTGGAATCACTTGGAGGGCGGAAAGATGCTCTAGAATCAAAGTGCTAGAGCGTCCCTTGTGCGTTCAATTGAACGCACGGCGCTCTAGACAATTCGTTCGCAGCGGTTTTCCGCGCGGATTTGCGTCGTCCAAACCCGGACGTCAGCGGGTTCCGACGAGAACCGCGACCGCCTCGGCCAGGCGCCGAAATCCTTCCCGCGCGCCCTCGCTCATGTGCCGCGCCCTGAGCCAGGCATGGATCATCTGCGGCTCCTCGCGGAAGGTGACGTTGACGCCAGCGGCTGCAAGCCGCGCCGCATAGATGCGGGCGTCATCGCGCAAGGGATCGAAGAAGGCACCGGTGATATAGCTCGGCGGCAGGCCCGAAAGATCCGTTTCCGCCAAGGGTGCGGCGAATGGATTCTCGGCCGGCGCCTTCAGGATATCGCGATAGTAGCTCACGTCGGCCGTCGTCAGTCCCGGCGCCTCGGCCATGTCGACATAGGAGCCGGAGACGAGATTGCCGCCGAGACCCGGATAGATCAGCACCTGGCCGACGATTCCCGCAAGGCCTTCCGCCCGGGCTTTCAAGATAATGCCTGCCGTAAGGTTGCCCCCGCCGCTGTCGCCGGCAACGACGACCGGACGACCGTCGGACAGCAATGCCTGAAGCACCGCATAACAATCGTCGAAAGCCGCCGGCCAGACATGCTCCGGCGCCAAACGATAATCGACCGAAACCAGTTCGGCTTGAGCAAAGTCCGCAAGCTCGGCGCAGATCGCATCATGGCTGTTCAGCGAGCCGACGACGAAGCCGCCGCCATGGATGTAATAGATGCGCGTCCTGGTCGAAACCGTCTGAGGCCGGCAGTGCCGGATCGGGATGTGGCCACCGACCAAAGCGTCCTCGCGGGTAAGGCCTACCGGGCTCGGCGCATCGAACTCGGCGCAGAGCGCGTCATACCACTTGCGTTGCTCATCGATCGACGCATCGACCGCGTCGGCCGGATAGAACTCCTCGCAGCGGCGATGAAAGGCGAGGATCCCCTCCTCCGTCGGCATCGGCCGCTTCGTTGCCTGATCCACGTCGTCCTCCCTCTCATCCCGCTTTGGTGCCAGCTTATCATCGGCGTTGCCGTGCCCTGTTCGAAAACCGACATCGGTAGAAAATATCGACAGCCGATCCTGCCCGGTCTCAGCCCGCTTGCCAGCCACGCCCCGCACCTATTAACTCGCGCCATGGCCTTCACATTTCGACAGTTGCAGTATTTCGTCGCCGTCGCCGAACAGGGTTCGATCACCCGCGCGGCGCAGAACCTCTCGATCTCGCAATCCTCGATCACCGAGGCGATCAAGGAACTCGAAGGCGATCTCGGCGTCGAGCTCTTCGACCGGCATCCGCGCGGCCTGTCGATCACCCATAACGGCCACCAGTTCCTGCGCCACGCCACCAAGATCCTGTCCAATGTCTCGGACGCCAGACGAAGCTTTTCCGACAGCCGCGAGGAGACCGGCGGCAAGCTCAATCTCGGCGTTACCTCGCTGGTCGCAGGTTACGTGCTTTCCGATCTGCTTGCCCGCTATCGCCGCGCCTGCCCCGGCGTCGAGGTCAGCGCGATTGAGGACAACGGCTCCTATCTCGAACATCTGCTGATCGGCGGCGAACTCGACGTCGCCGTCATGGTTATCTCCAACCTGCGCGACCGCATGGCGCTGCAGGCGGAAATCCTGGAGACCTCGCCCTATCGCCTGTGGCTGCCGATCGGCCATCCGCTCGTCAGCGCCGACATCATCTCCGTCAGCGATATCGCCAAGGAGCCGCTGATCATGCTGACGGTCGACGAAATCGAGGAGAACACCGGCAAGCTTTTGACCGCACTCGGCGCCCGCCCGCATGTGGCCTTCCGCACCCGCTCGGTCGAGGCGGTGCGCAGCCTGGTTGCAACCGGCGCCGGCATCGCACTTTTGCCCGACCTCGTCTACCGCCCCTGGTCGCTTGAAGGCGACCGCATCGAAAGCCGCGACGTCTCCGGCGCGCTTCCCGTCGTGCAGGTCGGCATGGTCTGGCGCAAGGGCTCCGGCCTGCCGCAATCGGCGCGCGATTTCGTCGGCATCGCCGAGGCGCTCCGTAGCGCCAGACCGCGTTAACACACTGTATTTGCTTGCTTTAATTGGGCTTCGGCGTACCGATATCGGAAAAACCGAAAGCGACATTCTGTTTAATGAATTTGCGAATACGGTGAAATGAAGGCACGCTTCATCCTGGGAACGAAGCCGCAAAACGCGGCTCAAAACTGGGAGAATTCAGATGAAGCAGATGCTCAAATCCTGCACGGCATTGACCCTGTCGCTCGGCCTTGTCGCCCCGGCATTCGCGCAGGAGCCGCTGAAGGAAGTCGGCAAGGGCGAAGGCGAACTCTCCATCGTCGCCTGGGCCGGCTACATCGAGCGCGGCGAGACCGACAAGGCCTATGACTGGGTCACCGATTTCGAAAAGCAGACCGGCTGCAAGGTCTCGGTCAAGACGGCCGCCACCTCGGATGAAATGGTGGCGCTGATGAACGAAGGCGGCTTCGACCTCGTCACCGCCTCGGGCGACGCCTCGCTGCGCCTTGTCGCCGGCAAGCGCGTCCAGCCTGTTAACACCGACCTCATCCCGAGCTGGAAGACGATCGACGAGCGCATGCAGAACGCGCCCTGGCACACGGTCAACGGCGTCCACTACGGCGTCCCTTACGTCTGGGGCCCGAACGTGCTGATGTACAACAAGGACGCCTTCAAGGACGAAGCGCCGAAGAGCTGGAACGTCGTCTTCGAGGAAATGAACCTGCCCGACGGCAAGTCCAACAAGGGCCGCGTTCAGGCCTATGACGGTCCGATCCATGTCGCCGACGCCGCCAACTATCTGATGGCCCACAAGCCCGAGCTCGGCATCAAGAATCCCTACGAGCTCAACGAGGACCAGTACAAGGCGGCCCTCGAACTGCTTCGCGGCCAGCGCAAGCTGGTCGGCCGCTACTGGCACGACGCGATGATCCAGATCGACGACTTCAAGAACGAAGGTGTCGTCGCCTCCGGCTCCTGGCCCTTCCAGGTCAACCTGATGGAAGCCGAAAAGCTGCCGATCGCCTCGACCATTCCGGAAGAAGGCGTGACCGGGTGGGCGGATACCACCATGCTGCATGCCGAAAGCGCGCATCCGAACTGCGCCTATATGTGGATGGAGCATTCGCTGTCGCCGAAGGTGCAGGGTGACGTTTCCGCCTGGTTCGGCGCCAACCCATCGGTCGGTGCCGCCTGCAAGGGCAACGAACTTCTGACCGACGCCGGCTGCAAGACCAACGGCTACGAGGACTTCGACAAGGTCAAGTTCTGGAAGACGCCAGTGACGAAGTGCGAAAGCCAGGGCGAATGCGTGCCCTATCACCGCTGGGTCTCCGACTATATCGGCGTGATCGGCGGCCGCTGAGCCGTCGCGAACTAACGCAAGCATTTGCCCCTCACCTTGGGCCCTCTCCCCGCACGCGGGGAGAGGGAACGACCTCGGCAAATCCGCCGGTCGTAAAGTTGAGGCAAAACGCCCGCCGCACGTCTCCTTCGCCCCGCCTGCGGGGAGAAGGTGCCCGGCAGGGCGGATGAGGGGCGCTGCCCCTCACCGCGGGGATGAGGGGCCAAACTTTCCGGAGCATTTCAATGACCACCGCCGTTCTCTTCGACAATGTTTCCCGCCACTTCGGCGCCGTGCGCGCCGTCGATGGCGTGAACCTCGAAATTGCCGAGGGCGAATTCTTCGCCATGCTCGGCCCTTCGGGCTCCGGCAAGACCACCTGCCTGCGCCTGATGGCAGGATTCGAGCAGCCGACCGGCGGCCATATCGAGATCTTCGGCGAAACCGCCGAGGGCGTTCCGCCCTATCGGCGCAGCGTCAACACGGTCTTTCAGGACTATGCTCTCTTCCCGCATCTCTCGATCCTCGACAATGTCGCCTATGGCCTGATGGTCAAGGGCGTCGGCCGCGAGGAACGCCGGAAAGCCGCCGAGGACGCGCTCGCCATGGTCAAGCTGCCGGGTTACGGCACCCGCCGCCCCGGCCAGCTCTCCGGCGGCCAGCGCCAGCGCGTGGCGCTGGCCCGTGCGCTCGTCAACAAGCCCAAGGTGCTGCTGCTCGACGAGCCGCTCGGCGCGCTTGACCTGAAGCTGCGCGAGCAGATGCAGGAGGAACTGAAGAGCCTGCAGAAGTCGCTCGGCATCACCTTCGTCTTCGTCACCCACGATCAGGGTGAAGCCCTGTCGATGGCAGATCGCATCGCCGTGTTCAACGATGGCCGCATCCAGCAGCTCGGCCGCCCGGAAGACGTCTACAAGCAGCCGAAGACACGGTTCGTTGCCGATTTCGTCGGCTCGTCGAACGTGCTGCCGCAAAAGCTCTGCCAGCGGCTCGGGCTGAAGTCGCCGTCCGCCAGCCTGCGGCCGGAGGCGATCTCCATCTCCACGCCGTGGGACGGCGCGCTCAGCCTCTCGGGCACGGTCTCGGCCCATAGTTTCCTCGGCGCCGTCAACCGCGTCGTCGTCGATGTCGACGGCGCCCGCGTCGCGGTCGCAAGCCCTGCAGCCCTTACCGTGCCGGCACTCGGCAGCCCCGTCACCATCAGCTTCGCCGCCGACGAGCTGCACCCGATGGAGGACGCATGACCGCCTTTGCCGAACCCCTCGTGTTGCCTGAGCGCCGCGGACCCGCCGGCCGCCTGTCGGACTTCTTCTGGAAGCACCCGCACCTGCTCCTGACGGTGCTGCTGGCGCCGCCACTCCTCTGGCTCGGCGTCGTCTATCTCGGCGCGCTCTTTGCGCTCCTGCTCCAGAGCTTCTTCTCGATCGACGATTTCTCAGGCCTGATCAATTACGAGTTCACGCTGGCGACCTACCGCCAGCTGCTCAGCGAAGCCAACCTCGACATCATCCTGCGCACCGTGCTGATGGCCGCGACCGTGACCGTCGCCTCCGCCGTCATCGCTTTCCCGATCGCCTATTACGCGGCGCGTTATGCGCAAGGGAAGTGGAAGGTGCTCTTCTATCTCGGCGTCATGCTGCCGCTCTGGTCGAGCTATCTGGTCAAGATCTACGCCTGGAAGCTGATCCTCGCCAAGGAAGGCATTCTCACCTGGATCTTCGAAAAGCTGCACCTGCTGTGGCTGCTCGACGCCTGGCTGGCGCTGCCCGTCGTCGGCGGCAACTCGCTCTCGGTCAGCTACACCGGCACCTTCATCGTCTTCGTCTACGTCTGGCTGCCCTTCATGATCCTGCCGATCCAGGCGGCCCTTGAGCGCGTGCCCGGCAACCTGATCGAGGCTTCCTCCGATCTCGGCGGCACGCCGGCCCAGACCTTCCGCCACGTGCTCTTTCCCCTGGCGCTGCCCGGTATCGTTGCCGGCTCGATCTTCACCTTTTCGCTGACGCTCGGCGACTACATCATCCCGCAGATCGTCGGCTCGTCGCGCCTCTTCATCGGCCAGGCGGTCTATGCCCAGCAGGGCACGGCCGGCAACATCCCGCTTGCCGCCGCCTTCACCGTCGTGCCGATCGTCATCATGGGCGCCTATCTGTTCATGGCCAAACGCATGGGGGCCTTCGATGCGCTCTGATCGCCTCAACCGCTCCCCGATGGGCTTGAAGATCGCGGCCGCCGCCGGCCTCGCCTTCCTGCACCTGCCGATCCTGCTGATCTTCCTCTACGCCTTTACGACGGAGGAAAAGAGCTACCAGTTCCCTCCGCCGGGGCTGACGACGCAATGGTTCGCCGTTGCCTGGAACCGGCCCGACGTCTGGGCGGCGCTGACGCTGTCGGTCAAGGTGGCCTCGATCGCCACGACCGTGGCGCTGGTGCTCGGAACGCTCTGTGCAGCTGCCGTCAGCCAGACGCGCTTTTTCGGCCGCGAGACGATCTCGCTGCTCGTCATCCTGCCGATTGCGCTGCCCGGCATCATCACCGGCATTGCGCTGCGCTCCGCCTTCTCGATGGCCGATATCCCCTTCTCCTTCTGGACCATCGTGCTCGGCCACGCGACCTTCTGCATCGTCGTCGTCTATAACAATGCGGTCGCCCGCTTCCGGCGGGTTTCCGGCTCGCTGATCGAGGCCTCGATGGACCTCGGCGCCGACGGTTTCCAGACCTTCCGCTACATCATCCTGCCGAACATCGGCACTGCACTCTTGGCCGGCGGCATGCTCGCCTTCGCGCTGTCCTTCGACGAGGTGATCGTCACCACCTTTACCGCCGGCCAGCAGTCGACGCTGCCGATCTGGATGCTTGAAGAGCTGATCCGCCCGCGCCAGCGGCCGGTGACCAATGTCGTCGCCATGGTCGTGGTGCTCGTCACCTTCCTGCCGATCCTCGGCGCCTACTACCTCACCCGCGACGGCGACCAGATCGCCGGCGCCGGCAAGTAACTCGACTTTCAAGGGAGAACAGACATGGACACCCAACTGCTGATCGGATCGCGCTTCGAGGCCGGCACCGAGGCTGACGAACACATCCTGAACCCGCGGACGGGCGGCAAGATCGTCGACCTGCCGGAAGCCTCGCATACCCAGGTCGAGGCGGCCGTCGACGCCGCCGGCCACGCCTTCACCACCTGGTCGCAGACGACGCCGGCCGAGCGCTCGAACTATCTGCTGAAGATCGCCGACGCGATCGAGAAGGAAGCCGATGGTTTCGCCGCCCTCGAAGCGCTCAACTGCGGCAAGCCGATCAACGCGGTGAAGAATGACGAACTGCCGGCAATTATCGACTGCTGGCGCTTCTTTGCCGGCGCCGTGCGCAACCTGCATGCCCCGACTGCGGGCGAATATCTGCCCGGCCATACCTCGATGATCCGCCGCGATCCGATCGGTATCGTCGGCTCGATCGCGCCCTGGAACTACCCGCTGATGATGATGGCCTGGAAGCTGGCCCCGGCGCTTGCCGGCGGCAACACCGTCGTCTTCAAGCCCTCCGAGCAGACGCCGCTGACGGCGCTGAAGCTTGCCCGCGTGCTCGCCGACATCCTGCCGGAAGGCGTCGTCAACGTCATTTCCGGCCGCGGCGAAACCGTCGGCAATGCGCTGATCAACCACCCGAAGATCTCGATGGTCTCGATCACCGGCGACATCGCCACCGGCAAGAAGGTGCTGGCGGCGGCGGCCAAGACCGTGAAGCGCACCCATCTGGAACTTGGCGGCAAGGCCCCGGTCATCGTTTATGACGACGCCGACCTCGAAGCGGTGGTCAATGGCATCCGCACCTTCGGCTATTACAATGCCGGCCAGGACTGCACCGCCGCCTGCCGCATCTACGCCGAGGCCGGCATCTACGAGAAGCTGGTCGCCGACCTGACCTCCGCCGTCTCGACGATCCGCTATAATCTCGCCGACGACACCGAAAACGAGATCGGCCCGCTGATCTCCCGCCGCCAGCGCGACCGCGTCGCAAGCTTCGTCGAGCGCGCCGCCGACCAGAAGCACATCGAGATCACCACCGGCGGCAGCGCCGGCAGCTCGGACGGCTTCTTCTTCCAGCCGACCGTGGTCGCGGGCGCCACCCAGGAAGACGAGATCGTCCGCCGCGAGGTCTTTGGGCCGGTGGTCTCCGTCACCCGCTTCACCGGCAAGGACGATGCCATCGCCTGGGCCAACGACAGTGACTACGGCCTCGCCTCCTCGGTCTGGACCAAGGATATCTCCAGGGCGATGAAGGCGGCTTCGCGCCTGCAATATGGCTGCACCTGGATCAACACCCACTTCATGCTGACCAACGAGATGCCGCATGGCGGCGTCAAGCAGTCAGGCTACGGCAAGGACATGTCGGTCTATGCGCTCGAGGATTACACCGCCGTCCGCCACATCATGATCAACCACGGCTGAGGTTGCGCCGAACGCGCATCTCGCCCGGACAACAAAAACAAAAGGGAGGAGTTTGTCATGTACCGTCGTCAACTGCTTGTTGCTGCAGGCGCCTTGGGCCTCAGCGCCCTCGTGCTGACGCCGGCGGCCTTTGCCGCCGACGCGGCACCTGACGTGGTCGCGGCCTATGTCGCGGCCTGGAATGCCCATGACTCGGCCAAGGCGGCATCCTACTTCGCCGATGACGTGACCTATTACGACGCGTCCGTCGGCACGCCGGTGACCGGCAAGGATGCTGCCAAGACCGGCGTCATCGACAACTTCCTGAATGCGGTTCCCGATGCGGTCTGGACCATGAAGGGCGACCCGATCGCCGCCGGCGACAAGGTCTCGTTCGAATGGGAATTCTCCGGCACCAATTCGGGTGCCTGGGCCGATGGCACGGCGGCGACCAACAAAAGCTTCAAGTTCACCGGGGCCTCGGTCTTTACGCTCAAGGACGGCAAGATCGCGGCTCAGAACGATTATTACGACGCGCTCGGCTTCTACAAGCAGCTCGGCTTGATGCAATAAGCGGCGCTATGCCTGCAGCGCCGCGCGACTGATCAGACGCGCAAAGGTCGCTGCACCACCTTGAACGGCTGCATGTTTTGTCCTCAAATCAGATTGGATTTAAGAAGCACGCAGCAGGTTTCAGCGCGGAGAGAGCCGCAGGCCCCGCCTGCGGCTTTCGTCCTCGGTCGTTCGCGCATCAAATCATGACCGCAAAACTCATAAATCTCTTGCGCGCGCAAAAATCTTGAGTAACACGATCACCTTATGAATTTCTGAGTTGCTCAGAAGGTGTATCGCATGCTTGCAGGACGGCGTTCTTTCACGGCTGTTTTTCCGATCGGGCGCGCTGCCGTGCGGGTGACGCGATGACGGCTGCCGTTTCCGAAGCCGTCATCGAGACCGGCGGCCCCAAGGCGCTGTCAGCCGCCTTCGCCGGTACCCATGCCTGGTGCAACGAAAAGATGGTTCTCTCCGACAGCCTTTCTGACGGCATGCCGCTGCCGGATTTCTTTGCCTCCGGCGCCTTCGACCGGGCGCTCGACTTCTACACGGAAAAATCCGGTGCCAGCGACCGGCGCGCCGTTGCCTCCATGTGGTCGCTCTATTATTTCTCGAGCCTCACCATCCCCTATCTCGTTGCCCGCGTGCTCGACCATCAGGTGCTGCCGATCGGCTTCGAGGAGATGACGGTGGCGCTCGCCGAAGACGGCCTGCCCCGGACCTTCGGTGTTGCCAATGCTGGCGCCTGGAAGGACGTCGACGACGCCGATGTCTTCGCGACACTGGCGCCACTGATGGGCGGACATCTGCGCGAAGTCGTCGGCCACTTGAAATCGGTCGGCGGCATCGCGCCGAAGCTCGCCTGGAACAATGCGCTGGTTTATATCGACTACGCGCTGCGCGCCTCCGGCATCGAACCTCTGAATGCCCAGGCCGACGCGCTGATCGGTAGCAAGGCGATGCCGGACGGATCTCCCAATCCCTTCTTCGATTGCCTGCGGCACGAGGAGGAAGATGGCGCCCGCGTCTGCCGCCGCAAGATCTGCTGCCTGCGCTATCTGCTGCCCGGGGTTCCGAGCTGCGGCAGCCTCTGCGCCCTTCCAAGCCAACGGAACCAATAGGCCAAAGGAACCAACAGGTTTGTTTCATCGCTGCATCTTCCCGGCCGCCCTGCGGCTCGTTCTTGTTTTTGCTCTCGCCTTCATGTTCGGCACTGCTGCCCGGGCCGAAGGCACGTGGCCGATGGCGGTTAGCGATGCGGTTGGCCGTGAGGTGACGATACCGGCAAAGCCCAAGGCGATCCTGCTTGGCAGCGGTTTCAACCTCGTCGCCCTGTCGCTGATCCATCCCGACCCGGTCAGCCTGCTTGCCGGCTGGTCCGGCGACATGAAGGGCGACAACCCGGAGCTCTACGAGAGCTTCGAGCGCAAATTCCCCGCACTCGCCGACGTACCACTGATCGATGACGGTACCGGCGCGGGTCTCTCGTTTGAGGCGCTGCTGTCGCTCAACGCCGACCTTGCGATCCTTGCCAACTGGCAGGCGGATACGGAACAGGGCAAGCGCGCCATCGAGTACCTGACCGGCATTGGCGTGCCAGTCGTCGTCGTCGACTTCAACAACGACGCGCTGGTGAACACGCCGCGCATGATGCGCCTCCTCGGCAAGATCCTCGACCGGGACGAACAGGCGGAAGCCTTCGCCCGTTTCTACGAGGACAAACTCAAGCTGATCCGCGCGCGCATTGCCGCCAGACCGGACCCGCGGCCGCTGGTGCTGATGGATGCCTTCCCCCAGGCAGACCGGTGCTGCTGGGCCTATGGCGTATCCGGTCTCGGCGAATTCCTGACCGTCGCCGGCGCCCGCAACATGGCCGAGGGCGGGCTGCCGCCGCTCGGCGGCAAGGTCAATGCCGAGGCCGTGATGGCCGCCAATCCCGACGTCTATATCGCCACGTCTTCACCCGGCGGCAAATACGGCACCCTCTCGATCGGTCCCGGCGTCGATGAGGAGCGGGCTCGGCAAACGCTCGCTGAAACCGTCAAGGCTCCGGCTCTTGCCAGCCTCCGCGCAGTCGAAGAAAAGCGCGTCCACGGGCTTTGGAACTTCTTCAACGCCGTCCCCCTCAACATCGTCGCCGCCGAGACCTTCGCCACCTGGATCCGGCCGGACCTCTTTTCCGATCTCGACCCGAAAAAGAGCCTTGCCGAAATCAACGCACGCTTCGCCGCGGTACCGTTCGAGGGCACCTATTGGGTGGACCTGAAACCTGCCAAATAGCGCGCGCCGCTTCAGCTGGAAACGCTGGCCATGCCTCCATACGAGCGCCCGGCATGCCAGCGCCCACATTGTGTGCGGCGCTCGATCCTCACGCGCGCTCAGCAATTCGTCAGGGCGGTCCCCCGACATGTTGCCAGTCGCCGCCCACCCTATATAAAAGTCGAGGCGGTGCAGCGCGCCGTTCCCGCGAGATCAACGGCGCGGTAACGCTTTGATCGGCTGCATGATTTCCCCCTTGCGTCGATTCCGATTCAAGGAATGATGCGGGTGAGGAGGATCTGGATGCTGTGGTTGATTGCGTTACCGTTGGGCCTTGTGGTCGTGTACCTGGCGGCACGCTTCAGCCGTTTTCGCCAATGGGCGGAACCGATCCTCTCCGTCGCCGTGGCACTCGGCCTGCTCGTCGCCTTCATCATCTGGTTCAGCGATCGCGACGGCAGCACGCCCGCAGCCCCAGAACCGGTGCAAACGTCGCAGCCAACTGGCCTCACGGCCGCAGACATCGCGCTTGAGGGCCTGACGTTCGAACAGAGCCAGCCCGAACGAAGCTTCCGCCTGCGGGGCACGGTCACGAACAAGGGCCAGACCCTGCTTGAGTATTTCCGTCTTTCCGTAACGCTGGAAAACTGCCCCGCAGGGGCCTGTGAAAAGATCGGCGACGACACGGCGCTGATCCTTGCCCGCGTGCCGGCCGGCCAGAACCGCGCCTTCGAGACCTTCCTCACCTTCCCGAACCGCGAGGGCGAAGCCCTGACCGCCCCCAAATGGACAACCGAAGTGCTGGAGGTCCGTGGCGGCAACCGGTAGCAGGCGGCGCGGAAACGGGAAGAGCTGAGCGGCTGCCCGCATCCGCGCCAGACATCAAGCTGCAGCCGGACGCCGCAGCGCCTCGACGATCCCTGCCGTCGTCGTCACCTCTGCGAATTCGGCACGCAGCGTCGCCACATGGGCGCGGTGGATCTCACGCGCTGCGATCACCCCGCCCTCTCCGTCCGGCTGGTCGAAGCAGTCGCAGGCGTCTTCGACCAGGATCATTCGGTAGCCGAGATTGGCCCCGACCCTGACCGAGGTCGAAACGCACATGTCCGTCGAGATGCCAAAGGCAACGACCGTGTCGATGCCGAGACGCCGGAGCCGCAGATCGAGATCTGTGCCGATGAAGGCGGCGTGGACGCCCTTGGTGACGAGCGGCTCGCCGCCCTCAGGCCCGAAGCCCGGCCGGAACGCATTGCCGGGCGACCCAAGCGCAAGCGTCGAGCCATCGGTCACGCTGTCGTGGCGCACATGGATGATCGGCCGGCCACTGGCGCGCCAGGCGGCAATGAGGGCAAGGCCGTTCCGGTCGACAGCGTCGTTCCAGCGCCGCGGCCACGGCGCGCTGTCGAAGGCCCGCTGCATGTCGATCGGCAGCAGCACGGCGTTGGCGGGTATGGCAGGTGTTGTCATGGCAAGGCTCCTTCGTTGCAGGAGGACGCTATCTGCCCTATCGTCCGGTTTCACTGGACAAGATGGCGCCAAGCCGGACGAACGTCCGGAAACGGCGTGATGGAGGACGCATTTTGACGGAAATCGATGAAAAGGATCGCCTGCTGCTGGCGGCACTCCGGCAGGATTCGCGCCAGAGCCTGGTGGCGCTCGCCCGCCACAGCGGGCTTTCACGCAGTGCGGCGCATGACCGCCTGCGGCGGCTGGAAGCAAAAGGCGTGATTGCCGGCTACACCATCCGCCTTGGCGTCGAGGACCAGAGCCCGACGGTCAAATCGCTGATCGCCATCAGCTTCCAGCCCGGCAAGAACTGCGACCACATCGTGCCGCATCTCTCCGCCATGCCGCCGATCGTTACCTGTTGGTCGCTCGCCGGTTCCACCGACCTGATGGTGCTGGTCGAATGTGCCTCCAACGGCGATCTCGACACCATCCGCCGCCAGATTTCGATCATCCCCGGCGTCGCCACGGTGCAGACGCATGTGGCGCTCCGCACCCATTTCGACAGGCGGGATTAGGATTAAGCGAGCGGCGCGACTTTCCGGCCGCATCGCCCACACGAGGACGTTCCTCAGACAGGCCGGCTGATCTCGTCGAGATACCAGTTGATGTAGCGCAACTCGTTGTGCTCCATCGGCGCGATCGGCCCCGGCACGAAATAGTGCGAGCGCACGCCGCGCGACGTGTGCTCGATGATCGCCTTGTCCTCCTCGGTCGTCACTTTCCACAGCCAGGTCAGCCGGTCGAGATCGTAATCCCGGCCCTCTTCGGCGCTGCCGTCCACCAGCCAGATCAGCTCCATCTCCGATGTTTCTGCGGTCTTCGGAATGAAGCGGTAGATCATGCCGTGATCGGGATAGCAGACGAGAAAGGTGGTGCCGCCCAAGTGGATGGAGGTCACACCACCGTCGAAATCGCTGAAGCGGCCCATCAGCGTGCTCAGTGCCTGCCCGTCCTTGCTGCCGGTCTTGGCGCCGTCATAGAGCGGGTAACGGAAAGCATGCACCGCCTCCTTGCCGCCAACGGATGTCTGCCAATGGTTGCCGGAGCCGACCTCGATGCCGAGTTCGCAGGTGCGCGCCTCCATCCGCGCGTTCAGTTCCTCGATCATGTGCAGCGGCTGTTCCAGCGCGTGCGTCTCAGAATACTCCGGATGCGCCGGGCCGCAATGATAGCACTCGACATAGTTCTCGACGGCCAGCTTCCAGTTGGCGTCAACCGGATACGTCTGCCGATGGGCGATCTTTGCCGATCCCCAGCCATATTGGCCACAGGTCGCATGCAACAGGTGCTCGACTTCGGAGAAATCGAGCGGCTCGTCGGCAAACGAGATGAAGATCAGCCCTTCGGCGACGCGCACATGCAGCTTCTTCAGCCCGTGGTCCTCACGCCTGAAATCCTTGGGCATCAGCCGCGCCGCCTTCAGCGCCCCGTCATTGCCGTAGGTCCAGGCATGATAGGGGCAGACGAAGGCCCGGGCGTTGCCCTTGTCCTTGGTGCAGACCTCGGCGCCGCGATGACGGCAGACATTGAGCATCGCATGGATCTCGCCACTTGCCGTACGCGTGACGATCACCTGCTCGGAGGCCATGCGAAAGACCTCGAAGTCGTTGGCGTTCGGGATCGCGCTCTCATGGGCGACGCAGTGCCAGTGACGGCGAAACACCCGCTCCAGATCGCGTTCATAGATCCCCGGGTCGAGATAGAAGGCGCGCGCGAGCCCATGGCCGGGCCGATGGGCGGCGACCAGCTGATCGATGCGGTCGCCCGTCACAGTCGTATTCTTGAGCTCCGAAACGAGCATGGGCCTGAACTCCAATTCCAATAACAAGACCGGAAGGACCGCGTTCCGGCGTGCGCGTACTCAATTTTCATTGGGCGCCAGATGGCTCTCAAATCTGTCGTTGGAGCGAGAACCGCCCCTCACCCTGACCCTCTCCCCGCAGGCGGGGAGAGGGAAAAGGTGCCGTTGTGCCTGGACAGCTGCCCCCAGCGAACGGCACCAGTTTCGCCGCACCGCCCCTTCTCCCTGCCTCGTCTTTGAGGCACGGCGGTCACCGCGGGTTTCCTTCTCCCCGTCAAAACGGGGAGAAGGTGGCCGGCAGGCCGGATCACCGGGGGATGAGGGGCTTCCCTCACCGGGGGATGAGGGGCTTCCCTCACCGGGGGATGAGGGGGCTTCCTTCACCGGGGGATGAGGGGCGCTCCCTAACGCCGTCCGGACAAGCGCCGTCACCCGCCGACAATGCCGACGCCTGAACGGCTCAAATCTGGAAAGACGAGCGAGCCGGATCCGGCCACCCGTTGCCCCGCCCCGCAACCGGGACGGAGCGCGAAACTCAGCAAAAGATCTGGAATTTCTCCCGGATCATTCGGTCGATCTCAGGCGCGATCACCGACGGGGCCGCTTCGGCGAGAATGCGGTTCTTCCTTTCGATCGCCTTTGCGACCAGGTCCGGTCTACCGATTTCCACCCACTCCTTCGGGCTCGTGCGGTCGGCGACGGCCGGATAGATGTATTCCGTCTGCATCAGCCCCAGCGTCTGCGGATGGCCGAGATAGTGGCCCGGACCGTCGAGGCAAACCGAACGCATGGTCTCGAGCGAAACCGAATCCTCCGTCACGTCGATGCCGCGGATGCAGCGCTGCACTTGGCCTAAAAGATCGTCGCCGAGCACCAGCGACTCCAGGCAGAAGCCAAGCAGCGAGGCATGCATGCCGACGGCTTCATAGACCATGTTGAGGCCCGAAAGCCCTGCCATGACGTTGGAGATCGCCTGCTCCCAGCCGGCCTGCATATCCGGCAGCTTGGCGTCGGCGATGCCGGCGGCAGCGCCACCCGGAAGCCGGTAGAACTGATGCATCTGCGCGCAACCGGCCGTCAGCAGCGCCTGTTCGCCGGAGCCGCCGGACATTGCCCCGGTTCTGAGATCCGACACGAAGGGCCAGGTGCCGAAGACCGCCGGGTGCCCGGGCGACATGGCATTGACATAGACGACGCCCGCCAGGCACTCGGCGACCGCCTGCACGATCGCGGTTGCGAGCGGCGCAGGAGCCGTTGCACCAGCCTGCCCCGCCGACAGAAGCAAGATCGGCATACCGGCGCGGATGCACTTCTCCATGGTGATGCAGCTTTCCTCGGCAAACTTCATCGGCGGCACGACGAAGCAGTTCGAGTTGGAAACGAAAGGTCGCGCCCGCCACTTGTCCTCACCGCCGGCGATCATGTGGATGAGATCGAAGCAGCCGTCGACATGGGATGGATCGGAAAAGCTGGTGCCGACATGTTTCGTCGTGCCGGCGCAGCAGGCGTAGAGCGTGTTGACGTCCATCAGGAAGTTGTCGGCGACATCGCGGCAGACCATGGCGCGCTGGAAGAAGTGCACGTTGTCGAGATGGTGGACGAGCTGGGCGGCGTTCAAGAGATCCTTGGCGGTGGATTCGCGGTACTCGCGCTTCTCGACATCGACGATATGCACCGCAGCACCCGCCGTGCCGTAATAGACGCGCGTGCCGCTGAGTTCGAGATCCTGCTTCGGGTCGCGGGCGTAGAGCGTGATGTCGCGCGCGGCGATCGAAAGCATGTCCTCGACCAGCGCGCGGGGAAAACGAATGCGTCCGTCATCGCCGAGAATGGCGCCGGCCCCGGTCAAGATCTCGACGCCGGACTTCGGTGCATTGGCAAGGCCGATTTGTTCCAGCGCATCGAGCGCCGCCTCATGGATGCGCCTCACGCCAGCGTCCGTCAGCGGCTTGTATTGCCCGCCGGAAAGACCGGGACGGACCGGCCGGATATTTTCGGCAAGCGGTGCAGCGCGCAGCGCCACCCGCGCTGCCCGTCCCCCGGACCGTCTCGAAGCCGCAACTGCGCAATCGTCAGCCATCATCATCTCCCAATGGGGCAGGTGCCCCTCATCCGTGCGGTGGGGGCGATGCCCCTCATCCGCCTGCCGGCACCTTCTCCCCGTTTTGACGGGGAGAAGGGACTTGCTGCTTCCGCTCGTTCCTCTCTCCACCGTTCATCAGAGAGAGGTATCGGTCTTCCGGCGCCGCATCGTCTGTCGCCTGCCATTCACCCGGCCTCTCTGCCCGCCAGCAAATGGGGGAACGAGCCCGGCGCCGCGTGTCCCTTCTCCCCGCCTGCGGGGAGAAGGTGCCGGCAGGCGGATGAGGGGCAGTTCACAACTCGAACACCGAACCCGATGCCCGACGCTGCCGAACACCTACATCCGCACCCGCTCGGCTCGCGGATCGTACATCGGCTTCAAGGAAGCCTCGGCTCTCACCCGCGTTCCGGCGATCTCGATCTCGAAGCGCGAGCCAAGCACGTCCTTGTCGCTCTCGCCTTCCGACGGCACGTAGCCGAGGCCGATGGCGCCGCCGAGGTGGTGGCCGTAATTGCCCGATGTGATCGTGCCGACGATCTTGCCGTCGCGGACGATCGCCTCGTTGTGAAAAAGCAGCGGCTCGGGATCTGAGAGCCGGAACTGCACCAGCCGGCGCGAGAGCCCGCGATTGTGCTTGGCGAGCACCGCCTCGCGGCCGATGAAATCGCCCTTGTCGGGCTTTACCGCAAAGCCGAGCCCGGCTTCCAGCACGTGATCCTCGTCGGTGATGTCGTGGCCGAAATGGCGGAACGCCTTTTCGATGCGGCAGCTGTCGAGCGTATGGATGCCGCAGAGCTTCAAGCCTAGCCCCTCGCCCGCCTCTTCCAGCGCCTCGAAGACATGTGCCGCCTGATCGGTCGGGACATAGAGCTCCCAGCCGAGCTCGCCGACATAGGTGACCCGGTGGGCACGGGCGAGGCCCATGCCGACCTCGATCTCGCGCGCCGTGCCGAAGGGATGGGCGGTATTCGAGAAATCGTTGGGGCTGACCTTCTGCATGAGGTCCCGTGCCTTCGGTCCCATGACGCAGAGCACGCTTTCGCCGGCACCGACATCGGTGATGACGACGAATTCGTCGGCGAGATGCTTGCGCAACCAGGCAAGGTCGCGTTGCAAGGTAGCGCCGGGCACGACCAGCAGAAACGCGGTCTCCGAAAGCCGCGTCACCGTCAGGTCGCTCTCTATGCCGCCGCGGGCGTTCAGCATCTGGGTATAGACGATGCGACCGGGCTCGACGTTCATGTCGTTGGCGCAGAGCCTTTGCAGGAAGGAAAGCGCATCGCGCCCCTCCACCCGGATCTTACCGAAGGAGGTCATGTCGAACAGGCCGACGCCATTCCTGACCGCCAGGTGCTCGTCCCTCTGGTTCTCGAACCAGTTCTGCCGTTTCCAGGAATAGCGGTACTCGCGCTCCTGGCCGTCCCTCGCAAACCAGTTGGCTCGTTCCCAGCCGGCGACCTCGCCGAAGACGGCGCCGCGGGCCTTCAGGTGCTCGTGCAGCGGCGAACGGCGCACGCCGCGCGCCGTCGCCATCTGGCGATAGGGAAAGTGGTCGGCATAGAGCAGGCCGAGTGTTTCCGAGACACGATCCTTAAGGTAGGCGCGGTTCTTCTGGAACGGTTGCGCCCGGCGGATATCCACTTCCCAGAGATCGAAGGGCGGCTCGCCGTCGTTCATCCACTGAGCCAGCGCCATGCCGGCGCCGCCGGAGGAAACGATGCCGATCGAGTTGTAACCGGCCGCGACCCAGTAGCCCTTCACCTCGGGCGCTTCACCGAGATAGTAGCGGTCGTCGGGCGTGAAGCTTTCCGGGCCGTTGAAGAAGGTGTGGATGCCGGCGGTCTCCAGCATCGGCATGCGGTTGACCGCCATCTCCAGGATCGGCGCGAAATGATCGAAATCGTCGGGCAGCTGGTCGAAGCAGAAATCCTCGCGGATGCCGTCCATGCCCCAGGGTTTGGCCTTCAATTCGAAGGCGCCGATCAGCATCTTGCCGGCATCCTCCTTGTAATAGGTGCATTCATCCGGCACGCGCAGCACCGGCAGGCGCTTGAGCTCCGGGATCGCCTCGGTGACGATGTAGAAATGCTCGCAGGCATGCAGCGGTACGGTGACGCCCGATTGCCGCGCGAACTCCCTGCCCCACATGCCGGCGCAGTTGACGACATGGTCGGTCTCGATCGTATGGGTCTCGCCGTTCTGCTCGCAGGTGACGCCCGTCACCCGGCCGTCCTTCTTCAGAACCGACGTCACCTTGACGCCCTCGATGATCGTGGCGCCGTTCTGGCGCGCGCCCTTGGCAAGCGCCATGGCGATGTTGGCCGGGTCGCACTGGCCGTCGAGCGGCAGATGCACCGCCGCCTTCACATCAGAAGTGTTGAGGTGCGGATACATCGCCTTCACTTCATCAGGCGTGATCTCGCGCACGTCGACATTGAAGGCACGCGCCAGCGACGCCTGGCGATAGATTTCCTCCTTGCGCTCCTCCGTCAGCGCGACCGTGATCGAGCCGTTCTGGCGCATGCCGGTGGAAATGCCGGTCTCGGCTTCGAGCTTGACGTAGAGGTCGGCGGAGTATTTCGCGAGCCGCGTCATGTTCTGCGAAGCGCGCAACTGGCCGATGAGCCCGGCCGCATTCCAGGTGGTACCCGAGGTCAGCTGCTTGCGCTCGAGCAGCACCACATCGGTCCAGCCGAGCTTGGCGAGATGATAGGCGACCGAGCAGCCGGACACGCCGCCGCCGATGATGACCGCACGGGCTTTCGAGGGAATGGGCTTCGTCATGCGCGCAGTCTTTCATTGGAGGGATCCCAGAGCGGCTGGTCCGCCTCGACCGTCGCCTTGACGCGGTCGCCGAAGATCTCGACCTCGATCTCCTTGCCGGGCACGGCAAGGTCGGCCCTGAGCATGCCGAGCGCAATCGACTTGCCGACGCGGTGGCCCCAGTTGCCCGAGGTCGTTTCACCAACCACCTGCCCGCCCGACCAGAGCGTCGACATATAGGGCGCGTCGCAGCCGTCGGCGGCGACCGTCAGCGTCACGAAGCGCTTGGAAACGCCCTGCTGCTTTTCGCGCTCCAGCGCCGCCTTGCCCTTGAAGCCGGGCTTGCCCCAGTCGACGAAGCGTTCGAGCCCGCCCTGCAGGATGGTGTAGTCGGTCGAAAGATCGCCCTTCCAGGCGCGATAGCCCTTCTCGATCCGCAGGCTGTCGAGCGCTTCCATACCGAAGGGTTTGAGGCCGTGCTTCTGACCGGCCGCCCAGACGGCGTCGAAGATGGCAGCCGTGTCCTCAACCTTGGTGTGGACCTCCCAGCCGAGTTCGCCGGCGAAGGAGACGCGCACGAGCTGGCAATAGCGTCCGGCGATCTCAGCCGTCTGATGCGTGAGCCAACCCTTGGTGAGATCGGCGTCGCTGACCTCGGCGAGGATGGCGCGCGACTTCGGCCCGGTGAGGATCTGGCAGGAGAAGGATTTCGTCACGTCGTCGATGGTGAACGCCGCATTGGCGGGACGGTGCTTCGTCAGCCATTCGAAATCGTGCCACTGCGCCGTTGCCGCTGTGATCAGGAAGAAAAAGTCCTCGTCGAGCATCATGACCGACATTTCGGTGACGATGCGGCCCTTGTCGTCGGCGAAATAGGCAAGGCCGATGCGGCCCGGCTTCGGCACGCGGCCTGTGATCAGGCCGGAGAGCCACGCGGTTGCCCCCTCGCCCTTCACCCGGAAGCGTGAGAAGCCCGGCAGGTCGAGGATGCCGGCGGCATCGCGCACGGCCAGGCACTCCTCCTCGATACGCTTCGCCCACGGCCCCTCGCGGCCCCAGGTCTGCGTTGCCTCCTCGGATGTATCGTCGCCCGGCTTGGCGTACCACATCGCCCGCTCCCAGCCGTTATAGGGCTTGAACTGCGCGCCGAGGGCGGCGATGCGGTCATGGATCGGCGACAGCTTCTTGTCCCGCCCTGCCGGCCAGTAATGCTTGGGAAAATGCATCGCATATTCGTGGCCGTAGATCTCCATGCCCTTGGCGATGCAATAGTCCTGGTCGGTATAATCGGTGTAGCGGCGCGGGTCGCAGGACCACATGTCCCATTCGGTCTGGCCCTCGGTGATCCATTCGGCCAGCACCTTGCCGGCGCCGCCGGCCTGGCAGATGCCGAAGGTGAAGACGCAGGCCTCAAACGCGTTGGGCACGCCCGGCATCGGGCCGATCAGCGGGTTGCCGTCGGGCGCATAGGGGATCGGGCCGTTGATGATCCGCGACAGCCCGGCGGTTCCGAGGATCGGCACGCGCTCGACGGCATCGTTCAGATACCATTCCAGCCGGTCGAGATCGTCGGGGAAGAGCTGGAAGGAGAAGTCCTCCGGCATCGGATCGTCAGACGTGACCCAATGGGCCCTGCAGTTACGCTCGTAGGGGCCAAGGTTCATGCCGTTCTTCTCCTGGCGGAGATAGTAGGAACTGTCGACGTCGCGAAGCAGCGGCAGCTTGTGGCCGGCCTCCTTCGACCAGGCGGCAAGCTCCGGGATCTCGTCGAACAGGATGTACTGATGGCTCATCACCATCATCGGCACGTCGCGGCCGAACATCTTGCCGACCTCGCGGGCATAGTAGCCGGCAGCGTTGACGACATATTCGCAGCGGATCTCGCCCTGCGGCGTCGAGATCACCCATTCGTCGTTTTCACGGCGGGCCGCCGTGACCGGACAGAAGCGGATGATCTTGGCACCCATGTCGCGCGCGCCCTTGGCAAGCGCCTGCGTCAGCTGCGCCGGGTCGATGTCGCCGTCATAGGGGTCGTAGAGCGCGCCGGTCAGCTCGTGGGTTTCGAGGAAGGGGTAGCGGGCGCGCATCTCGTCGGGCGAGAGGATATCAAGGTCCATGCCCTGATAGCGCCCCATGCCGACGACGCGCTTGAACTCCTGCAGCCTTTCCTTGGAATGGCCGAGCCGGATCGAGCCGGTGACGTGATAGTTCATCGGGTAGTCGACCAGCGCGCCGAGGTCGCGGTAGAGCGACGCCGAATAGCGCTGCATGTTCATGATCGACCAGGAAGACGAAAATGTCGGCACATTGCCGGCCGCATGCCAGGTCGAGCCCGCCGTCAGCTCGTTCTTTTCCAGAAGCACGCAATCGGTCCAGCCGGCCCTGGCGAGATGGTAGAGCGAGGAGGCGCCGATCGCTCCCCCACCGATGATCACGACCCGTGCGTGAGACGGCAATTTCGACATCAACTGTTCCCTCGTTTGGCGGAATTCTTGCCGGTGAAGCGAGGCGCCATCAAGCGAAGGAAACAGGCTTTATTGATCGATGAATTCGATTAGATTGGAGCGACCGCAACAGGAGCTTATGGCATGCAGGTTGAGCTGATCGAAACCTTCCTCGACCTGATGGAGAGCCGTTCCTTCAACCGCACCGCCGAGCGGCTGAACATCACCCAATCGACCGTGTCGCACCGGGTAAAGGCGCTGGAAGCCCAGTTCAACCGCAAGCTCTTCACCCGCAACAAGGGCGGCACGGTGCCGACGGCCGCTGGCCTGCGCTTCCTCGATTACGCAAAAGCCTTGCAGAATCAATGGCATGAGGCGACCCGCGCGGTCACCAGTGCCGGTGCACTGGAACGCTCCATGCGGCTTGGCATCCAGCATGATCTGGCCGAAGCTTTTGCCGGTGAATGGATGGCCGCCATCAGGCAGGACCTGCCCGCAACCGAGGTCTATATGGAGGCCGATTATTCCAACCAGATGAACCGCGACCTCGGCGCCGGCGACCTCGACCTGGCGATCCTTTATACGCCCCACTACCTGCCCGACCTCTACTATGAACGGATCGGCGATCTGCATTACGTGCTGGTCAGTACGCAAGCGCGTGAACTGGCCGAAGTCCGCTCCGAAAGCTATATCCGGTCAAGCTACTCGCCGACCTTCGACCGCGCCCACCGGCTGGCCTTGCCGCATCTCTCCGCGGCGCTGCTTTCGGCCGGGCAGAACATGGCGATCACCCGGCTGCTCGCAGCGCTTGGTGGCGCGGCCTATGTGACGGCGGCAACGGCCGAGTGGCTTTCTGCTGATGGATTTGCGTTTCGCGTTCAGGATGCGCCGGTGATCCCGCAGACCGTCTATGCCGCGACCAGCCTTCGCACCCGCCACGCCCACCAGCACCGCAAGATCATCGGCGCCATGGGCGCGCTGCTATCGACCCTGCCGGTCCCAGGAACGGAAATCACTTAGGCCTGCGGCGCTGGATCAGCCGCTGCAGGACCATCAGGATGGAGACGATCGCGAGATAATAGATCAGTGCAGCCGAATACCACTCGACGAAACGGAAGCTCGACGCGATCGCGTCGTTGACGACCGCCATGATCTCGCGCATCGAGATCACATAGGCAAGCGAGGTCAGCTTGATCAGGTTGATGAACTCGTTGACGAGCACCGGCATGACGATCCGCAGCGCCTGCGGCAGGACCACCAGAAAGAAGGTCTGCCAGCGGTTGAGCCCGAGCGCGCGGGCGGCATCCGTCTGCCCCTGACCGATCGCGGAAAGCGCCCCGCGCATCGCTTCGGCCATATAGGCGGCCGTCACCAGCGTGAAGGCGATGAAGGCGGCGACGAAGGGCGTGTACCAGGGCGCCCGCGTCAGCCCCGGAAAGAGCTGCGGCGCGCCGTTCCAGACGATCAGAAGCACGAGGATCAAGGGCGACGAGCGGAACAGCCAGACATAGAGCTGTGCCGCAGTGCGCCGCACCTTCGCCATCGAATTGAGCGCCACGGCGAGCGGCAGGCAGAGCAGGAACGATGCCGCCTGCACCAGGACCGAGAGCAGGATGGCGATGCCCGCCCCCTGCAGCATGACGGGCATGGTCAGGGCATCCAGAAACAGTGTCGTGTCGAAATTCATGCCCTGCCCCTATCTCGGCGGTTTAGGAGTCGTAGTCGACGTCGAAGAGCGACGGATCGAGGCCGTACTTTTTGGCGAGCTCGCCGAAGAAGCCCTTTTCTTTCAGCGTCTTGAGCCCCGCCTTGACGGCCACCGCATCGGCGCCGTCGCGCCGGCTGTAGATGCCGTACTTGAAATCCGAGGTCCAGATGTAGGGAAGCTTAAGCGCGCCTTCGGAGCGGGAGGCGCGATAGGCGCCCTCGGCCTCTTCCGTCACCGTCGCATCGACGCGGCCGACAAGCACCTGCTGATAGGCCGCCTGCTGGGTCGGGTATTCCTGCACCTCGACCGGCGGCAGGCCCTTGGCGGCAAGCGCCTCGTTCAGCGGCCCGATCCGCTCCTCCTTGTAGTAGGCGCCGGCTTCGAGCGCGATCACCTTGCCGCTCAGGTCCTCCGGCACCTTGATCGTGTCGCTGCCCGCCTTGGTCACCATCGCGGTCGCCGATTTCATGTAGGGCACGCCATCATAGGTCTCGCGCCGCTTGGCGTTGATGTAGATGCCGCTGACGATGACGTCGCAGCGCCCTGCCCCGAGCGTCGGCAAGAGGCCAGCGAATTCGGTGACGGTGTAGCTCACCTTGGCGTTCCAGAGGCCGGCCAGCGCCTCGGCGATCTCGATGTCGATGCCGGTCGGGGCCGTATCGGCCGGGTGTTCCTTGAACGACAGCGGCGGGAAGGCGGCCGTGGTGCAGACGCCGAGCTCGCCGTCGGCGGCAAAGGCAGGCGGTTCCGCTTGCGCGACACCGGCCGAAAGCAGCGTGGTTGCAAGAAGGGTTGCGCAGGATGCCAGTCTGATCATCTTCATTCCCCTCAATGCGCTGGTGAAACGCGGCCGACGATGTCGCCATAGGTCTGGCTGTCGAAGGCAGGAAGGATGAGCGGATCCACGAAGCCGTCGCGCCGCGCCGTCAGCACGTATTGCATCATCGACGCATTGTCCGGCATCTCGAAAACCTGGACGAAATCGTAGGTCCCGAGCGTGGCGTAGAAGGCGACCGAGCGGCCGCCGAGCGCGGCGACGCGGTCCTCGCTCACCTTGCGCCGGGCGCCGCTGTCGGAGAGCTCGGCCAGTCCCTTGGCGGTCAGTCGCATCAGCGAGATATATCTTTGCATGGGGCATCGTTCCGTTGAAACGGTTGGCAAAAACGTTTTGACGATGTGAAGTTGGCGCCGCGTTTAGCGGCTGGCTCTCGCAAGGCCCGCAATGACGGCGTCGCTGGTCGAGACCGTGCCGAAGACGCCGTTCTCGATCGAGATCATGTTGATCGCCGCCTCGTGCGCCCATTGCTCGCCGCTGGCGCAGCAATCCGAAATGGTCAGGCACTGGAAATTGCGGTCGCAGGCTTCGCGCAGCGTCGTGTGCACGCAGACATCCGTGGTGCAGCCGGTAAAGAGCATATGGGTGACGCCCTGCGCCCGAAGCACATGTTCGAGATCCGTATAGGTGAAGGAACTGTTGCAGGTCTTGTCGACGATGACGTCCGTGTCAGCGACATCGAGTTCCGGCAAAAGCTGGAAGCCGGGGCTCGAGCGCAAGAGCACTTGCGTATTCTCAAGCCCCGACTGCTTGCGCCGCCATTTCTCGTAAGGGGTCATGTCGGCGAGATCCGCACGGTAGCCCTGGCGTGTATGGATGATCAGGCAGCCGGCCTTACGGGCGGCGGCAATCACCCGGTTGACCGCCGGCACGATCGCCGCAAGCGGGGCCGGATCATAGCCCATCGAGGCGAAGTAACCGTTGGGCGAGCAGAAGTCGATTTGCAGATCGATCACCATCAGCGCCGTCTGTGACGGGACCAGCTTTCCATCATAAGGAAAATCAAATGGTTGTGCCGCAATCATGGTGTTCCTCCCTCTCTCCGACCCGATTCATAGGAGCAAAAATCGATTGGGAATAGCGATTTTTTATGCTTGATATTGTGTAGTCTGGCTAAACGGTTGGCGGGCTTGACGACGGGAACGATCCAAGTGAAGGCACTGCATTTCCTCCCCTATATTCGGGCGTTCGAAGCGGTGGCGCGGATCGGATCCGTGCGCCAGGCGGCGGACGAACTGGGTCTCAGCCCCGGCGCCGTGTCGCTGCAGCTGCGCCGGCTTTCAGAGACGACCGGGCTGACGCTTCTCGAAAAGTCCGGGCGCAACATCAAGCTCACCGCAGCCGGCCGCGACTTCGCACAGACGGTATCCCACGCGATCGGCAACCTCGCCGCCGCGGTCGAGGACGGAACCGACCGCCGGCTTGAAAGCCATAAGAGCAAGCTGACCGTCGCCCTGCCCCCGGCGCTCGCCATCGCCTGGATGGCGGGTCTCCTCGTGCAGTTCGCCGGCACGCGCGGCGTGACCGATCTTTCGATGCGCAATTGCATCCGCGCCAGCGACGTCGTTTGGGACGACCTCGATCTTGCCGTCGTCTACGACAATCCGCCCTTCGACGGCCTGTGGTGGCAGGCGGTCAGCGACGTCAAGCTCAGGACCGTCTGTTCGCCGCTGCTGTTTCCGCGTCTGGAAGGGCCGCTTCGCGAGAAGAAGCTGCGCGACGTCACCCTGCTGCATGAGGATGATGGCCGGGAATGGACGCGCTGGTCGGCCGCCTCGCGCATCTCGCTCGAAGGCAGCCGCAGCGTCCGGGTGCCTTCGGTCGCGATCGCCGTCGCCTCAGCGCTGCAGGGCCAGGGCATCGCGCTTGTCTCCGACGTGCTGACCCGCTCCTATCTACACGAAGGCCGGTTGATCCAGCCTTTCCCGACCGCGATACCGGCGTCGGCCGGTTACTATCTGCTCTGCCCGACGGAGAAGGCCGAAGAGCCGCTGATCCAGGCCTTCGCCAACCAGATCGCCGCGCACCTGCGCGGCGAACGATCCGGCGACAAGCAGGCTGTCAATAGCGGCCCTTGAGCAGCCCCTTCAGCCGCTCGGCATCCGCCTCGGTCACACCTGGCGGTGCCACCACCTGCATCCAGGCGTCGATATAGTGTCCCGGCGCATAGACGTGGCCGTAGCCGATCGGTGACGTTGTGGCGAGCGCCATGTCGGCGAGCAGCTGGAACATGGTGACGACCGGGAACCACCGGAGCGCCGGTGAAACGTCCGCCCCACGGGGTGCCTTCATCCAGTCCGGCTCGCGGTAGAAGGAATAGGGATCGAAGAAGGTGATCGGGTCGCTGGCATATTGCAGGTAGACGATGCGGACATTGCCCCACGTTGCGCCCGGGAGATTCAGCGCGTTCTCCTGGTTGGTGAAGCGGATCACCGAGCCGTCGCGATACAGCGGCCGCCATTCGGGCGAACCCGGATTGCGGTTGCCGGTGATCTGCAGCCAGGTCTTCGTCGGAAACGGCGAGCCCACCCAAAGCGCCCCCTGGAAGGGATCACTGATGATGTCGAAGGGATCGACCGAGCCCTGCGAGTTCATCGAGCCGAGGCTGAGGCCATAGAGATAGAGCTTCGGCCGTTTGTCCTTGGGCAAGGTCGTCCAGTAGCCATAGACGGCATCGAAGAGCGCATCAGCCGTCTCGGCGCCGTACTCAGGCTCGACCAGCAGCGACAGCCAGCTCGTGAGGTAGGAATATTGCACGGCGACGCTCGCGACGTCGCCCTTCAGCAGATATTCGAGCGAGTCGAGGCCGGGCGGGTCGATCCAGCCGGTGCCGGTCGGCACCACGATCAAAAGGTTCGACCGCTCGAAGCCGCCGACACGCTTCAGCTCCTCCAGCGCCAGCTTCGCCCGCTCCTTCGCCGTCTCGGCCGAGTTGAGGCCGGCATAGACGCGCAAGGGTTCCTTGGCTTCAGCCCCGAAGAAGGCGCCGATGTCTCTGGCAGCCGGGCCGGAGGCGATGAACTGGCGCCCCTGCCGGCCAAGCTCGTCCCAGGTCATCAGTGATGCGCTGCTTCCGGTTTTCATCGCGTCTGTCGGCGGCGCGATGTCGGGGTCGATCAGCGCGTCGAGCCGCTGGAACGAGCTGTCGGCCGCATGCAGCGCAAAGCGGAAGATGACGCCATCGGCCGCCGACCAGAACAGCGCCAGCGCCGCAACCACGCCGGCGACCTTGGCGAGCGGCCGCGTCAGCACGTATTCGAAACGCCGGGTGAGAAACCGGAAGGTCAGCCGGAACAGGCGTGCCAAGAGCACGACGGCGACGAAGACGAGCGCTGCGATCAGCCCGAGCTTGAACGGCTCGGCGCTTTCGACCGGATCCAGCCCCATGATCTCGCGCACCGTGTTCTGCCAGTAGGCAGTGCGCCAGAGGAAGGCGAGCGCGACGGCAGTGCAGCCGAGCGCCGCAAGAGCCTTCACGATCACCCCGATACGCCCGCGGATCTCCGGCAGGTCGAGCAACGACCAGATAAAGCGCAGGAGCACGCCGATCGCATAGCCGGCACCAAGCGACAGGCCCGAGATCACCGCCTGCACCACATAGGGGCGCGGGATCAGGCTCGGCGTCAGCGACATCGCAAAGAAGAAGACGCCGACGATCAGGCCGGTGGTCGAAAACGATGCCAGAAGCGTCGCGACAAAACGCGGCACCGGCAACCGCGACAGGCGCGTCTCTTGAAGATGTTCCATGCTGGGTCCCACTTATGCGGAGATGGTCACCGAACAACCTACGGCCATCCGGGGGCAACCGAGGCGCCGGCGGCAATGTCGCCTCCCCCTCGTGTCCAGTCAATCGCCGCAACCGGAAGGCGTGCGGGCGTTGGCTTTTCTTCGGCACCGCGGCCTTCACACGCGGGTTACCGCGACCGGTGTCTTCATGATGATTTCACGGTGCGGGAACGGGATCGAAATTCCGGCCGCCTTGAACGCATCCCAGAGCGCCATGAGCACTTGGCCGCGAATGTTCGTCAGCCCGTTGCCCGGATCGGAAATCCAGAACCTCAGCTTGAAATCGAGCGACGACGCGCCGAAGCCCGTCATCCAGCAGACAGGCTGCGCGTAACTGCTTGCAACCCGCGGAAGCGATGTGACGGTCTCAATGGCAATGCGTGCCACCTCGTGCGGATCGCTGTCATAGGAGGTGCCGAAACTGACCTCGATGCGGACGAAGTCGCTGGAAAACGACCAGTTCACCACCTGCTGCGAAATGAAATCCTCGTTCGGAATGAGATACTCCTTGCCGTCTCTGGTGATGACCGAGACGAAACGGGAGCGCAGGTCGCGCACGGAGCCGAAGGTATCGCCAAGCGTGATCGTGTCCCCCGGTTTGATGGATTTGTCGAGCAGGATGATGATGCCGGAGATGAAGTTGGAAACCACCTTCTGCAGGCCGAAACCGATACCGACGCCGACCGCCCCGGAAAAGACAGTCAGCGCCGTCAAGTCGATGCCGGTCGCCGAGAGCGCGATGGCGCCGGCAAAGCCGATCAGGACGATCTTGACCAGCTTGCTGATCAGCACCTTGAAGGAGGGCGTGAGATCCGCAGACCTCTGTATCCAGTGCGACGAGACATTGCCCATCAGCACGGCAAGCCAGATCAGCGCGGAAGAAAGCACGACGGCTTTCAGCACGAGCAACAGCGACAGACGAACCGCACCGAGATTGACGGCGACACCATCGAGTGTCGTCAGGATCACGCGATCAAGCCCGATTGCATAAAGCGCAAAGTAGATCCAGCCCACGACGGCAGTCACGCGTGCCAGCATCTGGTTGCGGATGATGCGCGTGAGCACCGAGATGACAAACCACGCCGCCGTCAGCGTCAGCGCGGTCGCCACCAGCCATCGATAGGACGGCCACCCGAAGCGCAATATCATTCCGTCGGCGATCCAGAGCCAAACGATCAGAAAGAGCCACCGCAGCCGCCGCATGAAGGCGATGATCACGCGCAGCAAATCCGGATTGCCCTTGATCGTGCGGGCGCGGGCCTCGACCAACGGCTCTATCCGCCTGGCAAGCGCGCCGCAGGTCAGGTAGCCGGCGACGATGAGGGCGAGTTGATAATACGTCCACTCATTCAGTAGGACCGCCCGCAACCAGGAAGCGACGGGGTAGAACGCTTCTGCGAAATCCATCGTCTCTCTCCGAGAGAACCAGGCGTCCGGCCGAGCGTTTGGGACGCCCTAATTCTTTGAATCTAGGGCACCCCCGGCACTTTCAAAGCCGTCGGCCGGAGCCTGTGTGTCTCGATCATGCCATCGGCCGGAGGATATCAAACGTCTTCAAAGAGTTACGACCGTTGTACCGGCATCCGGAGTGAGCCTAGATCCGGCGCTCCTTGATCGTGTTCATGACGAAGCTCGTTTCGATCGAGGCGACGCATTTAAGCCTGGCGATCTTTTCCTTGATGAAGCGCTCGTAGTGTTCAAGCCCGGAACTCATGACCTTCAGCACGTAGTCGCGCGAGCCGGTCACCAGATGGCATTCGAGCACTTCGTCCCAGCCGCGCACCGCCTCCTCGAACATCACGATCTCGTCCTCGTGCTGGCGGCTGAGCCGGACGGTCGCGATCGCCGTCATCGTCCAGCCGTCGACGGCGGGATCGATCAGCGCCGTATAACCGCGAATGACGCCGGTTTCTTCGAGCCGCCTCAGCCGGCGCAGGCAGGGCGAGGCCGAAAGCCCGACCCGCTCGGCGAGCTCGTTATTGGTGAGGCGGGCATCGGCAACGAGTTCCTTCAAAATTCTGCGATCCGTCTCGTCGGCAATTTTCTGCGCCATATCTTTTCCATTCAGCCAAATCTTTGCGCAACTCAAGGCGATCCGGCCGGAAATAGCAAGGATCGGCCCAGGCATCTGATATAATTTGCCAGTCAGTCGAGTCCGCTTCCCTTCAGGAGACAAGTCATGACCGCACCGCATCCCTCCAAGACCCATATCGGAAACCACAAGCTGCATCCCGAAACCCTGATGCTGAATTATGGCTACGATCCGGAACTGTCGGAGGGCGCAGTCAAGCCACCGGTGTTCCTGACCTCGACCTTCGTCTTCCGCTCCGCCGAAGAGGGCCGCGACTTCTTCGACTTCGTCTCCGGCCGCCGCGAGCCGCCGGCGGGCGTGGGCGCCGGCCTCGTCTATTCGCGCTTCAACCATCCAAACAGCGAGATCGTCGAGGACCGCCTCGCCGTCTACGAGCGCACCGAGAGCTGCGCGCTGTTTTCCTCCGGCATGTCGGCGATCGCCACCACGCTGCTCGCCTTTGTGAAACCGGGCGATGCCGTGCTGCACAGCCAGCCGCTCTATGGCGGCACCGAGACGCTGCTTGCCCGAACCTTCCTCAATCTCGGCGTTGCGGCCGTCGGCTTTGCCGATGGCGTGAGTGACGAAGCGGTCAGCGCCGCTGCCGAAGAGGCAATGGCCAAGGGCCGGATCTCGGTGATCCTCATCGAAACGCCGGCGAACCCGACCAACAGCCTCGTCGACGTCGCCATGATCCGCCGCGTCGCCGATCAGATCGGCCGGAAACAGGGCCACACACCCGTTATCGCTTGCGACAACACGCTGCTCGGGCCCGTCTTCCAGCGGCCGATCGAACACGGCGCCGACATCTCGCTTTATTCGCTGACCAAATATGTCGGCGGCCATTCCGACCTGATCGCAGGCGCCGCCCTCGGCTCGAAGGCTGTCATGAAGCAGGTCAAGGCCTTGCGCGGCGCGATCGGCACGCAGCTTGATCCGCATTCCTGCTGGATGCTCGGCCGCTCGCTCGAAACACTGTCAGTGCGCATGCAGAAGGCCGACGACAATGCCCGCATCGTCGCCGAGTTCCTGCGCGATCACCCGAAGGTCGAGCGCATCCACTACCTGCCCTTCCATGACGAGGCTTCGCCCGTCGGCCGTACCTTCAAGGCACAGTGCACCGGCGCTGGCTCGACCTTCTCCTTCGATATCGCGGGCGGCCAGGAAGCGGCCTTCCGCTTCCTCAATGCGCTGCAGATCTTCAAGCTCGCCGTCAGCCTCGGCGGCACGGAATCGCTTGCCAGCCACCCCGCGGCGATGACCCACTCCGGCGTGCCGGTCGAGGTGCGCCGCCGCATCGGCGTGCTCGATTCGACCATCCGCCTGTCGATCGGCATCGAGCATCCCGAAGATCTGGTGGCGGACCTTGCCAACGCGCTGACGCTGTCCTGATTGCAACCAGACACGACAGCCGCCGGTCCGGCCGACGGCTGCCCGTTAATGCGAGAGAATGTTGACGACGTTGCCGAAGGGGTCGCGCATGAAGAAGCGGCGCACGCCCCAGGGCTCGTTGGTGATGTCGTAGACAATCTCGACACCCGCGGCCTTGGCCCGCCCATAGGTCCGATCGACGTCGTCCACTTCGATGGAGAGCACCGGCACGGGCGTATTGTTGCCGCCCTCGCTGGCGACGCTCAGTTGCGGCATCGCGGAGGCCCCCTTCTCGGCGAATGTCAGGATCCAGCCGTGATCCATGACCACTTCCAGCTCCAGCAGGTCGCCGTAGAAGGCGCGCGCCATCTCCGGGTCCGGGGCGTAGAGGTTGGAGACAATACGTTTGACGGTCATAGATTCCTCCAGCTCCGGCGAGCCGCAACGCGGCCGCATCCGGCCCTCACAGGTGTTCGGCTTATAGCGATGCAGCCTATACTGCCCGCCATTCGCGTCCGATTGAAGCGGAAACCACATCTCACGTCAGGACGTGGCCGCCGCGCTCCGCTGACGCCTTCGGGTTCGCACTGGCAAGCGCCACGCGCACAAGCGTCGCCGCCGCCATGCCCGCCGTTTCCATGTAGCTTGCATCCCGATGCAGCAGCACCACGGCAAAGCTGCCATCGAGCAGCAGCAGGATCTGCTTCGCCAGCACAGACGGCTCGCCGGTGCCGGCTTCAGCAAAGGTCTCAGCCATCCAGGCCTCGAACTTCTTCTTGTGCGCAGCACCAATGCGGATCGCCGGGTGGCCGGGCATGTTGGCAAGCTCCGCCGCGGTGCGCAGGAAACCGCAGCCCTTCCACTTCGGGTGGCGTGCCGCCCGCGCCAGGTTGGCGAAGATCGCCTCGACCTTGGCCGCCAGATCGCCCTCCGCCATGTCGAACCAATTCCGGAAGAGCTCGAGGTTCGGCTGGTCGCGGCCTTCGAGATAGGCGGCAATCAGTTCGTCCTTGCTGTCGAAATGATAGTAGAGCGTGCGCTTCGTCACGCCCGCTTCCTCGGCCACCGCGTCGACGCTGACGGCACGTATGCCCTCGGCATAGAAGAGTTTTGCCGCAGCGCCGACGATCGTGTCGCGGGTCGATTTCTCAGGTTTCGCCATCGCTCAAGTATACCGACTAGTGAATATACTTCGCATCTTCCCTCACCTAGCTTCTTCCTGTCAACCCAAGCCGGAGAGCAACCATGTCCAACACCGTGCTGATGCAGATTTCCGAGGGCATCGCCCTCCTCACCCTCAACCGCCCAGAGAAGCTCAATGCACTCAACTACGAGCTGATCGATCGGCTTCTCGCCCTTCTCGATGCGATCGAGGTGAACGACAAGGTCGGCGCCGTGATCATCACCGGCGCGGGCGAGCGCGCCTTTTCCGCCGGCGGCGACATCCACGAATTCTCGGAAAGCGTGGCGAAGGGCGTAAACCCGGCGGTGCGCGATTTCGTCCGCCGCGGCCAAGGGCTGACGGCGCGGCTCGAAGCCTTCCCGAAGCCGCTCATCGCCGCCGTCAACGGGATTGCCTACGGCGGCGGCTGCGAGATCACCGAAGCGGTGCACCTGGCGATCGCCAGTGAGCGGGCATGCTTCGCCAAGCCGGAGATCAAGCTCTGCATGCCGCCGACCTTCGGCGGCACCCAGCGCCTGCCGCGCCTCGCCGGCCGCAAGCGCGCGCTCGAACTGCTGTTGACGGGAGAGGATTTCTCGCCGGATCGCGCGCGGGAGATGGGCCTCGTCAACCACGTCGTCGCCCATGAGGAACTGATGCCCGCCGCCCGCGCCCTCGCCACACGCATCATGGGCTATTCGCCGCTCGCCGTCCGCTCGATCATCACCGCGGTCACCCGCGGCCTCAACATGTCGATAGCGGAGGGGCTGCTCGTCGAAAGCGAACAGTTCGCCCAGATGGTACCGACGGACGACCTCTCCGATACGCTCGCCGCCTGGAAGGGAAGGCACATCCACGACGACGGGCCGCGTGACCACTCCTTCTCGCGCTACTACTAAATTCAACCAACCGGTTGACAATCACCTCGATCGAAGAGATATTCAACAACATGGTTGAATATCAGAACGAACATCTCGATGCCGTGTTCCACGCGCTTTCGGATCCGACGCGCCGCGCCATGCTCCAGAACCTTTCGCAGGGCGAGAGATTGGTGGGCGAGCTTGCGGCGCCCTTCTCGATCTCGCTGGCCGCGGCATCGAAGCATATCAAGGTGCTGGAAGGAGCTGGTCTGGTGCGCCGCGAAGTGAAAGGTCGCACGCATGTGTGCCGGCTCGATGCAGCGCCGATGCATGCGGGCATGGAGTGGATGCGCCACTATGAAGCCTTCTGGCGGACGCGCATCGACGCACTCGAGGCGCTGCTTCTGGCCGACGACGCAACTGTTCAAAACGATCCGGAGGAAAAACCATGACTTCGCATTCCACAGCCTTTGCCAGCACCGACTACGGCCGCGTCATCGCCCCCGACGCGGTGCGTATCGAGCGCCTCTTGCCCGGCCCGATCGAGCGGGTCTGGTCCTATCTGACCGAGGAAAACAAGCGCCGGCTCTGGATGGCATCGGGAACGATCGGCTCTTCCGAGGGCGCCACGGTCGAACACGTCTTCCGCCATTCGGAACTGACGACGGACGATGATCAACCGCCGCAGAAATACGTCGATCACGCCGGAGAAGTGCGCAAGCACGGCCATGTGCTCGCCTGGGACCCGCCGCGCCTGCTTGCCTATAGCTGGGAAGAAGGAACCGATACGCCGTCCGAGGTGCGCTTCGAGCTCAGTCCCCGCGGCGACAAGGTGCTGCTCATCGTCACACATACCCGCATCGCCAACCGCGGGATCATGACCAGCTTTTCCGCCGGCTGGCACGTGCATCTCGACCTGTTGCGCGACCTTTTGGAAGGCGAGCAACCGTCGGCCTTCTGGAGCAAATTCACGAAGCTCGAACAGGAATACGAAGCGCGCATCCCGAACCCGTGAACCAAACTTGCGAGGAGGACGATTTCGATGTTGCTCGAAGGCAAGACGGCCGTCGTCTATGGCGGCAGCGGCGCGATCGGTGGCGCTGCCGCCCGCGCATTTGCCCGCGAAGGTGCGCGGGTTTTTCTCGTCGGCCGCACTGCCGAGAGGCTTCAACGCACGGTGAGTGAGATTAGCGATGCCGGCGGCCGTGCGGATTTCGATCTGCTCGACGTTCTGGACCAGCCGGCGGTGGAGCGCCACGCCCGCACCGTTGTCGACAGAGCCAGCGCCATCGATATCGCGCTGACGGCAGTCGGTTTCGCCCATGTGCAAGGACCGCCGTTTTCCGACCTATCGCTCGAAGACTTCGAGCGACCGATCATGACCTACAGCCGAGCCAACTTCATCACCGCCAAGGCTGTGGCCCCGCACATGGCAAGGAGACGCAAGGGCGTCATCCTGACGCTCTCGACGCCCGGCTCCCGCATGGCCGGGTCTGGCTTTCTCGGCTATGGCACCACCTGCGGTGCCATCGAGACCTTCTCGCGCATCCTTGCTGGAGAGCTCGGTGGCCAGGGCATCCGTGTCGTCTGCCTGCGCCCCGATGCCATTCCCGAAGCCTTGCCGATCTCTCACGCGCGTGAGGTTTTTGAAGGCTTTGCGCGGCGTTTCGATACGACCGTCGAGGCGATGCTGGAGGCACGTGCCACGACCGGCACGCTGCTCGGTCGTTTCCCGAGGCTTGACGAGGTGGCGGACTACGCCGCCTTCGTCGCCTCCGACCGCGCCGGTGCCATGACCGGCGCGATCGCCAATCTGACTTGCGGCTCGCTGGTCGATTGATATCAGCAGTGCGACGTTGTAGCGCGGCAAGCCGAAAACGCCTGCCGGCAGTGCTCCTCAGGCTCGGGCGAAACCGAGAATGAAGAGTGCGAGCGAACCGATCGACGCGAAAGTGCGCACGTGGTTCCACCAGACCCAATCGGTGAGATAGCGCTGCTGCCACAGGTCGGTCGCTGCCTGGCCGGAGGCCTGACCCAAGGCATCGTTCATCGGCACGTTGAAGACGATGGTCACCAGCAGCACGCCGACGACATAGACGATGCCGCCCGCTGCCAGCAGCCACCGCCCATCGCCGCCCGAGAGGAAGGCAACGACAACGAGCGCCAGCGCGACCAGCGCCGTGCCCATGAAGGCGCTGAGAAAGATCGGGTTCTGGATGACGACATTGATGGCGTTCATCGCGGCGATCCCCTGCTCCGGCGGCAGCCGCGACAGGGCCTGCATGATGCAGACTGAAAAGATGAAGAACAGTCCGGCCATCAGGCCGGAACCGATTGCGGCGGCAAACGCCAGAGTGGGGATCAGCGGGATCATGCGGCAATACTCCAGACACCAGTTGCTGCGGTCTCCCGGGCATAATCGGCAAAGTCGCGCGGCCGGCGCCCAAGCACGCGCTCGACATCGGACGTCACACTGGAATTGCGCCCGTCGAGCACCGAGGTGAAGAGATAGCGGATGAGCTCGACATAGTCACCCGGCAAACCGTCGGCCTGCAGCTGTGCGGTAAAGTCGGCGACCGGCACCGACTGGTATCCGATCGGACGGCCAGAAGCGGCGGCAATCTCGGCCACGGCCTGCGCAAAGGTCATCAGCCGCGGCCCGGTCAGATCATAGACCTTGCCGACATGCTCGTCGTTCAGAAGCGCTGCAACCGCGACGTCGGCGATATCGTCGGTGCTGACGAAAGGTTCGGTGACCGTGTCCGGAGGCAGATAGACCATGCCGCTCACGACGCCCTCGGCCAGGAAGCCCTCGTTGAAGTTTTCGAAGAACCAGCTGCCGCGAACGATCGTCCATTCCGCCCCGGATGCCTGCAGTTCCCGTTCGGCCGCCTGCGCCTCGTCCTCGCCACGCCCGGAAAGCAGCACCAGGCGTTTGATGCCGGAGCGAACCGCAAGGGCGGAAAACCGGCGGATCGTCTCGACAGCACCCGGCACGGCGAGATCCGGCTGATAGCTGACATAGATGCGATCGACATTGTCGAGCACGGGCGCCCAGGTCGCCTCGTCCTCCCAGTCGAAGGACGGCGACGCCGAACGCGCACCGATGCGTACCGCAACGCCACGCTCTTGAAGGCGCTCGGCCACCCGCCGCCCCGTCTTGCCCGTACCACCCAAAACCAGTGTGATTTTCTGAGACATCGTTTCCTCCTGGGTTGACCACCAACAAACATGAGCATCTCTCACATTTGCAAATGTGATAAATCCTCGTATTTTAGGAGTCAAGTCAAAATGTGAGCATTACTCATGATTCCAGACATCAGCCCAGCCGCGGTACCCACCGAAGACGAGACCGCGCTGCGCCGAACACCCAGCCAGAAACGCAGCCGCGAGCGCGTCGAGCACATCCTTGCCTGCGCGACAGCACTCATCCAGGAGAAGGGCAGCGACGCGATGCGCATGAGCGAAGTCGCTGAAAAGGCTGGGATTTCGATCGGATCCCTCTACCAGTACTTCCCCGACAAGGCGGCGATCGTGCAAACCCTGGCCGAGCGCTACAATGCCGTGTGCAACGAGTGCATCGCGGCCGAACTTGCCAAGGTCACATCGCTCGCGGAACTGCGCGACGCCTTCTGTGTGCTGTTCGACATCTATTACGACATGTTCCTCGCCGAGCCCGTGATGCGCGACATCTGGTCGGCAATGCAGGCCGACAAGGCGCTGCGCGAGATCGACCTCCAGCAAAGCCGCGCCGGCGGAAAACTGCTTGCCGATGTCTGGGCCCGGCTCGTGCCCGATACGCCACGCGAGGAGATCGACAGTGCCGCCTTCCTCATCATGCACCTTGGCGATTGCACCATGCGGCTTGCGGTCTCGGTCGATCGGCCAGAGGGCGACCAGATTGTCGAGGCCTATAAACGCATGATCATCAGGGATTTTGTCGCGGATGGACCGGGCGGCGGCGCAGGCCTAATTGACATCTCCGGGGTGCGATCCTAATCATCTGGGATCGATTGGTTCCCGGAATGCGAACGTGTTTCGGGAGTAAACGGGAACGTGACGGATGGACCCATGCTGGGCATTCACATCACGGCCGACCCCGCGACTGTAGAACGACGTCGATCTACCATTCCGGAGCGATCCGGAAGAAGCCACTGGAAAAGACCGCGAGAGGGCGGCCGATCTGGGAAGGCGAGGCAGATCCCGGGCATTGAGCCCAGCGCCGTGAGCCAGGAAACCTGCCACTCGATGCGGGCATAGGGCCCATCCGGGATTTTCCCGACGCCATCACGGAGGTTGTCATGGCTACGTCTACCATTTCGAGCACCCCGCTCTCCCTCAGCGATCGTCTGACCGCTGGCATCATCGCCCTTCTCATCGGCGGCTTCCTCGTCTTCGGCGCCGGCCTTGCCAATTCGGCGGTGCTGCACGACACCGCGCACGACACCCGCCACTCCTACGGCTTCCCCTGCCACTGACCGATGTCTCGGAACGTTACCAACGTTCCGCATCGACAAAGCGGACCTGAACGCATCCGGCCTGTGCCGGATGTCTGTGCTCGTGCACGCCACCATCTCGGCCGGCACACCGGCGTGGTTCGCATCACACAGCGAATGGGAAGGCTAGCAAACCACGCCGCAGTGCGTGGCTTTTGCCGTTATCGAGGGACTTCAAGATGATTGTCAGAACGCTTCTGGCCGCGATCGTGGCTGGATTGATTGCCGGTGTCTTCATGACCGGCGCCCAGGAACTCAGGGTAACGCCGCTGATCCTGCATGCGGAAGAATTCGAGGGCCAGGCTCCGGCCGCGAGCGAACAGCCGGCTGCACAGCCTGGAACAACACAACCCGCCGCCGAGGGGCACGACCAGCATTCGTCGCTGAAGGCGGTCTCCCCGCTTTCCGCCATGCTCGACGCGCTGTCGCCGATCACGCCGGCCTATGCGCATGAGGGCGAACACGAGGAAGGCGGCATCATGTTCGGCATGAGCCGGTTCTCCGGCACGCTGATCGCCAATCTCGTCACAGGCTCCGGTTTCGGCCTGCTGCTCGCCGGCGTCAGCCTGGTGATCGGCTATCCGATCACGCTCCGGAACGGCGCACTCTGGGGCGCCTGCGGCTGGCTTGCGGTGCACATGCTGCCGGCAATCGGCCTGCCGCCGGAACTGCCGGGCTTCCCGGCCGCCGAACTCGGCGACCGCCAGACCTGGTGGTTGGCAACCGTCGCCCTTTCGGCTGTCGGCCTCTATCTCATCGTCCTGCGCGAGGAGATCGTCTCCAAGGTCGTGGGGCTGGTGCTGATCGCGGCACCGCAGGTCTACGGCGCGCCGCAGCCGGTCGATATTACCAGCAACGTCCCGGCCGTGCTCGGTGCCGAGTTTGCCGTCGCCGCACTCGCCACCACGCTTGCCTTCTGGATCGTGCTCGGCGTCGTCTCCGGCTTCATCAACGACCGCTTCGCCAAGGCGCATTGATCCCGCCGCATCGGCGAACAGACAGAGAGACGGCGGGGTTCAGGCCCCGCCGTTTTGCATGAGATGCGCCACCAGCCGCGCGCGGCGCGCCCCGGGTTCCAAGAGGACGCAGGTGTCGCAGAAACTGCCGCCCTCGGTGCGGAAGTAGAGGCAACAGCCGCAGCGCATCCGATAGTAACGCGACAGCCGCTCGTCACTCGCCGGATCGAGCGCGGTGATTTCCTCGTAACAGAGCGCGTCGGAATAGAGCGGCGAACCCTGCCGTTTGACGATCGCCAGCGCCGCCGCCATGCCACGCGCCTCATCGCCGACCGCCCGACCGATTTCCAGGAACGCGCCGGCGAGTGCGTCCGCAGCAAGTCGCCATTGTGCCCCGGAAGAAAGGCCAGTGCGCCGCTTCAACACGGCAATGACTGGTTTCAGATGCGCCCTGAACTTGCGTTCGAAGCCAGCGATGTCTTCTCCCGGCACGAGGCGATCGAAACGGAAATGATAGCGCTTGCCGGCAACAGCCACCCCTCGGGACGTACGGGTCCAATCCTCGAAGCGAAGCCCGGCGACCTCTGCAGTGAGCCCGGCGCCAAGATAGAACGCACCCAGCACCATGCTCAGCTGATTGCTGTAGAAGGCGATCAGATGGGCCGCTCTTATCCGGTCCGTCATGTCGGTTGCGAAGCGGTCCTGATAGGCAAGACCAGCCTCCATATCCGGGCTGCCCTCTGCCCAGAACGCGGCAGCCACGCGGAAATCGCTCGTTGCCGGCCCGAGCGAAACGCCAGCCTCAGGGAACTGCGCGCGCAAGGTTTCTACGACCGCCAGCGCTTGCGGCGGATAGGCCTCCACCGTTTGCGCTGTCGGTTGCTGGTCGTTCAAGGTCATGCCGTCTTTATCGCCCATTCTCATCGTTCAGCGTCGCTGCAGACGGCAACCGCCGACGTTCCTCTCTGGCTTGCAAGCCAGCCGCCCTCGAAGCCCGCGCGCTCGAGGCCACGACGCATCGCCGGAACCTTGCGCATCAACTCCCAGGGCAAACCGGTACGCCAGTTCTCGATCATCATGACGATGAGGCCCTGGTCAAGACCGACGACGCGGTCATCGACCCAGCCTTCCGGTCCCTCCCCGGAAAGACTGGGGTTGAAGCCGCCGGGAAAGCGTCGCTGGCTGAACAGGTTGGGGTAGCCGGAAACGAGATGCCCCAGCGCCGCCAGCGAGGCATCCGGATCGAAAGGCAGGCAGGCGAGCGCCGCCCAGGGCACGAGCGTGCCGTCATCGATGCCAAAGGGAGCGCCCCGGTTCACATAACCGTAAAGCCGCTGCCAGCGTCCGTCCCAAAGGCGCAGCCGGCCGCGCGGCGCATGGCAGGCGCTCAGGCCCCAGAGATGCGTCCCATAGCCGGCAAAGCCGCCCGGGTTCTGGCAGGCATGCTCGCGCTGCAGAGAAATCGCGCGCCGGGTGTTGTCGAAATAATCCGTCTGCCTGTCGCGCATCGGCTGATCGGCAAGTCCGCGAAGATCAAGCCAGGCCTGCGGGAAGAGATGGATGAAAAGCGGCGCCGCGTGCAGATGCGGTGCTCCGCCAGCAATGATCCAGTCGTAGGTCTCGGTAAAGGCGGCATAGTGTTCCGGTTCGATTGCGTGCTCAGGCGCCCCGAGTGCCAGCACGTAGAGCAGCAGCGCTTCGCTATACCCCCGCCAGCGATGAGGCAGAAACCGTCCGGGTGGACGCCAGCCCATCGTCAACGTGGTGCTCCGGTTGAGCGCCCAGCGCCAATCGACCCGCGCATAAAGCGCTTCGGCAAGCGAGCGGATTTCGCACTCGGCAGCATCCTTACCGGAGAAATACGCCGAGACGGTCAGAATTCCGGCCATCAGCAGTGCGGTGTCAACGGTCGAGACCTCGCTCCGCCAGGTGCGCTCGCCGCTCCGCATGTCGAGAAAATGATAGTAGAAACCGCGATAGCCGGTCGCGCATTGCTCGCGCGACTGCGGGCCTTCGGCAAGCATGCGCAGCACGCGATACACCCGACGTGCCGCTTCGGCACGTGCGATCCAACCGCGCTCGACGCCAACCGGATAGCAGGAAAGGCCAAAACCCGTTGCCGCGATGCTCGAAGGCGCGTCCGGCAACGAGGTATCTGCAATCAGCCCGGTGACCGGATCCGCGTAGTCGAGAAAATAGGTGAAGGCCGCCCTCTGCAAGCTATCAATTTGAAATAGCTCTTTATTTTCCGTCAACTCCAGCATCCTGGCCTTCCCGATTGTACCCTTCATCGTCAATGCTGTTGTCGCGGCAATAGTAAAATCACTCTTTGTTGAACTCCGGCCACGCCCAAATGGTCGCCGAAATCCAATCCTGTGTTACAGTCTTCTAATCTACCGCGCGCAATGACTGGTTGAAGCGATGTTGAGCGTGTTGGCGTTAATCCTCTCATTGAGTGGTGGCCCGAGCCCATCGACCGCCGTATCGACGAATGTCGACGTTGAACTGATCCTGGCGGTCGACATGTCCGGCTCGATGGATCTGGACGAAGCGCGCGTTCAGCGCGCCGGTTATGTCGAGGCGCTCAGGCACCGTGACTTCCTTGATGCCGTCGAAAGCGGCCAGCTTGGCCGAATTGCCATTGGCTACTTCGAATGGGCCGGAACGGTCAACGAATCCTCCGTCGTTGCCTGGCGGGTGATCGATACCGCCGCCGATGCCGACGCCTTTGCCAAGCTGATCGAGGCGCGGCCAGTCGGCACACGCCGCGGCACGTCGATCTCCAACGCGATCACCTATGGCACGGCGCTGATCGATTCCAACGCCTTTGCCGGCATCCGTCGCGTCATCGATATTTCAGGCGATGGCCCGAACAATATCGGACCGCCGGTTCTTCCGGCCCGCGATACCGCGATCGAACGCGGCATCACCATCAATGGCCTCGCCATCCTGATCCGCCCCTCCGTCTCCACCGGCCCGCTCGACCAATACTATGCCGAATGCGTCATCGGCGGCCCCGGCTCCTTCGTGCTGCCAGTGCACGAGCCCGAGGATTTTGCTGTCGCGATCCGCCAGAAGCTGGTGCTTGAGGTGAGCGGCCTGCCGCCACCGCCGCGCGTCCGCCTGGTCGATGCCCTGCCAGCCTCCGATTGCCTGATCGGCGAGAAACTGAGACCCGGCTTCCTCGACCGGGTCTATCCAGAACTCGACAAATAACCCTGCCCTCGCCGCGCGGTTGCCGCTGCGCAACCCTTGCGCGTCAGATTGTCGTTTCCCTTGCGCCCGCCCGACGATAAGATGATGCATTGCTTCGCGGATCGATTCATGTCCTTGACCACCACGCCTCCATCGGCCGACTTGGCCTCCGACCCGGCCTCCGACACCGGCAGCCAACATATCCGCGACACGCTGCGCGATGCGATCGTCGAGCGGCGACTGGCACCCGGCACCAAGCTTTCGGAAAGCGATGTCGGCGAACTTTTCAATGTCAGCAGGACGTTGGTGCGCGCCGCGCTGCAAGCGCTCTCCTATGAAGGGCTTGTCAACGTCGAGAAGAACCGCGGCGCTTTCGTCGCCCATCCTTCCATCGACGAGGCGCGGCAGATCTTTGCCACCCGCCGGCTGATCGAGCCCGGCGTCGTGCGGTCCGCGGCCGCAAACATCGGCAAGGCCGAGGTCGCCGAGTTGAGGCGCATGCTGGCGGCCGAGCGGCAGCTGACCGAACAGCGCGGCCAATCGGCCCGCCGCGCCGAGATCAAGGCCTCAGGCGATTTCCACCTGGCGCTCGCCGACCTCTCGGGCAACAGCATTCTGCGCCGCTTCATGGACGAACTCGTCGCCCGTTCCTCGCTCGTCATTGCGCTTTACGGCCAGTCGACCGTATCGAGCTGCGGCCACAGTGAACATGACGAGATCGTCAATGCGCTCGAACGTGGCGATATCGACGCAGCCGCCAGGCTGATGGTTCACCATATCGACCACATCGAAGCCGATCTCGATCTGCGCGTCCACAAATCGACCGACCTTAAGGCGGCGCTGGAGCTTTAGGACCCCGCCGCCAAACACTATTTCGTTCCCGAGCCAAAATAGTCGTTGGCTTCGCGGAACCAAACACCTGCTCCGGCGTTGGCCTCTCGCTCGAAAAGACTTTGAACGAGGAATGCAATGAGCGAGAAACGCTTCCCCACCCCAATTCCCCTCCGGCTATCGGCAAGGCGGCAGACCGTGATCAGAACGGTCTTTGAGGCCGTGGAACTGCTGCGGCAGTGGCCAGGCCGGCGCGGACGGGAATATCGAGCGGCCCTCAGGCGTTGCCTGGACGCGCTCGACGGATTGACAAGTGCGGACCGGGCGAGCCGCTGCTTTGTGGCCGCAGCCCGTGAATCGGGCCTGTTGCTGGCCTGATCGCCGGCTCTTGAAATCCACGAGGTATCAACCCCACGCGATGCGCCGAAGGACGATCGGCGCGTTGCCCTGCAATGCTCACTCAGCGAGTTCCGCCGCCTCTTTCGTCTGCCGGTCCGCCAGCGCCTTGAGCGCCTGCTTGTCGAGCCGCCAGTCCGGCGCGCCGTAGCCAAGCGGCCACTTGTAGGGCTCCTTGTCGTTGAAGAACACGACCGTGGTCAGAAGCGGGAAAGACCGGCGGTAGGTCTGCGGATCGAGGATTTCCTGGTACCAGGCCCGCTTGTAGTCGGCTGAGCCCGAAACCCCGAGTTCGGCGACGAGGACCGGTTTGCCGAAACCGGAAACGCGCTGGTATTTTTCCTTCAGCGCCTCGCCGAACCTGCGCTCGCGACCCCAATAGTCGACGTCCATTTTCTGCAGACCCCAGACGGGGATGCCAATCGCGTCGACGACATCGTCGCCCGGATAGTAGGCGCGAAGATTGCGGTTGCCGATCGGCGACCAGACATAGCGCGCAGCCGGCGCCAGTTCCCGACACTTGCTGACGAAGTAGCGAAACGCCTTCTTGTAGCCTTCACTGTCGCGGCGCGCCCAGGGGTAGCGTTCGCTCGGCTGCTCCATCTCGTGACCCCAGCGCACATAGACCGGCCCGTCGAAACTGGCCGCGCGGGTGCAGACGTCACGGATTTCGCGATCGAAGCGCCCCTTGCCGATATCGGCAAACAGCCTTTCGCCGCCGGCTCGCCAGTTGGCCGCATGGGTATAGGGCTCGACCGAGAGCATCAGCGCCCGCCCTTGTCTCGCCGCGATCGCGATCTTGCGCTTCAACAGCGCCCGATCGGGCTTCTGCCAGTAGACGAAGACATGTTCGAGCTGGAGCCCATCATTGTCGGCGACGGCGTCATGCGGATCATAGACGCCGATGGCAACGGCGCGCGCGGCCTGGCCCTTGGCGACCGGGCCGATCGCAGCGGTCGTGAACGAGCGGTCGACGCCATCGGCCGGATCCTGCGCGCGCGCCGCAGGCGTTGCGGCGATCGACAGGAGCACCAGCGTTCCCCCGGCAAGGGCTGATCTTACGACTGCAATGGACAATGATATTCTCCAGCGGCCTGTCTGAGGACACCGCATTAAAACCAGCATGGGCTTGCTCCGCGCTGGAGGTCGGCATGGTCGCGGACGGGCACCGCCCAACCGCGTGACATCCTCGCCAACCGGGACAGCGGCGGTCAGAAGTTCACCGACCGAGATCGGGGACCGCCCCGATCCCCCAAGAAACAACGCCGGACGGATCTCCGCCGGAATTGCGCAAGCTCAAACAACGGATGCCCGTTAGTACGACGTCCTCAGGAAGCAGTGCGACGTGCGACCGAAACCGCTGGGCGAGCAGATATAGGGAGCGCGACCGAGATAGGCGGTCGTACGACGCCGCGTCGGCGCCGGTTCGACGATGCCCTCTTCGGCCTCGGCGACCTGCAACTGCTTCTCTTTCTTGCGAACCTTGACCCACGGGCTCGCATAGCCGCTCGAACGGCTTGACGCAAACAGCGGACTTTCGCCGACAACCGCCGACGAACAGCCGGCGGAAAGCAGCAGGAGGCTCAGAACTGATGTTGTCGGTACGAGATACATGAAACCCGAAACGGCGGTGCGGCTTGCGCCGGCACATGCGGCTTTGATTCGCATAAACGTCCTTTCGAATAGCGGCACGGACCGCCCGGGGTTCCTTTGGGCGAAATGGCGACAATCTTCAACCCCTTTTTCATTATTCATTGCTTAAATTAACAATTTCTTTCTTAAGGGCTTGCGTCATGGTTGTACCGATCGCTCCAGGCTGGAGAAAAGCGGGTCGAAGACGTGCCGAAGAGCACACCAGCCAGAACTAAAGCGAGCCGCCTGAAGTGCGGAGAACGCTTAGGAAAATCAAATATTTATTGAGAATGCACCTTGCGTCACAGGCGATCATCATCCGCGACGCAGGGACACTCGTTACGTCCTGCGGTCGCAGGCGTGAGAATCACAGCTCTAAATGGGCCGCAACGCAAAATTTCGACGCAAAGCCGGCGAGCGAGAGCAGAAGCGCGCGCCGCTCCCTCATTTCTGGCTACACCGCATTTACAAATCGTTGACCTCTGCCAGCCACCTTGGGGCAAGGCGCAACATGTTTGAGCGTATGCGCCCACTCCAAAACTGCCCGCGTCCTGCGGGCATTTTTTTGGGCTCCTTGGCTCGACCAGTGGGCAAGGGTTGGCTGGCCGCCTTTCCAGCAAAGACACCGCCCCTGCCCACACACCGCGATTGAAACCAGCGCCCGAATGCCTGACTGGTCCCTGACGCGGCGTCCGACGTTCAACCGGCAGGCGTCAGGACTCTTCCCATAGGCGGCAATTCAGATGGGACGGCCAGCCCAGAGCCCCGCACGTTCATATGAACGCGCGATGGACGATCTTTCATCAGACGGCATGTTCCGCTTCATGCGATTTCACCGGAATGCTGTGGCAGCCATCTCCTCGGCATCATGGCAGCGTCGTCCGCCAGAAGGAGTTCTGTGCGACCTGCAGCTAGGCCCAACGCCTGTTTACCAATCTGCGAAAGTGTCGTTGCAGCGAATTTAAGGATTCGCTAACAATAATACGGGGAGAGTAAGGGGGCGATCCAGATTGGATGAGGAGACACGTGCCGACATCGTAGGGACAGCCGGAATTGCGGGCGCGCGCATAACGATCGTCGTTTCAGCGCTCGGCGCCGGTGGCACCGAGCACGTCGTGAGCCTGGTCGCAAGTCACTGGGCAGGTCTCGGCTGCATTGTCACGGTGATCACGCTCGAAGCGCCGACCTCGCAGCCCTATTACGACCTCGATCCGCGCGTTTCCCTAGAGCGCCTCGACCTGCCGACACAGAAGGCCTCAAAGCTGCGCGCTGCCTTGCTGGTGGCAAGGCGGCTCCATCGCCTGCGTTCGGTCATCAGGCGCACCCGCCCCGACTTTGTCCTGAGCTTTCTCACCCGCACGAACGTGCTGACGCTGTTGGCAACGAGGGGCCTCCCGATTCCGGTCATCGTGTCCGAGCGCAACAACCCGGCAGTGCAGCCGTTCGGCCCCTTCTGGAAATGGCTTCAGCTTCGCCTGTATCCACGCGCCTTCGCGCTGGTGACCATGACCACGGGCGCGCTCGACCATTTCCCACCGGCGGTCCGCCGTTCCGGACGAGTGATTGCCAATGCCGTCAATCTGCCCGCTGTCTGGCAAAAGAGGCGTGGCAACAATGTCCTGACCGCCGTTGGCCGTCTGACGTCACAAAAGGGTTTCGATCTGCTGTTGGAGGCCTTCGCCAAGGTCGCTCCCGAACACCCCGAATGGAAGCTGGTCATCTGGGGCGAAGGCGAGGCCAGGAAAGAACTGGAAGCCCAGCGTGACACTCTTGGTCTGAACGACAGGGTGGAGATGCCGGGCGTCACCGCGCGGCCGGGCATATGGGTCGAGACCGCCGATGCCTTCGTCTTGTCGTCACGCTACGAGGGATGGGGCATCGCCCTGCTCGAGGCGATGGCATCAGGCGTCCCCGTCGTCTCGTTTGCCTGCGAATGGGGCCCGACTGACATGATCGACCACGGCGAGGACGGCATCCTCGTCCCAAACGGCGACATCGACGCGCTGGCCGACGCCTTGTCCAACCTGATGGGCGACAGCGCCCTGCGCACCCGCCTCGCCGCCAACGCCGAAGCCAGCGTCAGGCGCTACGATGCGGAACACATCCTCTCCCAGTGGGACGCCGTGGCAGTGGCGGCGCTGGAGCACGCAGGCGCGCGCAAGACGGCGGTGAAGCCGAAAGTTGTGCCGGTTTCGGGGTAAGGGGGTGGACGCCCGATGTCGAAAGGCAGCGCTCGCCTAAAGTGAGACAAGAAAACTTGCGTTCAGTGATTGCAGCAAGTCACATATGCCCGTAGTATAATAAACTTCTAATACACGCGACTCTGGCGGGGAGGAAGGGGATGTCGCTCAATGAGCCCGATCGACCTGTTCCTCAGGTGGATTATCTGGCCCTTTACAGGTCCCGAGCTTCAAAAGCCAATGCGTTAATCTGGTCTCTTTCACTCTCCTTAGCTGTTGCGTGGCTGTCTATCGTAGAACCCGGCCACAGCGAGCTGGCTGACGCGATTCAGTCCGCCGAGGAAACGGTCGGTGGCCGCGTCGACGAGTTCCGACAGGCACTGACTGACAGGGGTGCGATACCCCTACAGCCCAAGAGCGGGTCAACTTCAATAAGTGATGGTACAGAAGCTGGCACGGCGTTCGGTGAGAGCTCAGATACTAGAGCCCAAGAATTTCAAAAGAATGATGAGCGAAAAAGCGTTGTCCAAGATAAAGCAACAGAAGATATTAAGGCATTAAGACAGAACGTTAATTTCGGCGCCTTCGGTTCGGTGTTCTCCATTCCCCGGAAGTTGGTGGTGCTTCTCTGGATGTCAATACTAGTTTGGCTCCTTGGATACATTGTTTTGAGGAGAGAGGATCTAGCGAAGATGCTATATAAGAGCATCCGGCGGTACCTCCCATCCGAAAAAGCCGATCCTTGCACGCACGGGTCCTTTAAGGGCCAGCTATCAGACGTGGCTGGGGAGGCGCCGTTCTGGCTCGCGCCCATTCCGTCAAGCGCAACTGATATAAAGGATGAATTGAAGGAAGCGCTCGGCTGGGACGAAAGTGGGTATCGGCAAAGCTTGGCAATATCCTTCGCCGTCGTCACCGGTTTCCTTGTGGTGGCGATCCGGGTCGTCTACATCGGATTTATGTTTACCGACGAGCCCTACCTAGTCGGCCAATTGACTGGCGTGGAGGATTTGTTCACTCGGTGGTCGGTAAACATGTTGATGGTTGGCCTCCTGCTAATTGCCATTCTTTGTTGCATTCGCTGGCTGGCACCTCCCATACACGTGAAGAATGCCGAGCCAGCATCTGAAGCGCGCCGTGATCTTATCCTTATGAGTGGCTTTGTTGCGGTTTGGAGCGCAACCACATTTGCTCTTGGTCGCGCAATTGGCTGGAACATTGACGAAAGCCGCTTTTCAACATGGAAAACTCCAACATCGGAAAATCTGCTGAGATTCTTAAAAATGCCGCGCACTGCTTCACGAAAGAGCGCCGCGACGAGAATCTTCAGTCCTTTTGGACGTCCCTATACGCAAGGTTTCTACGAATCAACAATTAGAGATACTACAGGGAAATCTCGCGTACAGATGATCTACGTAGATCGAACGTCGAGAGCAATACTGCCGAGAGAACTTAGAACAGTTGGGTGGCGTACCGACCAGTCGCAGAAGGTTGATATCGTTGCTACGAGCAACACCTATACGCAGATAGTCAACCTAATAGCGCCTCGCGATGCTGCATATGCCTTTGAGCAGGCGGCAATATCGGAGTTGAGATTGAAACGCGGTGGCTCGAAAGACAAAGCCACGGAAATACTCGATGCAGCAATTACACGCGAAATCGTGGAAGGCAGGCCGTTTAGCCATGATTGGCCGTCAACACGACTTATCGATCTTCTGGCGACCATATATGCGAGGCGCGGTGAGAACGAGAGATTGTTAGACTTGGCAAACAAAGTCGAGACTTACGTAAAGAGTCGCGAGAGAAAAGATGACGATACCATAACTATCAGGAAACAGCGGCTGTTGGAGCGCGCTGAACGTTGGCGGGCTATCGACTCCAAATGGAATAGGGATCGGCGCACTCCGGCAAACCGTGTAGTGTGGCGTTGGGTCGGCCGCGACGGAAAGTATAGTGACATAGAGATTAGAAGCGCGTAACGTGCAATGCGGGTGATCTGCTAGTGAAAGCTACGCCAACCGGCGCAACAGAGGTTCGAATCCTCGAGTTCACCCACCTCTCCCTCATTTTATGAAAACCCAAGGGCGAAGCGCGGGAAGCTGTCGTTCGAGTGCACCAGGCGACGGCCCCCAAAGATCCACTTAATGTCTTGCGAACAAACTGGATACCCAGACGTTTAAGGCACCCCATAGGGCGATCATCATCCCGGATCGCGTTCCGCGCCCATGCAGTTCTCGTGCGTCAGTAACCACTGGGGTGGTTGCGGCGACGCTCGCGAAACGCCGTCAACGACGACCAAATGCGGATGAGATTCTCACGCGCTTGCTCGGTTCGGACCTCCGGTGGCGCGTAACTCTGTAGATAGGGCGATGGGCTCCTGAGACAGTATGGTGGGCTTGGAGGAATTCTGAAAAGCCAGCAATGTCAATGGCTTGTGAAACGTAGGGCATAGAATCAGGCTTTGAAGTCGTTATGTTCCTTACGCGTCCCGTCCCACATAAATCAGTTCGGGTAGTGTTGCACACTACCGCGTTGCTCAATACATTCGCATCAGGACAAGCAGCCCAAGGTAGAAGCCTTGCACGTAGTTATAAATTCTGACGTAATATTTTCCAAGGAATTGCGAAGGACTGGGCTTCCGGAACATGTCGTCGCTTTCCTGCGACGATGCGCCGCCTCTCATCACCAAATCATTGTTCCAGAAACAACCCAGATCGAGTTCGATGCTGCTCAGCAGAAGGCATATACAAATCGCGCAAACGAACTCGAAAAGGCCGCTGAAATCCTTCGTCAAGTTGGCGTTGAGGTTCAAGAATTCGATGCCGCAGAATTAATCACTCGAGTCCCGTTGCTTGAGTTGTTGGGCCGAATTCAGGATTTGGAGTTCTCGCTTTGTCCGGCAACCATCGAAGACTACCAGGGCGCATTGAACAAGGCTTGCCTAAAGTCCCCACCGCATCCGCCCGATGGCAAAGCGGACGAAATGCGGGACCTCGTCATCTGGCAAGCAGCACTTAGAGTTGCGGCCGCGAACGGCGGCGCCATCTTATTGAGCCGAGACGAAGTCCATACTCATCATCGGGGTGACATCGAGGCAGACGCCCACGGATTGCGGAGAACAGGGGACTTTGATCGAGCGCTAGAGATGCTCGATCTAGAGTCTGACGCGAGTGTTATTATCCGGTCCCTACTATCGACGAAATGGCCCGACATCGTCGCATCCGAATTGCCAATGCAGCAAGGGGCAACGTTGCTGATGGCCCGCGATCCGATCTTCTCGATAAGCGCCGACGGCTTGACGAGCGCAACCGCGGTGGTGACATTCAGTTCAGGAGATGGCAACGAACTGCGGTGCGAGGCGAAGATCACCTATGTTGGTGATCCACTAAGAATCTTTGAACTGCACCTGCGACAACTGGCGAACGGCGCAGCCTTCGACCGAGTTTATGAAGTTGGAGCCGGCGATCAAGATGACTACCAAGACCGCCTCGAAGCTCTGCAAGACATGATGGGAGATAGAGGGTGAACCTTAGCTTGGGCAGCGTGACGTTCTCGGACGTTGAAATTCCAATTCTCTGGGGCACGCGAGCGATCCTAGAAGATGGAAAGCGGAGAATCTCAGTAATTAACATAGCTGGAGCGAAACCCGAGCTTGAGATCTTGGGTGATAAACCAGCGCCCAATATCAAGTTCATACCCAGCGGCTCAGGGTTTAAGATCCTAGCCGACGACGGCCATATCTCCTATATTTTTTGGCCGCAGAGTAAGAGTTTGACCTCACCAGACAACCGGCTACCACCAATCCAAATTGAGAACTCGTCTGTTGTGGTGGGAACAAACAGAATTTCGTCAAGCATGATTTCCGGCTTCGGGGTTGGCATTGCGGTTTCGGAGGATGGCGGTATCGCCATCGGCGCTCCCTTGCCGCCTGGGCTGGCGAGATTGCGCCGATAACGGCGCGAAGCAGTCTTCGTACACGTCAAAGCCCCTCGGCCACCTGCACAGGCGGATATCAAGCCCTTTCCCTTGGGGTAAGAAAGGTCGACCAAATTCCACGCGGAAAAAGTGGGACAACAACAGCTAAAAAATCTAAGGAAATCAACGATCCGCGGACGGATTGGTGGGCCCGGAGGGACTCGAACCCCCAACCAAGCGGTTATGAGCCGCCGGCTCTAACCATTGAGCTACAGGCCCACTCTGGATCTGCCTCATGTCCTGAAATCGTAACGATCCAAGGATAGAAAACGGCAGCAACTTTAAGTTCCACAGTGGCCTTTGCGCTTCGAAACGAGGCGTGGCACCGTAGTGATCCAGCAGCGCGAACCAATGGTAGTTCGCGTCGTGTGTTGGCTCTAGCCGAAAACCTTTTTGCCGACAAGCCATTGCCGCAATGCTCACACAATCGGTCGCCAAGAAGACGCAGGGACGGAACAACCGGAGAGACATTGACCATGATTTCCACACGCACTGCCCGCACGCTTTCGATCGCCGCCTTCGCCGCCGCTTTTGCCGGCGTTGCCGCCGCTCAGGCGCAGGAGACGGACAAGGACAAGGCAACCATCGTCGTTGCCGGCGAAGGCCGCGCGACGGTCGCGCCCGACATGGCGGTTCTGCAGCTGAGCGTCGTCAAGGACGCCAAGACCGCCCGCGAAGCGCTCGACGCCAACAACAAGACCATGGCCGAAGTGCTGAAGGCGCTGAAAGACGGCGGCATTGCCGACCGCGACCTGCAGACGAGCGGCTTCATGCTGAACCCGCAATACAGCTATCCGACCAACACCGACGGCAGCAACCGTGCGCCGGAGCTGATCGGCTACCAGGTGACGAACGGCGTCAGCGTTCGCGTGCGCGATCTCGCCAAGCTCGGCGAAGTCATCGACAAGTCGGTGACATTGGGCGTCAACCAGGGCGGCGGCGTGCAGTTCACCAACGACAAGCCGGAAGCCGTCATCACCGAAGCGCGCAAGGCCGCCGTTGCCGATGCGGTCGACAAGGCGAAGGTGTTGGCCGAAGCTGCCGGCGTCTCGATCGGCAAGATCGTCAACATCACCGAGCAGGGCTTCCGCCCCGAGCCGGTGCCGATGATGCGCGCCGGCATGGCCAAGGAATATGCAGCCGACGCCGTTCCGGTCGCAACCGGCGAAAACAGCTACAATGTCACCGTCAACGTGACGTTCGAGATCAAGCAGTAAGGCTTTCGGGAAGCCCGCGGCAAAGCGCGGGCTTTCGGCAATCAACGCTCCTGGCTCCGGAGACGGCGCCGGGGGCTTTTCGTTTCTGCGGGTGGTTGCGATGTGTTCAGGCGCATGTCCGCCCAAGTCGATGCATGGTCTTGAGTCCGGTCGAACGTTGAGACGCTTCCGCTTGCGAGCGGGCGTCCCGCACTCTCCGCCACCATCGCCCCCAACGCTCCACTCTCCTCGGCCATACCCGTCACCTTCCTTTCCCAACACTCGGCATCATCCTCACTCCACTCTCCTCGCCCTTGAGGCGCGCATCCAGCCGCAAAGCAGGGGTCCTCGGGTTGACCCGCGGATGACGGAGAAGGACGTTTAGGATGAAAGGCGTGTGAAGCAAGGAGAGGTGCACGCCCTGACGCAAGGACCGTTCGAAAGCCTGGTTTCGCGACTGGCGCCTTGGGCCACGATCACTTCGCTCGCTGGCGCTTGAAAGCCGGCGCCGTTTCAGCCGCGATGCCGCACAACAAAAGGCCCCCCATGCCGGAGCATGAGGGGCCATTCTTCCGCCGGCCGGGGGAGACGAGGCGGGAAGATTGCTTGGCTGACGCTTACCAGCGACCGATCGTCGGGCAGCCGCGGACGTTCGCAAAAACGATCGTCTGGCGGTAGCCGTGTCGACGACCTTCGACCACGACGCGGCGCGACGAGACGTCGGCGACATAGGCGCGGCGCAAACCGCGGTCGCGGGCCTTGTCGACGGCCATCCACGGGGCGCAGCGGCCGCGGCGATCACGATCCCAGTGGCGGTCACGATCCCAGTGGCGATCACGGCCGCGACCCCAGTCGCGTTCATCGCCGTAGCCGCCATCATAGTCGCGGTACTGAACATCGATGCCACCACCCGAACCGAAACCGAATTGGATCGATTCGGCCGACGCGGCGGAGGCCGCGCCAAGCAGGCCGGTCATTGCGATGACGGCGGCGGCAGCGGCGTTAAAAAGGCGGTTCTTCATGACATCTCTCCAAGGCTTGAAGGGTTCAAAGGGCAATCACCGTCCCAAGCGATTGATCAGAGAATAGGGTCCCCAATCTGAACGACAGCGGAACCCGATGTTCATGGGAGGTTCAGATTGCCGGAGCGTGATGCCGGCACACCACTTCTACGAGATTCGCCGCTGCAGCAGGTTTCGCGCAGGAAAGGCAATGGCGCCATAACGATTTGATTTAGCAGTGTTTTATAAGATTTCTAAGAGCCACCAACAAAGCGTTGCGCGCTCACGAGCAATCGTTTTTGTCGGCCCTTTCGTTTAAGAAAGATCGGGCGCGGCCGTCACCAGCCGCGCCCGAAAAAACATCGACGGATTTGCCGGTCCCAAGCCCGAAATCAGCCGATTCGCGGGCAGCCATAGGCATTGGCGAAAACGACGCGGCTCATGTAGCCGCGACGCCAACCGACCACGACGATACGGCTATGCGCAACACGCTCGACACGGGAGCGATGGAAGCCGAGGCGCCAGGCCCTGCGCAGCGCGTCTCGCGGCGAACAGTAGCCCCGGTGGCGCACGAGATCGACATCCGATCGGCCTATCGTCTCCGGCGCGGGCATCGGTCCCGCGGCCTCCGCCGGCAAGGTCACGAAACTCGTCACGGCGAGCGTAGCCGCCAGCACCGAATTGCGAAGCATGGCTTTCATGCAGTCATCTCCTGGTCAACGCGAAACTAGAACCCGGTCTGCAACCGGAGCCATACAATAAGCGGGGCGCGCGCAGCTGTCATCCCCGACCGCCAGCCTCCCGGCCCAAGGTCAACCGGCAAGCGCGCGCTCGAAGACGCGGATGTTGCGGTAGTGGCTGAGCCGGGTGATGGCGCCATCTTCGATCTCGAAAATGAGCACGCTTGGAATGGAATAGTTCTGGCCCGATGCGGCCGGGAATCCCTCCATCGTCTCTCGATAGGTTCCCCGCGCCGTCAGGTCGGCTGCCACCCGCTGGCCGAAGGCGTCGCGCATCAGCACCACATCGCCGAACTGCTCATCGAAGCGGCGCAGATAGTTCATCAGCCAGGCGCGCAAGGGGCCGGTGCCGACGGTGCGCTGACCGGTCAGGGAATCAAGCTCGACATCCTCGTGGACGAGTCGCGCCAAGGCTTCGAAATCACGCTGGTTCAGCGCTTCGATGAAGCGACTGGCAATGGTCTGTGCATCCGTCATACCCCCTCCTCCTCTCCGGTGCCAAGTCGGCACCGGCACCGGCCGAGCCGCACTGCTGCGCGGGCTCAGCCCCTGGTCTCGGCATTTATCTAGAACGCGGATCGTGAGGGTCAATTGCCCTTTCCGCATCGATCGGACCACGCAGGCGCAATTCGCACCGGATCAGGCGCCAAGATGCAGGACGATGTCGCGGCGATGCGGCCGGTCGCGATGTTCGAAGAGGTAGAGCCCCTGCCAGGTGCCAAGCAGCAGGCGGCCGCGGCTGACAGGAATGCCGAGCGAGACCGGCGTCAGCGCCGCCTTGATGTGTGCCGGCATATCATCGGGTCCTTCCTGCGTGTGAACGATCCAGCGCATCGACGGATCGGAGGACGGCGGCACGAGCCGGCGGAAAAAGCCGTCGAGGTCGCGCTTCACATCCGGGTCGGCGTTTTCCTGAATGAGCAGCGAACAGGAGGTATGCCGCACGAAAACGGTCAGCAGCCCCTCGCCGTCCGCGTTGGCGCGCACGAAGACAGACGCCGCGTCGGTGAATTCGTAGAGCCCCTGACCGCGGGTGTCGATGGTGATGGTCGTTTGCGGCATTGGCTCGATCTCCGGGTGCGCCCGTCGCACCCGAGGCGATACGGCCCTCGGATGCGACGTGTTGCCTATTCAACGCTTTTATCCCCTGATCGCTGCCGATCCAAGCCGCTGCATCCCTTGAGCCCCGGCGCCTACAGCGCCAGGAACGTCTGAAAGCCGCCATAGATCAAGCGTTTGCCGTCAAAGACGTCCTTCCAGGCGTCGCCCTGCAACCGCGGGTCGGCCATCACCTTGGCGACGATCGCATCGCGGTCAGCGCGGGATTTATAGGCGATCCAGGAAAAGACCACGGTCTCGTCGTCTTTCGCCTGCACCGCCCGGGGAAAGGACGTCACCTCGCCATAGGGCACGTCGTCGCCCAGGCATTCATTGTAGGAAAGCGCTCCATATTCCATCCAGACATCGCCAGCCGCCTTGGCCATCGCCTTGTAGGCCCCGATGTTTGCCTTCGGCACGGCAACGAGAAAACCATCGACATAGGTCATTACACATTCCTCCTCGGTTCTTTCGACCTGCAAAGGACGCTTCGAATGGAAAGGTTCCGACACCAGGCCAAAAAATATCTGAGGCTTCGGCATGCGCCTGTCGGGACAGATGACCGCCGTTCGTCCTCGGTCGGTACAAACCAACACGGGAGACACGCACATGCAGAAGATCACGCCCTTTCTCTGGTTCGACGATCAACTGGAGGATGCCATCGGCTTTTATACCTCCATCTTCCGCAACGCGCGCATCAGCGACGTCAAGAAGGGCCCCGACGGCAAGGCCTTCACCGCCTCCTTCGAGCTCGAAGGGCAACACTTCATGGGTCTCAACGGCGGCCCGCATTTCAAGTTCAGCGAAGCGGTGTCGTTTTTCGTGCGCTGCGCCGACCAGGCGGAGGTCGACTACTACTGGAACAAACTGCTTGAGGGCGGCACACCCCAGCACTGCGGCTGGCTGAAGGACAAGTTCGGGCTTGCCTGGCAGATCATCCCGGAGGCGTTGATGCGCCATCTGAGCGATCCCGATCCGGCCCGCGCCGGCCGCGCCCAGCAGGCGATGATGGGCATGATCAAGATCGATGTCGCCGAACTCGACCGCGCCGCCGCCGGCTAGCGCGGCATCCTAGCTGCCGCAGCCGCGCAATTGCTGGCTATAGGCCGAAGCCATGCCGGCCGCCCGCTTGGCGCCGGTCTTGGCCGTTTGGCTCCAGTTGCCGCGGGCATAGCCGGCGTGGCCATGGTAATAGGCGATGTAAAGCCGGTAGGCATCATTGAGCGCAATGCCGTTCTTTTGAGCGCTCTCACGGTGATACCAGGCGATGAAGCGGATCGCGTCGCCGAAATCCGAACGCCGTGCCGCCCAGCGGCCGGTTTCGCTCTGATAGCGCGCCCAGGTACCGTCAAGCGCCTGCGAGTAACCGTAGGCCGTGGAGACGCGCGTCCACGGAATGAAGCCGAAGAGCCTGGTGCGCGGCGGCCGGGCGTTATGGCGAAAGCCGGATTCGGTATAGATCGTCGCCATCAGGATCGGTACGGGCACGCCGTATTCACGCTGGGCGCCATAGGCTTCCCGGCGCCAATTGTTGAATAGGCCATCTCGCTGCTCGAAAACCGCGCAGGCGTTCCGGGTGTCTCTCGGCACCGTTCCGCAGCCGGCCAAAAACAGGAGGACGACGACAAATACGCAACGCATCGCAGAACCTCTTGCTTCCCGGGGCATGCCGCTCGCGCGCGCAAGAGAATGCCTCGGGAAAGAATGCTTGAGCACCGCCACCGCCCGTTGGAGCCGCGGCGCTCCAGAGATTGATAAAACGTAAACGTTAAGGATCCCTTTTGAATCAAAGGCCAACGAACAGCGGCCGCGGCGTGCATGGAAAAAATTCACTCTACTCCAGGTTAAAAATAGGCTTTACTGTCAAAGGGCCGTTCAGCAATCGGGCCGTTTCGGCAACTTTCGGAAGGCGTGCCGGTCAGCGGTCATCGTTGCCCGGAGACGGCGCCACACGAGGAGAGCGAGTGATGCGATTTCCTGTTTTGATCTTGGTGAGCTTTGTCGGGTCTATCGGCCTGGCGCCGGCCGCATCGGCGGCCGATTGCGACACTGCCACCAGCCAGGCGGCAATGAACGAATGCGCGGACAAGTCCTTCGATGCATCCGATGCCGAACTCAACACCCTATACAAGCAGATCGAGGCGCGGCTGAAGGATAATCGGGACGCGACCAAACTGCTCGTCACTGCGCAGAAGGCATGGATCGCCTTCCGCGACGCGGAGTGCACGTTCTCCGCCTCGGGCGTGGATGGCGGCTCCGCCTATCCAATGGTGCTCTCGCAATGCCAGGACGGCGTGACCCAAAACCGCATCAAGGACTTCAAGACCTATCTGTCTTGCCAGGAAGGCGACCTCAGTTGCCCGTTGCCGCCAGGAAACTGAACCGGACCGTTGCACCGGCGGCAAAGACGCACGCGTTCGCCCTCATGCTGCTTTGCGGGCCGGCATGGGTGCAGGCGGCAGACATAGCGCAACTCTACAGCAGCGACGCGATCGTCACCGGCACCGGCGAGATCAACCGCCAGATCGGCTTTCGCGAATGCTTGCGTGAAGTGCTGGTCAAACTCTCGGGCGATCAGACGATCCTCGATAACAGTGATTTCGCAGCACTTGAGGCGCAAGCGGGTAGCTTCGTATCCACCTTCTTCTATCGCGATCGGCTGGAAGGTATTCCGATCCACGACGAACAGGGCACGCACGACCGGCCGCATGACCTCACCTGTCGATACGAACCGGCGACCCTGGACCCGCTTCTCGCACGGCTTGGCCGCAAGCCGTGGCTCAAGTCTCGCCCCGCGATCGCCGTGTTCCTCGCGGTCAAGGATCAGAAGCGCCGCTTCGTGCTCACACGTGACGGCAGTGAAAGCCCCTATATGGCGGACTCGCTTCAAGCGGCGGCCATCCCGCTGGCGCTTTCGGTCGTCTTACCGGATGCAGCGACCATGACCGCTCAAAAGCTCGACTTTGCCGTTCTATCGCAGGTGACCCCGGAGACCCTTGTCGGTCCGGCGGCGGACACCAAGGGCGATGTCGCCCTTTCAGGCACGCTCACATGGTCCGATGCCGCCCGTGGCTGGATTGCCAAATGGCGCATGGACGCGGACGGCAAGCTTTATCAGTGGCAGATAAGTGGCGTAAGCTTCGACGACGGCTTTCGCAACGCCATGCGCGGCGCGGCTCGCATCCTCTCAGGAAACGGGCCGCCTTAGGTAGCAGCTGGCCGTCATTCACCGTGATATCCCGTCTGCGTAGCTGCGATCGTCTTGTGGCTCTAGAGCATCCCGCTCTCAAGTGGATTCACGTGAGGCGGAAAGATGCTCTAGAATCAAAGTGCTAGAGCGTCCTTGGCGCGTTCATATGAACGCACGGCGCTCTAGCCGAGCGACGCAATCAGTTCGCGATAGGCCGCCTCCGGAAATGCCTTCAGCGTTTTCGTGCGCACATTGCCGGCCATACCGAGCGTCAAGGCGAAACGCGCAGCAACCGCATCATCAGGCGCCTCGCAGATGGCCACCATGTCGTATTCGCCCATCGTCAAAAAGAAATGCTTGAAGGAGCCGCCCATGTCGGAAAGCACCTGCTTTGCCGCGTCGAGCCTTTTCGGAGACTCGCGCACATTCTTCACGCCCTGCTCTGTCCAGTTGAGGAGCACGACATAAGTGGTCATCTCACACCTCCAAAAGGGCACGCATCACGCCCGCGGTGCGATTGCTCCCGCGTCTTAGACGGGGTGCCCCCAATTGCTGCGAAAGCGCGAATATACTCCTGGGCGCAAGGCCTCACAATAAATCACATGGGTGAGCCACAAACGAAAAAGCCGGGCAATCTGCCCGGCTTTTCTATTTTGCAATATTCCCGACTTTAGCGTTCGAGGAACGCCGCGCAGCTTGCGGCCTGCTTAGCTGTCCAGGAAGCTTCTCAGCTTCCTGGAGCGGCTCGGGTGCTTGAGCTTCCTGAGTGCCTTCGCTTCGATCTGGCGGATACGTTCGCGGGTAACCGAGAACTGCTGGCCGACTTCTTCGAGCGTGTGGTCGGTGTTCATGCCGATACCGAAGCGCATGCGCAGCACGCGCTCTTCGCGCGGCGTCAGCGAGGCGAGAACGCGGGTCGTCGTCTCGCGCAGGTTCGCCTGGATGGCAGCGTCGATCGGCAGAAGCGCGTTCTTGTCCTCGATGAAGTCGCCGAGGTGCGAATCTTCTTCGTCACCGACTGGCGTTTCGAGCGAGATCGGCTCCTTGGCGATCTTCAGGACCTTGCGCACCTTTTCGAGCGGCATGGCGAGCTTTTCGGCCAGTTCTTCCGGCGTCGGCTCGCGGCCGATCTCGTGCAGCATCTGGCGCGAGGTGCGAACGATCTTGTTGATCGTCTCGATCATGTGCACCGGGATGCGGATCGTGCGGGCCTGGTCGGCGATCGAGCGGGTGATCGCCTGACGGATCCACCAGGTGGCGTAGGTCGAGAACTTGTAACCGCGGCGGTATTCGAACTTGTCGACCGCCTTCATCAGGCCGATGTTGCCTTCCTGGATCAGATCGAGGAACTGCAGGCCGCGGTTGGTGTACTTCTTGGCGATGGAGATGACGAGGCGCAGGTTCGCTTCGACCATTTCCTTCTTGGCGATGCGCGCTTCGCGCTCGCCCTTCTGCACCATGGAGACGATGCGGCGGAACTCGGCGATCGAGATGCCGGTTTCGGTGGCCAGATTCTGGATCTCCTGGCGGATGTCGCGGATCGTCTGGTTTTCGCTCTTGGCGAATTCCTTCCAGCCCTTGCCGGCGAGATTGCTGATCGACTTCATCCAGTTCGGGTCGAGTTCGGCACCCGAATACTGTTCCAGGAACGAGTCGCGCTTGACGCCGTAGCTCTCGGCAAGGCGCAGCAGGCGGCCTTCGTTCTGCATCAGGCGCTTGGAGATGTCGTAGAGTTGCTCGACCAGGCTGTCGACGCGGTTCTGGTTGAGCGATAGCGACTTGACCGCCTTGATCAGCTCGTCCTTGAGCTCCTTGTAGCGGCGCTCCTGGGCCGGCGACAGCGTTCCGGTGGCAGCGAGGCGGGCTTCGACCTGCTGGTCCTGCAGCTTGCGCAGCTTCTTGTAGGTCTCGGCGATGATGTCGAGGGTTTCCATGACCTGCGGACGCAGTTCCGCTTCCATGGCGGCGAGCGAGAGGTTCGACTCGTCGTCGTCTTCCTCTTCTTCTTCGGCCGGCATGACATCGCCGCCGACATTGGTGATGTCGTCGTCGTTGGCAGGAGAGCGAACCTTGCGGGTCTTTTCCTTTTCCTCGGCAGCCTTGCGGTCAGCCTCGATCTTCTCCGGGCTCTGGAACTGCGGCGCAGCCTTGGCCTCCGGGCCGGAATAGGTGGTTTCGAGATCGATGATCTCGCGCAAGAGCGTCTGGCCTTCGTTGAGTTCGTCGCGCCAGATGATTAGCGCCTGGAAGGTCAGCGGGCTCTCACAGAGACCGGCGATCATCGTCTCGCGGCCAGCCTCGATGCGCTTGGCGATGGCGATTTCGCCTTCGCGCGACAGAAGCTCGACCGAGCCCATTTCGCGCAGATACATGCGGACCGGATCGTCGGTGCGGTCGGTCGGCTCCTTCTTCTTGCTGGTCGCAAGCGAAGTGCCGCTGGAAGGGGCCAGTTCGCCGCCTTCGCTATCGCCGTCGTCGTCGCTAGCCTCGTCGTCGCCGCCAGCGGCGGCTTCTTCGGCTTCCTCGTCCTCGATCACGTTGATGCCCATGTCGGACAGCATCGCCATCGTATCTTCGATCTGCTCGGAGGTGACTTCCTCGGACGGAAGGACGGAGTTGAGCTCGTCCATCGTCACGTAGCCGCGCTTCTTGGCGGCCTTGATCATCTTCTTGACAGCGTCGTCGGAAAGATCGAGAAGCGGGCCGTCCGGAGCGCCTTCGCGTTCTACGTCAGCTTCTTCGTTTTCTTTGACTTTGGTTGCCATTTAGTTCGTCGCTTTCCTTGTCGCAACCGGCGTGAGCCCGGTGCCAATGCCGCTCGAAGGTCCGGGTGCGCCGCGCACCCGCCACCGAATCATTTCCCCTGACGTAACGGGATGATGTTTAATTCCTGTTTAACCACGATAGCGATCGTGGCAAAGCGGGCAAGCTCCGACAGTCCTGCCACTGAAACGCCTCTGGCATGATTCCCTAACCGCCGTGTCATTTCGCCATTTCTTATTCGGAAATGGTGATTCCCAGAATTTTCGATCCCGTCAAGCATTTCCGCTGAAAAACCGGCTGATTCGGTAAAAATCACCGTTCCTATCGCTTTTTTGGGGTTTATCAGCTTCCGCTGAAGATGTAGGCGCTGCCCGCTGAAAGACAAGGGCGCCGATAATTTAATCGGCAAGGCGTCGTTGTGTCATACCCGCACCCGCAACCAGAACTACAGCGCGCTTGCCTTTAAACCGAACGCTTACCGTCTTTGACGATCGGCACCGCCACGGCGGACCGATCCGATCCCGCTGGGCCTTCCCATCTCCGCAGCGACGACGGAGAGTACCGGTCTCAGACCAGGCACGAGCTTCACAAGCGGCGCGCAAAACAATTCCCCGCAAACACGATTTCAGCAGGCAAGTCGCAAAACTGTTCCGGTTTTTCGCTTGCGCCCAAACGGATCGCGGATGACCTTCGCGCCACAGATGGGAGGTGCCACGATGCTTATCAAGGAAACCGACGCGATGCGCGTGCTGTCGATCGGGCGGCGGCTCACCATTCCCGAGGTCAGGGCCGAGAGCGCCGCGCTGGCGCTAAGGATCGAGGGAGAGATGGAGCGCACGGGCCTGACACCTGCCGGCCCGTGGATCTTCATCGCGCAGAGCCTGCCGAGAAACGCCAAGACGCTGTTCGACTGGCGCATCTGCCGGCCTGTCACGGGCGGTGACGACTATCGCGGCGATCTCGACCTGATCGATCTGGAGCCGATCATGGTGGCCTCGGCACGGCATCAGGGGCCGATGCGCAGCCTCTTCACCCAGGGCTACGCGCCACTCGTCACCGCAATCGAGATGAGCAGGCACAATTTCTCCGGCGAGAGCCGCGAGATCTATCATCGCTGGGCGGGCCAAGGCGCCCGCTACCACGAGATCGAGATCCAGTTCGGCCTTGCCAACTGAGCCCGCCGCGCATCACCCGTGCACGGCGGTCCTCAAGGCCTTACCAGTCCATCACCACCTTGCCGGAATTGCCAGAGCGCATCGCCTCGAAGCCGTCGCGGAATTCGTCGATCTTGATGCGGTGGGTGATGACGGGGGAAAGATCGAGCCCGCCCTGCACGAAGGCGATCATCTTGTACCAGGTCTCGAACATCTCACGGCCATAGATGCCCTTGAGGTTGAGCATCTTGAAGATCACCTTGTTCCAGTCGATCTCGAATCCGGCAGGCGCAATGCCGAGGATGGCGATCTTGCCGCCATTGTTCATCTTGTCGATCATGTCGCGGAAGGCGGGTGCCGCGCCCGACATTTCCAGCCCAACGTCGAAGCCCTCGGTCATGCCGATCGCCTTCATCACGTCGGCGAGGTTTTCTTTGGAGGCGTCGACGACATGGTCGATGCCGACGCTCTTGGCGAGGGCCAGTCGCGTCGGATTGATGTCGGTGATGACGACCTTGCGGGCGCCCGAGCGCTTGGCGACGAGCGCGCCCATGATGCCGATCGGCCCGGCGCCGGTGACCAGCACGTCCTCGCCGACGAGATCGAACGAGAGCGCCGTGTGCACGGCATTGCCGAACGGATCGAAGATCGCCGCGACCTCGTCGGGCACGTCTTCCGGGATCGGCACGACGTTGTATTCCGGCAGGCAGACGAATTCGCCGAAGGAGCCCGGCCGATTGACGCCGACGCCGAGCGTGTTGCGGCACAGATGGCCGCGACCGGCGCGGCAGTTGCGGCACTTGCCGCAGACGATATGGCCCTCGCCCGACACGCGTTCGCCGACATGGTACTTGGTAACGGCGGACCCCACTTCAGCGATCTCGCCCATGAACTCATGGCCGACGACCATCGGCACGGGGATGGTCTTCTGCGCCCATTGGTCCCAGTTCCAGATATGCACGTCGGTGCCGCAGATCGCCGATTTCTTCACCTTGATCAGCACGTCGTTCGGGCCGATCTCCGGCACTGGCACCCGCTCCATCCAGAGCCCGACTTCGGCCTTCGACTTGACCAGCGCCTTCATCATGTTCGTCATTTGATTGCCTCCAAAATCGTCTGCCCGCTTGGGCTCGCCCCTCATCCGCCCGGTGAGGGCTTGCCCCTCATCCGCCCGGTGAGGGCTTGCCCCTCATCCGCCCGGTGAGGGCTTGCCCCTCATCCGCCCGGTGAGGGCTTGCCCCTCATCCGGCTGCCGCCACCTTCTCCCCGCCTGCGGGGAGAAGGGATATGCCGCACCCTTCCCACTCCCTCTCAGGCCAAACTCACCTCGGCCATCTGCCGGGCACGTCCCCTCTCCCCGCTTGGCGGGGAGAGGGCTAGGGTGAGGGGCAAGGCCGAAGAGAGGGTAAAACCTTTGCCTTCCCTCAGATCACGCCAAGCTCGCGGCCGACCTCTTCGAAGGCGGCAATCGTCCGGCGCACGTCGTTCTCGCTATGCGCTGCCGACATCTGCGTGCGAATGCGCGCCTGACCCTTCGGCACGACCGGGAACGAGAAACCGATGACATAGACGCCCTTGTTCAGCATGCGCGCCGCCATCTCCTGGGCCAGCGCCGCATCGCCGAGCATGACAGGGATGATCGGGTGCCCCTCGCCTGCAAGCGTGAAGCCGAGCTTCGACATCTCGGTGCGGAAGAGCGCAGCGTTGGCATAGAGCCGGTCGCGCAGCGCGTCGCCGTTCTCGATCAGGTCGAAGACCTTCAGCGAGGCTGCCGCAATCACCGGCGCCAGCGTGTTGGAGAAGAGATAGGGGCGCGAGCGCTGGCGCAGCCAATCAACCACATCGGCCTTGGCCGAGGTATAGCCGCCCGAGGCGCCACCGAGCGCCTTGCCGAGCGTGCCGGTGATGATGTCGATCCGGCCCTCGACGCCGCAATGTTCGGCCGAGCCGCGGCCGTTCTTGCCGACGAAGCCGACCGCGTGGCTGTCGTCGACCATGACCATGGCGCCATACTTGTCGGCGAGGTCGCAGACCCCTTCAAGATTGGCGATGATGCCGTCCATCGAGAATACGCCGTCGGTGGCGATCAGCTTGAAGCGGCTGCCTTCGGCCTTCTTCAGCTCTTCTTCCAGCGCCGCCATGTCGTTGTTGGCATAGCGGAAGCGCTTGGCCTTGGAGAGGCGCACGCCGTCGATGATGGAAGCGTGGTTGAGCGCGTCGGAGATGATCGCGTCCTCCTCGCCGAGCAGCGTTTCGAACAGGCCGCCATTGGCGTCGAAACAGGAGGAATAGAGGATGGTGTCTTCCATCCCGAGGAAGGAGGAAATGCGCGCCTCGAGCTGTTTGTGCTCTTCCTGCGTGCCGCAGATGAAGCGCACCGACGCCATGCCGTAACCGTAGCGGTCGAGCGCCGCTTTGCCGGCCTCCGCCAGCTCCTCGTTGTCGGCAAGGCCGAGATAGTTGTTGGCGCAGAAATTGAGCACGCGGTCGCCCGAGGCGACCTCGATTTCGCCCGCCTGCTTCGAGGTGATGACGCGCTCGGACTTGTAGAGCCCGGCCGTCTTCAGGCCCTCGAGTTCGGAACGAAGATGGGACAGGAAGGCTGAAGTCATGGCGCTCTCACTCAAAGAAAACATCGCTTGCATGACGAGTATCATGACGGCTTTTGACTTGCAGCAAATTCCCGCGCGCTCCGGGACCGGGCGAAAAAACGACAGGGCATTTCACGACGAGGTGGCATGAGAGATATATTGTGTCGCGCCGGAAGCGCTGAGGGACATTTTCCATCCGGTTTCGACCGTGTTGGTCACTCATAAGTCCTCTCGCGCCGCCGACGCGGCGCTGCTGGATTCCTGTGACAAGCACAGGAATGAGGGTCGAGTCGTGGGCATCCTTCACAGTCTGCAATTCTTCCTTGAAGTCGCCCAGAATTACTGCAACCTAAAGGAATGAAAGGCTATGTTTACATCCTGGCATCCAAGCGGAACGGCACGCTGTATATTGGGGTGACCCGCGACCTCCCCGGCCGTCTTTACGAGCACCAAAACGAACTTACACCTGGGTTCACATCCAGGTACGGGGTAAAACCCTTGTCTGGTTTGAGGAATTCGATCTGCTGACGACGGCAATCACGCGCGAGAAGACAATGAAAAAGTGGCCGCGCAAATGGAAAGTGAGCCTGATCGAAGCGACCAATCCGGAATGGCTGGACATTTCGCACTATCTGCACGCCCTGTGAGTTTTCTCCCGTTCGACGGAGCAGATAGCGGCTCCCTCAAGCGAGCGATGGCGCGCTGTCACTGATCCCCCTCTTCCCTCATTCCTGTGCTTGTCACAGGAATCCAGCAGCGCGGCGTCAGCGGCGCGAGAGACCACTAAAACCATCGGCTCGACGGCGCTGAAACACGAAGCAAAGTGTCGCTTCAGCTCCTTGCGAGAAGCCAGCGCGGCCGGGAGGTCGTGAATGCGCGTGGACATCACCCATCCACATATCCGTCGATGACCGCCAGGAATGCCTCGCCGTAGCGCTCGCGCTTGCTCTCGCCGATGCCGGGAATGTCGAGCAGCTCGTCAAAATCGCGCGGGCGCTCCTTGGCGAGCGCGATCAGGGTCGCATCCGGGAAGACGACGTAGGGCGGCACGTTCAGGTCCTTGGCGATCGAGAAACGCTCGGCGCGCAACAGCTCGAACAGTTCGAGATCGGAGCCGGCGAGATCGGCGCGCTCGCGCTGCGCGCCCGACTTCGCTCCGCGCGCGGCCTTGCCCGAGGTCGGTCTGTCCTTGCGGAAGAGTATCTGCCGTTCGCGCTTGAAGACGGTGCGCGCATCCGGTTCGAGCTTCAGCGCGCCGAAGGCGGTGTGGTCGACGCTGATCAGCCCCGCCGCCAGCAGCTGCCGGAACACCGATTGCCAGGTGCGGGCCGGCAGATCCTTGCCGGCGCCGAAAACGGGCATCCCCACATGGCCGAAGCGCTCGGTCTTTTCGTTGACGGTCCCCACCAGCACGTCGACCACATGGCCGGTGCCGAAGCGTTCGCCCGTGCGGTAGATAGCCGCGAGCGCCTTGATCGCCGCTTCCGTGCCGTCCCAGGTATCGACCGGCTTCAGGCAGGTGTCGCAATGGCCGCAGCGCCCCGGATGGGCCTCGCCGAAATGCGCAAGGATCGCCTGCCGGCGGCAGCCGGCCGTCTCGCAGATCGCCAAGAGCGCATTGAGCTTGCCGCGCTCTATGCGCTTGATGTCATCCGCCGCACCACCCTCGTCGATCATCCGGCGCCGCTGCAGCACGTCGGCCATGCCATAGGCCATCCACACGTCCGAAGGCTGGCCGTCACGCCCGGCGCGCCCGGTCTCCTGATAATAGGCCTCCACCGATCCCGGCAGATCGAGATGGGCGACATAGCGCACATCCGGCTTGTCGATGCCCATGCCGAAGGCGACGGTGGCGACGAGGCAAAGGCTCTCTTCTTTCAGGAACACGTCCTGATGTTTGTCTCTGATCGCCCGATCCATGCCCGCGTGATAGGGCAGCGCCCGGATTCCCTGCGCGTTCAGCCACTCGGCCGTGTCCTCGACCTTGGCGCGCGACAGGCAATAGACGATGCCGGAGGCCCCCTTGAACCGCGAGAGAAAACGCAACAATTGCTGGCGCGGCTGGTCCCGTTCGACGATCTCGTAAGCGATGTTCGGCCGGTCGAAGCTGGTGGTGAACACCTCGGCATTGGTCAGCGCCAGCCGCTCGACGATATCGTCGCGGGTGTGCGGATCTGCCGTTGCCGTCAGCGCGATGCGCGGGACGCCGGGGTAGCGCTCCGCAAGCAGCCCGAGCGCGCGATACTCCGGGCGGAAGTCATGACCCCATTGCGAAACGCAATGGGCCTCGTCGATGGCAAAGAGTGCGATGCGCGCATTGCCGATGAGGTCGGCGAACCCGTCGGTGACGATCCGCTCCGGTGTGACATAGAGAAGATCGAGCGTGCCGTCGTAAATCTCCCGGCGCACTGCAATCGCTTCCTCCCGCGTCAGTGACGAGTTGAGCGCTGCGGCGTTGACGCCGAGCTGCTTCAGCGCCTCCACCTGGTCGCGCATCAGCGCGATCAGCGGCGAGACGACGACACCCAGTCCGGGACGGCAGAGCGCCGGAATCTGAAAACAGAGCGACTTGCCGGCGCCGGTCGGAAACAGCACGACCGCGTCGCCACCCGCCGCTACGTGCTCGACCACCGCCTGCTGCTTGCCGCGAAAGGCGGAATAGCCATAGACGCGCTTCAGCACATCAAGCGGCGGCGCGCCGGCGGCGTCGAAGAGTTGGCTGGCAGCGCTTCTTGAGGGCTTCGGCCTTTCGACGAACTCCATCGGATCTCCTTTGGGAATCACACCGCGCAATCATCGCCAGATACGACCGCAATGCCATAGAGCTCAAGACGGCGGAAGCCACACGAACGGTTTCTTCCGGCGCATAACCAACAGTTTTAATAAGCAATATCTGTGATAGCCTGACTTTGAATAGTCCCTCGTGCCTTAGCTGAACAGCAAAGATCGGGAAGTCACCATGGCAAACATTCTGGCGACGAGCGGCGGCGTCAAGCAGGTCATTTGCATCAATTGGGGGACGAAATACGGCGCACCGTTCATCAACCGGCTATATGCCATGGTGGCGCGCAACATTACCCCGCCCTTCACGTTTACCTGCTTTACCGACAATCGGGAGGGCTTGCGTGCGGAGATTCTCTGCGAAGACCTGCCGCCGCTCAATATCGCGCACATGCCCACGAACACGCCGGGGATCTGGCAGAAGTCGCGCCTGTGGGGACCGAAACTCGGCAATCTCAAGGGATCGGTACTGTTTCTCGATCTCGACATCGTCATCGTCGGATCGCTCGATTCCTTCTTCGAGGTGGCAGAACCCGACGACGTGGTCCTGGCCAGAAACCAGACGACGCCGTTCGAGCGCCTTGGCCAGACCTCCGTCTTTCGCTTCCCCGTGGGCAAGCTTGTACCGCTGCAGCAAAAATTTGCAGCCAACCCGCAGGCAATTGCGGACGAGTACCGCTTCGAACAGCGCTTCGTAACGCGCAACGTACCGGGAAGGGTGAAACTTTTTCCGAGACGCTGGGTCCTGCACTTCCGGCAGGATTGTCATTGGACCTTCCCCTTAAACTATTTCCTGACGCCGAACCTGCCGGGCGATGCGCGCATCGTTCTCTTCCCCCGCAGCCTGCTGCCACAGCATGCGATCGACGGGCAGTATGGCTATCGCGGCCGCGTGGACACGCCGCTTGGACATATTCGCCGGCTGTTCACCGGCGACCGTCGTGAAAAGAACCCGATCCGCTACCTGCGCCACTATATCCGCCCTGCTCCATGGGTGGCCGAGCATTGGCGCGAGTAAGTGATTGCTTGAAAGCGGGAGGCGCTAGTATCCCACCATTTCCTCGGCTGTTGGCGGCTTCGGGGGCTTGTGGCCCAGAATGCGCTCCATGATGGTGGACATCGTCACGGGATCATTGTCAAAACCGCCATGAGTGGTGGACGCCGTGGCCTTGCTTATCGAGCGATCGATCGCAAGTGCGGCTGACGGTGACAAATTCCCGGAGAAGATTTCCATTCCCGCCAGCGGCGTGTTTGCAGCGTCCTCATAGGCGCGAGAAACGAGGTAAAGCAGGGAGCGTCCATATCCCGGCAATCCGGCAACGCCCACCTTGTCTGCCTGCTCGAGTGCGTCACTCATCTGATACAGGTGGATTTTGCCGTTCAGCTTCCACGTGCCTCCCCCTGAAAGAAAAGGTTCGTAGCGCGCTTTGAAGAAAGCGGTCGTACACGCCGGGGCCATCAGGTGGATGCTCTCGATGTCGAGATTTTGCGATCCGAATTGATCCAAATTCGCCAACAGTTCACCGAGCACGATGGAGCCGGCGCTGTGTCCAACCAAATGGATCTTTGGCCGCTTCTTGGCTTTGGACAGACCTTCAACGAGTGGGCGCAGGCCAAAGGTGCCGCCGTTGTATGGTCCGTGGCGGTCGAACGCGGCATTGGCGTCCTGTTTCATGTTCCGCCAAGCCCGGCTCCCAAGCGCTTTTCCCAACCCCGTCTCGAATAGCAGGTCGCCGATCCAGCCTGTCGCGCGCCCCGCCTGGCTCTGTGATAACGGGCCGAACGCTTCATCGAGCAGGCCGGATCCCCACATGAGATGAAAATTGTATATGCCGTTTCGCCCGAAGATATCGTTCCTCTTCCAGGTTGCGATCCGGCTCGCCTCGTCATCGAGAGAATTGAGCCCGCCATGCGCGTAGATGACCAGGTGCCCGAAGCCCGCTCCATCGTTCGCCTGCGAGTTCGTAAGGCGCTTGACCGACTCCTGCATTTCAGTCTGCGTGGGAGACGCGTAGCGTCCATTCGTGACATAGCGCCCGTCGTCGATGTTGATGAAATGGCCGACGATATCGCTTCTGTTGGGTGCCGAGCGTGTTTGCGGCGCCGTCGCCGAAGAGGGCGCTCCTCGCGGCACGGCGCTGAATGCTGTCGGCGCCCTCACCCCAAGTTGGAGCACCCAGGCATCCATAAGAGTAGCCGCCCAATCCTCATATCGCCAATGGGCGACGCCGTCCTTGCTCCATCCGCGGCCCCAGGAATTCAGAATCCAGAAGCCTTCAGCGTCATAGCCGACGATCGCAAACGCATGCCCTCCGATTGGGTCGCCACCGGGCACGATCTGACCGTCTTTCGGCTCCTTCCAGTTTTCATGAATCTGTGCCGAGGCATAAATTGCCCCGACTTCGTTCAGGGCCGCATGATAGTCGGACAAATCGGGGTGCAGCCGATAATAGGCCCCCAGCCGGTTCTCGCGCGCATCCTTGTTGATCTCGTAGGTGAGGATCCACTCACCCGCGGTAATGTCAGGAGAAACCGCCTGCCGGCAAACGCCATTCCGGTAGAAGCCGCTAAGAGCACCTCTGGGGCTCGACCCCTCATAGGCGGTTCCCGCCCACTCGTCGTTGCGTTTGGCCATCTCGTATAGCATTCCCGCGCTGACGCGTGTGGGTTGAGCCGCAAGCACTTCCCTATGGGTCAGAATGTCGATGACATGTGCGAGCGCAAATCCGGTGCACGCAGACGACGCCCCCTGGTCGCGAACGGGGAAAGCGATCGATGGATAGACACTCCCCGGCAGGGCGCGAAGATTGGGGTTGTAGTAGCGATCACGAATGTCCGGAAGGTCGGGAAGAACATTCAGGGTGCGGCCGGCAAATTTGGCTTCCTCAAGCTTGAACGTTCTGTTGCCTATCCGTATTCCCCGATCACGTCCGATCAAGGCAACGGACGTGTCGGCGGGCTCAGAACTGTCCCCGCCGACGACCGGGCTGTCACCGACGATTTTTTGAGCCTCATCGGTCTCTATTCCCTGCACAACCGCCGGGCTTGCCGTGGTTTTCTGCCTCTTTCCCGCTGTCTGCTTCGCCATAGGTCCCTCCCCATACCAGGACTGCCACAACTGCCCGAGCGTTGTCCGTCAACGGGCAAGCTCGAAATGCATGCCATCGATGCGTCCGCCACCGAAGTGGCCGCCCCAATAGAAACCGGCAGCATTGGCAGAGGCCACCAGCTCACGCACGGAACCCTTGCGCCCGCAGAAAGCCGGAACCTCGCCGATCCAGTTCCATGTGGCGTTGATGTCGACGGCAGAGCCGAAAGCGTGGTTGGAAAGCTTGCCCGCATCCGTGCTCTTGATTTCCGGCTGAGCCGCATTGCCGGGATTGTGGCCGAAGATGTAGCGGGGGTCGAAGGCTCCCGCAAAGCTGATGACCAGGTGCAACAGGTCATCAGCCTGCCATTGGTGCAGCAGTTCCTCGAGGGCTTCCCGCGCCTCGCGATGCACTCGGAAGTACCCGCGGAATCCGTCCGCGTGCGAAAACAGGCTGCTGTTCAGATCGACGATGTGGGCCTGCGTCCAGTCGGCGCTCGCGCCGTCGCAGCTGCCCTTTATGACGATCCTTTCCGGTCGGTCACGATAGGCGTTCTGCTTTTGCACAAAACGGAAGCACGAAAATTTCGTATTGCGCCAACTGGAACTCGGCGACGACAGGTTGCTGGGCGGGGCGGGCCAGCTCGCCCCTGAGCGCGCGGCATAGTAGTCACTGCCGAGGATCGTATAGCCGTATTGGCTAGCGGCGCTCAGAGTTGCCGCGTCAACTTTACCGTTAGTCGGAAGCTGCTGCTGGAGTTGGAATATCCTCGTCGCCTCTTCCGATTTCGATCCGAAATCCGCATCGACGCGCCCAACTTGCGAAATGCCGCGTCGCAGCAAAAAATACTGCCAGCGCTGGACTTCAGCCGGGACATTGTTGCCACCACGAGAAAGTGTAAATGCCATCGTCGTCTCCCCCCCCACACCGGAACGTCGGTCAAACATTAGAGGGTGACGCAATCGGTTTTGCAACTACAAATTATTTTATGTTTTATGCATTCTGCACATAAGGGGGAGTGAGCCGCTCGCCGACCGATCGGAAGATCCGCAAGCAAACGGGCACAAATGCGCGCGCCGTGGTGTCTGCCTCCAGGAGGAGCAGAAATCTCCCGCGGCAAATGCCTCCAATACCATGGCGGCGGCGAAGTGAAGCGAGATCCTGCTCCCGCAGCGCCATCAACAGAGACTGGAGTTCGATCCAACGGATGAGGTCGCTTCCGCTCGCGGTCCGGTACACATGTGCCCATACGCTGCGGGAGCAAACGCCCATTTCACCGCGATCAATGCCCGGATCGGGCAGCCATGCCCGACTAGCGTGCCGCCGGTCCCTTCACACGGCCCGAAAGCACGCCGAAGCCCTCGATGATCGCTTCCTGGTTCTCAAGCCGGGTCACTTCGAGTTGCACTTCCTGAAGCGTGCGCAGCAGTTGCGGCACCGCTTCGAGATCTCCTTCTTCCGTCGCGTGCGCCAGTTCGCGCTCGAGCTCGCGCCGCTGCCAGTGCAGGGCCTTTGAGCGTTGGTGCAGCGCCAGCGCCTGCAGGTAGCCCTCACGTGCATCCTCAGGCGCGGCCGCCGTGGTTGCCGTCCAGAGCCGCGCATAGCGGACCTGCTGGTCGAGTGCCGCAATCAGTGCGCCGAAGTCTTCCGCCTGCAATTGTTCGACCAGTCCCTCCCGCGTCAGGCGGGGGCCGTGATGGGCCGCTGCGTTCAGCACCGCCGCCCAGCAGCGTTGCAGCTCGCGATGGTCGAATTCGATCGTCGAGATCTCGTCATATTCGTCAAACAGCAGTTGCGGGTGGTTGACGATGGTGAGCGCCAGCACGCTCTCGCGCAACAGCGGGACCACCTGCTGCCCGCTGACGAGCGAGGATCGCGCCAGCCGGTCGGAGATTGCCGTCGGCCCGGCTGCATTCGGGCCGCGTGGCCCGCCAGCGCCACGCGGACCGCCGCCTTGCCGGCCACCACGCTCAAAGGGACGCCGCTCTCCCCGCCCGGAACCGGACGATTGCAGGAAGGCATTCAACCGGTCGCGCATGTCCTGGCCATAGTGGCGGCGCACGCTCTCGTCGGCGATGACCGCCGTCACCTGCTTCAGCCGCGCTTCGAGCTCGGCGCGCTTTTCCGGCGTGTCGAACGCCCCGCCCTGGATCTCGCGCTGCCACACCATCTCAGCCAGCGAGCGGGCATTGGCGAGCACCTTGTCGAAGGGCGCACGGCCTTCCTGGCGCACCAGATCGTCCGGGTCCTTGCCATCAGGCAGCATGGCGAAGCGCACCGAGCGGCCGGGCTTCAGATGCGGAAGCGCCAGATCGACACCGCGGTTGGCAGCACGGATACCGGCGCCGTCGCCATCGAAGCAGAGCACCGGCTGCGACGTCATCTTCCAGAGGAGGTCGAGCTGGTTTTCAGTGAGCGCAGTGCCGAGCGGCGCCACTGCGTTCTCGACGCCCGCCTGGTGCAGCGCGATAACGTCCATGTAGCCTTCGACGGCGATGATCGTACCCGCCGCATCGTCCTGGCCGGCATCGGCAAGGCGCCCAGCCCCTTGCGAGGCTCTGCGTGCACGGGCAAAGTTGTAGAGCACGTTACCCTTGTGAAAGAGCTCGGTCTCGTTCGAGTTCAGATATTTCGCTGGCGCGTCCGGCGACATGGCGCGGCCGCCAAAGGCGATGACCTTTTCGCGCGACGACAGGATCGGGAACATGATGCGGTCGCGGAACCGATCATAGGAAACCGGTACGTCCGGCCCATGCACCACGAGCCCGCAGGCCTCGATCTGCTCCTTGCCGACGCCCTTGCCGGCCAAAAACTCCTTCAGCGCATTGCGGCTGTCGGGCGCGTAGCCCAGGCGAAAGGTCTCGATCGTCCGTCCCGTCAGCCCGCGCTCGCGCAGATAGGCGCGCGCCTTGGCACCATTGGCCGTCTGCAGCTGATCCTCGAAGAATTGTGTCGCCAGCTCCATCACGTCGAGCAGGCTGGTGCGCTCCTTCTCGCGTCGCTCGGCCTGCGGGTCGGGCTGGGGCATGGCAACGCCGGCCATGTCGGCAATCTGCTGCACCGCCTCGGGGAAGCTCAGGCCTTCAAGATCGGTGAGGAAGCGGAAATGATCGCCGGAAACGCCGCAGCCGAAGCAATGATAGCGGCCCTTGCGGTCCTCGCAGTGAAAGCTCGGCGACTTCTCGCCATGAAAGGGGCAGCAGGCCCAGTAATCACCGCGCGAGACATTGGTCTTGCGCCGATCCCAGCTGACGCGCTTGGCAATCACGTCCGAAATCGGCACGCGATCGCGTATCTCGTCAAGAAAGGACTGTGAAAAGCGCATGGAAACCTCTGGTCGATCCTCCATATAGGCGGCAAGGCCGTTGGGCGCCACAACCGTGATCGGGCATGCCCGCAATTCACAGGACCGAAACGGGAACCATACCCGCTACAAGCAATCAGAGATTGTGTGTGAAGTTTTTCTGAAGACCAAAAGTAGAGCTTGACACCGCGTCGGCGAAAAGGATCAATTCGCCGTCCCGAGTTGGATCATTTGCCATGGCCATTTCCGTCGAAGTGCTCGCATCCAGCCCGGCGTTCTTCTCGGCCGTACTGAATTATGCCCGCGGCATGGTGGCGATCTACGCAGAAAACCCGCGGCTCGCATCGATCTTCTCGTCCCAGCAGCGCTGGCTGATGGCGCAATCCGGGCTTGCTCTTTATCACGACCGCGCCCCCGATGATCCGTCGAGCGGCCTCTATAGCGGCCGCTTCATCAACTATGCCGTCGAGAACGATATCGCCAGCCGCAATACCGCAGCCTCATTCCTACAGGAAATGGTCGCCTATCGCTTTGCCCGGTACGCAACCGTTCAACCCGACAAGCGCAGCCGACCGCTCGAACCCACGGACGCCGCGCTCGACTACCTCTGGAAATGGATGCAGGCGCACTTGGCCATCCTCGATGCCTTCGACGGCCAATCGCGGACAACGAGGCTCGACGGGCATCGCGAACGGTTTGGGCGCTTGCAGACGGCGGTCGCCCACGCACTCGTCGGCAACGATCAGGTCCGTCGCCCTGGTCCAACCTTCGACCTCTTCACCTGGGTGAATTCCGGTGGCGTCGTGATGGACGATCTTTTTTCCCGCATCGACACTTTCGATCCACACGCCGCGCATGTGAGGATCGGCCCCGTTTCACCCAGCGATTTGAGCGAACGCTTCATGATCTCGAAGACCCATCTCAAGCGGATCTTCGACAAGGCAGCACGGTTGGGCAGCATGGGATGGGAACGAACGCCGGGACGCGGTGACGTCTGGCTGTCGAAGGGCTTCATCCGGGAGTATTGGGATTATCAGGCAGAGAAATTTGCACTGATCGATCGCGCCTTCGACGATGTGTTTCAGCCGAACACGGAAGAAGCGGCGCCCGCCGCATGCGGACGGGCGCCAGCACTTACTTGAGCAATTCTTTCACCAGGCCGGAGGCCTTGGCAAAGTCCATCTGGCCGGGATAGCGCTCCTTGAGCACGTTCATGCACTTGCCCATGTCGCGCAGGCCGTGCGCGCCGGTCTCCTGAATGATCGAGGCGCAGAGTTCCCTCACCTTTTCTTCCGGAAGCTGGGCCGGAAGAAACTGGTTGATGATCACGATTTCCTGCCGCTCCTGCTCGGCAAGCTCCGGTCGGCCACCCTCATCATAGATGCGGGCAGACTCTTCGCGTTGCTTGATCATCTTGGCGAGGATCTGCAGGATTTCGTCATTGCCAACAGGGTCCTTGCCGAGGCCGCGATTGGCGATATCCCGGTCCTTGATCGCCGCCTGGATCAGCCGCACGGTCGAGGTACGCCGTGCGTCCTTGGCTTTCAGGGCTTCCTTCAGTGTGTCAGCGAACAGGTCGCGCATGTCTATACTCCATGTCGAAACCGGCCCGCGGTGCTCTGCCCGGAACCGGTTCGAAACCATCATTGTTACCGTCGTCTTAAACCAGTGTGACAGGCGCAATCAAACGGAATACGCAACCAATTGAATTAAAAGGAATTTTATTTCCAGACAATTCACAGTGGCCGGTTGACCCGGAAGAGCGCTTTGGCTATTTTCCCGCACCTGCACGACATCGGCATGTGAGCACTTTCCGCGGGGTTTCCGCGCGTCCATGCCTGAGCACATGAAATGGCGATCGATTGCCGGGCTTTCAAGCCCCGCTTGGCGCCCGCAACGGGATAGGAACGATGACCGCGACACCCGCATGGACCACTGAAAAACCAACAGCACTGCTCGTTCTGGCCGACGGCACCGTGATCGAAGGCAAGGGCATCGGCGCGACCGGCAAGGTGCAGGCGGAAGTCTGCTTCAACACGGCGCTGACCGGCTACCAGGAAATCCTGACCGACCCCTCCTATCTCGGCCAGATCGTCACCTTTACCTTCCCGCATATCGGCAATATCGGCGCCAATGACGAAGACATCGAAGACCTGACGCCGGCAGCACGCCACGGCGCGGTCGGCGTCATCTTCAAGGCCGATATCACCGAACCGTCGAACTACCGCGCCGCCAAGCACCTCGACGCTTGGCTGAAGGCGCGCGGCATCATTGGCCTCTGCGGCATCGACACCCGCGCGCTGACGGCCTGGATCCGCGAGAACGGCATGCCGAACGCCGTCATCGCCCATGACCCCTCCGGCGTCTTCGACATCGAGACGCTGAAGAAGGAAGCCAAGGCCTGGAGCGGGCTTGAAGGCCTCGATCTCGCCAAGGTCGCAACCTCGGGCCAGTCCTCGCGCTGGGACGAGAAACCCTGGGTCTGGGACGAAGGCTATTCGACGCTCGGCGATCAGGATGCCGCCTACCACGTCGTCGCGCTCGACTATGGCGTCAAGCGCAACATCCTGCGTCTCTTTGCCGGCCTCAACGCCCGCGTCACCGTCATGCCGGCCGCAACCAGCGCCGATGAAGTGCTGGCGCAGAAGCCGGATGGCATCTTCCTGTCCAACGGCCCGGGCGACCCGGCGGCAACCGGCGAATACGCCGTGCCCGTCATCCAGGATCTCCTGAAGACCGACATCCCGGTCTTCGGCATCTGCCTCGGTCACCAGATGCTGGCGCTCGCTCTCGGCGGCAAGACCGAGAAGATGCACCAGGGTCACCACGGCGCAAACCACCCGGTCAAGGACCACACGACAGGCAAGGTCGAGATCGTCTCGATGAACCATGGCTTCGCGGTCGATTCGAAGTCGCTGCCGGAAGGCGTTGAAGAGACTCACATTTCGCTCTTCGACGGCACCAACTGCGGCCTGCGCGTCGCCGGCAAGCCGGTCTTCTCGGTCCAGCACCACCCGGAAGCCTCGCCCGGCCCGCAGGACAGCCACTACCTCTTCCGCCGCTTCATGAACCTCGTGCGCGAGAAGAAGGGCGAACCGGCGCTCGCCGAGCGCTAAGCGCAAAAAAGCAATCTCACGAAACGGCCCGCCTCGCGCGGGCCCTTTCATTTGCGGCCGCCAGGTCAGCGATGAGGCGGTAGCCGCCGTCAGCCTCCGGCCAGTCGGTCCGCTATGAAATCGACGACCGCCCGGACGGAAGGGAGCTGGCCGCGTCGATGCGGCATCAGAAGCGTTGTCGTGACCAGTCCCGCCTGCCACTCGGGCAGCACTCGCACGAGGCTGCCGTTCTCGATTTCAGCACGGCAAAGCTTATGTGGCAGGGCGGTAATGCCCAGCCCAGAAAGCGCCGCCTCAAGGAGCACGTGGGACTCGTCGGCAACAAAGCGCGGCTTGGGTCTTGCCGAAACAGCGGCACCGTCCTGATGGCGCAGCGTCCAGCCATCGCTCACCAGCGACGACAGCAAGCCATCATGGCCCCCGAGATCATCAGGCCCGAATGGAACGCCTTTTCGCGCCAGATAGCTGGGCGCCGCCACCAGCCAGATGACGTCCGCGGCAACGCGCCGCTGCACGAGGCCGGAATCCGGCAGCGACGCGAAATGGTCGCGCACGGCAATGTCGAAGCCTTCCTGGATGAGATCGACGAAGCGATCGGTCGCATGCAGCACCACCCGCATCTTGGGATAGGTGAGCGCCAGCTGCGGCAGCAGCCCCGCCAGCGTCATCTGCGCCGTCGGCACCGAGGCGGTGATCCGCACCGTGCCACTCGGTTCTGCGAGCCTGCCCTTGACCACGGCTTCGGCGGCTTCCGCCTCGATCAGCATCGCGGCCGCATGGCGATAGAAATCCTCGCCGATCTCGGTCATCGTGAAGCGCCGGGAGGTCCGGTTGATCAACCGGACCCCGAGCGTCTTCTCAAGCTCGGCCACGCGTTTGCTGAGCGTCGATTTCGGCACGTTGAGGACACGCGCCGCCGGCGCAAACCCCTTGTGATCGACCACATGGGCGAAGATGATGAAGTCGTTGAGATTGCGCATCGCGGTCACCGGTGTCCATGTTCATGGATGATAGGTCCGTATTTGGCCAATTTTCACAAGACCGTCCATGACTCCATACCCGCATCGAAACCGAACTTCGAGGGAAGGGTCAAGGGCGGCAGGGCCCTTCGCAATTCCGCACGCCGCCGGCGCCGATGCGGTCACGGACCTCACTTGCGGTTGACCCTTCGCCGGGCTTCACGCATCCTCCCGTGCAACTGGAGGTGACGATGATTACAGGTCCGCAGTGCCGCGCCGCCCGGGCGCTGATCGAAATCTCGCGCGAGATGCTGTCAAGCTTTTCCGGCGTCAACGAAGACACGATCCTCAAGTTCGAGCGCAAGCTGGAGACCCCCGGCGACGACGTCATCCTGTCGCTGAAGCATGCGCTCGAAAATGCCGGTGCGGTGTTTCTGCCCGAAGGCGAACGCGGCATCGGCGTGCGGCTGAAGTTCACCCGCTCCGAGGCCCGCCGCCTCTCCATCCTCGAAAGCGAGGGTGGCGTCGTTGGCGACGACGAGGTTCCGGGCGCGTGAAATTCTAACGGGATTTCAACCCATTGGCCGATCCGCTTGAATCAAATTGGCCGCCCGTTGAATCGATCTGCGAACAAAAAAGCCCGCCGTCGCCGGCGGGCTTTTTCATTGAATGCAAAGCTTGCAGCTTACTTGCAGGCGGCACAGAAGCGCTGGATGCGGCGGCACGCTTCTTCGAGCTGCGCTTCCGAGGTCGCATAGGAGATGCGGAAGTTCGGGCCGAGACCGAAGGCCGAACCATGCACGACGGCAACGCCTTCGGCTTCCAAGAGCTCGGAGACGAAGTCTTCGTCCGTCTCGATGACCTTGCCCGACGGCGCAGTCTTGCCGATGAGGCCGGCGCAGGATGGGTAGACGTAGAAGGCGCCCTCCGGCGTCGGGCACGAAATGCCCTTGGCCTGGTTCAGCATCGACACGACGAGATCGCGGCGACCTTCGAAGATCTTCTTGTTCTCGGGGATGAAGTCCTGCGTGCCGTTCAGCGCCTCGACGGCCGCCCACTGCGCGATCGAGGTGGCGCCCGAGGTCTGCTGGCCCTGGATCATGTCCATGGCCTTGATGAGCGGCAAGGGGCCGGCTGCGTAGCCGATGCGCCAGCCGGTCATGGCATAGGCCTTGGAGACGCCGTTCATCGTCAGCGTGCGGTCGTAAAGGCCGGGCTCGACTTCAACGGGGGTCGCGAACTTGAAGTCGCCGTAGGTCAGGTGCTCGTACATGTCGTCGGTGAGAACCCAGACATGCGGATGCTTCATCAGGACGTCGGTCAGCGCCTTGAGCTCGGCATGGCTGTAGGCAGCGCCAGACGGGTTGGACGGCGAGTTGAAGATGAACCACTTGGTCTTCGGCGTGATCGCCTTGTCCAGGTCTTCGGGCTTGAGCTTGAAGTTGTTTTCCTGCTTGGTCGAGACGGTGACCGGGGTACCGCCGCACAGCGCCACCATCTCCGGATAGGAGACCCAGTAGGGTGCCGGGATAACGACTTCATCGCCCGCGTTCAGCGTCGCCATGAAGGCGTTGAAAAGAATCTGCTTTCCGCCGGTGCCGACGATCGTCTGGGCAGCCGCGTATTCGAGGTTGTTCTCGCGCTTGAACTTCTTGGCGATCGCTTCGCGCAGTTCCGGAATGCCGGAGACCGGCGTGTACTTCGTCTCGCCGCGGTTGATCGCGTCGATTGCTGCCTTCTTGATATTGTCGGGCGTATCGAAGTCCGGCTCTCCTGCACCGAGGCCGATCACATCGCGGCCTTTCGCTTTCAGCTCACGGGCTTTCTGCGAAACGGCGATGGTGGCGGAAGGCTTTACACGGGAAAGAGCATCGGCAAGGAAGGCCATGGGTGAAGGTCCTGATCGTTTCGAGACGAGGTGATCGCTACGGAACGTAAAAGCCAGGCTCCATAGCGGTTAGGTCTATGTCGAAAGACGCCCGGCCTTGCAAGCGCCGGAACGGCAAAAACGCCGGAAACGCGGGCAAAAAACGTCACCATGACAAAGTTTCATGAGTGCGATCAGCTTTGGCGATCGCTCGCCGCAGTCCGAACGACGCTCGCCAGCCAATCGCGCGCCGCAAAAATGGAACGGCCCTGGCGCTTCGAACGGCCACGGACCGTATCAGTCCGAAACGGTTCTTGATCGCGATTTATTCAAAAAAATCAGCGGAATCCGGTGATTTACGAAAAGCCATAATTTGGCCACGACAACTGTCGCGGTCCGCCGCAATTCCGTCCTGCAACAGCCGGTTTCCGAGCCTTTTCTTCGATGATCCGAACACATTCGCATTACGGGGGTTATGCAATGTTTCTCGACGACGAAATCGCCTCATTGAAGACACGGCAGAACGAAGCGCGCTGGGGCATGTATCTGGCGCTCGCGGCCCTTGCCGCCTGCATCCTTATGTTCATCGGTCTGATGACCCAGGCCGCCGCCGAAACGGTGAGCGCCAGGCCGCAGCAGATGGCGGGCTACGTCCGCCCCAACGACGTGGGCACCGGCGCCCTGCTCTTCCCGTCGAAGGAGCCCGGCTATTTCGTCGAGGCACCGCGCCTGGCGACCGACGTCGAGATCGACGTCAACGGCCCGATCATGCGCACCCGCGTGACCCAGCGCTTCGAGAATCCGAGCAAGGGTTGGGTCGAAGGCACCTATGTCTTTCCCCTGCCCGAAGATTCGGCCGTCGATACGCTGAAGATGCAGATCGGCGACCGCTTCATCGAAGGCCAGATCAAGCCGCGCCAGGCCGCCAAGGAGATCTACGAGCAGGCAAAGGCCGAGGGCAAGAAGGCGGCTCTGCTCGAGCAGCAGCGCCCCAACATCTTCACCAACCAGGTGGCCAATATCGGCCCCGGCGAAACGGTCGTCATACAGATCGAATACCAGAGCGCAGTCCGCCAATCGAACGGCCTCTATTCGCTGCGCTTCCCCATGGTCGTGGCGCCGGGTTACAACCCGGAGCCGATCGTTCAGACCGTCGATCTCGATAGCCGCACCGGCTATGCCGTCAGCGATCCGGTTCCCGATCGCGACAAGATCGAAGCGCCGGTTCTCGACCCGAAGGAAAACGCCAAGGTCAATCCGGTCACGCTCACCGTGAACCTGAAGGCCGGCTTCCCACTCGGCGACGTGAAATCCGCCTATCACGACGTGGATGTCGCCAACCTCGACGATCTTACCCGTCGCATCACACTCAAGGCTGAAAGCGTTCCGGCCGACCGCGACTTCGAGCTCACCTGGAAGGCGATCGAGGGCAAGAGCCCCTATGCCGGCCTCTTCCGCGAGACCGTCAACGGCAAGACCTATCTGCTCTCCTTCGTGACACCGCCGGCCACCGCAACCGAAGCCGACGCCAGGTCGGTCAAGCGCGAGGTCGTCTTCGTCATCGACAATTCCGGCTCCATGGCCGGCCCCTCGATGGAGCAGGCCAAGGAAAGCCTGGCGCTGGCGATCTCCAGGCTGAAACCCGAGGACCGCTTCAACGTCATCCGCTTCGATGACACCATGAGCGTGCACTTCCCCTCTCTCGTGGAAGCAACGCCGGACAAGCGCGAGGATGCGATCGCCTATGTGCGCGGCCTGACGGCTGATGGCGGCACGGAGATGCTGCCGGCGCTGGAAGCCGCCCTTCGCACCCAGGGAACGGTAGAACCGGGTGCGCTTCGCCAGATCGTCTTCCTGACCGATGGCGCGATCGGCAACGAGACACAGCTTTTCGACGAAATCCAGAAGAACCGCGGCGACGCCCGCGTCTTCACCGTCGGCATCGGCTCGGCCCCAAACAGCCACTTCATGACCAAGGCGGCGGAATACGGTCGCGGCACCTTCACGCTGATCGGCTCGGAGAGCCAGGTGGCGACACGCATGGGCGAGCTCTTCACCAAGCTCGAAACCCCCGCGATGACCGACATCTCTGCAAACTTCGAGGGCGCTTCGGTCAGCGACATCACGCCGAACCCGATGCCCGATCTCTATCGCGGCGAGCCGGTGGTGCTGACCGCCGAACTCGATGGCACAGCGCCCGAAGGCAAGCTGCAGATCCTCGGCAAGGCCGGCGACCAACCCTGGCGGGTCGAAATGGACATCGCCAAGGCTTCGACCGGCCAAGGCATCGCCACGCTCTGGGCGCGCCGCAAGATCGACGACCTGGAGGCGAGTGCTTCGACGATCGCCGATCCAGCCACACTCGACAAGCGGATCGAGACCGTAGCGCTCGCCCATCACCTCGTCTCGCGAGTCACCAGCCTCGTCGCCGTCGATGCCACACCATCGCGCCCAGCCGGCGAGCCGCAGGCCGAAACGAAGCTGCCCGTCAACCTCCCGGCCGGCTGGGACTTCGGCAAGGTCTTTGGTGAAGCGCCCGCTGAAGATGTCCCCGGCAAGGTCGATGAACGCGATGCCGCGCTCGAGAGCCAGACCAGGCTCGCCATGGTGACGGCCGACCGCATGCTGGCGGCACCGACGGCGCGCGCCGCCAGCATGATTGCCGAAGCCAACAACCAGGTGACCCTGCCGCAGACAGCAACGGAAGCGGACAGGCAGATCCTGGTTGGCCTGATGCTGCTGGCCGCAGCACTCCTTGCCGGCACGACTTTCGTCTTCTGGCGTGGCCCGATTGCGGCTGTCGTGCTTGCCGGAGTGCGCCGCCATGGCCGCTGAGAACGAGAGGCCCGAGCCGCGCCCAGGCTTTCTCGCCCGCCTCTCGGCGGTCGAGACGATCGTGCTTGCGATCATCGCGCTGATTGCTCTTGCCGGTCTGATGCTGATCGGCAAGGGCTTCTATATGAAGGCCAAGGCCGAGGTTTCGCAGGTGCTCTTGAAGCGCACCTTCGAAGCACAATTGCACGGCAACCCTGATGGCAGGCCCTGGCCCTGGGCCGACTTCCGGACGGCCGCCGAAATCACCGCCCCGAGATTGAACCGCTCGGCGATCGTGCTTGAAGGTGCAAGCGGCGAAGCACTTGCCTTCGGCCCCGCCTGGCTGACGACGACGCCGCAGCCGGGTGAAGAAGGCACGTCCGTCATCGCCGCCCACCGCGATACGCATTTTCGCTGGCTGAAGGACGTCACTCCCGGCGATCTCCTGGTGTTGACACGCACGGATGGTCGCCGCTTCCTGTTCCGTGCCGGCGAAGGCCGCGTCGCCCGTTGGGACGAGAGCGGCATCAATGCCTCTGCCAGCGGCCACCATCTGGCACTCGCCACCTGCTGGCCCTTCGACGCAATCGAGCAAGGCCCGATGCGCTACATCGTCAGCGCCGAGCTTATCGGTGAACAGCGCTCCGGGCCGCTGACCACAGGCTCGATCTCGAAATAAACCGCTTTTGATCGGATGTGACTTGAACCGTTCGGTCGACCGTTCCAGCTTGCCATCTGAGCGAATCGGCGTGGAGGAGCGGAATGCTGCGAGCGGATGCAAGTGCGTCGAAACAGATAGGCACATTGCGGCCCATCCCGGCCCTGGCGCTGTTTGTCACCTTGGCAACGGCGGCCTCCCCTTTTGGCGCAAAAGCACAGGAAGCCCGCGAGTTCCCGAGCCAGCAGGGCACCTTGCGTGTTGAAACCCTGGCAACGGGCCTCGAACACCCCTGGTCCGTCGAAGCGCTCCCCGATGGCGGGCTGATTGTCAGCGAACGTCCCGGGCGGCTCCGGATCGTTCGCGACGGCAAGGTCTCAAAACCACTGGCCGGCACCCCGAAGGTCGCTGAGTACGGACAGGGTGGCCTGCTCGACATCGCGCTCGACCCCGGCTTTGCCGAAAACAGGACGCTCTACCTGACGCTCGCGGCCGTGGGCGACGGTGGCTATGGCACTGTCCTCGTGCGGGCAAAGCTCTCGCCGGACGAAAGTAGCCTCAGCGAGGTCAAGGAACTCTTCCGGATGAGCAGGTTTACCGGCAAGGGACAGCATTTCGGCTCGCGCATCGCAATCGCGCCCGATGGCAGCCTGTTCTTCGGCATCGGTGACCGGGGTGAAGGGGATCGCGCGCAGGACCCGCGCGACCACGCCGGCGCGATCCTGCATATCAATGCAGATGGCACCGTTCCCGGATCGAACCCCTATCGCGGCGGCACCGGTGGCCTCGCGGAAATCTGGTCGAAAGGCCACCGCAATCCGCAAGGCATCGCCTTCGATCCGAAGGATGGCACTCTTTTGACGGTCGAGCACGGTGCGCGGGGCGGCGACGAGATCAACAATCCGCAGGCCGGCCACAACTACGGCTGGCCGGTTATCACCTACGGCAAGGACTATTCCGGGGCGGAGATTGGTGAAGGCACCGCAAAGGAGGGGCTCGACCAGCCGCTCTTCTATTGGGACCCGTCGATCGCACCCGGGGCGCTCGCCGTCTATCGCGGCAAGATGTTTCCCGAATGGGATGGCAACCTGCTGGTGGCGGCGCTGAAGTACCAGCTTCTCTCCCGGCTCGAACGCGACGACAGTGGTGCCATCGGTTCCGAGGAACGCCTGTTCGACGGTGAATTCGGCCGCATCCGCGATGTCATCGTCGCGCCTGACGGGGCCTTGCTGATGGTGACCGACGAGGAAGACGGGGCGGTGCTGCGCGTCTCCAGGGGTGCGACGCAGTAAATAAGCTCAGGCGTCCACATTCGTCTCACGACAGCCGATCACGAAGCTCCTTGCGGAACATGAATTTCAGCCCGGACCAGACGGCGTCAACGGCGCACACCTTCACATCGACGAGGCCGAGCGGCAGGAAGATCTCGAGCAACACATCCTCCGTCAGTGTGGTCGGAACCCTCGAAGCCTTCTTCGGCCACGAGATCCAAAGAATCCCGTCCGATTTCAGACGGGCTGCAACCTCCGGCGCCAATTCATCCAAGACAGACCTCTGCGTCTCGAACACATGGACATAGTCGTAGCTGCGTCCGGCAGCCGGGTCGATCGAGGTTTCGCACCTTAGGAATTCGGCAAAGCCGGTGATCTCGCTCATGTCGGGCGGAGTACCAAGCAGCAGGGCTGCCTGCCCCGCCTTCAAGCCAAGCTTGCGGGCAAGCGGCGTGCCGGAATACCCGCTGTCACCCATCATCCTCTCCAAGCGCCGGGCGGCAACGATGAGCCTTGCCCACCGAAAACGCAACTGCTAGACGGCGCCTGTCCGAGGAGAGCACTTATGACCCGCATTCAGGCCAATCTGTTCCTGTTGATTTCAGGCGCGATATGGGGCGCCGGCTTCGTCGCGCAGTCGACGGCCATGGATGCGATCAGCCCGCTCTGGTTCATCACGCTGCGCTTTGCGATCGCCACGCTCGTCGCGTTGCCTTTGGCCGTGATCGAAACGAAGCGCGCCACCGAACCGCTCAAGCTGACGACCGTGCGCAATTTCATCTTCATCGGCCTGGCGCTCTTTGCCGGGGCCGTGACGCAGCAATTCGGCCTGCTCGACACCAGCGTCACCAATTCCGGCTTCCTGACCGGGCTGTACGTCGTCTTCGTGCCCGTGCTGACGGTCATCTTTCTGCGCCGCAAGCCGCACTGGGTCATCTGGCCGGGCGCGCTGATGGCACTGTTCGGCATTTTCCTGTTGAGCGGCGGAACGTTGTCGGCGTTGACCGGCGGTGATTATCTGACGGTCGTCTGTGCCCTGTTCTGGGCGGTGCAAATGCTGCTCATCGGTCTCTTCGCCCCCAGCAGCGGCCGGCCGATGTTGCTGTCGATGACACAATTTGCCGTTTGCGCCGTGCTTGGCTTCCTGTTCGCGGTGAGAACGGAACCGCTGACACTTGCCGCCATCGACGGCGCTCTCTTCGAGATCCTCTACGCCGGCATCTTTTCGAGCGGCCTCGCCTTCATCCTGCAGGTGGTCGGCCAGCGCTACACGACAGCGCCGCAGGCGGCGATCTTCCTGTCAAGCGAAGCGCTGTTTGCAGCCCTCTTCGGCGTCCTCCTTCTCGGCGAGGTCATCACCCCGATCGGCTATGCCGGCTGCGCCATCATCTTCACTGCCATGCTGGCGGTCGAGATCGTGCCCGAGCTGACAAAGAGCCGGCGCGCGCAAGTGCCAGCCTGACACCGAGCGCAGGCTGTTTTCCACGTCGCATTGCGAACTATAACAACGGCCAGCCTGAACGCTGCACTGGTGCTTTACTTGCTATTGTTCCAAGCCGGGAGATCGTTGCTTCACGGCAATGCCCCACCGCGGGGCGCATCGCGCAGTCCAATTCAAGACCTGTAGATTTTCTGCAAGAATCCCACGTAAGAAACCCTTTGCGTGAGAAGCCTCAAACATATCAGAGAGTTGCCAATAGCGGGCGCTGCCGGCATTTGGTCGGGTTCGCGCGCGCTACACCAGAAATCGACCAAAACCACTCAATTTTGCAGCATTTGTATTCAAAAAGCTGTGATTTCAACAGCTTGCGATATATCTTGAGCAAATGCCAACAAAGCCGCAAATGACCGATTTTTGAGCAATGACAAGACGCAATACCACCACCGAAAAGTTTTGCTTGCCAATTCAAAATAAACCCATCACTCTTACTCTGTTCGGGCAATCTGCGAACACGGGAAGATCTTGAAATAAAAGCGGGCCGGAGACGCAAAAACTCCGGGCGGCCAGGCCGATGGGAAGCATGAAATGCGACCCTTCCAATGGCTGGCTGCGGTAACCAGGACCCTTTCCTCAAACGTCGAGAACTGCCTGCCAACGCCCATCCGGGCAAAACTGCAATGCCGCCCGTCCGTCAAACGGGTGGAGAGAAAAGGACCTGACGCATGGCCGAAACTGGCACTGTAAAATTCTTCAACACCGACAAGGGCTTTGGTTTCATCAAGCCTGACAACGGTGGTGCAGATATCTTCGTACACATTTCCGCAGTCCAGGCTTCCGGCCTGACCGGTCTGACGGAAAACCAGAAGGTAAGCTTCGACACCGAACCGGATCGCCGCGGCAAAGGCCCGAAGGCGGTCAACCTGCAGATCGCCGGCTAACGCCGACATCTGCTGATAGATTCTAAGTTGAAGCCCGGCATTCTTGCCGGGTTTTTTTGTTGTGAGCCCGGCAAACCTGCCGGCTTTTTTGTTCAGGCTCGGTTCAGTTTGGCGGCGTTAACCTTCCGCCATCATGAAGTCCGGATTGATCCGGTCCATGCGATAGGATTGAAGCCCATGAACAAGTTCATCAAAGCCGCCGTTCTCTCGATCGCTGCAGCTGCCATGGTCATCCCGACCTTTGGTGCCGCTCAGGCAGGCGGCCGGTATCACGACCATGACGACGCATGGGCGGCCGGTGCTGCGGGTCTGGTGGCCGGCGCGTTGATCGGCGGCGCGATCGCCTCGCAGCCGCGCTATAACGGCGGCTACAACGAGCGCGTCTACATCGATCCGGAACCGGAATACGACTATTACGAACCGCGCCCGGTCTATCGTGCCCGCCCGGTCTACCAGGCGCGCCCTGTTGTCGTCGACAGCTATGGCGGCGGTTACCGTTCGCTCGAGCCCTGGACCCCGTCCTGGTACCGTTACTGCTCGCAGCGCTACCGCTCGTTCAACCCGGACAACGGCACCTTCCGCGGCTACAACGGCCGCAGCTACTTCTGCACCGCCGGCTGATCAGGCCAGGACAGGTCGAGACAACAAAACGCAAGGCTCTCACGAGCCTTGCGTTTTGTTGTTCCGGGTCGTCGATGCGACCTGTTCCGGCGGCGTGAGACCGCGCAGATAGGGATTGGTGCGGCGCTCCTCGCCGATCTGGCCGCCCGGGCCGTGACCGCAGATGAAACCGACATTGTCTCCAAGCGGCAGGATCTTGTCGCGGATCGAATCGAGCAATTGCTGATGATTGCCGCCCGGCAGGTCGGTGCGACCGATGGAGCCATGGAAGAGCACGTCGCCGACATGGGCAAAGTTCTGCGCCCGGTTGAAGTAGACGACATGCCCCGGTGCATGGCCCGGGCAATGCAGAACTTCGAAGACGTGTTCGCCAAAGGACACGGTGTCGCCCTCTTCGAGCCAGCGATCGGGAATGACGTTCTGAACCTTCATCGCGAGACCGAAGCGTTCCGCCTGGCTCTCGAGCCTTTCGAGCAGCGGCAGGTCGTCCTTGTGCGGGCCGATGATCTCGAGCCCGAGCGCGTCCTTCAGCTCCTTGGCGCCGCCGGCATGGTCGATATGGCCATGGGTAATCCAGATCGCCTTCAGCGTGATGCCGTTTTCGCGAACCGCCTGCAGAATGATATCGACATCGCCACCGGGATCGACGATCACGCCTTCCTTGGTTTCGCTGTCGAACAGCACCGTGCAATTCTGCTCGAAATGGGTAACCGGGATGATGCCCGCCTGTAACATGCGCGTCCGCCTCAATAGGATCCACTGCATGTTTCCTTTTGGATTGAAGGACAAAACATGCAGGACTTCGAAGTTCTGCAGCACCCTTCACGCATCCTTTAGGAAACGCGGCGCTGCAGTCTCTCTTTCCTATAGCGGCAATTGACGCCCGTGACAGCGCCAATCAGCGCAGAACGGCGATTTGGGCGGTGGGGGGCTGCGGCGCCGGCCATTGCACGGTCGTCATCAGCAGCGCCGAAATGGCGAGTTCGGCAGCAACGACGATCCGGACAACCGGCTTGAGGCCGCGTGCGGTCGCATCGTTCTGATCTGGTTGGTTACCCTGCATTTTTCGTCCCCTCTCCTGCCGCCTGCTCGCCTGGCTCCCCGGGTGCGGCAACGGCGCCACCATGTCACGGCGTCACATTTCGTGACGTTCCCGGGGGAACATCCACGCGCAGGCAGCGTTTCGCCCTCACCAATAAGAGGAGAAAGATGATGGTGAAACTTACCCGCCCCCTGTTGCGCGCCACTGCGGCCGCGGGTTTGGTGCTGGCGATCGGCCTGCCGTCCGCCTTTGCAGCCATGACCGCGACGACGGTGACGGATCTCAACATCCGCACGGGTCCGGGGCCACAATATCCAACAGTCGGCCTGGCGGCCCGTGGCAGCACCGCAGTCATCGATGGCTGCATCGAAGGCAGCAAATGGTGCCGCATCGATGTCAATGGCGTACGCGGTTGGGTCTACGCGCAATATCTGACCACGGACCTTGGCGGCTCGGCCGTCGTTGTCCAGGAGCGCCGCGCCGATCTGGCCATTCCGGCCGTCACCTACGAGGCCCAGCCCAATGACCCCGTTATCGTCAGCAGCGGCGACGAACTGATCGGTCCGGTCGAGCAGATCGACCCGATCGCACCGCCCGACAACGTGCGTACCTATATCACCACAAATCCTGGTGAGACCGTCTATCTCGACGGCGAGGTGGTGCTCGGAGCAGAACTTCCCGAAACCGTGGCCGTCCATCGCGTGCCGGACTACAACTACGACTATGTCAACATCAACGGCCAGCCGGTGCTGGTCGAACCGGCAACGCGACGCATCGTCTACGTCTATCGTTGATGACCCCACGCTCCGGCGGCCAGGAGCCGCCGGAGGCTCATGCGTCCGCACCGAGCGGGGCGCGAATCACTCACGATAATCCCCCGGAAATTGCGGTCATTGATGCAACCGATGTTGTCCTGACGGCCCCACTTCCCCTTTTTGAGCCGTTTGCGCTGCCAAAACTGGCTATTTCAACAACCAAAACGTTCTGTCGGCGCCGGCATCGCGCGGTCAAATTGACAGAGTTCAAAATCGGTCTCACCCTGTTTGAGCCGGATCATCGGCTTTTGGTGGCCCGTCCACGACGCGCCACGACACGGAGGGATCAATGGAAGCATTAATGCCTATCATTACCCAGTTGATCGCGGGGGCGGCCGGCGGCAACGCGGCCAGCGCAGTCTTGAAGCAGCAGGCTTTCGGTGTCGTCGCACGGACCATCGTCGGCGCCATCGGCGGCCTGGGCGGAGGCTTCCTCATCCAGATGCTCGGTGGCGAAGCAGCCGCAACGGGCCTTGCCATGCAAGCCATCGGCGGCCTCGTCGGCGGCGGCGTGCTGAGCGGAATCGTCGGGCAGTTCTTGGGGAAGACCGCCTAACTCTGCGATCATATCCGAGCAAGACAAAAGGCGGCCCATGGCCGCCTTTTCCGCATCAGATAGCAGTGAGGGGGTTACGCGGCCGCCGCGGCGACCGGGTAGACTTCCTTCATGTAGTCGTTCATCAGCGTCTCGCAGATCGTCGCCGGCGTGAAGCGATAGGGACCGATCTCGGAGACCGGCGTCACCTCGGCGGCCGAACCGGTGAGGAAGCATTCGGAAAAGCCGGAAAGCTCCTCCGGCATGATGGTCCGCTCGACCACCTCATAACCGCGGCGCTTGGCAAGCTCGATCACCGTGCGGCGGGTGATGCCGTCGAGGAAGCAATCCGGCACCGGCGTGTGGATGACGCCGTCCTTGACGAAGAAGATATTGGCACCGGTCGCCTCGGCCACCCGGCCGCGATAGTCGAGCATCATCGCGTCCGCATAGCCCTTGGCTTCCGCAGCGTGTTTGGAGATGGTGCAGATCATGTAGAGGCCCGCTGCCTTGGACTTCGACGGCGCCGTCTGCGGGTCCGGGCGGCGATACTCGGCAATATCGAGACGGATGCCCTTCAGCTTCTCCGCCGGGTTGAAATAGCTGCCCCATTGCCAGATGGCGATGGCAACATTGATGCGATTGTTCTGTGCCGAAACGCCCATGCTTTCGCTGCCGCGCCAGGCTATCGGCCGCACATAAGCCTCCGAGAGGCCCTGGCGCTTCAGGAGCTCGACGCTGGCGGCATCCAGTTCTTCCACCGAATAGGGAATCTTGAAGCCGAGGATATCAGCCGACTGATGCAGGCGCTGGTTATGTTCCGTCAGCTTGAAGATGCGTCCGCCATAGGCGCGCTCGCCTTCGAACACGGCGCTCGCATAGTGCAGACCATGGGTCAGCACATGCACCTTGGCGTCCTTCCACGCGACGAATTCGCCGTTGAACCAGATTTCTCCGTCCAACTGATCAAAAGGAACCGCTGCCATGGTGTTATCCTCCGGCGCATCTACGCCATTCTTGTTGATTATGGTCCCGCTTTCAGTCTATCGGCAAACTGATTGAGGGAAAATTCAATTTCGTGATTTTGGATTTGCGATCGGAACGGCGCGGCATATCCTTTCGAAGGTGTTGCTAACGCCAAATGTCTCGCTTACCGAGCATGGACGCTAACGACGCGGTAAAAATATGTCAATAAAGCTGACGTATTTTTCCGATTGTTTCGCAAGTTGCAATCTGGCTGAAAGGAAATGACCGCGTGGCCGGCCAATCCAAAGAGAACACCCGGTATCTCACTGATGCCGCCGCCGATGACGACACGATCGATTTCGAGATCATCGAGCTGCTCTTCTTCGCCTATCGCGACTTCACCTCCGACCCTGACGCGATCCTTGAAAAGAGCGGCTTCGGGCGGGCGCATCACCGCGTCGTGCACTTCGTCGATCGGGAGCCGGGCATGACCGTCGCCGACCTCCTGGACACGCTGAAGATCACCAAGCAGAGCCTCGCGCGCGTGCTCAAGCAACTGATCGACTCGGGCTATATCCGCCAGGAGACCGGACCGGAAGACCGGCGTCAGCGCATGCTCTATACCACGGAGGAAGGCCAGGCGCTGGCGCGTGCGCTTGCCGAGCCACAGTCCCGCCGCATAGCCGATGCATTGGCAAGGACCGGTCCGGGCGCGCGGGAAACCGTCAAGCGCTTTCTGGCCGGCATGAAGAACAACGCCGAAGACTGACACGAGACCCGCCGCGGGCGGGCCACCGGGAAAGCGCAGCCACTGGGGAAGCATGGAATGACGACAAAAGCGACTGTCTCGGACGATGCGGCTCACCTCCTGGTCGTTGACGACGACAGGCGCATTCGCGATCTCCTGAACCGCTATCTGGTCGAACAGGGATTTCGCGTGACGACCGCGTCGGACGCGGACGAGGCGCGACGCAAGCTCGTCGGCCTCGACTTCGACCTCCTGATCGTCGACGTGATGATGCCGGGCGAAAGCGGCATCTCGCTGACCCATAGCCTGCGTCAGATCAAGACCGTGCCGATCCTGATGCTGACGGCACTGGCGGAATCGAACTCCCGCATCGAAGGTCTGGAGGCCGGAGCCGACGATTACCTGTCGAAGCCCTTCGAACCGCGGGAACTGGTGCTGCGCATCAACAATATCCTGCGCCGCAACCAGCCGGCCCAGGCGCCCAAGGTCGACCAGGTGATCTTCGGTCCCTACACCTTCTCGGTGGTGCGCAAGGAGCTTCGGCGCGGCGCCGATCACATTCGCCTCACCGACCGCGAGCAGGAGATCATGACGCTCTTTTCGCAACGCGCCGGCGAGACCATCCCGCGCCACGAGCTGATCGGCGACGACGCCGAGGTGGGTGAGCGCACGATCGACGTGCAGATCAACCGCCTCCGGCGCAAGATAGAGGATGATCCGTCCAACCCCGTGTGGTTGCAAACGGTGCGCGGTATCGGCTACCGGCTGAGTGTGGATTGAATTGGCAGGCCCTTCGATGAGCGCGGCAAACCATGGCAAGCTTTGACGGCACAGAGCGCGGGGCAACCGGCTCGAGCGAAAACGCCTGGAGGCGCTTCACCCGCTGGCTGCGCCGCCGCCTGCCCATGGGCCTTTATGCCCGCTCGCTGCTCATCGTCATCATTCCCATGGTGCTCCTGCAGTCGGTGGTCGCCTTCATCTTCATGGAGCGCCACTGGCAATTGGTGACGCAGCGCCTTTCGGCGGCGGTGACGGGCGACATCGCCGCGATCGTCGACCTGATCGACACCTTCCCCGCCGACCGGGACATCGCCGAGATCATTCGCATTGCCCGTGATCAGCTCGATCTCAACATTTCGGTGGATCCGCCCGGCGAACTGCCACCGCCGCGCCCAAGCCCCTTCTTGGAAATTCTCGACCAGATCCTTGGCGAAGAGATCTCCAATCAGGTCCGCCGCCCCTTCTGGATCGATACCGTCGGCAATTCGAAGCTCGTCGAAATCCGCATCAAGCTTGACGACGGACGCATCCTTCGGGTCTACGCCCGGCGCAATCAGGCCTATGCGTCGAACACCCACATCTTCCTCGTCTGGATGGTTGCGGCGTCGCTGGTGCTGCTGACGATCGCCATCCTGTTCCTGCGCGGCCAGATCCGGCCGATCCTGGCGTTGACCAAGGCGGCCGAAAGCTTCGGCAAGGGCCAGAAGATCGACGACTTCGCGCCACGCGGCGCCGACGAGATCCGCCGTGCCGGTCTCGCCTTCATCCTGATGCGAGAGCGGATCGAACGCCAGATCGAACAACGTACCGCGATGCTCACCGGCGTCAGCCATGATCTCAGGACCATCCTTACCCGCTTCAAGCTTCAGCTGGCACTTGCCGGCAACAACCCGGATCTCGAAGGCCTCAACCAGGACGTCGAGGATATGCAGAATATGCTCGAAGGCTACATCGCCTTTGCCCGCGGCGAGGCGGAAGAAGATGTCGGCCACCTCAAGCTCAGCGACCTGATGGTTCGGCTGGCGGCGGAGGCCGAGCTTCTCGGCAAGTCCCTGACGACCTCCGTCGAGGGCGAGGACGAGGTTCGGGTCCGGCCGAACGCCTTTACCCGTCTGGTCGCCAATCTCGCCTCGAACGCTTATCGCTACGCCAGCACCGTCAACATCGACGCCCGCCACAGCGCCAAGTGGATCACCATCACCATCGACGACGACGGCCCGGGCATCCCCGAACGATCCCGCGAAGACGTGTTCAAGCCGTTCTTCCGGCTCGATGAGGCGCGCAACCTTGACAGCTCGGGCACCGGTCTTGGCCTTGCCATCGCCCGCGACATTGCCCGCAGCCACGGCGGCAATGTGACCCTTGGCGACAGCCCGCTCGGCGGGCTGAGAGCGACGGTTCGCGTTCCGGCTTGACGTCCACCTGCTGACGGGGCACTGCTCGCCCGGAAGACGGACCGAGGGAGTGGGCGATGTCAGGCGCTTTCGACTGGAGTGATTGGGAACGGCGGCTTGCCGAACTTTGGGCGGTCTTCGACACGGTCGACCCCGAAACCTTCATTGTCCGCATCGATACGCTTGCGGCCGAGCTTCCGGCAGGCCACGCCATCGGCCTGTTCGAAAGGGCGTCGGCACAGGACTCGACCGGCCACGAGGCGGGGGCCGAGCAGCTTTACCGGCAGGCTCTGGAGGGCGGTCTTGCGGGCATTCGCCGGCGGCGCGCCACCATCCAGCTCGCCAGCACCCTGCGCAATCTTGGCCGTGTTGACGAGGGCATTGCCCTGCTTACGGCCGAGCGGGCCAAACCGTCGGACGAGCTCGACGACGCGGTCAGCGCCTTCCTTGCCCTGTGCCTGGTCGATGCCGGTCGCGCCGGGGAGGCAGCCGGTCTCGCGCTCGGCAGCCTGTCGCGGCACCTCCCCCGCTACAACCGTTCGCTCAAACGCTATGCCGACAGCCTGTTGCCCGACGCGTGAGCGCTAAACTAACGCTGATAGATCGAGGTAAGGCCGCGCCGTTCGTTGAAGCGATGCCAGGCGTCGATGCGGCGCGGGTGGCGGGCGCGCATCACGTCGAGCGGCGTGAGCAGCCGACCCTCGCGGCCGAGGGCGGCGTCGAGGATCTCGATGATCCGACGGTTCGGCCAGGGCTTGCGCGTGATCGTCAGCAGCGCCCGAAAGGCATCCTCCTCGCGACCGGCGCCAAGCTGATGGGCGATCAGTCCATAGGCAAAGGCCGTGGAGCGGCTGACGCCGGCGTGGCAATGTACGAGGATGCGGCTCGACGAATTCTCCGCCGCCGGGCGCATCGCCTCGAACACCTCGAGCACCAGATCCGGGAAATGCCGGGTGGCGTTGAGGTTTTCCTGGTCGCGCATGCGCACGACCCGATGATCGGCACCGGCGATAACAGGGACATTGGCATCCGGCAGCTCCGGGTCGAGCAGCGAAAGCACGTGACTTGCGCGCCAGTCGCGCGCGGCATCGGCGGCGCGCCAAAGGCAGGAAACCTTGACGCGCTCGGGGATCACTTCGAAAGCAATGTTCATTGGGGTCACATCAATTTCTTGCCGTTGGGGATCGGCCGTTCGGTGGCAGCCAGCACGATCGCGCCGGCCTCGTCTTCAAAGCCCAGCGTCAGCACCTCGGAGCGGACAGGGCCGATCTGACGCGGCGGGAAATTGACCACGCCCAGAACCTGCCGCCCGACGAGTTCCTCCGGACGATAGTGAACCGTGATTTGGGCTGATGACTTTTTTATGCCGATCTCCGGGCCGAAATCGATCTTCAACTTGAAGGCCGGCTTGCGCGCTTCCGGAAAGGGCTCGGCCTCGACGATCGTGCCGACGCGAATGTCTACGCGCTCGAAATCAGCAAATTCAATAGTTTCAGCCATCATTATTCCCTTGATCAAAAGCTCTTCGCCGACGATGGCTTAAAGCATCGGGCGAGATTCCGGAAGGTTCGGCCCGCACCTCGGGAGCAATCCCTCCCGTAGCGCCCGGTGATCCCCGACCCCTGAAATGGATCGGCCCCACGACGATGCCGCGGGGCCGCAATGTACATTTGGCTGGCGCGTGCGTTTCAGCCGGCCAGCTCTTCCGCCCGCTTGCGCGCCGCGGCAATCGCCTTGTCGAAAAGCGGCTGCATACCGTCGTCAGCCATCAGCACCGAGAGTGCTGCGGCGGTCGTGCCGCCGGGCGAGGTCACGTTCTGGCGCAGCCGCGCCGCCTCGTCGGGGGACTGGTGCAACAGTTCGCCGGCCCCCGCGACGGTTTCCCGCGCAAGCCGCATGGCGAGGTCCGCCTCGAGGCCAGCCTTGCGACCCGCCTCCGCCATGCACTCGACGAGGTAGAAGACATAGGCCGGGCCACTGCCCGAGACGGCTGTTACGGCATCGATCTCGGCCTCGGTCCTGACCCATTCGACCGGGCCGCTGACCTTCAGCAGGTCGTGGACCTGGCTGCGCTGCGCTGCGCTGACGCGGGCATTGGCAAATGCACCGGTAACACCACGGCCAATCATCGCCGGCGTGTTCGGCATGGCGCGAACCGTGGCGGCAGCACCCAGATGCGTTTCGATGAAAGCGAGTGTTTTGCCGGCGGCGACCGACACGATGACCGTGTTGGCACCGACGAGCGATTTCAGCGGCGGCAGTACCGTGCCCATCACCTGCGGCTTGACCGCAAGGAAGATCACGCCCGCCTGGACGCCGGATGGCGCCGACGTCGCATGGGTGACACCGCTGTCTGAAATCAGCTGCGCCATGGCTGGCGGCGGACCGGGATCGACGACGAGCACGTCGGCGCCCTTGACGCCGCTTTTCAGCCAGCCGGAAAGCATGGCGCCGCCCATGTTACCGGCGCCGACGAGGACGATGGGACCGGAAGCGGCAGTTGCCATGATCAAGCCTCTCCAACCGTTTCGAACAGGACCGCATCGACCGCGCGCTGCGCGTCCATGCCGGACCAGACGACGAATTGAAACGCCTGATAATAGGATTCGCAAGCGTCAAGTGCGCTTGAAAGCAGCACCTCGACCTGCTGGTTGGTGGGCTCGGCGCCGCCGGCAAGCAGCAGCGACTGGCGGAAGATCACGACCTCCTCCTGGCGCCACAGGTCGAAGTGGCCCATCAGCACCTGCCCATTGATATGGGAGAGCAGGCGGATGACTTCGTTTACCCGGCTTTCCGGCACCTTGATGTCGAAGGCACAGGCAAGGTGCAGCGCCTCGAATTCCTCCATCCAGGAGAAGGAAACGTGGTAGTCCGCCCACTTGCCTTCGACCGTCATGGCGATTTCGTCTTCGCCGGATCGCTCGAACGACCAGTCGTTATTTGCAGCCACGAACTCGATCATATCGACCGGGTTGGATTGGCGCTCGACTTCCATTTCCAAAAGGCTCATGCATCACCCTGCATAGGTGTGGAGCAGGCATGCGTCATCACGCTCACACGACGCAACGCTGCAAACCCAACACCGATTACGAACACACTATGATTGCTGAACTCACATCCATCCTGGCTGACTTACCCTGCCCGGAGCTTACGTGGTTCGTTTCGAATCATCATTTAAAATCAGTGTATAATGGCGGAGTCAGGCTGCCAGCCCCTCGGCCCGAAAATAGCCGTGAACAATCGCGCCTACGTTGTCATCCAAATGCAGCGGCTGAGCTTAACTGACTCTGCCATAAGGGTTTTTTGGCAGTGTCCACAGGTGGAAAACTTTTCACGTTTTATTAACCTGCCTTAACGCCCTCTCGAACGGCAACGGATAGGCGGCAGCAAAACGCCCGCGAAATCGATCCGCGGGCGCAGCAAAAACGCTGAAATGCCGTTATTTCGAGGGAATCGCGTTACTTGCCAGTATCAACGAGGCGCGCTTCCAGGGCCTCGATACGGGCGAGAAGCGCATCGTTTTCCTCGCGCGCCTTGATGGCCATTTCCTTGACCATTTCGAACTCTTCGCGCTTGACCACGTCGAGCGAATTCAGCGTGCGTTCGGCCTGCGCACGGAAGGCGGTTTCTACCTCACGGCGCACGCCCTGGGCAGCGCCCGCGGCGTCGGTCATCAGCTTGGCAAAGTCATCCAGAATGCGGTTGGCGCCTGTGCTCATCGTCGCGATCTCCATTTCAGCCATCGCCTCGCCTTGCGATGCGGTCATGGATTTCAGGTAGGGTCAGCGGCGGGCGGATGCAAGGGAAATCACGTCCCGTCATCACGTCCCTGTGTCCGGAGTGCGTGCTGCTGCCCTTGACCGGGCGGAAATCGCTCGCCATGTTCCGCCGAAACAACCGGCCCGGCACGAGAAAAATCAAATTGGAAACTCTAGCGACCCGCCTCGCCATCCTCCCCTTCCCCGAAATCGATCCTGTCATCTTCCAGATCGGACCGCTTGCCGTTCACTGGTATGGGCTCGCCTATGTCGCGGGCATCCTGATTGGCTGGTTCTACGCGCGCCGCCTCGCAATGAACGCCGCGCTCTGGCGCGACAACGCAGCAGCGATCACGCTCCAGCAGCTCGATGACTTCCTGCTCTGGGCGGCCGGCGGCATCGTGCTCGGCGGCCGCATCGGCTACATCCTCTTCTACGACCTTGCCTCGGTCATCGCCAACCCGATCCGGGCGCTGGAAATCTGGAACGGCGGCATGTCCTTCCACGGCGGCTTCCTCGGCACCACGCTTGCGATGATCCTGTTTGCCCGCAAGAACAAGATCGCGCTGTGGAGCCTGTTCGATATCGTCGCCGCTGTGGTGCCGATCGGCCTGTTTTTCGGTCGCATCGCCAACTTCATCAACGGTGAGCTCTGGGGACGGCTGTCGTCGATGCCCTGGGCAATTGTCTTTCCGACCGGCGGACCCTTTGCGCGCCACCCGAGCCAGCTCTACGAAGCCGCGCTCGAAGGTCTCGTGCTGCTTGGCGTGCTTGCCTGGTTCATCTACCGCCGCCAGGCCCTGAAATATCCGGGACTCGTCACCGGCATCTTCGTGCTTGGCTATGCGCTGAGCCGCATTTTCGTCGAATTCTTCCGCGAACCGGACGCGCAGATCGGCTATCTTGCCGGTGGTTGGCTGACGATGGGCATGTTGCTCTCGCTGCCGATGGCACTCGCCGGCATCTGGGCGATTGCCAGGGCGCGCAGCACAGCCGCCGCTTGATGTGCGAGACAAACGGGCGCGGCCTTGCGGTCGCGTCCCGCTAACTGGACGAACGCATGACCACACCACTTGCCGACAAGATCAAGACGCTGATCAAGGCTCACGGCCCGATCAGTGTCACTGACTATTTTTCGCTCTGCCTCGCGGACCCGGAGTACGGCTACTACCGGGTTCACGAGCCCTTTGGCAAAGAGGGCGATTTCACGACCGCGCCGGAAATCAGCCAGCTCTTCGGCGAGATGATCGGCGTCTTCCTCGTCCACGCCTGGCAGCAGCATGGCAAGCCCGAAGGCGCCGTGATCGCCGAAATCGGCCCCGGTCGCGGCACGATGATGTCAGACATGCTGCGCGTCGTGCGCCGTCTCGCGCCCGACCTCTACGCCTCGGCAAGCATACACCTCGTCGAAACCAGCGACCGCCTGCGCAAGATCCAGTCCGAAACGCTTGCCGCCCACGGCAACAAGGTTGACTGGCACGCGAGCTTCGAGACGTTGCCGGAAGGTTTCCTGCTGCTCGCCGCCAACGAACTGTTCGACGCCATCCCGATCCGCCAGTTCGTGCGCACGTCGCAAGGTTTTCGCGAGCGCATGGTCGGTCTTGATGCCGACGACGAATTGACCTTTGCCGCCGGTGTTGCCGGCATCGATCCGGACCTCCTGCCGGCGCCGGCGCAGGGCGTGGCCGAAGGCACGATCTTCGAAATTGCCCCTGCCCGCGATGCGGTCATGTCGGCCCTTTGCGAGCGACTGAAGGTCAGCGGCGGCACCGCCGTCATCATCGATTACGGTCATCTCGCCACCAGCTACGGCGACACGCTGCAGGCTGTGCGCGATCACGAATATGATCCGCCGCTCGCCAATCCGGGCCGAGCCGACCTGACCAGCCACGTCGACTTCGAACAGCTCGCCCGCCGCGCCAAGACCGACGATGTGCAGATCAACGGCCTCGCTCACCAGGGCGATTTCCTGGTCGGCCTCGGTCTTCTGGAACGCGCTGCCGCCCTCGGCCGCGACAAGGATGCGCTGACGCAGGAAGGCATCCGCCAGGATGTCGAAAGGCTCGCCGGCGCCGGCGCCGGAAAGATGGGGGAACTGTTCAAGGTTCTGGCCGTCAGCAGCCCTCCGGTTACGCTTTCCCCTTTCCGCAAGCCAAAGGCCTGATCGCACACTGCATGTCTCCTTTAATCGCACCCGATTTAAGGACAAAAACATGCAGTGATTCAAAGCGCTACGGCGGCCTTCGCGCGTCTGATAAAACCGCGCGGCGCTGTAGCCCAGCTGCAGGGCCATTCTTCAGTTGCCATAGAGATAGTTCGGGAGCCAGAGGGTTATCCCGGGCCAGATATACATGATGACCATGCAGAGCACGACGATCAGCATATAGGGCGTCATGCCGGCGAAGATCTGGTTGATCGTCACATGCGGCGGCGAAACCCCCTTCAGGTAGAAGGCGGACATAGCGACCGGCGGCGACAGGAATGCCGCCTGCAGGTTGACGAAGACGAGAACGCCCCAGAGCATGGGATCGATGTCGAAGTGCTTTAGCAGCGGCAGAAAGATCGGCACGAAGATGATGATGATCTCGGTCCATTCCAGCGGCCAGCCGAGCAGGAAGATGATCGCCTGCGACAGGATCATGAACTGCACGGGCGTCAGATCGAGCGAGAGCACCCATTGCTCGATCAGCGCCTGGCCGCCCAGTATGGCGAAGACGGCGGAAAACAAGGCTGAGCCCACGAAGAGCCAGCACACCATGGCCGTGGTCTTCGCCGTCAGAAACACAGCTTCCTTTGTACGCTTCCAATTGAGCGTGCGGGCCTGGAACGCGAGCAGGAAAGCCCCGGCTGCGCCGACAGCGGCCGACTCGGTCGCGGTGGTGATCCCGAACAGGATAACGCCGAGCACGATGATGGTGAGGATGCCGAGCGGCATGACGGAGGAGACGAGAAGCTTCACCACCTGTAGCCGCTCCGCCCCCATGTTGCGGTAGTAGCGGGCAAGGACCACCGCGGCGATTGCGGCAATCAGCCAGAATGACACGTAAAAGCTTGTCGTCGGCCCGTCGATCGCGGCCGGTCCGGCATCCGCCGCCGGCGCGCCGAGCTGTTCCAACCCCTCCGGGGCCTCCGCTTCTGCCGATGCCTGCGGGTGGATGACGACATACCACCATACGAGCGCCATGGCGCAAGCCGTCAGCGCGAGCGGAACCAAGGCGGCGCAGAAGTTCTTGACGATCGCCCAATAGGTGAGAGGCCCCTCCTCGGTCTCAAGAGCCAGCGCCCTTGCCGGCGAGACCAATGCGCGGGAAAGCCCGGCCAGCATATTGGGCGAGTAGGACGCTTGCAGGCCACGCATCCACGCCTTGACGGGCACCTTCGTCTGTTCCGCCGGCAAGGGGGGAGCGATCTTCGGACTGACGAGCGCCCAGCCGAGAATATAGGCGAGGTAGAGAAGTGCCAGGAAAAACCCGGGGAACATCGCGGCGGCATAGAGTTTCACCACGGATTGTCCCGCCACTGCCGCATAGACGATGATCATCACCGACGGTGGGATCAGGATGCCGAGCGTGCCGCCCGCCGTGATCACACCGGCAGCAAGCTTCACGTCGTAGCCGGCGCGCAACATCGGATTGAACGCAATCACCCCCATCAGCACGACCACCGCACCGACGAGGCCGCTGGCGATGCCCCAGAAGGTGCAGACGATGAGAGTCGCCACGGCAAGCGACGCAGGCACCCGCTTGAAAGCGAGCTGGATGCTATAGAACATCTTGTCGACCAGCGCCCCTCGCTCCATCACGTAGCCCATGAGCACGAACAACGGGATCGAGATCAGAACGTCATTGGTCATCGCCCCATAGGTACGTTGTACCATCAGGTCGAAGACGCGATTGTCGATCCAGTGCTCGGCCGGATTGTAGAAGGCGTAGAACCCGAAAAGCATGCCGAGCCCCATCAGCGTAAACGCCGTCGGAAACCCCATCATGATGACCACCACGATGAGCATCAGCATCATCAGTCCGAGGAGTGGATCGCTCACGTTTCGCCGTCTCCCCCCATTCCCCGCTGCCGCGCCGCCCGGTCGATCTCCTGCGCACGCTCGATCGCCGCCTCGCGTGTTTCCGTGTCCACATGCTCGCTGTGTTCGAGCTGTTCGGCGACGACGTCGAGCTCTTCCACATCCTTCAGTCGACTTGGCCATTCGCCCGTCCGCAGGCAAGTGATGCAGCGTGTGATCTCGGCCAGCCCCTGAAGCAGGACAAGACCGCCTGCGACCGGGATGACCGTCTTGAAATAGTAGATGGGCGGCCCCTCGGCCGTCACGGTCGAATGTTCGCCGATCCGCCAGGAAAGCGCGGCATAATCGTAGCCGGCGTAAACGAGCGCAGTGACGCCCGGCAGGAAGAAGAGAACATAGAGGACCAGATCGAGGGCGGCCTGCGTGCGTGGTCGCATGGAACTGTAGAGGAAGTCACCGCGCACATGGGCATTCTGCGCCAGGGCATAGGCGCCGGCGAGCATGAACAGTGTGCCGTAGAACATGTTGCTGGCGTCGAATATCCAGGCCGTCGGCATGTTCAGGATATAGCGTTTGACGACCTCAACGCAGATCATCGTCATCAGCCCGATGATCAGCCAGGCTGCGGCCTTGCCAATCCACACGCTGATCGCATCGACCCTGAGCAGAATATGCTGGACGTTCACGCGTGCCCCCGGCTGCAAGAGGGGCGCTACAGCAGCCTGGCTTTGAAATACGCACAGATTTCGCTGTAACGCTTTGATTTTTCAGTAATGTGACCCTTCACCTGCTTCCGATGTGTGAAACGAGATGAGGCCATCGTCTGCATGCATCGCATTTGATTGACGCGAGGTGACCGTCAGAGATCCTTCGCTACGCCCTCCTGTCCGAAGTAGTGGTCGAACACCAGCCGTCGACTGACGACGGTGTCCTGTTCCCAGCGCGTGGCCCGCTCGGCAAAAGCGAGCTGGGACTGAAGCACCTCCTTGAACAGCGGGTTTTCCGCTGCCTTCTTCTTCACCACCTCGTCGTAGACCTCCAGCTGCTTCTTGAGGATTGTCTCCGGGGTCTTGTAGAACTTGACCTTGTCGGTGGTTTGCATCTCCCGGTAGTCCGTCGAATAGCGATCGATCGCCTTCCAGGCCATATCCTGAGATGCCGCCTCGACGGCGTTGCTGATGATCGCCTTCATCTGATCAGGCAGACCGTCGTATTTCGGTTTGTTGAACATCACTTCGAACTGCTCGCCATTCTGATGGTAGCTCTGCAGCATGCAGATCTTGGATACATCCGGGAAACCGAGCACCCGGTCGGACGAGGCGTTGTTGAACTCAGCCGCATCGAGCAGGCCGCGATCGAGCGCCGCAACGATTTCGCCGCCCGGCAGCGCATTGACCGCCGCGCCGAGCCCGGTGAACACATCGATCGAGATGCCCACCGTACGAAACTTCAAGCCCTCAAGGTCCTCGGGTTTTGCGACCGGCTTCTTGAACCAGCCGAGCGGCTGCGTCGGCATCGGCCCATAGGGGAACGAGACCACGTTGGCGCCAATGGATTCATAGAGTTTTGCGAGCAACTCCTTGCCGCCACCGTATTTGTGCCAGGCGAGCAGCATGTTGGCATCCATGGCGAACCCGGGCCCGGAGCCCCACAATGCCAGCGCCGCCTGCTTGCCGTAATGGTAGACGAGGACACCATGGCCGCCGTCGAGCGTTCCCTGCGAAACGGCGTCCAGCAGCCCAAAGGCCGGCACGACGGCGCCGGCAGGCAACACTTCTATCTTCAGATCGCCACCGGTCATATCATTGACCTTCTTGGCGAAATCGAGCGCGAATTCGTGAAAGATGTCCTTGGAGGGCCAGGTGCTTTGCCAGCGCATGTTGATCGGCCCCTGCGCCTTGACAACGCTCGGTGCAGCGACCATTGCAACCCCGGCCATTGCCGCACCGCCCAGGAATTTGCGGCGCGATGTCCTCCCTTCGATCTCGGTTCTTCGCTTCATCTGCTCCTCCCGAAAGCACAGGCATTTCCTATTATATTAGACAATACTCCCATACGGCGCCCCACGCAAAGATTGCAGATAAGGAGCCATACCGACCTCTTGTTTTCCGCTGTTCGTCGTGCGGATGCGGGCCCTGAAGGAAGGCGCTGTCGTCAATGCTTATCGGCGATGACCACCCTTCGAGATCGCAGGCCGTCGGCACCCCTGCCGTTCGGGAATTGACAGCCCCGCCATCGCGGGTCAACATCGCGCCGGCAAATCAACCGCCAGTCGCCGGGCCGGAACGCGCCCTCAAACCCATTGATTTTATTCAGAAAGAAAAGGCGAATATACCAATGCAGCATGATGCCGCGCTTTCCCCCGTGCAAAGCTCGCTCTTTAGCGAGAAGGTCGGGCCGGCGATCGCTCATGGCTATTTCACGCGGCAGGGCGGCGTGTCCGAAGGGCTCTATCGCGGCCTCAACGTCGGCCTTGGCTCCCAGGATGATCGCACCCGCGTCAACGAGAATCGCGCCCGCGTCGCCCGCTGGTTCGGCGCACCGCTGGAGCGACTGGCGACGGTGCATCAGGTCCACTCCCCCGACGCCATCGCGGTTGACGAAACCTATGACGGCGCCCGCCCTGAGGCCGACGCGCTGGTGACGGCAACACCCGGTATCGTGCTCGGTGTGCTCTCGGCCGATTGCGGCCCCATCCTCTTTGCCGACGCCGAAGCCAAGGTCATCGGCGCAGCACATGCCGGCTGGAAAGGCGCACTCGGCGGCGTGCTTGAAAGCACGATCGACGCGATGGTCTCGCTTGGCGCCAGGCGCGAGCGCATCGTCGCCTGCCTCGGCCCGTCGATCGGCCGGAGCAACTATGAGGTCGGCGCCGAATTCGTCGAGCGTTTCGTCGCGGCCAACGACAGTTATCAATCCTATTTCAGCCCGTCGACACGCGACGGCCATGCGATGTTCGACCTGCCGGGCCTCACGGTCCGGCGGTTGACCGAGGCCGGCGTTACCGCCGAAAACCTCGACATCTGCACCTATGCGGACGAGGAACGATTCTTCTCCTATCGCCGCACGACCCACAGGCAGGAGCCGGACTACGGCAGACAGATTTCCGCCATTTGCATACGGGGAACCTGACATGGCACTTCATTTCGCCCAGGAAGAATATGCAGGCCGCCTTGAGCGGCTGACGGAGAAGATGCGCGAGGAGAAGCTGGACGCGGTGCTGCTCTTCGCTCAGGAGAGCATGTACTGGCTGACGGGTTATGACACCTTCGGCTATTGCTTCTTCCAGACCTTGGTCGTGAAGAAAGACGGCTCGATGGTGCTTCTGACGCGCTCGGCCGATCTGCGCCAGGCGCGCCACACCTCCAACATCGAGCGCATCGAGGTCTGGGTGGATCGGGCCAATGCCGATCCGACCATGGACCTCAAGAACCTCTTGAGCGAACTGGACCTGCTCGGCTGCCGCATCGGCGTCGAATACGACACGCACGGCTTGACCGGCCGCAACGCGCGGCTGCTTGATCGCCAGCTTCAGACGTTCGGCGAACTGATCGACGCCTCGCTGCTGGTGAGCCGCCTGCGCCTGATCAAGAGCGAAGCCGAAATCGCCTATGTCGAGAAGGCGGCTGGCCTTGCCGACGACGCGCTCGATGCCGCGCTGCCGCTGATCCGTCCCGGCGGCAACGAGGCCGAAATCCTTGCGGCGATGCAGGGCGCGATCCTCTCGGGCGGCGGCGACTACCCGGCCAACGAATTCATCATCGGTTCCGGCGCCGATGCGCTGCTGTGCCGCTACAAGGCCGGGCGCCGTGTGCTCGACGCCCAGGACCAGCTGACCCTCGAATGGGCCGGCGTCAGCGCCCACTACCACGCCGCGATGATGCGCACCGTCATCATCGGCGAGCCGACCAACCGTCACTGCGAGCTCTACAGCGCCTGCCGCGAGACAATCCAGGCAATCGAGATGGTGCTGCGTCCCGGCAATACCTTCGGCACCGTCTTCGACGTGCATGCGAAGATCATGGACGAGCGCGGCCTTGCCCGCCATCGGCTGAACGCCTGCGGCTATTCGCTCGGCGCCCGCTTCTCGCCCTCCTGGATGGAGCATCAGATGTTCCACCTCGGCAATCCGCAGGAGATCGAGCCGAACATGTCGCTGTTCGTGCACATGATCATCATGGATTCCGACAGCGGTGCCGCCATGACCCTCGGCCAGACCTACCTCACCACATCAGACACGCCGCGTGCGCTGTCGCGTTATGGCCTCGACTTCATCTCCGCTTAGGGAAATCCGCCTAGACTGCTCGTGAACTGGCAGACGACAGGAGACTTTTCAGGAAAACTGCCGCGAGGAAAACGGACGGTTTGAACATGCGAAAACGCACCATGCCTATCGTTGGCCTCGGCCTCCTCGTGGCCGTGGCCGGCTGCAACAGCACCGAGATGCTGACGCCACAGGTCGACGTCGGCGCGGGAACCTTTCGCTCGCCGCCCGTGACGCAAGCCGATCTCGACGCCATGTCGGCCCAGACGGACGTCGCCCCCGTGCAGCGCGAGCCCGTCACCCAGGCGACGGCCTACTCTCCTCAGCCGGCCGCTTCGAACACACCGACGGCCTACGCCACCGGCGACGCGACCTACACCGATCCAGCCGGCTCGTTCGAAGCGCAGGCAAGTCGGCTTGCCGCCGGCGCGGCTCCGGTCCAGAACACGATTGAGAGCCACCCGACGCCGGTACAGCAGACGGCGGCCGCAGCCGAAGAGATCCAAAGTCAGCCGACCGTCGCCGCCTTGCCGAAAGCAAGTGCCGTTGCCAGTGGCACGATTCGCTTCCTGCCGATTATCGGCGCACCCGTTCAGGCGGTCACGCCACTCTCCAAGCAGCTCGGAGCCGACGCGCGCGCCCGCGGCCTGACGATCAAGGGTTCGGCGGATGCCAGCAGCGAACATATTCTCAAAGGCTATTTCTCAGCGCTGAAGGACGGCGACAAGACGACCGTCGTTTATGTCTGGGACGTGCTCGACGGTGGCGGCAACCGCCTGCACCGCATCCAGGGGCAGGACTCCGTTCCCGGCGGCGGCGCCGACTTGTGGAGCGCGGTGCCGGCAACAACCATGCAGGGAATCGCAACGAAAACCATCGACGCCTACCTCGAATGGCGGCAATCTCAGGCCGGTTGACACAAAGTTTTTAGGATATTGGCCTTCGCGGCGCAGCATTCCCCTTGCATTCAAGTTCAGTCTCGCTAAAAAGCGGCCGATCAGCTCTGAACGGCGGCCATCCGCAAAGAATGTCCGCGATTGGAATGGCTCTCGGAATCTGCGCGGAACACACCGCCCCGGAAAAAGCACCGGACGGTGACCGCGCCAGCTCAAGGCGGTCCGTCAATGAAGGTTTTCGCAGGTAATTCGAACCGGCTGCTGGCCGAAGCGATCTGCAACTATCTCAATCTGCCTCTCGGCAAAGCGACGGTACGCCGCTTCGCCGATCAGGAAATCTTCGTCGAGATCGGCGAAAACGTGCGCGGCGAGGATGTGTTCATCATCCAGTCGACCTCCTTCCCCACCAACGATCACCTGATGGAACTGCTCATCATGATCGACGCGGTGCGCCGCTCCTCCGCCCGCCGCATCACCGCCGTGCTTCCCTATTTCGGCTATGCCCGCCAGGACCGCAAACCCGGTCCGCGCACGCCGATCTCCGCCAAGCTCGTCGCCAACCTGATCACCGAAGCCGGCGCCGACCGCGTGCTGACGCTCGATCTTCACGCCGGGCAGATCCAGGGCTTCTTCGACATCCCGACCGATAACCTCTACGCGATCCCGATCCTCGCCCGCGACGTCAAGGAAAACTATGACCTGAAGAACGTCATGGTCGTTTCGCCCGACGTCGGCGGCGTGGTTCGCGCCCGTGCGCTCGCCAAGCGCCTCGACTGTCTGCTGGCGATCGTCGACAAGCGCCGCGACCGTCCGGGTGAATCCGAGGTCATGAACGTCATCGGTGATGTCAAGGGCAAGGACTGCCTGTTGATCGACGACATCGTCGATTCGGGTGGCACGCTCTGCAACGCGGCCGAAGCCCTGCTGAAGAACGGCGCGACCAGTGTCACCGCCTATATCACCCACGGCGTTCTCTCCGGCGGCGCGGTTGCCCGCGTCACCTCGTCGATGCTGAAGGAACTGGTCATCACCGACTCGATCCAGCCGACCACGGCCGTCCAGTCGGCCCACAACATCCGGGTGATCACGACCGCCGGCCTGCTCGGCGAAGCCATCAGCCGCACCAGCCAGGAAGAGTCGGTCTCGAGCCTTTTCGACTGATTTCGTTTTCAATTCGACAGTCATAAAAACGCCGGCGCCAACGCGTCGGCGTTTTTCGTTGCGGGAATGGCGCTACTTTCCGAGCGCCTGCGCCACCGGCTGATCGACGAGATTGTCGATGAACCAGTTGGGATAGACAGGCACCGGCACCGTTTCAGCATCGAGCGCCGCGATTTCAGCCTGCGTCAGAACAAGATCGGCCGCACCGAGATTGTCTTTCAACTGGTGCGGCTTGGAAGCGCCGAGCAATACGCTCGTCACCGCTTGTCTCGAAAGCAGCCAGGCGATCGCCACCTGCGCCACGCTCGCCCCATGGTTTTCGGCGATCACCCGCATGCGCTCCACCAGCTTGAATCCCTGTTCCTTGTCGAAGGGCAGGATGTCGAAACCGGAATAGCGGTTGGCCGGATCGCCGAGATTGTCGCGGGTGTACTTGCCCGAGAGAAAGCCGGAGGCCAGCGGGCTCCAGACCGTCAGCCCCAGCCCATAGCGTTGCATCATTGGGATGACGTCACGCTCGACATCACGGCCAAGCAGCGAATAGTGCATCTGGCCATGGCTGAAGGATGCCAGCCCGTTGGCCTTCTGGATTTCGAGGGCTGCCGCCACCTTCCAGGCCGACCAGTTCGAAAAGCCGATGTAGCGCACCTTGCCGGCGCGCACGACCGCATCGAGCGCGACAAGCGTTTCCTCGAGCGGCGTATGCGGGTCCTCCTTGTGAACGATGTAGGCATCGATCCAGTCTGTGCCGAGACGCTTCAGGCTCTGGTCGACCGACCAGAGGATATGGCGGCGCGAAAGGCCCGACTGTGTCAGCGGCCCACCGGTGCGAAAGCCGACCTTGGTGGCGATCACCACATCGTCGCGGCGAGCCTTGAGCGCCTCGCCGAGGATCCGTTCCGATTGCCCGGACGCATAGGCATCGGCCGTATCGAAAAAATTGATGCCGGCATCGAGCGCCTGGCCTACGAGGGCATCCGCTGCTTCGGCATCGGTCTTGTAGATGGCACCGATGCTGCGGTCGCCGGCGGTAAATGTCATCGCCCCGAAGGCAAGCCGCGAGACCACCAGACCGGTGCTTCCAAGCGTCGTGTATTGCATGTCGCTCTCCTTCCTCAGAGACAGAATTGTCTTGCGGCGAACATGCCAAAGCTGATTATGACGAAAAATAGCCGCTATCTTCAAAGCTTCCGAAGAGAACCTTCATAATAGGCCGATGGCACACGATCCATTCGACGGGCTGAGGGAATTCCTGGCGGTTGCCGAGAGCAGCAGCTTCACGGCCGCAGCAGCCGGGCTCGGCATCACGCCGAACGCCGTCAGTCAGACGATCAAGACGCTCGAAGCCCGTCTCGGCCTCCAGCTCTTCGTCCGCACCACCCGGCGCGTCGCGCTGACCGAGGCCGGCAGCGCCTTCCTGAAGCGCGTACGACCTGCGGCGGCGGAGATCACCGAGGCCTATGAGCTGCTCGGTGATTTTCGCGATCGGCCGATGGGCAATCTGCGGCTGACCGTGCCGCGCATGGCGATCCCGCTCGTGCTGACGCCGCTCTTGCCGCGCTTCCATCAGGCCTATCCCGATGTCTCCGTGGAAGTGTCGATCGACGATGCCGCCGTCGACATTACCGAGCGCGGTTTCGATGCCGGCATTCGCATCGGCGAAGCGGTCGAGAAAGACATGATCGCGGTCCGGCTGACGCCCGATATCAGCTGGACCGTGGTCGGTTCTCCCGCTTACTTCGTGAAACGGGGACGACCGACGACGCCTGAGGAGCTCACGCGCCACGAGGCCATCCGCTATCGCTATCCGGCATCAGGCGCGATCTACCGCTGGGAGTTCGAGCGGGACGGACGCGATTTCTCAGTCGACGTTCCGGGTGGGCTTACCGTCAACGACTTCCAGATGCTCGTGGAAATGGCGGAGGCCGGTGTCGGGCTCGCCTATCTGCCCGATCTCTCTGTGCGCGACGCGGTCTCAGCCGGGCGCCTTGAACGGGTGCTCGAGGCCTTCCTGCCAGCGTCACCGGGGCTCTTTCTCTACTTCCCGGCCAAAGCCCAGACCCAGCCGAAATTGCGCGCCTTTCTCGATCTGGCGGCCAAGATCGGGCGCGAGCGGAACTAGGCTCAGCGCCCGCGAAAGACCACGGCGCACGCCTCGCCGCCGCCAAAGAGCCGCGAGCGCGTCAGGAACCGTTTCTCGCGGCCATTGTCGAGCGAGAACATGCCGCCCCTGCCCGGCACCACATCGATGATCAGCTGGGTGTGCCTCCACACCGCGAACTGGCTGGCGCTGATATAGACCGGCACGCCGCCGATCTCGCCGAGCTTCACGTCATTGTCGCCGACGATGTAGTCGTCCGCCGGGTAGCACATCGGCGACGAGCCGTCGCAGCAGCCACCGGACTGGTGAAACAGGATATCCGGATGGTCGCGGCGGATTTCGGCGATGAAATCCAGCGCCGCATCCGTTGCCAGCACGCGTGGTTCGTTGGTCCCGGTCGTTGTTGTCGGTTCGGAAGACATCCGCAAACCTCTGCGTTCGTGCGCACAGTAAACAGTAAATGGCATTGGCTGGCTGAGGCGCGGATGGAGAGCACGCCTCAGCCAGCAGTCGAACGGACGGAAAGGCGGAGAATGCCTTTCCTCCCGCTCCCTTCCCCGGCGACCGGGAAAAGCAAATCCCGGTCAGAAGAAGCCAAGCGCCTTCGGGCTGTAGCTCACCAGCATGTTCTTGGTCTGCTGGTAGTGGTCGAGCATCATCTTGTGGGTCTCGCGGCCGATGCCGGACTGCTTGTAGCCGCCGAAGGCTGCGTGCGCCGGATAGGCGTGGTAGCAATTCGTCCACACGCGCCCGGCCTGGATCTCACGACCGAAGCGGTAGCAACGGTTGGCGTCGCGGCTCCAGACCCCGGCGCCGAGGCCGTAGAGCGTGTCATTGGCAATCTCCAGCGCCTCGGCTTCCGTCTTGAAGGTGGTAACCGAAACGACCGGCCCGAAGATCTCCTCCTGGAACACGCGCATCTTGTTGTGCCCGCGGAAAACCGTCGGCTTGACGTAGTAGCCCTCGGCCAACTCGCCTTCGAGCACGTTGCGGCCGCCGCCGGTCAGCACTTCGGCACCCTCCTGCCTGCCGATATCGATATAGGAGAGGATCTTTTCGAGCTGTTCGCTGGACGCCTGCGCCCCGATCATCGTGGCGCTGTCGAGCGGATTGCCCTGGCGGATCGCCTCGACGCGCTTCAGCGCCCGCTCCATGAAGCGATCACAGATGCTCTCCTGCACCAGCGCGCGGCTCGGGCAGGTGCAGACCTCGCCCTGGTTCAGCGCGAACATGGCAAAGCCTTCGAGCGCCTTGTCGAAGTAGTCGTCGTCCTCCGAGAGCACGTCGGCAAAGAAGATGTTCGGCGACTTGCCGCCGAGCTCCAGCGTTACCGGGATCAGGTTCTGGCTGGCATATTGCATGATCAGCCGGCCGGTCGTCGTTTCGCCGGTAAAGGCGATCTTGGCGATGCGCGGGCTGGTGGCGAGCGGCTTGCCGGCTTCAAGGCCAAAGCCGTTGACGATGTTGAGCACGCCCGCCGGCAGCAGGTCGCCGACGACATCTGCCCAGACGAGGATCGAGGCGGGCGTCTGCTCGGCCGGTTTCAAGACGACGCAATTGCCGGCGGCAAGTGCGGGCGCCAGCTTCCAGGCGGCCATCAGGATCGGGAAGTTCCAGGGGATGATCTGGCCGACAACGCCGAGCGGCTCGTGGAAGTGATAGGCGACCGTGTCATGGTCGATCTCGCCGATCGAGCCTTCCTGGGCGCGAATGCAGGCGGCGAAATAGCGGAAATGGTCCATGGCGAGCGGAATGTCGGCCGCCATCGTTTCGCGGATCGGCTTGCCGTTGTCGAAGGTTTCGGCCCGCGCCAAGAGTTCGAGATTGTCCTCCATGCGGCCGGCGATCTTCATCAGGATGTTGGAGCGCTCGGCAGCCGATGTCCGGCCCCATTTCTCACGCGCGGCATGAGCGGCGTCAAGCGCCAACTCGATATCGGCGGCATCCGAGCGCGCCACCTGGCACAGCACGCCGCCGGTCACCGGCGTCGTATTGTCGAAATAGCGGCCGGCCACTGGCTCGCGCCATTCGCCGCCGATGAAGTTGCCGTATTTCTGCTTGAACGGGCTTTCGACGATCTTCTGATGCAGCATGGTCAATTCCTCCCTGAAAACCAGCAACGGGGCTGTGGGAGGAAGAGTGAGGTTGAACCTGCGTCTTCGATAGTGAGGCGCGTTCGACCATGAGGTGATCTGTTTCAATATTGAGACAGCTTGGCGCCGGTCATCGTGCTGCGGCGCAACAATCGAGGGGCGCAGGTGTCAGCGTCCGCCCCTCATCCCCCTGCCGGGACCTTGTAACTTTCCTTTGTCCGCGGTTGGCCATGTAATGCCGGTTGCGGTGGTGGATGGGAGACCGAGAGACCTTGGGGCGCGCGAGCCCGTGGGAGAGCTTGGGTCGCCATCCACCGTTCTCACGGGGAGAAGGAGGCAAGCCGCACGCTCCGAGCCCCCAAGACCCTTGACCAACGCAAGCACGAAGACCGCTATAGACCACGTCCCTTCTCCCCGCCTGCGGGGAGAAGGTTGGGATGAGGGGCATCTGCGGTGATGATCAGTTGACCGAAAGCCGCTTCATCTTGCGGTAAAGCGTGGCGCGGCTGATGCCGAGCAATTCGGCGGCCATCGAGACGTTGCCGTTGGCGCGGGAAAGGACGCGACGAAGTGCGGCGCGTTCCGCATCGGGAAGCTCGCCGGCGGCGCCCGACGGATCCTCCCTCAGAAGATCGGAGGCCGGAACGCCCGCGGCAATCCGCTTGTCATCGAGATCAAGCCATTGCCGCGCAGCCCGCGTGGCGCCAAGCACGAGATCATCCCGATCGACGGCAAGCAGGGCCGGCCCGGCACGGTCGACCGGCACCAGCACGATGCGCGCGCCGGCGAAGGCGCGGCGGAAGAGGCCAGCCTCGATGCGGGACGCCGCATCGCGCACCGCCTGCGACAGGATCGACATGGTGATCTCGGAGGCATCGTCGCGGCAGGTGGAGATGTCGATGGCGGCAGCCAGCCGGCCACGATGATCGCGGATCGGTGCAGTGGCGCAACTCAAGCCTATATTGCTGCTGAGGAAATGCTGGTCGCGCTGGATGACGACGGCGCGTTCGTCGGCGATCGCCGTGCCGATACCGTTGGTGCCGACGCTCGCCTCGCTCCAGACCGTTGCCGACCATAGCCCGACGCCCCGAAAATCGGCATCGTCACCGACGGCTCCGCGCCGCTCAAGCGCCACGCCACTGGCATCCGTCAACAGCAGGCAACAGCCGGCCTTGCCGACGGTCGCGAACAATCGATCAAGTTCGATCCCGGCCTCGGCCACCAGTTCGCCAGAACGCTCGCGGGCGTTGAGGAATTCACTTTCGGACAGCCGAACCGGCGTACGCGCCTCCTCCGGGACAAGTCCATGCAGGGTCATGCAGCGGCGCCAGGAGGCGGCAACCGGCGAGCTCGCGGCGGCGGACGGCTGATGCGCAACCCTGTAGACGAGTTCCGAATGGTCCCTGACGGCAGGCATCGGCTTCCTCCCTGAAGCGTCGTCCGGCGATAGTCGATACGGCCGATCTCCCAAGCGGCCACATCCGAGCGGCGCCACTATAGCCGCCGTCTTGCGCGAAGGTCCAGCCAGACGAAGGTTCGAGGGCGATCACCCGTCAGCGAGTTTGATCGGTGCATCACGCGGCCGATATCGACAGCTTGGCCGAATGTGGTACGCCAAAGAGCACTATTGCCGCGACTCAAACCCACTATAGCCGGTTGCCCACCATGTTTCGTGACTTCTCGCTCCAGAGCCTCTTCATGGGTCTGTTGATCGCCTTCGTCGGCTTCGCCAGTTCCTTCGCCGTCGTGCTGCACGGCCTTGCCGGCGTCGGCGCCAGCGAAACGCAGGCGGCCTCCGGATTGATGGCGCTTTCAGTCTCCATGGGCGTCTGCGCGATCATCCTCAGCGCCGTCACACGGCTACCGATCAGCATCGCCTGGTCGACGCCGGGTGCCGCATTGCTCGCCAGTGCCGGCGTCGTTGAAGGCGGCTTCAACGCCGCGGTCGGCGCCTTCCTCGTTTGCGGCCTGCTGGTCGTCGTCGCCGGTCTCTGGAAGCCGCTCGGCCGGCTGGTCTCCTCCATTCCGGCACCCCTTGCCAATGCGATGCTCGCCGGCGTGTTGCTCAGCCTCTGCTTCGCGCCGGTCAAGGCGATCGCCTTCAATCCATTTTTCGGCTTGCCGATCCTGGTCGCCTGGGCCGTCGTCGGCAGCGTCAACAAGCTCTACGCGGTTCCCGCCGCCCTCCTCGCCTTCGTGCTCGTCATCGCCATTGGCGTCGAAATCCCTGAAGGCGCCTTCGCTGCGCTCTCTTCGGCGCTGCTGCCGACGGTCGAATTCGCACTCCCCCAGTTCAATGTCGCGGCAATGGTGAGTATCGCCCTGCCACTCTTCATCGTCACCATGGCGTCACAGAACATTCCCGGCATCGCGGTGCTGAAGGTCAACGATTATCACCCCGCCCCCGGCCCGCTGTTTGCCACGACCGGTCTCTTTTCCATGCTGAGCGCACCGTTCGGCGGCCACGCCGTCAATCTTGCCGCGATCACCGCCGCCATGTGCGCCGGCAGTGATTCCCATCCCGATCACAAAAGACGTTACTGGTCGGCGATCAACGCCGGCGCCTTCTACATCCTCTTCGGTCTGCTCGCCGGCGCCGTCACCACCTTCGTCAGCCTCGCGCCTTCCATCTTGATCGAGGCCGTGGCGGGTCTCGCCCTCGTGGGCGCCTTTGCCAGTTCGGCGGTTGCCGCTTTCACGGATGCCAAGACCCGCGAGGCTGCTGCCATCACCTTTCTGGTCACCGCCTCCGGTGTCAGCTTCGGCGGCGTCTCGGGCGCCTTCTGGGGTCTGATTGCCGGCGGGGTGATGCTGGCGTTAGCACGCTTCACAGGCAAAAGGGCCTGAATCTGCGGCAAAGCTTGCATTCGCGGGTGATCTCGTCTATGGAGCGCCCGTCCGCGTAGACACCCTTGGAGGCAACGCGGATGAAGTCCTTGCGGCTTCGGTTCTTCCGCATGGCGGCTGAACTCTCCAGAATTAGACACAGAAAGGTCTACCCATGAGCCACGCAACTTATGAGCTCAAGGCCGAGACGCGCGAACGGGTTGGTAAGGGGTCCTCCCGTGAACTTCGTCGCAACGGTCTTATCCCGGCGGTCATCTACGGTGACAAGCAGGCCCCCGTTTCCATCGCACTCTCCACCAAGGAAGTGACGATGAAGATCCACGCCGGCGGTTTCATGACCACCGTCGCAACCATCGACGTCAACGGCGAAAAGATCCGCGTCCTGCCGAAGGACTACCAGCTGGATCCGGTCCGCGACTTCACCATGCATGTCGACTTCCTGCGCGTCTCCAAGGACAGCCAGGTTACCGTTGAAGTTCCGGTTCATTTCGAAAACGAAGAGAAGTCCCCGGGCCTCAAGGCTGGTGGCGTTCTCAACATCGTTCGCCACGAAGTCGAACTCAACGTTTCGGCCGACGACATTCCGGAATTCCTGTCCGTCGATCTCTCCGGCCTCAAGGTCGGCGACGCCATCCACATTTCCAACATCAAGCTGCCGAAGGGCGCGACCCCGGTTATCACCGACCGCGACTTCACCGTTGCGACGATCGTCGCTCCGGCCGGTGGCGTGAAGGAAGAGGCCGAAGGCGAAGCAGAAGCCTAATTCGCTTCGAACGACCCGCCAGACGCTGGTCGTTCTACCCTGATCGAAAGCCCGTCCCACACGCTTGGGGCGGGCTTTTTGCTTTTGGAGCACGGCGCATCCGCTGCGGCCTCCGGATGGCCTGCACTACGATTTATCATGAAGCGATTTCAGCAACATTTAAGGTTTTGATGATGTTCTTCTTGCGGGGAAATTGGGGCAAGTCTTAAAGAGAATCCGAACATGAGATGCGTGGCAGCAGCGTCTAAGGCGTGCATCCGATGATGCACTCCGTGGAGAACCGGTTTATTGCAATTGTTTGTGGTGCGATGCTCGTCTTCATCGCCCCGTTGCTTGCGCTCTTCCTCAGCATTTCCAGCGACCGCATCGCGCGCGAACGCCTTCACAACATCGAACTCTTGATGGCCGCCAGCGCCGAAGCACTCGGCAAGCCGATCTGGGACTTCGACAGCGACGGCATCAAGCACATCGCCCGCTCGTTGATCAACGGCACCGACATTCTCTCCGTCACTGTGCGCGATCAAACCGGCTCGGTCCTCGCGCAGATGCCACTCGGTGGCGCCATAGCGAGCACCAAGGACCGGCTCCTCAGCCTGCCCATCTCGTATCAATCGGTCGATGGCCTGAAGGCGGTCGGTCGCATCGAGGTCAGAGTTCCAACGCCAGGCCTGCTTTCGCAATTCAGCAAGGATGAGCTGGCAATCCTGGCCATCCTGCTCTTCGCGGTAGCTATCGTTTTCGCCGCAGCGCTCGTCGGCAATCGCTTCACGGTGATGCGCCCGCTGATGCGCCTGACAGCGGCGATCGAGGCGACCCGACGGCTCGGATCGCGGCACCGCGTCGACTGGACCTCCGACGACGAAATGGGCGCGCTTGCTGCCAACTTCAACGAGATGCAGGACCGCCTCGAGCGTGAAGAGACCGAGCTGAAGAACGCGCATGAGCGCGTCACCGATATCTACAACCTCACGCCCGCGATGCTGTTTTCGATCGATGTCGACGGCCGCCTGCTTGCCGTGAGCGACTACTGGCTGCTTGCAACCGGCTACGACCGCGACGATGTCATCGGTCGTGACTTCATCGACTTCATCGACCCGTACTGGCACGAGACCTATCGCAGCCATGCCAAGACGATCGCCGTCGGCGACCATGCGATCCGCGAGGTCACCGTTCCCTTCCGCAAAGCGGATGGCGACGCAATGACGGTGCTGATCCAGGAAACGAAGGCAACCGGCGAAAGCAGCCTGTCGCTCTCCGTCATGACCGACGTCACCGCGTTGAAGCAGGCAGAAAGCCGCAACCACACCCAGGCGATCACCGATCACCTGACCGGGCTCCTCAACCGGCAGGGCTTCGAGGCCGCACTCGACGAGGCAATCAAACAGGCCGACGACTGCGGCATGCAACTCGGCTGCCTGTTCATCGACCTCGACCGTTTCAAATGGATCAACGACAACTTCGGACACGCCGCCGGCGACGAGGTGCTGCGCCACACGGTCGAACTCATTCAGGCTGCCCTGCCTCCCGGCGACATTATGGCCCGCCTCGGCGGCGACGAATTCGCCATCCTGCTCTCCGACGCGCGCGCAGCCGAGGTTGCGAGCGAGATCGGCGAGCGCATCGTGACCGCCCTGCACGAACCGATGACGATCGCCGGCAACGAGCTTTTCGTCAGCGCCAGCGTCGGCATCGCCGTCTATCCGACCCACGCCGAAAACGCCTCCGATCTGCTGCTCAAGGCGGATATGGCAATGTACGCGCGCAAGCACGACGGCAAGAACGGGCTGCAGGTGTTCGATGCAGGCATGCTCGACGCCTCCCGCGAGCGCCACGAGATCGAACAGTGCATCGAGGCCGGACTGAAGGACGATCACTTCGAGGCCTGGCTGCAGCCGATCGTCAGCCTTGCCGACGGTCAGATTGTCGGTTTTGAAGCACTGATGCGCCTCAACCACCCGGAAAAGGGCCTGATGGCACCCGGCAAGATCATCGGCATTGCCGAGGAAACCGGCACGATCGCGCGCATCGGCGACCGCATCCTCGAAAAGGCGATCCACCATCTCGCGGCAATCTCGGAGCTCGACGGAACGCAGGACACCTACCTGGCCGTCAACTTCTCCCCGTTGCAATTCGAGCTGACCTTGCCGCACAAGCTCGCTGCCCTGTTGCTGAGGCACCATATTTCACCGAACCGGATCGTCGTCGAGATCACCGAGGCTGTGCTCATGCTCGACAATCCGGAAGTCCATGCGGTGCTGAAGCAGCTCAACGAATTTGGTTGCCGGATTGCGCTCGACGATTTCGGCACCGGCTATTCGTCGCTGAGCTACCTCAACCGTTTCCCCGTCGATATCGTCAAGGTCGACCAGTCCTTCACCCGTTCGCTCAGCTCCGGCACCGCCGACATCAGGCGCAAGAGCCGCATGCTGATCAAGGGCATCCGCACCATATCCCACCAGATGGGCTGCACGGTCGTCGCCGAAGGCATCGAGACGAAGGATCAATGGCAGCTTCTGCGCAAGCTTGGTGTCAATTGCGGCCAGGGCTACCTTTTCAGTCGGCCGATGCCGGTCGATCGGATGCTGACGATGCTCGAAAGCGACTCGGAGGCAAAGGCGACCGCCGCATCGACCATGCGGGCATGATGGGCGCGGTGTGCCCACGAGAGGCGGACACCAAGGCCGCACGCAGCGGAAATCGCTTGCCGCAAGGCAGGCACCAAAGAGGAGGAACGATGTGAAGGCGCTGATCCCAGTATTTTTCCTCGGGCTCTTCACGACGGCCGAGGCTCAGACGATCAAGTTCGTCACCGAGGAATATCCGCCTTACAATTTTTCGACCGAGAATGGCCCGAGCGGTGCTGCAGTCGACCAGGTCAAGCTGGTCATGGAACGGCTGAAGCTACCCTATACCATCGACGTTCTGCCCTGGGCGCGCGCTTTCATGCTGGCAGAGACCGATCCCGCCTTTTGCGTTTTCACCACCGGCCATGACGCCGCGCGCAACCGAAAATTCCAATGGATCGAGCCGCTCCTGATTGACCACATGGTCATGGTCCGGCATGCCGGTTCGAACATTGCACCGGCATCGCTCGAGGCCGCCCGCAAATACACGGTCGGCACACAGCGCGAGGACTTTTCCGCGGCCTATCTCGTCGAGCACGGTTTTCCGAAGATCGACTATGCCGCCAGCCTCGACTCCAGCCTGAAAAAGCTGATTGCCGGCCGGGTCGATCTCCTGATGACATCCGAAAAGACCTTCGAAAGCATGCACGCCGAAGGCAAGCCGGTCGAGGCGGCACTGGTGCTCGAAGGCAAGCTTTACGGCATCGCCTGCCATCGTGACATGCCGCGCAGCACGGTCGCAGCCATGCAGCACGAACTCGACCGCTTGATCGGCAATGGCACGCAGGACGCGATCTTCAAGCAGTATGGGCTCACCCCCAACGCCAGCCTTCAGGCTGAGAAATAGGCGTTGACTTCGCAACGGCGCGGTGTTTTTGGATTGCATCACCCCGAAATCATGAATGCGTCGCACCATGTTGATCATCACAGGGCTTGGCAATCCAGGCTCGAAATACGCCGCCAACCGGCACAATATCGGCTTCATGGCGGTTGACGTCATTCACCGGCGCCACGGCTTTGCCTCCTGGTCGAAGAAGTTCAAGTCGGAGATCGCCGAGGGTGAGATCGGCGGCGAACGTGTTCTTCTGATGAAGCCGCAGACCTTCATGAACCTCTCCGGCGAGGCCGTCGGCGAAGCCATGCGCTTTTACAAGCTGCAGCCGAAGGACATCACTGTCATCTATGACGAACTGGACCTGCCGGCCGCCAAGGCGCGCATCAAGGTCGGTGGCGGCCATGGCGGCCACAACGGCATCAAGTCGATCGATGCCCATTGCGGCAAGGACTATCGCCGCCTGCGGCTCGGGATCGGCCACCCCGGCGTCAAGGACCTCGTGCACGCCCATGTGCTCGGCGACTTCGCCAAGGCCGACCAGGTCTGGCTGGTGCCGCTGCTCGACGCGATCGCCGACAATGCCGACATGCTGGTGCGCGGCGAGGACTCCCAGCTCTTGAACAAGATCGCGCTGGCGACCGGCGGCAAGCCCGAAGCCGAAAAGCCCGAGGGCCCGAAGAAGCAGGGCGGCCAGTCGCATATCCATCAGGCGCGCAATTCCGCCCAGCCGAAGAAGCTGCCGGCGACCGGCCCCATGGCCGACATGTTGAAGAGGATGTTTGGGTCCAAGGACGAGTGAGGCATGTCGCGTTCCACCCTGACCATCCGCGCCGCCTCGGCAGGCGACCTGCCCGGCCTTCTCGCTCTTTACAGTGAACTCAACCCGGATGACCCGGTGCTCGATGCGGCGCTGGCCGCCGACCGCTTTGCGGCCATAGATGCCCAGCCGGGCATGACGATCTTCATCGGATTTGCCGGCGGTATCGCCGCCGCATCCGTCTCGCTTGTCATCGTACCGAACCTGACGCGAGGCGCTGCGCCCTACGCCTTGGTCGAAAACGTTGTCACCGCAGCCGCGTTTCGGCGGAAAGGCTTTGCCGGGGCGCTGATCCGGCACGCCATCGCCAAGGCCTGGGACAGTGGATGCTACAAGGTAATGCTGCTGACGGGATCGAAAGATCCGGCGACGCTTCGCTTCTATGAAAACTGCGGCTTCAAGCAAGATAAGACCGGATATCAGGTCCGGCGTCCCTGACTCCGTTTTCCTGAGAATGATCCAGCCTGCCGGCTATCGAGCCTAGCGACCGTTATAGCTGCGATGCGCGGCAAGGAAGATCCGCACCGCCTCCTCTGCGTGAGTCCGCAGGGCTCCGGCGGAGGGGATGCCGTCGTCCCCGAGCAGCATGGCGTCATTCACCGGCCCGCCCATGACCAGCCAGTTGAAGAACGCACCGGCCACATGCGCATCCTTCACCCGGATATCACCCTTCTCGCTATAGCGCGTGAAGGCGACCGCAAGCCTGTTGATCGAGCGCATCGGCCCGCGTTCATGCAGCGCCTGACCCAGCTGCGGGAAGCGCTCGACCTCCGCGATCACCAGCCGCCGCACCTGCATCAGTCGCGGTGTCATGACTATCTCCAGGAGCCGGCTGGCATAGTCGAGCAGGAATTCTTCGATCGGCTCCCCGCCATCAGGGTCGGCAACCTGCTCCTGGAATTCGTCGCCGGCCCCGCCCGTCATGCTGCGCACCACTTCCAGAAACAGCGCCTCCTTGTTCTGGAAATGGGAATAGACCGTCTGTTTCGACACTTCCGCGCTCGCCGCGATCTCATCCATATTCGTGCCGAGAAAGCCGCGCTTCAGGAAGAGCTCGCTCGCCGCCGCCACGATCACTTTGCGGGTGCGCTCCATGCGCGTCTTTGCGCCATTGCTCAATCCTGCGCCCCTTCCCTGCCGCACGTCACCAAATCACCTGCCACGCAGAATAGGCCAGTCACATTGACAAATCAAACTGGACGGTCCAGTCTAGTTAGTGAGACAAGATTGGGAGAGAGCCATGGCCAAACCACAAGGACGAACGCGAATTGCCGCCTGCCGCTGCGGGCAGGTTGCTTTTGAAGCCGTCGGCGAACCGATCGTTGGCGCCGCCTGCTATTGCACCAGCTGTCGCAGCGCTGGCGAACAAATCGAAGCCTTGCCGGAAGCGCCACCGGTGCTGGAAACGGACGGCTCGACGCGCTTTGCGCTCTACCGCAAGGACCGGATCCTCTGCACACGCGGCCACGGGCTGCTGCGTGCACATCGATTGACGCCGAAGTCGACGACGCGCAGGGTGGTCGCCAGTTGCTGCAACGCCGCCATGTTCCTGGAATTCAAGGGCGGCCACTGGCTAAGTGTCTACAATCACCGTTTCGCCCCCAATGATCAGCTGCCATTGGAAATGAGGACGATGACGAGAGACCGCAGACCCGGCGTCGAGTTCAATGACGCGCTGCCGAGCTATAGGACGCATTCGGGCCGGTTCATGTGGCGACTGCTCAAGGCCTGGGCGGCCATGGGGTTCCGCGCACCGAAGATCGACTATGTGAAAGGCGAAGCCCATGGCGTCAGCTGACAAGATCGAAATCGAGAACGTCGTCTCGCCGGGCCACACCTATCGTGTCGACCGGGTGAAGTACGAGGCGATGCGGGAAGCTCTGCTGGCGGTACTGCCGCTGGCGGCACCGGGCCTGACCGTCGCCGAAGCGAAAGAGCAATTGCTGCCCCTGCTGCCGCAGAGCCTTTTCCCCGACGGGGCCAAGGCTGGCTGGTGGCTAAAGGCCGTTCAACTCGATCTCGAGGCCAAGGGCACGATCGAGCGGGAGGCTACCAAGCCCCTTCGCCTGCACACAAAGCGATAGCTATTCCAGGAAATGCGCCGAAGACGCCTCGGGTCCGCAGCGGCAAGAGCAGCAACGCTCAACCGCGCCCCACACCCCCTACTCTTCAGGCTCGGTGATGAAAAGCAGCGGAAAACCCGCCTCCTTGGCGAGATCGGTCGCTGCCATGGCCTTGGTCTCCGCGATGTCGCGCACACAGACGACGACCACCGACATGCCCATCTTGTGCGCCGTCATCATCACCCGGTAACCGACCTCCTCGCTCATATGGAACACGGCCTTGAGCACGCCGACCACGAACTCGCGCGGCGTGTAGTCGTCGTTGAGCAGCATGACCTTGTAAAGCTTCGGCCGTTCGAGCTTCGGCTTGACCTTTACTTTGAGTTTTTTGGCAACCTCGTTGTCACTCATCGGAAATCACCCCGTTGATGACAGAATGGGCGGCACCGCCGCGAGCCGCACTATCCTACGGGCAGCCACGCCGATCAAGCAAAAGCAATCACTCAGGTGCCGCGCGATGGCCGATGAACATTGCTGCCTCCTGATCATAGGAACGGGCCCGCTCCAGCGCGGCCTCGGGCGTCTGCTTGCGTGCAAGCAGCGCATGAAAGAAGCAGTGCACGAACAGCGGCGCATCCGCGCCCTCCGGCGACCCATCGGGCGCAACATAGAGGGTCGCCCCTCCCTTGCCGACAAAGGCGTCGCCATAGGCCTCGCCACCGGTTTCGCAGCAGGTACTCAGCACGATCTTGCCCGCAAGCCTTGCATGTTCGGCGACGACTGACGGCGGCAGACTGCCCTCGATCAGCATCGACGTGTCGATCTCCTCGATATAGTCGCCGAAGACGAAACCGTTGTCGTCGCCGTGACCGCAGATGACCAGGTGCTGGTGCACAAGCTCGCCGGCGCCGATCAGGGTCAGAAAATCCTCAGGCGTACCCGGCAGATGCAGGGTCACGACGGCACCAAGGCTCTCCAGCATGGACCGGATCAACAGGGCTTCAAGCGTGTCGCCGATATCGACGACGGCCACCGGTATGCGCGCAAACATGAACTTCTGATCGATCAATGGGAGGCTCCTTGAACTGACGCCGCGCGCCAGGCAAGCAGCATTCGCAGCCGCATATGCGGCCCGGTAGCCGCGCGTTCAACGGCCAAAGCCCCTTATTTACCGTGAACGGGGTGTCCACCCTTGACCGGGAAGCGCCCTTCCCGCATAGCCACGCCAACGGAATTCAAGGATACGGACGAGACCCCATGGGCTTCAAATGCGGTATTGTCGGACTGCCGAACGTCGGCAAGTCCACCCTCTTCAACGCGCTGACCAAGACGGCGGCCGCCCAGGCGGCCAACTACCCGTTCTGCACCATCGAGCCGAACACCGGCGAGGTGGCCGTGCCGGACCCGCGCATGCGCAAACTGGCCGACATTGCCAAGTCGAAGGAAATCATCCCGACGCGCATCTCCTTCGTCGACATCGCCGGCCTGGTGCGTGGCGCGTCGAAGGGCGAAGGTCTCGGCAACCAGTTCCTCGCCAACATCCGCGAAGTCGACGCGGTCGTTCACGTGCTGCGCTGCTTCGAAGATGACGACATCACCCACGTCGAAGGACGGATCCACCCGGTCGCCGACGCCGAGACGATCGAGACCGAGCTGATGCTCGCCGATCTCGACAGCCTCGAACGCCGCACCGAGCAGACCCGCAAGCGCGCGGTCGGCAAGGACAAGGATTCCATGGCGCAGCTTCCGATCATGGAAGCCTCGCTGAAGCTGCTGCAGGACGGCAAGCCGGTGCGCACGCTGCTTGCCACCCTCGACGCCGAAGAGCTGCGCATTCTTCAGGGCCTCAATCTCCTGACCGCCCATCCGGTGCTTTACGTCTGCAACGTCGCGGAAAGCGATGCGGTCGACGGCAATGAGCACACGCGCGCGGTCGCCGAAATGGCAAAGATGCAAGGTGCTGAGAGCGTCGTGATCTCGGCGGCGATCGAATCCGAAGTGGCGCAGTTGCCGGAAGATGAATCCAAGGAGTTCCTGAGCGCACTCGGTCTCGAAGAGGCCGGTCTCGACCGCCTGATCCGCGCCGGCTACAAGCTGCTCGACCTCATCACCTATTTCACCGTCGGCCCCAAGGAAACCCGCGCCTGGACGATCCAGCGCGGCACCAAGGCACCGCAGGCCGCCGGCGTCATCCACACCGACTTCGAGCGCGGCTTCATCCGCGCCAACACGATCGCTTACGAGGATTACATCGCGCTCGGCGGCGAAACCGGCGCCAAGGAAGCCGGCAAGGCCCGCGACGAAGGCAAGGAATACGTCGTCCAGGACGGCGACGTCATCCACTTCCGCTTCAACACGTAAGCCAGCGCCCGAAAGGGCGCGGCGGTTCTGCACGAACAGGTGCTGAATCAGCAGAAGCCAAGGCGCATTGCGGGAGCGCAGCGCGCATCACGACCGATATCACGGCGCGGCATGCAACCGCGCCGTCATCGTTTCCGGCAGAAGGTCCATGACGATGCGGCGTAGCTTCTGCCAGAAGATGCCGATGAACAGCACGGTCACGCCGACCACCGCAAAGGCGATGAAGACGTAGCTGTCGAGCGAAGCGCCGGTCTTGCTCAGCATCGTCCACACCGCGCCCCCGAGCGACAGCAGCCCTGAGGTGACGAAAGCACGGCGGTCGATGACGAGCCCGACCAGCATGAAGGCGGCAACGATCAGGATCGCGGCGACCGCCTGACCGAATCCTGCCTGACCGTCCCACCAGGCGTTGCCGCCGTTTGACAGGAAAACCAGGCCCATCAGTGCATAGAGCAATGCCGGCGCGGCGGCCAGATGCAGCCAGAAGGCCGTATCCGAGCGCGCGGTCACACGCTGAGGATCGGAAACGTCGTAGCGCATGGCGGCCGCAAAAAGACCCAAGGCTCCGGCAAGGACGGTGAGCGCGAGAAGCCTGAAATGATCTTCGTTCGCGAGGTCGATCCCCAAGCTCTTCTCGAAGGCAAGAAGGATCGCGACCACGCAGATGAGGGCGATCGACACCATCAGACCGGCCAGCGCCAGTGGTACGCGATAGCGCCAGTAAAACAGGCCCAGCGGAATCGGGAACGCCGAGAGATAGGCGAGTGCAAAGACAAGCGGCTTCCAGGCGTCCTCATGCTCGCTCACGAACCACATTGACGTCGTTCCGACCCAATGCACGAGAGCAACCGTCAGCGCCACCGACGGCAGTGCCAGCCGCTGGCGCCGCACCAGGATTTCGGCGAGGATGAGAATGACCGGCAGCGTCGCGAACGGGCCACCCAAGCCCCAAAGGCCGATCAGAACGACAACGACGCCGATGGTGATCAGGATGTCGTGAAATCCCCGGACGAAGCGCGGCTGCTCGCTGTCTTCGGCCGCCCGCGCCTCCAGGGCAGCATCCTGTCTCTCTTCGGCAGCATCCGATATGGCAGGGCCGAAGCTGAACCCACGATCGGCAAGATAGGCTTCGAGATCCCGCACCTGATGGGCGGAGATGATCCCCTTTTCGGCCGCCCCTGCGAGCGCTCTGTTCAGTTCAGTCACGAGCATTCCTCAATCAAAATTTGGCGGATAGGAGAGAGCCAAACAGGTGGTTACACGGACATGCCGCAAGTGCAACCGGGAAACGTGAAGGCCGGCGCCTGAAGTCGCCGGCGTCGCGCTCAAATCGATTCCGCTTCGCGAAATTATGCAGTAGGTAAAGCGGCAGCAAATCAGACGGGACCATTCAGCATGCTGTATTTCGAGGATTTTTCCGAAGGGCGGCGTTTCGATTACAAGCCGGTCGAGATGAAGCCGACGGAGATGATCGCCTTCGCCAGCGAGTTCGATCAGCAACCGATGCATCTTGACGAGGAAGCGGGAAAACGCAGCATCCTTGGTGGCCTTGCAGCGTCCGGCTGGCACACCAGCGCCCTCGGCATGCGTATGATGCTCGACGCCTTCATGGGCAATTCCACGTCGCAAGGCTCGCCAGGCATCGATTTCATGGACTGGAGGAAGCCGGTCATGTCAGGCGATATCCTCACCGGATTTAGCCTTGTCCTTGAAGCGCGCCGGTCGAATTCGAAGCCCGATCTCGGCATCGTCCGGTTCCGCAACGAAGTCACCAATCAGGCCGGCGAACCCGTCGCGGTTTCCGAATGCTCGGTTCTCTTTCGCTGCCGCGAGAAGGGCAAAGCCTGATGATGACGATGGAAGAATTTTACGCGGCCAGGCTCAAGACGACCATTGGCAGCCTGGTCTTCACGGCAGAAGACATCATCCGTTTTGCCCGCGAGTTCGATCCCCAGCCTTTCCATCTCGATGCGGAAGCCGCGCGGCATTCGCTTTTCGGCGGCCTCTGCGCCTCGGGCTGGCACACCTGCGCCGGGTGGATGCAGTGCTTCGTGCGGTTCTGGAAGAACGAGCAGCGCCGCCTCGCGGCCGAAGGCCTGCGGGCGCCGAACCTCGGGCCGTCACCCGGCTTTCGCGACCTCAAGTGGCTGAAACCTGTTTATGCCGGCGACACGGTCACCTATTCCGTGACCTTCCTTGAAAGCCGAACGCTCACCTCGAAGCCGGGCTGGCGGATCAACACGATCCTGTGCGAGGGCGAGAACCAGCATGGCGAGGCAGTGATCCGCTTCGAGAGCAAGGTAATCGAGTTCGTATAACTGGTCACCGGCAGCAAACGGCCGGCACGCCAATCAAGCCAAGTCGTGACATCCTTAATTTCCGCGTGGTTTGCGCGTAAAATCCGCCGGCAGAGCGCGGAGTGTCCATTGCGCCGCTGCGAGACACCCGCGTTGCGGAAACCGGGAGTGCTGATGATGGAAAAGACCCATGTCTGCGAATTGGCGGACACATACTTGCGTCTCGGCGGCCACCGCCGCGTCGTCATTGACGATAACGAAACATCCGTCAGGAGCTGGGAAGAAGAGCCGCCGGAAGCCGAAAGCTTCTGGCAGAAGGAAGTCGAAACCTTGCCGCCGGCCACGCGGCGTGAGGTCCAGCTGATGCTGCGGACGATCAACCGTCTCTAGCACCGGCAGAGACGGAATAGGCGAAAGGGTGCGAGTTTCGCCCGCACCCCGGACAGGCTTGTCGAGATCGGTCAGTGACCTTCGAATTCGATCAGCGTGCGGACGTTGACGCCGAGCGCTTCGAGCTTTTTGCGCCCGCCGAGTTCGGGCAGGTCGATGACGAAGCAGGCAGCGACAATCTCTGCCCCCATCTGCTTCAGCAGTTTCGTGGCCGCTTCCGCAGTTCCGCCGGTCGCAATCAGATCGTCGACGAGGATAACCTTCTCGCCCGGCCGGATCGCATCCTTGTGCATCTCCATTTCGTCGACGCCATATTCCAGGCTGTAGGCGACGCGCACGGTGTCGTGCGGCAGCTTGCCCTTCTTGCGGATCGGCACGAAGCCGGAGGAAAGCTGATGCGCGATCGCACCGCCGAGGATGAAGCCACGCGCCTCGATGCCGGCGATCTTGTCGATCTTGGTGCCGGCATAGGGATGGACCAGTTCGTCGATCGCGCGGCGGAAGGCGCGCGGATTGCCGAGCAGCGTGGTGATATCGCGAAACATCACGCCCGGCTTCGGATAGTCAGGAATGTTCCGGATGGCGGCGATCAGTTCCGATTGAACCGTGGAGGTCATGGGCAAAAGGCCTTTGCGTCTCTTGTTACCGCAAACCCATAACACCGTCGCCGGGCTTGTCTATAGTGCTTTCTTCTCGCAACGGCCCAGGAACAATTTGGTCGCACCGGGGGTTGATGCTAGGCTGAATATGGCCGCCATGGAGGAATGGACGGCCGCGTTCTCGCATCAAACTCACACAGGGAAGGAAGCAGCCATGCGCCTGTTTGAATGCGGTTCTCTCGTCCCGGGTTGCGAATGGCATACCCGCGCAGACAACGACGCCGAAATCGTGCGCCGTGTCGTCGAGCATATGCGTGAGACCCATGGCGAAACGGTCATTCGCGAAAACATGATCGACAACATCAAGGCCCGGATCGTCGACGCTTCCAAGGCGGCCTGAATTCTCCGATCAGGCCGACCGCACCATGGCTTCGAGCCGGGCAAGAAGGTTTGCCCGGTCGAGACTGAAGTTGCGCTCGACCCAGAGCGTCTCGAGTTCGCCGAGCATCTCCCCTACCCTCGGCCCCGCCGGCACGCCGGCCCTCAACACGTCAGAACCGGTGAGCGGAAAGCTTGGCCGTTGCCACCCTTCGGCACGCGCCGTCAGACGGCGCAGTGCAGCCGTTTCCGAAAGCAGCGCCGGGTCGCCCTCGGACTTCCGCCGCGCCGTCGCCAGCGCCAGCCGCAGCCTTACGCAAATGCCCTCGGCGCCGTGACGATAGAGCAGACGGTCGAAGGCGGTATCGGCCGTGGTAACAGCGATCGTCGGCGCCTTCGCCCAGCGGCTGAAGAAACCGGCTTCGGCCTTGGAAAGGCGCAGCCGCTCGGCCATCGCTTCCAACCGCGCCTCATCGGGCGGCACGATCGCCGCCAGTCGCAGGAGCGGATCCGGCGTCCAGCCGAAGGCACGCTCCGCCGCCACGAGCTCCGGGATCGCGTCGATGCCCCATTTCTCCGTCTCCGGCAGGATTTCGGTCAGCACGCCGGCCTGACGCATCCAGAGCAGCGCACGTCCCGGATCATCCGCCGAAAGCAATTTCTTCGTTTCGGCCCAGACCCGTTCTGCCGAAAGGGTCGCGAGCTTGGAGCGGGCGCGGGCGCAGGCGCGCAAGCCCTCGGCATCCGGACGGCCATTGCCGTAGTGCGCGAAGAAGCGGAAGAAGCGCAGGATGCGCAGATAGTCCTCGGCGACGCGCTCGGAGGCATCCCCGATAAAGCGCAGCGTGCGCGTCTTGATGTCGGCCAATCCGCCGACGTCGTCGAAGACCTCGCCGCGGTCGTTCGCGTAGAGTGCGTTGATGGTGAAATCCCGCCGCTCGGCATCCGCCTTCCAGTCCGTGCCGAACGCGACTTCCGCGCGGCGACCGTCGGTCGAAACGTCACGCCGCAGCGTCGTCACCTCATAGGGCGTTCCGTCGATGACAAGCGTCACCGTTCCGTGGTCGATGCCGGTTGGCACGACCTTGATGCCAGCCGCCTTCGCCCGTTCAGCGACTTGGTCGGGACGCCAGGTCGTCGCCATGTCGACATCGCCAGCCGGCAGGCCCATCAGGCTGTTGCGAACCGCGCCGCCAACAACCCTGACTTCGCCGCCTTCGACATTCAGCACCTCGAAGACGCGACGGAGCGAGGGCGTAGAGAACCAGCCTTCACCGGCAACCGAAGTCATGCATAGAGCCTTTCGTAGAGCATGCGCAGAATGCCGGCGGTGATACCCCAGATGTTACGATCGCCATAGGGCATCCGATAGAAATGTCGCTCTTCGCCCTGCCAATGCCCGCTGCCGCGATCGTGATTTCTGGGGTTCATCAGAAACGACAGCGGCACCTCAAAGACGCTTTCGACCTCTTCGGGATTGGGGATGAGCTCGAAACCGGGTTTGACCACCGCAAGCACCGGGGTAATGCGGAAACCGGACATGGCCATGTAATGCGGCAGCCGGCCGATGGTTTCGACGAAACGCGGATCGAGGCCGATCTCCTCCTGCGCCTCGCGCAGCGCCGCCACCTCGACCGATCGGTCCTCGGGGTCGACGGCACCACCGGGAAAGGCAACCTGGCCAGAATGCTTGCGCAGGCTGGCCGTGCGCTGGGTCAGGATGACGGTCGCATCGTCGCCGTCGTCGACGACCGGGACCAGAACCGCGGCATCCTTGAGCTTCAGCGTTTCGAGGTAGGGCACGATGCCCGGATTGAGCAGGAAGTCGCCATGATCGCGCCAGGAGGTCTCGATCGGTCCGCCCATCTGGGTCAGCGCCCGGCGGCGAAATTCATCAGCGGAAAAAGGATGCGCGTTCATCGCGAAAGCGCTTCCAGCTCGGCCGCCGGCATGATCGGGAAGACGGCGCCGGCAGAGCGCACGCAGAACATTTCAGTACCATCAACGTCAAGCGTCTCACCGCGTTCGACGATGTCGTACATGACAGGCCGCGACACCAGTGCCTCCAAACGTCCGCGCACATGCAGATAGGGCTTCAGCTCCCGGTTCTCGCCATGGATGACGAAGCGCAGCGGATGATCGGGCCCGGCTTCGACCACGTCGCCGACATTGGTGCGGAAGGTCAGGATCTGGCCATGCGCACCTCCGGTCATGCTCATCTCGACGGCGACGAAGGGCGCATCGACGATGCGGATGCCGACCTTTTCCACAGGTGTGACAAGATAGGTGCGCCCGTCCTCATCCTTGCGCAAAACGGTGGAAAACAGCCGGACCAGCGGCTGGCGACCGATCGGGGTGCCGAGATAGAACCAGGTGCCGTCGGCACGGATCTCCATGTCGATATCGCCGCAGAACGGCGGATTCCAACGCTCGACGGGGGGCAGGCCACGCGTCTTTTCACCTGTCTGACCCGCCGCGCGTGCGATCAGTGCCGCCAGTCCGGCCGCGTCACCGGTTCGTTGAATTTCGGCTTCTGCCATCGTTCCGTCCCGTTTGGCCCCGATTTTCAGATCGAGACCTTTGATATCTCACGAGATAGTGCGTCGGCGCTGACTTGTCAGCCGTCTGGCAGGGTCTAAATTGGAAATTGGCGACTGGAAATCCCGGCTCCTGCATAATTCCGTAAATCGGAATCGATCTGAGGACAAATATGCAGCAGTTCAAAATGTTACAGCGACCTTGCCGCGTCCTATAAAGACGCGGCGCTGTAAGGGCGATTCGGTTTAACAACGGGCGACCGGGGAGTATGACCATGAGTGTGATGAAGGGCGCGGCAGACGCGATCGACGAGAAGGCGATTGTCGCCGCGGCCGAAAGCGCACTGGGTGAAATCGCCCGGATTCGCGCCGAAGTCGGCAAGGTCATTTTCGGCCAGGAGAATGTCGTCGAGCAGACGCTGCTGGCCGTTCTCTCCGGCGGCCACGCCCTGCTCGTCGGCGTCCCGGGCCTTGCCAAGACGAAGCTCGTGGCCACGCTCGGCACCGTGCTTGGCCTCAACTCCAGCCGCGTGCAATTTACGCCCGACCTGATGCCCTCCGATATCCTCGGCTCTGAAGTTATGGATCAGGATCAGGCCGGCCACCGCTCGTTTCGCTTCATCCCCGGCCCGATCTTCACGCAATTGCTGATGGCCGATGAAATCAACCGCGCCTCGCCGCGCACGCAGTCGGCGCTTTTGCAGGCGATGCAGGAATATCACATCACCGTGGCTGGCGCGCGCAAGGATCTGCCGCAGCCCTTCCATGTGCTTGCGACCCAGAACCCGCTGGAGCAGGAAGGCACCTATCCCCTGCCCGAAGCACAGCTCGACCGCTTCCTGATGCAGGTTGATGTCGGCTATCCTGACCTGACGGCCGAAAGGCAGATCCTGCTCGAAACCACCGGTATCGGTGAAGCCACCGCCCACCCGGTCATCGATGCCGCCCGACTTCAGCAGATCCAGAGCCTCATCCGCCAGATGCCGGTCGGCGAAAAGGTGGTCGATGCGATCCTGTCCTTGGTGCGCTCGGCCCGCCCGGGCAACGGCAATGCCGCAACCGACAAGAACGTTGCCTGGGGTCCAGGCCCCCGCGCCGGCCAGGCGCTGATGCTCTGTGCCCGTGCCCGCGCGCTCTATGACGGCCGCCTGGCGCCATCGATGGACGACGTTCTGGCGCTCGCCGAACCGGTGCTGCAGCACCGCATGGCGCTGACCTTCGCCGCCCGCGCCGAAGGCATGACCGTGCGCGACGTCGTCGCCGACCTGGTGAAACAGGCCAGAGGCTGACGCATGGCCACCGTCGGGCACATAGTCTCGCGTACTCCCGCTGGTGAAGTGCTTTCACGCGCGCAGCAGCGCGCCATGCTCGTTCCCGATTGCCTGGTCGAGGCGCGACGGATCGCCAACACCGTGATCTCCGGCTGGCATGGCCGGCGCAAGCGCGGCATCGGCGAGAACTTCTGGCAGTTCCGGCCCTATAGCGATGGCGAAAGCATGTCGCGCATCGACTGGCGCCGCTCGGCCCGCGACGACCACACCTATGTGCGTGACCGCGAATGGGAAGCCGCCCACACCATCTGGCTTTGGGCGGACCTCTCGCCGTCGATGATGTACAAATCGAAGCTCGGATCCGTTTCCAAGGAAAGCCGCGCACTGGTGCTGATGCTCGCGCTCGCCGAGATCCTTGCGCGCTCCGGCGAGCGCATCGGCTGCCCAGGCGTCATGGAGCCGGTCTCGGCCCGCAACGCAGCCGAACGCTTGGCGACCGCGATCATGCTGAGCCCGCTTGCCGAGGGGCTTCCCCAGACCGGGATGATCCGCAGCGCCAGCGACCTCGTGCTGATCGGCGATTTTCTCGACCCGGCGGAAAAAATCATGGAGCGGCTCGGCCCGCTTGCGCGGCGGGGTCTGCGCGGCCATGTCGTCGAGATTGCCGACCCGGCCGAAGAGGTGTTCCCCTACACCGGCCGAACCGAATTCACCGATCCGGAGACCGGCGAGAAGCTGACCGCCGGCAGGGCCGAAGTCCTGCGCGAGGACTATCAGCGCGCCTATGTCGGCCGGCGCGATAGCCTTGGCGTCACACTTCGCCATCTCGGCTGGACCTTCACCCCGCACAAGACCGACAGGCCCGCCTCCGAGGCGCTCGTAGCCGTCCACACCTATCTCTCCGGCATGCCGGGGCGGGCAACCCACGGGGGCCAGCTATGAGCGGTCTGCCCTTCCTCTTCGGCAATCCGGCCATGCTCGCCGCCCTGATCGCGCTGCCGGTGATCTGGTGGCTCTTGCGCATGACGCCGCCGAGGCCTGCGGCCGAGGTGTTCCCGCCGCTGCGCATCCTCGCCTCGGTGATGAAGCGCGAGGAAACACCCGCACAAAGCCCCTGGTGGCTGACGCTCTTGCGCATGGTGATGGCAGCGGCGGTGATCCTGGCGATCGCCGATCCGGTCATGAACCCGCGGCAGAACACACTCTCGGCCACGGGGCCCCTTGCGCTTGTCATCGACAATAGCTGGGCGACAGTTGCCGATTGGGACAAGCGGCTCGAGACCGCCAATGCCCTGATCGACGATGCCGAGGCGAAGGACCTGCCGGTTTCGATCGTATTTACGACCGACCGACAGCACGACGCGACACCGACCTCCGCCGCCACTGCGCGCGATCGGCTGGCGGCAGCGCAACCGCAACCGCTTCCGGCGGAGCGCGCGCCGGCGCTTGGCGCCATGAAAGCGGCGCTTGCGGGCTCGCCGCCCGGCACGCTTGTCTTCCTCAGCGACGGGATCGAGGCGGAAGATGGCGAGACGATGCAGCAGGTCGCCGATCTCGGCGCAGCAAGTATCCGCCGGATCGAAGGCAACGCCGAGAGCGCGATAGCGCTGACCTCCGCGACCAACGAAAGCGAAGGCATGCGGGTCAATGCGTCGCGGCTGCCGCTCAGCGAGCCGCGCGCCTATTATGTGCTGGCCCGCGACACGCGCGGCACGGCAATCGCCGAGGGCGAGCTGCGCTTTGCAGCGGGTGCGACCACGGCGAATGCCCTGCTGAGGGCTCCTTTCGAGCTGCGCAACGACTTCGCGCGCCTGACGATCGAAGGCCAGGCGACGGCCGGTGGCGTCCATCTGCTCGACGACGGCAATCGCCGCCGTCGCGTGGCGCTGCTGAGCGGCGAGGTGCATCAGGCGCAACCTTTGCTCTCGCCGCTTTACTACATCAAACGGGCGCTCGAACCGCATGCGGATCTGATCGAGCCGCGTGAGGAAGCGATCGGCAAGGCGATCGCCGAACTCCTTGCGCAGAATCCATCCATCCTGGTCATGGCCGATGTCGGTCGATTGCCGGATGAAAGCTATCCGCTGGTCACGCGCTGGCTGGAGAATGGCGGCATGCTCGTCCGCTTCGCCGGCCCGAGGCTCGCCGGGGCACCTGCCGACGATCCCCTCGTCCCTGTCGTCCTCAGGCAAGGCGAGCGCACGCTTGACGGTGCGCTTTCCTGGTCCGAACCGCAGCCGCTTGCCGACTATCCCTCCTCCAGCCCCTTTGCCGGCCTGGAGCGTCCGCGCGACGTGCTCGTGAAGCGTCAGGTGCTCGCACAGCCGACGCCCGATCTTGTGGAACGCACCTGGGCCAACCTTGCCGACGGCACACCGCTGGTGACGACGGCCGAACGCGGGCGCGGGCGTATCGTGCTTTTCCATGTGAGCGCCGATCCAAGCTGGTCGAACCTGCCGATCTCCGGTTCCTTCGTCGATATGCTGCGCCGGTCGATCCAGCTTTCGCGCGCCGGCGGCATCGCCGGAGACCAGGCCAGCAAGGCCCAGACCCTGCCGCCCTACCGGCTGGTCAATGCCCGGGGCGAACTGACTGGTGAAACCGGCAGCGCCCGGCCGCTGGAAATTGTACCCGGGGTTTCCCCGAAGGTGTCTGCGGACACACCGCCCGGCCTCTACGGCTCGGAAGAGGGTTTCGTCGCCAACAACCTTCTCCGCGACGATGGCAGGCTCGTTCCGATTGCCGGCAATCTCGTCGGTGAACGCGCGGAAGGACTGGAAGGTGCCCGGCCATTGTCGATCCGGCCCTATCTCTTTGCGCTCGCATTGATGCTCTTCCTCATCGATACGCTGATCGTGCTCTACATGGCCGGCGGCCTGACGGGATGGCGCCGTCGCGGAACCCGAAGCGCCGCTGCCGCAGCCCTGGTTGCAAGCCTCGGCCTTGCAACGCTTGGTCTTGCTGCTCTGGCCCCGACGATCGGTCACGCCCAGGACAGCCAACCGAGCGACGATCAGACGCTGCAACGGCTGGATACGACCCACCTCGCCTATGTCATCACCGGCGAGGAGGAGGTCGACCGCCTTTCCGAACAGGGGCTGATTGGCCTCAGCAACTATCTGACCTATCGAACGGCGCTGGAACCGGGTGCGCCCGTCGGCATCGACCTCGAACAGGACGAGCTGGCATTCTACCCGATCATCTATTGGCCGGTTTCTGCAACCGCGGCGATGCCGAGCAGCCGGGTCATGAGCCGGATCGACGCCTACATGCGCAATGGCGGAACGGTGCTCTTCGATACGCGCGACCAGTTTTCCTCGCTCACGCCTTCGGCGGCAGGCGACAGCCCTAATGTGCAACGCTTGCAGGCGATGCTGAGCGGCCTCGACATCCCGCCGCTCGAACCGGTGCCCTCCGACCACGTCCTGACCAAGGCCTTCTACCTGCTTTCGAACTTCCCGGGACGTTATGTCGAAAGCCAGCTGTGGGTGGAGGCTGCCCCAAACGGCGATGAAAACCAGGGCAACCGCCCGGTGCGCGGCGGCGACGGCGTGACGCCGATCATGATCACCGGCAACGACTTTGCCGGCGCCTGGGCGGTGGATGTCAACGGCGCGCCGCTCTTGCCGACGGTGCCGCCGGACGAGATGCAGCGCGAATACGCTTACCGGGCCGGCGTCAACATCATGATGTATATGCTGACCGGCAACTATAAGGCTGACCAGGTGCACGTGCCGGACCTTCTGCAAAGGCTTGGACAGTGAGGGCCGATCGATGACCTATGGCCTTGCTCCGCTGCTCCCCTGGATCTACTTCGTGCCGCTGCTGGCGATTGCGGCGCTGTTCATCGCCTATGGCCTGTGGCAGAAAGTGCGCGGCGCCTGGCTGCGCGCGCTCGCGCTTGCCGCGCTCGGGCTGGCGATCGCCAATCCCTCCATTTTCGTCGAACTGCGTGATCCGCTTTCGACCATCGTTGCTATCGTCATCGACCGCAGCCAGAGCCAGCAGAACGGCGAGCGGACCGAACAGACGAACCGTGCCGTCGAGAGCCTGAAGGCGCGGCTGGCAGGCATACCGCTTATCGAACCCCGCATCATCGAAGCCAAGACGGATCCGGCGAGCGTCTCCCCTTCGACCAATCTCTTCACGGCACTCGCCTCCGCGCTCTCAGACGTTCCGCCCGCACGTATCGGTGGCGCCATCTTCGTGACCGACGGCCAGATCCACGACGTGCCGGAGGTCAGCCGCGCACTTGGTTTCGACGCCCCGGTCCATGGGCTGATAACCGGCAAGCCCGACGAGTTCGACCGGCGTGTCGAACTCATCAACCCGCCGCGCTTCGGCATCGTCGGCGAGGAACAGAAGCTTTCGTTCCGGGTCATTGACGACGGCGCCGCCCCCGGTGGAACTGCGGAGGTGACGATCCGCCTCAACGGCAACGAAATTGCGCGGGAACGGGCCGAACCCGGAACCGATGTTCCCTTCAGCTTCAAAGTTCCGCGCGGCGGCAACAACGTGCTTGAGTTCGCAGTGGACGCGGTTCCGGGCGAAGTGACCACGGCCAATAACCGCGCCGTCCATGTGCTTGACGGCATTCGCGAAAACCTGCGCGTCCTGCTGGTCTCCGGCGAACCGCATGCCGGCGAGCGCGCCTGGCGCAATCTTTTGAAATCCGACGCCGCGGTCGATCTGGTGCATTTCACGATTCTGCGGCCTCAGGAAAAGCAGGATGGCACGCCGATCAACGAACTGTCGCTGATCGCCTTCCCGACGCGCTCGCTGTTCGTCGACAAGATCAACGAATTCGACCTGATCATTCTCGATCGCTACCAGCATCGCGGCCTTTTGCCGATCCTCTACTACGACAACATCGCGCAATATGTGGAAAATGGCGGGGCGCTTCTGATCGCAGCCGGACCGGAACATGCGGGTGACGATTCCATCGCCGCCACACCACTCTCCGCTGTCCTTCCAGCGGCGCCAACGGGCGTCATGAACGAAAAGGCCTTCTTCCCCCGCCTGTCGGAGGAAGGAAAGAAACATCCGGTGACCCGCGGCCTTGAAGGCTCCGAAAGCGAGCCACCGCACTGGGGCCGCTGGTTCCGCACCGTCGATGTCAACCGGCCGCAGGGCCACACGGTCATGCAAGCGGCCGACGGCAAGCCCCTGCTCGTGCTTAATCGCGTCGGCAAAGGCCGTGTGGCCATGCTGCTTTCCGACCAGGGCTGGCTTTGGGCGCGCGGCTTTGAAGGCGGCGGACCGCACGTCTCGCTCTATCGCCGCACCGCCCACTGGCTGATGCAGGAACCCTCGCTCGAGGAAGAGGCGCTGACGGCGCGCGCGAGGGGCCGGACGCTCGAAATCACCCGCCAGACGATCGATGGCGATCCGGGTCCGGTGACGCTCGTTTCTCCTTCCGGCCAGAAGCAGGATGTGAAGCTGACCGAGCGCCAGCCTGGCCTTTATTCGGCCGAGCTTGCCACCACGGAGACCGGGCTTTTTGAGATGGCCAACGGAGAGTTGACCGCGCTCGCGCATGTCGGCGACCCCAATGCGCCGGAATTCAAGGCGGCGATCTCGACCGAGGACAAGCTGCGTCCCTGGGCCGAAAAGACCAAGGGTCTCGTCCGCCGTCTCGCAAGCGCCGACGGCCCGCTCGACCTGCCGACGGTGCTGCCGGTCAGGGGTTCGATCCGCTCGGCCGACGACCAGCGGCTCTCGATCCGCATGACCGACGAAACCGTGCTGAAAGGCGTCAACTCGGTGCCGCTGTTCACCGGGCTCCTGGGGCTTGCAGCCCTGCTCTTCCTGATCTCCGCCACCTGGTATCGCGAAGGCCGATGAGCAAGCAGACAATCATCGTCAGTGATCTTCGCGACGCGCCGCATTTTTTCGATGCGGTCGCCGACCGCATCTGGCGTGCCTGGTGGGAGCCGCACGGCTTCCCGCGGGATCACATTACTGGCCTGCTCCAGGCGAGCCTTGGCGAAGATGCGGAGCAACTCTGTTTGGTCGCGCATGCCGGAGATCACTTCGTCGGCACCGCCTCGGTGATTGCCTCGGACCTTGAAGAGCGGCCGGATCTCACACCCTGGGTGGCTGCGGTCTGGGTCGATCCGCCGTTCCGCGGGGCGGGCATCGGCAGCGACATCGTGCTGAGAGCGGCGCATGCGGCGCTCGACACCGGCGCCGAGGCCGTGCATCTCTGCGCCCTTCGCAGCAAGCGCGCCTTTTATGAACGTCTCGGCTGGCGGCTGGATGAAATGGACGTCGGCGAAGATCGCCTTGACGTCTTCAGCATGCGCCGCACCTGAAAATAGAGGCTCCGATGTTCGAAGTCACCGACACCCCGTCGCCCGAGGCGCTCGAAGCGATCGGCCACGGCCTGACCGCATTCAACGCCGCCGACATCGGGCCGTCGGAGCGGCGGTCACTCGCCGTGCTCATCGGCGGCCCGGAGGCGAAGGGCCAGCGCGGCGGCCTCAACGGCTATACCGCATGGGGTTGGCTGTTCGTGCAATGGCTGTGGCTGCCGGAAGACCTGCGCGGCCAGGGCATCGCCGGTCGCCTGCTTGAGGCTGCCGAAGAGGAAGCCCGAAAGCGCGGCTGTCACGGCGCCTGGATCGATACCTTCAACCCACAGGCCCGGCGGGCCTATGAACGCCAGGGCTACCAGGTCTTTGGCGAATTGCCCGATTTTCCCATCGGCCGCGCCCGCGTCTTCCTCAGGAAGTCGTTGACCGCCGGATAACAGCCGGCCGATTGTCCGGGAGGGATAGGGGCGGAAAGCCGCACAACCTTTCTCTCTTTCCGGCCTCAGACGGCGAGCGGCAGATCGAACACTACGGCCGGCATCGCTTCGTCGTTCCGCCAGCCGATGACGCCGGCAAGGCCGGCATGCACACCCTCGACCATCGGCACGACCAGCACCCGTGCCGGATCGACCGGCCCTGGAAACTCCAGCGCGCCGTAACGCACCTTCTCGAAGCCGAGCGGCTGATAGTAGGGCGGGTCACCGACGAGGATCACCGCTTCCGAGCCCTGCCGCCGTGCCGCCTCGACGGCGATGCGCACCAGTTCCCGGCCGATGCCCTGGTTCTTGTGCGACGGCCGCACCGCGAGCGGACCGAGCAGATGGCCTTTAACCGAACCGGCAAAGACCGGCGTCATCCGGACTGAAGCGATCGTCTCGCCATAATCAGCGCAGATGAAGGAAAGCGACCGGTCGTGCGGCCCCTGCTCGCGAATGCGCGCTGCCGCCCGGGCAAACCGGCCGGGGCCAAAGGCTTCTTCATTGATGATTTCAATGGCTGCGTCGTGGGACGCGTCTTCGGTCAGGTAGACGAGATCGTGCTTTTTCATGGGATCGGAAACCAGGCATGCGAACAGACATAGGGATGGCTTCGCCCGAACAGGGCGTTGGCAGCATCAGCGTCGTCGCAGGTTTCCCGAAAACATCATCAGTGTGGTTTCTTCCAGCACGAAAAAAGGTGTGAGATCGCCGATAGCAGAAAATTGCCCTCTGTCAAAGCCTAAAACGCACTGTTCCGATTTCGCCATCTATCGGACGCTGCCGGAAACGCTATCTATGAGAACAACGAACACGAAGGAGATCGTCCGATGGGCAGGTTGGTGGACGGCGTCTGGCAGGACGTCTGGTACGATACCGTGGCAACGAACGGCCATTTCAAGCGCAGCGCCTCGCAGTTCCGCAACTGGGTGACAGCGGACGGATCGGCGGGCCCGAGTGGCGACGCCGGCTTCAAGGCGGAAGCCGGCCGCTACCATCTCTATGTCTCGCTCGCCTGCCCCTGGGCGCACCGCACGCTGATCTTTCGCAAATTGAAGAAGCTCGAAGACATCATTTCGGTTTCGGTCGTCGATCCGCTGATGCTCGCCCAGGGCTGGGAGTTCAAGGATGGCGGCATCGGCACCGGCGACCATCTCTTCGGATCGAAGGCGCTGTGGCAGATCTATACCCGCGCCGATGCCAATTATTCCGGGCGGGTGACGGTTCCCGTTCTCTGGGACAAGCGACAGAACACGATCGTCTCGAACGAATCCTCCGAAATCATCCGGATGTTCAATTCGGCCTTCGATAGCCTCACCGGCTCGACGCTCGACTTCTACCCCGAAGAGCTGCGCGCCGAGATCGACGCGATGAACACCGATGTCTACAACGACGTCAACAACGGCGTTTACAAGGCCGGCTTTGCCACCACGCAAGGCGCCTATGAGGAAAGCGTCACTGCGCTTTTTGCCCAGCTCGACAAGCTGGAAGAACGCCTCGCGTCGCACCGCTACCTGACCGGAAGCCGCCTCACCGAGGCCGACTGGCGCCTGTTCACCACGCTGGTGCGCTTCGACCCTGTCTATGTCGGCCACTTCAAGTGCAACATCCGGCGGATCGCCGACTATCCGAACCTGCAGGGTTATCTTCGGGAACTCGACCAGGTGCCGGGCGTGGCCGAGACCGTCGACATGCGCCACATCAAGGAGCATTACTATCGCAGCCACACGACCATCAACCCGACCGGCGTCGTGCCGGTGGGCCCGGTACTCGACCTGACGGCCGCGCACGGCCGCGAGGCACTCCAGGCCGGCGTCTCGTCACGGTGAGGGGCGGCACGGCCGCGCCTACCAGTAGCGATCGTAATCAGTGCCGCCGGCGAGTTCTGCCAGCCGGCGGCGCGTCGCTGGCGTCGTGCTCTCAGGCAAGGCGTCGAGCGCAAAGAAACCGCTTTCGGCAATCTCCAGATCGGGCGCTTTTAGCGCCGTCTGCCTGACACCGTCGCAGCGGTAGAAGACGACATGGTCGCGACGGCTCGTGCGCCTGTTGTAGTAGACTTGGACGAGCACCGGCGGCGCCGTCACCTCCAGGTTCCCCTCCTCACGCAGCTCCCTGAGCAACCCGTCAAGCGCCGCCTCGTTACGATCGAGCCCGCCGCCGGGCAGATGCCAGCCGGGCAGATAGGAATGGCGCACGAGGAAGACCCGGCCCGCGCCATCGAAACAGGCAGCGCGCACGCCCATCGTCATGCCGCGCGAGAGCGCGTAATAGCTGTGCGCAAGCCGCATCAGGAGCCGGAAATACCAGCGCCGCATCTCCGGTGGCCGTTCGTCGCTCAGTCGCCTCGTCCTTCCCATGTTTCCAGCGGCGCAATTCATTGGCTGGCCTGATTCCCCTCGGCCGGAATATGCGCTAGACGGGGGCGATGTTCAAACTTGCCCATATCTCCGATGTCCATCTCGGGCCCCTGCCCGAATTGTCGCTGCGGGAGCTCGCGTCGAAGCGCATCACCGGTTTCGTCAACTGGCACCGCAACCGCAGCCGGCACCTCTTCACCGGCACGCTCGACACACTACTTGCCGATATCGAGAAGAAGGACCCGGACCATCTGGCGATCACCGGCGACCTCGTCAACCTCGCCTCTTCGCTGGAGATCAAGGCGGTCACCGAGTGGTTGCAGGATGCCGGCAAGCCGGAGAACATCTCGATCGTGCCGGGCAACCACGACGCCTATGTGCCGGGCGCCTACGAGAAGACGACGCGCGCCTGGTATCCCTATATGCGCGGCGACAAAGCGCCTCCGCACTGGCACGACCGGCACCATTGCTTTCCCTATATGCGCGTGCGTGGTCCGGTCGCCTTGATCGGCTGCTCGACCGCCGTCGCGACACCACCCTTTGCCGCGAGCGGTTACTTTGGGCAAAGGCAGGCGCGTGCGACCGTCAATCTGCTGCGCCAGGCCGGCGAGGCCGGCCTCTTCCGCATCGTCATGATCCATCACCCGCCGATCCGCGGCGCGACGTCGATGCACAAGCGCATGATCGGTATCCGTCGCTTTGCCGCTACGATCTCGTCGGGCGGCGCAGACCTCGTCATCCACGGCCATACGCACCTCAATACCGTCTATTGGCTGAAGGGCCAGCACACGCCTGTTCCAGTGGTCGGCATCGCCTCGGCCTCGCAGGGACCGGGCGGCCACAAACCTCCGGCCGCCTACAACCTGTTCACCGTAACCGGCGAGCCTGGCAACTGGCACCTGATCCGCGAACGCTACGCTCTGAACGACGATGCGACCACCGTGTCGCTTGTCGAAACCACGCGCTTGTGAGCAGGTCGGGCACCTCTGCAGAAAATTCATCGACCGGCGAATAAATCCCGGCTTTCGTGCGTCATATGCGGGTTCGCATCCGCTTGCTGGCGGCGCGGTCCGTCTTCTGGCATGTTTTCGTCCATGATGCCGGCCAAGCGGAAATCGCGCGACCCTTCTGATTGCGGAACCGCTACCATTTGAAACGACGCGCGGGCTTCCAAGGTTACCTGTGCGAGGAACGGGAGATGCCATGATGAACCGCAAGATCTTTCTCTGTGCCCTGTTTGCTGCCGGCGCGACCACCTTCATGGCGCAGACCGTGATGGCAGCCGGCGAGGACACGAGCGAACCGCCGAAGAAGACAAAGACGACCAGCGAATGCACGAATGGCAAAATCTGGGACGCGAAGAAGAACGCCTGCGTCAACGCCAAGAAGAGCGACCTTGGCGACGACATCCTGTTTGAGGCCGCCCGGGAACTTGCCTATGCCGGCCAGTACGAAAACGCGATCAAGGTGCTCGGCGTCGTCAAGGACCAGAAGAGCGCCCGCGTGCTCAACTATCTCGGCTACGCCAACCGCAAGGCCGGCCGCATGGAACTCGGCATGCAGTATTACAAGCGCGCACTCCAGGCCGACGAGAACTACATTCTCGCCCGCTCCTACATGGGCCAGGCGCTGATCGAGCAGGGACGCGTCGAAGAAGCCCGCGTACAGCTCGTCGAGATCCGCGATCGCGGTGGCGAAAACACCTGGGCCTATCGCGCCCTGCTGCAGTCGCTCGGCGGTATTCGCCAATACTGACCTTCGGGAGTGCAGAATAGGCGGCGCCGGGCGCCGCCTTGATTTCACGTCTTGAACGACGGAGGCGCCGTACGTTCAGACGTCAGATCTTCTTTTCCTCGATCTTCTTTCCGGTGCCTCCAGCGGTCCCGCTTGCAAGCGGGGCGCGCTCGTTCTTCTTCTCCGACCATTCCGGTGGCAGGCCGAGCGCACCGCCAGCGATGCCGCCGAGACCGGATCCCTTTCCGAAAACGGCGCAATCCGGATCGGTCGGCTTGCCAGTCACTGCATAGGCGACGCTGTTCGAGACGTTCTTCATCGAAGGCAGTTCGAAATCTGACTTCATCGGGTCGCCCGACTTTTCCAAGAGCGCACTGAAATCACTCGAAAAATCTCCAGCCAACTCGAAGGCATCGGCTGCCGTCGATGCACGCGACCCGTTGGTGAGAATGTTGGCACCGCGCGCCCATGTCAGCCCGGCGATCTGCTTGCCCCTCGGGTCGAAGGCCTCCGCCTCGACCGCGAGGCTGCCGAGACCGATCGGAATGCGCGGAACGGGAACGGGAGCCACCGCCGAGGTGACAGTCGATACGCCCGCGACGACGGCATTGGTCGATTTCACCTTGCTGACGACCGAGCGCACCGCCATATCCGCCGGCTTCGATATCGGCACGACATCGAAATTCGCGCTCAATGCCTCGCACAGCGACCGGTCGATCGCCGTCGCCACCAGTTTCTTCTGCGGATCGCCGAGCTTGTCGAGATCGGCGTTGGCGGCAAAGGTCGTCGGGATCACGTGCACCGTCTTGACGGTCTTGGTCGCAGCGGAATCCACCCGGTACTTGGTCTTGGTGACCATCCCGTCGCTGGCGACGAAATCCTTGTAGGACGACAGCGACCCAGTTTCCATCACCTGGGCGCTCTGGCACGCCGCAAGCCCCGCAAGCAGGGGAACCAGCGCACCGATGTGGACGACCGCGGCACCTCCCCTGCTGCTGCCGCTGCTTCCGCCACGACGGCCACGCCCAAACCAGGAAATGCTCATTCTGCCATTCCGATATTGTCTGTTCATTGACGTGTCCCCGACATCGACCTGAAGTTGTACGATGAGGTCCAGCGAGATTCAGGCCGAACTTTGACGCGATGTCGGCACGACGTCGCAGTTTACGGTAACAAGGCCGATGGTTAACGGGCGCGCCCAAGCAAAAGCTTTTTGGGAAAAGACGCGCTGAACCAGCAGAATTTGCTTTCCGTTCCGGCACTTCCCTTGCAGACTAAGGAGTAAATGTTTCATATCATTCCGCTCGTGCCCCGCACGGCGAATAAACGCACGATCCCGCACGTTTCATTTGGAAGAGCAATGCGTCCAGCGGCAGAAACGAAGGACTTCAGACGCGACTTGGTCAGTCTCCTGCCCAAATTGCGTCGTTTCGCGATGACGCTGACGCGCAACGCCAATGATGCCGACGACCTCGTCCAGGAAGCCTGCGAGCGCGCGATCACGCGCAGCCACCTCTGGAATGGCGAGGGCCGGCTGGAAAGCTGGGTCTATGCCATGACGCGTAATCTCTGGGTCGACGAAATCCGCAAGCGCAAGGTTCGCACTGGCAGCGGCACGGTCGATGCGCTCGTCCAGGACGAACTCAGCATCGAGCCTTCGGCTGAAAAGGCCGTCTACGCCAACCAATTGCAGAAGATGATCCTGTCGATGCCGGAGGGCCTGGCGAGCGTGTTCCTGCTGGTCAACGTCGAGGGACACAGCTATCGCGAGACGGCCGACATTCTCGGCATCCCGATCGGTACTGTGATGAGCAGGCTGTCGACCGCACGCCTTAGGCTTGCGGCAATGATTTCCGAGAATACCGAAAGGAGGGCCTGACCGTTGCAACAGACAAAAGGTCAAGCACTCGAAGTTCGCCTTTCCGCTTATATCGATGGCGAGATCGGCGAAGCTGAACGAACCGAGCTCGAAGCGCTTCTCGGTCGCGACGAAGACGCCAAGGCGCTTTTTGAAAGACTGAAGGCCGGCAGCAGCTTCGGCGATACGGCGTTTGAGGATTTCCTGCACGACCCCGTGCCGCTCGCTCTGGTTCGCCAGATCAAGCAGGGACCCGGGGTCAATCCGAAGACCGAACGGGTAACGACAACGACCGCCACTGTGAGAAACGTTCGGATCTGGCCGCGGGTGCTTGCCGCATCGGTGGCGCTGATGCTGCTCGGCGGCGCAGCCGGCTTCATCGTCGGCACCGCAAACAATGTGGCCGAGCCGACCAAGATCGCCGCGGCGCGCGGCTGGCTCGACGAGATCGCCGACTATCACCGCATCTATTCGCGACAGAAGGAACATCTGGTCGAAGCCCCGGCCTCCGAAGGGCCGAAGATTGAGACCTGGCTCGCCTCCAGCGTCGGCGTCCCCTTCAAGATCCCGCAGCTCGGTGGCAAGGGTCTGACCTTCGAGGGCGCCCGCCTGCTGGTGGCCAATGGCAAACCCGTGGCGCAGCTCGTCTACCGCAGCACCGAGGGTGAGATCTTCGCCATCTGTTTCCTCAAGGATACGACCGGCCCGCAGTCAGGCGAGTTTGACGAGAGCATCCGCGACGACCTCGGCATGGTTTCCTGGCAGAGAGGCGGGGCATCCTTCGTGCTCGTCGGACCGTCCGCCCATGTCGGGATGCAGGATATCGCCGAGACCGTCGCCGCGGCGATCTAACCCCAACATCGAATTCACCATGAAAAAGGCCGCACAGGTTGCCCTGTGCGGCCTTTCTTGTTCGCCGTTGCAGCTATCAGCCGCGCTTCATCTCAAGCACGCGGTTGGCAGCCGAGACGATCGCTTCGAGCGAAGCGGCAACGATGTTGGTGTTGATACCGGCGCCGAACAGCTTGCCATCAGGATGCTCCATCTCGACATAGGCGATGGCCGCCGCGTTGGAGCCGTGCTGCAGCGAGTGCTCGGAATAGTCGGCAACCGAGAGATCGACACCGAGGTAGAGCGACAAGGCGTTGATGAACCCGTCGATCGGACCTGTACCCTTGCCTTCGATCCGCTTGACTTCACCATTGTCGGTGATCTCGGCGGCCACCACACGCACGCCCTTGTGCTCGCCCACCGGATAGGTGTGGTGATCGACGAACTTGATGCGTGCGCCCGGCTGCTCGACATAGCGCTCGATGAAGCGCTCGTGGATGCGCTTGGAGGGCAGCTCCTTGCCTTCCTCGTCGGTGATGCGCTGGATGTCCTCGCGGAACTCGACCTGGAGGTTGCGCGGCAGGTTGATGCCATAGTCTTCCTGCAGGATATAGGCGATGCCGCCCTTGCCCGACTGCGAGTTGATGCGGATGATCGCCTCGTAGGAGCGGCCGACGTCGCGCGGATCGATCGGCAGGTAAGGCACTTCCCAGAGCGGCTTGTTGGCGGTCTTGATCGCCTTCATGCCCTTGTTGATCGCGTCCTGGTGCGACCCCGAGAATGCCGTATAGACCAGCTCGCCGACATAGGGGTGGCGCTCCGGAATGACCATCTGGTTGGAGTATTCGTAGACTTCCTTGATCCGCTCGATGTCGGAGCAGTCGAGCTGCGGGTCGACGCCTTGCGTGAACATGTTGAGCGCCAGGGTGACGACATCGACGTTGCCGGTGCGCTCGCCATTGCCGAACAGGGTGCCTTCGACACGATCGGCGCCGGCCATCAGGCCGAGCTCGGTGGCGGCAATGCCGGTGCCGCGGTCGTTGTGCGGGTGCAGCGAGATGATCAGGTTCTCGCGATTGTCGAGGTTGCGGCACATCCATTCGATCTGGTCGGCATAGATGTTCGGTGTCGCCATCTCGACGGTCGACGGCAGGTTCAGGATCAGCTTGTTGTCCGGCGTCGGCTTGACGATTTCGGTGACCGCGTTGCAGATCTCCAGCGCCACTTCGAGCTCGGTGCCGGTGAAGCTCTCGGGCGAATACTCGAAGCGGTAGCCGCCGCCGGCCTTGGCCGCCATGTCGGTGATCATCTTGGCCGCGTCCGTGGCGATCCGCTTGATGCCGGCAACGTCCTTGGCAAACACCACGCGGCGCTGCAGCTCACTCGTGGAATTGTAGAAATGCACGATCGGCTGGTGGGCGCCTTCCAATGCTTCGAATGTGCGGGTGATCAGCTCGGGCCGGCACTGCACCAGCACCTGCAAAGACACGTCCTTGGCGACATTGCCTTCCTCGATGCACCAGCGGGCAAAGTCGAAGTCGGTCTGCGAGGCCGAGGGGAAGCCGATCTCGATTTCCTTGAAGCCCATGTCGAGCAACAGCTGGAACATGCGGGCCTTGCGATCGTGGCCCATCGGGTCGATCAGCGACTGGTTGCCGTCGCGCAGGTCGACCGAACACCAGACCGGCGCCTTGGTAATCGTCTTCGACGGCCAGGTGCGATCGGCAAGCGCGATCTGCGGATAGGCCTGGTACTTCACCGCCGCGTCCGGCATGCCAATCTTAACGGGGTGCGATTTCTGGATCATTGCAGCTTCTCTTCATCACTGAGCGTCCTAGCCGCCTTGCCATAACCGATCGGGGATCGGATTGCGATGGCAAATGCCGCGGCGGGCGCGCCTTTATCCTAAAACTCTTGTGGGGGTCGAGGAGCATCCGCCGGCATGGCTTTTCGGCCGCCGGGCGCTCCTCAGCGAACCCGGCAACCGCGAGTAAGGCCGAGAAGAAGAAGCGATGCGAAGGCGCGCGACGGCGCACGATTGTCATCGTGTCCGGCGGGGATCGAGGCGATCCGATATGCGTCAGCCTTGGTCATGGTCAAAGCCTATACACGGCTTGCCGGACCGGAGCAAGCGGCGCGATCGCGAAGCTCGACGCAAAAGAAAAGGCACCGGCGCAAGGCCGGTGCCCTTGATATCCATTCGGCGCAAGCGAACTCAGATGTCCGCAGCCGAGGTGATGATGCGCGAAACGAGGCCATAGGCCTTGGCTTCGTCGGCCGACAGCCAGTAGTCGCGCTCCGTGTCCTTGGCGATCTTCTCGACCGGCTGGCCGGTCGCGTCCGAGAAGATCTTGTTCAGGCGCTCGTTCATCTTGATGATTTCGCGCGCCTGGATTTCGATGTCCGAAGCCATGCCGCGGGTGCCACCAGACGGTTGGTGAAGCAGGAAGCGGGTGTTCGGCAGGCAAAGGCGACGCTCCTTGGGAACGCCGACATAGATCAGCGCGCCGGCGGAAGCGACCCAGCCGGTGCCGATCGTCCAGACCTTCGGCTTCACGAACTTGATCATGTCGTGGATGCTGTCGCCGGATTCGACGTGGCCGCCGGGCGAGCTGACGAAGAGGCGGATATCGTCATCGCTGGCGGACGCAAGCGCCACGAGCTGCGAGCAGACCTTCTGCGCCAGCTCCTGGGTGATCGTGCCGTAGATGAAAATCGAACGCGACTTGAAAAGGTTCGCCTCCGTTTCCTTGCCGAGCGGCAATTCGGTCTTCTTGTCGTCCTCGTCGTCGTTCATCATCCGTTTTTCTCCGGCGTCTCATGAAGTCTTCAATCAAAGTCAGATAATGCGACTCGACCCCGAAGACAATGCAACAAACCGAAGCGGCGACAAAGCGGCAAGGTCGACTATGCTTATGGTAAAAACAGCTACCGCCAAATGCCGTATAGACAGGGGGGCAAAGGCCAATAAGATCAACCGCGTCAAACATTCAGAACGGGGCCATCCTCCCAGGTCCCGCCGATCCATGGGGACACGCATGAACAGACGCATCCTGATCGCCGCCGCGGCGCTGATGGCCTCCGCCGCACCCGCCTTCGCCCATCTCAACCCGGCCGAGCACGGCTCGTTTGCTGCCGGCTTCTCCCATCCGCTCTTCGGCCTTGATCATATCCTCGTCATGGTCGCGGTCGGCCTCTGGGCGGCTCAGATCGGCGGTCGCGCCCTTTGGATCGTGCCCACAGCCTTCGTCTCGATGATGGCCGCGGGTTTCGCCTTGGCGGTCGCCGGCGTCGGTCTGCCCTTTGTCGAGCCGGCGATCCTTGCTTCCGTCGTCGCGCTCGGCCTGCTCGTTGCGATGGCCGTGCGTCTCGATACCGCTGCATCCGCGGCAATCGTCGGCATCTTCGCCCTCTTTCACGGCCACGCCCATGGTGGCGAACTCGGTAGCGCCGGTGCGCTTGCCTTCTCGGTCGGTTTCGTGGCTGCCACCGCGGCTCTTCACGTCGCCGGTATCGGCCTCGGCATTGCCCTTCAGCGCCTCGCCGGCGGCGGTGTACTTGCCCGCGTCCTCGGCGGCCTGACGGCGCTTGCCGGCGCGGCCCTGATCTTCGGCTGAGATCAACAGGCGTGCAGCACGGACGCATCATCTTTCTGAACGGCACGTCGAGTGCGGGAAAATCCACGCTGGCAAAGGCGCTCCGGGAAATCCTCCCGGAGCCCTTCTGTTACTACGCTTCAGATCAGCTTGCCGACGCAGGTTTTCGGGTGCTCAAGCGCGGCATGCACCATGGGATGCGCGGAGAGCGCAACAGGTTCTTCGACGGCTTTCACCGCTCGATCGCGGTTTTCGCCGAGGCCGGAAACGACCTGATCGTCGAGCACATCATCGAGGAGCGGAGCTGGGCGGAGGATCTGAGGACGCGAACCGCGCATCTGGATATCTTCTGGGTCGGGGTGCACGCGCCCCTCGAAGACCTCGAGCGTCGCGAGCGCGAGCGCGGCGATCGCACGCCCGGTGAAGCGCGCTTTCACCTCAAAACGCATGACCACTGCACCTACGACCTCGAAGTGAACACGGTCGAGCCCTACGATCAGGTTGCCGCGCGCGTCGCCGATGCCTGGCGCCAACGCCAGGCCTTCAAGCTGTAACGGCGACCTCGCCTTTTCCCCTACCGTTAGCCGCGACCACGGTACGTCGGCACGCCCTGGTCGGGCAGCCACAGGCCCTCCGGCGGCTTGCCGGTCTGCCAGAAGACGTCGATCGGGATGCCGCCGCGCGGATACCAGTAGGCGCCGATCCGCAGCCAGCGCGGCGACAGCAACGACACCAGCCGGCCGGCGATCTCGATCGTGCAGTCCTCGTGAAACGCGCCGTGGTTGCGGAAGGAATGCAGGAACAGCTTCAGCGACTTCGATTCCACCAGCCACTCGTCCGGTACATAGTCGATGACGATGTGGGCGAAATCCGGTTGGCCGGTCATCGGGCAGAGCGAGGTGAACTCTGGCGCGGTAAAGCGCACCAGATAGTCCTTGCCCTTGTTGCCGCTCGGCACCCGCTCCAGTACTGCCTCTTCCGGGCTTTGCGGCAGGTCGACCTTCGCGCCCAATTGCGAGAGGCCGGATACGTCAGTCTTGCTCATTTGCCTGTTGCTCCTTGAGAACATCCGCGCGTTGGCGCGGTCGATGCGGGCCTGCGCCCTTGCCGACCCGCTCCGTTTGCCGCCCTTAAATCAGAACCGTCTTAAGAAGGAAACCTTCTCGCGGTTCAAGCGATATCGGCCATTTGTGGTTTTCAGTGGCGCGCGGACGTCGTCTTGACGCGTACGCCGTGCGCCTTCTCGCCTTCCGGCTCCACATGGATCGCAATCTTTGCGCCGGGATGCACGGCGCGGATCGCATCTTCGATCCGGTCGCAGATATCATGCGCCTCGCCGACCGGCATCATCTCCGGCACGACCATATGGAAATCGACGAAGATCGCCGGTCCGGCCTGGCGGGTCTTCAGATCGTGCACGCCAAGCGAGCCATTGGCGTTGGCGGCGATCGCAGCCTTGATCGCCTCCTCCTCTTCCGCCGGCACCGCCCGGTCCATCAAGCCGTCGATCGAACGCGAGATCACCATCCAGCCCTGGTAAAGGATGTTGCAGGCAACGACGACAGCAAGCAGGGGATCGAGGATCGCATAGCCGGTGGCAATCGCAAGAACGAGGCCGATGAGAACGCCGATCGAGGTGACGACATCCGACAGGATATGGTGGCCATCGGCACTCAGCGCCGGCGAGCGGTGCTTGCGGCCCGCTGTGATCAGCACATAGGCCCAGATGGCATTGACGACGCCGGCCGCGAAATTGATCGCCAGGCCCAGGGCCGGAGCTTCCATCACCACGGGCGCCAGCATCGCCGGCACCGCTTCCCAGACGATCAGCAGAGCGGCGACGACAATCAGCACGCCCTCGATGACCGCTGAAAAATACTCCGCCTTGTGGTGGCCGAAGGGATGCCCGGCATCGGCAGGCTTGGAGGCATAGCCGATCATCAGATAGGCGATGACGGCCGCAATCACGTTGACCGTGGATTCGAGACCATCGGACAGAAGGGCCACCGAGCCGGTGACCCACCAGGCGAGAAGCTTCAGCCCCAGCACGGCCAGAGACAGCGGAATGCCCCAAAAGGCAAGCCGCAGGACGGTTCTGTTTTCGGATCCAGACATTTTGATCATTCCCCATGCAGATGCAAACGAGTTGCAAACGCAAGCCCATTCAAACGCAAAACCGCCCGCGCGAAGTTCGCGCAGGCGGTTGATAGGCAAGCATATGCGACAAGAGACGCCGCTTGTCAAAGGTTGCTTCGGCTCACCCCGGTTTCACCGAGCGGAACGGCGGCGAAAGTCATCGGCTCGGTTGCGCCTTCCACGCCCTCGGCCGCCTCGCTGCCCCGTCCAACGAACAGGAAGACAACGATCGCCGTCAGCGCGGTTATTCCGGTCAAGAACAGGAGCAAGGTGCTGAACGCGTCACCATAGGCTTGCTGAAGGGCCGCCTGCGACAAGAGCCGCGGCTCAGGACCGTGCTCAACTGCAACAACATGGAGGCGCTGAGCGGCGCCGTGCTCAGCGGTCTCGGCATCGGCTGCCTGCCGGATTTTCTGGCGCGCAATCACCTTCGCGACGGGAGACTGCGCGCGGTGCTTGACGCCCATCTCGATGCGCCCGGCCAGTTCCACCTCCTCTGGCCATCGAACCGGCATCTGTCACCGAAGGTGCGCGTCTTCGTCGATTTCCTGAGCGAGCGGCTTTTCGCCGACCGCTGCGAGAGCGTTCCCGCGGCGCAAACGGCAGGGTGAGACGAAAAAGGTGCCGCCTCGATTGCGAAGCGGCACCTTGATTTCTTCAACATCTTCCCGCGCCGGCATCGCCGGAATACGGAAATGGTCAGGCGATCAGGCCGCCTTGACTTTGGCGCGCTTGGCGAGATGTGCCACGACGTTTTCGATCATCCGCATGCCGGCGTCGCCGCCGAGTGTCATGATCGATTCCGGGTGGAATTGCACGGCCGCCACCGGCTCCTTCGTGTGCTCGATGCCCATGATCGTGCCGTCTTCGCTCTCGGCAGTGATGATGAATTCATTCGGCAGGCTCGACGGATCGGCGAAGATCGAGTGGTAGCGGCCGACCGTCACTTCCTTGCCGAGGCCGGAGAAGACGATGCCGGGCTCGAGCACGCGGATGCGCGACGGCTTGCCGTGCATCGGGATCGCCAGCTGGCGCAGGTCCCCGCCATAGGCTTCGGCCAGTGCCTGAAGCCCGAGGCACACGCCGAAAATCGGCAGATCGCGCGCCCGCGCCTTCTTGATCGTCGCCTTGCAGTCGAAATCCCCGGGGTTGCCTGGTCCCGGCGAAAGCACGACGAGATCGGGCTTCACCCGATCGAAGATCTCTTCCGCCACCGGCGTGCGCACCGTCGTGACCGTTGCCCCGGTCTGACGGAAATAGTTCGCGAGCGTATGGACGAAGCTGTCCTCGTGGTCGACGAGCAGGATGTTGACCCCGGCACCGACGGCCGCAACGTCGCGACCGGCCTTGCCGGCGTTGGCGGATTTCGCGTCGCGAATGGCTGCGATCATGGCGGAGGCCTTCAGTTCGGTTTCGGCTTCTTCTTCTTCCGGGTTTGAATCGTAGAGCAGCGTCGCCCCTGCCCTGACCTCGGCAATCCCGTCCTTGATGCGGATCGTGCGCAGCGTCAGGCCCGTGTTCATGTCGCCGTTGAAGCCGACCATGCCGATGGCGCCACCATACCATGCGCGCGGGCTCTTCTCATGGCTTTCGATGAAGCGCATGGCCCAGAGCTTCGGGGCACCGGTAACCGTCACTGCCCAGGCGTGGCTAAGGAATCCGTCAAACGCGTCCATGTCGTCGCGCAAACGTCCTTCGATGTGGTCGACCGTGTGGATCAGGCGCGAATACATCTCGATCTGGCGGCGGCCGATGACCTTGACCGAGCCCGGCACGCAGACGCGGCTCTTGTCGTTACGGTCGACGTCCGAGCACATGGTCAGCTCGGATTCGTCCTTCTTGGAGTTGAGGAGCTTCAGGATCTGCTCGCTATCGGCAATCGGATCATCACCGCGCTTGATCGTGCCCGAGATCGGGCAGGTCTCGATGCGGCGACCGGAGACACGCACGAACATTTCAGGCGAAGCACCGACGAGGTACTCCTGGTTTCCGAGGTTGATGAAGAACGAATAGGGCGATGGATTGATCGCCTTCAGCCGGTTGGAAATCTCCGACGGCTTGCTCTCGCAGCGCTCAAAGAACTTCTGGCCAGGCACGACTTCGAAGAGGTCGCCGCGACGGAAGCTGTCCTTCGCCTTGACGACGAGCTCGGCATATTCGCCGGGGCGGTGATCACCATGCGGCGGAATGCTGTCGACGGTCTGGAAGGGTTCACTCGCAATGTCTTCCGCCTTGCCTTCGGTCGTCTTGCCGTCCCTGGCGAAATCGTAGCGATCGATCCAGGCCTTGGCGGCATAATGGTCGACGACCAGGATTTCGTCCGGCAGGAACAGCACCATGTCGCGCTGGTCGTCCGGGCGCTTCAGCTTCAGGTCGATCGCATCGAACTGAAAGGCGAGATCGTAGCCGAAAGCGCCGTAAAGACCGAGGCTTGCGTCCTCGGCCGAATGGAAGAGATTGGTAACGGCGCGCAGCACGCTGAAGACCGTCGGCATCTTCGAGCGCTCTTCCTCGGTGAAAACGCGGTCGGGCGCATTGATCGTCAGATCGAGGCGACGGCTGGTCGCCGCGCCGAGCGTAATGTCCGCGACAGTCTTCAGGTGTTCGGCAATGATCGACAGCAGCACCTCGCCGCGGCCATTATAGGCTTCGATCCAGAGCGAGCGGCCGAAGGAGGAGATCCCGAGCGGCGGATCGACAACGGCGGTGTCCCAACGGGTGTAGCGGCCGGGATACTCATAGTTGGAGGAAAACACCGCGCCGCGGCGCTCGTCGAGCCTATCCACATAGCTCGCGATCGCGTCCTGGTAGGAGGCTTCGCGCCGCCTGCGCGTCACCACGATGCCACCTTTTGTGGTGTAGCTCTCCGAGCCGTCCTCGAGAATTACCGTTGCCATTCGCCTCGCTCCGTAAAAGCCCGGTTCTTGAGCGGCCTGAAAATAAAAAAAGCCGCCTCGCAATCTCCGGGCGGCTTCATCTCTCAATCACGCATGACTGGTCAAGGCCGCTTCAGCGAGCCCACCACCAGATCGAAATGTTGCGTGCGTTTTCCATGGGCGAAAGTGTTAGCTTGGGTTGAAGCCTTGCGCAAGCGGGAAAGCGGCGCGGATCATCACGCTTGCGTCAAAAAAAGAGCGGCTCAGAAGAGCCGCTCCATCAGGAAGTGCCAGGCCGAGTTTTAGAAGCGCTGGGTCAGCGAGACCTTGAAGGTTCGGCCGGGTTCCGAGTAGAAGTCGCGCGGCTGAGCGCTTCCGGTTCCCGGGTTGATGTCGCGCACGGCGAGTGCGTTGAAATACTTCTTGTCGAAGATGTTGTAGACGCCGGCCTGTACGCGCAGACCCTTGAACTCCTCAGGCGTCCACCAACCCGTCAGATCGACGATGCCGTAGCCTGGCGCATCGAATGTGTTCGGAGCGTTGTCGCTCGGCATGGCCGCCGAAAGCGTGGTCGAAAGATCGACGCCGAATGTTTCCTGGCTGTAGCCTGCACCAAGGATCGCCTTGAACGGCGCAACCGAACGCAGGCGTTTGTCGGTGTCCTCGTTCTTGCCATAGGCATAGGCGATCGAGCCGTGAATGTTGAAGCCGTTGTCGAAGGTCTTCAACGCACTCAGTTCCACACCGGAAATCCGCGCGTTCTGGACATTGTTGTAGCGGATCTCCATGAACCCCGTTACCGGGTTGATGGTGGTCTTCGTCTCGATGAAGTTGTCGTAGACGTTGTGGAACGCAGCGAAACGACCCGTCACGTCACCCGTGTCGAAATTGGCGCCGACTTCGAAGCCGTTGGCGGTTTCCGGCTTCAGGTCCGGATTGCCAAGCTGGGCGTAGCCGCTGCGTTGGTTGTAGAAGCGGCTGTAGAGTTCATCCACGGTCGGCGCGCGATAGGCCATCGACCACTGCGCAAACAGCTGGACGTCCTGGTTGAGATCGTACGTCGCCAGCAGCTTCGGCGACAACCGGGCGCCGTCCCTGTCCCTGAGTTCGCCGAAGGCCGGCAACCCCGGATTGGCCTGGAAGCCGGCATTGGCTTCCGGCTGATAGTCGAACCAGTCGAAGCGCACGCCCGGCGTTAGCGCAAAGGCACTGTCGCCCACCGAGATGCGATCTTCCAGAACCGCACCGATCGTGGTGCTTTTGACGGTCGGAATTTCCGACTGGTTGTTGAGCGACGGGCAGGTCGCCGGCGTCGGGCAAAGAGCCCATGTATATTGGTTCCAGTCCGACCGCGCGACATCGAGCGTGAACAGCAAGGAGTGGTCGAACCCGCCCGCTTCGAAGTCCTTGCCGGCGCTACCGCTAAAGCCAAAGCTCTTGTTGCTGATCGAGTTGTCGCGGCCGTAGGGAACGTTGGCGAGCGTGCGGCCGTTCGAACCGGACGAGCGCTCCAGTTCCTGCCAGTAGAGTGTGGCGCGTGCAAAGCTGAAGAGGTCGTCCGAGGAAACCGCCTCGAAATCATAATCGAGCGAGACGCGCTTGCGGGCACGATCCTCGAAGCCTGTGTAGTCGCCGATCTTGTAAGTGCGGCCCTGATCCGTCAGCAGATCGATATCGCCGTCGCGCCGGAAGCTCTCGGCGGTGAAGCCGATCCTGTGTCCACCTTCCAACTCATGGCGCAGCTTGAACAAGAGATTGCTTTGATCGAAGTCGAGCGGATTGGCTTCGGTGCGGGCAGCGCCAGTGCCGCCAACGGTACCTTCGTTCTCCCGCTCATGTCCCTTGCGGTAGCTACCCTGGAACAGGACCGACGTATCGCCGAAGCGCTTGGCAGCGGCGGCGGAGCCGGAAATGCTGTCATCCTCGCTGTCGTAGATGGTCTTGAACAGGGCTCCCCAGTCCTTGCCATCAGAGATCAGATCTTCCGGCTCGAGCGTGCGCAGGACGATGGCGCCGCCCAGCATGCCGGATCCGCCGCGGCTCGAATCCGCGCCTCGCACGACATCGATCGTCGAAATCGAGTTGAAGTCGAAGGTGTCGCCGCCGCCATTCGCATTGGTCGACTGGAACGCGTTTTGGGCGCGCGTGCTGTTCGACAGGAACGGGATTGGAACCCCATCGATCGTCGTCACGATGCGCGGGCCGGAAAGACCGCGAATATTGATGCCAGAATCCGCCTTCGACGCGTTGATGCCGGCATCCACGCTACGGCCGAGATCGTCGAGGTCGGTGACCTGCTTTTCTTCGAGCGTCTTTTCATCGATCTCGCTGGCAAGCGGCGTGTCGGCGATGCTGCCCTTCGGCGCCGTCGTCACGCGATTGCCCTTGGCCACAATCTTTTGAAGCACCGTCGCGTTCGTGCCGGCCTCTGCAGTCGTCGCGGGCTGGGCGCTCTGTGCGAAGGCCTGAGAAAGAGGGGAGGTAAACGTGACTGTAGCGCAAGCCAAGAGAGCCAGGCGACGATGCCGGGTGAGCATGGACCAATCCTTTGAGTTTCGAGGGCCGGGCTTGCTGTTGAGCGGCGAACTCAAGGGGCTGGCTGGGCGTGTGTTCGAGAGTGTTGCGACATGTCGCCGCCTCTTTTATGCCGCATAAAAAACATGAGTGTAGTTGTCAACTAACAAAGACCCTCCCCACAATTTATGGGGTCGTGCCAATTCGAGGCGTTGCCGAACTGCAACGCTTTTGCTGAAGATGTGGCCTGAGGGAGGAAAACGAGACGCGGTGTTCCGCCCGCATCCCGCTCTAACTTATGACGTTTTTGATCACTCGAACCGACTCAAATCGCGGTGATCCGATGAAACCAGATCCGGTTCCACGCGTTCCCTCCGCTCGAAGCCCGCCGTGCGGGCAATGAGAAAGGAACCGGATGCGTCGCACTTTTCCCCTGATCCTGCTGTCACTCCTGGTTCTAACGGGCGCCAGCCTGCCTAAGTCCGGCCCGATCCCGATAAAGAAACCGCCGACTGCGGCCGGCGACGAGGAGACCGTCCCCGCGCCTGATAAGAAGCCGCCGACGCCGGCGGAGGATACGAAGGACGGCATGGCGCAAGAAGCCCCCGCTGGCGATGGCAAACGGCCTGTCCCGCAGCCGAAGCCCGCGAATGGAGTAGAACAGTCGACGAAGGACAAGGAGCCGGCCGTGGACGAAAAGGAGGAGCGCGCCGACGAGAAGAAGGAGCCGGCGCCGATCGTCTATCCGCCGGTCGAGGCGGAAAATGCCGCCGAGTATGCGAAGTGCGTCGCCGACCTGAAGGCACTCGGCGCGACATTTGTCGAGGCCAAGCGTATCGACGAGGGCAAGGGCTGCGGCATCGACAAGCCGCTCGAGGTCTCGAGCATCCTGCCCGATGTCACGCTTGCGCCCAAGGGCCTGATGCGATGCGAAACTGCGCTCGCCTTGGCGCGTTGGACAAAGGAAGCCGCCCAGCCGGCGGCCGAAGTCGCCTTTGACAAAACCGTCCGGATCGAGGCGCTGAACCAGGCATCGGCTTATGTCTGCCGCCTGCGCAACAATGCGACGACGGGCAAGATTTCCGAGCATGCGCACGGCAACGCCGTCGACATCGCCTCATTCACCTTGAGCGACGGCACGGCGATCTCCATCCAGCCTCGCGACGAGGACGGCACGATGGACGGCGCGTTCCAGCGCGCCGTCACCGCGTCGGCCTGTCTCTACTTCAAGACCGTGCTCGATCCCGGCAGCGATGCCGCGCACGAAACCCACCTGCACCTCGATGTCGTCGACCGCCGCAACGGCTATCGCTACTGCCGATAGGAAAGGACCTGGCGACCCGACGCGCGAAGCTCAGTCCTTGCCATAGCCGAGGGCGACGAACTCACCCTCGAAGCGTCCGGCTATCTCGCCACTGTCAAGAAGGTCGGCCGCGACCACGGCGCGCGCCCTGCCCCGTCGCTCTAGCATCCTTAGAAAACTCGGCCATTGCGCCGCATCCGCCAGCGACGAACGGGCCGCGAAGGTGCCGGCGACCGGCTTCAGATACTCCATCCGGTTGCTCTGGATCACGAGGCGTGCCGCCACATCACTTTTGCGCAACCGCACATGCAGGAGTGACCAGGCCGACAGGATTGCAAGCGCCGAGGCGCTGCCGCCAAACACCGTCTCGCGGTGGTTGATGTTTGGCGCAAGGGGAGCCGAAAGCAAAATGTGGTCGTCCACCACGTCGTCCACATGCACTTGCATCGCCGCCGACAGAGGAATATGGGCGTGAAGATAGGTTTGAAGTTGCTCTGGTGTCATCGCGGCATCCCTGATGCGTTCATTGCGCAGCGATCAATGCACGAGACCGGTTGCTCTGGCCACAACCGCCGCATGCTTTTCCGGCGGGCGCCTCCGTGGAAGCAAAGATACCGGTTCGCCCGCCTTGCAGGACCGCGCCCAGCCTCCCAAATACAGGCGCGAGGAAAATCCACCCGTTTTGCGCCCAGACCCGAGGAAATTGCCATGGCATTGACGATGTACCAACTCTCCATTCCCGCCTTCATTCGCGGCCTTGGCGTTCTCAGCAAGCTGCTCGACAAGGCAGAGGCTTTCGCCCGGGAAAAGGACATCTCCGCCGATGATGTCGTCAACGCCCGCCTCGCGCCCGATATGCTGACGCTTGCCGGTCAGGTGCAGCGCGTGAGCGACACGAGCAAGGGCCTGGTCGGCCGCCTGACGTCGCTCGAGGTGCCCCGTTTTCCGGACGAGGAAAAGACCCTGGACGAACTGCGCCAGCGCATCGCCAACACTATCGCATTCCTCGAAACGGTCGAGCCGGCCGATCTCGAAGACAGCGACCGTCGCGAAGTCGTGCTCAATTTCCCGACGCTGAAGGTGACCCTGACGGGTGAGGAATATCTGCAGAAATTCGTCCTGCCGAACTTCTACTTCCACCTGACGACGGCCTACGACATCCTGCGTCACGAGGGCGCGCCGGTCGGCAAGGCCGATTTCCTCAGCTTCGCCTGACCGCACGGCACATAGTCCGGCAACAACTTAGGCGCGCCGTCAGCGGCGCGCCTTTGAGAGAGAACGCCGCAAGAGGCTAGAACAGCCCCTCGATGTAGCCCTGGTCGTTCAGGAAGATCTTCTCCGACGAAGGCACCTTCGGCAGCCCCGGCATCGTCATGATCTCGCCGGTGATGACCACGATGAAGCCGGCCCCGGCCGCAAGCCGCACTTCCCGGATCGGTACCGCGTGACCGCTCGGCGCGCCGCGCAGGTTCGGGTCGGTCGAGAAGGAATACTGCGTCTTGGCCATGCAGATCGGCAGATGGCCGTAGCCCTGAACTTCCCAGCTGCGCAACTGATCGCGCACCGACTTGTCGGCAATCACCTCGCTCGCGTGATAGATGTCCTTGGCGATCGTCTCGATCTTGTGGAAGAGCGACATATCGTCGGGATAGAGCGGCGAAAACTGGGAGTGCCCACCCTCGGCAAGGGCCGCCACCTTGCGCGCCAGTTCCTCGATACCCGCCGATCCCTCGGCCCAATGTCGGCAAAGCACTGCCTCGGCGCCAAGCGTCGCCACGTAATCCTTGATCGCCTGGATCTCGGCCTCCGTATCGGAGGTAAAGTGGTTGATCGCGACGATCACGGGAACACCGAACTTTTTCACATTCTGCACATGCCGGCCGAGGTTGGCGCAGCCCTTGCGCAGCGCCTCCAGGTTTTCGCGGCCCAGATCGTCCTTCTTGACCCCGCCATTCATCTTGATCGCCCGGACGGTGGCGACAAGCACCGCGGCATCGGGCTTCAGCCCGGCCTTGCGGCACTTGATGTCGAAGAATTTTTCCGCGCCGAGATCGGCGCCAAAACCGGCTTCGGTCACCACATAATCGGCAAGCTTCAGCGCCGTCGTCGTCGCGATCACCGAGTTGCAGCCATGGGCGATGTTGGCGAAGGGGCCGCCGTGAACGAAGGCGGGGTTGTTTTCAAGCGTCTGGACGAGATTCGGCTGCATCGCGTCCTTGAGCAGCACAGCCATCGCGCCATCGGCCTTGATGTCGCGGGCAAAGACCGGGCTCTTGTCGCGGCGGTAGCCGACAATGATGCTGCCGAGCCGTTGCTCCAGATCCTTGAGGTCCCTCGACAGGCAGAGGATCGCCATCACCTCCGAAGCGACGGTGATGTCGAAGCCGGTCTCGCGCGGGTAGCCGTTGGCGACCCCGCCGAGCGAGCCGACAATATGGCGCAACGCCCGGTCGTTCATGTCCATCACCCGCCGCCAGGCGATGCGGCGGACGTCGATATTCTGCTCGTTGCTCCAATAGATGTGGTTGTCGAGCAGCGCCGCCAGCAGGTTGTGCGCCGAGGTGATCGCGTGGAAGTCGCCGGTGAAGTGGAGGTTTATGTCCTCCATCGGCACGACCTGCGCATAACCGCCGCCGGCCGCACCGCCCTTGACGCCGAAGCAGGGGCCGAGCGAGGCCTCGCGGATGCAGACAATCGCCTTCTTGCCGATGCGGTTGAGCCCGTCGCCAAGGCCGACGGTCGTCGTCGTCTTGCCCTCGCCGGCCGGTGTCGGGTTGATCGCCGTCACCAGGATCAGATGGCCGTTTTTCTTCTCGCGCTGGCGGGCAATGAAATCGGCGCCGATCTTCGCCTTGTCGTGGCCATAGGGCAGAAGGTCCTCAGGCGGAATGCCGAGTGCTGCCCCAATCTCCAGGATCGGCTTTTTCCTCGCCGCGCGTGCAATCTCGATATCGGACTTAACCTCCGTCATGGCATGTTCCCTCCCCAGGGTTTCTTTTTTTACCACGCCTTCGAAGGCGCAGTTTGCGATGCCGGAGCGGGATGAGGAAACGTCTCTGCGGCTTGCGCCCGCATTCCGCTCAAACTCAAATCAAATCGGCAGCGGCCGCCTGGAATGCGGCCGTCACCTTGTCATCTTGCCCTATCGGGCGAGGATGTCGCGCATCTCGACGATATTGGATCGCACCCTCAGCGTATAGAAGCCCATCGTCGCCAGGTGCGTCGGCATGACCCAGCCGGCCTCCTCGCCGTTGGAGATGATGAAGGGCTGAATGCGCAGGGCGGCGCGCAGCTGCTTGATCGTTTCCGTCCAGATCGGCAACAGGCCGCGCTGGGCAACGACGTTGTCAAAGTCGGCACCGGCAGCCGACAGGATGCCGTAATAGCCGTAGAGCTGGCCATAGGCGAACCAGAAACGGTCGTCGGCGCGCGTATCGAACCAGCCGCCATTGTGGTTTTCGGAGCGCTCGCGCAGGATTGCCGAGGTGTTGCCGAGGTCGTTGGCAACGCGGTCGAGGAACTCGACGAGGTTGTCGGAGCGGCCGTCGAAGATCGCTTCGCACTTGCTGAGGGAGGTGTTGAAGCTGCGCAGATCCTTCATGGCGGCGCGGTAGAAGCTCGGTGTCGGCGTCTTCGGGCCGAACGGGCTGAGGCCGAAATACCAGGTCTCCTCATCGAACTGCATGTTGCCGCGCGCGCTCTGCAGATTGTTGTTGATGCCGGAGGTGCCGCGCACACGACCGAGCGAGTCGACCAGCTCCACTGACGTGCGGCGGATTGCCTGGTTGATGCCGCGCTGGAACGAGGCCTTGTTGTCGAGCCAGGGCGTGTCGTCCCAGTCGAGCCCGAAGAAGCCGAGCTTGTAGAGCAGCATCGACGAGATCCAGGCGTTCTCGTTGACGTTGAAATCGATGAGGTCGGCCGTGACGTCGACGATCGCCGAGGTCTGGCACACGGTGCCGGCCGGCAGTTGAACGGCCGCCAGCGCTTCCGGCGTCGATTCCATCGGCTGCGTCGCCACGCCCGCAAGGTTGTTGGCGGCACCACCGGTTGTCGACTGTCCGGTCGAAGTCGCACCGGGACCGCTCATCGGCGAGCCGGCAGGGATCTTTCGCTCCGCCAGCCTGTAACGGTCGACATAGTCTTCACTGAAGTTTGTCCAGGCCTGGGTCTGCCAGATGAAGTAGCCGTAGAACAGGATGAGCCCTAACAGGATGAGGCCGATCGGCCCCTTGATGATCCAGCTGCGCTGCCGGTACCAGTTGCCGACCGCGACGAAGGGCCAGAGCAGCCAGGCAACGGCGAGCCCGATGCCGCGGCCGATCGCGGTAAAGACGCGCTGGAAAAACGCAACGATCGGATCGAACATGTCCTATTCCTCTCTGAGCCCGTAGAGCTTGTGGCGGAAGGCCGCCTTGTCTTTCAGATATGTGCCGGTAAGCGTCGCCACAACATATTCCTTGAAGCTTTCGCTATAACGCTCGTAGGCGTCGTAAAAGCCCTGCTTGTCGAAGACGAAGCGCGAGACGAAATCGCGGGGAACGAGCTGCGATATCAATCGATTGACCAGCCATTGATCGGGATGGGCGGGTGCTGCACGCACCAGCATGAAACGGTTGGCCGGCGCCACGTCCTGCATCTTGATGGTACCGGTGGCGGCCACCGTGCGGATCATCTCCTGCAGGAAGGGATAGGCGCCGTCCTTGGCGACAGCAGCGGCATTGCGGTGCATCCAGGTCTGCAGCCAGATCCGGTCGGCATTGGCGAGATCGGCCGCCGGCTCGGTCTCGTGGATCAGGCCGCGCACGACCATGTCGGCGCGATGTTGATAGAGCCCTGAATCCTCGACCCAGGAGGCCTGCGGCAGTTGCAGCCGCTTGGTCGATGCGAGGAAATCATAGATGCGGGCGTGGTCGTTGATGGCGATATAGCTTACCTGCCAGGGCCGCGACCGGCGGAAGCCGGGAACAGACGGGTCACAGATGACAGTCGTCGTCTTGTCGTCGAGAAAGACGTAGACCCCGCCGAAATGGTTGGCCCAGAAGGCTTCGTGGCGGAAGACAAGCTGATCCGGCACCAGTGCGTTCTGGCGGATGTCGCCGGTCAGCTTGGCAAGCTCGACCATGCGGTTCAGCATCTCGTCGTCGGTCCAGGCCGTCGGCACCTTCTTCAGACGATCGACCAGACCGCGCAGCTCGGCCGCCTTGCCGAGCATGTCCTCGGCCGAAAGCACCCGGAAGCGTACCTCGTTGATCGACAGGAGATCGTCGATGTCGTCGACGATCGAAACCGAATCCTCGATTTCGCCGTAGAGCGCATCCTTGATCGTCACCGCATTGATTGCGCGGCTGTTGGCGTTGAAAAACTCGTGCATCAGCGCCGCCGTGTTGGAGAAGCTCGTATGCACGACCGGCAGCTCCGCCTGATCCGGCGTCATGATGATGAAACGGCGGTTGACCCGGTTCGGATCGAGATAGTCGCGATCGCCCAGCTCCTCGGCAATTTCAGGAGAAAACCCGGTCATGTCGATGCTGAAACGCGTCAGCGCCGTCGGACGCAGGCCAAAGCCTTCGAGCGCCTTGTTGTAACGCGCGATCAAATGCGGCTCGGAGATTTCGAGCAGCCGTCCGTAGATCAATTCGGCCTCAAGCAGGCGTTTCATGCGGCATTCCCCTCAACGCAGGTCCCGCGTGGGCCACGTCCCCTCTCCCCGCAAGCGGGGAGAGGGGACGGCGTCGTGCCCCGCAGCTGAGCTCCGGAACTGACCATGGCACAGGCATGATATGCCCCAGAAACCATCACCCCTGCCACCGGCCATCGCGTTTCATTGCCTCGATTTCGCGGATCGCCTTTTCGCGTTGGCGCTCGCGGCGGATGATGTCGGTGACGGCAGCATCGTCGGACTTGTCGGTGTAGCGGAACTCGCTGTCGGCGTAGCGGTTGATTTCCTGCAGCACCATCTCGATGGTGATCGGGCCGCGCAGCGCCTCGATCATCGCTTTCTTCTCGTCGTAACCCTTGTGCATGAAGGAGCCGGCATCCTTGAACCAGTCATCCGGCAACTCGACATCCATGGCCCTGAGCTTGATCGCGTCGGTGATGTTCTTGATCGCCCGGCCGGTAAAGCGCGGCTCGGCTTCCTTGATCATATGCAAATAGGCGCCGACATCGGCGAGCGAGGCAAGCGCGCCCCTCTCCTTCTGGTAGCGCTCCCAGACGGCGATGAGGCCATCCTCCTTCGGCCGTGCGTGTTCGGCATAGGACTGCGACACCGCCCGTTTGATCTCCTGGCCCTCGAACAGCTGGTGTTCGCCAAGCGGCATCTTGTGGTTCTTGCCGACCAGCAGCGCGAAGATGTCGACATAGTCGTCCTCGGTCTGCGGCCCGTCCACCAGCCAGCGGGCACCGGCGCGCTGGCGCAGTGCGTCATCGACATTCTCCGGATAGTTGGAGAACATGCCGAAGGTGCAATTGCCGCGCACGACGGTCGAGGCACCGGCAAAACTCTCCATCAGCACAGCCGTCACCTCGTGCTGGCCGGCAGACGCACGGTCGTCGGAACGTTTCGCCGCCACTTGGTCGACATCGTCGATGGTGCCAAAGCCGATCGCCCGTGGATTGATGACGTTGTTGACGAATTCCTTGCAATTCTGGCCCGACTTGCCCTGGTAGGAGGAGATCTGGTCGACGCCGAAATTCTCGTAATGGAAGGCGTAGCCGGCAATCTCGCAATAGTCGTTGAGCATGCCGGCGAGCATCTGGATCAGGATCGTCTTGCCGGTGCCGGGCATGCCGTCGCCGATGAAGGTGAAGAGAAAGCCGCCAAGTTCGACAAACGGGTTCATCTGCCGGTCGAAGTCGTAGGCCATCAGCATCTTGGCAAGCTTCAACGCCTGGTACTTGGCGATGTGGTTACCGATGATCTCCTCGGGCTTCTTGAAGGTCATGACCAGCGGTTTGCGCTTCTGGCCGGGTGCGACGTCGAAGCCGTTCAGCGTGAAGTCATCCTGGTCAAGCCGGATATGCACGGTCTCGAAGCTCTGCAGGCCGGTGAAACGCGCCTTGCGCGCAATCAGCCCCTCGATCGCCACGCGCGAGAAGGCGCGCGCCCGGGCGGTCAGCGCCAGGTCATCGGGTGCCCCGGCGATGCCACGATCGAGCGCCGCGACGAGGCTCTTCAATGCATCCTGCGGCGTGTCGAACAGAAAGTCGGGTTCGACAGCATCATCGACCGGCTCCCCCTCGCCTGACAGCGTCGAGCCGAGATAGGCGGAAAGCGTGAAGGCAGCGACATAGGCCGATGCCGACAGCAGAGCCTTGAACTGGGTCGCCTCGTCTCCGGCAAGCGGCGACGTCGCGTTTTTCGCCTGGAGCTGTTCGAGGCTCGTCTGGCGGGCAAAGACATCGGCAACGGCAAGTGCCACCTGGATGCCGCGGCGGGTCCGGTAGAGCACCGCGTGCTGCGCCGGCGAGAACATCGGGTCGCCCTGCCGCACCGACTGTATGGTCTTGGTCAGCTCGACCTCGCGCGTGCGGCGCTGGCCGCCGGTCGAAACGGTCGACACGAAGCGGCGGCCCGTGCCGGCAAGCGTCGTGCCGGCGGCAGGATCATCGCGCTCAAGGATGATGAGCTTGGTCACCAGCCCCTGGGCCACCGCCTGGTGCTTGGCGATCTCGTCCTCGTGCAGCGTCGTCAGCCCCGTATTGAGTGTCATCGTCAAACCTCGCTTACGACCTGGTTGCCGGAAATGACGTGGACCTTGTAGTCACCGAACACCTGTTCAGCTTCGCCGGCGGCATAGAGCGCCTGATAGGCGTCATGCGGCACCAGCGCGTGCTTTTCATAGGAAGAGACCCCCATGCGCGTCGCTTCCAGATTGGCAGTGTCGATGTGGAATTCCTCCTGCGCCGGCGTCGTCGACCAGAAGCCGCGCTTGGCCGGCCGCTCCGCCTTGGAGAAGACCTCCTGCACCGTCCAGGTCAGAAGCCAGGCATTCTCGGTTTTCCGCACCTTGGAGAGGATGTCGTTGATGCGCGCATTGTTTTCGGTGATCCCGGCTGAATAGAAGGGGCCGAGCACGATGCGGCGCAGCTGCTTCGGGTGCAGCTCGTCAAAATCCTTGTCGAGATTGGTGGCGATCGTCACCGGGGTCAGCGAATAGCTGCTGTTCTTGGAGGCGAAATCGTCGAAGCGGCTGGCAAGGTCGGGATTGAGCAGGCCTCCGACCGGCAGCGGGATCTCGACCTGCGGATTGAGCTTGCCGTCTTCGGTCACCAGCATCTCGACGATCTTTTCAGACGAATCCTCGATCGTCGCCATGTAGACCATCGGCAGCGTGCTGGTGCCGTCAAACGCGCCCCAACTCACCACATAATAGGGCCGCATCGTCTTGGAATTGACGGCGACGCGGATGGTTTCCGGCAGGATGAAGGGCGAGAAGATCTCACCCTTGCCGATCTGCTCGAGATAGAGCCGCTCAGCCATGCGCGCCTGCAGCGCTTCGGGAAAAGCCTTCTGCCTGAGGACGAAATCGACCATCTCTTCGCGCAGCGCATCGGCCGAAGGAATATCGGCCAGACGCTTCGCCGCCGTCTGGCGATCGTTCTCCAGCTCAAGCACATTCTGGAACACCGGAAAACCGCTTTCGGCCCGCGAAATCCGGAACTGGTCGACAAACCCGATCCGGTTCTCCCAGCAGTCGATCGAGGCCTTCAGCCGGCCGAGATAGGGAACGATCACCTCACCGACCACGGTGTTGCGATAAAGCGGCGAGTTGCGGTCGCCGAGAAAGAGTTCGAGCCCGGCGAGTGCCGCGTGGATCGACGCGAAATACTGTCCGACAGCGGATGAAGCTGCGACTTTCATGCAAATCCCCGTGGCGTGCTCCGGACGGCAAACTCGGTTCGGATCATGCGCCGGCCGATCACTGCTTCACGTAATTGGCAGTGTTGTGTTTATCCATCACCGACTGGAAGCGGCGGGCAAAGGCGTCGTCGGCGAGCTTCTTGCGGCGCTGGATATCCTGCGTCGAAAGCATGTTCTTTTCATGCATTTCGAGGAGATCGCCGATGTGGCGCTGCGCGGCTGCACCAATGCCGGCCATCGTCTCTTCAGCGGCCGTGTCCACCTGGCTGCCGAGCGTATTGATCTTGTGGGCGACATCCTGCTGGGCCGCCGTTTTCAGCGAATCTTCCAGCGCCTTGTAGAGCACGATGCGCTGCTCGGTATCGATCGTCAGCTTGTTGATCAGCGTGTTCTGCGCGGCGATCTGGTTGTTGAGCGAATCGACGAAGGTCTGGAACATCGAGGTATAGCGTTCGAGCGTCTGGCTTTCGGCAAGCAGTTCCTGCTCCTTGGCCTGCTTCTCATTGTACTCGGTGGCAAGCGCAGAACGCTCGCCTTCAAGCTCGGTGCGGACCTTCTGCTCGGTCGAGGCGGCAATGCGGTTTTCGATGTCGAGCAGCAGCGGGTTCAGCTCCTCGATGCGCTTCTGCACGGCTTCGAGGTTCGACATCGTGCCCTTGCGGCGCTCGATCACCTGGATCAGGCTCTGTTCCGAGGTCTTGTAGCGCTGGTCGAGGATCGACTTCTGTTCCTTGAGGATGCCGACGATCATGTCGGACTTCGACAGCAGTTCCTGCAGGTTGCCGGCAAGCGACATGTTGCGCACCCGGTCCGTGCGCATGCGCTGCATCTTCTGCTTGGAGAAGATGCCGATGAACTTCTCGTAGCCCGTGTAGCTCTTCATGCTCTCGAATTCGGAGCCGAAGACGTTGGTCGCATCCTCAAGGCCGATGATCAGGTCGGCGATATTCGCCTCCATCACCTTCTGCTGGTTGAGGACATCCTGGATGCGGGCGTTTTCGATGTCGAAATTGACGTCGCCGAGCTTGGTCTCAGCCTTGGCAAACTGCTCCAGCACGACGCCGGATTGTTCGAGCTTGCCGCGCATCTCATTGACGACGCTTCTCGTCTTCTCGATCTCCGCGTCAAAATTCTGAAGAGTCGCCATTTCTTCCCCCTCGATCCATCGTGGCAAGATCCGCCAGCACGGCCAAATTATTCAGCCTTCGATTGCAGTTATATAAAGGATGTTTACGGGAAGAGGACAAGCCTTCCCCGGCAGCTTTTTGGTCAGCCACGACAGCGAAGTGCTTGAGATATCGAAAGCATTGCCTATTTGGCGGCCGGCGGCGCCTTCAGGTAGGCGATCACGTCGGCAATGTCCTGCGGCTTCTTGAGACCCGGAAAACTCATCTTGGTACCGCCGACCATCGCCTTGGGGCTCAAGAGATACTCACTCAGCGTCGCCTCGTCCCAGACATGCCCTTCGGCGCCAAAGGCCTTCATAGCATCCGAATAGCTGTAGCCGTCAACCGAAGCGGCCGGCCGGCCGATGACACCCATAAGGCTCGGTCCCACCCGGTTGACTGGCTCGCTTGCGGTGTGACAGGCGGCGCATTTGCGGAACACCGCGGCCCCCGCCGTCGCATCGCCACCAGCATATGCAGCCGATGTTCCGAGACCAAGACAGAGGAAAAGACTGGGAAGCAGGCGCCGCATCGAAAACCTCTTGCTGACAACACCGGACGAGAATGGCACTGCGACGGCGGCGGCCGCAACAGGTCAGTCGGTCGCAGCTGTCTCCGTCACTCGCAGCGCATCAGGTCGTCCCAATGGCGCCGGCAATAGGACACATATTTCTCGTTGCCGCCAACTTCGACCTGGGCGCCCTCGCGCACCACCTTGCCCTGACCGTCGAGGCGCACGACCATCGTCGCCTTGCGGCCGCAGTGACAGATGGTACGCACTTCGCGCAGTTCGTCGGCGATCGCGAGCAGCGCCATCGAGCCCGGAAACAGCTTGCCCTGAAAATCGGTGCGCAGGCCATAGGCCATGACCGGGATGCCGATCCGGTCGGCGACGCGGGCGAGCTGCCAGACCTGCGCCTCATTGAGAAACTGCGCCTCGTCAACGAAGACGCAGGCGATCTCGCCTGAACCATCCTTATGCAGCGTTTCGATCAGCGCGTAGAGGTCGTCGTCGCCGTGGAACGGGATGGCATCCGCGCCAAGCCCGATGCGCGACGAGATGCGACCAACCCCTCCCCGGTCGTCATGCGCGGCGATCAGCATCACCACGCGCATGCCGCGCTCCTGGTAGTTGTAGGAAGCCTGCAGCAGCATCGTGCTCTTGCCGGCATTCATCGTCGCATAGCTGAAATAGAGTTTGGCCATTGTCACCGCGTCCGGTTTTCCGTTCTCCGGGTAATGACGAGGCTTGCCCAGGAAGGCCAGAGCGCGTTTGCGGCACCCACAGTTTTTCGCCGGACTAGACCATTTCGTGGACATTGCGACATGCAGCGTCGCATCGTGCACCCCGTCAGCATATTGACGCAATACACTTCCTTCGACATCAAAGCGCTTGAATTCGCTATCCAATGGTGTTTGGCTAAAACAATAATAGAGGCAGGGGAACGACAACGATGATAAAAGGACTCTCTCTCAAAGTCATGCTGGCGGGCGCCGTTTCGCTCGTCGCGCTTTCCGCCGGGCAGGCTGCAGCTGCCGAGCCGGAAAGCTGTGGTACCGTCCGTTTCTCCGACGTCGGATGGACGGACATCACTGCAACCACAGCGACGGTCTCGACCGTTCTCAAGGGCCTCGGCTACCAGACCGATATCAAGGTTCTCTCGGTCCCGGTCACCTACACCTCGCTCAAGAACAAGGACATCGACGTCTTCCTCGGCAACTGGATGCCGACCCAGGAAAACGACGTGCGCCCCTATCTCGACGACAAATCGGTCGAATCCTTCGGGCCGAACCTGGTGGGCGCCAAGTACACGCTAGCGACGAACGCCAAGGGCGCAGAGCTCGGCATCAAGGACTTCAAGGACATCGCCACCAAGAAGGACGCGCTCGATAGCAAGATCTACGGCATCGAACCGGGCAATGACGGCAACCGCCTGATCATCGACATGGTCGACAAGGACACCTTCGGCCTCAAGGGCTTCGAGGTGGTCGAATCCTCCGAGCAGGGCATGCTGGCGCAGGTCGCCCGCGCCGAAAAGGACGGCTCGCCGGTCGTCTTCCTCGGGTGGGAACCGCATCCGATGAACGCCAACTTCAAGCTGACCTATCTCTCGGGCGGCGACGACATCTTCGGCGCCAACTTCGGCGGCGCCGAAGTCTTCACCAACGTGCGCGCCGGTTACACCACCGAGTGCCCGAACGTCGGCAAGCTGCTGACCAACCTGAAGTTCTCGCTCCAGATGGAAAACGAGATCATGGGCAAGATCCTGAACGACGGGCAGGAGCCGGACAAGGCGGCCGAGGAATGGCTGAAAGCCAATCCTGGTGCCGTCGATCCGTGGCTTGCCGGTGTGACCGCCAAGGATGGCGGCGACGGCCTCGCCGCGGTCAAGGCCGCGCTCGGCCTCTGATCGGCACCAAGGCGGGGAAAGACCCCGCCTTTTTTCACCGCGTCACGCGCTCCTTTTTGACCTGACGAGACGGATTACCTTCGTGGAATATCTGACCGATAACCGCATCCCCATCGGGGGCTGGGCCAAGGCATTCGTCGACTGGCTGACGACGAACTTCGATTTCTTCTTCGACCAGCTCGCCCGCTTCCTTCAGACCGTCGCCGACTCGCTGCTCTGGGTCCTTTATGCCCCGCACCCGCTGATCGTCGTCGCCGTCATCACCGGGCTCGCCTGGTGGTTCCGCCGCTCGATCGGCATAACGCTGTTCACCGGCCTTGGCCTGCTTTTGATCATCAACCAGGGCTACTGGAAGGAAACGACGGAAACGCTGGCGCTTGTGCTCGCCGCCACCGCCGTGAGCATGGCCGTCGGCGTGCCGCTCGGCATCGCAGCCGCCCGTCGCCCCTGGGTCTATGCCGTCATGCGGCCGATCCTTGACCTGATGCAGACGATCCCGACCTTCGTCTATCTGATCCCGGCGCTGATCCTCTTCGGGCTCGGCATGGTTCCGGGCCTGATCGCCACGGTAATCTTCGCGATTCCCGCACCGATCCGGCTGACGCGCCTCGGCATCATCTCGACGCCGCCGTCTCTGGTGGAAGCCGCACAGGCCTTCGGCGCGACCCCCGGCCAGGTGCTGCGCAAGGTGGAGCTGCCCTTTGCCATGCCGCAGATCATGGCTGGCCTCACCCAGACGATCATGCTGTCGCTGTCGATGGTGGTTATCGCCGCACTCGTGGGCGCCAGCGGCCTTGGCGTTCCGGTCGTAAGAGCCTTGAACACGGTCAACATCGCCAAGGGCTTCGAAGCCGGCCTCTGCATCGTCATCCTGGCGATCATTCTCGACCGCCTTTTCCGCTCGTCCGACGAAGGAGAAGGCGCATGACCAACGCCGTCGTTTTCAAGAATGTCGACATCATCTTCGGCAACAACCCGCAAACCGCGCTGCAGATGGTCGACCAGGGCAAGACCCGCGACGAGATCGGCGCCGAAACCGGCCTCGTGCTTGGCGTCGCCGGCGCTTCGCTCGAAATCACCGAAGGCGAGATCCTCGTGCTGATGGGGCTGTCGGGCTCCGGCAAGTCGACCCTGCTCAGGGCCGTCAACGGCCTCGCCCCGGTGGTGCGTGGCGACGTCGAGGTGAAGACCGCAAACGGTGCGCTCAATCCCTATCGCACCAATGCCAAATCGCTGCGCGATTTCCGCATGCACACGGTCTCGATGGTGTTCCAGCAGTTCGCGCTGCTGCCCTGGCGCACCGTTGCCGACAATGTCGGCTTCGGTCTCGAGCTTGCCGGCATGCCGGACGCCGAGCGCAAGGCGCGTGTCGGCGAGCAGCTCGAGCTCGTCAACCTGACGAAGTGGGCGGGGCGCAAGGTCAACGAACTCTCGGGCGGCATGCAGCAGCGCGTTGGGCTTGCCCGCGCCTTTGCCACCGGCGCGCCGATTCTTCTGATGGACGAGCCGTTCTCGGCACTCGATCCCCTGATCCGCACCCGTCTGCAGGATGAACTGCTCGAGTTCCAGCGGCGGCTGAAGAAGACGATCATCTTCGTCAGCCACGATCTCGACGAAGCCTTCCGCATCGGCAACCGCATCGCCATCATGGAGGGCGGCCGCATCATCCAGTGCGGCACGCCGCAGGATATCGTCAAGAATCCGGCCAACCAGTATGTCGCCGATTTCGTTCAGCACATGAACCCGATCACCATGCTGACGGCGATGGACGTGATGCAAACGGGCGTTCAGCGCGGCGCGACGGTTGCCGGCGTCACAGCCACGGCCAAGCCGACGACACCGCTCGTCGATATTCTCGACGCGATGTCGCGCCAGCCGGGCAGCATCGGGGTCGTCGACAACGGATCGGTCGTCGGCACGATCAATGCTCAGGATGTCGTTGAGGGACTGACGCGCCATCGCAACAAAAGTTGACGAAGCCGCTCAACAAGCCAATAAAAGCCCGGAGAAGCGCTCCGGGCTTTTTTTGTTCCCGAGCGATGATAGCATGGCAGGAAAGGTTCAAAGACATGAGCGACAAGCCGAGCGTATTGCGCGACACCGACGACGAAGCCCGCACCCTCGCCCGCACGCTTCTGCGTGGCGCGCGCAGCGGCTCGCTCGCCGCAATCGAGCCTGACAGTGGCGGCTTTCCTTTCGTCAGCCGCGTCCTCGTCGGCATAGATGTCGACGGCGTGCCGGTAATCCTGATTTCGAAGCTGTCCACCCACACCCAGGCGCTGCTTGCCGACGTCAGGGCCTCGCTTTTGACCGGCGAGCCCGGCAAGGGCGATCCACTGGCCCATCCGCGCCTTACCGTGCAATGCACCGCCGAGCAGGTCGCCCGCGACAGCGAGGCGCATGCGCGCATCCGCGAGCGATTCGTTCGCCGCCACCCCAAGTCGAAGCTTTATGTCGATTTCCCCGATTTCGGCTTCTTCCGGCTGGTACCGCTGCGCGCCAGCCTCAACGGCGGCTTCGGCCGCGCCTATGTCCTGACGACCAAAGACCTGGTGATCGACACGCCGGCGATCGCCTCGCTCGCTGCCAAGGAGGCAAGCGCGATCGAACATATGAATGCCGACCACTCCGACGCGGTGCAACATTATGCCGTCAAGCTCTGCAACGCACCGGAAGGCAACTGGAAGATCGTCGGCATCGACGCCGCCGGGCTCGATCTGGCCGAGGGTGATCGACTGAAACGCCTGGAATTTCCGGCGCCTATCGAAGATAGTTCCAATTTACGGGCAATTTTGCGTGAACTTTACGGTTAATCGCTGGAGAGCTACCCCCATTTCTTGCAGTAGGTGGTTGCCCTTTTATGCATCACGACTAATTATCTTGCTTCGTCAACCATAACTACGTGTGATGTAATTTTCGCATGGAGCACGCAATGCAGCCACTCACGCCTGAAAAACACGATGAAGCCGAGGTAGCAGCCGGTTTCCTCTCGGCCATGGCAAATCCTAAGCGCCTCCTCATCCTCGATTCCCTCGTTAAGGAAGAGATGGCAGTCGGCGCATTGGCCAACAAAGTTGGGCTGAGCCAGTCGGCTCTTTCCCAGCACCTCTCGAAGCTCCGTGCCCAGAACTTGGTCAGCACGCGCCGCGATGCGCAGACGATTTATTATTCGAGCTCATCGGAAGCGGTCATGCGGATTTTGGGCACGCTTTCCCAGATCTACGGCGACGACCAGAACGCCACCGCAGAAAAGACTCCGGTCCGCAAGTCGGCCTGATCTCGTCCGCACGCGCGGACCCGCTCGAACAGCCCCACACGAGAAATCGCGCGGGGCTTATTCTTTTGCGGCGACTGTTGAGCAACGCGAAAGTCTCTGCGTTTACCGAGCCTTGAGACTTGCACGGCACCATGTCGCGCAACAGATCGCAGGCAACAGCGGACATCGAGAATGCGTGACAGGGTCCGTTGGGGCATCGCCGGCACCGGTACAATCGCGAACAGTTTTGCGTCGGACTTTCAGTTTGCGGCCAATGCGAGCCTTGTCGCCGTCTCGTCCCGCAGCGCTGCGAAGGCCGATGCTTTCGCTGCGCGTTTTGGCGGCATTCGCGGCTATCAGGATATCCGGGCCCTAGCCGACGCACCGGATGTCGACGCGATCTACATCGCGTCTCCCAACGCGCTGCATCGCGAGCACGCCGCCGTCGCGCTTGCCGCCGGCAAGGCGGTGCTGATCGAAAAGCCATTGACGACAACGCTCGCCGATGCGCGCGCGCTTGCAAGAACAGCGACCGCCAGCGGCGCCTTCGTCATGGAAGCGCTGTGGACCAACTTCCTTCCGGCGATATCAAGGGTTCGCCAGCTGCTGGCGAGCGAGACGCTTGGCCCCATCAGGCATGTGCGGGCGGAGCTCGTCTACCAAAAGCCCTTCGACGCGGCGAGCCGGTTCTTCGATCCGGCCCTCGGCGGCGGTTCTCTGCTCGATCTCGGCGTCTATCCGATTGCACTCTGCCTCAATCTCTTCGGAGCGCCGGCCTCAATCGGAGGCACCTGGAAAAGCGCGCCCTCCAGCGTCGATCTCTCGGCAGAGGTCAAGTTGGTCTATGACGGTTTCCACGCTGAGCTCGCCTGCGGTTTCGACCGCAATGGCCATAACCGTTTCATCATCGAAGGCGATCGCGGCACACTGGCGATCGATGCGCCCTTCCTGAAAGCAAGCCGTCTCTTCGTCGCCAGCAGCAGGCCCGCCCGCAGTCTGCTGGCATCCAAGCGGCTCACCCTCTTCAAGGTTGCCAGGCGCGTCCCCCTGCCCGGCCTCAAGCGTCTCGACTATGGCTTTCCCGGCAACGGCCTGCAATTCGAGATCGAGGCCGCGAGCGCTGCCATCCTTGAAGGGCGGCGCGACCATATGCTGATGCCGCTGTCGCGCAGCATCGAGGCCCTGGAAATCATCGAGACCATCCGCGCAAGGCCACCCGCGGCCTGAGGATCGGCACTCCTGGCGAACCCGGCCTACATATCGAGAGGACGATAATCGCGCCAGCCGCTATTGAGCGCGAGCACGACCTCCGTCAGATGCCGTGCCGTGGCGCCTGAGAAGTACGGCGTCTCCCCACCTGCAATCGCCTGCGCCTGCACCGCGATGCCGCGCATGAAATCGATCTGTGAGGGAAAGGCCGGAAGAGTCGCTGCCGATGGAGCCTTCGGGTAACGCACCTTCGTTCCGGGATAGAGCCGAACCGGCAGTTTGCGGCCGAGTTTCCACTCCAGCCAGTCAAGTCCGCGGTGGGTGAGCGACCGTTTCGCGCCGAACGCCTCCACATGGATCGGCGAACGATTGTCCCAGAGATCGCGGACGGAGATCGTGCCCTTGTCGCCGATAACAGTCAGCGAGCGGTCGCGCGGCGCCGCCAGGCCACAGGTGACACGGGCTGTCACGCCGGAGCGGAACGCCAGGCAACCCACGGAAAAATCGGGGCCGAGCGCCAGCGTTTCGGTTCCCGGGCCCTTGTCCGGGAAGGTCAGTGCGGAGACCGCGCTGACCTCGGCGACCGGCCCGAAGAGCGAGACGAGCCAGCTTGCGGCGTAGCCTGCATGTTCGAGCGTGCACCCAACCTCGAATTCATGCACGCCCGGCCAACGCGCGCCCGAGCGGCTGCGCCAGGCGCGCCAGTTCGCTTTAAAGACCGGACCGTCCTCCATCTCCGCATAGACGAGCCGCGGCGTGCCGATGGCGCCGGCTTGCAGCAGGCTTGCGCAAAGCGCGTGCGCATCGCTGAGGGCGTTGGCAGGCGCGCCGGAAAGCACCAGTGCGCGATCGCGGGCAAGTGCGACGAGTTCGCTCGCCTCGTCCACCGTCATCGCCAACGGCTTTTCGCAATAGACGTGCTTGCCGGCGAGAAGCGTTGCGCGATTGACCGTATAGTGACTGTCCGGCGTCGTCAGATTGACGACGATCGAGACGGCAGGATCGGCCAAGACCGCCTCCAGCGACGCATAGGAAGAAACCGCCCAATAGCGCGTAAAGGCGTCGAGGCGCTCGGCGTCGCGATCCCACACACCGGCGAGGCGGAGCTGAGGGTGGTTGGCGAGCGTCGTCATATAGTAGTCGGCGACGAAGCCGGTTCCGACAAAGGCTATCCCGGTCACGCTACCTCCTAGCGGGCATCGGCAAGGAACGACGCGACATAGACGAGCGGCGCATTCCAGTTGATGGCGATTTCGTTGGACCCGTAGGCTTCGATATCGTCGATGTAACAGGTCTGCGGCGGGCAGCCGCGCAGGTGCGCCCTGGCGATATCATCGACAATGGTCGAATTCGGGCCGCCTGCAAGAGAGCCAACCGGCGGATTTGGCAGTGTCGGATCACGCTGGCGCGCGTACCAGCGGCTGTGCTGGTTCTGCGGCGAGCGGGTGCCGTAACCGGTGACATAGGACAGGCCCAGCGCATTGCGGCCGAGAATGTAGTCCATGCCCTCGCGCGCACCGTTGAGAAATGCCCTGTCGCCCGAAAGATCGAAGGCAGCCGAAAGCATGACGATGTTCTGCAGCATCAACTGGTTCGATCCCCAGTCATAGCGCCTGTCCTGCGGCCGGTAGACAATGCCGAAGGGATCGGCCTGTTGCAGCGACAGCAGGTGTTGCGCTGCCGAAAGCACAGAATTGCGGAGCTTCTCCCGATCCGCCATCGGCAAGGACTTGCCATAAAGGGCCAGCTGCAGCCGCGCGAAACCGGCAACGTTGCGCCAATCGAAAGCGCCGGCAGGAGAGAGGGTATCTGCCGTCCACAGCGGCGATGCCCGCAGGGTTCTGAGATACTCGCGATTGCCGGTCGTCAGGTAAAGTTCGGTCGCCGCCCAGAAGAGCTCGTCCGAAATGCTGTCGTCGTCATAGTCGCCGCCGCCCATCAGCCCGTCCGACGTCGGCGCAAACAGCGGCGGATTGGAATTGGCTGCCACCCATGCCTTGCGCGCGGCGGCAAGCAGCCGTGCCGAAAACGTCGGGTTCTCTTCGGCAAAGACCCGCGCGCCCTGGGCAGCAACAGCCGCGACGTCGAGCGTTGCCGCGGTTGAAGGACGATGGAGCGCCCGTGGCTGCGGATCATCACCTGGCAACATCGGGGCTACGGTCCAGCCCGTGTCATGGATCTTGTGGTGCACCATGCCGGCGAGCGGCTCGCCATCCGGCACCATCATGCGCAAAAGAAACTCCAGTTCCCAACGCGCCTCGTCAAGAATGTCGGGAACGCCGTTGCCGGCCTCGGGAATGCGCGACAGCCCATCGCGGATCACCGGTGAGCCCTCGGAAAAGGCAAGGCCGCGTTCGTAGGCGGCAAGCAGCTGCGCTGCCGACAGGGCGCCGGTGACCACATACTTGCCGTGATCGCCCGCATCGTACCAGCCGCCAGTCACATCAAGCTGATAAGGACACGACCAGTCGCCATAGAGCGTCTCGGCTTGCGCACCATTGAGGCATGGGACGGCCTTGTCGCCCTGGTTCGGCGCGATGCCGACGTGACCGGCGGGTCTGGCATAGGCCTTGCCGGCAATCGCCCCCTGGATCGCAATGCCGCTGCGCTGCGGATAGAACCAGGACAGGGCATCGACCCGCAACCGCCCATAGAGATCGTCGCCGATCGAAAAGCGGTCGCTCGCCCAATCACCCGAGACAAGCCGATAGCCGTCACCGGGGGTCGCGAACGCGGAAAAGTCCGCGATCTGCGTTTCGACGCCGGCTGTAGGATCGAAGCCGTGTGGTTGTGTCTTGCCCTTGCCGACGATCCTGTTCCTGGAATCCAGCAGCTGAAAATCGATCGGCCGCTTCGCCTCCGCAACGAACGTCGCCCGCTTTGGACCGTCGGTCAGATAGCCGAGCTGATTGACGCGAATGACCGGCCCCTCCGTCGCCCGTTTGGCCGCACGCGAAGGAGCGCCGGTCGCCACGAGCGAAACGTCGTCGAGGCACACCTGGCCGCCCTCGGTTCCACCCAGCGGAAACACGAGCTGCGCCTCCTCCGGTTCGAGAGCCTCGAACTCCACCGGAAGTGATGTACCGCTTGCCGAACCCGCGACGGTGAATTCGGCCGTTGCCGTCCAGGGGTCGGCAGCCCGCTGCACCCTTGCCGGCACTGCGCGCGCCGGCTTGGTCGCCACCGTCAGCGACAGGCGGTAGACGCGCCCCGGCTCCAGTTTCAAACCATTGACGCCGATCAGCTGGCCCCAGGCTTCGCCGCCGCTCTGAACTTCGACACAGAGCCGACCGCTCTCCCGTAAAAGCGTCAGTCCGTCGCTCGCCCAGAACGTGTCGTGGGCCTCCTCGAAGCGGCCGTCGTCGATCAGTTCGGCGGCCGCCGCCGGGCCCGGCAGGAAGAGCGCGGCAATTACCGCGTGTGCTATCCCCAACCTCAACACGTTCCGAACTCCGAGTTTGCCTGGCCAGGTCTTGGATGGAGAGGCCTTACAGAAGAGGCGCCATGGACCCGGCGAGGCATGGCAGGAGAGCGTTGCCGCAAACAGGTTAAGCTTGAGAAAATTTCCGGAGCCGCGACAAAAAATCGCCGCCTCCGAGGCCCTTTGTGCAGAGCGCCCAAGGCTTGACGCGTCCCGGCGCCCTGATAGTTTGACCAAAGGGTAAAAAATGCAGGCGGAAGCCGCGCCTGACGAGAAGAGAGACCGAGGAGAACTGGAATGTCGAACCGCCTCAACACGCCGAATGATCTGCGCGCCTTCTGGATGCCGTTCACCGCAAACCGGCAGTTCAAGAAGGAGCCACGCCTGTTCGTCGGCGCCAAGGACGTGTACTACACGACCCATGACGGTCGCGCGGTCCTTGATGGAACGGCGGGGCTCTGGTGCGTGAACGCCGGCCATTGTCGCCCGAAGATCACCGAGGCGATCCGCGAACAGGCGGGCGAGCTCGACTACGCGCCGGCGTTTCAGCTCGGTCATCCCAAGGCCTTCGAGCTGGCGAACCGATTGGTCGATATCGCGCCCGAGGGCATGAACCATGTTCTCTACACGAACTCCGGTTCGGAATCGGTCGACACGGCCCTGAAGCTGGCGCTCGCCTATCACCGTGCCAGGGGCGACGGCTCGCGCTTCCGGCTGATTGGTCGCGAACGCGGCTATCACGGCGTCAACTTCGGCGGCGTTTCGGTCGGCGGTATCGTCTCAAACCGCAAGATGTTCGGCACGCTGCTGACCGGCGTCGACCACATGCCGCACACCCACCTGCCGGCGCAGAACGCCTTTACCCGCGGCGAGCCGGAGCATGGCGGCGACCTTGCAACCGAACTCGAGCGCATCGTGACGCTGCACGACGCGTCCACCATCGCAGCCGTGATCGTCGAACCGGTCGCCGGCTCCACCGGCGTGCTGATCCCGCCGAAGGGCTATCTTCAGAAGCTGCGCGACATCTGCACCAAGCACGGCATCCTGTTGATTTTCGATGAAGTCATCACCGGTTTCGGTCGTCTCGGCACGCCGTTCGCCGCACAGTATTTCGACGTGAAGCCCGACATCATCACCACCGCCAAGGGCCTGACCAACGGCGTCATCCCGATGGGTGCAGTCTTCGTCACCTCCGAGATCCATGATGCCTTCATGAATGGCCCGGAGCACATGATCGAGTTCTTCCACGGCTACACCTATTCCGGCAATCCGATCGCCTCGGCCGCCGCCCTTGGCACGCTCGACACCTACAAGGAGGAAGGCTTGCTCACCCGCGCCGCCGAGCTGGCGCCCTATTGGGAAGAGGGGCTGCACTCGCTGAAGGACTGCCCCAATGTCATCGACATCCGCAATCTCGGCCTGATCGGCGCGATCGAGCTGCAGCCGATCGCGGGCGAGCCGACCAAGCGCGCCTTCTCCGCCTTCCTCAAGGCCTATGAAAGCGGCCTGTTGATCCGCACGACAGGCGACATCATCGCCCTGTCGCCACCGCTGATCATCAGCAAGGCAGAGATCGACGAGCTGTTCGGCAAGCTGCGCGCCGTTCTCAACAGCAACATCTAAGCGGCTTTGCACAGCAATCTTGACCCTTCCCCCGGCGACGGGGGAAGGGTTACTCTTATCCAGAATACCCATCCGATCACGACCAGCCGCGCTGGCCGTGCCGCATGCACAAGAAGAAGTGGAGCTGCCTCATGTCCGAAGCACTGGAACGCTATATCGATCAGGGCGTCGGACGCGAACCTGCCGACATCGTCTTAAAGGGCGGGCGCTTCTTCGATCTCGTGACCGGCGAGCTGGTCGCTTCCGATATCGCAATCTCGGGCGACCGCATCGTCGGCACCTTCGGCAGCTATGAGGGGCGCGAGGAAATCGACATATCAGGCCGCATCGTCGTGCCCGGTTTCATCGACACGCACCTGCACATCGAATCCTCGCTGGTGACGCCGCACGAGTTCGACCGCTGCGTCCTGCCGCTCGGCATTACCACCGTCGTCTGCGACCCGCACGAGATCGCCAACGTGCTCGGCACCGAGGGCATTCAGTTCTTCCTCGATTCCGCACTCGAGACCATCATGGACATCCGCGTCCAACTCTCCTCCTGCGTGCCGGCAACACATCTGGAAACGTCCGGTGCCGACCTGCCGATCGAAAGGCTCCTGCCCTTCCGTCGCCACCCCAAGGTCATCGGCCTTGCCGAGTTCATGAATTTCCCCGGCGTCGTGCACAAGGATCCTGTCTGCCTCGCCAAGCTTGAGGCCTTCCAGGGCGGGCATATCGACGGCCACGCGCCGCTGCTCTCCGGCAAGGATCTGAACGGCTATCTCTCGGCCGGCATCCGCACCGATCACGAATGCACCAGCGCTGAAGAAGCGATGGAGAAGATCCGCAAGGGCATGCACATCCTCGTGCGCGAAGGTTCCGTCTCCAAGGACCTGCATGCGCTGATCCCCATCATCACCGAGCGCCTGTCGCCGCATCTGGCGCTCTGCACCGACGACCGCAATCCACTTGATATCGCCGAACAGGGCCACCTCGACCACATGATCCGCACGGCCATATCAGCCGGCGTCGAGCCGCTGGCGATCTATCGCGCCGCCTCGATCTCGGCTGCGCGCGCCTTCGGACTTTCCGACCGCGGCCTCGTCGCTCCCGGCTGGCGCGCCGACCTCGTGGTCATCGACAGCTTGGAGAACTGCAGGGCTCAGACGGTGTTTTCCGGTGGTCGCCGCGTCACCGACGCCCTCTTTACCACTCGCAAGTTGGTCGATCCCGTCGGGCTCGACAGCGTCAAGGCCGGCCACGTCCATGCCAGCGCCTTCGGTGTGCCCGTCACCGACGGCGATACGTCTGTCATCGGCGTTCTGCCGGGCAAGATCATCACCGAGCACCGCCGCTATCGTCTGCCGGCCGTCGGCAACCAGACCGGCGTCGATCTCGGCCGCGACATCATCAAGGTGGCGGTGATCGAGCGCCACGGCGTCAACGGCAATCATGCCAACGGTTTCGTGCAAGGCTTCGGGTTGAAGAAGGGCGCAATCGCCTCGACCGTCGGCCATGACAGCCACAACATCTGCGTCGTCGGCGTCAACGACGAGGACATGGCGATCGCCGCCAACCGGCTCGGCGAGATCAAGGGCGGCTTCGTCGTCGTCGAGGACGGCAAGGTGACCGGCGAGATCGCGCTTCCGATCGCGGGCTTGATGAGCCTCGAACCCTACGAGTCCGTGCGCGATACGCTGCACCACCTGAGGCAGGCCGCGTTTGCGCTCGGCGCAACGCTGGAAGAACCCTTCCTGCAGCTCGCCTTCCTGCCTCTGCCGGTTATCCCGCACTTGAAGATCTCAGACCGTGGACTGGTCGATGTCGACAAGTTCATGCTGATAGGGTGAGACTAGAGCATCCCTCAAGTGGATTCACGTGAGGCGGAAAGATGCTCTAGAATCAAAGTGCTAGAGCGTCCTTGGTGCGTTCATATGAACGCACGGCGCTCTAGCTTCCCCTCAATTGTCAGCCCCGGCCGCCGACAGTTCCTTGCGGAAATAGACGACCCGTTCTGTCTCCTCGAAGCCGAGCGCCATATGCAGGCTCTGGCTCCTGAGATTGTCCGTTGCCGTGTCCGAGGCAAGTTCCTGGCAGCCTTGGGCCGTTGCCCAGCGTTCCACCGCCGTTATCAGCGCGCGCGCCACACCACGGCGCCGATACCCCGGCAGGACGTAGATCCCTTCAAGAAAGGCGACCGGCGAAGTTTCGCATCCATTGACATAATCCCGGCGGATCGACGCCTCGGCGAAGCCTGCAGCGACACCGGCTTCGTCCTCACAAAGGAAGGACGCGTAGCGCTCGCTCTCGGCAAGGCAGGATTCAACCTCGACGTGATGCTCCGCTTCGGCTGTATCCGGCCAGAGCGCCAGGCGCATCTCGACCCAGCGGCCGATGGTTTCGCCATCCATCAACACTACGCGCATCAGAACGTCCCGCAAAAGGCCGACAAACCGGCAAGCCGAATGCTACCCGCTTCGAGGCGCGCCGCATATCCGGGCAATTCCACGGGCTTCAGGGCATCGGGTGCGAGAAACTCCTGCGGCTCTCGCGTGAGATTGAAGACAAACAGCAGCCGCTTGCCGTCTTTTTCGCGGACGAAGGCCAGAAGATCGCTGTTGCTGTCGAGGAAACGCATCGCGCCATCGCGCAACGCGGGCTGCGATTTGCGGAAGGCGAGTGTCGCCCGGTAATGGCCGAGCACTGTATCGGCTTCCGCTGCCTGCACATCCACCGCGAGGGGCCGGTGTTCGGGGGGCACCGGCAGCCAAGGCTTGCCGCCGGTAAAGCCGGCATTGGGCGCCGCCTCTTCCCAGGCCATTGGCGTCCGGCACCCGTCCCGTCCCTTGTAGGACGGCCAGAAACGGATGCCATAGGGATCGCGCAGGTCTTCGAAGGCAAGCTCCGCCTCCGGAAGTCCCAGTTCCTCGCCCTGATAGAGACAGATCGAGCCCCGAAGGCTGGAAAGCAGCGTGATTGCCAGTCGCGCCACGCTCTCCCGCTCCGCCTCGCTTTGGGCGAAGCGGCTCACATGGCGGGTCACGTCGTGGTTGGAAAAGGCCCAGCAGACCCAGCCGTCAGTGACCGACTTCTGGAAATTCTCGACGCAGCGGCGGATATGGGTTGCGGTGAAATCCGGACCGAGCAGGTCGAAGGTGTAGCACATGTTGAGCTTGTCGCCGCCGCCGGTATAGGCGGCCACGGTCTTCAGCGAGCGGGCGCCGTCGCCCACCTCGCCGACGGTCATGCGTCCCTCGTAGCCGTCGAGCAGCGCCCGGAACCGCCTGAGGAAGGCGACGTTTTCCGGCTGGCTCTTGTCGTAGCGATGATCCTGCATGCCATAGGGATTGACGTCAGGCGCATCGTTGCTGGTCGCATCCGGATCGGGAACGAGCGGCGGATTGTCCCTGAGATGCCGATCGTGAAAATAGAAGTTCACCGTGTCGAGACGGAAACCGTCGACGCCGCGGTCGAGCCAGAAGCGCGCGGCATCGAGCACCGCGTCCTGCACATCAGGAGTGTGGAAATTGAGGTCCGGCTGGGAACCGAGAAAATTGTGCATGTAGTATTGCTTGCGCACCCCGTCCCATTCCCAGGCAGGGCCGCCGAAGATCGACAGCCAGTTGTTGGGCGCCGTGCCATCGGGCTTCGGATCGGCCCAAACATACCAGTCGGCTTTCGAGTTCGTCCGGCTCGACCGGCTGTCGACAAACCAGGGATGGCGGTCCGACGTGTGCGAAATCACCTGATCGATGATCACCTTGAGGCCGAGCCGATGCGCCTCGGCCAGCATTCGATCGAAATCCGAGAGCGTGCCGAACATCGGATCGACATCGCAATAATCAGAGACGTCATAGCCCATGTCGGCCTGTGGCGAGGTAAAGAACGGCGATAGCCAGATCGCATCGACGCCGAGCGAGGCGATGTGCGTCAGCCTGCGGGTGACGCCCTTCAGATCACCGATGCCGTCGTCGTCCGTGTCCTGAAACGAGCGCGGATAGACCTGATAGATCACCGCACCGCGCCACCAGTCCTCACCCGATACCTTGAGAGACGCCATGAATGCCCCCTTGAAGACGATCCGTCGGACAAAGGTGTAGCGTTGCCCGTCGGATCAGTAAACGCCGTCCTGTCCGCTCGGCAACGTCACCGGAAACAATCTCTTGCCGTAAGCGGCGGAGCCCCTTATCCCGTCTCAGGCGAAATTCTGCGCGGGAGGAAAGACGTTGGCCGGAAAGATGCTTGCGATCGGGGAGTGCATGGTCGAGCTCATGCAGGCGGAAGGTGGGCTGCTGCGTAAAGGCTACGCCGGCGACACCTTCAACGCCGCCTACTACGCTCGCCTGTTCATGCCGGCCGACTGGACCGTCGGCTATTGCTCCGCAGTCGGCACCGACACGGTGTCGGACGAAATGCTGGCCTTCATGGCGGAAAAAGAGATCGACACGTCGACCGTGCGCCGGATCGAGAGCCGCTCGGTCGGGCTCTACATGATCCATCTGAAGGACGGCGAGCGCAGCTTCTCCTACTGGCGCTCGCACTCGGCCGCCAAGCTGCTTGCCGACGATGGCGATCATCTGAGAAGCGCGATCGAAACCTCCGACCTCATCCTCTATTCCGGTATCACGCTGGCGATCCTTGCGCCCGATGCGGTGGAAACGCTGCCTTCGGAACTGCGCCGCGCCAAGGCGGCCGGCAAGCTGGTGGTCTTCGACCCCAATATCCGCCCGCGCCTTTGGGACGATGCCGAGCGCATGCGCCGGACGCTGACCGATGGCGCCCGTGCCGCGAGCCTGGTGATGCCGAGCTTCGACGATGAGGTCACGCACTTCGGCGATGCTTCGATCGAAGCGACGATTGCGCGCTACAAGGGCCTCGGCGCGGCCAATGTCGTCGTCAAGGATGGCGAGAAGGGTGTGACGCTCGCCTTCGGCGATGCGCCGATCGAGCACGTGCCGGCAACGCCGGTCGAGCGCGTCGTCGATACCACGAGTGCGGGCGACAGCTTCAACGGCGCCTTCGTCGCCCGTCTTGTCGCGGGTGACAGGCCAGCGCAAGCCGCCGCCTTTGCGGCAAGCGTCGCCGCCGGCGTCATCGGCCATCACGGTGCGCTTGTGGCTCCGGAAAAGCTGCCTGCCGCCTGAGCGGCAGGGTCGCCCAGTTCATCTCAAGGGACGCCATTCCGGACGGAAAACCGTTTCACACTTTTCCTAGCGCCGCTTCTTCGCCTTCGATTCGTAAGGGTTGTCACCCGAACGGAAATGCATGCGGATCGGCACGCCCGGCAGGTCGAAATCATTGCGCAGGCCGTTGATCAGGTAACGCACATAGGATTCCGGCAGCGCATCGGGACGCGTGCACGAGATCATGAAGCCCGGCGGGCGAGCCTTCACCTGCGTCATGTACTTGAGCTTCAGGCGACGGCCGGAGACCGCCGGCGGCGGATGCTGGATCGTCTGCGATTCCAGCCAGCGGTTGAGCCGCGCAGTCGAGATGCGGCGGTTCCAGGTCTTGTCGGTCTCGATGATCGCCTGCATCAACCGGTCGAGGCCATAGCCGGTGTGACCGGAAATCGGCACGGCGCGGATGCCGCGCGCCTGCGGCAGCAGCCGCTCGGTCTTTTCGCGAAGATCGGCAAGCACCGCCTGCCAGTCCTCGACCAGGTCCCACTTGTTGAAGGCAAGCACTGCCGCCCGGCCCTCGCGCAGGACGAGATCGACGATCTGCAGGTCCTGCTTCTCGAATGGGATGGTCGCGTCGAAGACGATGACAACGGTTTCGGCAAAGCGGATGGCCCGCAGCGCATCGGCAACCGAGAGCTTTTCCAGCTTTTCCTGCACCTTGGCCTTGCGGCGCATGCCGGCTGTGTCGAACATCTTGATGGTGCGACCGCGCCAATCCCACTCGACCGAGATGGAATCGCGGGTGATACCAGCTTCGGGGCCTGTCAGCAGTCGGTCTTCGCCGAGGAAGCGGTTGATGAGCGTCGACTTGCCGGCATTCGGACGGCCGACGATAGCCACGCGCAGCGGCTTGGTCTCGTCATAGGCGGCCTCGACCTCTTCACCCTCTTCGTCTCTATCCGTCGGACGCAGATCGATATCGGTCTCGGCCACGTCGTCTTCCGGCGGGAAGGCGCGCTCTTCGCCGATCGCAGCGACGATTGCATCGCGCAGATCGAGCATGCCCTGGCCGTGTTCGGCCGAGATCGGGCAAGGTTCACCGAGGCCGAGCGTGAAGGCATCGTAGAAACCGCCGTCGGAACCGCGCGCCTCGGACTTGTTGGCGACCAGCACCACTGGCTTGCCGCGCCGGCGCAGCATTTCGGCCAGCGTCTCGTCTGCCGGTGTCAGGCCACCCTTGGCGTCGACCAGGAACAGCGAAAGGTCGGCCTCGTCGATCGCGGCCTCCGTCTGCGCCCACATGCGGCCCTGCAGCGTGTCGGGCGCCGATTGCTCGAGACCGGCCGTATCGATGATGCGGAAGCGCAGGTCGATCAGCTTCGCCTCGCCCGGCCGCCGGTCGCGGGTAACGCCCGGCGTATCGTCGACGAGCGCCAGCTTCCTGCCGACCAGACGGTTGAACAAGGTGGATTTGCCGACATTGGGGCGCCCGACGATGGCGACGGTGAAGCTCATGGATCTATCCGTTTCCGCTTGGAGCGCGAAAGCCGATTGGACGACCGCGCTCAAATCTTGTTTTCTGCCGCATCCAGGCGGCGCCAGTTCCGCTAGGAACTGTTCTGATTGTTCTAAGCCGTTCCCAACGCAAAACCGCTGCGCACTTTTGCTGGAACTGCTTGTCTGTCTTGCGCAGTCCCGGACGCAAAACCGCTGCGCACTTTTGCTGGAACTGCGTGTCTGTCTTGCGCAGTCCCGGACGCAAAACCGCTGCGCACTTTTGCTGGAACTGCTTGTCTGTCTTGCGCAGTCCCGGACGCAAAACCGCTGCGCACTTTTGCTGGAACTGCTTGTCTGTCCTACGCAGTCCCGGACGCAAAACCGCTACGCACTTTTGCTGGAACTGCTTTAAATACTTTAGCGCACAACCCCAAGATCGAGATCGATCTCGGGATCATGCGCTGATTCGAACGGGTCATGTACCCGGTTGCCCATCCTTTGGGACGGGCGGAAGCTTACGCCTTGCCGCTGGCAGCGATCACGTCGAGCAGCATCTGGGCACGACCGGAGACGTTGCGCGGGCTCTGCGCGTCGTCAACGATCTGCTGGAACCAAGTCTTGGCCTTGGCGTAGTCGCCGGCCTTGTAGGCTGCAAGCCCGAGCGCCTCGCGTGCCGAATGGCGCATGTTGTTCTGCGGCGTCGTCAGCTGCTCGACCTCGGCCGAGACCTGATCATAGCTTCCGGCATCAACCAGCAGATAGGCGGCGCGCAACCGCGCCGCGTCCTGAATGGCAGCCGGAACGCTGCCGTCCCTGCCGATGGCCGAGAACGCCTTGATCGCCGCGTCCGTCTCGCCCTTCTGCGCCTGAAGCGTTGCAGCGCGCAGACGAGCCAGCACGGGATAGGCGCCGTAGCCGTCCTTCTCCAGAGCGTTCAAGGCCGTCAGTGCCTCGTCTGCCTTGTTCTCCTTGGCAAGGTTCAGCGCCTGCAGGAACGCATCGCCCGACTTCGAGGAGGCGCTGTCCTGCCAATAGTCGTAGCCGACCTTGCCGATGGTGCCGAGAACGATGAGCACGGCGATCGCCACGATAAAGCCGCTAAAGCGGGCCCAGATGCTCTTCATCTGGTCGGAACGCAGTTCCTCATTGACCTCGCGGATAAAGCTGTCGTCTTGGTTCGCCATCTACTGCCCCGGTCTTGCCTGCACTGGTGGGCCGTTCAAACCGCCAAAGACAGGAACAGCACACGATCTCAAACTCTTCGAGCATGTGCGCCACGTCCTTGCGCACGCGCCGCACTCTCATGGATTTTGCGCCTTCTACCCGATTTTGCGGCGCTTGTAAGGGGGCGAACGTTATTTAGCCCATCACCACAGGCGGAACACCGATCAACCATTCGTGCAGCTTCCAGACGAAGAGCACGTAAACGGCGAGACCGATGACAATGGCCAGCACGTCGTTCATAGCCGACTTGAATACCGGCAGAACCCGTTCGCCCGCCCGCTCACGGCGCTTCAGCGAGACGCGCAGGATCACCGCCCAGACGAGAAACGAGCCAAACAGCAGGACGGAGGACGTCTCGCCATTGGCCAGCAGATGCGCCAGCGCCCAGATCTTGATCGACAGCACCTGCGGGTGTTTGACCGCGACGGCGATGCGCCCGGCCGGAAGGAAGCCGGCTGCAAGGAAAATGAAGGCGAAGAGCATCAGGAGAAGCGCGATATGGCGCAGAAACACCGGCGGGTCGTAGAGCATGCCCGTTTCGCTGCTAGCCTGGCCGAAGCCGTAGATGATCAGACAGAGGCCGATGAGGCTGAGGATGGCATAGATCCCCATCCACGCGCCCTTGCCGCGGCTCTCGATGACGCCGGCGCGAAAGCCGGGCGCAACGACGCGAATAAGATGCATGCCGAGGAAGATGATGATGCCGAGAACGAGTATCGCCATGGGTCACCGCTTTTGTTTGAGATATCGGATCAATACAGCACCGACTGTCGGCCTGAACCTGCAGCGGACACTGTAGCGCGTTGATTCGCTACGTAATTCGTTCCTTCGCCTGATTCCGGCGCCGGGAACTATGGAGTAGCCTTGCTGGCGCCTTTTTTCCAGACCGATCAAAGGATTGCCGCATTTTCGAACCATTTGCGACAAAACCAATCATTGCAGTTGATCATGATCCGTATTCCCCTCGCCTTTTCGCTCGCCCTGTTTCCCGCCATTGCCGGGGCTGAACCGTCAACGCCGGCAACGGTTCCGGCTGGCGACAAGCAATTGGTGATCGTTTCCTTCGACGGCGCGCACGACAATGCGCTTTGGGAAAAAAGCCTGGCGATGGCAAAGCGCACCGGCGCGCATTTCACTTACTTCCTCTCCTGCACCTTCCTGATGACCCGAGCGGACGGCAAGGCAATCTACAGGCCGCCGGGCCAGAAGCCCGGCCGCTCCAATGTCGGTTTTGCCCAGAGCCGGGAGGAGATCGCGGCTCGCGCCGGCCACATCTGGCAGGCGCATCTCAATGGCCACGACATTGCCAGCCACGCCTGCGGCCATTTCGACGGCAAGGGCTGGAGCAAGGCCGACTGGCTGAGCGAGTTTGCGACCTTCAATGCGGCCCTCAGCGACGCCTGGAAGAAGGCCGGCAAGCCCGAGGCGGAACCCGCGGGCTGGGCCGAGTTCGCAAGGACCGGCATCAAAGGCTTCAGAGCCCCCTATCTGTCGCTGAGCGACGGCCTGCTGCCCGCCCTGACAGCCGCGAAATTCACCTATGACGCGAGCCTGGTGACCAAGGGCCCGGGCTGGCCGAGCACGAAAGAGGGGATGCCGCGTTTCGGCTTGCCTCTGATCCCCGAAGGCCCGTCGCGGCGCCCCGTCATCGGCATGGACTACAATCTCTTCGTCCGTCATTCGATGGGTGTCGAGAACAAGAAGGACAGCGCGCGTTTCGAGGAACGCACCTACGAGGCTTACCGAAAAGCCTTCGACCGCGAATATGCCGGCGACCGCATTCCGCTGCAGCTCGGCTTTCATTTCGTCGAGATGAACGGTGGCGCCTATTGGCGCGCGCTCGACCGCTTGCTGAGCGAAGTCTGCGGCAAGCCCGACGTCGCCTGTGTCAGTTATGCCCAGGCATTGCCGATGATAGAACAGGCAAAAAAGAAGGCGGATCGCTCCGCCTTCTGATTGCTACCCGTTCGGACTGGCTCAGGCCAGCTCCTCTTCGCCGCCGACCTCGATGAACTTCTTGTCGATTTCGGGCAGTGGCTCATCATCGATCGTCGCCTCGAAGGCACGCAGGCGCTTGTAGATCGACAAGAGCTCAACGATCGTCGGCCACGAAGAAACCAAGTACTGAAACGACGAGGTGACCTGTCCGAAAGCACCGGAGATTTGGTTCAACGCACCGAGCGTGATCTTTCCGGCGATGATCGAGGGCGCCAGGATCAACAGCGAAAAGATACCGTTGATCTGCAAGTAGAAAATGCGGGCGATATTGAAGTACAGATAGTGGAAGTAGAGCCGGAAATAGTTCCGGCGAACGTTTTGAAATAGATCGGCTACCGTCGGCGGCTGGGCGCGATCGGCGTGATCCTCACCATAGACCAACTCCTTGCGGTAGGCCGCTTCGACACGCTGGTTGCGGAACTCCAGGCCCGGCAGCTTCATACCAACGAGCGCCAGGAACACCGTACCGAACAGCGACCAGAGCACCGCGGCCGTCACGAGTGGATAGGGGACAACGCCGACGATCGGCAGTTCGCTCACATGCGCCTCAAGCCGGATCAGGACCGGCGTAAACGCAATCAGCGTCATCACGCTGTCGATCAGGCTAACGCCAAGACCTTCTACTGTCGTGGAAAAGCGCATCGTGTCTTCCTGCACACGCTGCGACGCGCCTTCGATATGGCGCAGCTTGCCCCAGTGGGTCATGTAGTATTCGTTCATCGCCGTGCGCCAGCGGAAGATGTAATGGCTGACGAAAAAGCGGGTTATGACCGCGACGGCGACGGCAACCATGGCAATGCCGAGAAAGACGGCAATCTCTCCGTAGAACTCCGCCGCGCTCACCACCTTCGTCTTCGAGACGATTGCCTGGATCAGATCCCAGAACGGCCCATACCAATTATTGATCGCGACGCTGACCTGCACCTGAAAATAGGTGACGAAGAGAATGAGGGCGGATCCCAGGATCGACCAGTTCTGCCAGGGATGTGGTGAGTAAACATACCAGAACGCCGCGAATAACCCGACCACCAGCGCGAAGTAGAGATAGAACCAGAGGAAGGCGGGCGACCAGAAGGCTGAAATGCCGGTGATCGGCGGCGCATCCGACGGCAGAGGCGGCATCCCGAAGACGGCACCCAGCTGTTCGCCCCCACCATACCAGACGGCAACGGCGACCAGTGACCAGACGACAAAGGAAATGAAAAAGAGCTTCGGCTTCGGAAAGAAGGATAGGAACAAGTGCGGCACTCTCGTTTCGGAGGAGACGAACTACTCGCCTCCCGAAGCGCCGAAACTAGGGCAAAGCGCCTTCGCCAACAATCGGGTAATGTAAACGTTACTGTTATTTCATCCGATCGAACGGCTGTGCCAGAGGCACGCTTTTCGCCGTCACTCAGGACCGCAGCGCCGCGGAAATCCGCTTCAGCTCGACGACGATGACCCCGCCGCAGAAGAAGAGAACGACGGCCGCAATCAGGGTCGGCGCGGCAAAGCTTCCGGTGCGCTCCGCAAGCCAGCCGGCAACGAGCGGCCCGATGATCTGGCCGATGCCGAAGGCGGCGGTCATCAGGGCCAGCGCCTTGCGCGGGCTTTCGGGCGCGAGCTGTCGGCCGATCTGCAGGCCATAAGCCGTGATCATCATGAAGGTCGCGCCCAGCATCAGCCCGCCGGCAAGCGGCGCATAGGGCAAGGGCAGGCCGACTGTCAGCACCAATCCCACCGCCTCGACCAGGAGGCCGATCGCATAAACACCGGCGAGGCCGAAACGCCGTACGGCGAAGCGCCAGAGATAGACGGAAAGTGCTGCGGCAAGCCCCGTCAGCAGCCAGGCCAGAAACTCGATGCTGTGGCCGCCGCTGGCGTCGCCCGCCATGGCGACGAGGAAAGTGGCGGTGATCACATAACCGAAGCCGAAGAGCGCGTAGGTGAACGTCACCACCGTCAGAGGCCGGGTCCAGCGAAGCGGCTTTTCCCGAACGACGCCGCCGCCGGAGGAAGGAACGCCCGGCAGGAGGGCAGCAACGAAGATGGTGCCGATCAGCCCGACCAGGGCGCCGATAAACCAGTCGCCCTCAGACATCGAAAGCCCGGCGTGACCGGCCAGCGGGCTGGCCCAGACGCAGAGCGAGGAGAACGCGATGCCGAGGCCGACACCACCGAAATGCGCCGCCGGCACATGTTCGGAACGCGCCAGCAGACCATGCCCAAGCACGATCCCGGAGATGAAGATCATCGCAAAGGCGCTGGCGAGCCCGGCTAGGAACCGGATGAGGGCCAGCACGAAAACGGAGGACGAAAGCCCCATCGCCGCCAAAAGCATTGTCGTAGCGACGAGCGCCGCCAGGCCAATGCGGCGCTCATACCCATGCGCCCAGCCATAGGCAGCGAGAATGGCGCCGGCGAGGTAGCCGACGAAATTGGCCGACGCGATGAGCCCCGCATCACCAGCAGACAGGCCGAGATCAGCCATCATCGCCGGCAGGATGGGTGTGTAGGAAAAGCGACCGAACCCCATGGCGACGGCCATGGCAATGGCGCCGGCGGTTGCCGTGGCGGCGATATTGGTCTGAAGCGGTCTGTCGAGCGTGGTCATGCCGCTTTATTGCACCGCAACACGGCGGGCCACAAACGACAATAATTGAAGGACCTATTGAAGAAATCGAACGATCGTCGTTTTCAATGGGTTACAGCGGTCGCACGGCCATAGCCGCCTGCAACGTCGGACGGCAAGTCGGCGTTGCGTCAACCCGGCAGCGTCACCACCAGCGGACCGCCGCGCGTCACCACGACCGTATGCTCGTACTGCACGGTCGGCGCACGCGGATCGCTGTAGAGCGTCCAGTCGTCGTTGCCGCCTTCGGCCCATTGCGCGCCCATCGACAGGAAAGGCTCGACGGTGAAGACCATGCCATCGGTCATCCGCCGGCGCTCGCGCGGATCGGGCCAGGTGGCGATCTCGGTCGGCTCCTCGTGCAGCGAACGGCCGATGCCGTGGCTCGCGAGATTGGTGACGAGCGAATAGCGGTTCTTGCGGGCGAAGTCGCCGATCGCGTTGCCGATGGCCGCCAGCGGCTGGTCGGGCCGCACCTGCTTCAGGCCCACCCACATTGCCCGCTTGCCGTCGCGGCAGAGCCGATCGATGGCGGCGGTGACCGGCGGCACCGGAAATGAGGCACCGGTGTCGGCGAAAATACCGTCCTTCTCCGCCGAGACGTCGATATTGACGAGATCGCCGGCCTTGATCACCCGGCTGCCCGGAATGCCGTGGGCGATTTCCTCGTTGACGCTGATGCAGGTGGCGCCAGGGAAATTGTAGCAGAGCTCAGGCGCCGAACGCGCACCGGCTTCTTCCAGCACCTTGCGGCCGATCGCGTCCAGTTCCGCCGTGGTGATGCCGGGTTCCAGCGCCTCGCCCATGGCCTCCAGCGCATTGGCGCAGATGCGGCCGATTTCCTTCAGCCGCAGCAGGTCTTCTTCGTTGTTGAGGGTCATCCGTGTCTCGCTTTCGCGCTCACATGTAGCGTGTCGTTGCGCGTTACGCCAGCACCGAGCGGGACGGCCGGGGGCAAACATCGCCCCCGGTCCTCGAGCGATCAGACGGCGGCCGGAGCCGCAGCCTTCTCTTCCGCCACCGCCTTGCGCACCAGCGGCGCCACCTTGGTGCCGTAAAGCTCGATGCCGCGCATGATCTGGTCGTGCGGCATCGGGCCGATGGCCATCTGCAAGAGGAAGCGATCGTTGCGGAAGACCTTCCAGTTCTCGACGATCTTCTCGGCCACCGTTTCCGGATCGCCGAGGAAGAGGTTACCGGCAGGGCTGCGGGCCTGGTCGAAATGCGTCCGGTTGGTCGGCCCCCAGCCGCGCTCGCGGCCGATGCGGTTCATCACCTCGGCCTGCGGCCCGTAGAACTGGTCGGCGGCAAGATCGGTCGTATCGGCGATGAAGCCATGCACGTTGATGCTGGTTTTCAGCTTGGCCGCATCCTGGCCGGCGCGGCGCGCGGCCTCGCGGTAGAGGTCAAAGAGCGGCGCGAACCGGCGCGGTTCGCCGCCGATGATCGCAAGCGCCACCGGCAGGCCGAGCGCGCCCGCGCGCGCCACCGATTGCGGCGTGCCGCCGACGGCGATCCACAGTGGCAACGCGTCCTGCAGCGGCCGCGGATAGACGCCGCGATCATTGATCGCCGGCCGCATCTCGCCCGACCACGTGACCTTCTCGCTGTCGCGCAGGGCGATCAAGAGATCGAGTTTCTCGGCAAAGAGCTGGTCGTAGTCGTCGAGCGACTGGCCGAAGAGCGGGAAGGACTCGATGAAGGAGCCGCGGCCGGCCATGATTTCGGCGCGGCCATTGGAGATCAGGTCCAGCGTCGAGAACTGCTGAAAGACGCGCACCGGATCGTCGGAGCTTAGGACCGTCACGGCGCTGGTCAGCCGGATGGTCTTCGTCCTCGCGGCCGCCGCCGCGAGGATCACGGCCGGCGCGGAGGCTGCATAGTCAGGGCGGTGATGCTCGCCAAGCCCGAAGACGTCGAGGCCCACCTGATCGGCAAGCTCGATCTCTTCGAGCAGATCGTTGAGCCGGCGCTGCCCCTCCCTGCCCTTGTCTGCCGCGTTCGGATCGACATCCGCGAATGTGTAAAGCCCCGAGTTCCATGATGCCCGTCCTGTTTCTGTTGTGACAACAGATAGTTGGCGCGCGGCTGGGCAGCAAATGCTCATCCGGGAAACGCTGTGTTTCCCGGATGAGCATGATTGCGTCGTGTGTCAGATCGTGGACAAGACTGGATGCTCAGGGCGAACCGTCCGCACATTGGCACTCTTAGCTCAACGTGCGCTTGACGGCATTGCGCCAGCCTTTGAGCTTGGTCTTGCGCGTCTTGTCGTCCATGGCCGGCTCGAAGCGGCGGTCGCGCGCCCAGGACTTGGCGAACTCTTCCTGCCTCGGCCAGACGCCGGCGCGGCTGCCGGCAAGCCAGGCGACGCCGAGCGCGGTCGTTTCCAGGATGACGGGCCGATCGACCGGCGCGTCCAGCAGGTCGGAAAGCCGCTGCATCGTCCAGTCGGAGGCGACCATACCGCCATCAACGCGCAGCACCGTTTCCTTGCCGTCGTTGCGCCAGTCCTTGTGCATCGCCTCAAGCAAGTCGCGCGTCTGGTAGCAGACGGCTTCAAGCGCAGCGCGCGCGAATTCCGCCGGACCGGTGTTGCGGGTCATGCCGAAGATCGCGCCGCGCGCGTCCGGATCCCAGTGCGGCGCACCGAGACCGGTGAAGGCCGGCACCAGATAGACCTCCTGCGTCGGATCGGCACTTTCGGCCAGTGTCCCGGTGTCGGGTGCTGCCTTGATCACCTTCAGCCCGTCGCGCAGCCATTGCACGGCGGCACCGGCCACGAAGATCGAGCCTTCGAGCGCATAGGTCGTCTCGCCATCAAGCCTGTAGGCAATCGTCGTCAGCAGCCGGTTTTTCGAGCGCACCATGTCCTTGCCGGTGTTGAGCAGCGCGAAGCAGCCGGTGCCATAGGTGGATTTCAGCATGCCCGGCTTGAAGCAGGCCTGGCCGATGGTCGCGGCCTGCTGGTCGCCGGCAACGCCGAGGATCGGGATGGCGGCGCCGAAGATTGCCGGATCGGTGACGCCGAAATCGGCGGCACAATCCTTGACCTCCGGCAGCATGGCACGCGGTACCTTCAGGATCTTCAGAAGCTCGTCGTCCCACGCGTTCTCGGCAATGTTGTAGAGGAGCGTGCGCGAGGCATTGGTCGCGTCGGTCACGAAGGACTTGCCGCCGGTCAACCGCCAGATGAGGAAAGTGTCGATGGTGCCGAAGCAGAGCTCACCCTTGGCGGCACGCCCCTGCGCCTTATCGACATTGGCCAAGAGCCAGTTAAGCTTGGTGCCGGAGAAATAGGGATCGAGCAGCAGACCGGTCTTCCTGGTGAAGGTCTTTTCGAGCCCCTGCTTCTTCAGCCCGTCACAATAGGAGGCGGTGCGGCGGTCCTGCCAGACGATGGCATTGTGGATGGGATTGCCGGTTTCGCGATCCCAGACGACGACGGTCTCGCGCTGATTGGTGATGCCGATGCCTGAAAGATCGCCGGCGGTGATGCCCGCCTTGGCGATCGCGTCCTTAACGGTTGAAAGCACGGTCTGCCAGATTTCCTCGGGGTCGTGCTCGACCCAGCCGGATTTCGGGAAGTGCTGCTTGAATTCCTTCTGGCCGGCACCGGCAATCTGCTGCCGGCCGTCGAAGACGATCGCCCGGCTCGAGGTCGTACCCTGATCGATTGCGAGAATATATCCGCCCATATGCCCCTCCCCGGCCACACGCATGTCTGTTCACCCTGCCTTACGGGCGGGATGTCATTTCGAAAACTTCAATACGATGGCAAAACGAATGTCAAACGAAAACAAAACGCAAGCAACTGGCTTCACCATTCCCCGTCTCAACTCTGTGGCCGCAAGCTCAAAAACACAATTGTCAGCGCCGCGGTTTTACGCGTAGGCTGGCGCTGTTGCGCCGCAACAAAAGGCAGTCCGCGGCGCCGCAAAGGGAGAGAGCAGCAATGACGAAAACAGCGGTCATCACCGGTTCGACGAGCGGCATCGGGCTTGCGATCGCCAAGGCCTTCGCCAAGGGCGGTGCCAACATCGTGCTGAATGGCTTCGGCAGCGCTGATGAGATCAGACAAGCGACGGACGAGGTCAGCGCACTGACGAGCGGGACGGTCCTCTATCACGGCGCCGACATGACGAAGCCAGCCGAGATCGCCGACCTGATCGCCACCGCGACGACGCGCTTCGGCAACGTCGATATCCTCGTTAACAATGCCGGCATTCAATATGTCGAAAAGGTCGAGGATTTCCCGATCGAGCAATGGGACCGCATCATCGCGATCAACCTCTCCTCCTCCTTCCATACCATTCGCGCCGCCATTCCCGGCATGAAGGCCAAAGGTTGGGGCCGCATCATCAACATCGCCTCCGCTCACGGCCTTGTCGCCTCGCCGTTTAAGGCGGCGTACGTGGCGGCCAAGCACGGGGTGCTCGGCCTGACGAAGACCGTGGCGCTCGAAGTCGCCGAAAACGGCATCACCGCGAACTCGATCTGCCCGGGCTACGTGCTGACGCCGCTCGTCGAAAAGCAGATCCCCGATCAGGCACGCACCCGCGGCATCACCGAGCAGCAGGTGATCAACGACGTGATGCTGAAGGGCCAGCCAACCAAGAAGTTCATCACGGTCGAGCAGGTCGCCGCCCTCGCCGTCTATCTTGCCGGCGACGATGCGGCGCAGGTCACCGGCACCCACGTGTCGATGGACGGCGGCTGGACCGCGCAGTAGCGGGCGAAATCACTGAAGACGGCAGCGCACTTGATGAGGCGCGCGCCGCCAGGATGGCGCGCAAAAGTCCGTTCGGCCCTTTGCTTTTCCGCATAACCACCTAAGATCAAAGTGATTTCAGGTAATATGCTGTAGCCGCAGGGAATGAATGGCATGCCCCAGCCGAACGGAAGCATCAGCTTCATCCTCAACGATCGCGAGGTCGCGCTTTCCGACATCGCGCCGACCACGACACTGCTCGACTATCTGAGGCTCGAGCGCCGGCTGACCGGCACCAAAGAAGGCTGTGCCGAGGGTGACTGCGGCGCCTGCACCGTGCTCGTCGGCAGGATTGCGGGCGACAGGCTCGTCTATGAAAGCGTCAATGCCTGCATCCGCTTCCTCGGCTCGCTACAGGCAACCCATGTCGTCACGGTCGAACACCTTGCCGGCCAGGACGGGACGCTGCATCCGGTGCAGCAGGCGATGGTCGATTTCCACGGCTCGCAATGCGGCTTCTGCACGCCAGGCTTCGTCATGTCACTCTATGGCCTCTGGCTCGCAAACGACGATCCTGATCGAGCCGACATCGAAAAAGCGCTGCAGGGCAACCTCTGTCGTTGCACCGGCTATGAGCCGATCGTGCGCGCCGCCGAAGCGGCTGCACAGGCGCGTCCCTCCGACATCTTCGACCCGATTGCGAAAGAACGCGAAACGATCACCGCCCGGCTGAAGGCACTGGCGCCAACCGAAACGATCACCATCCGCCAGGGCGACAACTGTCTGATCGTGCCTGCCGACGGCGACGGCCTGGCGGCGGTGCTTGCCGACAACCCGGGGGCGACCGTGGTTGCCGGTTCCACCGATGTCGGCCTCTGGGTGACCAAGCAGATGCGGCCGATCAACCCGGCTATCTTTATCAACGGCATCGCCGAACTGCAGCGCATCGAAGAGACCGAGGCGGGTCTGACGATCGGCGCCGGCGTCAGCTACACCATGGCCTATGCCGCACTTGGCAAAGCTTTTCCCGGCTTCGGCCCGCTGATCAACCGGATCGGCGGCGAGCAGGTGCGCAACATGGGCACGATCGGCGGCAACATCGCCAACGGTTCGCCGATCGGCGACAGCCCGCCGCCCCTGATCGCGCTCGGCGCCACCGTGACGCTGCGCTCGACCAAGGGCCGGCGCACGCTGCCGCTCGAAGCGTTCTTCGTCGCCTACGGCAAGCAGGACCGCCAGCCGGGCGAATTCGTCGAAAGCGTCTTCGTGCCGCACCTGCCGGAGGGGGACCTCTTCGCCGCCTACAAGATCTCCAAGCGTCGCGACGAGGACATTTCCGCTTTGCTCGGCGCCTTCCGCCTGTCGGTGGAAGCCGGCGTTGTCCGGGCCGCGCGCATCGCCTTCGGCGGCATGGCCGCCACGCCGAAGCGTGCGACGAACGTTGAGGCCGCGCTCACCGGCAAACCCTGGAACGAGGAAACGGTCCGCGCGGCGCAACCAGCTTTTGAAACCGATTACCAGCCGCTCACCGACTGGCGCGCCACCAGCGACTACCGCATGCTGGCAGCGAAGAACCTGTTGATGCGCTTCTTGCTGGAGAGCGGCGGAGAGTCTGCGCAGCTTGTGCGCTTTGCTGCGGGAGAGAAATAGCCATGGACAAGTCCACCTTCGAGGAACGCAAGGCAATCAGCGGCGAAATGCACGCCCCGCAGCGTCACGACAGCGCCCACAAGCATGTGGCAGGCACCGCCGACTACATCGACGACATGCCCGAACCCGTGGGCACCCTGCATGGCGCACTCGGCATGACGGACCGCGCCCATGCGGAAATCACCGCGATGGACCTCTCGGCCGTCGCCGCCGAGCCCGGGGTCGTCCTGGTGCTGACGGCCAGGGACATGCCGCACTCCAACGACATCAGCCCCAGCCACCTGCACGACGAGCCGGTTCTTGCCGATGGTCTCGTCCAGTTCCACGGTCAACCGGCCTTTGCCGTCATCGCCGAGACCCGCGACATCGCCCGCCGGGCGGCGAGGCTGGCGAAGATCACCTATCGCGACCTGCCGCATTTCACCGACATCCTTGACGCCGTCGCCCATGGCGGCCAACTCGTCACCCAGCCTTTGACCCTGCAGCGTGGCGACGCTGAAGCCGAACTGGAGAAGGCGCCGCGGCGCTTGAAGGGCAGCATGCGCGTCGGCGGCCAGGAGCATTTCTACCTCGAGGGCCATATCGCCCTTGCCATTCCCGGTGAGGACGACGAGGTCACCGTCTGGTCCTCGACCCAGCACCCGAGCGAGATCCAGCACATGGTTTCGCACGTGCTCGGCGTCCCCTCGAATGCGGTGACCGTGAATGTGCGCCGCATGGGCGGCGGCTTCGGCGGCAAGGAAACCCAAGGCAACCAGTTCGCAGCGCTCGCAGCTGTCGCCGCCAAAAAGCTCAACCGCGCCGTCAAGTTCCGCCCCGACCGCGACGAGGACATGACGGCGACCGGCAAGCGCCACGACTTTCTCGTCGACTACGATGTCGGCTTCGATGACGAAGGCCGCATCCATGCGGTCCAGGCAAACTATGCGGCGCGCTGCGGCTATTCGTCGGACCTCTCCGGCCCGGTGACCGACCGGGCGCTGTTCCACGCCGACAGCTCCTATTTCTACCCGCATGTGAAGCTCACCTCGCAGCCGCTGAAGACCAACACCGTGTCGAACACCGCCTATCGCGGCTTCGGCGGGCCTCAAGGGATGGTCGGCGGCGAACGCATCATCGAGGAGATCGCCTACCAGCTCGGCAAGGACCCGCTCGAAATCCGCAAGCTGAACTTCTACGGCGAAAAGGGTTCCGGCCGGGACGTCACCCCTTACCACCAGCAGGTCGAAGACAATATCATCGCGCAGATCGTCGCCGAACTGGAAGAGAGCGCCGACTATCAGGCACGCCGCCAGGCGATCCTCGACTTCAACCGCACGAGCCGCGTGATCCGCAAGGGCATCGCGCTGACGCCGGTGAAGTTCGGCATCTCCTTTACGCTCACCGCCTTCAACCAGGCCGGTGCTCTGGTGCATATCTATCAGGACGGCTCGATCCACCTGAACCATGGCGGCACCGAGATGGGCCAGGGCCTCTATATCAAGGTGGCGCAGGTGATCGCCGACAGTTTCCAGGTCGACCTCGACCGCGTGCGCATCACCGCGACGACGACAGGCAAAGTGCCGAACACCTCTGCAACCGCCGCCTCCTCAGGCTCCGACCTCAACGGCATGGCGGCTCATGACGCGGCACGCCAGATCAAGGAACGGCTGGTCAGCTTTGCCTGCGAACGCTGGCAGACGACGCCAGAGAATGTCAGCTTCGTGCCGAACCACGTGAAGATCGGCGAGGAACTCGTCCCCTTCCCCGAATTCATCAAGCAGGCCTATATGGGCCGCATCCAGCTTTCCGCCGCCGGCTACTACAAGACGCCGAAGATCCACTGGGACCGCGCCAGTGGCCGCGGCACGCCGTTCTATTATTACGCCTACGGCGCCTCGGTTTCGGAGGTGTCGATCGACACTTTGACCGGCGAATACATGGTCGATCGCGTCGACGTGCTGCATGATGTCGGCCGTTCGCTCAACCCGGCGATCGACATCGGCCAGATCGAGGGCGGCTTCGTGCAGGGCATGGGCTGGCTGACGACGGAAGAACTCTGGTGGGACGACAAGGGCAGGTTGCGCACCCACGCGCCCTCCACCTACAAGATCCCGCTCGCCTCCGACCGGCCGAAGATCTTCAACGTCAAGCTTGCCGAATGGTCGAGCAACGTCGAGAAGACCATCGGCCGCTCCAAGGCGGTGGGAGAGCCGCCCTTCATGCTGCCGATCTCGGTTTTGGAAGCGCTGTCGATGGCGGTAGCGAGTGTTGCGGATTATCGCGAGTGCCCGCGCCTCGATACGCCGGCAACACCGGAGCGTGTGCTGATGGCCGTCGAACGTCTTAGGAACGCCTGACGGCCATCGATCCTGGATTAGATTCGCGGCAGTTCATCGATCTTAAAAACGCGGTGAGAGTCCGCCATAGCCACCTCGTCGTCTTCATGGGCGCCGCGGCCGTCCATGAAACCCATATCTCTCTTGATGTGATCGGAGAGCGCGCCGACATCCAGCATGGGCTTCGGAGCAACGAGGCCGCCGAAGAGAGCAGCGGTGAGCCGGACGATCGGCTCGATCGAGAGAAATGGTTTTCTTTCAGTATGTTCGAAAGTATCGCAAGTCATTTCAGCACCTGTTCGTCTTGGGAAGTTGACTTGAAGGATGCCGTGGAGGAGGATCGAAATCCAATCGAACATCCGTCTGCATGCATCAAGAGAACTTATCCATGAAGATGTCGAAGCAGTTTCCGCTGAATGCGCTCCGGGTCTTCGAAGCGGTCGCAAGGCTCGGCAGCTTCACCAAGGCCGGCGCAGAGCTCGGCATGACCCAGACGGCCGTTAGCTACCAGATTAGGTTGATCGAGGAGAATGTCGGCGAGCCGCTGTTCCTGCGCCGCCCCCGGCAGATCTCGCTGACGGATGTCGGCCAGCGCATGGCGCCACGCGTGACCGAAGCCTTCGAGATGCTGCAGGAGGCCGTCTCCAACGCCCGCGGCGACATCGACAGTGCGCTTTTGATCAGTTCGACGCCGACCTTCGCTTCGCAATGGCTCGCCCGCAACATCGGCAGCTTCCAGCTCGCTCATCCCAACATTGCCGTCCGGCTGACGACGAGCGATGCGCTCACCGATTTTACCCGCGAGCCTGCCGATCTCGCCATCCGTTCGGGCTCCGGCATCTGGCCCGGCCTCGACACGCATCCGCTGATGCGCGTCGAGTTCAGCCCGATGCTGAGCCCGGCGCTTGCCGAAACCATCGGCGGCGTACACGAGCCGCGCGACCTCCTGAAGCTCAGGATCATCGATGCCGGCGACCCCTGGTGGCCGATGTGGTTCAAGGCGGCCGGCGTCGACGATCCCGATCTCGAGGGACGGCCGCACAGCCGGCTTGGCGCACAAACCTTCGAGGCGCGCGCCGCCATCGCTGGCCAGGGCGTCGCCATTCTGACACCGGAGTTCTACCCCGATGACGTGGCGCTCGGCCGTCTTTACCAGCCCTTTGATCTGCGCTGCAGCGACGGCTGCGACTACTGGCTCGCCTATCCGCACGCCCGGCGCAACACGCCGAAGATCCGGATCTTCCGCGACTGGATCCTCGGCGAACTCTGCCCGCCGGTATTCCTGCAAGCAAATAGAGCTTGAGGAGCCACAAAGCCCCCTTTTCCGCTCCGTTGTTTTTGCGCAAGGTGAAAGGATTGAGACAAAGGGGATCTGAATGTACGAGTTCGCCATCGCCTGGGAATGGCTGGCCTTTGCCGTGCGCTGGCTGCACGCCATCACCGCCATCGCCTGGATCGGCTCATCCTTCTATTTCATCGCGCTCGACCTCGGCCTTGTGAAGCGCGATCACCTGCCTGTCGGCGCCTATGGCGAGGAATGGCAGGTGCATGGCGGCGGCTTCTATCACATCCAGAAATACCTGGTCGCGCCGGCCTCGATGCCCGAGCATCTCACCTGGTTCAAATGGGAATCCTACATGACGTGGCTCTCCGGCTTCGCCATGCTCTGTATCGTCTATTACGGCGGCGCCGATCTCTTCCTGATCGACCGCCACGTGCTCGACATCTCCGCGACGACTGCAATCCTGATCTCGCTCGCCTCGCTCGGCATCGGCTGGCTGTTCTATGATCTCTTGTGCAAGTCGCCGATCGGCGGCAACACCTGGGGGCTGATGGCGCTGCTCTATGTCGCGCTGGTCGCCATGGCCTGGGGCTACACTCAGGTCTTCACCGGCCGCGCCGCCTTCCTGCATCTTGGCGCGTTTACCGCGACGATCATGTCGGCCAACGTCTTCTTCATCATCATCCCCAACCAGAAGATCGTCGTCGCTGACCTGATCGCCGGCCGCACGCCGGACCCGAAGCTCGGCGCCCAGGCCAAGCAGCGCTCGCTGCACAACAACTACCTGACGCTGCCGGTCATCTTCTTCATGCTGTCGAACCACTATCCGCTGGCTTTCGCCACCGCGTTCAACTGGATCATCGCGGCCCTCGTCTTCCTGATGGGCGTCACCATCCGCCACTGGTTCAACACCACCCACGCCCGCAAGGGCAGGCCGACCTGGACCTGGCTCGTCACCGCGCTGATCTTCATCCTGATCATGTGGCTGTCGACGGTGCCGAAGGTTTTGACCGGCGGCGAGAAGGCCGAGGTCGCGCCGGCCTTCACGCGCTTCGCCGCCAACGCCCACTTCCCCGCGGTCAAGGACACGGTCTCGACCCGCTGTTCCATGTGCCATGCGGCCGAGCCGGTCTATGAGGGCATCACCCAGGCACCGAAGGGTGTGGTGCTGGAAAGCGACGCCGAGATTGCCGCCCTTGCCCGCGAAATCTATATCCAGGCCGGGCGCAGCCATGCGATGCCGCCCGGCAACGTGACAGACATGACGACGGACGAGCGCCAGCTGCTGACAGCCTGGTTCGAAAGCGCCGTCGAGGAAGGCAAGACACAATGACCACCACCCTCATCCGCGGCCGACTCTTAAGCTTCCACCGCGCGCCAACGTCGATCGACGACAGCGCCGCCTATAGCTACGAGAGCGACGGCGCACTTCTGGTCGAGGGTGGCCAGATCGTCGCAAGCGGCACTTACACCGCGGTCAAGGCAAGCGCGCCTGCAGACGTCGCGCAAATCGACCACCATCCGCATCTGATCGTGCCCGGTTTCATCGACACCCACCTGCACTTCCCGCAGATGCAAGTCATGGCGTCCTATGCCGCCAACTTGCTTGAATGGTTGAACACTTACACCTTCCCGGAGGAATGCCGCTTCGTCGAAACCGCCCACGCGGAGCGCATCGCCAGCCGCTTCTTCGACGAGATGGTGCGTCACGGCACGACGACTGCAACGGCCTATTGCTCGGTACACAAGGCGTCCGCCGACGCCTTCTTCGCCGAGGCGCTTCGCCGCGACATGCGCATGATCGCCGGCAAGGTGATGATGGACCGCAACGCCCCGCAAGGTCTGCTCGACACGCCGCAGATGGGCTACGACGAAACCCGCGCCGTCATCCGCGAATGGCACGGCAAGGGCCGCAACCACGTGGCGATCACGCCGCGCTTTGCCATCACCTCGACACCGGAGCAGATGGACGTCGCCAGGTCGCTGGTGCACGAATTCCCCGACCTGCATGTGCAGACCCACCTTTCGGAGAACCGCGATGAGATCGCCTTTACCTGCGAGCTCTATCCGGAAGCCAAGGACTATACCGACGTCTACGCCCGCTATGGCCTGCTCGGCCCCAAAAGCCTGTTCGGCCATTGCATCCATCTGTCGGAGCGGGAAGCCGATGTCATAAGCGAGACCGGGTCCGTCGCTGTCTTCTGCCCGACCTCCAACCTCTTCCTCGGCTCCGGCCTCTTTCCGCTCCGCGCGCTTTCCCGCCGCGACAAGCCGGTGCGCACCTCGGTCGCCTCGGACATCGGCGGCGGCACCAGCTACTCCATGTTGAAGACGCTCGATGAGGCCTACAAAATCCTGCAGTTGCAGGGAGAGCGGCTGAATCCCTTCGACAGCTTCTTCATGATGACCCGCGGCAACGCCGAGGCGCTCTCGCTCGAGGGCAGCATCGGCACGCTCGAAGCCGGGACGGACGCCGATTTCATCGTGCTCGACATGGCGGCGACACCGGCGATGGCACTCCGGGCCGAAGTGGTCAATTCTCTCGCCGATGAGCTTTTCCTACTGCAGACCATGGGCGACGACCGCGCGATCATCGAGACCTATGTCGCCGGCAAACCTGCCAAATCGGTGCTGGTGGCCGCCTGATCCGCAGATCGCAAAGAGGTCAAGAAAATTGACCTCTTTGCGATCTGGCTATTAACAAGCCTCCGGCAAACATGGTAATGGCTCGTTCAATCTCCGTTGGACGAAGGCCGTTTCCATGACGCAAATCCTCGAAATCAGCGATCTCAAGGCGCTCGCCAAGCGCCGGGTGCCGAAGCTCTTCTTCGATTACGCCGATAGCGGCGCCTGGACCGAGGGCACCTACCGCGCCAACGAGGAGGATTTCGCCAAGGTCAAGCTGCGCCAGCGGGTGCTGGTCGACATGACCAACCGCTCGCTTGAAACGACGATGATCGGCCAGAAGGTGTCGATGCCGGTGGCACTGGCGCCAACCGGCCTTACCGGCATGCAGCATGCCGACGGCGAGATGCTGGCGGCCCAGGCCGCCGAAGCCTTCGGCGTTCCCTTCACGCTCTCGACCATGAGCATCTGCTCGATCGAGGACGTCGCCTCGGTCACGACAAAACCCTTCTGGTTCCAGCTCTACGTCATGCGCGAGCGCGAGTTCGTGCTCAACCTGATCGACCGCGCCAAGGCTGCCAAGTGCTCGGCGCTGGTGCTGACGCTCGATCTGCAGATCCTCGGCCAGCGCCACAAGGACTTGCGCAATGGCCTCTCCGCGCCGCCGAAGATGACGCCGAAGCATCTCTGGCAGATGGCGACACGACCTGGCTGGTGCATGAAGATGCTCGGCACCAAGCGCCGCACCTTCCGCAACATTGTCGGCCACGCGAAAAGCGTCACCGACCTCTCCTCGCTCGGCGCCTGGACGGCGGAACAGTTCGATCCGCAGCTCTCCTGGAAGGATGTCGCCTGGATCAAGGAGCGCTGGGGTGGGCCACTGATCCTCAAGGGCATCCTCGATCCCGAGGACGCGAAGATGGCGGCGGCAACCGGTGCCGATGCGATCATCGTTTCCAACCATGGCGGCCGCCAGCTCGACGGCGCCCATTCCTCGATCAGCATGCTGCCGCGCATCGTCGATGCGGTCGGCCACCAGATCGAGGTCCATCTCGACGGTGGCATCCGCTCCGGCCAGGACGTGCTGAAGGCCATCGCCATGGGCGCCAAGGGCACCTATATCGGCCGCCCCTTCCTCTATGGCCTCGGCGCTATGGGCAAGGACGGCGTCACCAAGGCGCTGGAAATCATCCGCAAGGAGATGGACATCACCATGGCGCTCTGCGGCAAGCGCGACATCAACGACGTCGACCACAGCATCCTGGCGGATTGAGAGTTGGTAGCCCGGCTCTAAAGGGATACCCCTCATTCCTGTGCTCGTCACAGGAATCCAGCAGCCCAAGTCCTTGGGCTGAAAGAGTCGTTCGACCCGACCGACGTCGGGTCGCTCGATCCCCGCCACAAGGGCGAGGATGACGGAGAGTGGGGTGTCGCTCGCACCAAAGACCCCGGGAAATGAGGGCGAAGCCTACCGCCCTTTGCTCTCCCCTCAGCTCCCGCGATAGGTCGAGTAGCCATAGGGCGAGAGCAGCAGCGGCACGTGATAGTGGCTCGCCGGATCGGCGATGCCGAAGCGCAAGGGGATGCGGTCGAGGAAAGCCGGTTCCGGCAGCGTCGCGCCGGACCGGCGCAGATAGTCGCCGGCGTGAAAGACCAGCTCATAAGTGCCGGCCATGAAGCCGATGCCCTCGACCATCGGCCCGTCGACACGGCCGTCGCTGTTGGTGTGGACAGTGCGGATCAACTGCCGCTCTTCGCCTTCGAGCCAGTAGAGGTCGATGCGCAGGCCCTCGGCCGGCTTGCCGAGTGCGGTGTCGAGAACGTGGGTCGTCAGGCGGCCGGTGCTGCTCATCGCTTCTCTCTTCCCATAAACTTGGCGTGGGATGCGGGCGGAAAACCGCCCACGCTTTTCCTCACCCCGCTAGGTCGCGCTCTCGATGACGAAGGGTTCGTCGTAGAAGAACTCTTCGAGATTATTGCCCGGACCTTCCCGGTCGACGATGATGAAATCGCTGACGGCGCCGATCGACATCAGCGGATGATGCCACACGTTGCGTCCGTAGTTCACACCTTGCCGGCCACTCGCGTGGAACACCCGCGGCTCACCGGGACGCCCATTTCGGTCTTCTGCAACGACGACCAGCCACGGGCGATCGTCGAGTGGCGAAAAGCTCTGGCTGCCGAGCGGATGGCGCTCCATCATCGTCACCGCATAGGGAAACGCACGCGGCTGGCCACGGAAGATGTTGATGATGACATTGGCGCCGTCGCCGACGACGTCGGCACGCGCCAGTCCATGGAAGCGTTCGGTGTTGCCGCCGTTGATGTAGCGCATGGTGGCGGGATCGGCTTCGATCACGGTCCCGAAAGGGGCGAAGGCTTCACGCGTCAGCGGTTCGATCGTAAGCACGCGCGACATCAGGCGTGGGCCTCGCAGGTTTCCACGGCAATCGCAGATGTCAGCTCCAGTTCGACGGCCCTCCAAGAGAACGAGGACACGGATCGAACGGTGTTGTCAGGCATTTTCGTCTCCAGGAAGCATCGACTGCAGGCGCAGGCGGGCGATCTTCTCCACCTGCGCGCAAGCGGTTTCAAATTCCTCTTCGGGCGAATTGTCAATGCGGCTTTCGAAGGAGGCAAGAATTTGCCCCTTGGTGAGCCCCTTCACCGCGATGATGAAGGGGAAGCCGAATTTCTTCGTATAGGCGTCGTTGAGCGCCGTGAAGCGTTGATGCTCCTCTTCCGTCAGCCGGTCGAGACCGGCGGACGCCTGTTCCGCCGTCGAATCCGCCGTGAGCTTGCCGGCGATCGCCAGCTTGCCAGCCAGATCCGGGTGGGCGCGCAGCACTTGCATCTTCTCGCGCGGCAGCGCGGTGCTAAAGGCTTGGCAGAGGGCCGAATGTACGGTTCCGGCCGTCAGCCCCGTCGCCGCGGCCCGGTCGTAGGCCCGTTCGGCCACCCAGGGCGAGTGCTCGAACACGCCGCCGAAACGGGCGACGAAGGCTTCGCGGTCGGACATCAGCGCGCCCCTTCCGGCTTGTGGTGCTGGTACCAGTGGTTGGCGATGTCGATGCGCCTGGGCACCCAGACCTTGTCGTGCGACATGACGTAATCGACGAAGCGCGCGAGCGCTGCGGCCCGGCCCGGCCGGCCGACGAGACGGCAGTGGAGACCGATGTTCATCATCTTGGCCTCACCTTCGCGGCCCTCCTCGTAGAGCACGTCGAAGGTGTCCTTGAGATAGGCGAAGAACTGGTCGCCGCTGTTGAAGCCCTGCGGGGTCGCAAAGCGCATGTCGTTGGCATCGAGCGTATAGGGGATGATCAGATGCGGCTTGTCGGCCGCAAGACCCGGCACCCAGTAGGGCAGCTCATCCGCATAGCTGTCGCAGGAATAGAGAAAGCCTCCCTCCTCCAGCACCAGCTTCAGCGTGTTGGCCGAGGGCTTGCCCTGGTAGATGCCGAGCGGCCGCTCGCCTGTCAGCTCCGTGTGCAGCCGGACCACTTCACGGATATGCTCGCGCTCGACCTCTTCCGGAAAGTCCTTGTATTCGAGCCAGCGCAGGCCGTGGCTGGCGATCTCCCAGCCGGCTTCCTTCATCGCGGCGACCGCTTCTGGATTGCGCGCCATGGCCTGTGTCACGCCGTATACGGTGAGCGGCACGTTGCGGCTGGTGAACATGCGCCAGAGACGCCAGAAACCGACGCGCGAACCATATTCGTAGATCGATTCCATGTTGAGGTTGCGCTGGCCAGCCCAAGGCTGCGCCCCGACGATCTCCGACAGCAAGCACTCGGAAGCCGGGTCGCCATCGAGAATGCAGCTTTCGCCGCCTTCCTCGTAGTTCAGCACGAACTGCACGGCGATGCGCGCGTCGCCGGGCCAGTTCGCCTTCGGCGGATTGCGGCCATAGCCTACGAGGTCGCGCGGATAGCTGGTCTCAGACATCAAATCATCCTTCGGTTTTTCCCGAACGGTATCACCGCCGACCGGATTGTCGATACCGAAATCTACCCGCGACAGTGCTCTCCGCCGCCACGCCGTTGCGATGGGCAAAGATCGCAATTGAGATCTTTTGCGAAACGATCTTAGGTGCAGTTGGCTTCAACCACACAGTGCAAGGCGATGAAAACCTACATCCAAAATCTCCGCGAAAAGGTCGGGACCGACCTCCTGCTCTGCCCATCGGTCGCTGCCGTCATAAATAACGCCGAAGGGCAGATATTGTTGCAGGAAAAAGCGAGCGGCGAAGGCTGGAGTTTGCCGGCCGGAGCAATCGAGCTCGGCGAAACGCCTGAAGAGGCGGTCATCAGGGAGGTCATGGAAGAAACCGGATTCCCGGTTTCAATCGACAGGATCCTTGGCGTCTTCGGCGGAAAGGCGTTTCGTTACACCTATCCGAACGGCGACCAGGTCGAATATGTCGTTACCCTCTTCCGATGCCGGATTATCAGTACTCAGCGCCCGATCTCCGATGGAGAGACGAAATCGATCCGGTACTTTTCGGAAACGGGCATGCCGCCTCTGGCGTTGCCCTATCCGCGTCCGATGTTGTTTGCGAAATAGCTCTTCGTCCGGCTCTAGCGGTGCGCCATCAGTGCCGCAACGATGAGCGGCAGGGGCCGGATCGCGCCCGAGCCGAGCGACGGATCGGCGACGGCGGCGCGTTTGGCCCGGTCGGCGCGCGCATTCGTCGAGATCTTGCCGAGCGGATGCTGCGAATGCACCCGCATCGGCCCGCCCGTCTGCTCGACAAAGAGAGCCAGGCTGCCGATCGACAACGGCATGGCAAGGCACGGCTCGAACAATTCGCGCAACGGCGCCTCAACATGGCGCAAGGCGTCGTTGGCAAGCGGTCCGGTCAGCATCATGTGGAAACGGTACTCATCCATGACATGAGGATCGCCCCACCGATGCAGGTTGGAAAACTGCGGTGCAGTGAGCCGGTCCGGATCCGACCGTTCGATATCGTCTTCGCTGAGCGGCGCGCGAAAGGCGTCGAACTCCTGAACGACACTGGCTGCCAGCAAATGCGCGGCGGTGCTCGGAACCTGCGGCATCAGGCCCCAGCAGCGGCCAAGACGGGCAACTTCCAGGCGATCAACCTTGAACGGCGTCTGCGCGCCGGCGAAATGCATGAGCGCTTTGAGAAGCTCCGATTCCGATTTGTCGGGGTGCAACCGAAATGGCGACATCATGACAGCGTGGAAACCGAAGCGGCGCGGCACGGCCGTATGATAGGCGATGTCGGCAGCGCTCAGTCCTGCGACCGACGGCAATTCGGCCGGTTCGCCGGAGTAGACATTGCGCCCAAGCCAGCTCGCAGCGACCCCGGAAAGCGGGTCGGACATCGGTGGCGTGAAACAAATGGCGTAGCGCATGGACTGGCTCCGGGTGTCCGTTAGAGCGGGATGAGGAAAGGTGCATACGGTTTCCGCCCGTATCTCGCTCCAACTTACAACGATCGATCATGCTGACGATTGCGGATCGATCCGGCCCGCAATCATCGTCATCTAATGGCCGCGTCTTAGGTGATTTGCGTGACAGATTGACGAAGTAAGCGGGGCAACATTGCCCATTAGCGCCCGAAGTGCGCCCACAGGTTTTTCGGAACCATCCAGCCAACCACCCGTTCCCCTGAAGTGACAAACAAGGATGGAGAAGAAGCGTGACCTATCATAATTCGAGCCTTCAGGATGCCAGCATCAAGGAAACCCATGACCTGATCGCCAGCGACAAGGTTGAAGGCACCAAGGTCTATGGCCCAGACGACAGGCACGTCGGTTCGATCGAGCGCGTGATCATCGAGAAGCGCAGCGGCCGCGTCGCCTATGCCGTGCTCGGCTTCGGCGGTTTTCTCGGCATCGGCGAAGACCACTATCCGCTGCCCTGGGCGAAGCTGACCTATGACGAGAAGCTCGGCGGCTATCGCACGGATGTGACTCGCGATCAGGTCGAGCGTGCGCCGAAGTATCACGGCACCGAAGAATACAATTGGGACCAGGAGAACGGCCGCCGCGTCTACGACTATTATGGCGTGCCGCCTTACTGGATGTAAGGTCTGAGTGCTCAAGCACCAGCGTCGTTCAATGGAACAGGGCTCTGCCGCTGGTGGAGCCTTTCCTTTGCCGCTCGCCTTAAAGATGTTTCTCGCGAAGTGCCGCTATGTGAGTCTGGCACAAGAAGGATTCCGGAATATCTGCCGTCGGCAGGCCAGCAACCTCGTCGACAACAACCTGCGCCAGTCTGTGCGCGATACCGAAGCTCACCTTGAAGCCGCCCGTCAGAGCGAAGATGTTCCGGTGATCCGGATGCCGCCCGACGATCGGCTCGCGTCCCGCAGACTTTGGCCGAAGCCCCGCCCAGCGTTCCACCACCGTGGCATCCGCCAGGCGCGGCGCGAGCACCAAGGCTCGCCGAAGCAGCTCATCGAGCTGTTCGTCACACGACAAGGGGTCGGCGAAGCGATTCTCGCTGGTGCTGCCCACCGCCACATGGCCGTCGTCATGGGCGATGACGTAGACGCCATCCGTGAAGATGACGGGCAGATCAGGATCGACATCGGCCTTGAGAAGTGCTGCCTGGCCTTTGACGGCAGTGCCGCTCGTCGCCTTCAATGGAACGGACAAGGCGTCGATCAAGGGAAAACTGCCGATACCGGCGGCAATGATGCAATGATCGAACGTGACCCGGCTGGCGTCATCGAGCTCGGCGCGTCCGTGCGTCGGGTCGATTGCGCGCACACCCGCTCCCTCCTCGAGCCGAACGTTCGGCAACTGCAGGAGAGCCGTTCGCAAGGTTGCCAGCATGCGGCGCGGTGAGACCCTTGCAGCCAGCGTATCGAACACGACACCGTAAACGGCCGCCCTGGCACTCGGCCACCCCTCAGGCGCCTCGTTCCGGACTTGCCAGAGAAATTGCCGGTCGGCCGCTTGCCAACGCGTCAGCGCGTCCTGCTCATGGCCAAGCGCAATGTCGCGCAGATGCGGCTTGCCAAGCGGCATCAGCCGGCCCGTACGGCGATAGCCGGTCGATAGCCCGGTTTCCGCTTCGAGCCGGCCAATTTCCCCGTCCAGCGAAACCAGCGCATCGAACTGGAATTGTTTCTTGGCGTTCCAGCGGTCAGGCATATGCGGCATGAGCGCGCCAAGGAGACCACCGCTCGCGCCAGCTCCGATCCGTTGTCGCTCGACAAGCCGCACCGCCATGCCCTGGCGCGCGGCAACGAGAGCGGCCCACAGCCCCATGATGCCGCCGCCGACGACCAAAAGCTCGCTCATCGATTGACCTTCTCCGGCCGGCGGATTATCGCCTTCGCCATGACAGAACCAGCAGACCCGATCGAGCCCCCGGCGCACCAAAACCTTGATTGGCACGAGGGCGATATGCCCTATTCCCGGGAGTTTGGCGATCACTTTTATTGCCGCACCGACGGGCGGCTGGAATGCGGCCACGTCTTCCTTTCCGGCAACGGCGTGCCGGAGCGCTGGGTCGGTGCTGGCCTATTCACAATCGGCGAACTCGGCTTCGGCACCGGCCTCAATTTCTGCGAAACCTGGCGGCAGTGGAAGGCGACGGCAACCACCGGCGATCGGCTGCATTTCGTGTCGTTCGAGCGCTTCCCGATGGCGGCCGACGAGATTTCCCGCGCGCTCAGCCATTGGCCGGAAATTGATACGGAGCGGCAGGCGCTGGTCACGCACTGGCCGGACGCGCATGGGGGCGACGTTCATATCGACTTCGGTGACGGTGTACGTCTTGCCGTCATCTGTGGCCCGGCACTGGAGGGCGTTGCCAAGGCTGAAGGTCGCTTCGACGCGTGGTACCTCGACGGCTTCGCCCCGTCGCGCAATCCCGACATGTGGTCGGAAGAGCTGATGCACCGCGTCTTCGAAAAGACCACGCCCGGCGGCAGCTTCGCCACCTATGCCGCCGCCGGCTTCGTGCGCCGCAATCTGACGGGCGCCGGCTTTGCCGTCGAAAAGCGCAAGGGCTTTGCCGGCAAGCGCGAAATGTTGCGCGGCGACAAGCGCTGACCCAGGCTCTCTCTGGGACGATTTGACAGCCTTTACTCCATCAGAGGCCTGAACTGTCGCAAATGGCAGGGGCATTGCCGCGAAAAATCTGCGACAGAATGCCATCGGCAACGCGGTGGATTTCTCATGAACAACGATCAGTTTCCGGATGCTGCGACAGGCGAATCCTCCTCGCCGCTCGAGCGGCGGCGCAGGCCCGGCGGCCGGGGCGGCGAGCGCACACGAAAATCCTCAGGCGGCAAATATCTCAATCTCGTCAACACCCAGACCAAATCCTCGGTGCTGTCAGACGATGCGCTCGAAGCGATCCATCAGGCGTCGCTGACGATCCTTGAAGAGATCGGCATGGATGTCATCCTGCCCGAGGCGCGCGAGCGGATGAAGGCAGCGGGCGCCGACATCACCCCCGGGACCGATCGCGTCCGCTTCGACCGCGGTCTGATCATGGACATGATCGCCTCGGTTCCCTCCTCCTTCACAATGCATGCGCGCAATCCGGCCCGTAACGTCGCGATCGGTGGCAACAACCTCGTCTTCGCCCAGATCGCCAGCGCCCCCTTCGTCGCGGATCGTGACGGCGGCCGCCGCACCGGCAACCATGAAGACTTTCGCAAGCTTGTAAAGCTCGCCCAGTCCTACGACATCGTGCACACGACCGGCGGCTATCCCGTCGAGCCGGTCGACATCCACGCCTCGGTGCGCCATCTCGATTGCCTCTCCGACATGGTGAAGCTCACCGACAAGGTCTTCCATGTCTATTCGCTTGGGAAGCAGCGCAACACCGACGGCATCGAGATCGCCCGCATCGGCCGCGGCATTTCGATGGAACAGATGGAACGCGAGCCCTCGCTCTTCACCATCATCAACACCTCCTCACCGCTCCGCCTCGACGGGCCGATGCTGCAGGGCATCATCGAGATGTCCTCGCGCAATCAGGTGGTGGTGGTCACGCCGTTTACGCTCGCCGGCGCCATGGCGCCGGTGACAATCGCCGGCGCGCTCGTCCAGCAGAATGCCGAGGCGCTTTGCGGCATCGCGTTTACCCAAATGGTCAGGCGCGGCGCGCCGGTGATGTATGGCGGCTTCACGTCCAATGTCGACATGAAGACCGGAGCACCGGCCTTCGGCACGCCGGAATACATGAAGGCGGTGGTCGCCGGCGGCCAACTCGCCCGCAAGTATAACATCCCCTACCGCACCTCCAACACCAATGCCGCCAACACGCTCGATGCGCAGGCGGCCTACGAGTCCGCCATGTCGCTTTGGGCACTGACGCAGGGCGGCGGCAACTTCATCATGCACGCGGCCGGATGGACCGAAGGCGGGCTGACGGCCTCCTTCGAGAAGTTCATTCTCGACGTCGACATGCTGCAGATGGTGGCGGAGTATTTGACACCGCTCGACGTCAGCGAGGACGCGCTCGGTCTCGATGCGGTGCGCGACGTCGGGCCCGGCGGGCACTACTTCGGCACGTTGCACACGCTGCAGCGCTACGACACGGCGTTCTATTCGCCGATCCTGTCCGACTGGCGCAACTTCGAGACCTGGACGGAAGCAGGGCGGCCGACGACCTACGATCATGCCAACCGGATCTTCAAGCAGAAGCTCAACGAGTACGAGCGCCCGTCGCTCGATCCGGCGATCGAAGAGGAACTTGACGCGTTCGTTGCCAGACGCAAGGCAGAGGGCGGCGTCCCGACCGATTTCTGACGGGGCACCACAAGGGCTTTCCTGTGCGGTTCACCGCACAGCGATGGCGCGACTTAGAGCATCCCACTCAGGGAAAGACGGCAGCCCGCGCCGTGGCGATCAGTTGTTCCGTGGTCGCCGCGACGCAGTTGCGGTCGATTTCGGCAACGGTCCGCTCCCTGACGTGTGCCGAAAGCTGTTTCCTGAGATCACCGAGTGTGCGAGGTGCGGCGCAGATCACCAGGCTGTCGAAAGCGTGGTTGGCCGCATAGCTTTCCAGCCGTTCGGCAACGTCAGCGACGAAACGCTGTTGCTCCTCGCGAACCGGGTCGCTCTTGTATTCCATCGCGGAGCGGCCGTGTCCAACCGACGAATGCGACCGGCCGGGCTTGTCGGCCATAATGTCCTGAACGCGCTTCGGTTCGGTGTGAAAGGTCTCCTCGTCCGGCCGCTGGCGTTCCTCTTTCAAGAGGTTGACGCCCTTGACGATGCGCGCGGTGTTGCCGTCCGCGGCCAGTATCCATGTCCGGTTCTGCACGATTGTCTCCCAATGAAAGGTGTGGATCGTGGCGGGCCGAAGTGGCCCTTTAAAGAGAACGATCGAACCCCGGTTCGGTTCCATCGCCGACGCCGTCCAGCTCGATTTATTTACAGCGCGGCGGTCTTCACATCCGCGCGAGATAGGCCTCGAAGCTGCGCTCCGGCGTCGCCTCGTAGCGCTCCCGCTCGACGCGAGCAGAGCTGATCCTGTCGACGCGGAAGTCCCGGAAATCCTGGCGCAGCTCGCACCAGCCCGTCAGTAGCCAGAGATGACCGAAAACGCTGAGGCCAAGCGGCCAGATGGTGCGCTCGGAGTGCTCGTTCTTGAGGCTGTCATAGGCCAGCCGAAGCTTGCGCCGCTCAGCAATCGCCTGACGCAGATCTCCGAGCAGAACCGGCGGCTCCGGCTGGAGCGCCGAGCGGAAGGCACGAAGCGGTGCTGCCGTCAGTCGCTGACGGTGTTCCGGCGGCAGGCCATGGGCGATCTTCTCCATTGCTTCGCGCGCCGCCTGGGCAAGCCGCCCATCACCCAGCATCTGCACGGCGCGGGCACCGAAGGCGAGAGCTTCGAGCTGCTCGAAGGTGAAGGCAAGCGGCGGCGCGTCAAAGGCCCCGCGCAACAGATAGCCAACGCCACGCTCGCCATCGATCGGAGCCCCCGATGCAATCAGGTGCTCCATGTCGCGGTAGATGGTCCGCTGTGCGACCTCCATCTTCTCGGCAATCTCGCGCGCCGTCATCGCCCGCCCGGTGGCGCGCATGAGCTGGATGATGCGGAACAACCGGTCGGCAGGTCTCATCGTGGCGTCCCATCCTTCCCCTAACCTTAAAAGGGCTACAGCGACCGTTCGGCACTCACAAGCGCAGGGGCAGTCGATAATGGCCATAAGGCTGTCAGTTGCCCTGTGCTAGATCAAGAGGCAACTGACATGGAGCATGAGATGACCAGCGACCACATCCTCGAACTCGCCGTCTGCATCGTTACCGACAAGCCCGCGGCAACCGCCACGCGCCACCGCGCGATGCAGGCTGTTTCGCGCTATCCCGGCTTCGTTTCCTGGAAGGCGGTCGATTCCTGCGAGACATCGGGCATGTTTGCCGACCTGGTCGAATGGGAAACGCTGGAAGCCGCCCGATCGGCTGGTGAGCGCGTCCGCCTCGATCCGGAATTCGCCCCTTATGCGGCGACGATCAGCGCGGTCATGCTGGTGCAGCATTTTTCGATCGGTCAGAAGATCTGAACCCGGAGAGCGCCCGCCAATGCCTGAGCCGCTGAAGAACCTGCTGCATCCCGGCGTCGTGATCGCCATCGCCGATCAGCTCGACCGCAACACCGATACCTTCGACCGGGAGAAATTTCTGGCGCTTGCGGGCGATGGTCTCGAAGTGCTGGAACTCATGCAGCGCTCGCTCAAGATCCGCGATGCGCTGGTCGAGGCGCTGCCGCAGGCCTTTCCCGAAGCCGCCGCCATTCTCACAGCGAGCCTGCCGCAGGAGGGCGTTTCCGGCATCGCGGGCTGGTCGCTTTTACCGATCAGCCAGTACATCGCCCTGCGCGGACTTGAGGACTTCGATCTCTCGCTGTCACTACTGCGCGCCTTGACGCCGCATTTCACCTCAGAATTCGGTATTCGCGTCTTCATCGACCGCGATCAGGACCGCGCCCTTGCCACGATCGGAACCTGGACCGGTGATGCCAACCATCATGTGCGGCGACTGGCGAGTGAAGGCACCCGCCCGCGCCTGCCCTGGGCGATGCGGCTACCGAAGCTCGTCCGCGACCCGGAGCCAATCCTGCCGATCCTGACGGCGCTCCTGGACGACCCGGAGGGCTATGTCCGCCGTTCGGTTGCCAACAGCCTCAACGACATCGCCAAGGATCACCCCGACAAGGTGGCGGGCTTCGTCGCCGCACATATCGGCAATGCCTCGCCGGAGCGCCGCCAGCTTCTGCGCCACGCCTCGCGCACGCTCCTGAAACAGGGCCACCCGGCCGCGCTTTCGAATTTCGGCTTTGCCGCACCTGCCGGCATCGAGGCCAAGCTCTTGCTTGACCGTTCCGAGATCGTTCTCGGCGAGAGCCTGAACTTACGGCTTGCCGTCAGCCACGATGCCGAAACCAGCCAGAAGGTGATGATCGACTACGCCGTGCATCACCGCAAGGCGAACGGTACGAGGTCGCCGAAAGTGTTCAAGTGGACGTCGGCGATGCTGGCGCCCGGCGTTTCGATCGAGATCGAGAAGCGCCATGCGATCCGGCCGATCACCACCCGTCGATACTATCCCGGCGCGCACCGCATCGTCGTCCTCGTGAACGGCCAGGAAGCGGCCGAGGCCGACTTCGATCTCGCGCTGGAGTAGACCTCATTTCGCACCTGCGAAAAGATGGACCTTGACTTTTTCGGCTAAAACGACGACATGGTGCCCAGCGTCACCTTCAGGCCGCCGCGTGAGCGCGCCCTCGGCAACACAGAAAGCCGTGAAGAAGGAAAAGCGCACCCATCGCCGCAATGGCGGCACAGCACAGGCGCTTGACGACTTTTTCTTAACCCACAAGTTCCCAATTCACGCGGGGTTCTTGACGCCGAACGACACCGGAACAGCAAGGATGCGGTTCCGGCGAATGCGTTTGGCGCCCCCAAAAGGTATATGCATTTGTCCACCTTTAAAGATCTCGGCCTCTCCGAGCACATCCTGGAGACCCTGTCGGCCAACGGCTTCGAAAAACCGACGCCGATCCAGGCGCAGGCCATCCCGCTCGTGCTGAAGGGCAACGATCTCATCGGTCTCGCCCAGACCGGCACCGGCAAGACGGCCGCCTTCGGCCTGCCGATGATCGAAAAGCTCGTTGCCGAAGGCAAGCGCCCCGATCCGCGCAACATCCGCGCCCTCGTATTGGCCCCGACCCGCGAACTGGTCAACCAGATCGCCGCCAACCTCAAGCTGTTCGTCAAGAAGTCCCCGCTGAAGATCGGCGTTGTCGTCGGCGGCGTCTCGATCAACAAGCAGACCGAACAGCTCGCCCGCGGCGTCGACATTCTCGTCGCAACGCCGGGCCGCCTGCTCGACCTCGTCGCCCGCAAGGCGGTCACCCTGACCCAGGGTCGCTACCTCGTGCTTGACGAAGCCGACCAGATGCTCGACCTCGGCTTCATCCACGACCTGCGCAAGATTTCCAAGCTGGTGCCGAAGAACCGTCAGACGCTGCTGTTTTCGGCCACCATGCCGAAGCAGATTGCTGAACTCGCCGGCGAATACCTGACCGACCCGGTCAAGGTTCAGGTGACGCCTCCGGGCAAGGCCGCCGACAAGGTCGAGCAGTATGTTCACTTCGTCCCCGGCAAGGACCTGAAGACAACCATTCTCAAGAAGACGCTGACCGAAAACCCGGACGGCCTGTCGCTGATCTTCAGCCGCACCAAGCATGGCGCCGAGAAGCTGATGAAGCATCTCGACCACGTCGGCTTCAAGGCCGCTTCGATCCACGGCAACAAGAGCCAGGGCCAGCGCGAGCGGGCACTCAAGGCCTTCCGTGACGGCGAGATCCGTGTGCTTGTCGCCACCGACGTCGCCGCCCGCGGCATCGACATCCCCGGCGTCACCCATGTCTACAACTATGACCTGCCGGAAGTGCCCGACGCCTATGTTCACCGCATCGGCCGCACCGCGCGCGCCGGCCGCGATGGCATCGCGATCGCCTTCTGCGCCCCGGACGAAATCCGCCTGCTGCGCGACATCGAGAAGCTGATGGGCATCAACATTGCTGTTGCCAGCGGCGAAGCACCGGCTGACCAGGCGCGCCCGTCCAAGGGCCGCAGCGGCCGCGGCAACAACGGCGCCGGCCACCGCAAGGGAAATGGCGGCGGTCAGCACCACAATGGCGGCGGCCGTCCTGCGCGCCGCGAGCGCCCCGCCGGCGAGCCGGTGGCTGCGACCAGCGGCTTTACCGGTGACGACCTTCTGCGCGACGAACGCCGTCCGCAGCGCCAGGAGCGCCGCGATCACGGCCATCCGCAGAACGACGGTCGTGGCGAAGGCAACCGCAACCACGAAGGCAAGAAGAACCACGGGCGTCCTGGCCAGAAGCAGGGCGAACGGCGTGACCGCAACCATGGCGGCCGCAACGAGAACCGTGGTGGTGGCGAGCGTCGCGAAGGCGGCCAGGGCCAGCGCCGTGGCAACGGCGGCAATCGCGGTCATCAGGGCTGATATCTGAAAATCGCTGAACCTGTCTCTTATACACATCT
>NZ_MBSO01000011.1 GCF_001695835.1 Ensifer sp. LC11 | reverse complement strand
CGGTCGCGAATATCCAACGAATGGAACTTGCCCATGAAACACCTCCACGCAGAAGTGAATCACAGATGCCATCACAACGGAATCTCTGCGAGTCGATTAAATCGAACGATGCTTTAGGCTTGGCGCTCCGGCACGTGCACGACGAGACCGTCGAGTGCGTCGCTCATCTTGATCTGACAGGACAGCCGCGACGTTGGCCGGACGTCATAGGCAAAATCCAGCATATCTTCTTCCATTGCTTCGGGAGCGCCGACGGTCGCCGCCCAGGCGTCGTCGACATAGACATGACAGGTCGCACAGGCACACGCTCCGCCGCATTCGGCCTCAATGCCGGGAACCGAATTGCGAACGGCATTTTCCATGACCGTCGAGCCGTTCTCGACATTAAGTTCATGGCGCGCGCCATCAAAGGCAACGATATTAAGTTTTGTCATGTCTCTTTCCGGAATGAACAGGTGGGTTGGCCAGGGGCGCAAAGGCTCTTGAGAACGAACGCCGCGGGCACAAATTCAGGGAAAGTTCTTCCAACAAATCGGCCGACCAGTCAACAACGGCCATCATTGCGCGTATCGGGCAGTCCACCGGCTGCCCTCGTATCACGGCGCTGAAGACGCTCCAGTACCATCATACTGGAGCGTCTTTCCGGCTTCCGGTGAAGCCGGAGTAGGATGTCTTAGCGACAAAGCTTCAAGATGAAGAGCTCGGCTTCAAGGACGGCCGTCGAGAGCTTGTCGCAGAGCGATGCTTCAGCCGGATTTTGTTCGATCGCCCCAGCCACGCCGGCAACATCGACGGCGCCGACGGCAAGCGCGGCACCCTTTAGGCGATGGGCCGCCTGGGCGCGATGAATGCCCTCGCCCTCGACGATCTCCTTCATCACCTGGCGCGCCTGGCGCGCAAAAAGTTGCAGCACTTCGATTTCAAGCGCCTTGTCACCCATCGTCTGAACGGCAAGGTGAGCAAGATCGATCGGCTTCCTGCCTGTCGTAGAAGAGTTTCCCGGGCTGTCCGGGGCTTCAAAGGCAATCCTGAGGGCCGCCATGAACCAAATTCCCTATTGTTTGTTTGATGTTGGCTTGTTTTCCGTATCGCCTCACATGGGCGATCCCGGCGCCCGCGCATTCAGATGTCCATCTTCGGCGGGCGGCGCACCTATTGGCTTAAATCCGGGCGCAATATGGGCAGGAATCTCAGGGAATGGTTAACGTCCGTTAAACTCTTTGATTTCTTTATCTTTTCCGCCCTTCAAGCCGCCATCGCGTTAAGATTTCATTAGGATTTTAATCAACCCCGAGCGCTCTTAATTGTAAGAACCCAGCTAATGTGTCACTACGATACGCTTAGGAACGTGCCGGCGTACGAAAATGGCAACCGTTCCGGTGGATAAGCTCAATGCGTGGTCCCTTTCGGCCACAAATGCGACTATCCGTCGAGGCAATGCAGTGGGTGATCAGTAGGGTATTGCGTAGATCCGATGCGCGTATCTTGCCGTCACCGCCCTTGAAGAAGACACCCTGCCCTTTTGCGGACGAAGGGTTGTTTCCTTATCGAGGGCAAAAGGTAATGAGGCGTATCCCTATGGCGACGAAAAAAAGCAATGAGTCGATCGACGAAAAGGCATTCCAGGCTCTGGAAGCGGCCCTGAAGATCGATTTTGACGAGCTTGCGTCGAGCCCGAATGACAAGACTTCCTTGGATGATCCGGAGGAAAATGTGTCGCAGCCCACCAATCAGGCGGCAACGCCCGATCAGAATAAACTAGCAAAGCCTCAGCCGGATCCATCCCGCGCGGCGCGTGCTGCCGAAGCGGCCCGGACACTCGCTCCGGAACCTGCGCCCAAATCCCCGTCTCTTTCCGCCGCCAACGACGACGGCCGCCGTTCGCCGGCTGCGATGCTGCGCGCGCTTGACGTGCGCTCCAATCGCGCTGCGATCCGCGTTGCCGCTCTGGTGTCGGTCGTATGGGCGGTCGCCGGCCTCGGCGTCGCCAATCTGCTTTACGGGCCGCAGATCTGGCAGATCCGCTCGCTGAGCGACCTCTCGGCTACCCCTGGCGCCGTCGGCGTTGCGATCGGCATCGTGCTGCCGATCATGCTGTTCTTCTCCTTCGCCATCATGATCGCCCGCGCGCAGGAACTGCGCAACGCAGCGCGTTCGATGGCCGAGGTCGCCTTGCGCCTTGCTGAGCCGGAAACGGCAGCGGCTGATCGCGTCATGACCGTCGGCCAGGCTGTCCGCCGTGAAGTTTCGGCGATGAACGAAGGCATCGAGCGCACGATCGCCCGCGCCACCGAACTCGAAACGCTTGTTCACTCCGAAGTCAACGCGCTCGAACGCAGCTACAGCGAAAACGAATTGCGCGTACGCACCCTGGTGCAGGAACTCGGCCTCGAACGCGAAGCCATCATCGGTCACTCGGAACGCATCCGCTCGGCGATCTCAGGTGCTCATGGCAAGCTGAAGGATGATCTGGAACAGGCGAGCGAAGACATTGCCTCGCGCATCGCCATCTCGGGCGAAGCCTTTGCGTCGCTGATCGACACGCGCGCAGCTGCGCTCAGCGAAAAGTCCGACAGCGCCCTGCAGTCGATCGGCTCCATGCTGACGACCCGCACGGATGCGCTGCTTTCCGGCCTCACGGCCGCCGGCCTCGGCCTCAGCACAGAGTTCGACACACGCCTTGACCAGCTGAGCGACACGCTTACGAAGCGCGGCGAGGATCTCCTCAGCCAGTTCGAAACGCGCGCCACTTCGCTCGACGCCAGCACCGAGAAGCTCAACGCGGCGCTGAATGAACGCGCCCGCCAGCTCAACGAAACGCTGATCTCCCGCACCCGCGACCTCAACGAGAGCCTCAGCGTCGGCCAGCAGGCGATTACCGGTGGCCTCGACCACGTGCTTGCCTCGCTCAACGCCACGCTCGACGAGAAGGGCGCAAGCTTCCGCCAGAGCCTGCGCTCCAGTGCCGACGATGCGATCATGGATCTCGACCTGCGCGGCGGCTTCTTCGAAGAAAAGCTGCAGACCACGGTCGGTCAGCTTGCAACCGCTTTCGACGAGCGCTTCCACGAATTTGCTTCGGCCTTCGACAAGCGCGCCAGCATGCTCGACACCAAGCTCATGGAGAGCCTGCACCGCATCAACGAAACCGTTTCCGGCGGCTCGGAGGCAATTGGCGGAGCGCTCGACAGCAGCATCGAGAAGATCGGCTCGGCTCTCTCCGACCAGTCTCTGACGCTTGCCACCACGCTTGGCGCGACCCAGGACTTCATTGAGGAGACGATCACCAGCCGGACCTCGGAACTCGGCAGCATGATCGGCGATGCGCACAGCCGCATCGATGCCGTGCTCTCGGAAAAGACCAGCGGCCTGATGGGCGCCCTCACCCAGGCGCAGGACCGCATCGAAAACGGTTTCGGCCAGCGCGCGGACGCCCTTTCGAACGCACTGACGACAAGCGAACAGCGCCTCACAGAAGGGCTCGACAGTCGCACTGCCGCCTTCGTCGACGGCCTGCAGGCCGCGCATGCCCGCATCGAGCAGACGCTCAGCGGCTCCACCGACGAGATCACCAGCGCGATTGCGGCAAGCCAGCACCGTCTCGACAACACGCTGTCGGAGCGCACGCTTGCTCTTTCGACGATCCTGTCGATGGGCGCGGACTCGATCGACAGTGCCGTCAGCGGCACGGCCGACCGGCTTGAGCGCGTGCTCTCCGAGCGCGGAGAAGCGATCTCGGACGCGCTGACCAGCCAGACGTCCGCTCTTGACGGCGTGCTTGCCGAACGAGCAGCGGCGATCACCTCGACCATGTCGTCGCGCGCCAATGAGATGGCCAACACGTTGAGCCGTCATGCGGAAGACGTCGCCGACAGCCTCACCTTCCGCGCAACGGCCGTTGCTGAGACCATGACTGATCGCGTCGGTGACATCGAGCAGAAGCTCTCCGAGAGCGTTTCGGCGATCGCCGAAAACCTCGGCGGCCGCGTCAGCCTGATCTCCGACACGCTCACCCAGACCAGCGCCCGCATTGCCGAAGATCTCAGCGGCCGCGTCGGCAAGATTTCCGACACCCTGACAGAGACCAGCGCGCACATCGCCGATGCGCTGACCGCACGCACCACCGAAGCGACCGCTTCGCTTGCCGGCAAGGCAGCGGAAATCGAAGAGACGCTGAGCGGCCGCGCCGAGCACCTGCGCGACACGCTGACGTCGACGCATGAGCAGATCCGCGTCACGCTCGATGACCGGATCAACGCCATCAACCTTGCCGTCGGCCAGGGCCGCGACCAGCTCGAGGGTCTGCTCTCCGATCAGTCGACCGCCATTGCAACGACGCTTGCCACAAGCGCCAGCATGCTCGAAATGTCGCTGGCCGAGCGTCAGTCGGCGCTTGCCGGTATCATCGATCGCAGCGGCGAAGTACTCGACGCCCGCATGCGTTCGACCACCGGCCACATCGCCGAGCGTCTGGCCGAAACCGCCAACCAGATTAGCCTGGCTGCCGACGGCCTCACCAACCGCGTCGATATGTCGATCAACGGTCTCAACGACCGCCTCGACGACACGGGCCTTCGCGTCGAGACGAGCCTGAGCGCTCTTGAAGAGCGCATGCGCGAAAGCGCCGGCAATATCGGTTCGATCGTCGATGAAACCGGGATGCACATTGAAACCCGCGTCGGCGTACTGGAAGACCGCATTCGTGGCACGGTCGGCAATGTCGGCACCGTTGTCGACGACACCGGCGCGCGGATCGAAAGCAACCTTGGAGCGCTTGAAAACCGTATCCGCGGCAGCGTCGCCAATGTCGGCTCCGTCGTCGATGATGCGGCAGCCCGTGTTGAAGGCGGCCTCAACGCGCTTGAAGACCGCATCCGCGGCAGCGTCAGCAGCGTCGGCTCGATCGTCGGCGACACCGGCGCGCTCATCGAAAACAGCCTCGGCGCGCTTCAGGATCGCATCCGTGGCAGCGTCACCGACGTCAACACGCTGGTCGACGACACCGGCCTGCGTCTTGAGGTCAGCCTCAGCTCGCTCGAAGACCGTGTTCGCGACAGCGTCGGCAGTGTCAACGAGATCGTCGATGGCGCCGGCCAGCGGATCGCCGATAGCCTCGGCGAACGGGCTGGCGACATCGATCGCATGAGCGAAATAGCGGCAAGCCGGATTTCCGGCGCCATCGAGTCTGGCGCGGAACGCATCGCCGAGCGTCTTGGCACAATGGACCGCGCCCTCAACATCGGCCTTGATAACGTCAACCGCACCATCGAGGGCAAGGCGGCCGCTCTGGTCACCAATCTGCGTGGTGCCGTCAGCGAGGCCACGCAGGATATCGATGCGGAAGCCGCACGGATCGAAGGCAAGACCGCCGATCTCGTCAGCAGCCTGCGCAGCGCCGTCGGCGAGGCAACGCAGGATATCGATCAGGAAGCTGCACGCATCGAAGGCAAGACGGCTGATCTCGTCAGCAACCTGCGCAGCGCCGTCGGCGATGTCGCTCAGGAACTCGACACAGAGACTGCCCGCATCGAAGGCAGAGCCGCTGGCCTGGTGAACACCATTCGCGGCGCCGTCAGCGACGCTGCCCTGGAAATCGACGCCGAAGCTGCTCGCTCGGCCGGGCTCCTGTCGAGAGCGGGCGAGGATTTCGCCGCAGCACTCGCCGCGCGCCAGGTAGAGTTCGCCAATACGATCGACCAGACGGCAGCAGCAACCGCCGCGCGCCATGCCGAACTCGCAAGCACGATCGAGCAGAAGGCTGCCGCCACGGCAGCGCGTCACGCCGACCTCGCACGCTCGATCGCCGATGCGGCCGACACGGCAACGGCGCGGCTCGCTGCCACGCACAGCCAGATCGCCAACCACGCCGACAACATCCATCAGGGCCTCGCCGATACCGAGAAGGCTCTGGAAGCCCGTGGAGAAGCGATCCGTCACACGCTCGACGAGCGTACCCGCGAGCTCAATTCGATGCTCGCCGGCCGCTCGCTGGAGCTGTCGCGCCTGATCGACGAACAGGCGCGACCGGTCATCGACCAATATGCCGCAACCGGCCGTGAAGCGGCCGAGCGCATCGCCGCCGTAACCCAGGAAAGCACCGATCGCCTGCGGGCGGAGAACGCCGCCCTGGTCAACGCCATTGCCGAACGCACGGGCGAAACGCTCAATGCGATCTCGCACCGCGCCGAGGAAACGGCCAAGGCGATGAAGATGGTCGAGAACCGGCTGCAGTCGACGGCCCTCGGCCTGATCGATCAGCTCGCCAACAACAATGCCGCGATCGCCTCGGTCATCGACCAGGCAAGCAGCAATCTTGGCGAAATGGACCAGCGTCTGGAATCGACGATGGCCCGCGTCTCGGATACGACGCGCCAGGCATCCGACATGCTGTCGACCTCGACCCGTCTCATCGAAGGCAAGGTCGACAAGCTGTCCGATATCTCCGCGTCCACCCTGTCGCAGATCGGCGGCATCGTCGGCCGCTTCGAGGACCATTCGCGGGTGCTCGGCCAGGCATCCGACCTGCTCGGAGCCGCCCAGTCGAACCTCGTCAGCACGCTCGAGGAACGTCAGGATGCCCTGCGCACCCTGTCGGTCGGCCTTGTACAGCGCTCGGAAGACATCGAACGCACGATGCGCGCGCTCGAAGGTTTTGTTGATGGCGCCTTCCAGCGGGCCGAGGAACGCTCAGGCCTCGTCGCCGGCAATCTGCGCAGCGGCATCCAGCAATCCTTCTCCGATGTCGGTCGCCTGCTGACGAGCGCCGAACAGCGCGCGGCTGAAGCGGCAGAAGCGATGCGCAACACGCTGGCCCAGGCCGGCGATGAAGCTGGCGCCTCGGTCGAACAGGTCTTCTCGCGCGCCGAGGAACGCTCGCGTCAGATCGCCGATACGCTCCGCTCCGGCGTCGAGACCTCGTTTGCCGACGTCAACAGGACGCTGTCTTCGGTCGAGAACCGCGCGCTCGGTGCATCGGAAGCGCTGCGTCAGGCGATCGCCAAGGTCGGCGAGGATGCCGGCGCGTCGATCGAGGGCGCCTTCGCCAATGCCGAGGAGCGCTCCAAGGAAGTCGCCTCGCGTCTGCGCGGCAGCGTCGCAGCTTCAGTGTCGGACATCGAACGCATGCTCGCCGACAGCGGCAAGAAGTCGGACGGTGTCGCCGGCCAGCTGCGCGATGCGGTTCGCGTGGCGATCGACGAGGCGATCGGCCGCTTCAGTGGCGCCACCGACGAGATCCGTCGCTCCGCCGGCGAGATCCGCAAGGAACTCGACATGACCCGCGAGGAGCTGAAGCGCGGTGCCTTCGACCTGCCGGAAGAAGCCAAGGAGAATGCCGCCGTCATGCGCCGCGCCGTCGGCGAGCAGATCAAGGCGCTGCAGGAACTCTCCGACATCATCGGCAAGTCGTCGACGCAGCTTGAAGTCGCCCAGCCGCTGCGCCAGCAGCCGGCCGCCGCTGCGGTCTCCCGTCCGGTGCAGCAGCAACAGCCGGCACCCCAGCCGCAGCCTGTCGCTCAGCAACCGGTGGCCCAGCAGCCGGTTGTCGAGCAGCCGCGTCGCCAGGAGCCGGCTCCGGCACTGCGCGGCAGCCTTGGGATCGAGCAGACCACCGTTCGTCAGCCTGCACCCTCTCAGGCGGTAACCAGCGAAGTCGCCGAAGGCGGCGGCTGGATGCGTGACCTGCTGCGCGCCGCTTCGCGCGAGGAAGCGCCCTCGCCGGCGCCCCAGCGCCCGGCCGAGGCCCAGCCTGCAGCGCGTGCCGGCGACAGCCGCAACCCGCGTCACGTCGTCGAGTCCCTGAACTCGCTGTCGGTCGATATCGCCCGCGCCATCGATCACGATGCGTCTGTCGATCTGTGGCGCCGCTACCAGCGCGGCGAGCGCGACGTCTTCACCCGTCGCCTCTACACGCTGAAGGGCCAGCAGACTTTCGACGAGATCAAGCGCAAGTACGACCGCGAGCCGGAGTTCCGCACCGCCGTCGACCGCTACATCGCCGACTTCGAAAAGCTGCTCGCCGATGTCGCCCGCAACGACCCGGACAAGCGCATCACCCAGACCTACCTGACGTCGGATACCGGCAAGGTCTACACGATGCTCGCCCACGCGGCCGGGCGCTTCAGCTAAGCGGCGCTGGCATCAGGAAAACGAAAACGGCCCCATCGCAAGACGGGGCCGTTATCGTTTGTGCAAGCGTCAAGGTGGAGGAGTAATTGTTAGCTTCGGCTGCGGGGCCGTGGCAACAACCGCATATGGCCATTGCAGCGCCGCGCGACTTATCAGGCGCGGAAAGGTCGCTGTATCACTTTGATCGTGGACGCGGTGATTTTCTGCAATCAGGAATTGACTTGCCTTCGTCTGTCATCCGCTTTTAACTGGCTCGTCTCGGCGGATAGTCGAGACGGTGACGAGACCAGGGGCCCCGTCTGACGGGCATAGAGGGACGTTCAATGACGACACGATCGATTTTGACGAGGGGTTGTAGCGCGGTTGCAGGCAGCCTCCTTCTCACGGCTGCTCTGGCTTCGTTGCCTGCCGTGGCACAGGAGCAATTCGCCCCAAAATACTCGGCCAAGGTTCCCGCATACATCAAAACGCCGGACACGGTTAAAACCCGGATCGGAACGCTCAAGTTTTTCGACGGCTTGCCCGATAAGGAGACCGTGCAGAAGGTCTATGACAATCTCGACTTCGCGCGGGGTGTGGAGGCGTTTCTGACCGGCGTACCTGCCGCATCGGTATTTGGTGTGTGTAACGGTTTGAACGAGGCTGGTGTAAAGGCAAACCAGGGCATCGGCATCTTCTCCGACCTCATGGACGCGCGATCCTTGTTCCTCACGGCCAACTCAACCACGGTGTACGTGTTACAGTGCCTTGATCTTTCCACTGGCCCGGTTGTGGTCGAGGTGCCGCCGGGCGTGCTCGGGCCTGTCGATGATGCCTTCTTCCATTGGGTGACGGACGTAGGCTTGACGGGACCAGACAAGGGGCAAGGCGGGAAGTATCTGTTCGTGCCGCCCGGCTATACCGGCGGCCTGCCATCGGAAGGCTACCACGTCGCCAAGTCAACGACGTTCAGCAATTTGGTGTTTTACCGGGCCTTCGTAAAGGACGGGGACATAGCTGCCGCCGCCGACGGTGTGAAGGCTAAAGCTCGCGTCTATCCGCTTTCGGACGCCGGCCAGGTAACGGCGCAGACGTTTGTGGACCTGTCAGGCAAACAGCTTAATACGGTCCATGCAAACGACTTCCGCTTCTACGAGGAGATAAACGAAGTCATTCAGCACGAGCCAGGTGACGCCTTCGACCCGGAAATCGTTGGCCTTTTCGCTTCCATAGGCATTAAGAAGGGGCAGCCGTTCGCTCCTGATGCACGCATGAAGGCAATCCTCACGGATGCAATCGCCGTTGCCAACGCAACCGCTCGCGCCATCGTGTTCGCTCCTCGCGACGAGCGGGTGATGTTCTATCCGGATCGGCAATGGGGAACAGGCTTCGTAGGCGGCAGCTATGCCTTCCTCAATAATGGCGAACGGATGCTCGATGCGCGCACCCTGTTCCACTACTACGCGACGGGCATTACACCGGCTATGGCCGACGCAAAGCCGGGCACCGGGTCGGCCTATGCCTATGCTGCGCGTGACAGCAAGGGCGAGTATCTGGACGGCGGCAAGACGTACAAGATCACGCTTCCCGCGCCGGTCCCAGCCGCCAACTTCTGGTCGTTCGTGGTCTACGACAGCCAGACCCGCTCGATGCTGGAAACCGATCAGAAGCTCGCTGGCATCGATAGCACGCAGGAAGATGTCCAGAAGAACCCTGACGGATCGGTGACGATTTGGTTCGCTCCAAAACCGCCTGCGGGTCACGAAACAAACTGGGTGCAGACAGTCTCGGGCAAGAGCTGGAACTCACTACTTCGCCTTTATGGCCCGCTTGAACCGTGGTTCGACAAGACATGGAAGCCAGGTGATTTTGAGCTGGTGAACTGAACCAGGCCATGCCGCTGTGTCCGTCGTCGCATTGCATTTAGGTGAGGATGCCAGAACCATCGGTTCATCTTGCAAGTTTAAATGCCCGTGCGGAGGCTCCTATTTTTTCCTCCGCCGGCACCGGCCGGGGTTGGAGGGGGGTAGGCCAAGCGCGGGTGATGACGGTCTCCGCTTTAGCGTTGCGAGCGGTTCTTGACGCGCCAGGAGTCGTTTCCGGTTTTGGCGATCTCGCCATGATGGGTCAGACGGTCGAGGAGCGCGGTCGCCATCTTGGCGTCACCGAACACTGTCGGCCATTCTCCAAAAGCCAGGTTGGTGGCGACGATGCCCGGTTCATCGCCAGGGTCACTGGCGAGACCAACGCCACTCCCAAGTGTCACCATCCGTTGATGCGAGCCCGCGGTTCCCCTTAACAGAAAAAGGCCCCGGACGAACCGGGGCCTCTTCCTTGGATCTCGATCCGAGCCGGCGATCGCCGCCAGCCGATCAATGTTCCTTGTTGGCGTAGACCGACTTCTTCGTGAGGTACACGAGGCCGGTGAAGATCAGCAGGAACACCATGACCATGAAGCCGGTGCGCTTGCGATCGTCGAGGTGTGGCTCGGCCGCCCACATCAGGAATGCGGAAACGTCCTTGGCGTACTGGTCGACCGTCTGCGGCGCGCCATCGTCATAAGTGACCTGGTCGTCGGAGATCGGCTTGGCCATCGCCAGCGCGGCGGCGTTGGCGAAGTACGGGTTGTAATGCGTGCCTTCGGCGACTTCGACGCCCTGCGGCGGCTCCTGGTAGCCGGTCAGGAGCGCATGGATGTAATCCGGGCCGCCTTCCTGGTAGGGCCAGAAGATATCGAAGACGAACTGCGGGAAGCCGCGTTCGATTCCGCGGGCCTTGGCGATCAGCGAGAAGTCCGGCGGAGCTGCACCATTGTTCGATGCGGCAGCCGCTTCCTTGTTCGCATAGGGCGACGGGAAGTGATCCGACGGCACAGCCTTGCGGGTGAACATCTCGCCGTCGGCGTTCGGGCCGTCCTGGGTTTCGTAGTTCGCCGCGAAGGCCTTCACCTGCGCTTCCGAGTAACCGAGGCCTTCAAGCGTGCGGAAGGCCACGAGGTTCATCGAGTGGCAGGCCGAACAGACTTCGGTGTAGACCTTCAGGCCGCGCTGAAGCTGGCCCTTGTCGTAGTGACCGAAGGGACCGGCAAAGCTCCAGTCCTGCTGTTCCGGCTTGTGGATCGGATAGTGAGGCGTGCCGCCGCCGTGCTCTTCGCCGCCCTTCGCCTCTTCGGCGACAGCCGCTCCGAGACCGAGACCAGCGACGACAGCGAGTGACAGAATGCCTGTAACAAGCTTTTTCATTGTTGTGGGTTCCTTATCAATCGCTGTTCTGATCAGACGCGCGCGGCGGCCGGCTGCGCCTTGGCATTCTGCTTTTCCAAGACCGCTTCGGTGATGGAATTCGGAATGCGCTTCGGCGTTTCGATCAGGCCGAGGATCGGCATGATGACGAGGAAGAAGCCGAAATAGTATAGCGTGCCGATCTGCGAGTAGCCCACATAGTTGCCCTTGAGGTCCCCACCGAAGATCAGACCGATGAGGCCGCTGCCTTCTGCCGGACGCGAGCCGAGCCAGCCGAGGAAGATGGCGTTGGCAACGAAGACCCAGAAGAACAGCTTGTACCACGGGCGATAGACGGCCGAGCGAACCTTGGACGTGTCGAGCCAGGGCAGGAAGAACAGGATGATGATCGAGCCGAACATCACCAGAACGCCGCCGAGCTTGGAGTCGATCGGGCCGATGTTGAAGGTGATGGCGCGCAGCATCGCGTAGAACGGCAGGTAGTACCATTCCGGAACGATGTGGGCAGGCGTCTTCAGCGCGTCAGCCGGAATGTAGTTGTCCGGATGGCCGAGGAAGTTCGGCATGTAGAAGACGAACCAGGCATAGACGATCAGGAAGACGGAGACGCCGAGCGCATCCTTCAGCGTCGCGTAGGGCGTGAAGGGAACGGTATCGGTCTTCGACTTGACTTCAACGCCGGTCGGGTTGGTCTGACCCGTGACATGCAGCGCCCAGATGTGCAGGACGACGACGCCGGCGATCATGAAGGGCAGCAGGTAGTGCAGCGAGAAGAAGCGGTTCAGCGTCGGCTGGTCAACGGCAAAGCCGCCGAGCAGGAATTGCTGGATCCACTCGCCAACCAGCGGGAAGGCGGTGAAGAAGCCGGTGATAACGGTCGCCCCCCAGAAGGACATCTGACCCCAGGGCAGAACGTAGCCCATGAAGCCGGTCGCCATCATCAGGAGATAGATGACCACGCCGAGGATCCAGAGGATTTCGCGCGGAGCCTTGTAGGAGCCGTAGTAGAGACCGCGGGCAATGTGCAGGTAGACGGCGATGAAGAAGAAGGATGCGCCGTTGGCGTGCATGTAGCGCAGCAGCCAGCCGTGGTTGACGTCGCGCATGATCTTCTCGACCGAATTGAAGGCGACGGTCGTCTCAGCGGCGTAGTGCATGGCCAGCACGATACCGGTCAGGATCTGGACGATCAGCATGACCGAAAGCATGGCACCGAAGGTGTAGGCGTAGTTCAGGTTCCGGGGAACCGGATAGCTGATGAAGCTATCGTGGACAAGACGCGGCAACGGCAGACGGGAATCAACCCATTTCTCAATGCCAGTCGTCGGCGTGTAGGTTGAATGTTCAGCACTCATTATCAGTAGTCCCCTCAACCGATCTTGATAACTGTGTCGGAAACGAACGAGAAGGTCGGCACGGGAAGGTTCTCCGGCGCCGGACCCTTACGGATGCGGCCGGCCGTATCGTAGTGCGAACCGTGGCAGGGACAGAACCAGCCACCGAAATCGCCGGCCTGGCCGAGCGGCACGCAGCCAAGATGGGTGCAGGAACCGATCATGACGATCCAGTTTTCCTTGCCTTGACCGGCAGAACGATCGAGGTCGCTGGCCTGAGCGTCGGCGGGCAGGTTGGCATTGCGCGCAACCGGATCCTTCAGCTCATCGAGCTTGACGGCCTTTGCCTCTTCGACTTCCTTGTCCGTACGGTTGCGGATGAAGACCGGCTTGCCGCGCCATTTCGCCGTCAGCGACATGCCGGGCTGCAGGCTCGAAACGTCAACCTCGATCGAGGCGAGCGCGAGCGTCGATGCATCCGGACGCATCTGGTCGATGAATGGCCAAGCCACAGCACCGGCGCCAACGACGCCTGCCATACCGGTGGCCAGATATAGAAAATCGCGGCGTGTGGGCTCGCCCAAGGCCTCGCTTGAAGTGTCGTGTTCGCTCACGGCTAAACCATCCTCTCACGCAATGTTGCGGAAACCGCATCCGCCCCCGGCGAAATTCCTGCCCCTTGCGGTTTGATCCAGGTCAAGGAACCACGCCCTATTCATAGTGCTGACGCCACCGCCGGGTTTGCGGCTGCAAACGCGACATCGGCACCAGAATCCGGAAAAATTCTGCGCGCACACGGCCCGCAGATTCCCCGTCAATCCGGCGCGTTCTATGCTTGATCGCAAATTATGTCCAGCCTTGACAAGGGGATGTGGGCAGATTGTCGCGGGGAAAAGCGCGGCCAATTGGCACAAGGACTTGACTGCCAACAGTTGGGCGGAATTCGGCCCTGCGAGATGGGCAGGAAACCTGTCTCCGGCCGCTCTATTCGGCCGCCTCTTCCCGGGCCAGAAAGCCCCCGGACTGGCGCGACCAGAGCCCGGCATAAAGGCCGCCACGCGCGACGAGCTCTGCGTGGGTCCCCTCCTCGACAATCCGCCCCTTGTCCATGACGACAAGCCGGTCGAGGGCGGCAATCGTCGAGAGCCGATGGGCGATCGCCAGCACCGTCTTGCCTTGCATCAGGCGGTCGAGATTGGACTGGATCGCGGCTTCCACTTCCGAATCGAGCGCCGAGGTCGCCTCGTCGAGCACGAGGATCGGCGCATCCTTCAGCATCACCCTCGCAATCGCGATGCGCTGGCGCTGGCCGCCGGACAGCTTGACGCCGCGCTCGCCCACATGGGCATCGAAGCCCATACGGCCGCGCTGGTCCTGCAGGCCGACGATGAAATCGTAGGCCTCGGCTTTTCGCGCCGCTGCAATCAGTTGCTCCTCCACGGCATCCGGCCGGCCGAACAGGATATTGTCGCGGATCGAGCGGTGCAGCAGCGAGGTATCCTGGCTGACCATGCCGACCTGCGCGCGCAGACTTTCCTGCCTGACTGCCGCAATGTCCTGTCCGTCGATCAGGATGCGACCGCCTTCGAGGTCATAGAACCGCAACAGAAGATTGACGAGCGTCGACTTGCCGGCGCCGGAGCGGCCGACAATGCCCACTTTCTCGCCCGGCCGGATGACGAGGGAATAATCGTCGATGATACGTTCGCCCTTGCCATAGTGGAAGCGGACATTCTCGAAGCGGATCTCCGGCTTGCTCACGGCAAGTTCGCGCGCTCCGGGACGGTCGACAAGACCGATCGGCTGGGAGACGAGTTCGGCCGAGTTCTGGATCGTGCCGATGTTGCGCATGATCGAGTTGAACTGGGTCATCATTCGGCCGAGCAGCATGTTGAGCCGAAGCACCAGCGCCAGCGTGAAGGCAACGGCACCGGAGCTGATCGCACCCCCGAGCCAGAGATGGATCGCATAGACGGCGATCGCCGCGATCATCAGACCGGAGAGAAGCGCCAAAGACGCACGCACGGCCGTCAGGAGCCGCGTGAACGGGATCACCGCGCGCTGGAACCGGTCGAAGCCGGCGCGGATATAGCGATCATTCTCCTCGTCGCGGCCGAAGAGCTTCAGCGTCTGGATGTTGGAATAGGCGTCAACCATGCGACCGTTCAGCATCGACGCCATTTCCGCCGTTTCGCGCGCATGCTTGCGGATGCGCGGAACGAAATAGCGTGCCAGCGCCAGGAAGATGACGATCCAGAAGGCGACCATCGCCGCAAGGCGCCAATCGAGCTGCGCCACCAGCGCCATGGTGGACGCGGTGTAGATGACAATGAACCAGACGACCTGCAGCAGCGAGACGATGAGGTCGCTCGTCGCCTGAGCGCCGGCCCAGACCTTGGCGACGATGCGGCCGGAAAAATCGTTCTGGAAGAAGGTCAGCGACTGGCGGGCGACGTGCACATAGGACTGCCAGCGCACCAGGTTGAGAAAACCGGTGATGATCGACTGCTCTTCGACAAGTGCTGCGAGCGACACCGCCAAGAAGCGGAACACCAGCACGGTCAAGAGCATGAACAGGAGCTCGGGCCCGTTGGCGGCGATCAGCCCGCTCCAGCCGGCTTCCGGCTTCACCGTGTCGAGCAGATCGACCAGCCGCCCGACGAAGTAGAAAAGCCCCGCCTCCAGCATGGCGACCAGCCCGCCGAGGATGGCCATGGCCACGAACGGCCCCTTGGCCTGGCGGGCGTAAAACCAGGCAAAGCCCCAGAGCGATTTCGGCGGCTGCAGGCGCTCGCGCGGCGCGAACGGCTTGATCCAGTTCTCGAAGAGGCTGACGATGGCGCTGAGCATGGTTCCGATATAGGCGGTTCGGCGGCAACAGCAATCGGTTTCCGCACAATTGCAGATTACAAATGCGTAAGATCGAAAGCACCGGCCCGCCGCGCTTTCGAACGGCGGGCCGGTGTTGCTTACTCTGCGGCCTCTTCCTTCTCGACGTCGTCGGCGATGAACCCGCCGGACTGACGAGACCAGAGGTCGGCGTAGAGGCCGCCATGGGCGACGAGTTCGCCATGCGAGCCGGTCTCGACGATCCGGCCCGCTTCGAGGATCACCAGCCGGTCCATCTCCGTCAGCGTCGACAGCCGGTGGGCGATTGCGATCACCGTTTTGCCCGCCATCAGCGCGAAGAGGTTTTCCTGGATCGCCGCCTCGACTTCGGAGTCGAGCGCCGAGGTCGCCTCGTCGAGGATCAGGATCGGCGCATCCTTGAGGAAGACACGCGCGATCGCGATGCGCTGGCGCTGGCCGCCGGAAAGCTTGACGCCGCGTTCACCGACCTGGGCATCCAGGCCTTTCCGACCCTGGTTGTCCTCGAGGCCCTGGATGAAGTCCCAGGCGTTCGCCCGCTTCGCCGCGGCGATGATTGCCTCATCGTCCGCCTCCGGATGCCCATAGGCGATGTTGTCGCGAATGGAACGGTGCAAGAGCGAGGTGTCCTGCGTCACGACGCCGATCTGGGCGCGCAGGCTGTCCTGCGTGACGGTGGAAATATCCTTGCCATCGATCCGGATCGCGCCGTCCTCGAGGTCGTAGAAACGCAACAGCAGGTTCATCAGCGTCGTCTTGCCGGCGCCAGAGCGGCCGACGAGGCCGATCTTCTCGCCGGGCTTGATGTCGAGCGACAGGTGATCGATGACGCCCTTGGCCTTGCCGTAGTGGAAGCGGATGTTGTCGAAGGCGATTGCCCCCTTGTCCGCCTTCAGTGCCTTGGCGTCCGGCTCGTCGACGATGTCGTGTGCCTTCGTCATCATGCCGATGCCGTCATAGACCGTGCCGATGTTCTCGAACAGCGCCGAGACTTCCCACATGATCCACTGCGACATGCCGTTGATGCGCATCGCCAGACCGACGGCAATCGCGATCGCGCCGACCGAAATCGCGCTCGTCAGCCAGAGATGAATGCCGAGCGCGGCAATGGCGAAGAGCGCAATGCTGTTGTTGGCGTAAACGAGGATATGGAACAGCGTCACCTTGCGCATCTGGCGATGCACGGTATCGAGGAAACCGTCCATGCCCTCGCGTGCATAGCCTTCCTCGCGGCCCGCATGCGAGAACAGCTTGACCGTGCCGATGTTGGTGTAGCTGTCGACGATCCGCCCCGTCATCATCGAGCGCGCGTCGGCCTGCTCCTTGGAGATCTTCTGCAGCCGCGGCACGAAATAGCCGACGATGCAGATGTAGATCGCCAGCCAGATGGCAAGCGGGATGACCAGGCGCCAGTCGGCGGTCGCAACGACGGCGAGCATCGTGACGAAGTAGCTGACGACATAGACGAAGACGTCGAGGATCTTCATCACGGTTTCGCGCACCGCAAGCGAGGTCTGCATCACCTTCGTCGCCACGCGTCCGGCAAACTCGTTGGCAAAGAAGGTCATGCTCTGGCGCAGCAGATAGCGGTGCATCTGCCAGCGCGCGATCATCGGATAGTTGCCGAGCAGCACCTGGTGCATGATCAGCGAGTCGATCGCGACGAGGCCCGGCAGGCCGATGAGGACGAGCGCGCCCATCCAGAAGAGCCTGCCGCCCTCCGCTTCAAGGAATGTCTCGCGGTTTGCGCTCGACAGCCAGTCGACCATGTTGCCGAGGAACTGAAACAGCGCCACTTCACCGACAGCGATCAGCGCGGTGCAGACGGACATGATGATGAGCCACGGCGCGGCCGGCTTGGAATAATGCCAGCAGAAGCCGAACAGCGTCTTTGGGGGGAGCGTTGGCTCCTCCGCGGGATAGGGATTGAGGCGGGATTCAAACCAGCCGAACATTGCATGCTCCTTCAGAGTATTTGAAGGAAAGCGGGGTTCCCCCGCATTCTTACGATGAAAAAATCAGTCCGGAAATGCAGCCCGAAAGAGGGCTTCGTCTTCCGGAGTTCCGGAAGCGCGTCGATCTCTTTTAAAAGATAGGTCGCGGAACCGGTCAGGCCAAACGGTGGCCCACTACTCCTGGAAGGCGTGTCAACATCAATACATTCATGTTTGCCTCCGTCGGTTCGCGTCGAAGAGGCCTGATCTCTACCCTTATTCGCGCCTTCATGCCAGATTGTCGCAGGCTGTTTCTTGCACAATTTTTCATCGCCTGCGTTGCTGTTGCCGTTTCGGCACAGATTAGCGCCGACAAAATCAGCGACCGCAAAAGCAAGCAGCGCCGTGCCTTTTGCAGCGGAGAACACGGATGAATGGTTCATCGGATACGCCTCCTGATCTTCATGGTATCGGCTTCGTCCTTCGTCGCCCCCGCGACGGTGATGTGGATGCGCGCCTGAGGCTCGGCCGCCATCCGGAAATCTACCGAATGTTCGGTGCGGGCCGATCGTTTCCCTGCCTCTTCGGTCACGAAGAGGCAGCCGCCTGGATTGCGCGGATTGCCGGACACCCGGCGGCCTGGATCATCGATCAGCACGGCCTCACCGGCGAAGTCAGGCTCGACAATATCAATCACGCCGATCGGCGTGCGAGCTTCGCCATCGGTATTTTCGATCCGGAGCGCCTCGGCAAGGGGCTTGGCACGGCGGTCACCAAGCGGGTATTGGCGTATGCCTTCGATCAACTTGCCCTTCATCGGGTGTCGCTCAGGGTTCTCGCCTTCAATGAGCGGGCGATTGCCGCCTACCGCAAGGCCGGCTTCTCCATCGAGGGCCGCGAACGTGAGTCGGCTCTGATCGACGGTGAGTGGCACGACGACATCATGATGGGAATCCTGGCCGCGGAATTTGACCCGCGGCGTGATGCCCCCGCAAACGAGTGACCTGACGTGAGCAATCTGCGCATCGCCCTTTACCAGCCCGACATCCCCGGCAATACCGGCACGATCCTGCGCATGGCCGCCTGTCTCGGGCTTGGAGTGGACATCATCGAGCCCGCTGGGTTCGATCTTTCCGACCGCAACCTGAAGCGCGCCGGCATGGACTACATCGCGGCGGTGGCGCTCACACGCCACGTCAATTGGGAGCGGTTCGAAGAATGGCGCGCGGCAAGCGGGCGACGGCTGGTGCTCGCCTCCACCAAAGCCGCCCTGCCCTATACGCGCTACGAATTCCATGCGGATGACATCCTGCTCTTCGGACGGGAGAGTGCCGGCGTGCCCGACCATGTGCATGAGCGCGCCGAGGGCCGCATCCTGATCCCGATGGCCGAGGGGCAGCGCTCGCTGAACATTGCGATCTCCGTCGCAATGATCGCCGGCGAAGCCATTCGCCAGGTTTCTCCGGCCTGACAATCTGCGCATCCTGGTCTCCAATGGCTGGCTGAGCTCGAGCGCCTGAGCGACAGGCGCCCGATCCCGTAGATGGCGCAGCGCGTTATGCCGCCACCTCGTTGTAAGGCACGTTCTTGCGCGCCTGTTTCAGGGTCCGCGCCCACCAGGTCAGCCGGTCCATCATCACAAACAGCGGTGCCCGCAACTCATCGGGCTTGTAGAGGTTGCCGGCGGCATCGAATTTCGACCAGGCCTTGGGAAACGAAACACCGTCGCGCAGCGACACTGAATGCAGCTCTCCGAAGACCTGGCGCAGCTGCTCGACAGCCCGAATGCCACCTGAAGCGCCACCATAGGAGACGAAGGCGACGGGCTTGGCATGCCACGGCTCGTAGACCGAATCGATCAGCTCCTTCAGCGCCGCCGGATAGCCATGATTGTATTCGGGCGTGACGATGATGAAGGCGTCGGCCTCAGCGATCTTGCGCTCCAGCCACTCGCCCGGATTGACCGCGGCGCCGAGGCCGCGGGAGGTTCTGAGCCGCGCCGGGTCGATCACCGTCAGGGTAAAGGTTTCCGATGCCGAAAGCTCGCGGATCAACCAGTTGGCGACCGTATCGCAGAAGCGCCCCTGGCGCGCGCTGCCATAGATCACGGCAAGGGTCATTTTTTCAGTCATGGGGCAGGCTCCTGTTGTCGAACTCATGGAGCCAATGCTATAAAACCTCAACATTAGTTGAGGTCAATAGCGATCATGACAATCGTGAAAAACAGCGAACTGCGACGGGAACTGACGGTGGGCGAAGTGGCCGAACGCAGCGGCGTGGCCGTCTCCACACTGCATTTTTACGAGGCCAAGGGCCTGATCCGCAGCAACCGCACCCGCGGCAACCAGCGCCGCTATCCGCGTGGCGTGCTCCGGCGCGTGGCGGTCATCAAGGTTGCCCAGCGCACCGGCATCCCGCTCTCCGAAATTCAGGACGCTTTGTCGGTCTTGCCGGACGATCGTCCGCTGACGGTGGAAGATTGGGGCAGATTGTCCGAAAGCTGGCGCGAACAGTTGAATGAACGCATCGCCAGCCTGATGGCCCTGCGCGATCATCTGACGGGCTGCATCGGCTGCGGCTGCCTGTCGCTTCGCGAATGTCCCTTGCGCAACCCGCACGACGTCCTGTCGATGGAAGGTGCCGGACCGCGGCTGATGGATGACGATGGCCACCCGTGACAGCAGCGTAGAACCGGGCTGCGAAAAGCGCCCTTTTTGGTCGCAGCCACGTTTTGAGGCACTGCGATTTGGAGGCCCGCGCTTCAACGTCGGCCGCCCTTGAAATTTCGGGGGGTTGCTCGGTCAGTCGGCGGTCGGAAGGCGTCGCATGGTGAATTCGATCTCGTCGCCGTCGAGCTGGCGCCAGCTCTCGACCTCGGTCCAATAGGCCGCCTTCGGCCAGGTGTCGAACCATTCCCGGGCCTTCGCGCGGGCGGCGCTGCGATCGAGCCTAAAGGTCTCCCGCACGAAAAGGCCATCGCCTCGTGTCGGATTGTCCCGGCGGTGCCGGGCGATCTGTCGCCGCAAACCATCGAGCGGCGGACCTGCGGGTATTCTTGCCATGGGCAATACCTCTGACTGCTAAGATAGTGGCGCAGATTGCGCATTGCCAGAGCTTTGTGAGGTCGCGAGTTTCCCGGTAGCTACACCTTGCCGTGCGACAGACTGCCCGAGACGGTAAACCGTCGTTGCCATCGGCGCGAAAGTGTGAACTTTGGCGAACGCAATCGAATCGGCCGCTTTTCGCCGGCAAAAGCCGCCAACAGGACGTAATTTCATGGAACGACCGCAACTCCCCCAGGGCCTCCCTGCAGACATCGAAGACAAGAAGGCCGAGGCGCGTGCATGGTTCGAGGGTTTGCGCGATACGATCTGCGCCGCCTTTGAAACGGTCGAGGATGAGTTGACCGGACCGCTTTCCGATCGTGCGCCCGGTCGTTTCGTTGCCAAGGACTGGAGCCGCGAGGATGGCAAGGGCGGCGGTGGCCGCATGTCGATGATGGAGGGCCGTGTCTTCGAAAAGGTCGGCGTGCACACCTCGACGGTCCATGGTGAGTTCTCGCCCGAATTCCGCAACCAGATTCCGGGCGCTGCCGAAGATCCGCGCTTCTGGGCTTCGGGCATTTCGCTCATCGCCCATCCGGTCAATCCCAACGTGCCGGCCGTTCACATGAACACCCGCATGGTGGTGACGACGAGCAACTGGTTCGGCGGCGGTGCCGATCTGACGCCCGTGCTCAACCGCCGTCGCGTCATGACCGATCCGGACACCCAGCTGTTCCACCGCGCCATGGAGATCACCTGCAGCCGTCATGCGGTTGCCGATCACGCCAAGTTCAAGAAGTGGTGCGACGACTACTTCTTCCTGCCGCACCGCAACGAACCGCGCGGAACCGGCGGCATCTTCTATGACTGGCTGCATTCCTCGGAAGAACAGGGCGGCTGGGAGGCTGATTTTGCCTTCACCCGCGACGTCGGCAAGGCCTTCGCCCTCGTCTATCCGAAGATCGTCCGCACCAATTTCAACACGCCCTGGACCGAAGACGATCGCGACGAGCAGCTTGTACGCCGCGGCCGCTATGTCGAGTTCAACCTGCTCTACGACCGCGGCACCATTTTCGGCCTGAAAACTGGCGGCAACGTCGAGTCGATCCTGTCGTCCCTGCCGCCGGTCGTCCGCTGGCCCTAAGGCGTTTCAGGGGCTGACCGGATCTGAGGATATTTCCGTCAGGTCGGTTTTGTGCATCAGGTTGTCGGCAGGTCGGAAGCCGGCAGCCGCGATGCAAGACATTGTTCGGTGGTCGGCCCCGGACGTGGGGTGTTCACAGACGAGATCGGGACAAAGGCCAGCAGGGCCCCGCTTCCAGCTCGGGAAGCCATGGCCCAGCGCCGGCATGCCTCTCCCGCCGCGCCCCCGTCACGACCAGTTCGCTGCGCCCTTGCGTCTCGAAATGCGCCGCAACCTATTGTTCTTTTCCCCGTCCATGAACATCTACTAGGCGTGGTGTCGCGAAAGCTTGGCACCAGCCAAGAAACATGCCGATTTATCTCAATCCCTGCCCCAATCCGCCCGCCCCGCCGGGTTCGGCTGCAATTCCTGGATCTCGCGCATGATCCAGATCGCGACACCGGTCCCGAGATGGCAGCGACGTGATCAGTCACCATCGAACGAGAAGGACGAATGCATGTCGAAAGGGAGCAAGGCACCAGCCAATGATCAACCCAAGCGGCGTTTGCGGCGGTGGCTCAAGCTATCCGCCATCACGATCGCACTGTTGGCCATCCTCATACTCGGACCGCTCGCCTTCATTCTTTATCCAACGCTGAAAAGCTACCCGAAGGCCCCCGTCGAGACTGCTTCTTCGCAGTTGGAAGGAAACATGCAGGACATCGCCCACTTGCGGCATCTGCTGGATATCGAGCGAAGCTTCACGCCCGAAACCAAAGCCGCATTCACGCTCGCCGTCAGCGCGATGGAACAACGCGCCGGGGATCTGGATCGGGCCGGTCTCGCCATGGCTGTGGCGAAGGCTGTGGCACTCGCCGACAACGGTCACACCAACGTCGTCGGCCTTGCTGGTGATCGCAGCTTCAACGCTGTGCCAATTCGTCTCGGCTGGTTTGCCGACGGGTTGTTCGTGGTCGCTGCTGCGGAAGGTCAAAGCCACCTGCTCGGAGGTGAGATCCTCGGTGTAAATGGAAAAATGACGGATGCCTTGCTGGAGGCGCTGCGGCCCTATGTCGGAGGGCCCGCCAACCTTGCCAAGGAGTTCGCGCCAAACTTCGTCATTTCCCCGGAGCTTCTCTATGCAGCCGGCCTCGCTGAAACGGCAGCAAGCATCACCTATGACATGCGCCTTGCAGATGGCGGCTCCGTATCGGTCGAGCTCGCAGCGCTTGCCGGCACGCTAGGGCCACAGAAAACGAACGTCTGGCCCGCCCGTGATTTGAGCCCCATCGCCCAAACCGACCGGCCCATGGGGTGGCGACATGTCCTTGAGGACGTTGCGTTGCCGGCCTATCTCGCCCACCCCGATCGCAACTATTGGCACTCCTATCCTCTACACGACCTGCTCTATGTTCAGATCAATCGTGTTAGGGACCAGGAACCGATCGATCTGTCCCGACATCTTTCCGACATGCTTGATGAATCGGCTAAAAAACCAATTCGCAGCGCCATCGTCGACCTGCGGTTCAACAACGGCGGTAATTATGTCCTTTCCGCTGATTTTGCCCGGCGTTTGCCGGAGCTTTTGCCATCAACGGGGCGACTGTTCATACTGACCACCGGCAACACCTTCTCCGCTGCGATAAGCACCGCCGCGTGGCTGAAGTACTATGGTGGAAAGCGCGTCACCATCGTCGGTGAGACCGTGGGCGACCGGATGCAGTTCTGGGGCGAAGGCGGCCTCACCGTTCTCCCCCATTCGAAACTTGCGCTCCGCTACACCACCGGCTTTCACGACTGGGAACATGGATGCAGCCTGTCGCAAGTAATGACGTGTTTTCTGTTGAACTACATCTATGACGTACCGGCAGGTTCCCTCGAACCGAACGTCGTTACCCAGCCGACTTTTGCGGACTATGTCGCCGGCAAGGATCGGGCAATGTCCGTTGCCATGGAGTTGCTCGCGGCCGACGGCCCCTCCGACTAAATCAGCCAATCACTCCGATCTTGCGAGCCGCCGGTAACGTCTGGAGCATCTTGCAAGCGCTCCAGTCGCAAGTGACCGAAGATGCGCGGGCGCTATTTGCAAATGCGCACCTTCTTCATCACCACCTTGCCATGGGCGCCGTAGGTCTTGACCGTCTTGATGACACAGGTCTGCCGGCCTCCATAACTGTAGTTTCCGGCCTTGGCCGGTGCGCCAAAGGCAAGAGCTATCGTTGTCGCCAGAGCCATGGCGAAAAAAGAACCGCGCATTGAATGTGTCCCCAGTCTGATCGTCACCGGGATCCCGGCCCGTGAGCCAGTACATGGCACGGCCGGGTGTTCCGTGCTGTTTCGAATGAAACAGGCGAACAAACAGCAGCTACGGGCGTTTCACCTTCGTGGAGCGAGGTGAGCACGATGATTTTCAAGAAGCGGACATTCTATGGCGATGAACCCGAGCGCTTGGAACCTGATCACCCGGCGGAACTGGAGCGCCGCGTTGCCCATCTTCTGGCAGTCGTGCCTGGCCTCGACGCATCAGACGTCACGGTGACGGCGAAGGGCAATACGATCCTTCTTGCCGGCTTCGTCGCAAGCCAGGATGAGGTCGGGCGCGCCAAAAAGGCGGTAAAGCAGGTGCGCGGCGTCGCCGAAGTGCTCAACAGGATTGAGGCTGTGGCCGTCAGATAGAGCCGAGCGTCCAGCTGACGATCTCGGCCGAAACACTGGCAAAGGCCTGATCCATGGCGTTGACGAAGGCCGGGTTGCCTGGACCCTTCACGCCGACCGTGGCGCGAAACGCCTTCTGCGCCCTGACCGTGCCGTTGCGATCGTTGAGGATTTTGGCGAAGATCTCGACGACGGCCGTATCGGCGCCTTCCGTCGAAATCTCGAATGCGCGGATCTCGGTGATGACCTGATAATCGATGGCAAGCCCCTGACCAGGCTTGCCGACACCGCCGATTTTCCCGGTGTCTTCGAAGGCCTGCACGAGCTTCGACTGAACCAGCCTCGGCAGCCGGTCGCTCCACTGTGCCCCGGAAAGATACTGCAGCTCGGAGCCGGACAGGCGGATAACGACCTGATCGCTGTCGAGCGCCTTCAGCGCCGTCGGCTCCGGCACGAGGATCTGCCTGCTGGTCGAGGCGCGTCCTTCGACGACAGGCGAAGCAGAGAGGCTGAACGTGTCATTGACCGCACGCGTGCCGCATCCGGCAATCCCGGCTGCCAGCACGATAATCAGGGCGGAGCGCCACGCTCCCGTCACTCGCACGCCCACCAGCCCTGAAAAACTCATACTGCCAATACCCTTGTCCCACACACCTTGGCGCACCCTTGATCGAGAGCACACCGCCCGGCCCCACGCCAGTCACGCCCGCCCGACTCAGCGTCGGGTGCGGCCATCATATTGTTTTACCGTTTCACCGCCAAAGAGAAGACGCTGCGGGTTCTTGTCGAATGTGGAGATCGTGTTCTCCAGGCTCTGCACTGTTCGACGCGTCTCGGTGACAAGGGCCTCCACGTCACGCAGGCCCGAGCCTGAGAAGCGCCGGAGATTGTCGGCGATCGGCCCGATCTGCGCATTGAGATTGTCTGCCATCTTGCGGAAGGATTCGAGCGTTGCGCGCGCTTCGGCCGAAAGCGACGGCGCATCCGCGTCGCCGAGGAAGCCATCGACCTTGACGAGAATGCTGTCGACCCGCTTGGCGGAGGCGTTCAACTTGCTCGCCAACTGCGTGACGTCGGTGATCGTCCGGTCGATATCCTGCTGCCGCGCCGTGATCTTTGCTGCGAACTGCGAGATGTTGGCGACCGTCTTGCGCGCGTCGGCAGTCGCCGCGGAGATGTCGTTGACGAAGAGCTCCACCTTCTGCTTGTCGACCGAGGCCACCAGCGTATCCACCCGCTCCAGGGTCTTCTGGGCGTTCTTGCCGAACTGCTCGTAGGTTTCGACAGTGCGTCGGAACGCGGCGATCGTTTCGGTAACGCCGCCCGAGGCCGCCTTCAGGTCGTTGCTGATCTGCTCGACGTTCGAGACGATGTGATCGACCTTCTTCGGATCCACCGACTTTACCAGGGTCTCGGCAGACTCCAGGGTCGAATCGAGCTTCTTGGAGGCAGCAGTGACCGAGCCGGAGAGCTCCGTCACACTCTTCAGGAAATCGTCGATCGCACCGGAGTTGTTCGCAAGCGCGTCGGAAAATTTCTCGGCATTGTTGATCGTCTTGGTCAGCGGACCGCGCACGTCCGTCACAAAGCCCTGGATATCGGTGATGGCGCCGTTGGCGCGGTCCATGATCGCGTCGGCGGTGGCGAGCAGGCTGGTGACGCTCGACTGGTCGGCAAGGATACGTGCCTGGGTGCCCTTCTCGATCGCGGTCTTCAGGATGTTTTCATCGCCCTTGCGGCCGCCGCTGAGCTCGATATAGGCAGCGCCGGTCAGCCCCTGCACCTCAAGCGTCGCCTTGGTCGATTTCAGCACCGGTGCGTCAATGGAAACTTCGGTCAGTGCCAGCGAGTAGCGCGGATCATTGGCGTCGATCGCCAGATTGCGGACCGTGCCGACAGCGATGCCGTTGAAGCGCACCGGCGAGCCGACGGAGAGACCATTGGCCGAACCCGGAATATTGACGACCAGCTCGACCATCTCGCCGCTTCGTCCATACTGCGACATCCAGTAGACAAAGCCGAAGGCGGCGGCGATCACGAACACCGTGAAGAAACCGACAATGGCGTAGTTCGCTTTCGTTTCCATTCGTTCCGACTACCTTCGTGGCCGCTTCACCGGCTCTTGCTCCGATCTCGACGCATGCGTGCCAAGACCGCGATCTGTAAGAGCGCCATGCGTTCAAACGCAAAGGGCGCTCCAGCACCTTCATTTACAAAGCACCTTCCGCTTCAAGCCATTTCGCTTGAGCGCGGGTGCTCAAGTCACTGATCGTTTCGCACGATCGACCGGGCCCGCTTGCCCCTGAAATAGGACTGCACCCAAGGATCGTCACAGGCCAGCATGTCTTCCACGGTGCCTTCGACCAGAACCTTCTTCTTGCCGAGCACTGCGATACGATCACAGACGGAAAAGAGACTATCGAGGTCGTGTGTCACCATATACACGGTCAATCCCAACGTGTCGCGCAGCTTGGCAATCAACTCGTCGAACTCCGCTGCACCGATCGGGTCCAGCCCCGAGGTCGGCTCGTCGAGGAAAACCAGATCGGGATCGAGCGCCAGAGCGCGCGCGAGTGCGGCACGTTTGATCATGCCGCCGGAGAGTTCGGACGGGTACTTTTCCGCCGCCTCCGGCGCGAGGCCGACGAGCTCGATCTTCACTCGGGCCAGCTCGTCCATCAGGCTTTGCGGCAGGTCGAGATATTCCCGCATCGGCACCTGAATGTTCTCGCGCACCGTCAGTGCCGAAAACAGTGCACCGTGCTGAAAGAGAACGCCGAGGCGCATGTCGAGGGCGATGCGTTCGGCTTCTGTTATCTTGTCGTAGTCTGCGCCGAGAATTTCGATCTTGCCGGAACGCTTTGCCAGAAGCCTGAGCACGGTACGCATCAGCACTGACTTGCCGGTACCGGACGCGCCGACGAAACCGAGGATCTCGCCGCGGTAGATTTGGAGGTTCAGCTTGTCGAGCACGATGTTGGAACCGAACCCCACCGTGAGGTCACGGACGGACAGAACGGATTCCCGTCCATTTGCCTCGGTCCCCCGGTCGTCCTCGTGCCTCTTCTCGAGTGGGTTCACGCTACTGTCCGCCTCAGAAATCGATTGATGCGTAGAACATGGCGAAGAGCCCGTCGATCAGGATCACGACGAAGATCGACTTGACCACCGAAGACGTCACGTGGCGGCCGAGCGATTCCGCGCTGCCGCCGACCTTGAGCCCCTCGACGGCCGCCACCACGCCGATGATCAGCGCCATGAACGGCGCTTTGATCATGCCGGCGGCGACGGACGAGAAATCGATGGCCTCCTGCAGGCGGGCAAGGAAGGTCGGGATCGTGATGCCCGAATAGCCCCAGGCAACCAGTGCCGCGCCGACCAGGGCGGCGAAGTTGGCGATGATGGTCAAGAGCGGCAGTGCAACGGTCAACGCAACAAGGCGCGGAAAAACGAGAACGCCGACAGGGCTCAGCCCCATCACCTTCAGCGCATCCACCTCCTCGCGCATCTTCATCGATCCGATTTCAGCGGTGATGGCGCTGCCGGAACGGCCGGCAATCATGATCGCCGTGAGCAGCACGCCGATTTCGCGCAATTGCAGAATGCCGACGAGATCAACGACAAAGACTTCAGCGCCGAAGTAGCGGAGCTGAAACGCGCCCTGCTGCGCGATGATCGCGCCGATCAGAAACGACATCAGCGTGATGATCGGCACGGCCATCACACCCATCCGGTCGATCTGATGAACGATCGCGGCCGGCGAGACGCCGCTGTGCCGCCCGAGCTTTAGCTGGGCGCCGCGCACGGCCGAGCCAAGGATGTACATGGCCGCCACGATATCGTCCCAAGTCGCGACCATGACTTCGCCAACCGGTGCGAAAATACGCTGGAACAGCGGCAGCCGCTCGCCGCCGCCTTCGGGCGCGCGCAGTTCTGCCGGCAGGGCATCGATTAGCTCGACGTAGCGCTGCCCGCCCTCGACGAAATGAACGTCATCGCGCGATGGCCCGGCGACCCGGGTCATGAAGCGCCGGATGATCCAGGCGCCGGCCGTATCCATCGCCGTCACGCCGGAGAGGTCGAACTGCCGGATGCCATCGTCCTTGCGCGCGAGCCGATCAAGCTTCGCTGCCATCGCTTCAGCGGTCTCGTGACGCCACGCGCCGGTAAAGACATAGCTTCGCCCGCCGCCATTTTCGGCCAGCGCGACATCGGCTGTGATCTTGCGGGCGGGCTGCGACACGTGGCTTCTGTATTCCCGATTTGCCGTTGCATAATACCTCCAATCTCGATTGATTTGAGGACAGGATTATGCAGCAGACCTAAAGTGTTACCGCGCGCGTCGCGCGGCCTGTCGGACGCACGACGCCGTAAAGATTCGTAAATCCTTACACCGTCATAACGGCTCGCACCTTTGCTGTCATCCGAACGTTGCGTCGCGATGACGCCAGGCCCCCAGTTTACCTGCCGGAGACGCTTTCATGTCACTTTCCCTCGATGCCGCGGTCGAACATTTCCCGATTGCACGCACGTTTACGATCTCGCGCGGCTCCAAGACGACGGCAAGCGTCGTCACCTGCCGAATCGGCGGCGGCACCCACACCGGCTCCGGCGAGTGCGTTCCCTATGGCCGCTATGGCGAGACGATCGAATCGGTGCTGGCTGAAATCGCCGCCATTCGCCCGCGCATCGAGGCTGGTCTGACCCGCGCCGGTCTTCAGCAGGAGATGAAGCCGGGAGCGGCCCGAAATGCCGTCGATTGCGCGTTGTGGGACCTTGAGGCAAAGCAGAAAAACACGCCAATTCATGTGCTTGCGGGAGTTCGCTCGCCGGAGGCTTTGACCACGGCCTACACACTCTCGCTTGCTGAGCCCGACGCAATGCGCGAACAGGCAGCCAGATACGCCCACCGTGCGCTCCTCAAGGTCAAGGTCGGAACGCCGGATGACGCCGCGCGGATCCGTGCAGTCAGGGCCGGCGCACCCGAAAGCCGCATCATTCTCGATGCCAACGAAGGCTGGACCCCCGACAATCTTGCCTACCACTTCGCGATCTCAGCCGAAGAACGGATCGACCTGATCGAGCAGCCGCTCCCTGCCGGGCGCGACGAGGCGCTGGCTACGATTTCACGCCCCGTCCCCATCTGCGCCGATGAAAGTGTGCACGCCACTGGAGATCTGGCCGCTCTCGTCGGCCGCTATGATGCGGTCAACATCAAGCTCGACAAGACCGGCGGCCTGACCGAGGCGTTGCTAATGCGTGACCAGGCGGTAGCCCTCGGCCTCAAGGTCATGGTCGGCTGCATGGTCGGCAGTTCGCTGGCGATGGCACCGGCCATCCTTGTTGCCCAGGGTGCGGATTTCGTCGACCTTGACGGGGCGCTGCTCCTGGCTGAGGACCGAACGCCAGGCCTGCGCTACGAGGCTTCGCTGGTCTTTCCGCCCGAGCCGCGCCTCTGGGGCTGAAGATACCAGGCCGCAACGGCGAAACAGCATCCGGCAAAGGCGACGACCGACATCGAATAGAAGCCCTTCACGCCGTACCAGGCGTAGAAATAGCCGGACAGGAACGTCAGGATCGCCGTGAAAATGCCGGTGTAGAAGAAGTAAAGCCCCTGGGCCGATGCTTCTTGCGCCTCCACCACGCGCTCGACGAGCTTGTGCTGCATGCCGGTGTGCATGATGGCATAGGTAAAGGCGTGAAAGCACTGAAGGATGAAGTAGCCGGCAAAGCCGAGGTCCATCGGGAAGATGATCCAGCGCACAACCGCGAGCGAGCAGCCAGAGAGGATCATCACCCAGACGCTGAAGCGGCGGCTGATCGCCTTGGCAAAGACGAACATCGTCACTTCGGCCGCCACACCGGCGCTCCAGAGCAAGCCAATCTCGGTGCCACTATAGCCGATGTGCTGCCAATAGATGGCCGAAAAAGCGAACAGCATGGCGTGGCTGGCATTGACCAATGTCACGCCAATCAACAACAGTTGCAGGTCGAGCTGCCGCAGCGACTGCGGCGGCGGCTCGGTGAGCGCCGTGATCGGTGAAGGCCGGCGTGGTTTGCCGACGCGCGGCGCCGCAAAGGCCATGGCGATCGTCAGCCCGAACCCGATCGCCATCGCCGGCAGCACCATGTCGCTGCCGATAATGCCGATCATCCAGCCGCCGAGCATCGTCGCGCCGATGAAGGCGACCGAGCCCCAGAGCCGCATATGGGCGTAATCGAAGCCCCAGCGCCGGACCCCGGAGAGCGCGATCGCCTCGACGATCGGCACATAGGGCGAGTAGACCGCCGACTGCAGCGTATAGATGACCAGCACCGGCCAGAAATCGCGGAAATAAAACAGCACCAAGGCGGTTGTGAGCGACAGGAAACCGGACCAGATCAGCACGACCACCCGATCGCCAAGCCTGTCGGCGATGACGCCCGCGATCGGCGCGGTGATGACGCGCACGAACATCGGGAGCGCCAGCACCACGCCGATTTCAAAGTCTGTCATCGACAGCGTGCTGAGCCACACCGGAAAATACGGCATCGCGAAGCCGTTGACGATCAACGGCGCGCAAAAGAGCAAAGCGATGCGAAGCGCGAAATGGCGCGGCGGAGGGCCCACGGATGCGGGCGCTGAGGAGGGAATCATCGGCTGACCTGATGGCTGTGGCCGATCTTTAGCACAGGCCGGGCAAGCCCCGCCATAACCTAGTTTTCGCGACAGACCTTTCGTTGAGGCTGCAACCTCGCAAACCGCGGTAGATCGCCGTCATGCGGAAAATCATCCGCGTCGCCGTCCCTGCGCTCATCGTCGATAACCAACAGCGGTGACGCCTCGTCTGCCTGAGCGGTATCCAGGCAGCTGTTGTCGTGCCCCAACCGCCTCCACAATGGCATTGACGCATTTCCGGCGATATGGGCGGGAACGCTGATCGATCCCATTCCAAATCATCTGCCGGCCGCAAAGAAAGCAGGCTAGGCAGCGCGCCGGGTCAGAAGTTGAGCAAGCAGCTTGTCGGCTTCACCAGCAGCTTCGGCCTCGCCGGCCCCGCCGCGCATCTGGTGCCAGGTGATCAGTTCCATCGTACCGTCATCATGCTCGGCGATCGCCGTGCAGCTTTCCACCCAATCACCGGTGTTGATGTAGCGGATATCGCCAATGTCCTCGATGACCGCGTGATGGATGTGTCCGCAGATCACACCCTGAGCATCGTGTCGGCGCGCCTCCTCGGCGACGACCTTCTGGAACTCGCCGATGAAGTTGACCGCATGCTTGACCTGCAGCTTTGCCCAGGAGGAAAACGACCAATAGGGCATGCCGAGGCGACGGCGGATCGCAGCCAGGCCGATGTTGATGGCGATCGCCGTGTCATAGGCCCAGTCGCCGAGATAGGCGAGCACGCGGGCATTGCGTACGACCACGTCGAATTCGTCGCCGTGCAGCACGAGATAGGTGCGGCCATCGGCTGCCTTGTGCATGTAACGCTGCGCCACCTCGATGCCGCCGAAATGAACACCCGGAAAATCGCGCAGGAACTCGTCGTGATTGCCCGGAATATAGACGATACGGGTGCCCTTGCGCGCCTTGCGCAACAGCTTCTGAACGACGTCGTTGCAATTCTGCGGCCAGTACCAGCTGCGCTTCAACCGCCAGCCGTCGACGATGTCGCCGACAAGGACGATTGTCTCCGCTTCATGGTGTCGCAGGAAATCCAGGAGGTAGTCCGTCTTGGCGGCCTTAGAGCCGAGATGGACGTCGGAGATGAACAACGTCCTGAGCTTCCGTACGGAGTTGTCTTGCTGCGCCGCCGTCATGCCAGCCTCGTCTTCGTTGCGCTTCCTGCCCTCGTGAAAACCAGACTCGTGTTTCAGGAAGATGACATAAGCATGGCCGGCCGAGGCCTTCACTGAAATCAGTGCTGCAAAACTGTACCTCGCTCCGAATTCATGCCAAAAGGCACGACCACGAATGAGGAATGTGAGAGCATGAACACGGGCGACAAGACGAAATCCCATACCGGTCCGGCCAGCGGCGACATCGACCAGCAGGCCCTTTTCTTCCACCGTTACCCGCGCCCGGGAAAGCTCGAAATCCAGCCCACCAAGCCGCTTGGCAACCAGCGCGACCTGGCGCTTGCCTATTCGCCTGGTGTCGCTGCCCCTTGCATCGCCATCCGCGACAATCCGGAAACCGCTGCCGACTATACGGCGCGCGCCAACCTTGTTGCCGTCATTTCCAACGGCACGGCCGTTCTCGGCCTCGGCAATATCGGGCCGCTGGCCTCCAAGCCCGTGATGGAGGGCAAGGCGGTTCTGTTCAAGAAGTTCGCCGGCATCGACGTCTTCGACATCGAGATCGACGCATCGAGCATCGAGCGCATGGTCGACGTGATCTCCGCGCTGGAGCCGACCTTCGGCGGCATCAACCTCGAAGACATCAAGGCGCCCGAATGTTTCGAGGTCGAGCGCCGCCTGCGTGAAAAGATGCAGATCCCGGTCTTCCATGACGACCAGCACGGAACCGCCATCATCGTCGCCGCCGCCATCCTCAATGGGCTGGAACTCGCCGGCAAGGACATCGCCAAGGCGAAGATCGTCACGTCGGGCGCCGGTGCCGCCGCACTTGCCTGCCTCAACCTGCTCGTCACGCTCGGCGCCAAGCGCGAGAACATCTGGGTGCACGACCTCGAGGGCCTCGTCTACAAGGGCCGCGAAGTGTTGATGGACGAGTGGAAATCCGTCTACGCCCAGGAGAGCGACAACCGCGTTCTCGCCGACAGCATCGGCGGCGCCGACGTCTTCCTCGGCCTGTCGGCAGCGGGCGTCCTGAAGCCCGAACTTTTGGCGCAGATGGCCGAGAAGCCGCTGATCATGGCGCTCGCCAATCCGACGCCGGAAATCATGCCGGAAGAAGCCCGCGCCGCTCGCCCGGATGCGATGATCTGCACTGGCCGCTCGGACTTCCCGAACCAGGTCAACAACGTTCTCTGCTTCCCGCACATCTTCCGCGGCGCGCTCGACTGCGGCGCAAGCACGATCAACGAAGAAATGAAGATGGCCGCCGTGCGCGCCATCGCCGGCCTTGCCCGCGAAGAGCCGTCCGACGTCGCCGCCCGCGCCTATTCCGGCGAGACCCCGGTCTTCGGCCCCGATTACCTGATCCCCTCGCCCTTCGATCAGCGCCTGATCCTGCGCATCGCGCCGGCCGTAGCGAAGGCCGCGGAGGAAAGCGGTGTCGCCACCCGCCCGATCCAGGACTATGACGCCTATCTCGACAAGCTGAACCGCTTCGTCTTCCGCTCCGGCTTCATCATGAAGCCGGTGTTTGCCGCAGCCAAGAACGCCCAGAAGAACCGCGTGATCTTTGCCGAAGGCGAAGACGAGCGCGTGCTGCGCGCGGCCCAGGTGCTGCTGGAGGAAGGCACGGCCCGGCCGATCCTGATCGGCCGTCCGCAGATCATCGAGACGCGCCTGCGCCGTTACGGCCTGCGCATCCGTCCCGATGTCGATTTCGAAGTGGTCAACCCGGAAGGCGATCCGCGCTATCGCGATTATGTCGAGGATTATTTCGCCCTCGTCGGCCGCCTCGGAGTCATTCCTGAAGCTGCCCGCACCATCGTGCGCACCAATACCACGGTTATCGGCGCGCTTGCCGTCAAGCGCGGCGAAGCCGATGCGCTGATCTGCGGCGTCGAAGGCCGCTACTCCAGGCACATGCGCGACGTTTCGCAGATCATCGGCAAGCGTGAAGGCGTACTCGACTTCTCGGCTCTCAGCCTGCTGATCTCGCAGCGCGGCGCCACCTTCTTCACCGACACCTATGTCAGCTACTGCCCGAGCGCGGAAGAAATCGCCCAGACGACGGTCATGGCGGCGCAGGAAATCCGCCGCTTCGGCATCACGCCGCGCGCTGCCCTGGTTTCGCATTCGAACTTCGGCTCGCGCGAATCGGAGAGCGCCACCAAGATGCGCAAGGCACTTCAGCTCGTGCGGGAACTTGCTCCCGACCTCGAAGTCGACGGCGAAATGCACGGCGATGCGGCGATTTCGGAAGTGTTGCGCCAACGCGTCATGCCGGACAGCAGTCTCTCGGGCGAAGCCAACCTCTTGGTCTTCCCCAATCTCGATGCCGCCAACATCACGCTCGGCGTCGTCAAGACCATGACCGACAGCCTGCACGTCGGCCCGATTCTCCTCGGTTCGGCGCTGCCGGCTCATATCCTGTCGCCGTCCGTCACCTCGCGCGGCGTCGTCAACATGGCGGCACTCGCAGTCGTCGAAGCCAGCCATCCGGGCTGAGATGAAAGCGCGAAGATCGCCACCGATCTTCGCTGCAATCGGGCGCCGCACCGGCGCCCCCGAAGCCATATCCGAGCGTCGCGCCTGCCTCAGGCGCGACGGTCCGTGGTTTGAGGATCATTTTCAGTTCCGCTGCCGCGGTGCCGTCCCGCGCGGACCTCACCCGTGGATGCAATCAGGATTTGCAGAATTGGTATTACACACCAATCGGGAAAGTTTGCGCTGGACAAAAGGTGAACCTCTAACCATGCTGAAGCCTCGGACGAGATTCGGTGTTGTGGCATGACTGAGCAGCAGGCTGTCCTCGACATGCTGGAAATCCTGGAATGCGGGGGCTGTGTCGAGCCCGCTCATTTCTTTACCTTGATGCGCCGGACCTTCCGTATTGCCCATCTGCTCTACCTGGAGGCAGAGCCCTACGCGGACGAGCTCAAGGTCTGCCGGCTGCATCACACCTTCGGCGCCTATGCCGCCGAAATCTACCGGGTCCGCAGCCTTCACCGGATCGATCCCATCCTGAAACTCGCCCTTGGCGGCGTGCGCCCGGTGGAGTGGACGATGGCGCGACATCGCTTCCCGGAATGCGAGCCCTTGTTCGAGGCCGCACAGGAGATCGGCATTTCCACCGAGGGCGTTGCCCTGCCACTGCCGTCGCCCGCCGGTCGCATGGCGCTTTTGGCAATCAACGTCAACATGCCGGCCAACGAGTGGTCGAGCTATCGCCGCCATCACCTGCGCGACTTCCAGCTGGCCGCCAACCTCTTCCATGCCGCCATGCTCGAACACGGCGCGATGGCCGGTGGCCTCTCGGCGGCACGCGACATGCGGCTGACAGGGCGGGAGACGGAAGTTCTGACCTGGGCGGCTGCCGGCAAGAGTTATTGGGAGATCGCCACGATCCTCGGCATTTCCGAGCGCACGGTGCGTTTCTTCATGACCAATGCGAGGCGCAAGCTGAATGTCGTCTCCAACACCCAGGCCGTGGCGCAGGCCGTGCGGCACGCACTGATCCCTACCGTCTGATCGACTGACAAGACGAACCCTCCATCCAAAACCCCTCGAAATCTAGTGGCAAATACATCGCATTTGAACTGTCACTACCGACAGTTACGCGACCACCGAGAGCCTGACAGCATCCGCCCATCCCCAAACAAGGATGGAGAAGACGATGATCAGGATCCTGAACGGAAAGACCCGCGCACAGCACCCTCAGGCCGTCGATGACATGTTCCGGCTGCGCAAGCGCGTCTTTCATGATTTCCTGAAGTGGGACGTGCAAACGGACGGTGAATGGGAAATCGACAACTACGACAAGGCCAACCCGCTCTACGTGCTGTCCTACGCTCCCGACGGCCGGCTGCGCGGCTCGCTGAGGCTGCTGCCGACGCTCGGCCCCAACATGCTCGACGATACATTCCCGATCCTGCTCGGCGACAACCCGGAAATCCGAAGCGCTTCCATCTGGGAATCCAGCCGCTTCTGCATCGAGCCCGAGATTTCGCAGGACCGCGCCTCTAACCAGGTGACGGTCGCGGCCGCCGAACTGATGTGCGGCGTCGGAGAACTGGGGCTGGCGTCCGGCATCAGCCATATCGTCACGGTCACCGACGTGTTTCTGGAGCGCATGTTCCGGCGCATGGGATGCCCCGGCGAACGCATCGCAGAACCGCATCGCATCGGCTCGGTCTTCGCGGTTGCCGTCGCCTGGGAAGTGACCCCGAACCTGCTTGAGCGGATGAAAGCGGTCGCCGCCATCGAAGGCACCGTGCTCGATCGCCCGATGTCGCTTGAAACGGCCCGCGCCGCTTGAGCGCCTGCGTCGTTTCGCACCGTTAACGCAAACCGTGGCTTGTCGTTGCGCGATCACCGACAAGCTCTATGATGGAGATGAAACAGGACATGCCGCTGGCAGCCGCCCGCAACAGAAGGTTGGCGCCAACCTGGCAACAGGAAGAGACTTTCGCCCGTGTTCGCGCGCTTGAAACACGTCGCTGCGGCCCTCGTGCCTCTGGCTCTGATCGGTACCGATCCGGCCATGGCATCGGCCGTATGCGACCGGCTGAACACCCGGCTGGCGCAACTGCCCGATCTCATCGCGACCAACGCCGACGCCCGTGACTATGCGAGTGCGATCTCGCGCCAAAACATCGAACTGCGCCGGGCGAAGAACGACCGGCGCCGTGCGGGTTGCAACGGCGGCGACGTCATCGTCTTCGATGGCGGCGACGCCGACAGCTGTGGCGCACTCAACAGCCTCATCGCCGAGATGGAAGACAATCTCAGCATGCTCAAGTCGCAGCGCGAGCAGATCGTTGCCGGGGGTAACGAAAGCACGCGTCGCCGGATCCTGGCTTCGCTCGAGATCAACGGCTGCTACGGCGACCGTGAAGAGTTCGCAAGCGTCGAACCGGAAGAGCCGGAAACGCACCGCAACATCGTCGCGGACCTGCCTCCTGACGACGCCTACGGCCCGATGCTTGGAGCCGGTGAAGACGGTTACATGCCGCAGGATGGCTACTACAGGGGCACGCTGCGCACCATGTGCGTGCGCACCTGCGACGGCGCGTTCTTCCCGATCTCTTCGGACGCGACGCCGGCCGACTTCCCGCGTGACGAACAGGCTTGCAGGGCGCGCTGCCCGGGTGCTGAAACGGAACTCTATTTCCACGATCTCAACACGGAAGAAAGCGACCAGATGGTATCGGCCATGACTGGGCGGCCCTATACCGAAATGCCCAATGCGTTTGCCTACCGCACCCGCGGCGTCAGCAAGCCCGGCATGTGCGGCTGCCAGATGCCGCAGACCGCCGCAACCGACCCAAAGCCAAGCGGCACGATGAAGGGTAGCGATCAGTCGTCGATCGTGGTGATCGAGACCAAGAAGCCGGAAGCTGAGACAAATGCCGTTAAGGTGCCGGCCGAAGAGCGTCCCTATGATCCGGCAAAGAGCAAGGTCCGCATCGTCGGCCCGACCTACCTGCCACAGCAGGAAACCTCGATCGACCTCAAGCACCCGAAGGGGCCGGCCTATCAACCGACCCAGAGCAACTGAGCGGCAGCAGCCAGATCCTTTCGTTGTTTCATCGCAACAATGAAATCATCTATCTCTTTGAAATGACGAAAGTCCGGACGGAATACCGTTTCACGGTTTTCCTGGGCGCGACGGCTTCTCGCAGCGGTTCCCCCACCCCTCCTCGAACACGAGATCTTCGAGCGGCAGGCGCTGGCGCCATCCCTTTACCGCCAGCTCGGGCTGCTGATAGAGCCGGTCGACGAAGCCCAGGCAGAGCCAGGCGACGATCTCGATATGGTCGGGAATACCGAGGATCGCCTTGATCTCGGCCTCGTGGAAGATGCTGACCCAGCCGACGCCGACCCCTTCGGCGCGCGCCGCAAGCCAGAGGTTTTGCACGGCGCAAACAGTGGAATAGACATCCATTTGCGGATTGTGCGTGCGTCCGAGGACGACCGTGCCACCACGGGTTCGGTCGCAGGTGACGCAGATGTTGAGTGGCGCCTTGCGAATGCCTTCGAGCTTCAGGGAGCGATACTTGGACTGTTGCTCGCCATCGAACATCAGCGCGGCCTCGTCATTGGCGCGTTGAAACGCCTGCCACACGCGCCCGCGTGTCTGCGGCGCCCGCACCAGCACGAAGTTCCAGGGTTGCATGAAGCCGACGGACGGTGCGCTGTGGGCGGCGCCAAGCAACCGTTTCACAAGATCATCAGGCAAGCGCTCAGGGAGAAACTCATCGCGCACGTCGCGGCGCGTTTCGATGGCGCGGTAGACGGCCTCCCGCTCATCCGGCGAAAAGGCACCGGCGGCCGCAAGGCCACCCTTCGGTTCAGTCAGCATCGTTCGATCCCCAACAATGCGAAACCTTCCGCCGTCCGCGCGGGTTCGGTCTATCTCGCCAGGCCGGTCTTCTGACTCCGGTTCAACTGGCCGCCCCACCTTCCCGGATCGCTTTAAGATCCAGTGGCAACGCCTTGAAAGATAATTCAAGGCGATTTCGACGCGACCATCCCCGTCACAGCGTTGGGCACGTTCCGGAATGGCACCGGATTCCCGATTCTCCCGCTTTCGCGGGCACCTGACGGCCGCCATAAGGGCACAGCCGCCAGAGAAAGACAAGCGACGATCAGAGCGGTGCCACCGGATGCGGCGAACCGTCATAGCCGCCCCAAACCGACTGGTCGAAGCAGATCACGGATCCGGTCATCAATCCGGATTCCGCCGACGAAAGGTAAGCACAGGCGCGCGCCACTTCCGCCGGATCGACCAGTCGGCCGAAAGGCTGGCTGGCGGCGGCCTTGTCGAGCCAGTCTGCCGAAGCTCCGTGAAACTCGCGCTGGATCCGGTCTTCGCCTTCGGAAGCCATCCAGCCGATGTTGAGGCCGTTGACGCGGATGCGGTTGCGCAGCAGCGCATAGGCCGTGTTTTTGGTCAGGGTTTCGAGCGCCCCCTTCGATGAGCAATAGGCCGCAATGAACGGCTGTCCGGCCATCGCCGACATCGAACCGATATTGACGATGGTGCCCTCGGTTTTCTCCCGCCGCATCACCTTTATCGTCTCCTGCATGAGGAAGAACGGCGCGCGCACGTTGATGGCGAACATGCGATCGAAGAGTTCCGGAGTGGTGTCGAGGATCGTGCCGCGGTCGGTGATGGCTGCGGCATTGACCAGCGCGTCGATGCGACCAAACTCCGCATCGCAAGCGGCAACGACCCTGCGGGCATCCTCCACCCTTTCGAGATCGGCCTCGACATAGACCACTTTCGCACCGCTCGCCTTGCCGATTTGCTCGGCCTTGGCGCGTCCCTTGGCAGCGTTGCGGCCGCAAATGACGATGCCGGCCGCCCCGCGCTCGGCGAACAGGCCGGCAATCGTTGCACCCAGTCCCTGCGTTCCGCCCGTGACGATGGCGATCTTGCCGTTCAGTTGTTCGCTCATTGGATGTCCTCCCTTGGCCTTGGATCATGCAAAAACAAAAACTGCTCCCGACCGTATTCGCCGGGAGCCCACTTCGACAGTGTCGGGCCATCAGCTCAGCTTGCGCCGTGCCTGCTCCTTAAGTGCCGCATGTAAATCCACCGCACTCATACCTTTGGCGAGAGCCTCCCGCATCAACTGCGCTTGCGTCTTCGGTGCGAGCCCGCCGAGCGGCGGATCACGGTCGAGATTGGTCGGAAAGGAGTAGCCTTCGGCGCAGGACGCGATAGCGTTGGCGGCTTCCGCAGCCGTCAGCTTGCCGTCCGCCAGCAAGGTCTTCAAGGCCGGGTAAAGCGTCGCACTCATCGTCAGCCGGTCGACGGTCTCCATTGCCCGACCGAAGGCCGAAGATACCTGCAGGAGATTGGCCACGCGCCGGATATCGGCGGAGCGATTGGTACCGGCCGCATGAAAAAGCGCCGGATTGAAGAAGACGACATCGCCTTTTGCAAGCGGAAGCTGAACGTGATGTTCGTCGAAATAGGCGCGGAACTCCGGCCGGTTGAGCGCCAGATAACCGAGCACATAGGTCTGGCTATAGGGCAAGAACAGGGTTGGGCCGCTTTCGAGCGGCATGTCGCAATGAGCGACTGCCCCCTGCAGGGTGAGAACGGGCGAGAGCCTGTGCACATGAACGGGATATTGCTCGATCACCGCAGAGGTCTGGAAGCCGAGGTGGTAATCGCGATGCGCCGATTGCGCGGCCCCACCCGGATTGACGCGGTTGACCTGCGCCGTCATCTGGTAGTTCGGCCCGAGCCACGCCTCGCTGACGAGCGCGATGATGGCGTTGCCATAATAGGCGGCAAAATTCTCCGGTGCCTTCAGGCAATGCTTTTCCAGCGAATTCCAGATGCGATCATTGGCGCCGGGCTTGGCGAAATGGTCGCCACCGCCGCTGTTCGTGCGATGCTGTTCCTCGATGATCGCATCGAAAACGCCGCTCGCGACATCGATCGCCGTTCTGTCGGCAAAGGCCCCCTTGAAGACGGCCACACCCGGGCCGGTCGCAAGGACCTCGCAGATCTCCGCCAGAACAGCGCGCCGATCCTCGGCATCGCTGGACGCGGCAATCAGATCGGCGCTGTCGTAGATCAAGACATTTTTCTCACAGCCCTTGGCATAGGGATAGTCCGAAAGGTCTGTGCGGCGTTCGACCTCCGCCCGGAATGCCTCGATGTCGCATGCATCCTGCGTCAGCCAGACGCGCTCGATCCGCCGCCCGGCGCTGTTGTCGCCCTTCATCCCGTTTCCTCCCTGGAACATCTGATGGAAACGACTATAGGCGGCGGAAAATCATGATATAGGGCAGGAACCCATCAAAAAACCATCAGGAGCCGGCCGTTGGCGCATCCGTTTCTGGTCAAGGATATCGCCTTTCAGGCTGGCCTCAGCGCGGCGACCGTCGATCGTGTGCTGAACGAACGCCCCGGCGTTCGGCGACAGACCGTTGCACGCGTTCGCGCCGCCATCAAGGAACTGGAAAAGCAGCAGGCGGGTCTCGATGTTCAGGGCCGCAAGTTCGCGATCGATATCGTGATGGAGGCGCCCGAGCGTTTTACCGATGCGGTTCGCCACGCATTCGAAAGCGAGGCCCTCACCTTCGCGCCCACGATCTTCCGCTGCCGGTTCCATTTCGCCGAGACGATGCGCCCGCAGGACATCGTCCAACTGCTCGACCGCATCAGGCTGAGGGGAACCGACGGGGTCGTGTTGAAGGCTCCCGATGTGCCCGAGATCGTCGCAGCCGTGGCCCGCTTCGAGACATCAGGCATTCCCGTGGTCACGCTGGTGACCGATCTGCCCAATTCGCCGAGAACCGCCTATGCGGGCGCCGACAACCGCGCGGCCGGCGAAACCGCCGCCTACCTGATCGGCGAGCGCTTTTCGGACACCTTGGCGACTGTGCTGGTGACCCTCTCGAGTGGTCGTTTTCGCGGCGAGGAAGAGCGTGAAATCGGCTTTCGCCGACTGCTGCGCGAGCGTTATCCGGCAATCCGCATCGTCGAGATCAGCGAGGGGCACGGCCGCGATATCGAAACCGGCGCGCTGGCGGATGCAGCACTTGCGGCCAACCCCGACATCAATGCCGCCTACTCGATCGGCGGTGGCAACCGTTCGGTTCTGGCAGCCTTCGAGCGTCTCAACCGCCACTGCGCTCTCTACGTCGCCCATGATCTCGACGAGGACAACCTGGCCCTTCTGCGCGAGCGGCGCATCCACTTCGTGCTGCACCATGACCTCAAGACGGACGCGCGCACGGCCTTTCGCGCGATCATGCTGCATCGCCAGGCTCCGGCCGCCGGCTCTCAACTTTCTGCGGTGGTGGTCATTACGCCCTGCAATGTCCCCGAATAGGCGCGTCACTTGAACCAATCGCCTCCGCGACGGTCTCAGGCGGCCGATTGATCGCCGTTCTTTCCGCTCGGCAGTATCATGGCATCTGCCGTCTCGGCGCGATTGCGGCCACGCCGCTTGGCGAGATAGAGCGCCTCGTCGGCGGCCAGAAGCAGCTGGCGCGCCGTCTGCCCGTGCCGCGGAGCGAAGGCTATGCCGGCGCTGCCGCCGACGACGAGCATCTGGCCGTCAAAGGCGATTGGCGTCTGCGCGTCAGCAATCAGCCCAGCTGTGAGGCCACGGGCTTCGCTCTCGCTGCACTCGCCGAGAATAACCGCAAACTCGTCGCCCCCGAGCCGCGCGACAGTACCTTTTGGCCCCGCGCGATGGCGGAAGCGCTCGGCGATCGCGACGAGCACCGCATCGCCCGCTGCGTGTCCATAGCGGTCGTTGACCGCCTTGAACTCGTCGAGGTCGGCATAGACGAGCGCGAACGGGTACGTCCTTGCGTTCAAGAGCGCCGCCGCCAGCATATCGTCGAAACCGCTGCGGTTGAGCAGCCCGGTCAAGCGGTCGTGCTTGGCAAGATGCCGGTTCAGCGCCTCGCTCTGCTGCAAGGCGGCAAAGAGCGTCGAAAAGCGCAGCGCCACGAATGCCATCAGCAACGCCGCGACGATCGCCATGATGATGACGCTTGGCAACAGCTCGGCACGCACGAAGCCGCCAGGTGATTTCGGCAGCCACGCGGCCACAAGACAGGAAGCATCGGAACAGCGCCCGACCGATGCATAGACGCTGCTTTCCGGCAGCTCCTTGAGGGGGATGAAGCCGAGCCCCCGGACCCCCAGCCGCGCCGCAATCTCGCGCATCATCTTTGGCGTGACAGGCCGCACCGAGACCATGAGAACGGGCGCGCGACGCTCCGCCGGCACCACCAGGCTCTCCGGGATCACGGCCTGCACGACCGCCACGCTCATGTGTCCGTCGATCTCGCGCAGATCCACCGCGTGAATACCGGGAACCGCCGGCATCACCGATTGCGGATCGGGTGTCACGACATCCAGCTGGTAGTTGCCGTGGTTGTTTCTAAGGGCATTGTCGTAGCGGCGCTTGGCTTCCTCGATCAAATCGTCGATCTCTTCGAGTGGAACACGCGCCGCCTCGATCGACAAAACAGCGCCGTCCTTCAAGACCGTGGAAACGTTGCGTTCCGCGTCCGTCAGGATCAGCCAGGAAAAGCCGTAGTCTTCCCACAACCAGCCAGACAGCTCGTCTGCGATAAAAGCGTCGCTGACGCGCCCGCGTGCCAACTCCTCGTAGGTTTTGTCCCAGAAGGAGAGCTGTGCCTGAAATTGGACGACCGCGTCCATCTGGTGGCGCAGTTCATTGGTGACCAGCCTTCGCTCCGCAGAAAGTCCGAAGCGATCGGCTTCTGTCACCGACCGATCGAGCACATAGATGAGGCTTGCGATGATCAGCACGGCGACCAAGGTGCAGGCCGCATGGATCGTCCATACCGTCTTATCCCGCTTTGCCAGCCGCAACGTCTTTTCCACCACGCCAGTCCCCCCTCGTGCGTACCGGTCGCGTCAGGCATTTTTGCACTTCGGGAAGCGCGATGCTTGACGAGGGCAGCCGGTACTAGCGGCACCCTAGCGATCAAAATCGAAGTTTGGCTTAAATAAGCTGGTGTTGAAATACTTAACGATTTCAACCGGCTGAAATGACGGACAATCAGCAGTCGCATCAGCTCGCGAGGGGAGTGCAAGCGCTCCCCTCGGCGGTCGTTTTGATCGCCTATTGCACCACTGGCGCGCCGCGCAGCAGGCCGAGGATCTCTTCGTCCCCCTTGTCGCGCGCAAGATCGCGGATGGAAGGCCCGGCCGCTCCATCACGCAAGCCGGCATTCGCCCCCCTCTCGAGAAGCATCCGCACGGCATCCGCCTGGCCATTGATCACCGCAAAGGCAAGCGGCGTCATCCAGTCGTGCTGCGGCTCAGCTCGGCCACGCCCCCGGAAGTCGCCAAACGACGTCTCAAGAAGCGTCGGTTGCTGGTCAAGGAGTTCGCCGACGCGCCCGGCCAGGCCAAAGGACGCCGCTGCAAAAATATCCAGCGGCTGCTCCTTCAGGAAGCGCACCATGTCCGCCTTGCCGTTGTATTCGGCCCAGCCGATGGGTGGAGCATGGTGGTGGGGGTCTCGCGCCGTGGCGTTGGCGCCGTGATCGAGCAGCAGCTTCGCCATCTCCAGGTGCCCATGCAGGGCCGCCTCGTGCAGCGGCGTTCGTGAGGTCATGCGGTTGACGTCGAAGCAGAGGGAGAGCATCAGCGCAACCGCTGCCCGCCGGTCCTCACCGGCCGCCTCGTGCAGCAATGCGGGGTGCGCCGCCTGCGTACGCGCAGTCAGCGTCGGATCCGCATCAACGAGCGCCGTCGCCGCGTCTCCGTCGTCTTGCGAGATCGCACGCGCCAGACGGTCGACGTCGTCGAGCGGCGCCTCGGTAGCGCCGCGCGACACGAGGTACTGCGCCAGCGCCTGGTCACCGCCGAGTTCGGCCCACTGATAGGGCGTGCGCCCTTTGATCGCGCGATTGACGTCGGCACCGTGCTCGATGAGCAGGCGCACGCGATCGCCCATGCGCTTCTCCAGCGCCCAGGCCAGCTGGTAGTCGAAGACGCGCTCCCCGTTCTCGACCAGGCCGCCATCGTTGCGCACCAGCCAGTTGTTCCGGTCGTTGGCATTGAGACCATAGTCAAGAAGCAGCTTGAGGCAGGTATTGTCGGGCTCGAACATCCGATTGTAGAGCGCCTGGCTGTCATTGGCGCGGGCGCCGGCGGATAGCAGCAGCCGTGCGAAGGTCACGCAATCCGGGTGCGGCGGCTGTCGCTCGCGACCGGCCTCGCCTTCTCCGAAGACCCCGGTCAGCACCGTGAACCGATACTGGCCGTCATCGAGCCAGTAAGCGTTCGGGTCAGCCCCGCGCGCGATCAGGCGCTGGCCGGCCGGCAGGGAAGAGCGGCCGGGAACGCGGGCATAGGCGGCGTAGAGCAAAGGCTCCCAGTCATAGGGACCTCCGCGCTTGCCTGCGAGTTTCGGATCGTGATCGAGCCACCGGTCAATTGCCTCGGCGTCACCAAGTGCTGCGGCAACGTGGATGCTGTCCCCGGCGATTTCAGGATGTGCGTGCAGAAGCGCAAGCGCCTGGGTGAAACGGTCGGGATCAGCGGCTATGTCGCCGAAATAGGAAACCGTTGCCAGCGAGAGAAGGCGGCTTGCGAGCTGCTCTGTCGCCGGCGCATGGCTCCCGGATTTTTCGAGATGCCGCTTCAGCCGCGTCCAGCTCGAAAAGCCGAACTCGCGGGCAAGTACCAGCTGCGCATCCTGCAGCCCCATCGCAGTCGGTTCGGAAAAATAGGGAAGCGCCCTCTGTTTGGCACTGGCATCGCCAGCCTTCACAGCCTTGAGAAAAGCCTTGGCCTGCTTGCGAATAGTATCGAGGGTAAGGTTCGCGGGAAGATCGCGCGTGATCATGAAAGACCTCCTTTCATTCACGTCCGGTATCCGCGCCCACAGACTGAAAAGAGGTGTGGCAACCAAGTTCAGTGAGACAGGTGGGCCTTGCCCTTCCCGCGGATCGGATGCGCCCTGCGAACGACGTGATCGCTAGCATGCAACCGGTATTCTTGTCCAGTTCTGTCAGCTTTCCCGCTGGTAGCGGACGAAGGCGAAACGATCGCCCCTCGGCGACCAGTTGGGAACGTTGATCGTTCCCTGCCCGCCGAAGAGCTCGAACAGGACCCGTGCATTGCCGCCGTCCATGTCCATCAGCCGCAAGCGAACATCGAGATCCCTGGGGTGATCGAACACCTCACCGTCATAGGAGAGCACCAACAGGTTCTTTCCATCCGGCGACGGATGGGGAAACCAGTCGCCATAGGGGCTGTCGGTGATCCGCGTCACATCGCTGCCGTCAGGACGGACACGCCAGATCTGCATGCGCCCGGTGCGGCTCGAGTTGAAATAGATCCACTGACCATCGGCCGACCAGTCGGGTCCGTCATTGCGCCCTTCTCCGTGGGTCAGTCGCGTCTCCTCGCCACCATCGACTGAGATCGTGTAGATGTCGAAGACCTGGTCGCGAATGCCGCAATAGGTAAGCGTCTGCCCATCCGGCGACCATCCGTGCCAATAGGATGGCAGGTTGCGGGTGACGAGCCTTGGCGTGCCGCCTTCGGCCGGCAACAGGTAGATCGCCGATTTGCCGAATTCGCTTTTGTCGCTGATGGCGATCGTGCCGCCATCCGGCGAGATGCCGTGGTCGTTGTTGCAAAGACGCGCAAAGCCTGTGTCGATCTCGCTCGGCTCCGAACCGTCGAGACCGAGGCGGTAAAGGCGACCGTCGCCATTGATCACCAGATGCGATCCGTCCGGCGACCAGTTCGGCGCCTCGACCAGCCGATCCGTCTGCCAGACGACGCGCGTCTCGCCGGTAACGATGTCATAGGTTTCGATGGAACTACGCATGCCGTTCTCCCGTCGCAGCCAAGCAGCTATTGCTTGCGTTCTTCGCCCGCTCCCAGCATCGCCAAGACCTTGGCGCAGACCGACTGCATCAGAATAGAATTGCGTTGGTCCCGCCAGCTTGAGACGACGCCCCAGGCGAGCAGCAGCAGGATGCAGACGAAGGCAACGCCGACGATAACGAGATTGCCGGTCGCCAAGCCATAGATGCCGAACACCGCCGGCGTCGCGAAATAGGCAATCTGCGCCGAAAGCTGCCTGGCGGCAGAAACATCGCTCACCGACCACAGCCGAAGCAGCCGGATTTCCTCGTCCGTGAACGCAGGACGGCTATCCTTGCCGTCCCGCCCTTCGCCGAAGGCGCTCACACCCTACCCCCGGTCGCGGAAGCGGTTGGTGATCGGGTAGCGCCGGTCGCGGCCAAAATTCTTCTTGGTGATCTTGACGCCCGGTGCCGACTGCCGCCGCTTGTATTCGGCGATGTAAAGCAGGTGTTCGACCCGGTGCACCGTCGCCTCGTCGTGGCCGCGGGCCACGATCTCATCGGTGCCCATCTCCTTCTCGACCAGGCATTCGAGGATATCGTCGAGCACCGGATAGGGCGGCAGCGAATCCTGGTCCGTCTGATTGGGACGAAGCTCGGCCGACGGCGCCTTGTCGATTATGTTCACTGGAATGACCACGCCCGAAGGCCCGAGCGCACCCGGCGGTACCGTGGTGTTGCGCCAGCGCGAAATCGCATAGACCTCCATCTTGTAAAGGTCCTTGATCGGGTTGAAGCCGCCGTTCATGTCGCCGTAAAGGGTCGCATAGCCGACCGACATTTCCGATTTGTTGCCGGTCGTTACCACCATCGAGCCGAACTTGTTGGAGATCGCCATCAGGATCGTGCCGCGCGTGCGGCTCTGCAGGTTCTCCTCGCTGATGCCGGATTCTGTGCCCTCGAACGTATCGGAAAGCGCGCTCAGGAAGCCTTCGACCGGCTCGGAGATCGGCACGATGTCATAGCGGCACCCAAGCGCCGCGGCGCATTCCTTGGCATCCTTCAGCGATTCCTGTGAGGTATAGCGGTAGGGCAACATGATGGTGCGCACCCGCTCTTCGCCAAGTGCATCGACGGCGAGTGCCGCGCAGATCGCCGAATCGATACCGCCGGAGAGGCCGAGAATGACGTTCTTGAAGCCGTTTTTGTTGACGTAGTCGCGAAAGCCGAGCATGCAGGCGCGATAGTCCGCCTCCTCCGGCTCCGGCAGCCGCGACTTCAGCCCGCTCTCGCAGTGCCAGCCGGACTCGCCCCTCTTCCACTCGACGATGGCGATTGCCTCTTCGAACTGGCTCATCTGGAAAGCCAGCGACTTGTCGGTGTTGAAGGCAAAACTTGCGCCGTCAAAGACCAGCTCGTCCTGGCCGCCCAGCTGGTTGGCATAGATCATCGGCAGGCCGGTCTCGATCACCTGCTTCAGGACCACCTGATGGCGCACGTCCACCTTGCCGCGATAATAGGGCGAGCCGTTCGGCGACAGCAGGATTTCCGCGCCGCTTTCGGCCAGCGTCTCGCAGACGCCGAGATCGCCCCAGATGTCCTCGCAGATCGGGATGCCGATGCGCACGCCCCGGAAATTGACGGGCCCCGGCATCTCGCCCTGATCGAAGACGCGCTTTTCGTCGAACTCGCCGTAGTTCGGCAGATCGACCTTGTCGCGGATCGCGACCACCTTGCCGCCATCGAGCACCGCCACCGCATTGTGCCGGCCGGTCTTGGCCTGGCGCGGGAAGCCGATGATGACGCCCGGCCCGCCGTCGGCGGTCTCTTCCGCCAGCTTTTCGACCGCCAGAAGACAGGCCTTGAGAAAGGCCGGCTTCAAGACGAGATCCTCCGGCGGATAGCCGGAAATGAACAGCTCCGTCAGAAGCAGGAGGTCGGCGCCCTGGCGTGCTGCGTCGGCGCGCGCCTCGCGTGCCTTGGCCAGGTTTCCGGCGATGTCGCCGACCGTCGGATTGAGCTGGCCGACTGCGATGCGGAGGTGCGAGGGAGCGTTTTTGTGAGCGGTCATGAGCGGGCCTGTCGGTCTGTTCTGAACGATTGCGTCTGACATTTCGCAATGTTCTTTAGCGCAATCCGCGGGAAAATACCCACAGCCAATCGCAGCAACGCAAAAAAAACCGAAAAATTCTGTTTTTCCCGGTTCTTATGCAGCGCCGTTAGAGCGCCCTCACGCGACGAAAGGCGGCTCCCAATCTCCGTTAAGAAACCATTCATCCCCTGTTCAAAATGACGGGCGTATGACAGTTACACGACGCATTTATGAAATTGGAGAATATGTTGGCTAGTATCGATTCCGCTGTCGCGAGAGGCTCGCGCGTCTACGTCGATAGACCCGGCTTCACCACACGGCACGCCAAGACGCTCGCGTCCACGCGCAGCGCAGTGTTCTCCCTTTTCGTCGCAGCCACACTGGTCTTCCTCGTCGAGCTCGTCGTACGTCAGTCGCTGACCGATACGCTCGCCTACATTCTCGACCCCGCCCGTCCGGCCTTGACGACCATCGGCGTGTTCTTCCTCGTTCTCCTGGCTGTCGACGGCCTTTTCGGCCGCGAGCACAAGTCCGCCGTGGTGCTCGCGCCGCTCGCGATCCTGCCGGCCGTCATCTGCCAGCAGAAACAAGTGTTCCTCTCCGATCCGCTCTACCCGACCGACTTCCTGTTCGGCCGTCAGATCATGGAGCTGATGCCCGTCCTGGTGAAGGACCGCCCCTGGACCGCTGTCGCTATCGCTGTCGGCCTCGTTGCTGCGGTCGTCGCGATCGGTCTTCTCCTGCGTTTCGCCTGGCGGACCTTCCCCAAGCTGACGACGCGCGAGCGCGTGGCACGCCTTGCCTTCGCACTGCCGCTTATCGTCGCCTTCTGGAACATCATGGACTACAACCAGTTCTCCTGGATCCGCGACCGGCTGAAGGTCATTCCCATCATGTGGGACCAGACCGAGAACTACAAACACAACGGCTTTGCCCTCGCCTTTGCCATCAATCTGCCTATGGCCAATGTCAGCGCGCCTGCCGGCTACATGGTCGATGCCATCGACCGTATTCCGGTAAAGCCGCTTCCGGCCGGCACATCGCACCGCGGTAAGCCAGACGTCATCGTGCTGATGAGCGAATCCTTCTGGGATCCGACCCGTCTGCCGAACGTCAAGCTTTCGCCCGATCCGATGCCAACGATCCGCGAAATGCAGTCGGGCAACGTCTTCTCGCCGGAGTTCGGCGGCATGACCGCGAACGTCGAGTTCGAGGCGCTGACCGGCTTCTCCAACGCCTTCCTGCCCTATGGCAGCATCCCGTACCAGCAATACATCCGCAACCCGATCCCGTCGCTCGCCACCTTCTTCCGTGGCGAAGGCTATGTCTCGCGCGCCATCCATCCGTTCCAGAGCTGGTTCTGGAACCGCACCGCCGTCTACAAGGCCTTCGGATTCGACATGTTCAAGTCGGAAGAGAACATGCCGCCGATGCAGAAGCGCGGCATCTTCGCCTCGGACGAGTCGCTGACGCATGAGATCATCCGCCAGGCCGACGCCATGGACGATCCGTTCTTCTTCTTTGCCGTCACGCTGCAGGGCCACGGCCCCTATGAGGCAAACCGTTACCCCAAGAACACCATCAAGGTTGAAGGCGACTTGCCGGAGGCGGATCGCCAGGTGCTTGCCACCTACGCGCAAGGCATCAAGGAAGCCGACGACAGCCTGAAGATGCTGATGGACTGGGCCAAGAACCGCGATCGTGAAACGATCATCGTGCTCTTTGGCGACCATCTGCCGCCGCTCAACACGGTCTATACCAGCACCGGCTTCATGAAGGGCGTCACCGCGGAGCGCAAAGGTTCGAAGGACCAGATGAAGGCGCAGCACGAAACGCCGCTTGTCGTCTGGTCGAACAAGACAGGCCCGAAGAAGAATGTCGGCAGCATCAGCCCGGCCTTCCTCTCCTATCAGATCCTCAAGCAGTCGGGCTACGAGCATCCCTACTACACCGGGTTCCTCGGCAAGGTTCACGACCAGTATCGCGTCGTCGATCGCTACATGCTGATCCGCAAGAACGGCAAGGAAGTAGCCGAGTGGTCTCGCCAGCCGAAGGTGCCGGCTCTGCTGCGTGACTATCGCTTCCTGCAACACGACATGATGTTTGGTGACCGCTTCTCGACGGACCGGTTCTTCAAGTCCCATGCCGAGCTCTTCGCGAGCGTCCAGGCCCACTGATCGCAAGGACCGGAGCGGTGACATGCCGCTCCGGTCCTCACGCATTATCCGTTAGAGCGTGATTTCATTGGGACGCTGGCGCGCGACAGCGCCGCGCGTCTTATCAGACGCGCAGAGGTCGTCGCTGTAGCACTTTGATTTGCTGCATGTTTTTGTCCTTTGATCGGCTACGATTAAGGGAAACATGAAGTAGATTATCTCCGGCCAACTCCGGAGATCGCCATGCCGCACTTCAACGACATTTCAAAACAGCTTTTCGGCAGCCGCTCAACGAACTCGGAGAGATCGAGCGCCGCATTCTCTCCCACGCCCGCGACCGGCGCACGCTTGCGACCGATTCACACGCGGCCTTTACGGCCGGCCTCTCCTTCGGCGACAGGCTTGCGGACAACAGCGCCCGCATCGGCGGCTCCTGGACTTTCATCCTCGGCTTCTGCGGCTTTCTGGTCTGCTGGATCCTGGTGAACTCCGTTCTGCTCATCACCGGCGCGTTCGATCCCTACCCTTACATCTTCCTCAACCTGGTGCTCTCCATGCTCGCCGCCCTCCAGGCGCCAGTCATCATGATGTCCCAGAACCGCCAGGCCGAACGGGACCGCTTCGCCGCCTCCAAGGACTACGAGGTCAATCTCAAGTCGGAAGTCGAATTGATCGCACTGCATCACAAGGTCGATGATGTGCTGTTGCCCGAGATTTCGGAACTGCGCGCCGACCTCGCCACGCTTAACCGACAGCTCGCCCATTATCCTTCGGAACCAGGTCAGGACTGACCGAAACCGGGATCGCCGTAAACGGCCGCCAGGCGCGATGGCCTGAAACCGGCCGTCGCACCCGGTGGGTTGCTCGCCTTCGGCACACTTGCCGTCCGGCGCAGGTGACAGGGCAAAAACCAGCTCATTTTCCTAAACACTAATTCAACTGTGCATACACATTTTGCAACATTGAGGAAAAGCATTCCAATTCAACAACTTATCAGGGTATGAAAAAATTAACATTTCAGGCTCACCTTATGGATGCAGGGACATTCGAAAAAATACAGCAACGTGGGTACGCGGAGATGCTGCAATGTCCAACTTCAAGCGCCTGTTAGGCGGCCGAGACGGGGCCGCCGCAATCGAATTTGCAATTATAGCGCCGCTCTTTTTTCTTTGCGTGCTGACCGTGATTGCCTACGGCGTCTATCTGAGCGCCGCCCATTCCATTCAGCAAATTGCCGCCGATGCCGCCCGCACAGCCATTGCCGGTCTTTCTGAAACCGAGCGTGAACGGCTCGCGACCGACTACATCCAGCGCACGACGATGGACCAGGCTTTCATCAAGTCATCGCGCATGACCGTCACCGTCAAGGACGACGCCAACAACGCAAATCAGTTCACCGTCCGGATCAAGTACGACGCCGGCGATCTGCCGATCTTCAACCTGTTCACATTTGCGATGCCGAGCGAACAGATCGAGCGCTTCGCGACCATACGCATCGGGGGGGTCTGATATGCAATGGAAACCAACGCGCCTGCGTGCCCTGTCACGATCGCGCGACGCCAATATCGGCATCTCGGCCGCACTGGCCATGCCTCTCGTCATCACGTCCATGGCGCTTGGCATCGACTACGGCTACCTCACCATGCAAAAGCGTGAAATGCAGTCGACGGTCGACCTTGCGGCGATTGCCGCCGCGGCCAACATTTCCTCCGCCGAACAAGCTGTGCTCAAGCATTTCTCCAACAACGGGATGAACTACGGCGTAGCGACGCCGACCGGATTGATGACGATCGATGGCAAGGTCCTGCCGCTCGGCGACGTTAGCACCGGCAAGGTGAATGGCGTTGCGACCGTCACGCGCGGGCGATATGTCCCCGATCCATCCGTTAATGCCGGGCAGCGCTTCGTCAAGGATGCGACGCCCACGGATGCGGTGCAGGTCATGCTGGAGAAGAAGGGAGACATCTTCCTCGCCGCTATCTTCAGCGCACCGCCGCAGCTGAACGTCTATGGCACGGCCGCCAGTTCCAAGATCGCGGCATTCTCCGTCGGCTCTCGGCTTGCCAGCCTGAACGACGGGTTGCTTAATTCCATCCTCGGGCAAATGCTCGGCTCGACGATTTCGCTGAAGGTCATGGACTACGAGGCGCTCATCGACGCGGATATCGATGTCCAGCCGTTCCTGAAGATCATAGCGACGAGGCTGAACCTGACCGCGGCCTCCTACGAGGACGTGCTGAAGGCCAACCTGACGATGCCGCAGCTGCTCGCCTCGATGCGCCTCGTTCAAGGCTTGTCTGGTACCGTGACGAGCGCGCTGAAGAGCATCGAGCTTTCGACTGCGACCAGCAACCACACATTCACGCTGGCGCAAATCCTGAACCTCGACCCCAAGAAGAGCCTTCAGATCGATGCGGGCTCCGATTGGACGATGAAGGTGAGCGCGCTCCAGCTTGTCTCGGCCGCCGCGGCGATCGCCAATGGCGACAAGCAGATTGCCCTCAACGCGGTTGCAGGTCTTCCCGGCATCGCTTCCGCCAAGGTCAAGCTCGCCATCGGCGAGCCGCCGGTCGAAACGCCCAGCCATCGTCTCGGCACACCGGGCGCGGCCGTTCGCACGGCACAAACCCGCCTCGCCGTCGAAGTCAACGTCGATGGCCTGGCGGCCCTTGCCGGAATTCGAATTCGTTTACCGCTCTATGTCGAACTGGCCTATGCGGAGGCCAAGCTTGCCGACATTCGCTGCTATGGCGGCAAGCCGGACAATGCAGAGGTCAGCGTGGATGCGGTGCCCGGAGTTGCCGAAATCGCCATCGGTGACGTCGACCCGACGGTCCTGTCCAACTTCTCATCCGACGCCCGTGTGCAAAGAGCCAGGCTCGTCGATGCCCTGGTGGTCAAGATCGACGCTCTCGCCCATGTCGAAGCGCAGAACCTCCAGGCCTCGCGCCTGAGCTTCAGCCCATCCGATGTCGCGGCCCGAACGATCAAGACCGTCTCGACAAAGGATATCCTCACCTCGACGACCCAGACGCTTCTCAACGATCTCGACGTGAACATCCAGGTCCTGTTCCTGACGCTCGGCAGTCCGACCCTCGTGCAACAGGCCCTCGCCCAGACGCTGGGCGGCGTCACCAAGCCGGTCGATGACCTGCTCTACAACTTGCTTCTCCTCGTCGGCGTTCGGGTCGGCGAGGCCGACGTTCGGGTCACCGGCGTCAAGTGCCAGCCGCCTGTGCTTGTGCAATAGCGAGCGAGGGAAACACACTCTTGGGGCGTTTGACGGAAAACCGTCAGACGCCCCAATGAACAAAATCCGGTGTTCACACGTTATGGACAAGGTTGCCCTGCTATGAGGGGCACAGCTGAGTGGCTGCTGGCCAGCCGGATACCTTGTTCATTGCATGTCTTCTCCGTAAATCCTGTTCGATCCAAGGACAAAAACATGCAGAAGTTCAAGGCGATACAGCGATCTTTGCGCGTCTGATTATGGCGCGCGCTGTAGCATCCGGTGAGCCGGGCGAGCATCGGGGGTGTGCGCAGCAGATGCGTGTCGTGGCAGAGCAAGAGGGCGTCGCGCGAGATCAATCGCTGGCCTTCACCAAGGACGATTTTCTTCAGCACCGGAGCTTCCGCGCGATCCTCCAGGCGAGTGCCCGCGATCTCATGACGGCCTACGACAGCTTCCCGCGTGTCGCCCGCCTCGTCGCCTCCCACCAGAAGTGGACCCTCAGCCAGGCGATTTACGCCCTTCATCTCGAGCGCGAGCCCGGCAATCCCGACACCGGCATTACGACGGCGCGTCTCCTGAAGTTCGTGCATGAGACCGGCGGCGCAAGCCGCAATACCGCGGCCGCCTTCATCGCCGAACTGTTGACCTACAAGTTGCTGCGCGATGCCGAAGGCGGGAGAGCGAGGAAGAAGGTCCGCCCGCTGGAACCGACCGAGATCAGCGAGGGCGCCATGCTGCGCTGGTTCATGAGCCAGATGGGAACGCTTGACCGTTTTGACGGCAAGGGCCGCGTGCAGCGGGTCGAAGCGGACCCCTCCCTTTTCCAACGCGCGCAACCGATCGCGGCGCGTCTTCTCTTGTCTGACCGGCGGTGGAGCGAACCGCCGGATGGCGTCGCAACGTTTGTCTGGACGGAATGCGGCGGCCTGCTGCTGGATGACCTGATGTCACGACCGAATGGCCTCGATCCAGTCGAGGGCAAGGTCTGGGTCGAGGCCAACCTGAGCGATCTCGCAGCCCACTACATGTTATCGAACACACATATCAGGCGCATCTTTACCCGTGCCCAGGACGCCGGCTTGCTCGGCAGACCAGCGGAAGGTCCGCGTGGCATCTTCTGGCTGAGCGAACGCCTGATCGATGAGTACTGCTATTGGCAGGCCGTCAAGCTGGCCGGCCTTGCCAATGGTTTCGAGCAAGCGCAACGGCAAGCGACGGGCGAAGCTTAGGAACGGCTATTCAGACGCGTCCGGCCGCAAACTTCGGCAAGTCGTCGTTGATCTCGTAGAAGTCGCCCTGATCTTCGCAAAAGATATGGTAACCGGATTTGAGGTCGGTTGGCTTTTCGAAGGCACCGGCCATGATCGAGGTGTAGCCCAATCCGTCCGCCTTCCAGAACAGGGCCGAGCCGCAGGTCCGGCAGAAGCCACGCGCGGCGCTGTCGCTCGCCCGATACCAGGTCACGTTCTCCATTCCCTCGACGTCAAGGCCATCATCCTCGACATTCGTCGCGGCGTAGTAGAGCCCGGTCTGTTTGCGGCATTGGCTGCAATGGCAGTAGATCAGCTCGCGCAGTTGCCCGCGCGCCTTGAAACGCACTGCCCCGCAGAGGCAGTTTCCCTTGTGAACGTCCTGCATCGCTTCCCCCAAGCATCACATCTGATGTTTCATGATGTCAGAGCGCAGTGCGCCGCGCGGGATGACCTGCGCCGATTGCTGCTCCAGACACGAAAATGCCGGGCCAGCTTCGAGCGCTGACCCGGCATTGTCAAATTCAAAACGTCCAAGCGAAGTTCAGAAAAGCTGAACGACGCCAGCGGCTTAGATCAGCCGTTGACCACCATCTTCTTCTCGTCTCGGCCGCCCTTCATGCGTTCGGCCAAGAGGAAGGCAAGTTCCAGCGCCTGGTCTGCGTTGAGGCGCGGATCGCAGTGGGTGTGGTAACGGTCGGCGAGATCGTCGCCGGAGAGCGCGCGGGCACCGCCGGTGCATTCCGTCACGTCGTTGCCGGTCATCTCGATATGGATGCCGCCCGGGTGCGAGCCTTCCGCGCGGTGGATCTGGAAGAAGCTTTCGACTTCCGACAGGATCCGCTCGAACGGACGGGTCTTGTAGTTGTTGAGCGTGATCGTGTTGCCGTGCATCGGATCGCAGGACCAGACCACCTTCTTGCCTTCGCGCTCAACGGCGCGGATGAGGCGCGGCAGATGTTCGGCCACCTTGTCATGGCCAAAGCGGCAGATCAGCGTCAGCCGGCCGGCTTCGTTTGCCGGGTTCAGAAGGTCGATCAGTTCCAGAAGGCCATCGCCGGTCAGCGACGGGCCGCACTTGAGACCGAGCGGGTTCTTGATGCCACGGCAATATTCGATGTGCGCATGGTCGGGCTGGCGCGTACGGTCGCCGATCCAGATCATGTGACCGGAGGTGGCGTACCAGTCGCCCGACGTCGAATCGACACGCGTCAGCGCCTGCTCGTAGCCGAGCAGCAGCGCCTCATGGCTGGTGAAGAAATCGGTCTCGCGCAGGCTCGGATGGTTTTCCGAGGTGATACCGATCGCCTTCATGAAATCCATGGTCTCGGAAATGCGGTCGGCGAGCTTGCGGTAGCGCTCGGCCTGGGGGCTGTCCTTGACGAAGCCGAGCATCCACTGATGCACGTTGTCGAGGTTGGCATAGCCGCCCATGGCAAAGGCGCGCAAAAGGTTCAGCGTCGCGGCCGACTGGCGGTAAGCCATGATCTGCCGTTCCGGGTTCGGAATGCGCGCCTCTTCCGTAAATTCGATGCCGTTGATGATGTCGCCACGATAGGACGGCAGCGTCACGTCGCCCTGCTTTTCCACGCCCGACGAGCGGGGCTTGGCGAACTGGCCGGCGATACGGCCGACCTTCACCACCGGCTGCTGTGCGCCGAACGTCAGGACGACGGCCATCTGCAGGAACGCGCGGAAAAAGTCACGGATCGTATCGGCGCCATGCTCGGCAAAGCTCTCGGCGCAGTCGCCGCCCTGCAGCAGGAAGCCGCGGCCTTCGGCGACGTTGGCAAGTGCACTCTTCAGGCGGCGCGCTTCACCCGCAAACACCAGCGGCGGATACTTCGCGAGGCGTGCTTCGGTCGCCTCAAGCGCTGCCAGGTCCGGATAGTCCGGCACCTGCTGGATGGGTTTTTGCCGCCAGCTGTTTGGAGTCCAAGTCTGTGCCATTTCGATCACCTGTTGTCTGCCGCGGATCTACCCGCGCGGGTCGTACCCTGACAGCCGATGCGGCCGCCCGGTATTCGGAAATTTCACTCCACATCCGCGTGCGCTGCCCTCAACGCCCGGCCCAGCCCTGGTGCCGCCCATGTCGCAAACGCCGCGGAATGCGGGCTTATAGACGTTAAGGAAACGCTTGGAAAGCCATCCTACCAGAATTCATTGCTTTCAAGGGCGCATAAGGCGCAAGGATATATCCCGCCTGCGCACGATCCCAAAACCCGAAGGCGTCGCTTCGAAAGAATAGTGCGCAGTTTCAACGGGATAAATCACGCCTCCTACAGCGCCGCGCGCGTTGTCAGACGCGCATAGATCGCTGTAGCGCTTTGAATTGCCGCATGTCTTTGTCCGTAAATCCGCGTCGATTTATGGAGATATGCAGCAGCATCCGCCCGAGGCGTTCAGACCCGCTCGCCCTTGCGAATGCGGTAGGACGGCGAATACATCGTCACCAGTTCCTCGGCCGCCGTCGGATGCACCGCCATCGTCCGGTCGAAATCGTCCTTGGTGCAGCCAGCCTTCAACGAGATGCCGAGCAGCTGGGCCATCTCGCCAGCATCATGGCCAAGGATATGGGCACCGAGTACCTTGCGGTCAGCGGCGTTGACGATCAGCTTCATGATCGTCTTTTCCTTGCGGCCGGAAAGCGTCGCCTTCATCGGGCGGAATTCGGCGCGGTAGACCTCCAACTCGTCGAAACGGCGCGCCGCCTCTTCTTCGGTCAGGCCAACCGTGCCGATCTCCGGCTGCGAGAAGACGGCGGTGGCGATCAGGTCATGATCCGGCGACACCGGATTGTTCTTGTACTCGGTTTCGATGAAGCACATGGCTTCGTGGATCGCAACTGGCGTCAGTTGCACGCGGTCGGTGACATCGCCGAGCGCGTAGACGCCGGGCGCGCTGGTACGTGAGAACGCGTCAACCACAATCGCACCGCGCTCGTCGGTCTTGACGCCCGCCGCCTCGAGGCCGAGCCCCCGGGTGTTCGGCACTCGGCCAAGCGCCAGCATCACCTGGTCGGCAACGATCTCGCCGTGTTTTTTCGTCTGCGCCACGCGTCTCCCGTCAGCGTCAAGCGCGACAGACTGGATGATGTCTTCGCACAGGATACGGATGCCCTTTTCCTCCATGGCCACATGCAGCCCGCGGCGCAGGTCTTGATCGAAGCGCGAGAGTATTTCCTTGCCGCGATAGATCAGCGTCGTCTCGACGCCGAGGCCGTGGAAGATGTTGGCGAATTCGACGGCGATATAGCCACCGCCGGCAATCAGGATCGATTTCGGCAGTTCTGCGAGATCGAAGGCCTCATTGGAGGAAATGCAGTGCTCGTGTCCAGGCAGCGCATCGTGCGGCGTCGGGTGCCCGCCAACGGCGATGACGATGCGCTCGGCCGTGACCGTCCTGCCGCTGTCGATAAGGCGCACGGTGTTCGGACCGACAAGCTCGGCGCGGGTATGCAGGATCTCCGCGCCGGCATTGTCGAGGCCCTTCTGGTAGAGCCCTTCAAGGCGGGTGATCTCCTGCTCCTTGGCGGCGACCAGCTTCCTCCAGTCAAACCGGCTCTCGCCGACCGACCAGCCGAAGCCGGCCGCGTCCTCGAAATGTTCGGAAAACTGCGACGCATAGACGTAGAGCTTCTTCGGCACGCAGCCCCGGATGACGCAGGTGCCGCCATAGCGGAACTCTTCGGCGATCGCGACCTTCTTGCCGAGGCTCGCCGCAAGGCGCCCGCTCCTGACGCCACCGGACCCACCACCAATCACGAAGAGGTCATAGTCGAAAGCGGGCATGAGCAGTCTCCTGAAAGCAATCGCGCCGAATTGGCAAATGGAACGCGGATCGACCTATCTCACGGTCAACACGCAAGCGGGCGGAACAGAGGGGCCGCACCGAAGGTGCACATATAGTGGTGCCCCCCGGCAAAAGAAAAGCCCGGATCGCTCCGGGCTCATCGAAACGTGATCGTTCGGCGGTCGTCGATTACTGCGCCGGGGCCTGGACGGCGCCTTCGGCTGCCGGCTGCTTACCAACCTTGTCGTCGAGCGACTTGGTGGCTTCCTGGGTGAGGTCACGCGAGACGCCTGCGGCCCAGATGTCGGCAGCCTTCAGCAGTTCGCGCGAAGCGATCGGGCCATCGTTCAGGAGCTTCTTGCCGGCAGAAGAGTTGTAGAAGTCGGTGATCGCGGTCAGCTCTTCGAGCGAGAAGGTCTTGGCGTAGATCGTTGCGGCTTCACGCTCGAGGTCAGCGCGGCGCGCAGCAAGGGTGAGAGCCTTCTCGTCGACCGTCGCGGTGATCAGCTCCTGATGGTTCGGTGATGCCTGGATCAGCGTGTTCTTCAGCCGCTCAGCGAGGTTCGGCAGAATATTGTCGAAGCTGTTGGTGACGCCAAGCGCCGCGATCGTCGCGCGCGCTGCCTTGATCTGGTCTTCGGAGACGTCCTGGGCCTTAACCGCCGGAACGGATGCGGAAAGCAGAACCGCGGTGGCAGCGAATGTGCGGACAAGACCTGCGAGTTTGTTCATTGTTACCCTTGCTCCTGTGTTTGTCGCATGCAGCCCGGGCGATTGCCGCCGCCAGGCCGCATGTGTGGAAACCTGTCCTTGCCGCTCCCTGCTCCTCACGGAGCATCGGGAGCCGGCTCAGGACGCGGTCAGAATGCGTGCTTCTTCCGGCCCAGCAATGATCGCCAGCGACGCGATGTTGATGAAAAGCCCGTGCTCGACGACGCCGGGAATGGCATTCAGCTCTCCTGCGAGCGCATCTGCATCAGGAATACGGCCAAAAGATGCATCGAGAATGAGGTGTCCGCCGTCGGTCATGAAAGCCCCGTCATGGGACTGACGCACCGCGATTTCCCCCGAAAGACCAAGGCGGGAGGCCACCTTCTCGATCGCGATTCGCGTTGCCACCTGGCCGAAGGGATTGACCTCGATCGGCAGCTTGAAGGCGCCGAGAACGTCGACGACCTTCGATTCGTCGGCAATCACGATCATCCGCTTCGAAGCACTGGCGACTATCTTTTCGCGCAGCAGCGCGCCGCCGCCACCCTTGATCAGTCGCAGCCGATGATCGACCTCGTCGGCACCATCGATCGTCAGATCGAGCTCCGGCAGTTCGTCCAGCGATTTGAGCGGCACCCCGAGTTCGAGGCAAAGACGCGCGGTGCGTTCCGAGGTGGGAACGCCCTCGATGCGATAGCCTGCAGCAACCTTCTCGGCCAGCAAGCGAACGAATTCCTCAGCCGTCGAACCGGTGCCGATGCCAAGACGCATGCCGTCCTCGACATATTCCAGTGCCGCGGCTGCGGCTTTGATTTTCATTTCGCGGGCGTCCATGCGCCGGTCGCTCCCTTGTACTTCCCACGATCAACGTGATTCTGCCGGCCGACATCGCTGCAACAGCGTCGGCAGCCGCTTTTCCGCTGAGACACTTACACGCCCGACGACGCAAACAAAAGTCAAAATGAAATCACTGCCGAGGATTCCGCATGCATCCTGGCCTATACTTTCCATTGCATTCTTGGGTGACTTCGCCTACCCGGACTGCAACGGTTTGCGGTGTCATGAGGTATTTCGGTGTCTTCTCCCATTGTCGTCTTCGATCTTGACGGAACACTTGTCGATACAGCCCCGGACCTCGTCGCCAGCCTCAACCACGTGGTCGCGCAAGCAGGCCTCGAACCGGTCACCTATGGGGATCTCACCCATCTTGTCGGTCACGGCGCCCGCGCCATGATCGAGCGCACCTTCGCGCTCCGCCAGAGGCCGCTCGATGACGCGCTTCTGGATCGTCAACTGAAGGATTTCGTCGATTTCTACCACGGCACGATGCCGGGCGATTCGCTGCCCTATCCGGGCCTGGTTGCCGCGCTCGACCGACTTTCGGACGCCGGTTTCACGCTGGCGGTCTGCACCAACAAGCCGGAAGGCCTGGCGAGGCGCCTGCTCGAACGCCTCGGCCTCATCGACCGATTTGCCGCCATCTCCGGCGGCGATACCTTCGAAATCCGCAAGCCGAATGCCGATCACCTGCTGCGCACGATCGCCAATGCGGGCGGCGCAGCCGAGCGCTCGGTCATGGTCGGAGACAGCCTCAACGACATGCTTGTCGCCCGCAATGCCTCCGTGCCGTCGATCGCCGTCCCCTTCGGCTACTCCGACGTTCCGGTCGAGCGCCTGGAGCCGACCGTCATCATCCAGCACTTCGACGAACTGACGCCGACGTTGGTGACCGGCTTGTTCGAACCGAAATAGCAGACAGCAAAAAGGCCGCGCGAAGCGGCCTTTTCTCATCGCTCGGATCCTATCATCGTTTCATCGAAACCCTGAAATGATCCAACGCTTTAAAACCGCTTCTTCCCGGAATTGCCTTAGCCTTCCGCCCCGCGGGCGTTTCGCGTCGCCTCGAAAGCGCGGTTCACGTACATGTCACGTTCATAGACGTCGTTGAAATACTCAACCGCGCCGTCCTTGTTCGGCCAGGCGGTGAAATAGGCGACGTAGACCGGAACCTTGACCGGAACCTGAAGCGCCTTGTTGTGGCCGCCGGCGATCTCGTTACCGACGTCGTCGATGCTCGTTCCAAGCACGGCCGCCGCCATGCGCCGCGGATCGGCAAGGCGCACGCAACCGTGGCTCAGCGCCCGGTTGTCACGATTGAAGAAGCTCTTCGACGGCGTGTCGTGCATGTAGATCGCGTGGCTATTGGGGAAGAGGATCTTCAGTTCGCCAAGCGCATTGTCGCTGCTCGGCGGCTGGCGCACCGCGACCGATGCGGTCGAGCCGTACCAGTTGACCGACGAGGACGGGACCGCGCGGCCGCCGACCTCGACCTGATAACCCATCCGGTCGAGATAGTTCGGGTCGTTCCTGAGCTTCGGCAGCATCTCGTTGACGATGATCGATTGCGGTACGCCCCAATAGGGATTGACCTCGACCGTCTGGATCTCGTCCTGGAAGAAGTAGGTCTGGTTCGCCTTCGAGCCGACCACGACGCGCATCGAGAACTGCTCGGCGCCGTTGTCGGTATAGGTCGCAGTGAAGGCCGGCTGGTTGATGAAGACATAGCGATCGCCGAGACCATCCGGCAGCCAGCGCGATTGCTCCATGGCAATCTCAAGCTTGTTGATCTTGCTCGTCACCGTGTCGCCGCCGGTCAGGATGCGCAGCGACGCCTGGCCGACGACGCCGTCCGCCTTCAGACCGTTTTCCTTCTGGAACGCCTCGACCACCATCACCAGCTCCGGCGTATAGTCCGGCGTGCCCTGGTAGGCGGCAAGCACCGCAGCGTGTTCGGCCTTCAGGGCTTCGGAGCCCTTGAGGCGGATACCGGCGACGATGTTTGCGAGCTCGGGATTGCTCTGGCCCGGCTTCAGCAGGGTGCCTGGCGCGATTTCGACGCGCTGCTCCGTGCCCTGTTCCGACCGCAGCTTCTCCAGCTCGACGGAGAGCGCCGCGAACTGCGCGCTCTTCGGGTTCTGGTCGTTGAGCAGCGTGGCCACGTCGCCGCTCGCCGACATCTTGTCGAGAAGCGGGCCGAGTTCGACCGTCTTGCGCTTGAAATCGTGATAACCGGAGATCTTGTTCGGATCGATGCGACCGCGCACCGTGTCCTGGATGTAGCTGAGCGTTGCCGCGGAAAGCGAGATCTCGAACTGCAGCAGTTCTTTCTCGCGCGCGATCATGTCGCCCCGATCGAACGTATCCGCCGGCACGGTTACGGCATAATCCTGCGGGTCGAGACCGACCTTGGCGGCATCGGCAAGAACGGCAACGGCAGCCTTCGCCTTGGCGCTGACACCTTCGGCACCAATCCAGATGAAGTCCGTCCGGCCACCGTAGTGAGCCTCGACAGCCTTGGCGACATCGGCGGAAGCGCGAACGTTGATCTCAGGCAGGAACTGCCGCGCATCGGCAAGCGGCGGGCGCAGCATCGGCGGCAGGGCATCGTTGCGCACCGAACCGGTGACGACGGGGTCAAGCAGCTTGTCGGTCGAGATGCGACGCAGCGGCTCCGCCTTGTAGGTGTAATATTTCGGGCCCGTAACCTTTGGCAGCGGCTTGGCCGCGTTTTGCTGCGGGTCGACCATCGTTCCGACGCCCGGCAGCGCCTCATAGGCTGGGGCCCGCTGCGCGTCCGGCTTCTTCCTGCCTGCCCGGATGAAATCGCCTAGCGTGAAGGCCGAAGCTGGCCGCGCATCCATGGTCGCGATCGCACAGCCGCTCATGAGCGCCACGATCGCTGCCGTCTTAATAACTCTCATATGAAACTACGTCCCCGTATCGCGTTGTCGCCGAATTCGACTGAAGCCAAATTCTCGCCACGCCCTCGTGCAGCAAAAGTTATAGAAAAGGATGGTGAATGAAAAGGAAACGCGCTGACGCCAACCGCCTTCAACTCTCTCTCCAAATGCTCGGAAACACCTCATTTAGAAGACGTTCGAGCGACGATAAAAATTTGATCCATATGGATTTTATTGTGGCGGCAGCGGTGGAACGCACCCGGGCGCCTGATCGGTGCGTGAAAAGAAGGCGACGCCTGTGACCGAAACATCACAACGGCGAAGGCGGGTCGGCAACCTTCGAATCACGGCCGCCCGGCGCGCGCTTCCTTGCGCTGCAGCCTTTCAAACGATTGTAGCATGGCAAGCCTGACCACGCCCCTTTACAAGCTCAGGCAGGCGGGGCAGAGAGAGGCCCGACACGCTGGGGAGGTGCGCCATCCCGCCCCTCGCCCAGACTTCATGAACCGCATGATCAAGGCAGGTATCACGATGACATCGACGCGCACGGAAACAGATACGTTCGGCCCCATCGAAGTGGCAAACGACCGCTATTGGGGCGCCCAGGCCCAGCGTTCGCTCGGCAACTTCAAAATCGGTTGGGAAAAACAGCCGGCCTCGATCGTCCGGGCGCTTGGCATCGTCAAGCAGGCTGCCGCCCGCACCAACCAGGCGCTTGGCCGTCTGGATTCGACGGTCGCCGATGCCATCGTGAAGGCATCGCAGGAAGTGATCGACGGCAAGCTCAACGACCACTTCCCGCTCGTCGTCTGGCAGACCGGTTCGGGCACCCAGTCGAACATGAACGCCAACGAAGTGATCTCGAACCGTGCAATTGAACTGCTCGGCGGCGTCATGGGCTCGAAGAAGCCCGTGCATCCGAACGATCACGTCAACATGAGCCAGTCGTCGAACGACACCTACCCGACGGCTATGCACATCGCCTGCGCAGAGCGCGTGATCCATGACCTGCTGCCGGCGCTCAAGCACCTGCACAAGGCGCTCGAAGCCAAGGTCAAGGCGTTCGATCACATCATCAAGATCGGCCGTACCCACACGCAGGACGCAACGCCGCTGACGCTCGGCCAGGAATTCTCCGGCTATGCCGCTCAGGTCGCCTCGTCGATCAAGCGCATCGAGATGACGCTGCCGGGCCTTTGCGAACTCGCCCAGGGCGGCACGGCCGTCGGTACTGGCCTCAATGCGCCCATCGGCTTTGCCGAGAAGGTCGCCGAAGAGATCGCCAAGATCACCGGCATCGCCTTCACCTCGGCGCCGAACAAGTTCGAGGCGCTGGCCGCCCATGATTCCATGGTCTTCAGCCACGGCGCGATCAACGCGACCGCAGCTGCCCTCTTCAAGATCGCCAACGACATCCGCTTCCTCGGCTCCGGCCCGCGCTCGGGCCTCGGCGAACTGTCGCTGCCGGAAAACGAGCCCGGCTCGTCGATCATGCCCGGCAAGGTCAATCCGACCCAGTGCGAAGCGCTCACCCAGGTCTGCGTCCAGGTCTTCGGCAACCACGCGGCGCTGACCTTCGCCGGCAGCCAGGGCCATTTCGAGCTCAACGTCTTCAATCCACTGATGGCCTACAACTTCCTGCAGTCGGTGCAGCTGCTTTCCGACGCAGCCATCTCCTTCACCGACAATTGCGTCGTCGGCATCGAAGCGCGCGAGGACAACATCAAGGCAGCGCTCGACCGCTCGCTGATGCTGGTGACCGCACTCGCACCGAAGATCGGCTACGACAACGCAGCCAAGATCGCCAAGACCGCGCACAAGAACGGAACGACGCTGCGCGAAGAAGCGGTCGGCGGCGGCTACGTGACGAACGAGGAGTTCGACGCGGTCGTCCGCCCCGAGACGATGATCAGCCCGGCCTGACCCATTTTGACACGCCACGGCGCTTGAATGGCGCCGTGGTTTCAGCTCGCAAAGGCGCACCCGGTCAGTGGAAACAGCCGCAACCGGACAATGTGCGCCACGCGGCGGCGGCAAATATTAAGACTTCGCAAATCATTTGCCCCTAAAAATCACAACCAGTAAGCAGTGATTAATATTAGGGGGTTTGCAGATGCAAACGGCAAACTCGGGCAAATCTCAGACGCCCGATATCGCAGCGCAGGTGACCCATGCCATGCGCATGATGGGTGTGGCACCCATCCCCCGCAATTACGAGCTCTATTACGAAGCCTATCTTGGGTCCAACCCGCAGCTGTCAAAGGAGCTCGCGGCACTCGGGAGCCGGGCGACTCAGGAAGAGCTGGACGCGATCGGTGCGCAGTATTTCAGCCATATTCATCGCTCAACCGGGATTGAGCGCGCCCACACCACACTTGCGGCCAAACTTGCCGAACTCGTCACGCTGCTGAAAGACGAGCAATACGCACTCGAGAACTACAACAAGGTTCTCGACGAGGCCTATGTCAACATTGTCAGCAAGAGTGCGTCCAGCGCCGACATCCTGCGCCATGCCATCGGCATTCTGACGGATGCGACGGCCGAGACGATGAACCAGGGCAAGGAACGCGTCCAGACGGTCGTTCAGAAATCCTTCGAGATGGAAGTCATCCGGCAGGAGCTCGACGAATACAAGCGCATCGCCAACACGGATTCCTTGACGCGGCTCGCCAACCGCCGGGCCTTCGACGACAATCTCGCGGCGGTCTACAACAATGAGCACCTGAAGAATTTTACCGGCCTGCTGGTTGCCGATATCGACCACTTCAAGAAGGTCAACGACACCTTCGGCCATCCGGTCGGCGACAAGATCCTTGCGACCGTCGGCGGCGTGCTGCGCGCCAATTTGCGCCGCGAAGCCTTCGTGGCGCGCACCGGCGGCGAGGAGTTCGCCATCATCCTCGGCGACAGCAGCCAGGAAGAATGCCTGCAGATTGCCGACCGCATCCGCACCGTGCTTGCGGCAACGCCGTTCCGCAACTCGAAGACGGGGGTCAATTACGGCCCGATTACGCTTTCCGTTGGTGTCTGCATGGCAACGGCGGCAGAGGATCCCGTCGATCTCTACAACAAGGCGGATATCGCGCTCTATTCGGCCAAGAATGCCGGCCGCAACAAGACTGTTCTTTTCGAAGACGGCATGCGCAAGGAATCCGGCCGAAACTGGCTGATCTACCGGCGCTGACGCACGGCTCCTGATGCTGTCCTGCAACTGACAATGGGCGCCCCTTCCGGGCGCCTTTGACGTTTGAAAGCCGCGTTCCTTTGGAAACAGCCGCTTTTCGCCACAACCGCTAGAACGGTCCTCAACGGGGAACAACCGCTTGAGGACAGGCGCGGACGGTTCCCGCAACCGAGGGGAACCACCATGAAGACCATTCTCGCAGCCCTGATTGCCACCAGCTTCTTTACCGGTGTCGCCCCGTTGGCTAAGGCCACGGACGACGCGCCGATCACGGTCGCCTCGCTCGATAGCGCCGCTGCCAAGACGAGTACGCTTCAGCTTCTTTCAAAGGATGGCGCAAAATCGAAGACCGCGCGCCGGAACATCAGCCAGTCACCGATCCCGCGCGAACTGGTTGCCTTCAACGAAGCTGTCGCCCCAGGTACGATCATCGTCGACAATTCCGAGCGCCGCCTCTACCACATCCTCGGTGGCGGCGTTGCGGTCAAATATGCGGTCAGCGTCGGCCGCAGCGGCTTCCTGTGGACCGGCACCAACACGGTCAGCCGCAAGGCCGAATGGCCGACCTGGACGCCGCCGGAAAAAATGCGCGCGCGCGAGGCGAGGAAGGGCAAGATCCTGCCGATCAGCATGAAGGGCGGCGTCGACAACCCGCTCGGCGCGCGCGCCATGTATCTCGGCTCCACCATCTACCGCATCCACGGCACCAACCAGCCGTCGTCGATCGGCAAGGCGATGTCGTCGGGCTGCATCCGTATGGCTAACGAGGACGTCGAGCACCTCTATGCCAGCGTCGAGATCGGCGCCACGGTGATCGTTCGCAATTGAGCTTGTAACGAACCACCACCGGCTAGCGGCCGCAGGCGTTGGCTCCTGCGGCCCGGGCGATCGCAACCAGCTCTGGCCGGTACTCGAAATGCATCGTGTCGAAGTGATACCAGCGGCCGCCCCAGATGAAGCCGTGCCGCTCGAAGATCGCGACAATCTCCAGCGGATAGCGATTGCGAAAGGCACCACCACCTGCCTTGCCGGCCCAGCGCCAATAGTCGGCGAAGTCCGTGTTGAGATCGATCGCCGCACCGAAGCTGTGGACAGAAAGCGTTGAAGCACCGGCAATGGGTCGCCAGTTGAACGTACCGGCGCTTGGCACGAGATAGCGCCGGAGTTCCGTCCGCCGCGAAAGATCGGCTGCGACGGCTTTGAGCGCCTGCGCCGCGCCGTGCCTCTTCGTCACCCGCAGGCGTTCTCCGAACCAGCTGACGGTGACGAGATCGCGCCGGACCGAGGCGGCGTTGCCGCCATAGAGCCTTTTCAGCAGCGCTTCGCTGCGGATACGCCCCGGATCGAAATCGACGGCCGGAGGGCGCGCGCAGGTGCCCAGCGGATAGATCTGCGACAAGCTGTCTTCGATATCCGCCTTGGCCAGTTTCTCGACGTGGCTTTTCGTCCTCCCGTCATCGATAACGAGCGGCGCCCCGCCATCCCTGAGGATCAGGGCATTGCCGTCGACACGGTCTATGATGTCAGGATAGGCAGCAACCAAGGCGGACAGTTTTTCGGCGAGCGTCGGCTCCGAAGCCCACGCCTTGCCAGCCAAGACGGCGAGCAGGCAGAACGCGGCGGACACACTCGTCAGACCTTGCCGCCTCACCCTCGCCTCCAACCGCCAGCCCATCTAGACGGGCGACCGGCCCAGTCTGCCCGGACGGCAGCTTACCACATGGTCTTGGCAGCGCGCTCCGGCCATTCGCGGTCATAGGTCTCGCGATCGAAATCCGCCTTGGCGGCTTTGAGCAGCGTGCCGGGGGTCGGCAGCGATGCCGGATCGAGGAAGCGTTCGGGGTTCCACAGCTGCGCCCGCATGACGGCGCGGGCGCATTGGAAATAGACCTCGACGATCGTGACGACGATCACACTGCGCGGATGTTTGCCGTCAACCTCGAAGCTCCCGGTCAAGTCTGGATCGACGCTGAGGACCGCCGTGCCGTTGATGCGCATCGTCGTGTTCGAGCCGGGGATCAGGAACATCAGCGCCACACGCGGGTCACGCACGATGTTGGCCAGCGAATCAACGCGGTTGTTGCCGCGCCAGTCGGGCAGCAGTACCGTCCTGTCGTCGGCGATCCGGACAACGCAGGCGTCGTCGCCGCGCGGGGAACAGTCGAGCCCTTCCGGCCCGACGGTGGCAAGCGCGCAGAATGGCGAGGCTTCGATCATCTGCCGATACTCGGCCGTCAGCGCCTTGGTCACCTTGGCCACCGACGCTTCGCTGGCGCCGCCATAGAGCGCACTCAGTTCCTCGACCGAGGTGATCACCGACATGCCGTCCTCCAATGCTGCCTGGCTCCCCACGTGCCGCGCTCTCGCAGCCACGGGTTTCAATCGTCCCATCGACCGATAGCATGACAGCCTGATGACGACAGCAACGAAAAATGGTCAGGCGGCGGCTTTTTGATCTTCCGCGTGTATGAAGGCGTTGATCCGCGCGATCACCGGTGCAGCCGAAACAATCCGGCGGTGGCCGAGGCCGTTTGCCCAATGCATCTCGACATTCGGTCCGGCCGCTGCATAACGACGCGCATGATCGGCCGCGACCTCTTTGTCGTCCTCGGCATGAATGATCAGTGTCGGCACGGCCAGGACGCTGATCACCCTTGCGGCGTCGAAGTCCTCGAGACGACGGCCGGAGAGCCGTTCGACCACGGCTTCGAAGGCAGCCTGCGTTTTCGGAGCCAGGCGAAGAACCTTTCCGAACCCCTTGAATAGCCACGTCATCTCGCTGGGGGCACCGATCAGGACCAGCTTCCTTGCAACATGGCTGCGCACATCACAGACGATGCCGCCGGCCGAGCATGCAAGACTTGCGCCGCCGAAGGAATGGCCGACGCAGACGTCGAAATTGCCGAAATGCCGCCAGGCGGCGTCGATGGCGCGCACCGCGTCCGGCATGGTCAGCGTTCGTCCAGGCGAGCCGCCGTGACCTGGCCAGTCGAGCGTCACCACCTCCGCGCCGCCGTTGACAAGACCGTCGATCATTGCGGCCAGATAATCGCTGCGCGATCCCCAGCCATGGACCAGCAGGATGCGCTTGGCATTCGCCGCACCGCGCGGCGCCGCGAACTGCCGTGCCAGCACCCAGCCGCCGGCATAGGAAAGCGTCACCGGCTGGCCCTTGGCGATCACGGGCTCTGCGGCGACAAGCGCCGCCTTTTCCTTGGCGTTCTTCGGCTTTCGGCCGGGCGTGACGCTGAAGAGACGGAAGGCGAGCTGGCCTGCCGCCTCGGGTGAAAACACGGCGACGCCTTTCAGCGCGTTGCGGATGACCTTGATCGCAAAGGATGCCATAGTGAGAATCTCTTTATATGTTCAATGCTGAACATAATTGTACAACGATGAACAAAAATCAAGTGACGACAGAACATCATTTTCCCTGGGACCATCCCCGCTTCCGCAGCTGGATCGCCGTTGCGCGTGCCTGCCAGCTCATGCAGCAGACGGTGACGCGTGAGATCGCTCATCTCGACATCAAGCCGCCTCACCTCGATATCCTGATCAACCTCTACCGCTTCGAGGGCATTTCGCAGCAGGAACTGGCACGCAAACTGCTGGTTGGCCGCTCCAATATGAGCATGCTTCTACCGCAGCTCGAAAAGCGCGGCCTGATCCTGCGCCGCGGCGACGAGAAGGACAAACGCGTGCTGCGGTTGTCGCTGACCCAGGAGGGGCGCAACCTTACCGAGGCAGCCATGGAGATCCACACGGCGCTGATCGAGAAATTGCTGGACGACGAGCCGTTGGAGGACTGCGTGGTGGTCACGCGATCCATGGAGCGGCTGATCGGCATGCTGCTGAAGGAAGAGGACGAACTGGCCTGACGAAAGGCGCAGCCAACGTCAGCGCGGCTTTTCCGCCCTGTCGCGCGACATGCCCTTGTCGGCAAGTTCCTGCTCGTAGCCGGCGAACAGGTCTCCACCTTTTTCGCCGAGTTCGCGCAGATAGGTCCAGGTGAAGATGCCGGTGTCGTGAAAATCGTCAAAACCGATACGCACCGCATAGTTGCCGGTTGGCTGCACCGAAATGATCTGCACGTTACGCTTGCCAGGCACAGTCACCCGCTGTCCGGGACCATGGCCCTGCACCTCGGCAGACGGCGATAGTACGCGCAGCATCTCGGCTGAAAGATCGAAGGAGGCGCCGTCGTTGAAGGTGATGACAAGTCTATGGCGATCCTTCGACACCCGAAGTTCCGTCGGCCAGATTTCGCTCATATCGACTGCTCCCGTTCGCATACGGCAAACACGTTGCCGCTCATTCGCCGTGATCCGCCGGCTGTTTCATGACATATCGTCCACTGAAACCTCCCGCCCCCGATGCGGCGCCAAGCGTGGGGACGGATATCCACTAGCGCAGAAATCGGCTTGCGAGAATTACCCTGCTCTTCCGATCAACACTTTGCGACAGTATGCGCCTTGACGCGACCATCTTCGGCGACGACATTGAAAGCGCTGGGAGAAAGACATTTTGAACACAGCCACGATAGATAGACTAGGCGCCCTGCCGCTTCAGCAGAAGTCGGCTCCGATGATCGACCCCTTCGGCAGGGCGATCACCTATCTGCGCGTGTCCGTCACCGACCGATGCGATTTCCGCTGCACCTATTGCATGGCCGAGCACATGACCTTCCTGCCGAAGAAGGATCTGCTGACGCTCGAAGAACTGCACCGGCTCTGTTCCGCCTTCATCGCCAAGGGCGTGCGCAAGCTGAGGCTCACCGGCGGCGAACCGCTGGTGCGCAAGAACATCATGTTCCTGGTGCGCGAACTCGGCAAGGAGATCGAAGCTGGCCGGCTCGACGAGCTGACGCTGACCACCAACGGCTCGCAGCTTGCCAAGCATGCGGCTGAACTTTCCGATTGCGGCGTCAAGCGCATCAATGTCTCGCTCGACACGCTCGACCCGGCAAAATTTCATCAGATCACCCGCTGGGGCGACCTTGCCAAGGTGATGGAGGGCATTGATGCGGCCCAGGCGGCCGGCCTCAAGATCAAGATCAACGCGGTTGCGCTGAAAGGCTTCAACGACGCGGAGATCCCTGACCTGATGCGCTGGGCCCACGGCCGCGGCATGGACCTGACCCTCATCGAAACCATGCCGATGGGCGAGATCGAGGAAGACCGCACCGACCACTATATGCCGCTCTCCGAGATGCGCCGGCAGCTGGAAAAGAGCTTCACATTCTCGGACATTCCCTACCGCACCGGCGGTCCCGCTCGCTATCTCGAAGTCGCCGAGACTGGCGGCCGGCTCGGCCTCATCACTCCGATGACGCATAATTTCTGCGAGAGCTGCAACCGCGTCCGCCTCACCTGCACCGGCACGCTCTATATGTGCCTAGGCCAGAACGACGCCGCCGACCTGCGCACCGCGCTCCGTGCGTCGGAAGACGATGCCTATTTGAGCCAGGTGATCGACGAGGCGATCGGCCGCAAGCCGAAGGGCCACGACTTCATCATCGACCGGGACCATAACCGCCCGGCCGTCGCCCGCCACATGAGCGTCACCGGCGGCTGATCGTCCCGCACAATACCAACTTAGAAGAACAACCGGCAGGCGGCCCCTCAACCGCCTGCCGGCACCTTCTCCACGCAGTTGGGGAGAAGGGATGTGGGGCACACGTTCGTGTCCCCACGTATGCCGTATAGGTGTTTCAACGGTTGGCGCTCGGCTGCCTACCGTGGGCCGCGCCACAGGGCACGTCCCCTCGCCCCGCCTGCGGGGAGAGGGTTAGGGTAAGGGGCAAGTCCGCACCGACAATGCCAAAATCGACACTCGCAACGAGACCTAAGCCGCGTAGGTGCGACGCCCCTGCGCCTGCGCACCAATACCTTCCGTCCCGGTCCGGAAGCGCTCGATCTTTTCGTTGAGCGCCTCCACCTGTCGGCGCAGGCCATGGATTTCGGCGGTGTTCTCCTCGACCATGGCGGCGTTCTGCTGAGTGATCAGCTCGACCTCGTGCACGGCCGAGTTCACCTCATTGAGGCCGGTATATTGGTCGGCGGCCGAGGCCTCGATGTTGCTGACGAGGTCATGGATCGTGGTGATGTGGCTGTTGATGACGGTCAGCGCATCCCCGGTCTCCTGCACCAGCGCGACGCCGCTCCTGACCTGCGCCGAGCTCTCCGAGATCAGCCCCTTGATCTCGCGGGCAGCCCCGGCGCAACGCTGGGCGAGTTCGCGCACTTCCTGCGCCACCACAGCAAAACCACGGCCGGCCTCGCCTGCCCGCGCCGCCTCGACACCGGCGTTCAGAGCCAAAAGGTTGGTCTGGAAGGCGATCTCGTCGATGACGCCGATGATCGTGCTGATCTTCTCCGACGAACGGTTGATCTCCGCCATGGCGTCGATCGCCTTGGAGACCACCTGACCGGAATGCTTGGCATAGGAGTTGGTTTCGCTGACCGATACGGTCGTCTTGCGGGCGCTCTCCGCGGTCGCACGGACGATGTCCGTCAACTGTCGAAGGGCGCGCGAGCTTTCTTCGAGCGCGGCTGCCTGCTGCTCGGTGCGGCGCGCAAGATCGTCCGCCGAAGAGGCAAGATTGCCGGTACCGCCGGTGATCTCGCCGGTGACAAGACGGACATCGGCGAGCGTCGCGCGCAATGCCTCGACCGCGTTGTTGTAGGTGCGGGCCATGATCACATAGTCGGCCGGCAGGTCTTCGGCCATGCCTTCCTCGAGGTTGCCGTCGGCGAGCGCTGCAAGAACGTCCGACAGGGCGTTCAGCGCCTGCATCTGCTCGGCCTCGATCCGGGCCCGCTCCGCAGCCCGGCGTGCGTCTTCTTCTGCGGACAGCGCACGAGCGGCCTCCGCCTCGCGTCCGAGCCGCACGTTTTCCACCGCGTTGTCACGGAACACGGCAACCGAGCGCACCATGTCGCCGATCTCGTCGCCGCGGTTGCGGCCCTCGATCGCGACGTCAAGGTCGCCATTGGCAAGGCGCGTCATCGTTTCCGTCACGCGCCTCAGCGGCCCGCGCAGCGTCTCGACCAGCATCAGCCCGCCGATGATGGCGAGCAATGTGCCGGCGACCATCGCCACGATCGAGACATCGGCCGAGCGCTGGCTGTCGACCTTGCCGGCCTCCTGCGCGCTGCTGACGAAACTTTCGAGCGTCGTGCTGGCGGTAGCGACGAGCGCCGAGGCTTCCGCCTTCGCCGCCTGCCAGCGCCCGCCGACGTCGATCAGCGCCGCCGTATCCTTGTCGATGTTTTCAAGCGAGGGTCCGAGCTTGGCCGGCAGATCGCGAAGGGCCGCATTCTTGCCGCCGAGCTCGGCGAGCTTGCCCGCCGTTTCGCGAACGGCCTTGATATCCGCCATCACCAGGTCGCGGCTTGAGCCATCGAGCTTGCGATGCAGCTCGCTGATATGCAGCCGCGTGCTGTCGAGACCCTTGAAGGTCTCGCCCATCAGTGCGATCAGCGTCTTCAGCTGCGAGATCTCGGCATCCATGCCAACAAAGCGCTTGGCGGCCGTGTCCGAATTCTTCGCGGCCTCCTTGGCGAAGTCAGCCTCATATTTCGAGAACTTGCTGAGGATCGGCACGAGCGCGTTCTTCTTCGCCTCGTTGTCTTCTGAACCGGCGAGAATCGCCTGAACCTTCAGCGCCTGCCCCTTCAACTCTGCGATCGGCGCCTGCACCTTTTTCGAAGCGATTTTTTCGGCCTCGTCAATCTGTTTCAGGAGATGCGGCAAAAGCTTGCCCGCCTGGTCGATCTTGGCCTCGGGATTGACGGCCATGGTCACCGGCAGGCGGAACTTCTTGATCCGCTCGGCCAGCCCCTGATAGGCGGCGGCATCGAAAAGCAGCGCCTTGGCGAAGGCTTCCTTCTCGCCGGATTCCTTGCGGATGATGTCGATCTGCTTGTAGGCGCCGTTGCCCTGCTCGGTCATGTCGGCGAGAGCCGCCTCGAGCGAAGCCGTCACCTGATCTCGTTCGAGCTTGGTCGTCCAGAGCTTTTCCGTCTGGCTGCGCATCGCCTCGCCAAGCGCCAGCACCGAGGCGATCTCCGCCTTGTCCTCGCCGCGGCTCAACAGCCCGTCGAGCGCCTTGACGCCGCTTTCCTGCTCGTCGATCTCGCTTGCAAGTGCAGCGCGCGTTTCCTCGCTCGGCGCATCCGAGAAGGCCTGCAGCGCGCTGCGGAGCGCCTGGAAGTCCGAGAGATTATTGATGGTTTCCCGCGTCACGGTCATATGACCGTTGAGCGTGCGGGCGGTGAAAAAGCCGATAAGGCCGATACCGGCGATCAGCGCGACGAGCGGAACCACGAAGAGCAGAACCTTCGTGACGATTCGCAAGCGTTGCAGCAGGCGATCGATGACAGACATTGCGCACCCCTGATTATTCTTATGGGAACAGGCCCGCGCGGCGGCTTCTTCTTGATCGAAGCAATGTCTGGATATTTGCCGAAACCTCTCCCGGGTTTCGACGAACACCCCTGGAATGGCCACCCTGCAAAGGTCTACCCTCGGGCCACCCCGCCGATCGCGTCATGCGAATGGATGCGGAATTGTGGCGACGATAGGCAGCGAAACTTAAGATTCCACGAATAAACGCATGAACGAGGGGTACGTTTTACCGCCGCGCCACAGTCTTTCGGGCAAAGGATCTTGGCCGAACCGAACGCTTCTACTTGCACCGAAAGAAAATCCGGCGCTGCCGATGATCCCATTTGCACAAGACGGCGGCCAGTGCTTAAACATTGGGCGATCCACGCCCATGGATTCGCCTCCCCATCCGTCGGCAGGCAATCGCCCCCTCCCGGCGCCGCAGGACAGCCAGCATGCAAGCCTCCACCAATTTCCGCGGCATTCTTTTTATGTGCCTGGCAATGGTTACGTTCTCCTGCAACGACGCGCTGGTCAAATCCGTCACTGGCGCGATGAATGTCGGCCAGATCATCTTCGTGCGGGGGCTCTTGACGACGCTGATGGTGGTGATTGCGGCCCGGCACTTTCGTGCCTTTCGCCCGCTTGGCACTCTCATGCGCCCGGTGATCCTGCTGCGTATCGCCATGGAGGCGCTGGCCTCGGTCACCTATATTTCCGCCCTTGGCCAGATCCCGCTCGCCAATGCGTCTGCGATCATGCAGGCGCTGCCGCTCGCCGTGACGCTCGGCGCCGCCCTCTTCCTCGGTGAACCGGTCGGATGGCGCCGCTGGACGGCCATCATCGTTGGTTTCATCGGTGTGTTGATCGTGCTCCGGCCCGGGCCCGAAGGCTTCACCCCGGCGGCACTGACGGTCGTCGGTTGCGTTTTCGTCACCGCGACCCGCGATCTCTGTACCCGCCGCATCGGCCATGACGTCCCGTCGCTCTACATCACCGTGTCCACCTCGCTTGTGACCACGATCGTCGGCGCGGCCCTCGTCGTGCCGATGGGCGGCTGGCAGCCGATGTCGACGACGACATTTGGCCACATCGCCGCTGCGAGCGTTCTTCTGATGCTCGGCTATCAGACGATCGTGCTGGCGATGCGCGCCGGTGACATTTCGGTCATCGCCCCCTTCCGCTACACCAGCCTGATCTGGTCGATCCTGATCGGTATTTTCTTCTTTGCCGAAGTGCCTGATGCGTGGATGCTGGCGGGTGTCGCGGTCATCATCGGCTCTGGCCTCTATACATTCTACCGCGAGACCCGGCGCGGCAGGAAGGCGGTCGCCCAGCGCTCGCTGACAGGCCCGCTGGAATAGGAGCCGTCGGATGTCCAAGACCTCTCCAATCAGTCCCCGCCTGCCCGCCGTCATCCTCGCCGGTGGACTGTCGCGCCGCATGGGTAGCCCGAAGTCGGCCCTCCTCCTTGGCAGCCGGCCGATGCTCACGCGGATCGTCGCGCGGCTTCGGCCGCAGGTCGAAAGCATCGCCCTCAACCTGAACAGTGAGCCCACGGACGCCGTCTCCCTAGGCCTGCCGGTCGTTGCCGACACGGTTCCGGGCTTTCTCGGGCCGCTCGCCGGTGTGCTTGCGGCCATGCGCCATGCGGCGACGGCCTCCTCCCAGGCATCCCACGTTCTGGTGGTGCCGACCGACACGCCGTTCTTTCCGACCGATCTCGTCGCTCGGCTCGCCGAAGCAATGACGGTACGTCAGCAGATTGCCGTTGCGGCATCCGCCGGCCAAATGCATCCGCTGTTTGCGCTTTGGCCAGTGGCACTGGCGGACGCACTGGAGATCTGGCTGTCCAGCGACCCGAAGCGGCGTGTCCGCGCCTTCATCGAGCGCCACCCGTCGGTGACCGTCGACTTTCCGCTTGTCGCGACGGCAAAGGGCGCGTTCGATCCGTTTTTCAACGTCAACACGCCGGGTGATCTCAACGAAGCAGAAGAATGGTTGAGCCTTTTCGAGGACAGAAACGCATGACCGCCATGAAGATCTTCGGCATTGCCGGCTGGAAAAACTCCGGAAAGACCGGACTGATGGTACGCCTTGTCAGCGAGCTGACGCGGCGCGGCTACGTGGTCTCGACCGTCAAGCATGCGCACCACGATTTCGACATCGACAAGGTTGGCGCCGACAGTTACCGCCACCGCGAGGCCGGCGCCCACGAGGTGACGATCGTTTCCAACAATCGCTTCGCAATCATGCACGAATTGCGTGGTGCTCCGGAACCAAGCTTCGAGGAGATCCTGGCGCGGCTTGCTCCTTGCGATCTCGTGCTCATCGAAGGCTACAAGCGCGAGCCGATCCCGAAGATCGAGGCGCGGCGCCTGGAATCGGCAAACCGCGAGCCGCTGGCGCCCACCGATCCGCACATCTGCGCGATCGCCGCCGATCACCCGGTCGCCGACAGCGACCTGCCCGTCTTCGACCTGGACGACACCACTGTCATCGCCGATTTCGTCGAAAAGGTCACCGGCCTGCAGCGCAAGGGCGACACTGTCTGACGACTGCGTGTTTCCTTTGCGCGGGCGCTGCGGGGCTTCAAGGCTGCGTGGCGTCGCGATACCCTTTCGGCAACCCTGCGAGCGCCTGTCGTGCCTTCTGCATCCCTTGCGCGGCTGCCTTGGCATACCATTCGGCGGCCGCCGAAAGGTCCTTCTCCACACCGTCGCCTCTGGCATAGGCGATGCCGAGATTGAATTGCGCGTCGGCATTTCCTTGTTCGGCGGCTTTGCGGAACCATGTGACGGCAGCCGTAGGGTCGATTTCCACGCCGATGCCATTGAGATGGGCCATGGCGAGATTGTACTGCGCCAGGGCATAGCCCTGTTCGGCGGAGAGCTTGTAGAGCCGCACCGCCTCTTTCGCGTTCCGTTCGAGACCCTGGCCATTTGCGTACATCACAGCCAGATTGAATTGGCCGCGGGGATCTCCGCGATCAGCGAGCGTCAGAAACCAGTGGTGAGCTTCCGCGTAGTTCTCGGCCACGCCAGTACCATTCAGGTACATGACGCCGACATTCATCTGGGCTTTGGAATCCCCCTGCTTTGCCGCCTTCAAGAACAGTTCGAACGCCGCCGCCTCGTCCTTCTCGACGCCGCGCCCCAGCATGTAGAACGTCGCTAGATCCACCTGCGCCGAAACCATGCCCTGGTCGGCCGCCTTGCGGCACCAAGTCACTGCCTCCCGATCATCGCGCCCGACGCCGAAGGCGCGCACATAAACGCCGCAGAGCAGGTTTTGCGCGTCTTTGTTGCCGGCGTCCGCAGCAGGGCGGAGCCAGCGAACACCCTCCTTGGCATTGATCCGCCCGGCCTCGCTGTTGAAATAGAGCCGTCCGGCATCCGCTTGCGCCTCGACGTTTCCCTGTTCGGCGGCACGCAGGTACCAGCGCTGCGCTTCGGCTACATTGCGTTCTACACCAGCACCTTTCTCGTACATGAATCCGAGATTGTACTGAGCGCGGGCCTCGCCGGCGATCGCGGCTCGCGACGTCCATCGGTAAGCCTCCGCGTCATTCCTCAGCGTGCCATTGCCCTGAAAATAGGCGATGGCCAGATTGTGCATGGCCGCAACCAGCCCTTGCTCTGCCGCCTTCCGATACCATTCGAAGGCCGCGGCCTGGTCGCGCTTCGTGCCGCGCCCCTCCTGATACAGATAGGCGAGGTTGTATTGGGCCGGGGCATAGCCCTGTTCGGCTGCCAGCCGGTAGTAGGCGACCGCCTGCGTCTCGTCCTTGGCGACACCCAACCCGCGTTCGTAGATCACCCCGAGATCATACTGGGCAGCCGGCGTATTCTGCTCGGCGGAGAGCCGAAACCATCGTCCGGCCTCGGCATAGTTCTGTTTCACACCTTCCACGCCATTGAAGTAAATGGTGCCGAGATGGAACTGCGCCTTCGCATTGCCCATCTCGGCCGCCTTCCGGTACCAGCCGATGGCCTTCATGAAGTTGCGCGCAACGCCCTCGCCGGTTTGGTAGCGCATGCCGAGATCGACCTGCGCCTCGACATCGCCTTCCTCGGCCCGCTCCAGCACCTGCTCGAATGGTGGCAAGGCCGTGCCTGCACCACCCGCGCGTGCAGGCAACGAGAGCACCGGCGACAACAGTGCGACAATGAGCCCGAAGACGACACGTTTCATCCATCCCTCCGGAGTCAGTCGCATAGTGCGACAAGGCTACGGGGAGCCGCCAGTAACGAAAAACGGATTTCGACAGACCGCTACTTTGCATCGAGCAGCGGCTTCAGGCCGACAAGGCGAGAACTGCTTTGGACAGCGGGCAATCTTTCACAGCCCACACCTGTGCCTTGCACCGGGTGCCTGCGGCACCTCGGGCTTCTTTCAACGCTGCGGACATTTTCCGGTTTCAGCCGCCGACGGCCGTCAGTTCGTCGCGCCGACGGTCATTTCATCCGGAATATCGTTGAGGCGGACGAAGTTATAGCCCTTGGCCTTGAGGTCGAGGATGCCGCGGGCAACACCCGCACCGGCCGCATGGGTCGGCTGATTGATATGGGCAATGATGACGTCACCGTCCCTGGCATTGCGAATGCGCTTTTCGGCCACAGCAGCGCCGAGCAGCGAGCCGCCGTCGCCGTTCACCGAATAGCCGGCGATGCGGTAGCCCTTGGCGCGGATCTGGCTCATCGACGAATGGGTGTATTTGGCGGTCGCGCCGCGGAACCAGCGCGGCGCCGGAAGGCCATGCTGGGTGATTGCCTTCGCTCCGCCGTCGATTTCGGCCGAAACCGCGGCCTCCGAGCCGGCTGCGGCAAGGCCGTAGACGGAGATCTTCACATCGATCGGCGGCACATGCATGGCGCCGTGGTCTTCGATCTCGAAAAGATCGGGATGCGCCTTCATGACTTCGACGACGAGGCCGTTGCGCTTCAGCCAGCGTGCCGTGACGAAGATCGTAGCCGGAATGCGGTTTTCGATCAGCGTGCCGAGAATGCGCATGTCGGTTGCACCGCTGCAGGCATCGAGCGTCAGCGCGACGCGCGGCGCATCCGTTTTGCCCGCGGGATTGGCGGGAAGCCGCAGGTCCGGCTCGACCAGCCCCGGCGCAGCATTGGCTGACTGGGCAAGCATGGCAAGAGCAATAAGCGGCAGGGCAAAGGCTTTCATGGCAATCCGGGGGAATGAAATGATGTGAGGCGATCTCAAAACGATAGAAACCCGCCTTTTGCGAGGCGGGTTTCCGGGATTTAGGCGGGCAGTCCTGCCCGAAGCTGGATCAACGCTAGGTGCTAGCGCCGAGCGGCTTTGTCAGCGCTGCGCGACCGGGCGAACCAGCGGGGTAACGCGGCGAACGGTGACGCGGCGGTTCTGCTGCTCGGCATCCTGCGTGCGCACCTTGAGGAATCGCTCGCCGTAGCCCTGCGTCACCAGGTTTTCCGGCGGAATGCCATAGGCCTCGGTCAAGAGCGACGCGACCGATTCGGCGCGCTTGTCGGAGAGCACGAGGTTCGAGCGATCCGAGCCGACGGCATCGGTGTGGCCTTCGATGAAGAAGGTTTCACCCGGATCCTTGGCGAGGATCTTCTCCATCGCGGCAGCAACCTTGCGCATGGTTTTCGCCTGCGACATCGACACCTCGGCGCTGCCCGTCGGGAAGGTGATCGTGTCGAGATCGACGCGGCGAACCTTGTCGCGCAGGCGAGCGGAATGACGGACTTCATCGATCGTATAGACGCGCTCGACGCGCTCCACCGGCGGCTCGGCCAGGAACTCGTAATAATCACGGTCCGGGTCGTCGGAGACGTCGGCGATGTAGTCACGCACCGGAATGCGCAGGCGCATCGGCGGCAGTTCGTAGCCGACGTCGATGATCGCCGGACGCGGACCTTCGTCGCGCTCAGGCGCGTAGATCATCAGGTACTCGTTGCCGTCGCGATCGACGCGTGAACGCTGCAGGATGTCGCCATAACGGTTGTAGACGGTGACGATCCGGTAGCCGCCGGGGCGCACGATGGTTTCGCGGGTGCGGCCGCGCGGAAGCTGGTCGTAGAAGGTTTCCTCCGCATCGTAGCGCAGGCGCGGACGGTCGTCGCCGCGTACGAAGATCTGGTCGCCGACGCCGAGGATGACCCGGTTGTCGACCTGCTCGACGATCTTCACCTCGGTCATGTTGTTGGTGATGTTGTTGACCGTCGTGTTGTTGTTGATCACCGTATTGTTGATCACGGTGTTGTTGATGATATTGGTCGTTTCCGGAACCACGAAGACCGGCGCCTCGTCGACGCGCGTACCCTTTTCCGTCAGGTTCGCCTCGATCTTCTGCGGCAGGTCAGCCTGGAGCTCGGCGGAGATTGCGGCCTGGGCGGCAGCATCGTCTACCGGTGCCGGCGCGTCTTCTTCGTTGGCGCGCAGTTCCTCGCGCAGCTTCTGGCGCTGTTCGCGTGCCTGGTTGCCGCCGGCATTGTCGGCGTCCTTGTCGCTGTCGAGAACGGCTGCACCGTTTTCAACCGGCAGAACCACGGTCTCGTCGGTTGCCGCCGGGTCTTCGGCGATCTTCACCTTCTCTTCCTCCGTGCGGGTATCGACCACTTCCGGAACCGGCTGCTGCACCTGCGGCTGCTGCTCGGCGGTTGCCGGCTGGCCGTCGGCGCCAGGCACAGGTTGCCCCTCGCCGGTTTGCGGCTGCTCGGTACCTGGCACTGGCTGGCCCTCGCCCGTCTGCGGCTGCTCGGTACCGGGCACTGGCTGGCCCTCGCCCGTCTGCGGCTGCTCGGTACCGGGCACTGGCTGGCCTTCGCCGGTCTGCGGCTGAGGCTCTACGGCCGGTGCGACTTCGCCGCCAGCCTTCTGCTCGTCGGTCACGACAGGCTGTTCGCCAGCCTTCTGCTCTTGCGTCGCGGGGGCTTCCTCACCGGCCTTCTGCTCTTCCGTCACGACCGGTTGCTCGGCAGCCTTCTCGCCTTCAGGTGCCGGCTGCTGAGCGGCATCAGGTTGAGCCTGCTCAGTGGCCTTCTGCTCCTCTGCCGCCTTGCGGGCGGCTTCTTCTTCAGCGGCCCTCTGCTGTTCTGCGGCCTGGCGGGCAGCTTCGTCTTCGGCTGCCTTCTGCTGCTCGGCTGCCTTGCGGGCGGCTTCCTCATCGGCTGCCTTCTGGTCTTCTGCAGCCTTCTGCTGTTCGGCGGCCTGGCGCGCAGCTTCCTCTTCAGCAGCCTTCTGCTGTTCAGCGGCCTGGCGCGCGGCTTCCTCTTCGGCAGCCTTCTGCTGTTCAGCCGCCTGGCGAGCGGCTTCCTCTTCGGCAGCCTTCTGCTGTTCAGCCGCCTGGCGGGCGGCTTCCTCTTCGGCAGCCTTCTGCTGCTCGGCTGCCTGGCGCGCAGCTTCTTCCTCGGCAGCCTTCTGTTGCTCGGCCGCCTGGCGTGCGGCTTCTTCCTCTGCGGCTCTCTGCTGCTCGGCCTGCTGACGGGCGGCCTCTTCTTCGGCAGCCCTCTGTTGTTCTTCCGCTGCTCTCTGCTGCTCTTCTGCCTGGCGGGCAGCTTCCTCTTCAGCCTGGCGCTGCTTCAGCAACAGCAGCTCTTCCTCAGACTGACCACCGCTTTCCTGTGCAACCTCGAATGGCTTCATCAGACTGTCGGCCACGGCGGGTGGAACCGCGACGGAGACCGACAGCACCGGCAGCGCTACGGTTGCGAAAAGCTTGGATCGAATCGACATTTTGTCTTCCTTCCTCTTCCTGGGAGGTCCTGGCCCGCATCCTCACTCCTATCCATGACACGCGGAAGAAGCGAATGCGAACGCGAATACTTACGGGGCCTTGACCCAAGGTTCCGGCTTTTTTGTGTTGTCCTCGGCAACAGCCATCAGGCGCAACGTCCGAACCACGCGCCGGTTCCAGCATAAGGGCTAGCGGAGGCAAGATTAACCGCGCCTGAACGCACCGTTCATCTTCATTCCGCCACTGCCTTCGCAATCTCCGGTCGAAATCCATTTCCCGTTGAGGGCTTTCGCTTTCCTGTTGATTTTTACAGGAAAAGAGTACGAATATCGCCGCAACCGGCGGCAGACGCCCCGGCTGAAATTGGCATCCGTGAAAAACAAAAAACCGGATGTCGGCCAACAGAGAGGACTATCATGCGTATTTCCAAGCGGCTGGCAGCCGCCGCATCGGCTGCCGTTTTCGTGCTCATGGCAGGCTCGGCCATGGCCGACGGCGAAAAGGTCGTTATCGGCACGGAAGGCGCCTATCCGCCCTTCAACAACCTCGAAGCGGACGGCACGCTGACGGGCTTCGACATCGACATCGCCAAGGCGCTGTGCGTGGAAATGAAGGCCGAGTGCACGTTCGTCACGCAGGACTGGGATGGCATCATTCCGGCGCTCATCGCCAAGAAGTTCGACGCAATCATCGCCTCCATGTCGATCACCGCCGAGCGCAAGGAAAAGGTCGACTTCACCAACAAGTACTACAACACGCCGCCGGCGATCGTCGTGCCGAAGGATTCGCCGATCACCGAAGCGACGGCAGCGGCACTTGAAGGCAAGGCGCTCGGCGCTCAAGGCTCCACCACCCACTCCAACTATGCCGAAGCGCATATGAAGGGTGCAGACATCAAGCTCTATCCGACGGCTGACGAGTACAAGCTCGACATCGCCAACGGCCGCATCGACGCCGTCATCGACGATGTCGTCGTGCTCTCCGAATGGTTGAAGACAACCGACGGCGCCTGCTGCAAGCTGCTCGGCACCCTGCCGATCGATCCTGTTATCAACGGTGATGGCGCCGGTATTGCCGTTCGCAAGGGCGACGACGCGCTGCGCGAGAAGTTCAACAAGGCGATCGAAGCGATCCGCGCCAACGGCAAGTACAAGGAAATCAACGAAAAGTACTTCCCGTTTGACGTTTATGGAAGCTGATTGACGGGTTCCGGTGCGATTTCCTAGTGAATCATGCCGGAAAAACGTCGGTTGATGCGAAAATTGCAACGGCGGACGGCTTGCCCTTCCGCCGTTTTTGTTTGACAAGAACCTAAAACAAAGCGCGATCGATACGGATAAGAACAGCGCAAAGGGGAAATCTCTGACATGAGCGGGTTATTTGCCGGCTTCTATTCCATCCTATCCTGGATCGGATCGATCATCGATCCATTCTGCGGCCCGGTCGGGGTCTTTCGGTGGTTCGCGTCCGGCACCTTGCTTGCCTGCGGCGACACCGGTTGGGGCGACGACATCGCCTACGGCTTCGTCGTTACCGCGAGCCTTGCGATCGCCACGCTGCCAGTCGGCCTGCTGATCGGCTTCTTCATTGCGCTCGGCAAGCAATCGGAGGAGCGTACCGTCCGGCTCGCCGCCAACATCTACACGACGATCTTCCGCGGCCTGCCTGAACTGCTGACGCTCTTCATCGTCTATTACGGCCTGCAGATCCTCGTGCAGCAGTTGCTGGCAACGCTCGGCTATGAAGGCCCGGTGGAGATCAATGCCTTCTTCGCCGGCATGATCGCTCTCGGCGTCGTCTTCTCCGCCTATTGCTCGGAAGTTCTGCTCTCCGCCTTCAGGGCCATTCCACATGGACAATACGAGGCTGGCGATGCCCTTGGTCTCCATCGCGGCAGGACCATGCGCCTCATCATCCTGCCGCAGCTCGTGCGCATCGCCCTGCCCGGTCTCGGCAATCTCTGGATGGCCTTGCTCAAGGACACCGCCCTCGTCTCGGTCGTTGGCCTGACGGACATCCTGCGCCAGACCGGCGTGGCGGCCCGTGTCACCAAGCAGGCCTTCGAATTCTATGGCGTCGCCTGCGTGCTCTTCCTGATCCTCGCGATGATTTCCTCGATCGTCTTCTCGTATCTCGAACGGCGAACCAAACGTGCGGAGATGGGCCGATGAGCGCTGTAGCAACGATGATCCCGCCGCAGGCTCCGCCGCCGGTTCCGCCGAAACCCTATACGCTGACCCGCTTCGTCGGCAGTGTCGCGCTCGGCATCTGGCTGGCGCTCGGCGTCGGCATCTTCCTGACCGTCGTCGGCGGCTGGGATCCGGAGAAATTCGCCAGATACGGCCCTCGCTTCATCAACGGGCTCGGCGTGACGCTGACACTGGTGGGCCTCTCGATCGTCATGGGCGCCATCCTGTCGCTGCCGATCGCCTTTGCCCGCATGTCAAAAAACAGGTTCCTGTCCTGGTTCGCCTATGCCTATGTCTACTTCTTCCGCGGCACGCCGCTGCTGGCGCAATTGTTCCTGATCTATTACGGCCTCGGCAGTTTCCGCCCGCAGCTCGAAGCGGTCGGCCTGTGGTGGTTCTTCCGCGAGGCTTGGAACTGCGCGATCTTCGCCTTCACGCTCAACACGGCAGCCTATCAGGCGGAAATCCTGCGCGGCGCCATCGAGAGCGTGCCGCGCGGCCAGCGCGAGGGTGCGGCCGCGCTTGGCCTGCCCGCGCGTGTCGCCTTCTCGAAGATCATCCTGCCGCAGGCGATGATCGTGGCGCTGCGTCCCTACGGCAATGAAATCATCCTGATGATCAAGGGGTCGGCGATCGTCGCGATCGTCACCGTCTTCGACCTGATGGGCGAAACCCGCTACGCCTTCTCCCGCACCTTCGACTTCCAGATGTATATCTGGGCAGCCATTCTCTACCTGATCATGGTCGAGATCCTGCGCAACATCTGGAGCGTGCTGGAAACAAGGCTGACCCGCCACCTGAAGCGCTAACGATCGAAAACCTTCGAGCGAGCTTGGCAGCACTCCGCAAGGGATGCTGCCAAGCTTTTGATATTTATGGCGAAAGTATCAATTCGAAGCAAATATTAGGTCTTGATTAATAAATCAAGCGTTTCATCATAGGGACCAACCTTTGCGAGAAGTGAGGTCCTGATGACAAACGAAATGGAACTGCAACTGAAGGGCTACGGCCTGACCACGGCCCAGATCCTCTACCATCTGCCCGACCATCCCGCCTTCCTGCAGACCTATATCTGGCAGCACTACGACCTGGCGCCGGAGTTCCCGGAGATGCGCAGCTTCCTGAAGTTCTGGGAAGAAAAATTGGATGGGCCCCTGCATTCGGTGCGCTACGTGCACCGCAAGCTGATTTCGGCCACCGAATGGCGCGCCCTGAAGGGCGAGTTCATTCTGCACTGAGCCTGAAAGAGCGAGACCGGCTTCCACCAGCAGACGGGCCTCGCGTGGTAATTGCTTGCCGCAATCACGAACGGCGACGCGGCCTATATAGCGCCTGGCATCTCATGAGACGCGCAAAGGCCGCTGTAGTACTTTGAATTGCCGCTTGTTTTATCCTTTGATCGACCGCGATAAAGGGAAACATGCCGAAGGGCCGCTGGTTCTGCTAATCCCTCTCCTCAGACATGCACCTCCCCGTGCGCGAGTTCTCCTTCGCGCGGCTCCCTGTGCACCGAGCCGTAGAGCACCAGTCCATAAATCAGGGCAACACCAATGATGACCGGCCAGCCGGGCAAGGGGCCGAGCGCGGCATTCTGAGCGACGTCCGTCCACGAACGCACGTGACCGAAGGGTTCGCCATTGGTCGAGACCTTCGGAGAGGAGATTTTCAGCGCCCAGGCCAGCAGCAGGATGAGGTACATCCAGCAATAATTGCGCTGGAGCCGTCGGCAGACCGCCTCGCGGTAACTCATCAGGAATGCGGGCCTGCGCAGGCTCTTGGCAATCGACGCCGCCCAATTGAGGTTCGCCGCTCCATCCGGTGCCAGGATCTGGGCGAAGTAGCCGCGTTCCAACTGACGCACGCGGGCGCGATAGACATCGAAGAAGCGGTAGCGCCTTGCCTCGATCAAAAGCAGCAGGGTGATCAGAAGCATGGCGAAAAGCAGAACGCCGTGGTGCGACGACGGTGTCGACAGCGACACGGACAGCAGAGCCGCGACGACGGTGATCGCCCAGTTCGAGGTTCGGTCGATGCGGTCGCGCCAGCCGGCCATGCGCCCCATTTCACCGCGATAGTAATGCACCACCGCGTTGATCTGCTCCTGTGACGTCTGCGGCAACGGCGGTCCCTTCGGCTCCTTGATCTCGGCGGTTAGGATCAGCGGACCAAGCTCGGCGGACATCGGCATTCCTCCCGTCTTTTCTTATGTTTGCGATGATGACTCCTTTCTTTCGGCCGATAAATCCCGACGGCGTCGCACGGCGACGTTTTTCGTCTAAAAGGCCAATGAAATCCTATCTCTCGCCCGAATACCGGTTGATCCGCCACGGCAAACGATCGCCGACGGCGATTGCCAAAGCCCGGCTTCGGACGTAAGAAGCGCGAATGACCCAGAAGAGCACCAAAATCGACGAGGAAGCGCTGGCGGAAGCCTATAACCGCGCCCTCTCCCTGGAAAAGTCCGGCAAGTTCGATGCCGCCGCACAGGCCTATGCCGAGGTGCTGGCGCTCGACCCCGAGGACCACGGCGGCGCTGCCGTGCGGCTCGCTTCGATGGGACGCGGCGAGACACCGGTGAAGGCACCCGACGCCTATGTCGCGACCCTTTTCGACCAGCACGCCGAAGTCTTCGACAATGTGCTCGTCGACCAGCTCGGCTATTGCGTTCCGCTTCTGGTGCGCCAGCGCCTGCAGGCGCTCGAACTCGGCCCCTTCGACCGCGTTCTCGATCTCGGATGCGGCACGGGGCTGACCGGCGGCGCGCTCCGCGACATGGCGGAAGACATTACCGGTATCGACCTCTCCGAAAACATGGTCGAGATCGCCCATGAAAAGGACCTCTACGAGACGCTCTATGTCGCCGAAGCGGTCGACTATCTCGACGACAACGACGACGAGCCCTTCGACCTGATCGTCGCGACCGACGTGCTTCCCTATATGGGCGCGCTCGAGGCACTGTTCTTCGGCGCGGTCGACAATCTGGTTCCCGGCGGCCTTTTGATCTTCTCCAGCGAAACATTGCCGGCTGAAACCTTCGCAGGCCGCAATTTCATGGTCGGCCCGCACCAGCGCTTCGCCCACGCCGAAAGCTATCTGCGCGACCGCCTGGCGGCCACCGGCTTCGAGATCGTCGAAGTCGGCGACATCACGGTGCGCATGGAAGAAGGCGTGCCGATCGCCGGCCATCTGGTGGTCGCCCGCTTCAAGCCCTGATCGCCTGCATGTTTCCTTAAGTCGTCTGCGGCGTAAGAATGAAACAGAGTGCCGCGGCGCTGAAGGCGGCGCGGCATGGCCGCATGCGAAGGGAGCATCGCAAATGCACCCTTCCCTTTTTCGAACGCTCTGTCACAGGTCCCGCCAGTGACTACCTTTGGCCCATAGCGGCTCGGCGTCGACAATGTTCGGAAACCGCGCGCTTACTGGTGCGCCAGCGCGGTCTTGCCCATTGAAACCTGCCTTTCGTAGAAGATGCGAACCGACAGAACGACCCCGCCGATGAGGATTGCGACCCCTGCCGCTTCCATCGCGGTCGGCCATCGAGCGTGAACGATCAAACCGCCGATGACCCCAAATGCGGTTTCCGAAACGATCAACTGCGCGGCCAGTGCAACGGGCAAGCTTCTTGAGGCGACATTCCACGCCCACACTCCGCAAACCGTTGCCAGCAGCGCAAAGGATGTACCCCAAATATAGAGTGAACCGGCGGCATGCCACCCGAAGCCGAGCTTTGGAAGCTGGAAGAGCCCCATCGCCGCTCCGGCCGGGTAAAAGGCCAGCATCAGGATACCTCCGCCGACGAGTATAAGTGCGGACCACACACCAGAGGGCATTTCACGACGGGCGGCCAGCGCGGCCTGGTTGGCGATCGCGAACCAGACCCACAATCCCACCGCCGCGAGCGCCAGCGGAACACCGATCCAGAAGGAACGGACAGAGGCCAGTCCCTCGGTTGTGAACGCTGTGCCGTTGACGAAAACAAGACCGATCAGCACCAGCATGAGAGGCATCATCAGGGATTGCCATGGCACCGAACCCTGCCGCTGATTGCCGATCACCATCAGAACGATCGGCACCAGGCCGAGAAACGCGGGAGCGATCACCGGTCCGGCAAAGATGGCAGCACCCGTCACCGTCAGGAAGTAGCCGACATAGCCGATGAAGGCGAGCCAGATCGCTGAAAGCCAGTTTCGGAGCGTCAGGTGTCTTCTCACCCCTCTATCCGAAAACAGAATGACGACGCCGACCAGAGCCGAGACCACATGGCGGACAAGAGCGAAATCAAAGGTAGAGTAGTCACCGATGATGAAAGGCACAACGAAGTTGAGCGAAAAGGCAAAGGCCGCAAAGAGTGCGGCAAGAACGCCTATGTAGAAACCCTTGTTCATGGTCCTGCCTCATTGGTTTTTCGGACGCTCGTGCTTCCTTTCACGACCCGCCATGCACGCGGTTTGACAAACACCTTTTCCAATTTGGAATTCGGCGCATGAACGACCTGGCAATTGCGAGATGCGTGCCTGGAAAGGCGCGTTGGACTTCAACTTCAGCGCCAACGTCACTGGATTAGACCGGCTGCATGTATACGGCGTGTGTTTGGCGACTGCCGATGTGTACCAGAATGTACAGCGAGCTTGGTGACGCTCGCCGTGCGTAACGGCCAACGCAACGCCGTCACCGATTTGCTGACCTCTGCCGCACAACAGCGCTCTTTTCCGCTCCCGCTCCATCGGCTACACCAAAGCGAAAGCAATGGGAGTTTTCAGAAAATGGCTAAGGTCGCATTCATCGGTCTCGGCGTCATGGGTTATCCCATGGCCGGCCACCTCAAGGTCCGCGGCGGACATGAACTGACAGTCTATAACCGCACCTTCGCCAAGGCTGAGAAATGGGCAGCTGAATTTGGCGGGCGTGCGGCGCGCACGCCGGCGGAAGCCGCCGATGGCGCCGAGTTCGTCTTTTCCTGCGTTGGCAACGACGACGACCTGCGCTCGGTAACGACAGGCAAGGACGGCGCCTTTGAAACCCTGAAGGCCGATGCGGTCTTCGTCGACAACACCACGGCTTCGGCCGAAGTCGCGCGCGAACTCTATGAAGCAGCAAAGGCCCGCAACGCCCACTTCATCGATGCGCCGGTTTCCGGTGGCCAGGCGGGCGCCGAAAACGGCGTCTTGACCGTGATGTGCGGCGGCGACGAAGCCGCCTTCGACCGGGCAAAACCGGTCATTGAAGCCTTCGCACGCATGGTCGGGCTCATGGGGCCGGCCGGCGCCGGCCAGATCACCAAGATGATCAACCAGATCTGCATCGCCGGTCTGGTCCAGGGGCTCGCCGAAGGCATTCACTTTGGCAAGAAGGCCGGGCTCGATATCGAAAAGGTGGTCGATGTCATCTCCAAGGGGGCTGCCGGTTCCTGGCAGATGGAGAACCGCCACAAGACGATGAATGCCGGCAAATATGACTTCGGTTTTGCCGTCGACTGGATGCGCAAGGATCTCGACATCGTCCTCGCCGAAGCCCGCCGCAACGGCGCCAAGCTGCCGGTGACGGCTCTGGTCGATCAGTTCTATGGCGACGTACAGGAGATGGGCGGCAATCGTTGGGACACGTCCTCCCTGCTCGCCCGCCTCGAAAAATGAGCCTCAGCCCGGCATCCACGGCCGACGAAATCATAGGCCACCTGCGGTCGCTTGGGTCGCAGGACAATCTCGCCGGCATGGCGCGTTTCGGTATCGTCACCGAAACCGCCCTTGGCCTGTCGAATGTCCAGCTGCACACGGTAAGGCGACAGGTCAAGGTCGATCATCGGCGCGCGTTGGCGCTCTGGCAGACCGGCATTCGCGAGGCGCGCATCCTTGCCGCCTTCACCGCCGATCCGAAGGCGCTGACGCGTGACGAGGCGCGGCGCTGGGCCGACGACTGCAATTCCTGGGAGGTTGTCGACACGGTCGCCGACCTTTTTGTCACCGCCCGCTTCGACGAAAAGCTGATCCCGGAGTTTGCGGCCGACGAACGCGAGTTCGTCCGTCGCATCGCCTTTGCGATGATTGCGACCGCCGCGGTGCACCTGAAGAAGGAGCCGGACGCCACGATCCTCGCCTGGCTGCCGCTGATCGAGCAGCATTCGGGCGACGGGCGCAATTTCGTCAAGAAGGCGGTCAACTGGGCGCTGCGGCAGATCGGCAAGCGTAACGCCACCTGTCACGGTCCGGCGCTGGCGCTGGCGCAACGACTGGCGGAGAGTTCCGACCGCGCCGCCCGCTGGACAGGCAAGGACGCGGTTCGGGAGCTTGAAAGCGACAAGGTGCGCGGGAGGCTTGGCCTTGTCGAAAGCTGACCGGGGTTCAGTCTTCCGAAGACTTCGCCTGATCAATGATCATATAGTCGAGCGGCAGCTCGGTGGTGTACTTGATCTGCTCCATGGCAAAGACCGACGAAACGTCGCGGATCTCGATCTTGGTGATCATGCGCTTGTAGAAGGCGTCATAGGCGGCGATATCGGGCACGACGACCCGCAGCAGATAGTCGACATCGCCACTCATGCGATAGAATTCGACCACCTCTGGAAACTCGGCGACAACTTCCGAGAAGCGACGCAGCCACTCCATCGAATGCGAATTCGTGCGGATCGACACGAACACCGTCACCTTGGTGTTGATCTTCACCGGATCGAGAAGGGCGACGCGCCGACGGATGACACCATCCTCTTCCATCTTCTGAATGCGCCGCCAGCACGGCGTGGTCGACAGCCCCACCTTCTTGGCAAGGTCGGCAACAGCCAGCGTGGAATCCTCCTGCAACAGGCGCAGGATCTTGCGGTCTAGGCGATCCATGAAAGTCCCTCTCGAATTATTTTTCCCTCTATAGCGCGAAACTGGTGAAGAGAAAGAAAATTGTTTCAGCTTGTGAGCACTGAGACGCGTTCACGCAGGAACGGCAGCACGTCAGCCTCAAACCAGGGATTTCGCTTCAGCCAACCGGTGTTGCGCCAGCTCGGGTGCGGCAGAGGCAAGATTGCCGGAACGGCGTTGCGCAAGGCATGGCGCCGCCAATCTCCGACGGTCTCGGTCATCGATTTCGGGCAATCCGGCCCGATGTGCCAGCGCTGGGCATAGTGCCCGATCGCCAGAACGAGTTCGACCTGCGGCATCTGATCCATCACCCGCTGCCGCCAGAAAGGCGCACATTCGCGACGCGGCGGCAGATCGCTGCCGTGGGCGTCATAGCCGGGAAAACAGAAGCCCATCGGCACGATCGCGAACTTTTCCGGATCGTAGAACTCGTCCCGACCAACGGCCAGCCATTGCCTGAGCCGGTCGCCGGAGGCATCGTTGAACGGCAGCCCGCTTTCGTGCACGCGCAAGCCCGGTGCCTGCCCGGCAATCAGGATGCGCGCGGAAGACGAAATGACCGCCACCGGGTGCGGCTCGTGCGGCAGGAAATCACCGGCGCGCGCCGGTTGATCGCGACAGATTCGGCAGGCGGAAATCTCCGCGCGAAGCTGTTCGATGGCCGGGATGCGGCTCTCAGCCATCGCCGATACCAGCAAACAACGCAGTCAGGCGCTCAAGCAGCCAGCGGCGCATCGCCGCGATCCAGCCATCGATGACATGCGGCGCTTCGTCCGGTTGACCGTTTGTTCGGCGCCACTCCTGCGGTGCCACGAACTCGCCGGCCCAGATCCCGCGTTTCTCCTTTTCGGCTCTGGCCTCTTCCGCCTCGTAGCGCCCGTAACTCACCGCATAGCCGGCGAGCACCATCTCGCGGCCGACATCCCGCCCGCCCGCCTCGCAGGCACCAAGATCGCGACCATAACGATCGCGGCCGAAGAAGCGGCATTTGATGTCGCCGGCGGAAAGCAGCGCCCTCAACCGGTCGCGCGCCTGACGGCCACATTGCCAGGCAATACCCTCGCGTTGACAGGTCTGAGCGAGTTCCGGCGCGTCGATCCCCTCGATACGGACGCGCTTGCCGTCGATCCGCAGGCTGTCACCGTCACTCGCCGTCGCAAGTCCGCTAACCTCGCCGGTCGCTGCCCGCTCTCCCATGGGCAGCCGGTCGGCAAAGTAGGCACCGATCGCAAGCGCAACCAGCATGGCCCAGCCGCCAAGCATTCCGCCACGGCCACCAGGCCGCGGCCGGCCCGTAACCTCGCGTCTCCCGGGATACCGATATCGCGTCCGTCCGAATTTCACGTCTGCATTCACCTCGATTGTCGCGCGCGACCGCGTCTCGGACCGGCGCGTCATAAACATGGACGATTCCAAAAGATTAGAGAAGGAATCTCACGTATCGCTCCACCGGCCAAAAACAAAACACGACCGCGCCACAATGGTTGTCGAATCCTTCACGCACCGCAGCAACTTCTTAAGGATTGCTCACTAGACTGCAACGCAATCGCAACCCCGTCGCATATGAGCATGAGTATCGCTGCCAGCACATCGACCGATAAGATTATCGTCGACAAATCGCGAAGCCATCGAAACAAGGCTGTTTCGAGGACGGTCCGCGCGACGCGCGAACGGCTGCAGACGGGCTCGTCCGTGCCTTCGGGCTTCGAGCGCGAGATGCTCAATCTCTACATCGACTCCGCCCTGCATGGCGCCATCGCCATCCCGGTGCTCGTTGCCATAATCGCGGCGATCGGTATCTATCTCTCCGGCAATCTCGGCTTCGTCCTCTGGGCGCTGATGACCCTGTCGGCCCATGCCGTCACGCTGTTCTTTGCAAGGAAGGCGCGCAACGAAGATATCAGCGCCGAGAAGGTTCCTGTCTGGCGCCGCCGCTTCCTTTTTGGCCAGGTGCTGATGGGTCTCTGCTGGGCAACCTTCGTCGCCCAGGATTGCGCGAGCTGCGGCAATGTCCGTTTCGGTTTCTTTGAAGGTACAGTGCTGCTCGTGGCCCTTGCTGCAACCGCCATGGGCACGTTCCTGCTGCGCAATGCGCTCCTCTACACCTTCGCTCCCGTCGTTGCAGCGCTCGCCTTCGCGTCTCTGGCAACAGGCGATCCGATCTATATCGGCCTCACAGGCATCATTTCGCTGTCGCTGCTTTTCCTCGTCCTCATGACCGACCGCATGAACCGCGCCAGCGTGCACATTCTCTCGGTTCAATCGGAGAAGGACGACCTGATCGCGGAACTCGAAGTGGCAAAGTCGATGTCGGACGAAGCCCGCCGTCGCGCAGAAGAAGCAAACCTCGCCAAGTCCCGCTTCCTCGCCTCCATGTCGCACGAGCTGCGTACGCCGCTGAACGCCATTCTCGGTTTCTCCGAGGTCATGTCGACGGAAGTTCTGGGGCCGCTGAGCAACCCGACCTACAAGGAATACACCAACGATATCCATCGTTCGGGCGAGCATCTGCTGAACCTCATCAACGAAATCCTCGATCTGTCGCGCATCGAGGCCGGCCGCTACGACCTCAATGAGGATGCCGTCAGCCTCGTCGATATCGCCGAGGATTGCATCGGCATGGTGCAACTGAAGGCCCGCGCCAAGAACATCACCATCCATCAGCAGTTCGAACTCGGCATGCCCTCGGTCTGGGTCGACGAAAAGTCGATGCGCCAGGTCATTCTCAACCTTCTGTCGAATGCGGTGAAGTTCACCAACACCGGTGGCGAAGTCACCTTCAAGGTGGGCTGGACTGCCGGTGGCGGCCAGTATCTCTCGATCAAGGACAACGGGCCGGGCATTCCTGAAGAAGAGATCCCGATCGTGCTGTCGGCCTTCGGCCAGGGCTCGATCGCCATCAAGAGCGCCGAACAGGGCACCGGTCTCGGTCTGCCGATCGTCCAGGCCATTCTTGCCAAGCACAACGGCGAGTTCATCCTGCGCTCGAAGCTGCGCGAAGGGACGGAAGCGATCGCCATCCTGCCCGCCCGCCGCGTGCTCGAAAGTCTGCCGGCGATCGAGGATGTCGCCGCCCCGGTCCGTCGCCGCAAGAGCTTTGCCTGATCCATGCTGATCGAAACGCAACGTCTCAGGCTAAGGCCTTGGGAAGAGCGCGACATCGCGCCCTTTGCGCTCGCCAATGCCGATCCGGAAGTCCGGCGCTACTACTTCCCCGCCATTTTAACGCGGGAGGAAACGGCCGAGATGATCGCCGATTGCGAGCGGCATCTGCGCGAACACGGCTTCGGCTTCCTCGCCCTCGAACGCAAAGCGGATGGTGCGCTCGTTGGCGGCCTCGGCCTTTCCCAGGCCGGAGACGAAATCCCCGGCGGACCGCATGTCGAAATCGGCTGGATTCTCGCCCGCCCCTATTGGCGACAGGGATACGCGCTGGAAGCCGCGCAGGCGTGCCTGCACCATGCATGGTCGATACTCGGGCTGGCCGAAGTCATCGGCTACACCTCCCGCATCAACCATCCCTCGCGTGAGCTGATGGAACGGCTGGGCATGCGATCGGATCCCGCAGAGGATTTCGACGATGTCACGGTGCCCGTCGGCAATCCGCTCCGCCCCCACGTGCTCTACCGGATCAAGGTGCCGGCCTGACGGCCCGTCAGTTCATGAAGCCGTCGAAGATCACGACATAGCCGGCATAGACGCCGTTGGCGACGATCAGGCAAAGGCAGGCAAACGAACCGAGGTCCTTGGCGTTCTTGCCCATTTCGGAGATTTCCGGGGAGACGCGATCGACGATTTCCTCGATCGCCGTGTTGATCGCTTCGAAGGCCATCATCAGCAGGAAGAGGATCGCCATCGCCACATATTGGAAGAAGGTCGCGCCGACGATGGTGAATGCGACCATTGCGATGGCAAAGGCGATCAGCTCGTGACGGAAGGCGGCCTCGCCGATCAGCCGTTTGGCACCCCCAAGAGAATAGCTGGCGGCGGCAAAAAGATGCCGAATGCCGGTCTGTTTTTCGACCGGACCCGTCTGTCCAAGGCGGTGCGTGGTGTTCTTGGCGTCCATTTCTTCTCGACTGGGCTTGAAACTGCGCTTGCTTCGACATCGGGATTGAGGCGAATGAAAGGCGGCTTCGGTTGCAGGTGCCCTCGACAAATACTTAGGGCGTGCAGATGCGCTTGGATAGGCGAGAAGGGCGCATGCATCAAGGCCCGCCGCACGCCACGATGGCCGATGCGACAGGCTTTGGACAGCAATTGACCGGCTCTCTTGCAGAACCCGGCCGTTTCTTGATCACTGCTTGTTGCTGACCCCGGCCTGGGCGAAGGTCGCCATGCCGCTGTGGCAGGCGGCCGCAGCCTTGACGATGCCGGCGGCAAGCGCTGCCCCGGTGCCTTCGCCAAGCCGCATGCCGAGTGCGAGCAGCGGCGTCTTGCCGAGCTTCTCGATCGCGCGGATATGGCCCGGCTCGCCGGAGACATGACCGATCAGGCAATGGTCGAGTGCTGCCGGATTGGCCGCCTTCAGGATCGAGGCTGCCGCTGTCGCCACATAGCCGTCGATGATGACGGGCACCTTCTGCACGCGGGCGGCGAGGATGGCGCCGGCCATTGCCGCGATCTCGCGGCCGCCAAGGCGGCGCATGAGTTCGAGCGGATCGGACAGATGATCGCGATGCAGCGCCACCGCCTTCTCGACCGCGGCGATCTTGCGCTTCAGCACGTCGCCTTCCGAACCGGTGCCCGGACCGACCCACTCTTCAGCCGTGCCGCCATAAAGGCCGAGATTGATGGCCGCAGCGATCGTCGTGTTGCCGATGCCCATTTCGCCGATGCACAGAAGGTCCGTGCCGCCGGCAACCGCTTCCATGCCGAAGGCCATGGTCGCCGCGCAGTCGCGTTCGGACAGAGCCGCTTCCTCGGTGATATCACCGGTCGGGTATTCGAGTGCCAGGTCAAAAACCTTGAGGCCGAGATCGTGGCTGACGCAGATCTGGTTGATGGCCGCACCACCGGCCGCGAAGTTCTCGACCATCTGCGCCGTCACCGACGAAGGGAACGGCGTCACACCCTGACGGGTGACGCCGTGATTGCCGGCAAAGATCGCCACCAGCGGCCGGTTGACGGCCGGTGGCTTGCCCGTCCAGGCGGCAAGCCAGAAAGCGATTTCCTCGAGACGACCGAGTGCGCCCGGCGGTTTCGTCAATTGCGCATCCCGCTCCCGCGCGGCCACCAGCGCTGCCGAATCCGGCCCCGGCAGGTTGCGCAACAGTTCGCGGAAATCATCAAACGGCAGGCCGCTGGCACTCATCGGGGGAATCCTTGCATGATCGTGAAGTCTATCTACGCCCCTCATAAAGGCCGCCGAATATTCGGGCAACGACATTTGCGCCACTCTGCGTCGCCGGAGCATGATCGCAGGCATGCGCGCGATTCGACGCGCGAGCGGGAAGAGGAAAGATGTGCGCGGCTGTGCGCCCCCGTCCCGCAGGCACTTGCGAAACGCGGTCCGGTCAGCAACTTTGGCCGAGTTGCCGATTGAGGCTGGATCTTTTGGGGGAGCGATGAGCTTCGTTGGCGATTTCTGTGACGATGTGGCGCGCGCGGTCGGCTTCCTCAGCCGTATCCCGATGCCTGGGCGCCACTTCGTCGGCTACGATGGACGCCTAAGCCGCGCGGTGCGTGCCTTCCCGCTTGCCGGCCTGCTGATTGCGCTGCCATCCGCGGCGATCGCCGCCGCATTGATGGCGTGCCAGGTGAGCTCGCTCTTTGCCGCCTTCGTCGTCATCACCATTCAGGTGCTCGTCACCGGCGCGCTGCACGAGGACGGGCTTGGCGATACGGCCGACGGCTTTGGTGGTGGCCGCGACCGGGAGGCAGCGCTTGATATCATGAAGGACAGCCGTGTCGGCACCTATGGCGCCGTCGCGCTCGCGCTCTCGATTGGCCTTCGTGTTTCGGCCCTTGCCTCCATCCTTCCGCTTTTCACGCCCATGGGTGCAAGCATGGCGATCCTCGGTGCTGCGGCCCTTAGCCGCGCGGCCATGGTCTGGCATTGGGCGCGTCTGCCGCCCGCAAGGAGCGGAGGTGTTGCGGCTGCCGCCGGCGAGCCGGAACAGGGCGCCACGCGCTTCGCCCTCGCCTTTGGCCTCCTCGCAGCGATGCTGCTCTTCTATTACGCCAAGGTGCCGGCCCTCGGCCTGATCGTGACGCTCGTGGCCTACATAACCACCGTCAAGGGCTTCGACCTGCTGGCAACGCGCAAGATCGGCGGCCACACGGGCGACACGATTGGAGCCACACAGCAACTGACGGAAATCGTCGTGCTCGGCGCCCTTGCGCTGACGGTTTGAAAGCTCGATATAATCAGGGAAAAACAGAGCAACGCCATGGAATCTCCCTGCATTCTCGTCTGTTCGATCGATGACAAGACCGGCTACTGTTTCGGCTGCGGCCGGACGCGCGATGAAATCGGTAGCTGGACGCTCTATACCGATGCGGAACGCCGCGCGATCATGACCGCGCTTCCCGCGCGCCTTGATACGGTCGAACGCAAGCCCCGGCGCGAAACCCGCCGTAGCCGCATGGCGAGAGAACGCGACCAAGCATGACCCGTCTCGCCATACTGCTCTCTATTCTGGCCATCGGCCTCATTCTCTTGATCATCAATCATGATGCCGGCCGTACCATGGGCCTTGCCAACGACGACTTCGGTCAGTTGGTGTCGCTTGCCGCCATCGCAACGCTCCTCGGCGCCGGCATCCTCCAGAGCCGCAGGCGTTTCGGCGAAGGACTGCGTCAGGTCGCCATCTGGCTCCTCATCGTGCTCGCCCTCATCTCGGCCTATGTGTACCGCTTCGAGCTGCAAGGATTTGGCAACCGCTTGCTCGCCGGCCTTGTTCCCGGCCGCGCGACAGTCATTACCGACAGCGAGGGGCGGAAGGAGGTGGTGCTGCAAAAGATGCTGAACGGCCACTTCGAAACGACTGCCACGGTCGACGGCCAGGAGATCAGCATGTTGGTCGATACCGGCGCGAGCAGCATCGCACTCACCTACGAAGACGCCGAAAAGGTCGGCCTCGATCCGGCAAACCTCGACTATATCCTCACGGTCATGACTGCAAACGGCCGGGCGCAGGCTGCACCCGTGATGCTGCAGGAGATCTCCATCGGCCCGATCACCCGCCGCAACATCGGCGCGACGGTTGCCGCCAAGGGCAAGCTCGACCAGAGCCTGCTCGGCATGAGCTTCCTCGCCACCCTCGATATGCTGCAGATGCGCACCGACGAGCTACGCCTGCGCGACTGATCCGTCCTGCGCGGGCCAAAGGGCCCTCGCCACATCCGCGGTCAGTTTCTGAGCCGATATCCCGTGCGGAAGATCCAGGCCAGCACCGACATGCAGATCGCCAGGAAGACGAGGATGATCACCGCGCTGAAGACCGGGTTGACGTCCGAGACCTCGAAGAAGCTCCAACGGAAACCGCTGATCAGGTAAAGCACCGGGTTGAAGTGGCTCACCGCCTCCCAGAAAGGCGGCAGCATCTTGACCGAATAGAAGCTGCCGCCGAGGAAGACGAGCGGCGGGATCACCAGCATCGGAATCAGGTTCAGCTGCTCGAAATCCTTGGCCCAGATGCCGATGATGAAGCCGAACAGACTGAAGGAGATGGCCGTCAGCACGAAGAAGAAGACCATGACGAGCGGATGGGCGATCGTCAGATCGACGAAGAGCGAGGCCGTCAGAAGGATGATCGTGCCGATCATCAGCCCCTTGGTCGCCGCCGCGCCGACATAGCCGAGCACGATCTCCACCATGGAAACCGGCGAAGACAGAACTTCATAGATCGTGCCGGTGAATTTCGGGAAGTAGATACCGAAGGAGCCGTTACCGATGCATTGCGTCAACAGCGTCAGCATCATCAGCCCCGGCGTGATGAAGGCACCGTAGGAAACGCCGTCGATCTCCTGGATGCGCCCGCCGATCGCCGCGCCAAAGACGATGAAATAGAGCGAGGTGGAGATGACCGGCGACACCACGCTCTGCAACAGCGTGCGGCGGGTGCGCGCCATCTCGAAGAAATAGATCGACTTGATCGCTTCGATGTTCATCGCCCTGCCCCCACGATTTCGACGAAAATGTCTTCCAGCGAGCTTTGCCGCGTGGAAATGTCCTTGAGCCTGATGCCAGCCTCGCCGAGCGCCGCCAAAAGCGCAGTGATCCCGGTACGCTCGGCACTCGTGTCGTAATCGTAGATCAGACAGTGACCGTCGCCCTCAAGCGTCAGATTGTAGCTCGACAGCGTGTCGGGAACATCCTCAAGCGGATGGGTGAGATCGACCCGCAACTGCTTGCGGCCGAGCTTCGACATCAGCGCCGCCTTGTCCTCGACAAGCAGGATCTCGCCGCCATTGATGACGCCGATACGGTCGGCGATTTCCTCTGCCTCTTCGATGTAGTGCGTCGTCAGAATGATCGTCACGCCCGAGGCGCGCAGCCGTTCGACGACATCCCACATGCTCTTGCGCAGATTGACGTCGACCCCGGCCGTCGGCTCGTCGAGGAAGAGCACCCGCGGCTCATGTGACAATGCCTTGGCGATCAGCACGCGCCGCTTCATGCCGCCGGACAGTTCGCGCAGCATGTTGTCCTTCTTGTCCCAGAGCGACAGGTCCTTCAGCACCTTCTCGATATGGTCAGGGTTCGGCTTCTTGCCGTGCAGACCACGCGAGAAGGTGACCGTGTTCCATACGGTTTCGAAGGCGTCGGTCGTCAGTTCCTGCGGCACGAGCCCGATCATCGAGCGCGTCTCGCGAAACGCCCGCACAACATCATGGCCGCCAACGGTCACCGTCCCGCCGCTCGGATTGACGATGCCGCAGATGATCGAGATCAGCGTCGTCTTGCCGGCGCCGTTCGGCCCGAGCAGCGCCAGGATCTCGCCCTCCTCGATATCGAGGCTGACGCCTTTCAGCGCCTTGAAACCGGAGGCATAGGTCTTCGACAGATTGGAAACGGAAACGATAGGCGCCATAAAAAACGGATCCGGGAAGGGTGCGAAGTCGGCAGGTCCCGCCTATATGGGACGATTCATCACGATTTGCAGCCTGCCGGATCGAAAAAACAAGGTGACGCTTCGTCAATGCGGCAGCGACATGCGGGCCTCCGTGCCCGCATCTCCGACAGGCCCGGCGGATTTCCGCTCGACCAAGCGGTCATGAGCGAGCATCCCGACGATCATCGCGGCCACGAACAGGATCGTTGCCGGAAGGCCAAGTGACAACGACGCGAGCGCCGGTCCTGGGCAAAGCCCGACCAGTCCCCAGCCGACGCCGAAGGTCGCTGAACCGGCAATCAGCCGTCCGTCGATCGCGCGGTTGGACGGCAGATGAAAGCTCGCGTCGAACAGCGGACGCATGAGCCGGCGGCTGACGACGACGCCAAGCGCAGACACCGAGACTGCGCCTGCGAGCACGAAGGCGAGACTCGGGTTCCAGTTGCCGGTGATATCGAGAAAGGCCCGCACGCGGGCGGGATCGAGCATGCCGGAAAGCGAAAGGCCAAACCCGAAGACGACGCCGGAAACGAGGGTCGCGGCAAGGCGGAACACAGCGCTGTTCATCCGAAGAAACCCGCAACAAAGACCGTAAGGATTGCCGCTGCCATGAAGGTGGCAACCGCGGCTATCGAACGGTGCGAAAGCCGCGCAAGTCCGACGACGCCGTGGCCGCTGGTGCACCCGGAACCCAGGCGTGACCCGAAGCCGACCAGCAGGCCTCCGGTCACAAGCAGCGGCCAGGAGGAGGTCACCGTCACGGACGGCCAGGCATCGAATATGAGGCGATACAACACCGGTCCGGCCATCAGCCCCAGAACGAACAATGCGCCCGACGAAATCTGAATGCCCTGCAACAAGCGCCCTGCAATGCCGCTGACCCCGGCGACGCGACCGTTCGCCACCATCAGGATTGCCGCCGAGAGGCCGATCAACAGGCCGCCAGCCAACGCATTCCCGTATTCACTCATGCTTTTGAACCATCCCGACAGAAGATCTGGTAGACCGCGCCGACAAGACGCGCGACTTTGTCGTGGCTGAGCCGATAGAAAACCTGCTTGGCCTGCCGACGGGTCGAGACAATGCCGGCATCGCGCAGGACCGTCAATTGTTGCGAAAGCGTCGGCTGGCGAATGCTCAGTGTCTCTTCCAGCGCCGCCACCGAGTGCTCGCCTTCCAAAAGCGCGCTGACGATCAACAGCCGGTTGCGATTGGCGAGCGTTCTCAAAACTTTCGAAACCTCTGCTGCGTGCACCGCCATATCGGCACGCACGCCCGGAAATTGCATGACAGTTCCCATTCCGTCCTCCTGCCCCTATCAAGGAGTGAGTAGAGCCCCCAATGCTTGTGGTGGCCGAACTGATACCATCCAAGATTGTTATATAAGATAATATAATATCGTAATACTTATTATTAAACCAGATGAAACTGGAGGTATGAACCCGATCCCGGCGGCGGGGCATCGTCGCTCATGCGAAGAATCATATAGGAAATTCAGCTAGTTACAACTTGGCCGCGGGAGATGCGAAAACGCCATATTTGGGGCAACCGCCCGGAACGATCAGGCGAAGAGTAAAACCTAGGGTATAGTATCGGTCTTTGGCAGAGACCATTCTGCAGGGCCGAAACAACCAAGCCTCGAACGCCGGACTTGAGGCCCGGCTGGGCAACGGCGCCTGAGGCGCCGCCTATTTTATGGAGCCGGCAAAGCATTTCTGCGCAGCAGCTCAGCAATTCCGTGTCGCTGTCACGAAACCGTGATGCTCATCGAGCAATTTGCATCGCGCGGGCCGCAACATCGCCCTTTGATTTGCGCTCGTGATTTGCACACCGGAGCCTCCCCCTTTTGCTCCGGTTGTTGGGCCGGCCTCCCCGCCGGCCTCTTTTTTTGCCGGCTTGCGGATTTTCGTAGCCGGCAGCCGAATCTCGCCGCCGAACCAGAGGGCGATCGGCTAATCGCAGTGGCGATAGCCGGTCTTGCGGGTCCTCAGATCGAAGTGAAAATGATCCTTGTGGAACGGATCGCTTCCGGGACCGAGCACCGTGTTGAAATACTTGCAGCTGTCTGTGCGAACCGCCTTCAAGAGCCCTTTTTCACGGAAAGCGAAAAAGCCCTTCTTGCGCACATCGATTTCCTTGCCGTTCTTCAGCACGAACTTGCCAACGTCGATAGCATTGCCGCGCGCGTGCTCCGACATCGGGTTGCCGCGGCGCGAGTTCATCGTGCGGCAGGAATAGCCGCCGAGCGGCTTGATGGTCTTGACGCCCGACCAGTAGCGATAGCGCGACGATGGGGCGAGCTCGTACTTGACCCACTTGGCAAAAGCTTCGGTGACCTGGCAGTTGAGCTTTACGGCCGGCTGCACGCCGATATTGCCCGAGAGCCCGCTAAGCTCGATCGGATAGTCGATACCGCATGACGGGCCGTTGCTGATACGCGGGACGTCGCGGAACTCGACGCCGAGTTTCCTCAGCCGCTGGCGGCAGGCAATCTCCGAACCTGGCATTTCGCCGGTATAGTCAGGGGTTGAAAGCGGATTGCGCAGGCGCGGCAGGAAGGCGACCTGCTGCGGCTCCTGCGCCCGTTGCATGACGCGTTGCGCTTCCATGGCCCGGGCGCGTTGCGCCTCTTCGGCCGCAGCCTTCTCAGGCGAGAGCGGCGGCAGATCCGGATCGTAGCCGACATTTGCCTCCGACGGCGCCGTTTCCATGGTCCCGCCAAGCTGGCGCACATTCTCTTCGCCGATGCCGCCGACCACCGGCTGACTGGCATTGCCCTCGGCAATGTCGTTGCTCTGTTCCTCAGCCAGGCCGACGACGGGCTGATCGACGCCAAGCATGGCATCCATGTTCACGCCTTCCTCGGGAACAGGCATTGAACCGGCGCCGGCCGGCTGGGCGCCGGAGGAAACGGCTTCGTCGCTGTCGATCATGGGAAGCGCGCGGCGCGCCGGCTGACGCGGCTGCGTCGCAACGGCATGTTCCGGATTGGCCTGAAAGGTCGAGGCTTGTGTGGCGGCGGGATAGGCGGCCACCTCCTCTTCCGGCACGGCATCAACCGGGACCGGCCCGATCGAACCGACACGGGCGCCGCCGTCGATGCGACCCGGCGGCGAAAGCGCGTCGTCGGTCGAGCAGGCAACGAGCGACAGCGAGAGGACGAGTGCCGTCAGCGGCCGATGGAGACGAGTAACATAGGCCATAACCGAACTGTGCCTTCCTCCAGACGGTCAAGCCAGACCGCCATCATCGCCCCGCACCCTGCGCCGTTTCTGGCGCACACCGCCGTAGTCGCATCAAAGCTGCCTTCGGCCTGTGTCGCAAACCGGGCACCCCGTGCAAAAGGCCTGACTTTTCAGGTATTTTATTCAAATACGGTAAATGAAGCCTTGCATTGCAGATGCGATAATCCGCGAGGCGCAACCGGTCGGCTGCACGCAAAGAAGAAGCCCGCGTCCTTGTCGGACACGGGCTTCAAGCTTGTCATCGATCTACAGGAACTTAGCGGCACTCGCCCCGATGGATGATCTGGAAGCCCGCGCCGCCTGCCTCGCACGAATTCGAGAAGGTCTCGATCCGGTTGCCGCGCTGGCCGCAGACCGGCGCGTATTCGCGGGTGCAGAACTGGCCCTCGGAAGGACGGTCGTCATCCCGGCGGCATTCGCCCCGGCCGATCACCTGGAAGCCCTCGGAGCGCGCCTGGCAAGCGTTCGAGAAGGTCTGCGTACGACGGCCGCGCTGACCGCACACGGGGTTGTATTCCATGGTGCAGGCCTGCGGTTCGCGATCCGGCGGGCGATAGTCCGGGCGGCATTCGCCGCGGTGGATCACGCTGAAACCGTCGGCGCGGGCCTGGCAGGAGTTCGGGAAGGTGCGCATGCGATTGCCGCGCTCGCCGCAAACCGGCGCGTATTCCATCGTGCAGACCGGCGGACGGATCGGCCGCGGCCCCGGACGCGGCTCATCAACAACGACGGTACAGGCCGAAAGAAAGCCGAGCGCCAGCATCAGCGCGGCGACCGGGCGGGTCAAAAGAATTTTGAGAAGTGCCATGGATGTCCCCTCTGGAGCGCGGTCGGCAACCGGAGCGACGCCCCGCAAAATACCTCCCGCTTCTCGCGTATCTATCTCCAGTCGCGGTAAGGTCAAGACGGAGAATTCCGCCCTGCGCTGGAACCGATGGAGAAGCATCTGGAATGAACGTTGCGGTGAGATTGCAACTCGCGGCCATCACCGCAAAGCCGAGACCTCCACCAAAGGTGGAGGTTTCCACTACTGCGCACGAAACACCAGTATTTAGGGTTTGGCCCCAGGTGTGGTCTGCGCGCGCGTAAAAATGTAGGCCACTACAGCGCCAATGACGGCCGCAACGGCGTCTGATTCGATGACTTTTGTAACGCCTAAAAACATTGTGGCTGGGACGACGATCATAATACCCAGCAGCGGCAGCACATAGGGTGCGAACGGGCTGTCAGCGGTAACTTTCGGAGCGATAATCAAAAATCCGAACAGAATGATGGCTGAAAGTACAAACACACCGCCGGTGGGCGTTTGTGCGTTGCTTACCAGTGTTGCAATGGTATCCACGGCTGCCCCTCTTCGTTTTTCACCAGAGAGAGTGTGCCACAACTTTACGAAGAGTCTAATTCAAAGAATCCCGCTGTCGGCGGTTCGCGCACAGCCATGTTCCCACCCGGGATTGTAAAACATGTCCGATCCTCCCGCTCAGCATCAAGGTGTCTAACTTACGAAGAGACCCGCGCAGTTGCCGCGCGGGTCTCGTTCAACGCTCGATGGGCGACTCAGGCAGCGCGCCCGTAGGCCGAATGCGATGCTGAGGACTGCAGCCGGAACTTCGTGAGCAGCGACTTCAACTCGCGGCTTTCCACGGCCAGCGTCTGGCTCGCAGCCGTGGTTTCCTCCACCATCGCCGCGTTCTGCTGGGTCATCTGGTCCATGCTGTTGACGGCGACATTGACCTCCTGCAGGCCGGTCGCCTGCTCGCGCGCGGCGGTCGCGATCGAAGCCACCTGCTCGTTGACCCGATTGACCAGCGCCTCGATCTCCGTCAGCGCTTCGCCGGTCGACCGGACCAGCTGGACACCGGCACCGACCTCGCGCACGGAGGCGCCGATCAGTTCCTTGATCTCCTTGGCCGCCCCGGCCGAACGCTGCGCCAGTTCGCGGACTTCCTGCGCGACGACGGCGAAGCCGCGTCCCGCCTCGCCGGCCCGCGCCGCCTCGACGCCCGCGTTGAGCGCCAGGAGGTTCGTCTGGAAGGCGATCTCGTCGATCACCCCGATGATCTGGCCGATCCGGCCGGAGGAACTCTCGATCCGGCCCATGGCGTCGATGGCATTGCGGACGATGCCGCCGGACTTGGCAGCGCTTGTCTTGGTCTCGTTGACCATCTCCCGCGCTTCGTTCGCCCGCTCCGAGGCGTGGCGGACCGTCGAGGTAATCTCGTCAAGGGCCGCCGCCGTCTCTTCGAGGGCCGCCGCCTGTTGTTCCGTGCGGCGGGAGAGATTGTTTGCCGCTTCGGAAATGTCCCCCGCGCTGGCGGTGACGATTTCGGTCGAGTGCGATATCGAGCCGATAACATCGCGAAGGGCGGCAACGGCTGTGTTGAAGTCCTGTCTGAGCTTGCCGTATTCCGGTGCGATATGGCCGATCTCTGCCGTCAAGTCTCCGCTTGCCAGAAGCTCGAGCGCAGCGCCGACGGTCTCCATCGCCTCGGCTTGCGCTTCGGCGGTGGCGCGCTGGCGCTGTTCGTTGCCGCGCCGCTCGGAATTCAGGCGTTCCTGCTGATCGGCTTCGCGCGAACGCAGTTCCACTCGCTCGCGAACGGAATCGCGCAGCACCACCAGCACCTTTGCCATCTGGCCGATCTCGTCGCCGCGGTCGGTTTCCGGCACCTCTGAAGAGAGATCCTCATCCGCGATCGCCCGCATCGACGCCTTCAGCTTCTCGACCGGCTTCACCACGCTGCGCACGATCGCCAGTGCCGCCAGCAGGATCGCAAGCGCGGCAGCGGCAAGAATGCCAGCCACCTGCCAGGCGCGCTCGCGGAACATCGCCGCCAGATCGTCGGCATAAACGCCGGTGCCGACGACCCAGCCCCAGGGCTTGAAGCCCGCAACGTGGGAGTATTTCAGCACCGGAGCATCCGCGCCCGGCTTCGGCCAATAGTAATCGACGAAGCCCTGGCCGCTTTTTTCGACAGTCTTTACGAACTCTACGAAGAGCTGCTTGCCGTTTGGATCCTTGTTTTCGGTGAGATCCTTGCCGTCGAGCTCCGGCTTGATCGGATGCATCACCATGGTCGGATGCATGTCGTTGATCCAGAAATAGCCGCTGCCCTGGTAGCGCATCGCCTTGATCGCATCGAGCGAGCGCTTCTGCGCCTCTTCGCGCGAAAGCGTACCGGCCACCTCCAGCTTGTGATAGGCATCGAACACCGCAACCGCGTTCTCGTTCATTGCCGAAAGCATCGCCTTGCGTTCGCCGACGAGCTTATCCTGCGCCTGGAAAAGACCGAAGGTCAGCGCCGCTGCCATGGTCAAAAGCGCAAATGCCACCAGCGCGTAGAGACGCGCCGAGATCCTGAATTTCTTCATTGCCGTTCCCCTGCCCTCCGGCGCTTGTCGGCGCCGCCCCGAAAACCTGGCTGCCGCGGCATGATCCACAGGCACTCCAGGAGCCTGCAGGTTAGGGTGAGGTCTTTGCAAAGGTCCTAACAACCGATCCCTAAATTTGACATTTCTCATCCACCCCTTGCGAAAGTCTAACGAGCCGGCACGACAGGACACTGCCCCCGCATTTGTGCGGCGGCAGGTCTTCCCTCTGCAAGCGGGCTCGGGTTACACCTTTCATCGAACAGGGAGACAGGTGGCATGACCTCACAGACCAAACCGACCGGCGAGCTGACCTTGCGCACGCTCGCCATGCCCGGCGACGCCAACGCGGCCGGCGATATCTTCGGCGGCTGGGTGATGGCACAGATGGACCTTTCCTGCGGCATCCGCGCCGCCGAGCGCGCCCGCGGCCGCGTGGTGACCGCGGCGGTCAAGGAAATGGCCTTTGCGCTTCCTGTGAAGATCGGCGACACGCTCTGCATCTATACCGATGTCGTCAAGGTCGGCCGCACCTCGATGACCCTCAAGGTCGAAGCCTGGGCGCAACGCTATCTGTCACATCTCATGGAGAAGGTCACGGACGCGATCTTCGTCATGGTCGCGCTCGACGAGAACGGCAAGCCGAAGCCGGTGCCGGCAGAGGAATAGGAGCGGCGCAGATGGAGCCTGTCCAGACCGACCCGGAAATCTTCTCGCATATCCGCGTCGTCATGGGCATGGTCATCAGCTTGAGCCTGGCGCGGCTCTTGAGCGGACTGGCACTCTTCGTCCAGCACCCGGGCAAGACGCGCGTCTACTGGATCCACCTCGGCTGGGTCCTGTTCATGTTCGTCTTCCTCGTGCACTTCTGGTGGTGGGAGTACCACCTGCATGCGTTGGCCGTGATCGATGTCAGCGTCTACCTCTTCGTCATCCTCTATTGCTGCGTCTTCTTCTTTCTTTGCGTGCTGCTGTTTCCAACCACGCTCGACGACTACAGCGACTACGAGCACTATTTCATGTCGCGCCGCGCCTGGTTCTTCGGCTTCCTCGCACTGGCCTTTGCCGTCGATCTCGTCGACACCGCCTTGAAGGGCAAACAGTACTTTGCCTCCTACGGCCTTGAATATCCGGCCCGCAACGCAGCCTATATCCTGCTCTGCATCGTCGCCGCCTGGATAGCGAGCCGGCGCTTCCATGCAGCCTTCGTCGTCGTAGCCGTGCTTTACCAGTTGCTTTGGATGTACCGGGCCTTCGATCTCCTGGATTGAGGCCAACATGGATGCGCCGGCGCTCCAGGGATGCGCTCGCGCTCCAGTGCACCTGTTGAGGATTTCTGCCAAGCCGTCTTGATCCAGACGCGAGGCAATGCTTTATCCGTTAGTCATATCTGAATCTCGCATCGTGCAGGTCGGGGGACTGTTGCATCATGGAAATTTTTACCGCCACCGGTCTGGCAGCGCTTCTCCAAGTCATCGTCATTGACCTTGTTCTCGCCGGCGACAACGCCGTCGTTATCGGCCTGGCCGCTGCCGGGCTGCCGACCGAGCAGCGCAAGAAGGTCATCCTTGTCGGCATCATCGCAGCGACCGTCCTGCGCATCGCGCTTGCAAGCGTCACGGTCCAGCTCCTGGAAATCATCGGCCTGCTGCTCGCCGGCGGCATTCTGCTGCTCTGGGTCTGCTGGAAGATGTGGCGCGAAATTCGCGAGCAGCAGGCAGCGCACGCGGCAGGCGTTAGCGGAGAAGGCAGCGACGCGCCGAAGAAGACATTCATGCAGGCGGCGATCCAGATCGTCATCGCCGACATCTCGATGTCGCTCGACAACGTTCTCGCCGTTGCCGGCGCCGCCCGCGAACATCCGACGATCCTGGTTATCGGCCTGGCGCTTTCGATTGCCATGATGGGCGTGGCCGCCGGTTTCATCGCCCGGCTGCTCAACCGGTATCACTGGATCGCCTATGTCGGTCTCGCCATCATCCTCTATGTCTCGCTCGACATGATCTATCGCGGCGCCCTCGAAGTCTGGCCACATCTCGCACCGGCCGTCGCGGCCGTGGCCGCAGTGATCTAGCGTCGCGCCACCAACCAAGACACATGAAAAAGGCAGGGTTCCGCACCCTGCCTTTTTCGTTTTTGATCGGGGCGCTGCAACAGCGCGATGACCGTCGTCACCCCTTGAAGATGAAGGAAGCGCCGATGGCGATCAGCGCGAAGCCGACCAGATGGTTCCAGCCGATCGACTCCTTCAGCCAGAAGACGGAGAAGGCAGCGAAAACCAGAAGCGTGATCACTTCCTGCATCGTCTTCAATTGCGCTGCGGAATAGACCTCGTGACCGATGCGGTTGGCCGGCACCGCCAGGCAATATTCGAAGAAAGCGATGCCCCAGCTGGCGAAGATCGCCGTGTAGAGCGGCGATGACGTGTACTTCAGGTGCCCGTACCAGGCGAAGGTCATGAATACGTTGGAGATCAGGAGCAAAAGGATCGGCCAGAGATAGGCCGGATTGACGGTGAATGGCATGAGAAACCTCGGCGTGCGAATCGCGCTGAGACGATGCGCCACCGCCCTGCTGGCACGCAAGTACCCGTGCCACATCGCCATCCGCAGGCCCGTATCGACAGCTGGTTTCACGGTCCGCAATGGCGATTCGCCGCCGAACTGTCAGCGATTTCGGCGTTTCGCAATAGCTGCCCCAATATTTTACGGGTTTTGCCACAATTTTGCACCGGCGCATGAGCAATGTCGCTTCGCTGCCCGACGGGGCAGGCAGGGGAATACCACACTTCGAAACGGCAGTTGCCGTGAAGCTGGCTCCGCGTTTGCCGCGGTTCGCCGACGTGCCCGATGCGGCGTTTCAGGCGCCGGGCTCGCGCATGTCCGCTGATATCTCCCCACCCAACATTGAAAACAGTTGAGCAACCGGGTGCCATGCCGGCGATTGCCAGGCCGCCCCAACCGTTCGCACCAAGCAACTTGTCAAGGAGACCTGACCATGAAGGTCCTGGCGTTTCTTGCGGCTGCCTATGTCGCGCTGCTAACACCTGAATTCGCCGCTGCGGGCATGCTTGCCCAGGCGCAACAATACAAGGGCCTGCACGAGGTCAAGAACAACAAGACCCTTCGTGTAGCGCTCGGCATCAACCCGGCACGTACCCCCTGGTGCGGCCATTTCATGGGCATGGTTGCCCGCAAGGCCGGCCGCAGTCCCCCCCAGAGCTTCGGTATCGCCCGTTCCTGGCTGCGTTTCGGCGCACCCGTGAAGCTCTCCTATGCGCGACCCGGCGACGTCGTCGTCGTGCGCACGGGCCGCGGTTATCATGTCGGCATCCTGTCCATGCTGTCGAAATCGACGGCCCAGTTGATCGGCGGCAACCAGTCCGGCGGCGTCAGGCTCTCGCAGTTCGCACGCGGCCAGGTCGTCGCCATCAGGCGGTAGCGTGGCTTAAAACCGCGCCCGAACGCGTTTCTTCATCGCCGGTTTTCCGGATCGCCCGTTTCCGGATCGGTGACGCGCGCGCTCAAGACAGCGTCAGCCGCATGGCGCAGCGCCGCTCTGACGGAAGGCCGTGCGCCGCTTCATTGGCCAGAATCTGCATGAGACGCGTATCGAGTTCGCCCGCAGCAAGTGTCGCGAAACCGAGCTTACGATAGAAGAGCTCGTTCCAGGCAAGATCGCGGAACGTCGTCAGCGTCAGCGCCGCGAGCGACGTCGCACGCGCATGCGCGATCGCGGCCAGCATCAGGCTGCGCCCGAGGCCTTGCCCCTGATGTTCGCCGAGCACCGCAAGCTGCCAGATGTGCAGGGCATCGTCGGCAACCGCCGCGCAAAGGAAACCGATCGGCCGGTTGGACGCGTCGACCACAACGGCAGACAACCCCGTTCGCAGGAATTCGCGATGCGCCTCCTCCGATTGCACGTCATCATCCGCGATCCAGGCGAGTTCCGGTATCGTCCGGAACACTTCGCCGGAGGAACGCTCGATATCGGGCAGATGGGCGAGATCGTTTTCGTGGGCGGGTCGAATCAAAGGCATGGTAGCGCTTCCCTAGTCGGCGTGTCGGCGTCAAGCGATTATTCATAGCTGAGTCGAGGACGTCTGGATTCGACCCATATTCACCGTCGCACAAACTGCTAGAGTGATCTCATGTTCGCGACCAATCCGTACGAGTTTCGCAGAGCGACCCTGGATGATCTCGCTTTACTGAAGACGTGGCGGGCGAACCCGCATGTCCTGGAATGGTGGGGTTCTGGTGAGCCGTATGGTGAAGCAGAACTGGTTGATCCTCGGGTGGCTTGCTGGATCATTTCAATTAACGAACGGCCCTTTGCGTTCTTGCAGGACTACACGGTGCACGGATGGGAAGATCACCATTTTGCCGGTCTTCCCAAAGGGTCGCGGGGAATTGATCAATATATCGGAGACCCCGAAATGGTCGGCGTTGGACATGGTTCAGCGTTTATCGGTATGAGAATGCAGGCTCTATTCGATGAGGGCGCACCTGTGATCGCGACCGATCCGCATCCAGACAATGAACGGGCGATAGCCGTCTACAAGAAGTTGGGGTTCGAACCGTCCGGAGCACCTCAAGAGACCGGATGGGGCCTGATCTTGCCAATGCTGGCGAGGCGGTAAACAGAATGGATGCAACGGCAGCAAGGTCCGCTTTCCAGCCGCTCATGCATGTTTCTGCAATCGCCAGCCCTTCTTTAGCGCCTGCGCCTCTGATGGCCGTATTCCGGCAATTTAAGCTTCTCGACTTTTCTAATTTAAGTTACGCTTAATTTCCGTCTGACCAGATGCCGCGGGAGGGGCCCTCCCCCTTGGAACGGAAGCTCGCCGTGATCCTTGCTGCCGATGTCGCTGGCTATAGTCGCCTTGTCGCGGCCGACGAGGAAGGCGCGCTTGCAACGCTTGCCACCTATTGCGCGACAATCACCGGTCTCGTCAGCGAACATGGCGGCCGTATCTTCGGGTCGGCCGGAGACAGCCTGATCGCCGAATTCCAGAGCGCCGTGCAGGCGGTCCGTGCCGCGGTCGCAATCCAGCGAACCCTCCAGCGGCGAAACGCCGACCTCGCTCCGGAGCGGCGCATGGAGTTCCGCATCGGCCTCAACCTTGGCGATGTCGTGGTCGATGGCGGCAATCTGCTCGGCGATGGGGTCAACGTGGCAGCACGGTTGCAGCAGGTCGCGCGGCCTGCTGACATCTGCATCTCCGGTGCGCTGCACGACCAGATCGAAGGCAAGCTTGAATTCCCGATGCGGCGGCTCGGCGAGCAAGCCCTCAAGAACATCCCGCGCCCGGTAACGGTCCACCGCGTCGACTGGCACGAGGACCCCGTGGCCGCCGAGCTGCCCGGCGCACCGCTTGCCCTGCCCGACAAGCCGTCCATAGCCGTGCTGCCATTCGTCAACATGTCCGGTGATCCGGAACAGGACTACTTCGCCGATGGACTGACCGAGGACATCATCACCGCGCTGTCGCTCTACCGCTGGTTCTTCGTCATCGCCCGAAACTCGTCCTTCGCCTACAAGGGGCGCGCCGTGGACGTCAAACAGATCGGCCGCGATCTCGGCGTGCGTTACATCGTCGAGGGCAGCGTTCGCCGGTCCGGGTCGCGCGTGCGCGTTACCGGGCAGCTGATCGAGGCGGAAACCGGCATCCATCTGTGGGCCCAGCGCTACGATCGCGAATTCGCCGATATCTTCGCCATTCAGGACGAACTCACCCAGCATGTCGTCGCGGCGATCGAGCCGGAGATCCTCATCGGCGAGAACCGCCGCGCACTTTTGCGCGGCACCGACAATCTCGACGCCTATGAGTGCCACATGCGCGGCACGCTTCTGCACAATACCCAGGACTCGGCCGCGCATTTCAACGAGGCCATCGAGTGGCAACGGCGCGCGGTCGCCCTCGATCCTGATTTCGGCCGCGCCCATATGATGCTGGCCCGCTCGCTCTTCGCGCGCTGCTATTTCGGCTTCAGCGACGATATCGACCGCGACAGCACCGAGATGCAGGCAGAAGCCGCGCGCGCCGTCGTGCTCGAGGATCACGATCCCTATTGCCACTATGTGATGTGCCTCGCCAACTTCGCTGCCCAGCGGCCACATGCGGCGGTGGCTGAAGCGCAACAGGCGATCGATCTCAATCCAAACTTTGCCCTTGCGCACATGGCCCTCGGCTGGGCGCGCATCTATGTCGGTCGCTTCACGGAGGCGCTGGAGCCGCTGCACACGGCGCTTCGGCTGAGCCCGCACGACCCGCTGACCTATCTGTTTTTCAGCCGCATCGCGCTCGCTCACTACCATCTCGGCAACTATGACGAAGCGCTGCGCCACGCCGAACGGGCGCTGCTGCTGCGCCGCACCTACTTCAACCTGGTTGTGCTGATCGCCTGCCTCGGTCAGCTCAACCGTATCGATGAGGCCCGAAAATTTCTTCCGGAGGCGATCGCCAACGCGCCGAGCGACGTCGCACGCTACTGGCGGTTCTTCACCGCCTATGTCGATCCGGCCGACCACGCGCATGTCAACGACGGGCTCGTCAAGGCGGGCCTGCCCATCGTCCCGTAGGCCGCCATGACGCGTGCGCAACTGTTCGGCGTTATCATCGGAATGGTCGTGGTGGCGGCCTTCACATTCCTGCGCGCCAACGATCCGCAGATTCTGCGCCAGGCGCGCGACGTCACCTTCGACGAATATCAGCGGATCGCGCCGCGCCGCTTCGAACCGATGCCGGTGAAGATCGTCGATATCGACGAGGCGTCCCTGCGCGATCTCGGCCAATGGCCCTGGCCACGCGACCGGTTGGCGAAGCTGACCGAACGCCTGTCTGAGATGGGCGCGGCGGCGATCGCCTTCGACGTGCTCTTTGCCGAGCCGGACCGCCTGTCGCCGCGCACCGTCGTGCGCGATGTTCGTGGCGTTGATCCGTCCTTCATCGCGAGCCTTCCGGACAACGACGAAATCTTCGCCAAGGCGATCCTCGACCGGCCGGTCGTGCTCGGTTTCGGGCTCACCAACGAGGGCAGCTATCTGCCTACGGTCAAGGCGGGTTTCGCTCTGACGGGCGAAAGCGCCAGCGAAGCGCCACCGCGCCTGCATGCCGCCACCCCGCTGCGCCCCCAGCTTGAAGCCAATGCCGCCGGGCTCGGCCATATCAGCCTCAATCCCGGCTCGTCTTCTGCCGTCGTCCGTGCCGCGCCGCTGTTCTTGAGCGATGGCCAGCAATTCTATCCGAGCCTTGCGCTGGAGGCGCTGCGGGTCGCCCAGGGCGCCTCCACCTATGTGCTGGCCGCAGCACCGGATGTCGCCAACACGCTGACCGCCGTCAAGATCGGAGAGTTCGTCGTGCCGCTGACGGCATCCGGCGAGCTCTGGCTCTATGTCACGCCGGACACCACCGAACGCTACATTTCCGCCCGCCGCATCCTTGCCGACGACGAGCCGTCGCCGGATGTGCGCGCCGGCATCGAGGGCAGCATCGTCTTCATCGGCACGTCGGCGGCAGGATTGCAGGACGTTCGCACCACCGCGCTCGGGCAGAACGTTCCCGGCGTCTCGATCCACGCCCAGATCGTCGAGCAGATTCTTTCCGGCCGCTATCTCGCCCGCCCCGACTGGGCCGACGGCCTCGAAATTCTCTCGATCGCGCTCGCCGGCACGCTGCTCGTGCTGCTCACCACCTTCGTCAGTCCGATCGTGGCGCTCGTCTGCGGCCTTGCGGTTACCGTTCTGGCGCTCGTCGCCTCCTGGGTCGCCTTTTATTATGGCGGCCGGCTCTTCGACCCTTTGGCACCGATCCTTGCCGCGTCGATCACCCATTTCGCGGCCACCGCCTATCGCTTTCTGGTCAGTGACCGCGAACGGCGCGAGGTCCGTCAGGCCTTCGGCCGCTATCTGTCGCCCTCGCTGCTCTATCGCATCGAGCACACGCGCAATGCGCTGAGCCTTGGCGGCGACGATCGCGAGCTGACGGTCATGTTCGTCGATGTGCGCAGCTTCACCGAGATGAGCGAGCGCATGACGCCGACGGAGGTGGTCGCTTTCCTCAACACCCTGCTCGACGCGCTGAGCCGGCATGTGCTCGCCAATGAAGGCACGCTCGACAAGTTCATCGGCGATTCGATCATGGCGTTCTGGAATGCCCCCGTCGATGTCGCCAACCATCCGCAAAAGGCGGTTCGCGCTGCGCTCGGCATGCGCGAGACGCTTGCCCGGCTCAATGCCGACGACGCTTTCGGCTTCGGGGCCGGCCAGGAGGTGCGCATCGGCATCGGTATCCATACCGGGCTCGCCTGCGTCGGCAACATGGGCGCCGAGACACGCTTCAACTATTCGGCCGTCGGCGACACCGTGAACATCGCCGCGCGCATCGAGGCAGCCTGCAAGGAGGTCAATTTCGATATCCTCGTGTCCGAAGCCACCGCCCAGATGCTGCCGGACCATGCCATGCTGGATGCGGGAGCGCTTGGCCTCAAGGGGAAGACAACCCGAACCCGGCTCTTCGCCGTCGCCGGGGACGAAAAACTCGCCGCCTCGCCCGATTTCGCGGAACTGCGCCGCCTGCACGATCGGCTCGTCGAGGCCCTGCGCACGCGCACGCAGACCAGCCGCGGGATCGTCAATGCAGCAAAGCTGAAAGCGGCCACGCTGGCGCCGGTTCTTGCCGGTTTCTATGGCCGCATCACGCGCCGCTCCGAACACTTTGCCCAGACAACGGAAGAAAGCACCAAGCGTCCCGCCGAATGAGATTGAAGACAGGCGCGCGCCGGCAGCGTCCGCAACCGCATGCTTTCGACTCAAGGATACAGATGTTGCTGTAGTGTTCTGATTTCGCGTTCTTTTCACGCGCGAAAAGAAGCACGTTTTGCCACGCCATCAATCGTGGCTTTGACCGTCGGCCTGGCCCTGGTTCTGCTGCGCCCCTTGGTCCTGATCCGCTTGATCGCCGTCACCAGACTGTTGCGGCCCCGGGTCCGCAGGCCCTTCCTCGCTCGGTCCCGGATCACCAGGTGTTTCCTCGCTCGGCCCGGGGTCCTGCGGCTTTTCCTCGACCCTCGGCGGCGGGTCCTCCTCACGCGGTTTTTCTTCAACCTTCGGCGGCGGCTTCTCTTCGACAACGGGGGCCGGTTTCTCCGGCAGGGCGTTGTCGGTGCCGTCGAATTGCGCCGCCCTCAGTCCGCAGCCGGTCCCTGCCCAGCCCAGCGCTCCGGTCAGTCGTTGCCCACCGGAGAGGAAAGGCAGAGCCTGCGCATTGCCAAGCGCCTTGAGTGTCGTCCGGCTGACCCGCTCCGGGTCGGTGACCCTGCCTCCGGGCTTGGCCACGACGCAGTCGCAGCGTTGCGTCAGCTGCCGGCAGCCGCCGGGGCCGCAGAAGTCCGCCGCACCGCTGAGCAGCACCACGGCGGTGGTGCCGTCACGCCCGACATAAAAGTCGAACGCGGTGCCCCGCACGCCGATCGTGCCAGCCGGGGTAACGATCTCGTAAGCAGAATGGCCGGATTTGCCGCTGATCCAGCGGAACGTGCCCTTGGCCGCCATGATGGTGAGTTTCTTCACCGACTTCTTGCCGTCATAGACGAACTTGTCGATGACGACGGACGAGCCCCAGCCGACCGCAAGCTTGGTGCCGTCCTCGAAAACGAACTGACCGAGACCGGACTTCGACGTCGATATCCGTTCGTCGCGATATACAGGGTCCTTGACCGCGATCGGACCGCGCGCGCCACTGACCGACGTGCGAATCTGAACCGCCTGGCCGACGGGTTCGGCGGCCATGGTCGGACTGAACGTCGCGGCGCAAAACGCGATGAGTGCGGCACCACGCAAGCAGAACATGGCACGCCTCCAAAGCAGTATTGTTATCACGTTGCAGGGATTTGTGTCTCTTCGCCCAATCGGGGTAACGTAACGGCAGATTCGCAACCGTAAGAGTTATGCTGGCGGGCAAAACCAACCTGCTGTGGTTGAACGACGGCGATCGTGGGCCAAGCGGCGACGCCACGTCAGCTTGCGCACTGCCGCTGCCGGTCGTTCCGCGTCAGCGTGTCGGCAAATTCGGCGCGGCGCCCCTGCCGTCTCGCCTGCAAAAGCTGGCGCCGAAGCGCTGAGGAATGTTGCCATTTTGTACTCACGCGCCCCTTTTCTTTCGCCGGGACTCTCGCCATATTCCCCGCCATGACCAAAGCTCCGAAAAATGCCCCGCCGAAGCCCTCCACGCCGTCCGGTTTCGAAGAAGCGCCGCAGGCGCCGCTCTCCGGCACGCCGCTTTCCGGCAATGTCTCCGACTGGGTGAAGCAACTCGAGGCCGACGCGGAAGCCTCCGCTTTCGAAACCCAACGCGAGATCGCTTCGAAGGCCGGCAAGCATCGCAAGACGGTGGAGATCGCTGCCTCCAAGGCGGCGCGCAAGGCCGCGGGCGCCGATGACGAGGCGCAGCCGAAGAAGGCGGGCAAGAAGGGCAAGGTCGAGATCGTCGGCAGCAAGTCCGCCCGGGGCACCTCGATGGGCGGCTCGACCGACCCGAAGACGCGCGCCGCCGCCGGTCTCAACCCGGTCGCCGGCCTTGATGTCTCGCTGGAGGACGCCGCCAAGCTGACTTCCACGTCGGGCGTCACTGCCACGGTGGAAGCGCTGTCGGCGCTGATCGAGAGCGGCAATCCGCTGTTCAAGGACGGCAAGCTCTGGACCCCGCACCGGCCTGCCCGGCCGCCGAAATCCGAAGGCGGCGTCGAAATCCGCATGGCGTCGGACTACCAGCCGGCCGGCGACCAGCCGACGGCGATCGCCGATCTGGTCGAGGGACTGAATTCCGGCGAGCGCAGCCAGGTGCTGCTCGGCGTCACCGGCTCGGGCAAGACCTTCACCATGGCCAAGGTGATCGAGGCGACGCAGCGTCCTGCCGTCATCCTCGCACCCAACAAGACGCTCGCCGCCCAGCTCTATTCCGAGTTCAAGAACTTCTTCCCCGACAATGCGGTCGAGTACTTCGTCTCCTACTACGACTATTACCAGCCGGAAGCCTATGTGCCGCGCTCGGATACCTTCATCGAGAAGGAATCGTCGATCAACGAGCAGATCGACCGCATGCGCCACTCGGCCACCCGCTCGCTGCTGGAGCGCGATGACTGCATCATCGTCGCCTCGGTCTCCTGCATCTACGGTATCGGCTCGGTCGAGACCTATACCGCCATGACCTTCCAGATGAATGTCGGCGACCGGCTCGACCAGCGGCAGCTGCTCGCCGACCTGGTGGCGCAGCAGTACAAGCGCCGCGACATGGATTTCCAGCGCGGCTCTTTTCGCGTGCGCGGTGATACGATCGAGATCTTCCCGGCTCACCTGGAAGACGCCGCCTGGCGCATCTCGATGTTCGGCGACGAGATCGACGCCATCACCGAGTTCGATCCGCTGACCGGCCAGAAGACCGGCGACCTGAAGTCGGTGAAGATCTACGCCAACTCGCACTATGTCACCCCGCGCCCGACGCTGAACGGCGCGATCAAGGCGATCAAGGAAGAGCTGACCCATCGCCTCGCCGAACTGGAAAAGGGCGGCCGCCTGCTGGAGGCGCAGCGGTTGGAGCAGCGCACCCGCTACGACATCGAGATGCTGGAAGCGACCGGCTCCTGCGCCGGCATCGAGAACTATTCGCGCTACCTCACCGGCCGCAATCCCGGCGAGCCGCCGCCGACGCTGTTCGAATATATCCCCGACAACGCGCTGCTGTTCATCGACGAGAGCCACGTCTCCGTCAGCCAGATCGGCGGCATGTATCGCGGCGACTTCCGCCGCAAGGCGACGCTCGCTGAATACGGCTTCCGCCTGCCCTCCTGCATGGACAACCGCCCGCTGCGCTTCGAGGAATGGGACGCGATGCGCCCGGACACCATCGCCGTTTCGGCAACGCCCGGCAGCTGGGAACTGGAACAGTCCGGCGGCGTCTTTGCCGAACAGGTCATCCGCCCGACCGGCCTGATCGACCCGCCGGTCGAAGTGCGCTCGGCCAAGACCCAGGTCGACGACGTCTTGGGCGAAATCCGCGAGACGGCCGCCGCCGGCTACCGCACGCTCGTCACCGTGCTCACCAAGCGCATGGCCGAAGACCTCACCGAATACCTGCACGAACAGGGCATTCGCGTGCGCTACATGCATTCCGACATCGATACGCTGGAGCGCATCGAGATCATCCGCGACCTGCGCCTCGGCGCTTTCGACGTGCTCGTCGGCATCAACCTGCTGCGCGAAGGTCTCGACATTCCCGAATGCGGCTTCGTCGCCATTCTCGATGCCGACAAGGAAGGTTTCCTGCGCTCCGAGACGTCGCTGGTGCAGACCATCGGCCGCGCCGCCCGCAACGTCGACGGCAAGGTCATCCTCTATGCCGACCAGATCACCGGCTCCATGCAGCGCGCCATGGACGAGACCAGCCGCCGCCGCGAAAAGCAGATGGCCTATAACGAGGCCAACGGCATCACCCCGGAATCGGTGAAGGCAAAAATCTCCGACATTCTCGACAGCGTCTACGAGAAGGACCACGTGCGCGCCGACATATCAGGCGTCGCCGGCAAGGGTTTCGCCGACGGCGGCCACCTCGTCGGCAACAACCTGCAGGCACACCTCAACGCGCTGGAAAAACAGATGCGCGACGCCGCCGCCGACCTCGACTTCGAAAAGGCCGCCCGCCTGCGCGACGAGATCAAGCGCCTCAAAGCCGCCGAACTCGCCGCCATGGACGACCCGATGGCAAGGGAAGAGGCCCGAAGCGCCGAAGGCGCGAAAAACTCAGGAAAGTCAATGGAAGGTGGCAAGCGCTCCGGCAAGGGTGCGCCCAGCGCAATCTCCCCCCCTGTGGGGGAGATGTCCGGCAGGACAGAGGGGGGTGCGCCCTCCTCCTCCGAAGGCTACTTCCAGAAACTCCACCTCGACGACATGGGCCGCGACGTCGCCACTCCCGCCGGCTCAGACAAATCCCTGTTCCGCCGGAACACCCTCGACGAAATGACTGTCGGCCGCACCGAAAAACCGGTCACCGGTCATGTGCCGGAGAAGCCGATCCTCACCCGAGCCAAGCCGGGCGCCGGATCCTATGAGGACCCGGCAGACGAGAAGCGGCAGAAGGGGCGGACCAAGGGGAAGACGGGGCGGCCGGGGCGGTGAAACTAGCCACGAAACAATGTGGCGGGTAACCTCAAGCGATAACTGGCCTTATCCTCATCGGCAGCCTCCTACGAAACGTCCAACAATATTAACTAGCCTCTCAAACCGATCCAGCAAGTTCAAGAACCTTATCGATCGGAGATCTGCTTTCAGGATGCGTATTTGTCAACCAGCTATACCAAAAACGGCGCCTCTCATCTTTTCGACCGAAAGCCACATCTTCACACTTCTTACGTTCAACTCCAGAAATTTCGAGCAGCTTGGCGCAACAGACCCACATTAAATTCTCCCCAATGTGACCATGCGCAAGGAACTCAACCTTCTTCCTCATTTTAGGAGTTTTCCATTTTGTCGACTTACATATGTTGACGTCGGCGATAAAACTGCTGCCGTCTCCGATACCCCTAGCAGAGAGTTGCGCCATCAAGTTGGTAGACAACTCAAAAGAATCCCCCTTAAGAATAACATCATCTAAGCGAACTATTGAATCGCATCTTGTAATAATAGACCTGCGCCGTGCAACTTCGGAAAACGCGGCGCAAAGTGATAGTATATCTCCCATCTGCCCGCGAATTTTGTCGAAAACCTCCTCCGTGCCGACCTCTGAACCAAAATGCTTTAAATACGCAATTACGCAGTCACTCGAGAAGCTATAGTTCTCAATAGAATGACCAATTGACACAAATCTTACATTGTTTTCCTGTGGAAGAGACCATTCCGTAGTCTCTTGGTTGCCATCGAGCAATCCCTCCCACTCGCGGTCCAGAAACGCATAAAACCGGCCGTAGGCCCCGTGCGTGACGCCGATGGTATCGAGAAATTTATCGATCTTTGCCTTAGCTCCCAAACCAGAAACAGTCTCGTCAGCGATAATATCAGAAGTATCAACCAGAGTATTCATCATACTCATTTTGTCATCTATTCTTAATCGATCAAACAGCGTTTTATCATCTTTCCCTTCAACGACTATTGTCTTCTTACTTCTAGCCTGCAGTGCGATCGCGTAACCACCAAGAGAGTATGTGCTCAACTTATTACAGCCCTTCGTCGTCAACAATTTCAAGTACTTCTCGGTCGTCCATGGAAACGTGAGACGTTGGCTCGAAGAACTGCACATACCCACCATGTTCCGCACCCACTTCGGGTGAATGTGTACACGCTATGATTTGACGATCTGGGTGTTGCTGCTGAATTTCCGAAAGTATAATTCGCTGCCAATCAACGTGCAGAGAAAGCTCAGGTTCATCGATTAGAAATGCTCCCGATGTAAAGCTAGATCTACTTGCCGAATACAGCATTGTTGCAATCTGACGCTCGCCGGATGAGAGTGCGGTCAGGTGGTACGGCGTGCCCAAACCTGATACGACGGAAACAATAGAGTTCCGAATTCGCGCCGAACCCTGCGAGTTAAATTCGCCTCGAGCCCCAATCCTGAGTTTCTTTTCATCCAGAAACTTGTTTACCGAACTCTCAAACTCGATCAGAGGCTTAAGCGCAGTCTCCCTAATTCCTTTCCGCTCGGATAATATTCTTCGGTAGATTTCCAACAAGGAATTGTAGCGCTTATCTGCCTCTCCCGCCCTCTGCGCCACCTCCACGAGTCGATCATAAGTAGAGTTTCGGGTCGGCCCGACTTTTTCGGGATTCTCCTTAATTAGCAGATCATTGATGCTAGCTAGAATGTCTTGCTGATTACTAACATCTTCATCCACGTCTCCCGCGGCTATCGCCGAAAATATATCGAGAAACGCCTCTTCAAACTGCCGCTGCTCCAACTTGGTAATGCGCAACTGAGCATAACGCCATTCTTCGGCTAGCCCTTCGATCACGTCTGATATCGAGGGGTAGCGAATTAACGGCACAAAGCTGCCGAACCACTCCCGGCATTTAATCGTTTTTGAGGCAACTGATCTTGCCAGATCGATCTCGCGAGCCGGAATACCGTCCCTGCCATTTGGAAGCCTCATACCTTCCGCAGCCTGCGACACTATGCGATCGAACTGAGGGTGCTTCCGCTCCTCATATCCGCCATAGTAGGTGTCGCGCGTGCGCTCAAGGACGGAACGAAAGGCTGGCAAATAAGTCGGCCGATCGCCTAGTACTTTTCTTATATTAGATTTTTCACTCTCAGAAATGTCGTTTTCTTGGCTTTGGTAAGATGTCGGAAGTCCGTCAATGTATATTGAAACGGTACCGTCTCTTGATTTCCTTAATTCTACACATTCACCTCTATTATTCTGAACTTCTATTCTTGAAAAGACCAAAGAGTTAAATCGGCCAAAATCAAGCTCGGACAAATTTGCCAATATATGCAGTAGTGTCGTTTTGCCGCGACCGTTCTTTCCGTAAATAATGTTCAAGTTCGGATTTAGGTTAACCGAAAAATCCAAACGCCCGTGCAGACCTTCGACAGTAACACGAGAGAACCAAGTGATTTCCGGACTTCCCACTTCCGAGTGAGCGTCGTCCAGCTGCAAATAGTCTTCGATATTCTCAACGGTCATTCTAGCCAATTTTCCTTCGCAACCTTAAGTTATGCAATGTTATGCACAAAAGTCTTACAGATTCTAGTATGCGATGAAGTTGACCCCATCGGTTCACCAGCACAAGAACGGCGAAGGCGCCGAACAAGCTACACAACGTCGCGCCTCTCGACGTCCAGCTCGCGCCTCGCTGTGCCAGCATGCCCATGGGGATCCGCGATGGTCAACGCAACCACACCCCTTGCCGCCTCCCCCAATCCCCGCTACAACCACCGCATGATCAAAACCGCGCTCATCGCTGCCACCTATTATGCGACGTCTCCATAGGGAGCGGCGCGTTTCGATCATGTCTTGAAACAAGCCGCCGTCAGGCGGCTTTGTCATTTTCAGCGCTCCCTGGCGGCATCAGCCATGGAGCACCCGATGACACCTTCCGATAGCCCAGCCGATCCCTTCCAGCCGCGCTCGACCATTGTCCGGACGCTGGTCGAGCGCGGCTACATCCATCAGGTCACCGACCTCCCCGGCGTCGATCGCGCCTTCGCGGGCCGCATCGTGCCCGTTTATGCCGGTTTCGATGCGACGGCGGACAGTCTGCATGTCGGGCATCTCGTGCCGATCATGGCGCTCAGGCGGCTGCAGCAGGCGGGCCACAGGCCGATCGTGCTGATCGGCGGCGGCACCACGCGGATCGGCGATCCGAGCTTTCGCTCGGCAGCAAGGCCGATGCTGTCGGAAGGCGAGATCGCGGCCAATGTCGCGGGCATAAGAAAGGTATTCGAGCGGCTGCTGACCTTCGGCGACAGGCCGACCGATGCTGTGATGGTCAACAATGCCGACTGGCTGGACAGGATGGCCTGGATCGACATGCTGCGCGACATCGGCAAGCATTTTTCCGTCAACCGCATGCTGTCCTTCGACAGCGTCAAGACGCGGCTGGAGCAGCAGGAGAACCTGAGCTTCCTCGAGTTCAACTACATGATCCTGCAGGCGGTCGACTTCCTCGAACTGTTTCGCCGCACCGGCTGCCGGGTGCAGCTGGGCGGCGGCGACCAGTGGGGCAACATCGTCGGCGGCGTCGACCTCTTGCGGCGCATCGAAGGCCAGGAAGTCTTCGGCATGACCACGCCGCTCTTGACGACTGCCTCCGGGGCCAAGATGGGCAAGACGGCGGCCGGCGCCATCTGGGTCAACGGGGATCGCCTGTCGCCCTACGACTACTGGCAGTTCTGGCGCAACGCCGAGGATGCCGACGTGGTGCGCTTCCTCAAACTCTTCACCGATCTGCCGCTCGACGAGATCGAAATCCTCGGCCGCGCCGAAGGGGCGGAGTTGAACGCGGTCAAGGAGCGTCTCGCCCACGAGGCGACGGCGCTGGTGCATGGCGCGGACGCCGCACGGCAGGCGCAGGCGACGGCGCGGCAGGCCTTTGGCGCGGGCGAAGCCGCCGAGGGCTTGCCGGCCGTGATGCTCGGCGATGCCGAACGCGCCGATGGCGTCGCGCTGATCGACCTGCTCGTCCGCGCCGGACTGGCGTCCTCGAAGAGCGAGGCACGGCGGGCGATATCAGGTCGCGGCGTGCGGCTCGACGGCGAAGTTGTGGAGGAGGCCGAGACGATCGTGGCAATCGGCGCGCGCCCCATCCGGCTCTCGCTCGGTCGCAAGCGCCATGCTGTGGTGAAATGAACCTGCTTGCGCAGCGGCCACGCCACCCACAGCCTTCATTCCTGTGCCTGTCACAGGAATCCAGCCGTGCCGCGTCTGCGGCACGACAGGACTCGCCGCCATATGCGGGACATCAGCGTGCTGGCTCAGCGTCTCCCGCCGTGCGGACGCACGGCTGCTGGATCCCTGTGACAGGCACAGGGATGAGGGCGGAGAAGATTGCGCCCGCCGGGGCATACTTCGAGGGCGACGGAGTGCGCGTTGCGACCTGCCTGGCTTCAGCGTCATCACGGCGACACTAGCAGGTAGCCGCTACCCTCGCCCCCGGCTGTCCCGCGACGTCGCCGAATTCTTCCCCCCATCGGCACAACCCCGCCGCCGCCACATTCAGCGCAGCACCGCGCGCGGTCAGCGAATAGACCACCTTCGGCGGGATTTCCGGATAGGTGGTGCGGCTGACGAGGCCGTCGGCCTCGAGCTCCCGCAGCTGCTGCGCCAGCATTTTTTCGCTGATCGCCGGGATCGCCTGACGCAGCCGGCCGAAGCGGCGGGCGGCTTTGCCGAGCTCGCAGAGAATATCGACCTTCCACTTGCCCTCGATCGCCTTCAGCGCGATCGCGAAACCGCAGTCTTCCATTGCTGTCGTCACGTCACTCTCCCTTACGTCGAGGTAAGCACTTACCGTCCGGTGCGTATTGCGACCCGGTCGTCCCACCTTACGTCTCAGCCGCGACGACAAGCCGTCGCATTGGACATCGCTGCGGGATGCGGACGGAACCGCCCTTCCCGCGCCAAGGATATGGAGACTGGCAATGCAACCTGCAATCAGCGTTTTGGGAATGGGGCGCATGGGATCGGCACTGGCGCACGCGCTGCTCAAGGCCGGGTACCCGACGACGGTGTGGAACCGCACGGCCGACAAGGCCGCGCCGCTTGCCGCCGCGGGGGCCGAGGTGGCGCGAAGTGTGCGTAATGCCGTCGACGCCTCTGAGATCGTCATCGTCAATGTCAGCGACTACGCGGCGACGCAAAGCCTTCTGCGCGACGGCGCCGTGGCCGCCGCCCTTCAGGGCAAGCTGATCGTCGAGTTGACCTCGGGCACGCCCGATGGCGCACGCGAGACACAGGCCTGGGCCGCGCGACATGGCATAGGCTATCTCGACGGCGCGATCCTGGCGACGCCGGACTTCATCGGCACCGAGGCGGGAACGCTTCTCGTGTCGGGTCCGACCGATGTCTTCGAGCAGAGCCGCGCTGTGCTGGGCGCGCTTGGCGGCAATGTCCAGTTCATCGGCGAGGATCCGGGCCTTGCCAATGCGCTCGACAGCGCCGTGCTCGCGCTGATGTGGGGTGCGCTCTTCGGCGCCCTGCAGGCAATCGCCGTCTCGCGCGCCGAGGCGATCGATCTCGATATGCTGGCAAAGCAATGGACGGCGACGGCGCCTGTTATCGAGGGCCTCGTCTCCGACCTCATCAGGCGCAGCGCCGCCGGGCGTTATGCCGCCGACGGCGAAACGCTCTCCTCCGTCTCGCCGCACTATGGCGCCTTCCGGCACCTCATCGACCTGATGGCGGCCCGCGGCATCGACCGGACGATCACCGACGGCTACGAGGCGATCTTCCGCCGCGCGATCGACGCCGGCCACCTGCACGACGATTTCGCGTCGCTGTCGCAGTTCATGGGAAGGTCGGAAAGCCCATAACGCGAAAGGCGCCGCCCCTGCTGGCGCCTTGCTCCCGCAGGAATCGCTTCCCGGCTCCTATTGGCTTGCTCGATTCTCGCTTTTTTGATCGTCTCTTAGGGAACATTCCTCGCAATTAAATATTTTGCATTTGACTAAATTAGTGAGGTGCAAAATGAAGGCCATAAATGAACTGCTCGCGAGCACCGGCCTGGTCGTGATGTCGGCCGGCCTCCTGATATCAACTGCGGTCCCGGCGCAGAGCCAACAGGTCGAGCGCCCCATCTTTTCGCCGGGGCAGTGTAGCCCCGTTGCCCCGGCAGACAGGACTTGGTTACTGGCTGGCGCAGGGATGGAGTGTGAATCGACGCCAGCCACGCAGACCGCCGCGCCCATTCAGCTAATGTCGGACAATCCCGGCAACGGCGGCAATCTCGGTAACGGCGGCGGCAATCCCGGTAACGGCGGCGGCGGCCCCGGCAACGGCGGTGGCGGTCCCGGTAGCGGCGGCGGTGATCCCGGCAATGGCGGCGGCGACCCCGGCAATGGCGGCGGTGACCCCGGCAATGGCGGTGGTGACCCCGGAAATGGCGGTGGTGACCCCGGCAATGGCGGCGGTGACCCCGGCAACGGCGGTGGTGATCCCGGCAACGGCGGTGGTGACCCCGGCAACGGCGGTGGTGACCCCGGCAACGGCGGTGGTGACCCCGGCAATGGCGGTGGCGACCCCGGCAATGGCGGTGGTGATCCCGGCAATGGCGGTGGTGATCCCGGCGACTCCGCAGCCGGCTGACAAGAAGGAGATGCAGAGGTACCGGCTGCCGCGGCAGACGGTTATCGCAACCTGGACTCCGACGCTGGGAGGGAAACAAGCCCTTCCAGCTCGCGCACTGCACCGGCAGCCGAGATGCGCAGCAAGGCGCTTTTCTGTTGGCCGCACCTTCACTCGACAAGGTGGGCTCGCTGGAGGCCCTATTCCGCCGCGTGCGCCTTCACTTCCAGCGCCTCAAGCTCGTAGGAGTAACCCTCCAGCATCTCATAGGCCTGCTCGATGGTCTTGATCTGCTCGTCGGTGTTCTTGATCGCCTCGGCGATCGAGCGCGATCGGGCACGCAGCATGGAACCGAGCACGTCGGTCTCCGGCCGGCGGCCGAGGCGGTCGAGATGCTTGCGCACGCGGGCGCGGTGGCGCTCGAGCTCGAGGATATGGAAGCGGCTCTTGACGATGTCATCGGAAAGCTTGCGCCGCATGGCGGCCACCGGATCGAAGCTGCCGGGCTCGCGTTCGTCGAGGATGAAGTCGTTGACCAGCGTCTCCAGCATCATCAAACCCTTGAGGTCTCGCGGGTCGGCGAGCTGCGGGTCATAGCCGGTATCGTCATAGACCTTGCGGCGCACAGGGTCCTTCAAGAGCTCATAGGCAACCTGCAGGCGCGCAAACTGTTCGGGATCGCCGCCCGAATCCGGATGCGCCGATTTCGCCGCCTTGCGGTAGGCGTTGCGGATGGCCTGATTGTCGGCGCCGCGTTCCAGTCCAAGCAGTTCGTAAGGGTCGATCACGCTGTCCCCACTTCGTCTTTCACTTTCGCCGCCCGGACGAGCCGGCCGATGCACTCCAGGCGACGCAGTCGTCCGTTCCAGGCGACGCAGTCGTCCGTTCCAGGCGACAAGCCGTCCTTTCACGACACCTCCGGGCGACGCGGCGTTCGGCTCACCGCCCGCAGCCGACCCTGGCTAAGCCATCGCCGGCCAAGACGGAACCAACCTTCGGTAAAACCTGCGCGTTATCCCTGACATGCGCAAGCTTTATCCCGGAGATAGGCAAGTCTCGCCGCCTCACGGTGTCGCGCCTCAACGGCCCCGTCGGCGGCGCGCACGTTCGGTCGCGCTCGGGACGAAATTGTGTCGAGAAGCGGGCCGTCCCCGGTTTTTCTGTCGGCAAGCAAGGGGATAGCAGAGAATGAAGCGAAAGCCCGCGAACGCAGCCGCTCGACGCCCGGACACGGCGCACAAGGCCCTTGCCTTTTTTCACAAATCCTGTCACTTCTTGCGCCGTTCGGGCGATTTCTATCCCGGAGACTGGACTTTCACATGCGCCTGGCCCCGTGCCGGGACCGCCGGCAGCGGCACCGTAGACGTCTTTTCCCCGAATCGTGACCACTCGACGCCTTTCCGCTTGCAAGCGGAAGACGAGATGCCCACATCCCCCAGGGGGCGCGGGCAACGCAAATTGACTGAAGGAAAAGGACTTCTTCCATGGCCACCAAGGGCACCGTAAAATTCTTCAACCAGGACAAGGGCTTCGGCTTCATCACGCCGGATGGCGGCGCGAAGGACGTGTTCGTACACATCTCCGCCGTTCAGGCCGCTGGCCTCGCTACCCTCAAGGATGGCCAGCAGGTCACCTTCGACACCGAGCCGGATCGCATGGGCAAGGGCCCGAAGGCCGTCAACATCCAGGCTGCCTAAGCCGGATCGTCCAGTCGGACATTCATTTGGAAACGGCGCTCCGCAAGGGGCGCCGTTTTCGTTTGGGGTTGCGGCGCCCAGACCCCCGGGCCTCCTGCAGATCAGTTCCGAAATCCCGCCTCGTGGGCCCAACGTACTCCGGAAACAACTCGCCTTGGGGCGGGCATTCGACGCCAGGGATCGCGACCTCGATTTCGCCCGCCTCCCCGAGATGGTCTTCGAGGTACGGGCCGAGGTTGATTGTATCGTCGTATCACCAAGCTTTACGACGATGAGACTTTCTTGGGTGATCATGTCGCGGTGATAGACATTGGTCCAAGAACTGCCCAAATGCGACACCCATCGGGACATCGCCCTTTCGAACCAGAAACCACGTCATTCCACGGTTCTCACTCGCACGCGCGAGCTATTCGGCCGCCTGCTTCGCCGCCGTCGCCTCGAACACTGCGTCGAAAGCAGCGTGGATGACCTCCGGCCCCGCGCCCTGGCGGGTCGCATCGGAGGACAGGATCTGTCGGTAACGCCGCGCGCCCGCCCAACCCTGGAACAGGCCGACCATGTGACGGGTGACGTGGATCAGCCGGCCACCATTGGCGATGTGCGCGGCGGCGTAGTCCGCCATCGCGTCGCGGACACCGGCCCAGAAATCGAGATCGAGGCGATGGCCGCGCTCGGAGAAATTGCCCGCTTCCTGCGCCAGGGGTGCGGCCCCCGTCAGCGGATGTGGGAAGTGACCATCAGCCGCCGTCAACATGGCGCTGTCGTGATAGGCGGCACGCCCGAGCATGACGCCGTCCAGATGCTTCAACTGCTCGAACGCCTGGTCCAACGTCTGAAGGCCACCATTGATGCCGATGAATAGATTGGGATTTTCCTGCTTCAGCCGATGCACGAGGCCATAGTCGAGCGGCGGGATCTCGCGGTTCTCTTTCGGACTCAGGCCCTGCAGCCAGGCCTTGCGCGCATGCACCCAGACGGCATCCGTACCGGCATCAACGACCCGCGCGACGAGCGCACGCAGCGCCACCTCCGGGTCCTGATCGTCAACGCCGATGCGGCACTTGACCGTGACCGGGATCGTCACTGCCGCCTTCATCGCCACAAGGCAGGCCGCCACCGTCTCCGGCTCCTGCATCAGGCAGGCGCCGAAGGTGCCGGACTGCACCCGGTCCGACGGGCAGCCGACATTCATGTTGATCTCGTCATAGCCGAAGGCTTCAGCAATCTTCGCGGCCTCCGCCATCTTGGCCGGATCATTGCCGCCGAGCTGCAGTGCGATGGGATGCTCCGAGCCGTCAAAGCCCAACAGCCTCTGCTTGTCACCACGCAGGATCGCATCGGCGACGATCATCTCGGTATAGAGCAGCGCATGCCGCGACAGCCGCCGCGCAAAGTAGCGATAGTGGCGATCGGTCCAATCGATCATCGGCGCCACGGCGAAAACCGGTGCGTTGAAATAGGAACGGTTGCCCGGATTTGCGGGCTGTGCGCGGCCTTCTGCCATGCTCGATCAACTCTCGTTATTCTGGCTTTGCACGCCGGAACGACAAATGTCGCTCTCACGGCGGATTTCCAGCACTGGCGCCCCTTTGGCGCCAACGCTCCCCGCTTGGGGACGGCGCCTTATACAGTGCAAAGGCGCGGAATGCGAGAGCGTGTTCGGGGCCTGCAGCCGCGTGCTGGTCTATGCAACCTGCAGCGCAAAGGCCGTGAGATGTGGCGAAAGTCTATCCAATTGATATTGCAGCCTTGCAAGACGCCGGCTACAACCTGCGCGGACAAACAACAGGGGAACACGCAATGCTGAAATACCTCCTTCTCGGAGTGGCTGCCTTCACGCTCTCGGGCTGCCAGCCTCCGGCGCCGGAATCCGTACTGGCGTCGCAAAAGCCACCGTCGGCGGCCGCACGCAAGGAGTATGTCAGGTTGGCGCGCAGCGTCGGCGCCAAGGGCGCCCAGTTCAAGACGGCGGAAATATCGAGCGTAGTGCTGCTCAATCCCGAGGCCAAGATCTATGCCTTCTGTGTTCGCCTCCGGGAGACGCGGATCCAACAGCGGCTGCAGGTGAGCGGCTACGCCCTGCGCGACGGCAAGGTCATCGACGCAAGCACCTACGATTCCCGCTGCAACGACAAAAGGTTGCGCTACTATCCCTTCCCGGAATTGCAGGCGATACGCTGACGGGCAACACGAAGATAGCACAAGCGCCCGCCCCTTAGCCCGCCGCCACCATCATGGTTTCCATTTTGTTAAGCAAAATCGCGGATTGTCCCGCATCGACATGATCGTCGTCGGAGCAAGGCATGAGCTACGATTGGAGCGGCGCACGGCGCCGGCGGACAATAGCGACCATCATCGCCGCCGCATGTCTGCTATTGGCGCTGGCCGCCACTGTGGCCGCGGCGGTCGCCAACCATATCCTATAGGGTCGATGCGCCGGCGCGTCTCTAAATTGCATAGCGACGCTACCTCGGTTTGCCGGTTGTCACCCCGGCGACAAGCCGGCGCGCCACTGCTCTCTTCCTTGTCGCCAGCCTGGCGGGGTTGACGGAACTGCAGCACAGGATTAGGGCAGCGTTCCTGTATCGTTACCGGTCACAGGAATAAGGACAGACGGCATGAAACGCGCGATCGTGGCACTTCTCACGGTTCTCTTGGCCGGTTGCCAGTCGATGGAGCTGGAGGCGCCGGAAGTCGCAAAGCCCAGGCCCGTCGCGCCTTCCGTTCCGACGCTTTCCGGCGACGCGCTCCAGGCGTTCCTCGTCGGCAAGACGCTGCGCTACAATCTCAATGGTGTCGCCTCCACCTTCTTCACCGATGGCCGCTACGGCTACCGCGACTACGAAGTGCGCGACGGCGGCAGCTACACGATTACCGGCGACGAAGTCTGCATCACCTTCGAGGACGGCGGTCGGCGCTGCGACCAATACGCCCTGATCGGATCCGACTATTACCGCATCGAGGAAGGCGGCCGCCGCACCAAGGTGGATCGCGTCGGACCGGCTTGAGGCCAGCCCGCCCTCCTGATCAAAGCTGATGACCGGACCCCTCATTCCCGAGGGGTCCAATTCGCATGCGTTCTGGCATAGTGCGCCCGGGAACATGGCCTTGCGGGAGGGACAGGTGGTGGCTCCTTTGCGTGCGACACAGTGCCTGGCTCTGTCAAAGGCGGACATGGAGCGATTGCAGCGCGTCTTCGACGCGCTTTGCCTCGAACAGGGATGGGCACGTGATGGCGAGCGTGCACGCCGCCACGCAAGAATGCTCATTGACGACTATCTTGCGGGCAACACCAATGAGAAGCGCTTGCTCATTGCCGGCCGCGCCTTTGCCGAGCGCCTGCAGCGCGGCCAGTTCCTTTAGCATCCGTGCGTCGAACGGCCGTCCCTCCACGGCTTCCGCTGATTGCACCCTCCCATTTCGGCACGGAAAAGCTGCTTACAAATGCGAACTCCTGCGCTACATTAGCAAGATAGACTGCCGACACCGCTTGAGAGGAGCCAGCGGCCGGCGGTTGAATGCCGATGTTCATTGAGATGATCTCGAGGAGGAGACGCATGCAAGTAATCTGGAAACAGCCGATCGAGCTCGATTTTATTGGCGGCGATTGCCGCACCGTCAAAGGCCCCTCAGACGCGCTTGCGTGCCTTGCAGACCACTGGCCTCGCCGCGGGCCGTACTATGTTGCCGCCCGCAGTGCCTGCCGCGCGGCCATCGACGGTCGCCGCACGGCCGAAGAGGCCCGATCGCTGTTTATGTCAGCCGCCGCGGAAGCCGAGCTGAATACGCACTAAGGCGCCAACCGGCGCCGGACCGAATGAGCCGCCAGGACGCGGCGAACGCTCGCCAATGGCGAGCGAAAAGCAGTGTTTTTGGTTGAAACCGCAATCTCGAAAACAAGCCCGCAAACCGGGCATTTGCCCAGAACTTGCATCATTTCGGCACATTATCGCCCGATCACGCGTAATTTTTCCAGAAATGGCCCGATTTCTGTCGTGAAGCATTCATTTCTTTCTACTATATTCTGAGGTGCCTCACAAAAACCAATTTCGGAGTGCTTTAATCCCGCAAGGGAATTCAAGAAAAACGATAAACGGGAGAGAACATATGAGCGAGAGCAATCTCTATCGCATCGTTGAAGTCACCGTGAAGCGTGAAGGCGGCCGCCGCGATCTCGGCATCATGACCGTGCGCCAGGCCCTTGAGCTTCCCGAAGTCCCCAGCCTCGAATACAGCCATCCCGAGCTTAATTCGCGCTCGGACGGTCGGTTCCTGACCAGAGACCAGCTCCAGGCCTACGCGCACTGCGCCTGAGCTTTGCCCTCATGGCGCCCGGGTGGGTGCCATGATCCTGCGCGCCCGACCGGGCGCGCGCGTACCGGAACCCTTTCTCAATCCTTCCTCAATCCTTCGTCTAATATTTTCGCGGATCGATTCCGATTCGTGAATTTATGCAGTAACGTCCGGATTCTCCACCGCTCGACCTGAACCGAAACCGGTTGACACCAAGCGGCCAACAACGGTGACCTTGCCTGCCCTTCGCGACGGGCAAGCGCCCATCAACGGACGATCATGGAAACTATCATCCCTCCTCCGCCGCCCGTCCTGCTGCCGATTTCCGGCAGCCTTGTCGGATTTCCGGTTCGCAGGGTTTATTGCGTTGGTCGCAACTATGCTGCGCATGCCATCGAGATGGGTCACGACCCCGACCGTGAACCGCCCTTCTTTTTCCAGAAGAACCCGGACAATCTGCTCGCAGCCGGTAACACGTTCCCCTATCCGCCGCTGACCTCGGATGTGCATCACGAGGTCGAACTTGTCGTGGCGCTGAAGCGCGGCGGCAGCGACATCGCCGTCGATGAAGCGCTTGATTGTGTCTATGGTTACGCCGTCGGCATCGACTTCACCCGGCGCGACCTGCAGGCGGAGGCCAAGAAGGCCGGCAAGCCCTGGGCGGCCGCAAAGGCGTTCGAGCATTCCGCCCCGGTCTCGGCGATCGTGCCGGCCGAAGCGATTGGCCATCCGGTCAACGGCAACATCTGGCTGAAGGTCAATGGCGAGACGCGCCAAAAGGGCGATCTCGACCAGATGATCTGGAAAGTGCCAGAGATCATCGCGGAATTGTCGAAGCTCTTCACGCTGGCGCCCGGTGACATCATCATGACCGGCACGCCCTCGGGCGTCGGGCCTGTCGTGCGCGGCGACGAGGTGGCTTGCGGCGTCGATGGCGTCGCGGCACTTGCCGTCACCGTTCTCTAAAGCGCGTCGCGATCTTTCAGATTCGCTCCTTGCGCTTTAAATTTTGTCTTTTCGCATGTCGCGACAGAGCCGCGCGTCTTTTTGGACGCGCAAAGGTCGCTGTAGCACTTTGATTTGCTGCGTGTTTTGTCCTTTAATCGACTAGGATTGAAGGACATGCAGTAGCCTCGAAAGAAGAAGGATAAACGCCGATGCCGTTCTATGCCCTTGGATCGCTCCGCCCGCAGACGCCGCCGGACGGTGGCTATTGGGTGGCGCCCGACGCAAGCGTCATCGGCCAGGTCGAGATCGGCGACGAAGTGGGCATCTGGTTCGGCGCGACGGTGCGCGGCGACAACGAGCCGATCCGCTTGGGCGCGCGCACCAATATCCAGGAAAACGTGGTCATCCATGTCGATCCCGGCTTTCCGGTGACCATCGGCGAAGGCTGCACCATCGGCCACGGCGCCATCATCCACGGCTGCAGCATCGGCGAGAATTCGCTGATCGGCATGGGCGCGACCGTGCTCAACGGCGCCAAGATCGGCCGCAACTGTCTCGTCGGCGCCAACGCGCTGGTGACCGAAGGCAAGGAGTTCCCCGACAATTCCCTCATCGTCGGCGCGCCGGCCAAGGCGATCCGCACGCTGGATGATGCAGCCGTCGAAGGACTGAAGCGCTCAGCCGCGCACTACGTCAAGAACTGGCGACGCTACGCCTCCGACCTTAGCCGGCTGGACTGAGACCCAAGCAATTCCGGGAAAGCGGTGTCATCCTACTGCAAAGTGCTACGGCGACCTTTGCGCGTCTAACAAGACGCGCGGCGCTGTAGTCGACGGAACCGAGCTTACGCGCAGCTTTGGCAATGACCGCGGATCTCGATCGTCGTCTTCTCGGTTTTGAAGCTCTGCGCCCGCGTCAGCGCCGAAAGCCGCTGCTCGATAGCCTCGTCATGGAACTCGGTGACCTGGCCGCAGCCCTCGCAGATGGTGAAAGCGGTGACGCCATGGTCGTGCTCGTGATCATGCGGGCAGGAGCAGGCGACGAAGGCGTTCAGGCTCTCCAGCCGGTGCACGAGGCCGTATTCCAGCAACTTGTCGAGCGCGCGGTAGACCTGCAGCGGCGCGCGAAAGCCATGATCGCGCAGCTTGTCGAGGATGGTGTAAGCGCTCATCGGCCCTTCGGAATGGCTGAGCGCATCCATCACCAGCGTCTGGTTCTTGGTCAGTTGCGGCGTAGCCATCAGCGGTGCCCTCCAGGCGTGGAATGATGCGCCGCCTCCATTGGGCGGCGACCGATCGGTAGCAGACTAAGAACAAAAAGCCCAACAGCCGCCACGACGATAGATGGTCCCGACGGCGTATCCCAGTGCAGCGAGCCGAAAAGTCCACCGGTAACCGCGAGCGCACCGATGACAGATGCGAGCACAGCCATCACCTCAGGCGAGGTCGAGAAGCGCCGCGCGGTTGCGGCAGGAATGATCAGGAGCGAGGTGATCAGGAGGATGCCGACGATCTTCATGGCGATCGCGATCACCAGCGCCATCAGGAGCATGAAGAAGAGGCGCGTGCGCTCAGGATTCAGCCCCTCCGCTTCCGCCAGTTCCGGATTGACGGTCGAAGCCAGGAGCGGCCGCCAGAGATAGACGATGGCGAAGATGACAAGGATGCCGCCGCCCCAGATGATATCGATATCGGATTCGGAGACGGCAAGAATATCGCCAAAGAGAAAGCCGACGAGATCGATGCGCACCCAGGTCATGAAGGCGACGATAACGAGGCCGAAGGACAGCGCCGAATGGGAGAGGATGCCGAGCAGCGCATCGGTCGACAGCGCGCCGCGGCGCTGCAGGAACAGAAGCAGCACCGAGACGACGGCGGCGACGATGAAGACGCTGAGCATCAGGTTGAGTTCGAGAAGCAGAGACAGCGCCACACCAAGCAGCGCCGAATGCGCCATGGTATCGCCGAAATAGGCCATGCGCCGCCAGATGACGAAACAGCCGAGCGGCCCGGCCATGACGGCGATGCCGATGCCGGCAATCAGCGCGCGCACGAAGAAATCATCAAGCATCGCGCTTCTCCTTCACGTCATAGCCATGCAGGCGCGTATGGTGGCCGCAGCCGCAGTCTTCGCCGTGGTCGTGCACGTTTTCCTCATCGTCGTGGTGGTGCCCGTCGCCGGGGAAACAATGTTCGGTGATCGAGCCGTCTGCATGCAGGACGCGTCCGTCGGGCAGATGGGTGTGGTCATGGTGGTGGCTGTAGACCGCAAGGGTACTCGCGGCCCGCCGCCCAAAGAGTTTCTGGTATTCCGGGCTCTGGCTTACCGCCTGCGGGGTGCCGCGGCAGCAGACATGGCCATTCAAACAGACGACCGTATCGGTCTCCGCCATGACGATATGCAGGTCATGCGAGATCAGCAGAATGCCGCAGCCGGTGCGGTTTCGGATCTGCTTGATCAGTTCGTAGAGCGCGATCTCGCCGCTGAAATCGACGCCCTGCACCGGTTCGTCGAGCACCAGCAGGTCCGGCTTGCGGGCGATGGCGCGGGCCAGCAGCGCTCGCTGGAACTCGCCACCCGAGAGATGCTGGACTTCAGCTTTCGCCAGATGCAGCACGCCGGTCGCCGACAGCGCCTCCTCGATCTCCCGACCCTTCAGCGGGCCGGTCAGCGTCATCAGCCGCTCCACGGTCAAGGGCAGCGTCCAGTCGACGGCCAGCTTCTGCGGCACATATCCGACTTTCAGGCCCGGCTTGCGCTCGACATGGCCCTCGTCCGGCTTCAAGACGCCAATCGCCGCCTTCGCCGTCGTCGATTTGCCTGATCCGTTCGGGCCGATTAGCGTGACGATCTCGCCCGGGCTGATCGAGAACTCGACGCCGCGCACCAGCCAGCGACCGTTGCGGCGCACACCGGCATTGCTGAGATTGACCAGCGGCAGCGTTTCTGGAGAACGGAAGTTCAGCATGAAAAAATTCCGGATTGGATGGTTGCCACTGGCTATCGCACACGTTATAGCATAACGCAATTGATGTAATAACATTACATTATTGCTTCAAGGTCATCAACGGCCTGTTGGATTGATGCCTTGCATGCCCGACAGCGTGCCTGGTCGAAACGGCCAGGTGCGTCATTCAAGCCCGGAGAACCCGATGAAATCGACATCCGCCCTGCTTTTTGCCTCCACCATGCTTCTGGCCGCACCCGCCGCGGCGGCCGGCCCCAATGTGGTGGTTTCGATCAAGCCGATCCACTCGCTCGTCGCCTCGATCATGCAGGGCGTCGGTGAGCCGTCGCTGATTGTCGAGGGCGCCGCCTCCCCGCACACCTACAATATGAAGCCTTCCAATGCCGCCGCCCTCCAGGCGGCCAAGGTGGTCTTCTGGGTCGGTCCAGGCCTCGAAGCCTTCCTCGACAAGCCGCTCGACGCACTCTCGGGCGGCGCCAAGGTGGTGGAACTCAGCGAAGCGCCAGGCATCGAAAAGCTGAAGTTCCGCGAGGGCGGTGCGTTTGAAGCGCATGACGATGGCGAAGAGAGCCACGGCGACGAAGGTCATGACGAAGAAGGCCACAAGCATGCCGAGGGCGAAGCGGAGCATGACCACGCCGCAGCGCCGGAAGCTGCGGCCGGGCACGATCATGGCCATGATGACCACGGCCATGGCGATACCGACCTGCACATGTGGCTCGACCCAATCAATGCCAAGGCGATGGCGGCCGAAATCGAAAAGACGCTGACCGAAGCCGATCCGGACAATGCCGGTGCCTACAAGGCCAATCTCGACGCACTCAACAAACGGCTCGACACGCTCGACGCGAAGCTCGCCGAGACGGTGGCGCCGGTGAAGGACAAGGCTTTCGTGGTCTTCCACGACGCCTATCAGTACTTCGAGCACCGCTACAAGGTTCGGGTCGCCGGCTCGATCACCGTGAGCCCCGAGGTGCTGCCCGGCGCTGACCGACTTTCCCAGATCCACGCCAAGATCAAGGAACTGGGCGCAACCTGCGTCTTTGCCGAGCCACAGTTCGAACAGAAGCTGATCAACGTGGTGATCGAGGGAACCCCGGCGAAATCCGGCACACTTGATCCGGAAGCCGGAACGCTCGAGGCCGGCCCGGATCTCTATTTCCAGATGATGGAAGGCATCGGCACGTCGCTGAAGACCTGCCTTTCCTCGGCCAGCTGATCCGTCCTCCCAAGACGGGGTGGGCGTTCGCTTGGCTAGGCCATGGGAGTGCCCCCTCTCTCCGTCATCCTCGGGCTTGACCCGAGTTGGGCAGCAAATGCTTTGCGCCCACTGCGCCTGTAGGGACTGGACCCTCGGGGCAAGCCCGAGGGTGACGAGCGGAGTGGTCGACTGGCGCACACGGAAACGTCGAGCGGAAGTCAGCTAAGCAGCAGATCGAGGCGTACCTCGGCTTGCACCCAGTTTCGCACGCACAACGGCGAGCCCAACGCTCGCCTTTTTTGGAAACAACAACCGTAACGATATAACATACAGGAACACCCGATGGAAAAGCTTCCCGTTACCGTGCTCTCCGGTTTCCTCGGTGCCGGCAAGACCACCCTGCTCAACCACGTGCTTTCCAACCGCGACGGCCTGCGCGTGGCCGTCATCGTCAACGACATGAGCGAGGTCAATATCGACGCGGCGCTTGTGCGCGATGGTGGCGCCGGACTTTCGCGCACGGAAGAGCAACTGGTGGAAATGACCAATGGCTGCATCTGTTGCACGCTGCGCGACGACCTCCTGAAGGAGGTTCGCAACCTCGCCGAACAAAACCGCTTCGACTATCTGCTGATCGAATCGAGCGGGATTTCCGAGCCCCTGCCCGTTGCCACCACCTTCGACTTTCGCGACGAGGACGGCGAAAGTCTCGCCGATGTCGCACGCCTCGATACGATGGTGACGGTCGTCGATGCCGTAAACCTCGTGGCCGATTATTCCTCGCTCGATTTCCTCGCCGACCGCGGCGAGACGGCGGGTGAAGAGGACGCGCGCACGCTCGTTGACCTGCTGGTCGAGCAGATCGAGTTCGCCGACGTTGTCGTCCTGAACAAGATCGGCACGGCGACGCCGGAACAGGTGGACGCCGCCCGCAAGATCATCGTCGGCCTCAATCCGGATGCGCAACTGATCGAAACCGATTTCGGCAAGGTCAGGCTTCGCGACGTGCTTGGAACCGGCCGCTTCGACCTCGTCAAGGCCGAGCAGAACCCGCTCTGGTACAAGGAGTTGAATGGATTCAAGGACCATGTGCCGGAAACCGAGGAATACGGCATCCGCTCCTTCGTCTATCGCGCCCGCCGGCCCTTCGATCCCACGCGTTTCCAGTCCTTCCTCAACCGTTCCTGGCCGGGCGTGCTGAGAGCGAAAGGCTTCTTTTGGCTGGCGACCCGCCCGCACTATGTCGGCGAGATCAGCCAGGCCGGCCCGCTCGTGCGCACCGGCAAGATGGGCCTCTGGTGGTCGGCCGTGCCGCAGGAACAATGGCCGCGCGAGCCCGGATTTCTGACGGCGGTCGGTCGCTACATCGACCCGGTCTGGGGCGATCGGCGGCAGGAGATCGTCTTCATCGGCGCCGATCCGATGGACGAGGCGGAGCTTCGCGCCGAGCTTGACGCCTGCCTCATTGCCGACGAGGCCTTCCGTCCCGAGCGCTGGCACGATCTTGCGGACCCCTTCGCCAGCTGGTCGCCACGGGCCGCCTGATGGCAGAAGCTGCGCGCGCCCCGCGTAGACCGCGCTTCATGTGCATGGCGCTCAACGCCGCCGGGCGGCCGGTGCCGATGTTCGATCCGTTTCTTGGCGGTGCACCTGGGGAGGAAGAAACACTGACGCCAATGGGCGCGGTCGAGCGTTTGCTGTTTGGGGAGCGGGAGCACTCGTCAACCTTGGCAGTAGCAGCGCGTCAGGCGAACAACGCCCGCTGACGTAGTTGGCGAGCAGCCGCTAACGCCTTCCTCATTCCTGTGCTTGTCACAGGAATCCAGCCGCGCCGCGTCGGCGGCGCGAGAAGGCTTCGTGCCAACGCACGGCGGCTGGATCTCTGTGACAAGCACAGAGATGAGGGAGGTCCTGGTTGATGCCAGTGGTCCACGGCATCCTCCGAATGATAGAGATGTCTTGGCTGGCGGCGGCAAGGGGCGGCGAACCGCCACCCCTTCAGAAAATGATACCTATCGTGCCGTCGCCAGCCCGACGATGACGCCGGTCGCGAGGCTGATCAGTAGGAAATCGTTGCCGGACCGCACCCACTGCTGGCCACGCGGCGGCGGACGCAGCCTGTAGTAACGGTAGTCGCGCACCTGGGCCATGTGGCGGCGCTCGGCCGGCGTCAGGCGATGGCCGCGCGCCCAGCGTTCCTTCTTGTTGACAATCACACGCTTCTCGATCGTGACGTGTCTGTCGACGTGGCGATCCACACGACGATCAATATGGCGATCGACATCGCGATCGACGGGGCGCCGGGTTCGGTCGTAGTTCTGCGCCACCTCGAAGGAGCCCGCCGGCTGTGCGAGCGCGGCCATCGGTGTGATCAGAACGGAACTGGCGACCAGGGCGATCAGGAGACGTTTCATCGGGTGTCCTTTCGTTGTCTTCACCCGAAAATTAGTCCCCGCTCCCTGAACCGAATATGAAGCACCACATTACAAATGCGTAATGATATCTTATACTTATTCGACATTAATTACAGACATTGACCGTTATTCAGCGAGATTAACGTAGCGAAAGTGATCGAAATCGGCAGGCTTGCCCGCGCCCGATGTGTCGAAGGCGAACAGGCCGGCGAAGGCGCCGGTAAACGAGCCGTGCTCGCCGCGACCGCCCTCGTCTGAAACGACGCCCGCATCGAGAACCGGACCGGCCGACGACCAATCCCCTGCTCCAGCCGGACGCCAAAGGAATTGCAGATCGTTGTCACGGATCTCCATCGCAAGCTCGATCGGTCCCTCCGGGATGGCGATGCCACTGCCGAGAGGAAATTCCAGCCGGCCATGCGGGAAATCGCCGGGGCATGACAGGATGGTGAGCGACCGCCCGAGCGTTTCGTGCCAGGTGACGCCGAGCGCATGGAACTTGTGGCGGTTGTAGTAATGCGTGAGGCCCGCCACTTGCTGATAGGTTTCGGCCACAAAATCGACCGCCGTTTCTGCGCGGAACGAGTGGTGCTCCTGCCGACGCGCCACCAGCGCCTGCTCGAACCAGCTGCCAATGCTCTCGCGCCCGAAGAGCCGGAGATGCCCTGGCCGCCCGTCGAGCGAAAAGATCCGCTCTGGCTGAGGCGTGCGCAGCCACTGGAAGTCGACCGGCAGTGCCGTGTTGTCGAAATCGGTTTCGACGACGCTTGGTGTTGGCACTTTCTTGGCGTCATTCGGTGCCGGCACCAGCACGTCCGGCACCGGCCCGCCATTTTCCAGATAGAGCCAGCCATCGTCACGCCAGACGCATTTCTGCAGCGCCGTCTCGCGGCCGAGCGTGCAGCGGCGCCCAGGCGGCAACGGCCTGCCGGTCAGATGCGTGTGGTAGGCCTGACCGTCAGGCGTCTCGACATATTGCCCGTGGCCGGCGCGCTGGAGCGGCGCTTCCGGGTGATCCTTCGACGTGATCAGATAGGTGTTCGGATGCATCTCGTAGGGGCCGTCGATGCTGCGCGAGCGCGCCATGGTGACAGCGTGATCGTAGCCGGTACCGCCTTCGGCGGTGGTCAGATAGTACCAGCCGTTCTTTTTGAAGAGATGCGGCCCCTCGACCAGGCCGAGCGGCGAGCCCGAGAAGATGTTCTTCACCGGACCGACCAGCTTGCGGGTGCGCTCGTCCCATTCCTGCAACAGGATGCCGTCGAAGGCCGGATGCTTCGGCGAGCCGCCGAAGCTTTCGGAGCGATGGTTCCACTGCATGTTGAGGAACCATTTGCGCCCGTCGTCGTCATGAAACAGCGACGGGTCGAAGCCGGAGGAATTGACATAAGCCGGGTCCGACCAGGTCGCCTCGATCGCTTCCGCGGTGACGATGTAGTTATGCGCGTCCTTGAAGTTGCCGTCGAAACGCTTGACGTCTGTATAGACCAGCCAGAACAGCCCGTCGTCAAAGGAAAGGCACGGCGCCCAGACGCCGCAGCTATCAGGGTTGCCGCGCATGTCGAGCTGGCTTGCCCGCTCCAGCGGCCGACGCACCAGCCGCCAGTTCACGAGATCGCGCGAGTGATGGATCTGCACGCCCGGATACCATTCGAAGGTGGAGGTCGCGATGTAGTAATCGTCTCCGACGCGGCAGATCGAAGGATCCGGATTGAAGCCCGGCAGAATAGGATTGCGGATCGTGGCGGTCATGGTTTCAGCGTCCTCCCTTTGCGGCGCCATCCGACCTTAAAAATCATACAAATTCAAGACTGCAACGTTACAGTAAATCACCCGCCCCATCGTTTGTAGCCAGCTTTCCACATCGATTCGTGCGGCCGATGTGCCTTTGAATACGGCGGATTACCGCGGCGCGACGGCATCCACAGCCGGATTGCACAAACAATGGGCAGAGGCTGGGAGGCTTCATTCAACTTTAGTCGGAGGCGACCGAACTACACGGGAAAATCGCGCCTCAGACTTGAACGCGCGCTTGAAATCGGCACTCTGACTGTGCTTGGCACAACAACCATAAAAGCCATCGCGGGGAGGAAATCGATGAGAGCTTTGCTCGGCTTCAGCCGACTGATAGACACGATTACGGAATTCATCGGAAAGAGCGTTTCCTGGTTCATTCTGGCCGCTGTGCTGGTCAGCGCCGGCAATGCCATCATCCGAAAAATCTTCAACATGTCGTCGAACGCCTGGCTCGAGGCGCAATGGTACCTGTTCGGCGCCGCCTTCATGTTTGCCGCCGCCTACACGCTCAGCCAGAACGAACACATCCGTATCGACGTCGTCTACGGCCAGTTTTCGCGTCGCGTGCAGCACTGGATCGATCTGCTCGGGCATCTCTTCTTCCTGATGCCCTTCGTTCTGCTCGTGCTCTACTACCTCTTCCCCTACGTGAAGATGTCCTACGTCTCGGGCGAAGTCTCCTCCTCAGCCGGCGGCCTGATCATCTGGCCGGCCAAGGCCATCCTGCTCTTCGGCTTCCTGCTGCTGGCGTTTCAGGGCGTGTCGGAGATCATCAAGAAGATCGCGATCATGACCGGCAACATGGAGGACCCGACACCCTATGTGCCGACCCATGCGCCGCTTGACGATGTCGTGTCTCCGGAGACCCGTCCATGATCGAATTCATTGCTGAAAACCTGGCGCCGATCATGTTCGCGTCGCTGATCGTGTTCCTTCTGTTGGGATACCCGGTCGCCTTCTCGCTCGCCGCCAACGGCTTGCTTTTCTTCATCATCGGCGTCGAGCTCGCGCCGCTGTCCGATTCGATCAACCTTTCCTGGCCGCTGCTCAACGCATTGCCGGACCGGTTCTGGGGGGTGATGTCAAACGACACATTGCTCGCCATCCCCTTCTTTACCTTCATGGGGATCGTGCTCGAGAAATCGGGCATGGCGGAAGACCTGCTCGACACCATCGGCCAGCTCTTCGGCCCGATTCGCGGCGGTCTCGCCTATGCGGTCATCTTCGTCGGCGCGCTGCTTGCGGCCACGACAGGCGTCGTTGCCGCCTCGGTCATCGCCATGGGCCTGATCTCGCTGCCGATCATGCTGCGCTACGGCTATGACCGCAAGGTTGCCTCGGGCGTGATTGCCGCCTCCGGCACGCTCGCCCAGATCATTCCGCCGTCGCTCGTGCTCATCGTTCTTGCCGACCAGCTCGGCCGGTCGGTCGGCGACATGTATGCCGGCGCGCTGATCCCGGGCCTGGTGCTGACCGGCCTCTACATGGCCTACATCCTGCTGATGACCTTCATCAGGCGCGACTCCATGCCGGCTTTGCCGCTGGAAGCCCGCACGCTCGGCTCTGGCGTCATCTCGCTCGCCGTCGCGCTGGCTGTGGCCGTCGGCATCGCCTATGCCGCGCACGTCTACCTCTACCCGACCCAGGGCGAGAATGCCGACATTCTCGGCGGCACCGTCGGCGTCATTGTCATCTACGTCGTTGCGCTCATCGACCGCGGCTTCAAGATCAACGCGATGTCGAGACTTGCCCAGCAGGTCATCATCGTACTGATCCCGCCCTTGGCGCTGATCTTCCTCGTGCTCGGCACCATCTTCTTGGGCATCGCGACGCCGACCGAGGGCGGCGCCATGGGTGCCGTCGGTGCCTTGATCATGGCGGCGGCCAAGAGCCGTTTGACCATGAACGTGGTGCGCGGGGCGTTGACGGCAACGACCCGGCTTTCGGCCTTCGTGCTGTTCATCCTGATCGGTGCACGCGTCTTCTCGCTGACCTTCTACGGCGTCAACGGCCACATCTGGGTCGAACACCTCTTGACGGCGATGCCGGGCGGCGAAACCGGCTTCCTGATCACCGTCAACGTGCTCGTCTTCTTCCTGGCATTCTTCCTCGACTTCTTCGAACTCGCCTTCATCATCGTGCCGCTCTTGGCGCCGGCTGCCGACAAACTCGGCATCGACCTCATCTGGTTCGGCGTTCTGCTCGGCATCAACATGCAGACGAGCTTCATGCATCCGCCCTTCGGCTTCGCGCTCTTCTATCTGCGTTCGGTCGCAGCCAGGGTGCCCTATCTCGACAAGATCACCGGCAAGACGATCCAGCCGGTCACGACCGGGCAGATCTACTGGGGTGCCGTGCCCTTCGTCGGCATCCAGATCCTGATGGTGGCGCTGACAATCATGTTCCCGCAGATGGTCATGCACTACAAGGGAACCGGCACGGGCGTCGATCCGAACACGATCAAGATCGAGGTGCCCGGCTTCGGCGCCGGCGGTGGCCTGGGCCTCCCCGACAATGGCGGCGGCCTCGGCCTGCCCGGTGGTCTGCAGCTTCCAGGCGGCAGTCCGCTCGACCAGAAGCCGGCCGACCAGAACGGCGGCGCACAACCACAAACGGCGCCGTCAAACGACCTCAGCCAGCCGCCCTCGTTCAAGTAAGGTAGACTGACAGACAAACAGAGGGCGGCCCCACGGGCCGCCCAGACTGCTGACAAACCTCTGGCGTTTGCCGGGGGTTTTTGATTCACTGGGTTATGTTGAAGAAACCCGCTCCCGAACAGACCGCACTCGAGATGGTGACGCTCGACAGCCTGGTT
>NZ_MBSO01000010.1 GCF_001695835.1 Ensifer sp. LC11 | reverse complement strand
ACTGAGCGTCGCTCAGTTCATACCGCCTAACCGCCACCATCGACCTCCGTGCCTAACACGGTATCTTATGAATCAGCGATTAAGCGATTTGGGAATCCTGAATGTCGATTGGTCCTAGCGCGTTGTCCTGTCAAGTTATTTAGTTGCGCCTTACGGAGTCTCGGTGGCGGATAGTAACGTTGGATGACAACTACAAGAATACGCCGATTCCTTAACAATCTCGGTAAACGTTTGTAGTTAATCGGAACTTAACCTTTCCTCCTCATTATCCATAACCAACAACGGGATTTGGGCACCTGTTTCATGGTGATCCAAGCAGCGGAATGTATTGGAGTGGGCCATGAAGAGAATTTTGAGTGGCGTTGTTGCTATGTTGCTCAGCGGCACGGCAGCCTATGCTGCGGATGTCTACCAACCACCTATGGAGCCGGTGCCGGAGCAGCCCGTCGAGGTCATCCAGACCAGCGGCTGGTACCTGCGCGGCGACGTCGGTTATGCCTGGAACAAGCTGCGCGGCGCCAACTTCTACCAGGGGAGCGGGCCGGGAGTGACGGGCACTCTCACGAATTTCGAGACGGCCGATATTGATGACTCCTGGGTCGTCGGCGCCGGTGTCGGCTACCAGTTCAACAACTACCTGCGCAGCGACGTCACGCTCGACTACTGGGGTAGCGCCGATTTCACCGGTTCGACCCTGGGCGGCTGCGGCAGCTTTCCGGGTGAGCCCTGCAGGTCGCGTGATGTAACCTCGGTTTCCGCCTGGAGCCTGATGGCGAACGCCTATGTCGACGTCGGCACCTACGGCGCCTTCACCCCTTACGTCGGTGCCGGTATCGGTGCAACCCACGTCAAGTGGGACAAGCTGCGTAACACCGCCTGCGTCATTGGCGACCCCAGCAGATGCGACCCGACGACGGAACACAACGGCGAGAGCAAGTGGCGCTTCACCTATGCGCTGATGGCCGGTACTGCGATCGACCTGACCTGCAATCTCAAGGCCGATGTCGGCTACCGCTTCCGCCAGGTCGATGACGGCGACATGTTCGGCTTTGCCAACGGTGGCGGCCCGGGCTTCGACAAGGGCTTCTATGTCCATGAGGCGCGCGCCGGTCTGCGCTACTCCTTCGGCAATGTCTGCGAAGTTCCTTACGAACCGGAGCCGATCGTCTACAAGTGATCACACAGTCCTACTGCATGTTTCCTTTAATCGTAACCGATTAAAGGACAAAAACATGCAGCAATTCAAAGCCCTACAACGACCTTTGCGCGTCTGATAAGACGCGCGGCGCTGTAGCATGTGCAAAGGCGACCTCCGGGTGGCCTTTTTCGTTGCCGCCAACCTTTACTTGTTTCCTAATGGGCATGGTTAACCGCGAGTTAACCAGTCGCTGCCAATAGTTAACGCTGAACGAAGCGGCAATGGCATGGCCGTTTCCGCGTATGGCAGTGGTGAAGGGGCATGGACATGGATTGGCGAAACGGGTTCTGCGGAGCCGCTTTTGGTGCCGGCCTGCTCCTTTCCGGCTCGGTTCTCGCGGCCGACGAAGATCTGCTGAACGCCCCCGAGATCGTCATCGAGAAAGAGGCCGCCGGCAGCGGCGCGATCTATCTGCGCGGCGACATCGGTTACGCGCCCTGGCGCAGCGAAGGCGACCCCTACTATCGGACCTTTGACGCAGGCACGCTAACCTACGCCCACGTGCCGTTCGACAGCGCCCGTTTCGACAAGCCGTTCTCGGGTTCGCTCGGCATCGGCTATCAGTTCACCGATACGTTTCGCGCCGACCTGACCGCCGACTATTTCGAAGGCCGCTTCGGTGGCTCGTCATCTTCTGCCAATCCCTGCGCGGGGCAGGGGGCGGGCACGTCCTGTGCCTTTTCGACCGGGGCCGACTACTCCGCCCTCGGCCTGATGGCCAACGCCTATGTCGATTTCGGCACGCTTGCCGGCTTCACGCCCTATGTCGGCGCCGGTCTCGGCGCGACGCGTCTCAACTGGGACACTGCGATCGAAAGAGCGACGTGCGTGGCTGGCGGTGGCGCTTGTGCCGGTACGTCCGCCTCGACCGCCTTCGAGGGGCGTGACAGCTGGCGCTTCACCTATGCGCTGATGGCGGGCGTCTCCTATGACCTCAGCGACCAGTTGAAGCTCGACGTCGGTTATCGCTATTCTCACATCGCCGATGGCGAGATGTTCGGCTTCGGTGCCGAAGCGCTTGCCGGCGCTACCGGCGACAAGGGTTTCGACGACGGCTTATCCCGCCATGAGATCCGCGCGGGTCTGCGCTTCTCGTTCTAACTTCTTGAAGGCCGGAGCTCGGCGGAAACCAGACCGTGCCTGGCACTGCGTGCTGCAATTCCGCATCCGGAGCGAGATATCGGCTGGGCAACAATCGGTCGGCGGATTTCGTGTCGCCTTTGCAGATGTTGCCCGCGACGCCATAAATTTTCTCGATTGCGACAAAGCGCTTGACTTCCGGTTCCGTCCACAATATCGACGACGGCGGGACACCCTTCCCCAACGAAGGGCTATCTATCTGGAAGGATAGCACATGGCAAAGCCTGCACCGCCGGACCTCCGTCCGAACAATACCCATTTCTCTTCTGGTCCTTGCTCGAAGCGCCCCGGTTGGACGCTCGATGCTCTCTCCGATGCTCCGCTCGGTCGTTCGCACCGCGCCAAGATCGGCAAGACGAAGCTGAAGCAGGCCATCGATCTTACCCGTGACATTCTCGAAGTGCCGGCTGACTACCGTATCGGTATCGTGCCCGCTTCCGATACTGGCGCCGTCGAAATGGCGCTCTGGTCGCTGCTGGGTCAGCGCGGCGTCGACATGGTTGCCTGGGAAAGCTTCGGCGCCGGTTGGGTGACCGATGTGGTCAAGCAGCTGAAGCTCGCCGACGTGCGCAAGTTCGAAGCCGGCTACGGCGAGCTTCCCGATCTTTCCAAGGTCGATTTCGACCGCGACGTCGTCTTTACCTGGAACGGCACCACGTCCGGCGTCCGCGTCCCGAACGCCGACTTCATCCCGGCCGACCGCAAGGGCCTGACCATCTGCGACGCGACATCTGCCGCTTTTGCGCAGAACCTCGACTTCGCCAAGCTCGATGTCGTCACCTTCTCCTGGCAGAAGGTTCTTGGCGGCGAGGGCGCTCATGGCGTCATCATCCTTTCGCCGCGCGCCGTCGAGCGCCTGCTGACTTACGTTCCGGCCTGGCCGCTGCCGAAGATCTTCCGCATGACCTCGGGCGGCAAGCTGATCGAGGGCATCTTCACCGGCGAAACCATCAACACGCCGTCGATGCTCTGCGTCGAGGACTATATCGACGCGCTGCTCTGGGCAGAGCAGGTCGGCGGACTCAAGGGCCTGATGGCCCGCGCCGACGCCAATGCGCAGGCGATCTTCGACTTCGTCGCCGCCAATGGCTGGATCGCCAACCTGGCGGTCAAGGACGAGACCCGCTCCAACACCTCGGTCTGCCTGAAGATCGTCGACAAGGACGTGTCTGCGCTCGATGCCGACGGACAGGCTGCCTTCGCCAAGGGCGTGGTCGCACTTCTCGAAAAGGAAGGCGTTGCCTTCGACATCGGCCACTATCGCGATGCGCCGTCGGGCCTTCGCATCTGGGCCGGTGCCACGATCGAGACCGCCGATATGAAGGCGCTGATGCCGTGGCTGACCTGGGCCTTCGAGACCCAGAAGGCAACGCTGGCGCAGGCCGCGGCCTGATCAGACAAGGGTGAGGAACAATGGACTTCGCCCGCATCTCACACTGATTTGAGTGATCCGCTTCGCTCCCCATGGGAGCGAGGCCTGGCTAACCGCATTCCCATTCAGACCTGATCTTTAAGGAGGCCTCTCATGGCACCTCGCGTTCTCGTATCCGACGAACTGTCGGAAACCGCCGTCCAGATCTTCCGCGACCGCGGCGTCGAAGTTGATTTTCAGCCGAAGCTCGGCAAGGACAAGGACAAGCTCGCCGAAATCATCGGCAACTATGACGGCCTTGCGATCCGCTCGGCCACCAAGGCGACCGAGAAGCTGATCGCGGCTGCGACCAACCTCAAGGTCATCGGCCGCGCCGGCATCGGCGTCGACAACGTCGACATCCCGGCCGCCTCGCGCCGCGGTATCATCGTGATGAACACGCCCTTCGGCAACTCGATCACAACAGCAGAACACGCGATCGCACTGCTCTTTGCCGTTGCCCGCCAGCTTCCGGCCGCCGATACTTCGACGCAGGCCGGCAAGTGGGAAAAGTCGCGTTTCATGGGTGTCGAAATTACCGGCAAGATGCTCGGCGTCATCGGCGCCGGCAATATCGGTTCGATCGTCTGCTCGCGTGCCATCGGCCTGAAGATGCATGTGCTTGCCTACGACCCGTTCCTGTCCAAGGAGCGGGCCGAGGAAATGGGCGTCACGAAGGTCGAGCTCGACGAGCTGCTCGCCCAGGCCGACTTCATCACGCTGCACGTGCCGCTGACGGACAAGACGCGCAACATCCTGAGCGCCGAAGCGCTCGCCAAGACGAAGCCGGGCGTGCGCATCGTCAACTGCGCCCGCGGTGGTCTCGTCGATGAGAAGGCGCTCGCCGAAGCGATCAAGTCCGGTCATGTCGCCGGCGCCGGCTTCGACGTCTTCGAGGTCGAACCCGCCACGGAAAGCCCGCTCTTCGGCCTGCCGAACGTCGTCTGCACGCCGCACCTCGGCGCCTCGACCACGGAAGCGCAGGAAAACGTCGCGCTCCAGGTCGCCGAACAGATGTCGGACTACCTGGTCAAGGGTGCGGTCTCCAACGCCATCAACATGCCGTCGATCACCGCTGAGGAGGCGCCGATCCTCAAGCCGTTCATCCGGCTTGCCGACGTTCTCGGCGCCTTCGTCGGTCAGGTGACGGAAAGCGCGATCAAGGAAATCGAGATCCTCTATGACGGCTCGACTGCCGGCATGAACACCAAGGCGCTGACGAGCGCCGTGCTCGCGGGCCTGATCCGGCCGCAGGTTGCCGACGTCAACATGGTTTCGGCGCCGGTCATGATCAAGGAGAAGGGCGTCATCCTGTCGGAGGTCAAGCGTGACAAGACCGGCGTCTTCGACGGCTATATCAAGCTGACGGTGAAGACGGCGAACCAGACGCGTTCGGTGGCTGGTACGGTGTTTTCGGACGGCAAGCCGCGCTTCATCCAGATCAAGGGCATCAACCTTGATGCGGATGTCGGCAGCCACATGGTCTACATCACCAACACCGACGTTCCCGGCATGATCGGCTTCATCGGCATGACGCTCGGCGATGCCGGCGTCAACATCGCCAACTTCCAGCTCGGCCGCGAGAAGGAAGGCGGCGACGCGATCGCGCTGCTCTATGTCGACGGTGCGGTCTCCGAGGCAGTTCTTGACAAGCTGCGCGCCAATCAGGCAATTCGCCAGGCAAAGCCGCTGGTCTTCAACATCGATTGATGCCGGCGCAGAAGGCGGCTGCACGATCTGCTGCTTTGTCGACCCAATCACGGGACAAATGAGGACGCACCGGCCGACCGCCGGTGCGTTTTCCTGTTCCGAAGGCATGTGACGAGAAATGACCGAAATGACGTTTCGCTGGCGCGAGGCAAGCCTGCCCGACCTCACCTCGGTTTCGGAGATCCAGCTCGTGGTCCACCAGGCCTTCCCGGAAGATGATGCGGTGCTCGCCGATCGCATCGCGCTCAGCCCCGCCGGCTGTTTCATGCTGGACGCCAAGGGGCAGTCGCGCGGCTATGTGCTCAGCCACCCGTGGCTCCGGGGTGCACCACCGTCGCTCAACACCATGCTCGGCGAAATTCCTGATGCCGCCGACACCTGGTACATCCACGACCTTGCGCTTCTGCCTGAGATGCGCGGTTCCGGGGCAGGAGGCGGCGTGCTGCCGGTGCTTGAGGATGTCGCCCGGGCAGAAGGCTTCCGGTCGATGTCGCTCGTTTCGGTCAACGGTTCCCGCGGTTTCTGGGAGAGGCAGGGGTTCGAGGTCCGTATGGACGAGCGGTTGGGACGCAAGCTCGCAAGCTACGGAGAGGAAGCGCTCTACATGGAGCGGTATCTCGCCTGAACGAAAAATGGCGCCGCGTCGGCGCCATTTTTGTCTCTCGATGGATCCGCCTCAAGCCGCCCGCTGTGCGGCCGGGCGCCATTACCTTTCCTCGACCATGACTTGGGCGAGCCTGCCGGAGAGTACGTTGCTTTCACCGGCCAGCGCCTGGCTGGCCGCCGAGGTCTGTTCGACCATGGCCGCGTTCTGCTGCGTCATCTGGTCCATCTGGTTGACCGCGGTGTTGATTTCACGCAGCCCGACCGACTGTTCCCGTGCGGCCGTGGCGATGGCGACGATGCGGTCGTTGATCTCATTGACCCGGCGCTCGATGTCGCCAAGTGCCGAGCCCGTCGCCTCGACGATCGCCTGAAACTTGCCCGGCAGGCGCGAAGCCCGCTCAGCGTGGGCGTCCTTTTTCGGCAATGGCGATACCGCCGAGCACAAGGAGAAGCGCGACGAGATGGAAGAGGTGGAGGGTCTCGCCGATCAGCATCACCGATAGAAGCGTCCCGAAAACGGGGATCGCATTGATGAAAAGGCCGGCGCGGTTGGCGCCGATCATCTCGACGCCACGAACATAGAGCACCTGCGACATTAGTGACGGGAAGATCGCGGCGTAAAGGACGATGATCCAGCCGGTGCTATCCGGCACGATGGCAGTGCCGGTGCCGATCTCCCAGAATAACAGCGGTATGGCGCTTAGCAGTGCGCCGAAGGCGGGAGCCGCGATGAAGCTCTGCCAGTGCATCGTCGGCTTGTAGCGCAGCGCCACGGTGTAGCCGGCATAGACGACGCAGGCTGCGATCATCAGCGCATCGCCGAAGTTGAACTCGAGCGACAAAAGGCTGGTAATGTCGCCATGGGCGGCGGTCACCAGCACGCCGACAAGGGTGACGGTGAAGCCGATGACCTGCGCGACCGACGCCTTCGTGCGAAACAGTGCGAAATTGAACAGGAAGATCAGCATCGGGATGCCGGCCTGAAGAATGACGGCGTTGATCGCGCTCGTGTATTTCAATGCCGAATAGAGCAGGGCGTTGAAGGTGGTGAAGCCGATGGCGCCATAGGCAAGAAGCTGCAGCCAGTGCTTGCGGATCTTGTCCCAGTCACGCCGGATCTGCGGCGTCATCAGCACCAGGATCACGATCAGGGCGAAGACCCAACGCAAGGTGGTCAGCATCATCGGGCTCACATGCCCGACCGCCATCTTGCCGGCGACGGAATTGCCACCCCAGAAGAGCGCGGTGATGCAGAGATAGAAGTAGGCCTTGGAATTCACGATGCTTAGACCTGTGCGGGGATCGGCGCGTTGTTGCCGAGATGGCGGGAGGAGACGAAGATATAGGCGCTAAATCCCGGCCTTGTCATGCAAAAAGGGCGGAACGCCGGACAGAACGGGGTCGCTTTCCAGATGACAACACAGTATAGATGCGCGGGTTTGAGAACAGCGCAGCCTCGGTTGCGCGCCTGAACAGGAAGAGAATTATGACGAATGTCGTAGTGGTCGGCTCCCAATGGGGTGACGAAGGCAAAGGCAAGATTGTGGATTGGCTCTCGGAGCGCGCGGATATCGTCGTGCGCTTCCAGGGTGGTCACAATGCCGGCCATACCCTGGTGATCGACGGCGTCAGCTACAAGCTGTCGCTCCTGCCTTCCGGCGTCGTGCGTCCCGGCAAGCTTGCCGTCATCGGCAACGGCGTTGTCATCGATCCGCACGCGCTGATCGCCGAAATCGACAAGCTCGGCAAGCAGGGCATTGCGATCACGCCAGACAATCTGCGCATCGCCGACAATGCCACGCTGATCCTGTCGCTGCACCGCGAGCTTGACGGCATCCGCGAAGACGCGGCCTCCAACAGCGGCACGAAGATCGGCACCACGCGCCGCGGCATCGGCCCGGCCTATGAAGACAAGGTCGGCCGTCGCGCCATCCGCGTCATGGATCTTGCCGATCTCGATACGCTGCCGGCCAAGGTCGACCGCCTGCTGACCCACCACAACGCGCTGCGCCGTGGCCTGGGTGAAACGGAGATCAGCCACGAGGCGATCATGCAGGAGCTGTCCTCGGTTGCCGCCAAGGTGCTGCCGTTCATGGAAACCGTCTGGGTGCTGCTCGACAAGGCCCGCCGCAAGGGTGCGCGCATCCTGTTCGAAGGCGCTCAAGGGACACTGCTCGATATCGATCACGGCACCTATCCGTTTGTCACCTCGTCGAACACGGTTGCCGGCCAGGCTGCTGCCGGGTCGGGCATGGGCCCGGGTTCGCTCGGCTACATCCTCGGCATTACCAAGGCCTATACGACGCGCGTCGGCGAAGGTCCGTTCCCGACCGAGCTCACCGACGAAATCGGTCAGTTCCTCGGTGAAAAGGGTCATGAGTTCGGCACGGTCACAGGCCGCAAGCGCCGTTGCGGCTGGTTCGATGCGGCACTGGTGCGCCAGTCGGTTGCTGCCAACGGCATCACCGGCATCGCGCTCACTAAGCTCGACGTGCTCGATGGTCTCGACGAGCTGAAGATCTGCGTCGGCTATACTCTGGATGGACAGCAGATCGATCATCTGCCGGCGAGCCAGGCGCAGCAAGCTTCGGCAAAGCCAGTCTATATTACACTCGAAGGCTGGAAGGAATCGACGGTCGGCGCGCGCAGCTGGGCGGATCTTCCGGCGCAAGCGATCAAGTATGTTCGCCAGGTGGAAGAACTGATCGGTGCACCGGTCGCTCTTCTTTCGACGAGCCCTGAACGGGACGACACAATACTTGTGACGGACCCCTTTGAGGACTAGTGTCGGCGAAATGACATTGCGTCGTAATCGCAAAGACATACCTGGGCGTATGAGAAAGTACTAATGGCGGATTTTGTTGCAGTTATTCGCAGGACCGTGGATGGCCTGTCGGAAAACACACCTGAAATGCGGGACAGGGTCTACGAGAAGGCGCGCGCGGCCGTGCGCCGCCAACTCGAAAACATGAACCCGCGTCCGTCGGACGACATGATCAATCGCCAGTTGGCGAAGCTCGAAAACGCGATCGCCGAGGTCGACAGCGAGCATGCCGAGGCCTTGCCCGCGATCGATGAGCCAGCGGCCCAGGAAGACGTGGTCGAAACCGTCGCCGCCGAGGCGGCGGCAGCGGAGGAGGTTGCCGCCGAGCCCGAAGGGCAACCTGAGGCGATCGACGAACCGGCCGGCACGAGCGAACCGGTCGCTGAGGCTGAACAACCGGTCGCAGAGACCGAAGGCGCCGCCGAGATCGTTGCCGAAACGCACGCGGAACCTGCGCAATATGCGCAGGAGCCTGCCGATGCCGTTGCCGAGGCTCCGGCGGAGCAGGTCGTGTCTGAGCCAGCGGCCGAACACGAGCTTCAGGCCGAGCCAGAGCCTGTGGATGAGCTTCAGCCTGAAGCTGCCTATGCCGAGGCCGTCGAAGCGCCTGTCGAAGAGACGAGCGCCCCGGTCGTAGAAGAGCAGCAGCCGGAACCCTACGCTGAGGAGGCTGTAGAGTATCCGGACCATGTAGAGCCGATGCCGGTCGAGGCGCATGAGGCCGACGTTGTTTCTCCGCCCGTTGAAGCGGAGAGCCGGCCGACGGAAGAACCGTCACGGGACGAAGCGCCGGCCGAGCCTGTCGAACACAAGCCGGCTGCCTCCGAATGGGACTTGCCGGAGTGGGACACTGTTGCGCCGGCGTCGGCCCCCGTCGCAACGAGCGCGCAGCCGAGCGACGAGCAGGACACGCCGCACCAGCCCGAACTGTTGGGGATGCATCCGGTCGACGAGCCGCAAGAGCATGTGCAGGACGCCGCACCAAAGGCAGATCCTGCGCGCAGCTGGTCGTTCGACGACAATGATCCCTTCGCGCCGCTTGAGAAGCGGCCGGCCGAGAAGGCTCCCGAGCCGGAGATCGGCGATTGGTCATGGCCTGTCGAAAAGCCGGCCCAGGCGGCCGCGGCAAACGCCCCGCAGAGCCAGCAGGAGCGCGCCGGCACCGCTTGGGATCATATTGACGACCTGCTCGGCTTCGAGGATGCGGCCAACGCTGCGGCGACCGGAGCTGCGGCATCGGCAACGTCCCGCGAGCCGGAGCGGGCCAGTGAGGGAGCCGCAACCGCACCGAGGCCGGCATCCTATCGCGCCACACCGAAGCCATCGCGCTTCAGCATCAAGCGCCTTGTGATCGCGGCAATTGCCCTTGTTGCGCTCGGCGGCGGCGGGTTCGCCTATTGGCAGAACCGGGAAGCCGGAAATGCGTGGATTTCGAGCGTCGTTGCCTCGATTACTTCAGTTGTTTCCAACATTGGCGGAGCCCCGGCAGAGCAAAACACGCCGCCGCAACCTGCAGGCGAGACCGCGAAGCAGGAACCGGCAGCACACGACGACACCGTTGCGCCCGAGAGCAGCTCGACGAAGTTCACGCAACGCTTGCTGGCAGACGGATCCGAGACCGACGACGGACCGGCTACTGTAACCGGCGAGAGCGCTGCTCAGGAAGGCAAGTCCGTGGCGCCGCAAACCGAAGCGGGCAAGCCCGTGGAGACCGCGACTGTTCAAGGTGGAGCGGCCGGGCAGGCCGGTGCGCCGGCCACGGGGCAACCGGCTGGCCAGGCGACCCAGCCTGAAGTCGCGATCGCCAACGGCGAGAAGATGTTCCTTTATGAGGAGCGCCTCGGCCAATCCTCGCCGACTGCCGTTCCGGGCACTGTCGCGTGGTCGGTGAAAGAAGAATCGCCCGGCGGCGATGCCAAGCCCGAGCCGGCGATCCAGGCGCAGATCACCATTCCGGATCGTGGCCTTACGGCTCTGATGACGATCAAACGCAATGCCGATGCATCGCTGCCGGCAAGTCATGTCATCGAGTTCGTCTTCTCGTTGCCGCAGAACTTTGAGGGCGGGGCCATCGACAGCGTGCAGCGCGTATCGATGAAGCGTACCGAGCAGGATCGGGGCGATGCATTGATCGCCGTTCCGGCCAAGATCACCGATGACTTCCACATGATCGCACTGAACGATGCGACAGACGCAATCAGCAACAACGCCGAGCTATTGCGCAGCCGCAGCTGGATCGACATTCCGCTGACCTACCGCAACGGGCGTCGCGCCTTGCTGACGCTCGAGAAGGGGCAGAGCGGCACGGATGCCTTCAACCAGGCCATGCGCGCCTGGGGCGCTTCGGGAACGGCTGCGGCGACCAACAGCCAGTAAGCCGACGAAAAGCACGAATGAAACGGAAAACCCGGCGGATCGATCCGCCGGGTTTTTTGTTTGCTCATGTTTTTGGGGCGGGGCAGGTGGCTTGCGTTGTGGCGGGAGCCTTATGCGCCTTCGACAACGCGCAAGGCGTTGGCGCGCTCCAGCGCGGCCTTGCGTACCGCATCCTGAACCTTTTCAAAGGCGCGGACCTCGATCTGGCGCACACGTTCGCGGCTGATATCGAATTCGGCCGAAAGATCCTCGAGCGTCAGGGGATCTTCCGTCAGGCGCCGCGCCTCGAAGATGCGGCGTTCGCGATCGTTGAGCACCTTCATCGCGTTGGCGAGCAGAGCCCTGCGGTTTTCGAGCTCGTCCTGCTCGATCAGGATTTCTTCCTGATTGTCGTGATCGTCGACGAGCCAGTCCTGCCATTGGCCGGAATCGCCCTCGCTGGCCTTGATCGGCGCATTAAGCGAGGCGTCACCGGAAAGCCGGCGGTTCATCGATACGACTTCGTCTTCGCTCACCTTGAGCGTGGTGGCGATTTCCTTGACCTGCTCGGGCTTGAGGTCGCCTTCGTCGAGCGCCTGGATCTTGCCCTTGAGCCGGCGCAGGTTGAAGAACAGCCGCTTCTGATTGGCGGTTGTGCCCATCTTCACCAGCGACCACGAGCGCAGGATGTACTCCTGGATCGCCGCCTTGATCCACCACATCGCGTAGGTGGCGAGGCGGAAACCGCGATCGGGTTCGAATTTCTTGACTGCCTGCATCAATCCGACATTGCCTTCGGACACGACTTCGCCGATCGGCAGGCCATAGCCGCGATAGCCCATCGCGATCTTGGCGACGAGGCGAAGATGGCTGGTGACCAGCTTGTGCGCGGCGCTGCGGTCGTCATGTTCCTGGTACCGCTTGGCGAGCATGTACTCTTCCTGCGGCTCCAGCATCGGGAATTTACGGATTTCGTCGAGGTAACGATTGAGGCCGCCTTCACCAGCGGCAATGGTCGGCAAATTGTTTCGGGCCATATGAAGCACCCCCCTTTTTAGTCTCCGGCCTCCGGTCGGCAAGCCGGGCATGTGGGTCTTCGTCGAGACCCCACGAGCCTAGAAAATAAGTACGGCGAAAGCATGATTCAAGGAGTCCGGTTTCACCAATCTGTGACGCCGGGCGACAGGAACGTCGGGAACAGAGACTTGAGCCTAGATCGGAATCCCGACACCGGAATTCAAGGGGCGCAATCAGGCTTCGCTGCGCAGGGCCTCGATCAGTTGCGCCATGTCGACCGGGACAGGCGCTTCGAAGTGCATGGTCTCGCCGGTGGCAGGATGTTCGAACTGCAGCATGAAAGCGTGCAGGGCCTGGCGGTGGAATTGATTGACGACGGCCTTGGCCGCGTCGGGCAACAGGTTTGCCTTGGTACGGAAGGCTGCACCGTATTCCGGGTCGCCGATCAGCGGATGGCCGATATGGGCCATGTGCACGCGGATCTGATGGGTCCGCCCGGTTTCAAGGTGGCACTCGACGGTCGACGCCAGGCAGGTGCCATCGGGCTTTTCGAGATAACGCTCGACCACCTCGTAATGGGTGATCGCCGCGCGGGCGTCGTCGCTGTCTTCGCGTTTGACGGCGCGTTTCGTCCGGTCGCCGGCGCGCCCAAGCGGTGCGTCGATCGTTCCCTTCAATTGCCGCGGGCGCCCCCAGACGACGGCCCGATAGGCGCGCTCAAGCGGGCCGGTGCGGCCATGGTCGGCAAACTGCTCCGAGAGGTGGCGGTGCGCCACATCGTTCTTGGCGACGACCATGACGCCGCTCGTCTCCTTGTCGAGGCGATGAACGATACCTGGGCGCTTGACCCCGCCGATGCCCGACAGGCTGCTGCCGCAATGGTGGATGAGCGCATTGACCAGCGTGCCGGTCCAGTTGCCGGCGCCGGGGTGAACCACGAGGCCGGCGGGCTTGCAAAGCACGATCAGATCGTCGTCTTCATAGAGCACGTCGAGCGGGATATCCTCGCCCTTCGGTTCCGGGTCTTCCGGCTCGGGCAGGCCGATCTCGAAGACATCGCCCGGATGGACCTTCTTTTTGGGTTCGGTTACCGGCTTTCCGTTGATCGACACTGCGCCCTGCTCGATCAGGCTCTTGATCCGGTTGCGGGAGAATTCACCCGAAAGCGCGTCGGTGAGGAAGGAATCGAGACGTCCTGCGGCATCCTCGCCTGCCGTCAGGACTTTCCTATTGGCCGTCGCTTGTTTAAAGGGGTCGTTCATACCATTCCAAATCCGAAAAAGGCCAACCATGACCGCAATTGAGCCCGATGACCAGGAAGACAAGCCGCTAGATCCGGCGATGGAAAATGTCCGCCGCAAGATGGTGAAGCTGCAGCTCGTCTCGGCCGGCGTCATGTTGGTCATGCTTATGGCTGTCCTTGGCACGATTGTCTACAAGCTGACCCGCACGGACGAGACGGCGCCGGTCCAGACCGCAACCGCCGTCGTGCCGAGCGAGGCTCCGGTCAACGCGGTCGCAGCTCTTCCCGCCGGCTTTACCGTCACCAACGTCGCACTTTCCGGCGGCCAGGTGCTTTTCTACGGCAATCTGCCCGGCGCGGAGCCGCGCGCCATCGTCTTCGACATCGGCGCTGGCCGCATTGTCGCTGACATCACCGTCAGGACAAACTGACGGCATGACAGGCGCCCTCCCGTCCGCACTGCGCATCGATGATCCCGCCGATCCCCGGATCGCCGGCTTCGTTTCGATCAGGGAGCGTGACCTCACGGGACGGCAGGGCCGCTTTATCGCCGAAGGCACGGTCGTGCTGCGTATGCTGGCGGCTGCGCATCAAGCCGGGCGCGGCTTTGCCGCCGAGGCGATCCTGTTACTGGAAAACCGCTTGGACGGCGTCCAGGACATCCTTCAGCGCTTTCCGCCGTCGGTACCGGTTTACGTGGCCAACGCCGAGGTGTTCGACGCGATTGCCGGCTTCAACATGCACCGCGGGGTGCTGGCGCTTGGCCGCCGTGACGGCGAACCCGATCGCGATGCGCTGATTGCGTCGCTTCCCGCCTCCAGCCTTGTGCTGGCCGCATGTGGCATATCCAATCACGACAACATGGGTTCGCTCTTTCGCAACGCAGCAGCTTTCGGCGTCGATGCCGTGCTGATGGACGAGACGAGCTGCGACCCGACGTATCGCAAGTCCATTCGCGTCTCCGTCGGCTCCGTGCTGACGGTGCCGTTTGCACGCGAAGGTTCGGTGGTCACGCTGATCGAGCGCTTGCAGCTGGCCGGCTTTGCAATCTGGGGACTCTCGCCCTCCGGCAACACGGATATCAGCGCGATCCCACCGGCGCCGCGCACGGCGCTTCTCATGGGAACCGAGGGCGAGGGGTTGCCGCAATCAATATTGACGTCTGTCCGCACCGCGCGAATCCGTCAGCGGGCGGGTCTCGACAGTCTCAATGTCTCGACCGCGGCGGGCATTGCGCTGCACCAGGTGGCGTTGATCAACGATCGGATCTGACGTCGCTGTGCCCTCGATCCTGAGTTAGGCGAACGGCCTGTTCGCTTTCCTGGAGTGCGGGAACGCGCAGGCCCTGTCGATCGTTCGACCGACCCTATTGGCGCGGCAACATGTCCTTGACGCGTTTCGCCAAACTCTTTCGCCCGGCTGGGCCGTCCTCATTGCCTGAGAGAAGGTCGAGGATGGGCGAGGTGGTGCCCTCGTTTGTCGCCGTCAACGCAACCATGCCGGCTGCGATCGCGGCGACCTCGTCGCGCAGAGCTTCGTCATGGGCGGCGGTTTTGGAATTGGTCAGGCGTTCCGAAAGCGCTGTGGCGCGATTGCGCAGATCATCGGCTGACGTGTTGGCGTCCGGCATGTCGCCGGCCGGTTGCGCGGATTGACCGGGCTTGACCATGGCGCCGTTTCCCGATTGTTCGGATGAAGCGCGGCGGTCCTTGCGTAGCGGGAAGGTGAGACCGGCCGCGCGCATTGTCTTGGCCGCGTCACGCATTTCCTGATTGGCGTCCTTCACTTTGGCTTTCAAGCGCTCGATTTCGCCGGCCCGTCTTTCGAGCGCGCTCTCGCGGTCGGCGCTGGCTGCCATCTCGCGTGCGAGCTTGTCTTCCAGCCGGTGCAGGCGGGTCTCGTCGCGCGACAGGCGAAGTTCCATTTCCTTGGCATGGGCGGTCTCGGTCTTGAGGTCGCCGCGCAGGGCTTCGCGCTCGTCACGCAACGTCGCAATCCGGCTTTTCAGATGCTCGAGTTCAGTTTCGCGCGCAGCGAGATTGATCCGGAGGTTGTCGGTTTCCGCGGCATTCTGGGCAAGCTGAACGTCGCGTTTTTGTATTTCGTCTGCTTTTCCGGCGTTGTCGCGCTCGACGCTGTCGAGCGTCGCCTTCATCCGTTCCAGGCGCAGTTCAAATTGCCGGATGGCGGAACGCATGTCGGCAGCTTCGACGTTCATGTCAGCGAGCTGCGCATGCAGGTCGGCGTTTTCGCCGCTGAGCCGACGGGCTTCCTGAAGGCTCTTCTCGTTGGCAAGCATCAGCGCCACCCCCTTGTCGCGCTCGCGTTTCAAGGCTTGCGCAGTGCGTGCGTTCTCGGCGGCAAAGGCGGCCCGAGCCGCATCCTTTTGCGCGCGCACCTCCTGCGGGCTGAGCGGCATTGTCGCCTTCAGCCGATCCTCGGCGAAGCGCACGATGCGGCGGTGGATCGCCGGTGCGACCAGGAGACCTATGATGATCGCCGTCAGAAAGCCCAGGGCAAAGAGAAGCGAGAATTGGATCACGAGCTGGCCGTTTCAAAACTGGACCGGAATCGAACCGCCTGCCCAGCCACATGGGCACGGCAGGCGCTCCATCTTCCGCTTCCTTGCACTAAACATGACGTTTCGTGCACTGCAAGTCTATGGCGCCGGATTTTGCTTGGCGCTGATCCGGCAATGGTCTCAGAAGGGGTTCCAGGTGGGGTTCTGGGTCATCTTGAGGTAGCCGACATTGATCCCGAGCCGCGCACCGATACCGGTGCGGATCGGCACCACGACGATCTTTTCGTCGGTGAGCACCGTCATGCCGACGCCGGCGACCACATAGGCCGAACCGGAAACGCCGCCGAAGCGCTTGTAGAGCGCCGGTACGCTTGGCAGATTGTAGACGAGCATCATGGCGCGGCTGCCCTGACCGCCCCAGTCGATGCCGAGCGATGGGCCCTGCCAGAAGACGTTATGCTGTCCGGCATTCTTGGTGTTGAGCTCGCCTTCGCCATAGGTCAGCCCGGCGATAAAGGCGCCCGAACCTTCCTGTCCGAGGATGTAGCCATTCGGCAGGCCGTACCGCTCGAAGGCGCGTTCGACGACTTTCGCCAGGCCGCCCGACGTCTCCCCGAAGAAGCCGTGACCGGCATCAACGATTTCCTGCATGGTGTATTGGTTGTTGTTGGCGGACTGGGCGTGCGCGGACGAAAACGCGCCGGCGACCAGAACCATCGTGGCCAGGACAACACGGCCAGCCGTTACGGCTGCCTTCATGATCTGATGCATCGTATCCTCCGTCAGGCGCGAAAATTGCTCGCTTGCGGGTTTGCAGTGGCCGCCAGTCAGATCACTGTGCGGCCCGTTCGGGTCTCGACCAATTCCGTGCAATTTGAACCGATGGTCTTAACAATCGGTTTACCAAATGTGGTGTCATTATGTTCCACTGATGAACGGCTGCGCCGGGCAGCTCATGACTTGCGTCTTCCTGCGTGAGGCTTTACCGCCGTCACCACGGCGCGTGCTCGGGGCAATGGGCCGGCGGAACCAAACAAGGAACTAAGATGGCAACGAATCCGAACCTGACACTGACGGGACCCGATCTGGCCGCGCTTCTGTGCAGCCGGGTTTGTCACGACATCATCTCCCCGGTCGGCGCCATCAACAACGGCCTGGAACTGCTCGACGAGGGCGGAGCCGATGCCGATGCGATGGACTTGATCCGGACCAGCGCCCTTAACGCATCGGTCCGCCTGAAATTTGCACGCCTTGCCTTCGGCGCGTCGGGCTCGGTCGGTGCGTCGATCGATACCGGCGAAGCGGAAAAGGCGGCCAAGGACTTTGCCGCTGCCGAGAAGAAGACCGAGGTCAACTGGCACGGACCCCGTGCGATCATTGCCAAGAACAGGGTCAAGCTGCTCCTGAACCTCTTCCTCATCGCCTATGGTGCCATTCCGCGTGGCGGCTCTATCGACGTTACGCTGGAAAATCCTGAACTCGATGCCGTGTTCACCCTGGTTGCAAAGGGCCGCATGATGCGCGTGCCTCCGAGGCTGGTGGAACTTCTCTCCGGCACGCCGGAGGAAGCGGTCGACGCCCATTCGATCCAGCCCTACTACACCGTGCTTCTCGGCGAGGAAGCGGGCATGGAAATCGCGGTTGCCTCGACCGGCGAGGAAATCATCTTCACGGCCCGCTTTGCAGCCTGAGGTTTTATCAGGCGGCGCAAGCCACACTGCTGTTTCCGTCTTTTCGGCCGCCCGGTGCCATCGCACCGGGCGCAAAGCCGTGCCAGGACCTCAGTTTTATTTCTCTCCTGTCTAGAAAAAGCTAAATTCTTTCAATTGCTTGGCTTCGATGGAAAAAGCTTCGTTAAGCAAGCTCCGTAACGAAATCTTTGCCAAATTTGTATAGAGTTGTTTTAAGGCTACGAGTACGCGTATAGGTAAGTAGCGAAGGGAGTTGGACATGCGGCGCTTGATGATTGCCGACGGCTCGGATGTCGTCAGGAAAGTTGGAAAACGTATCCTTTCCGGCATGGGCTTCCTGGTCTACGAGGCGTCGAGCGGCCTGGAGGCACTGGTGCGCTGCGAAGCCGAACTGCCGAACATCCTGATCATCGACGCCGGGTTGGACGGCGCACTTGATCTCATCGGCAATATTCGCCGGCTGCCGAACGGCGCATCCGTGCGGATCTATTATTGCGTCGTCGAAGCGGATCTGAAGAAGATGATGGCCGGAAAGCGGGCCGGAGCCGACGATTTCCTGCTGAAACCTTTCGACCGCAAGATCCTGACCAGTGTCTTCGCGAGCCAGTCCATGGCGGCATGAGCCGCCATCACTTGATCCGCTAAAGTGATAGGAGCCGTGGCGTTTGCCTCGGCTTTTTTGTTGTCTGTTCCGTGGTCGCTGTCGGGCGCGCCGCGTAATCCCTGGTGGCGGGGGAGGGGCGTTGCTCCCTGACGTTCGATTGAGCTTGAGCGTGATTGCGAACCGGAGCGCCCGCTCGGGAGCGCTTCCAAAACAAAAACCCGCCTTTCGGGCGGGTTTTGCGATACTTTCGTTTTAGGGCCCGCATCATGCGGGATCGGTGCAAGCCCTGACGGGAAATCAGGCAGTTTCGGCGTATTCGGCACCATCGGGCTCGCGCAGCACGTAGCCGCGGCCCCAGACGGTCTCGATGTAGTTGGCGCCGCCGGCGGCATTAGCCAGCTTCTTGCGCAGCTTGCAGATGAAGACGTCGATGATCTTCAGTTCCGGCTCATCCATGCCGCCATAGAGATGGTTGAGGAACATCTCCTTGGTGAGCGTCGTGCCCTTGCGCAGCGAGAGCAGCTCGAGCATCTGGTATTCCTTGCCGGTGAGGTGGACACGCTGTCCGCCGACTTCCACCGTCTTGGCATCGAGATTGACGATCAGCTCGCCGGTCGAGATGACCGACTGGGCGTGACCCTTGGAACGACGGACGATCGCATGGATGCGGGCGACCAGTTCGTCCTTGTGGAACGGCTTGGTCATGTAGTCGTCGGCGCCGAAGCCGAGGCCCCGAACCTTGTCTTCAATTCCGGCCATGCCGGAGAGAATGAGGATCGGGGTCTTCACCTTGGAAAGGCGCAGTGTTCTCAAGACTTCATAACCGGACATGTCCGGCAGGTTGAGGTCGAGAAGGATGATGTCGTAGTCATAAAGTTTGCCGAGATCGACGCCTTCTTCACCGAGGTCGGTGGTGTAGACATTGAAACTCTCGGACTTGAGCATCAGCTCAATGCTCTGAGCCGTTGCACTATCGTCTTCAATTAGTAGAACCCGCATATTCTTCCCCTTTTCCGCCGCCCAAGGTTTTCGTGGCCCCCTTACGCGATACGGATCCAGTCGTTGCCTGATTTGGAGGCTGCCACCAAATGGTTAACAAATTCTGATTCCCTCTGGCAAGGTGTATCGAGATTGTTAAATATTTTTAGCAGTCTCCTGATTTCAAACGTGAATCCAGAACGGCCGTTCTCATGTGAAAGATGAGGAAATGCCGCTATCTGACTCTTCTGACTCGTTAATGCCGGGCAGTCACATTTCGTGCCTCAGTATTTACGGAGCCTTAAATCATCACGCCTATGATTAACGATGCCCGTAAACGAAAGGTTACCAGCGGTAGGCATTTGTTAATATCGCTGAAGATTTTTCGTTTCCGGCCCTGTTCGGGCCGGCTCGCGGGCCAAATCAGTAACCGGGGTCTCGTTATCCACGGGAGTATTGCGTATGAAAGCACGTGAGAGCCTTGTCCGCCTGAAGGAATTTCAGGTCCGGGAGAAGCAGCGTCAGCTGAACCAGCTTCAGATGATGATGGCTGAGTTCGAACGAATGACCAAGGATCTGGAAAATCAGATTATTTTCGAGGAAAAGAAGTCGGGCATCACCGATCCCCAGCACTTCGCCTATCCCACCTTCGCCAAGGCCGCACGTCAAAGAGCCGACAATCTTCAGGTCTCCATTCGTGAACTGAAGACGCAGCAGGATGCTGCCGAACTCGCGCTCGAAGAAGTGCAGGCCGAATACGCAAAGGCGGCGGCCCTCGAAGAGCGAGACACATCGACCCGCCTGCGGGCATAAGGCTGCGGCTCCTGCGCCTCGATAGGGCGTGGCGGATCGTAACGTTTTGATCTGACGAACGATTTTTCCTCTGGGGTCGCTTCCGGCGCCGAGGATCTGTTCGTGGGGCAGGCGGATAGCCGTTTCGGAGCAGATGTTTCCATTCCTGTCGGGTCATGCGCTTGGCATGATCCGATCCGGCACGATCGTGACAAGACGAAGAGACCCGCCCGATGCCTCGGCAATCGGGCGGGTCTCGTCGTTTTAAGGTGCGGGACAGGTTTGTGAGGTCTCGGACGCGTTTACGCCTGGATGACATCCTGCCATTCGGGGTGCCGCATGACCTGTGCCTTCATGAAGGGGCAGAGCGGGATGATTTTCCAGCCACCCTTGCGGGCATCCTCGATCGCGTGTTTGGCGAGAGCCTGGCCGACGCCCTTGCCGCGAAGCGCATCGGGAACGAGCGTATGGTCGATGATGACCAGTTTCGGCGAGGATCTGGAATAGGTCATCTCCCCCGTATGGCCCTCGACGACCGCCGAGTAGCGTCCGTGCGATCCCGTTTCCTCGTGTGCGATTTCCATGACGACATTCCTTGAAGAGCAGTTTCCGTTTCCGAGAAGCTAGCCCAGATTGCCGCAAATCGGAATCGGCTGATGCGATGTCGCCGGAAGACGGACTGTTCGTAAAAACGTGCCAATCCCGACTTCGCCACGCGGCCAAAACGACGGCGGCGGCGCCGGGGATTCCCGGAGCCGCCGCTCGACCTATGGCCCTGCAATGGGCAAAACTAGTGGCGATATTGCTGGATGCGGGTGGTGCGCAGACCGGCCAGACCATGATCATTGATCGAGGACTGCCAGGAGAGAAACTCCTCGACGGTGAGGGTATAGCGTTCGCACGCCTCCTCAAGGCTCAACAGGCCACCGCGCACGGCGGCAACAACCTCTGCCTTCCTGCGGATCACCCAGCGCCGGGTATTGGCCGGCGGCAGATCCGCAATCGTCAGAGGGCTGCCATCGGGGCCGATGACATATTTTACGCGTGGTCGCATCATTTCGGTCATGGGACTCTCTACACAAACTCAAGACCATATGACCGTGACCTTAGCCTGCCACATTTAACATTTGCCTAAGCAGCAAGTAACAATTTGCTCATAATTTGAGACACTTCCGCAGAGCGTATTGGGCGTTGCAGCGCCCGTGAAATCTTAAGGGTACTGCGGCCCACCTTGTGGATTCTTTTCAGAACAGCCTGGATTCTCCCGGAATTTACATGGGAGCCATGCAAATACCACATTTCACTTTAACTAAAATTTTTGGTAACGAGGCGTCGAAATAAGGATGAGCGTCGTGTGTGCGCTCCCGCATTTATCCTTGGTGCATCGTCATAGTTTTCACAACCGGACCCGTTTCTTGCGCGGACAGGCCGGGAAGGGCAGTTTTATTTCGGTTGCCGGGTGAAATTCATGCTCCAGATAATGTGGAGCGTTATTTGTATTCTCTCGACCGGGCGCGGTGGCGCCGGGGGATGTGGTGATCGCAGATGAAGGAATCGCATGAAACGGCCTTGCTGCGTGAGGCTGAAACGGTGGAGATGTTTTCGGAGATCGATACGGCCGCCGTCCGCACTGAATACGAGCTTCTGCATCTCATGCGGCGGCTGATCGCGCGCTATGGTTTCGGCCATTTCATGATCGCACGCATGCCGCTCGCCGAGCAGCAGCGTTTCTCCGAGCGGCTGGTCTTAAGCAACTGGCCGTCCGAGCTTGTAAGACAGTATGACGCCTGCGAGACTTTCCAGTCGAGCGTGCTCGTCGAAAAGTTGCGTTATACCAAGCTGCCGGTTACCGGTGGGCCCGAACTGCTGGATACTGCGGCCAAGCCGGCGGACGAGGCCATGGTCCACCGCCTGCTCGCCCATCCGGAGATGGGGCGCCATTTCGCGGTGCTCCTGCACACGAGCTCCGGTGATCCCTTCATTGCCATGCTGTCCGGTCGCCGCGAAGCACCCGCAGGCGTCGAATGCGCCACGCTCTACCTGACGCTGGTCCAGCTCTTTGAGTGCCTGGAGCGTACGTTCGACACTGGCAATTCGGCGCGCGAAAGACTGTCGAGCCGTGAGGTCGAGTGTCTGCGCTGGGCCGCCGCCGGCAAGAGCAGCGACGAGATCGCCATCATCCTGGGCATTTCGACCTATACGGTCAGCAGCTACTTCAAGAGCGCGACGCGCAAGCTGGACGCCGTCAACCGCATGCAGGCGATCGCCCGCGCCATGCGGCTGAAGCTGATCTGAGGCCTTCGAGGTTCAATTGCCGCGCGCGAGCCTCGGCGGCCGGCCTTGCCGCCGGACGGACAAGTTTCTATATGTCGCGGAACTGAAAGTCCTGCGGCGAGCTTAGCGCATCCGATTGGATGCCGGACGCCGTGGAGCCGTAGATGCCTTGGGCCGAGGGTACCTCGGCAAAGCATCGCATGAAGCGTGAAACAGGGCAGGCGACATAGGTCGCCGCCCCGAAGGCCGGATTGGATCCCGTGAACAGTCTCGATTTTGACCGCAAGCCCGAAGATACGCGTGTCGTCGTCGCCATGTCCGGCGGCGTCGACAGTTCCGTGGTCGCCGGGCTGCTCAAACGCGAGGGCTATGACGTTCTCGGTATCACGCTGCAGCTTTACGATCATGGTGCTGCCGTTCACCGTGCCGGCTCCTGCTGCGCCGGCCAGGACATCGACGATGCCCGCCGCGTCTGCGAAACGCTCGGCATTCCGCACTACGTGCTCGACTACGAAGCGCGCTTCCGCGAAACGGTGATCAATCCCTTCGCCGAAAGCTACATCGCCGGCGAGACGCCGATCCCCTGCGTTGCCTGCAACCAGACGGTCAAGTTTGCCGATCTCTTGGCGACCGCCAAGGAGCTCGGCGCCGATGCGCTGGCAACCGGCCATTACATCCGCTCGCGCCCGAGCCCGAACCCGCGCCACGCCGGCCAGCGGGCGCTCTATCGGCCGACCGACGCCGAGCGCGATCAGAGCTACTTCCTGTTTGCCACGACCCAGGAGCAGATCGACTATCTGCGCTTTCCGCTCGGCGGCTATTCCAAGGCCGAGACGCGAAAGTTTGCCGAGGAGATGGGCCTCGTCGTCGCCCAGAAGGCCGACAGCCAGGACATCTGTTTCGTGCCGCAGGGCAAATACAGCGACATCGTCTCGAAGCTGAAGCCGAACGCGGCGCTCTCGGGCGAGATCGTGCATCTCGACGGTCGCGTGCTCGGCACCCACGAAGGCATCCTGCACTTCACGATCGGCCAGCGCCGCGGCATCGGCATTGCCACCGGCGAGCCGCTCTATGTCGTCTATCTCGACGCCCGCTCGCGCCGGGTTATCGTCGGCCCCAAGGAAGCGCTGGAAACGCGCCGCGTCTACCTGCGCGACGTCAACTGGCTGGGCGACGAGGAACTCGAAGCGGCGGCCGCGCGTGGCTTTGACTGCTTCGCCAAGGTGCGCTCCACCCGCCAGCCGGCGCCGGCTGTGCTCGCGATGGACGACGAGGGCATCTATGTGGAGCTTGGCGAAGGCGAAGCCGGTATCGCGCCCGGCCAGGCCTGCGCGCTTTATTCCGGCGTCGGCGAGGACGCGCGCGTCTATGGCGGCGGTTTCATTCGCAAATCGGAGCGTGAAGCAAGCGCCGAAGCGGCACTCAAGGCGCTGCTTTCGGCGCCTGCCGCCGCTTGAAGCCCTTGATTTCCGGGCTGTTGTGAAAACTTCACATTTTCCCGGAGACTTGGCTTGACACTGGCCGGAAGCGAGCCGTATAAGCCGCCCGTCCAGTCAAGACGGCTTCCCCTTCGAAGCCTAGACATGGTACCCGGCGGAGTAGCTCAGTAGGTTAGAGCAGAGGAATCATAATCCTTGTGTCGGGGGTTCGAATCCCTCCTCCGCTACCAAAATTCTCCAATAACTTCAGTGCTTTGCGCGATTGGCGGCTGCGCCGTGATGTGCCTGTATGAAGCGGTTTTGGCATTTATACCGGTCCTATACCGGTAGCGCGATTGCGAGCTGTCAATGTCGTTTGCCTTGCCGCTCGGCACCCATCGTCGGCGCAAATGGGTCAAGTTGACGGAAACCCCGCGTCGTGGGACATCCTGGCTGGGGCGAGCAGGGGCGGTGGTATGGCTGACGAGGCAATCTGGACGACGAGAGAAATTATAGGCCTAGTGGTTAGCACGGGCATCTTGTCAGGCTTAACCTCGACCACCGTCGACTTCCTCCGAGGCCGAGCCAACCGCAAACGCAGCCGAATCTATCTGTGTATGCGACTTGCCGCCGCTCTGGAATCGTACGCTATCAGCTGTGCGGAACTCCTCGACGCATCGGACGCCCACTACGGGCAGACAAAAGTACCTCTTCAACTGACGCCTCCAGACCCACCGACATATCCAGATGACGTCGACTGGCATTCAGTTGATCCGAAGGTTGCTTACCGCGCCATGACGTTTTTGACCGAATGCGAGGCTCAGGCCGTCAATTCCCGATACGCGATCCATTTCGAAGGCAATCCATTCGGCGGCGAAGAAGCCGTCAAGGTGACGGGCAAAAAGGCACACGAACTGGCCAACGTGCTTCGGGGTATTGCTGGTCTTCAGCCGCCAGATTTCGGTACGATGCTGCAACCGTTGTTCAAATAGCGACCATACGCGAGGCAAGATGCAGGCGCACGAATCGAGAGGTCGCCGAGCCCGCCGGAAAGGAATGAGAGTTGAGCCCTCGCCCTCGGATAGGGCCACCTGACCAACGCAGCTGGAACATGGCGTTGATCAAGAGCGCTGATACAGCGCCGGAAATGCTTGTCAGGCGGCTGGTCCACTCGCTTGGTTATCGGTATCGGCTTCACGGCAAAAGCTTGCCGGGGAAGCCTGATCTCGTTTTTCCGGGCCGAAAGAAGGTGATCATGGTGCACGGTTGCTATTGGCACGTTCACCTGCATTACGATCCTTCCTGCCGCCGCGCCAAAGCACCCAAGACCAATCTAGATTACTGGGGACCGAAGCTTCAACGCAATCTGGATCGAGACGCGCGTAACGCAATGGCCCTTCACGATGCTGGCTGGCAGACCCTGGTGTTGTGGGAATGCGAGCTGAAGGAAATCAACAAGGTCGCCGAGCGCGTGCAGGAGTTCCTGGGGCTTGCGCGAGGCTTACGTGACCTTGGAAAACGTTCCTGATCTGCCCCCCGTGCCATTCCAGAGACTCAATTGTTCGTATAGGGTTTTTCATTAATGTTCTTGATTTGTACTAAGAAAAGAACAAGGGATTGATTCGGAGGTGAGCTGACATGACCCACGCGGGAACGGTCGTCGATCTATTTTGCGGCGCAGGCGGGCTAAGCGAGGGCTTTCGGCAAGCTGGTTTTCAGGTTCTTGCCGGGTGCGATTTTGACGACACTGCCGGAAAAACGTTTGCAGCTACCCACCCAGAAGCGACTTTCATCGGCGGGCGCATTCAAGACGTCACGGTCGCTCATCTCCTTAGAGTTACTGGTCTGAAGCCAGGCCAACTCGATGTTCTGGTCGGAGGTCCTCCATGTCAGGGCTATTCCGTCTACAATCATCAACGCGGCGTTGACGATCCGCGAGCTGGGCTGTTCCGCGAATACCTTCGCATCGTGAAAGGCCTGAAGCCGCGATGGCTCGTCATGGAAAACGTTGCTGGTCTTACATCGATTGCTGATGGCGGCATCATCCGCGAGATCAAGGAAGGCATGAAAAGCCTTGGCTATGAAGTCGACTTCAAAATTTTGAAGGCGGAGGAATATGGCGTTCCGCAGGAGCGTCGCCGCATATTCTTTATCGCCAACAGGATTGGCGCACCTATCCTGTTTCCCTCGCCGACGCACGGGAAAGATTTGAAGCCCCTCGTCACTATTTGGGACGCGATTGGTGATCTGCCTCCGGTAGAGAATGGCGGCAAGGAAGTGCTGCAGAAATATGCAGCAGCTCCTCAAAACCCATATCAGGCTCAGCTCCGTGGAAACCGGAAAACTGCGCCGAATCACTCTGCTCCGAAGCTCGGCGGGATTAATCTCGAACGGATGAAGCACATTCCGGCAGGCGGGTCCTGGCGCGACATCCCATTTGATCTACTGCCAGAAGGCATGAAAAGGGCCAAACGGTCAGATCATACAAAGCGCTACGGACGTCCGCGTAAGACAGACCTTTCCTGCACCATCCTGACCAAATGCGACGTGCATTGGGGAGCATACATCCACCCCGAGCAGGATCGCGCCATTACGGTTCGCGAGGCTGCGCGGTTGCAGAGCTTTCCTGACTCCTTCGAATTCATTGGGTCGAGGACGGAGCAGTATGTTCAGGTCGGCAATGCCGTTCCGCCTCTTCTGGGTAAAGCGGTTGCCGAGAAGCTGCTCGAAATCGACTCTTCGCTTGTCAAAGACAAGGCCGTTGCCTGATGGCGCGACGGCCTCGTGCTACCGATCAAGCCAAGTACGGCATCGGCGAATGGTATGGGAAGCTCTACAAGAATATCGGGTCGACCGAGCGAGCTGCCTATCTCAATCCGAGTCCGATTCCCGACTGCCCGTTTCTAGCTGCGGTGCCTGATCTCGCCCCGCGCGGGAGCATCAAGTGTTCGAAAAAAGGCGGTGTGTGCTCGATCAGGAATTTTACGGAACAAGAGGACGGGCAGCTAAGATTCGGTCCACTGACCGCCACCTGTCCAAACCGTTTCCTGGAAGATCGTACTGTTATCAAAGAGATCGGTAGCCGCTTAATTCGGACCGACGACCCGGTCGTCGTTAAAGAGATCGCGTTTCTCAGGAGAGTAACTGCCGCTCCAGTCGCTGGTGATGACGTCGACCTCGTAAACGAGGCGGCTGGCGAACAGCCCGATAGCGAAGATGTCGGGAAGATCGATCTCGTCTTTGTCCATCCAGATCGCGATCCACTCGAATGGTGCGCCGTCGAGATGCAAGCCGTTTATTTTTCAGGCGGCTCAATGTCCCGGGACTACGAGGTAATAAAAAACTACAGCGGCAATGGGATTCCAATGCCTGGCGCAGCAAGGCGACCAGATTTCCGAAGCAGCGGTCCGAAGCGGCTCATGCCACAGTTGCAGATCAAGGTGCCAAGCCTGCGACGGTGGGGCAAGAAAATGGTCGTAATCATCGACAAGCCATTTCTTGACGCCATGGCCCCCATGGAAACCGTCGATCACGTGAGCAATTGCGATATCGTCTGGGTGGTAGTGAACTATGACGAGAATGTTGATCCCGGAAAAGCGGTTTTGGTCGTAGAAAAAGTCGTGCTGACGACGTTGGAAGCTTCTGTCGTCGGGCTGACTGCCGGTGTCCCAACGACGATGCCCGAGTTCGAATCGAGGCTGTCCCAGAAGGTGGCCCAGCAAAAGCTTGCTCGGCAAATCGCTCAGACGCCTGAGATTCCTGACCTAGACCTGTAATTGCTAGTAGCTTCTCGCTGCCGTCTATCGGTTTCTGCTCGGAAACAAGTGATCTAATTAATCTCGCCATTGACTCCCCACCGTTACGAGAACAAAATAGGAACATATTCGGTAAAAAGAATATCAAAATCCTAGAGTTCTCATGAGGTGACTAATGTCCGCGCAGCCCCTTCAAAAGGCGGCCGAAGAGCCTATTGCGGTGTCCGAAGTTCCGGAGGAATTGGTTGACGCTGTCCTCGAACACTACGAAGGCGATGTTCGAACCGCGATCCGAGAACTTTTGGCAGATGCGGCATTCTTGAGGGGCGAGCTTTACACCGCGAATTGCTTGATGGGGCGTGGCATCGGTCGTGGTTGGCAGCCACGGTATGAGCGATCATGAAACACCGGAAGGGCATCGACCTCATCCGTGAGAACCCACGACCGAAGGTCGGTGAGGGTGACTGGGGATCGACGCAGCACCTGTTCCGAATCGAGGTTTGGGATGACGCTCCTGAAGCTGGCGGCACTCTCCTGGAGACGATATCCCGGTCGACCGATTTCAATGTCTCGATGAGCGCCTATCGCGAGGCGTTGCAACAACGTCCCGGAAAAATCCTGATCCATCTCAACGGTCGATACCGGATGAGCGCCGAGAAAGCGACGGACCCACCGCCCCCTCTTCAATGAGGCCGCCCGGGCGGCGGGAGCGGCCGCATTCAATCAGACAGAAGCGGATCGCATGACACTCGATCAGCTAGAAGAGTGGTACTTGTTGGGCGGGAAATGCTCCAGGTGTCAGCATAAAGGCTGGGTAGATCGAAGCGAGATAGGCAGACGGTTCGGCCGGAAGGTACTGCTTGTAAGCTTGCCGTCTAAGCTCCGGTGCACAGATTGCGGCAATAAGCGCGGTAACACGTTGCAAACTGCCAAAGTAAGGCGATAACCCAGAAGTTATCGTTTTCACTCATGCCTATAACATGCAGATTATCAGCGCTTGCTGATGTTACAAATGTCGGTATCAAATGCGTTGCTACCGACATTTGTAACAAATACATGATCTCGTCCACATTCTTTCAGAAAATCGTCCGATGTATATTGTGTTTAATTGTGTTCTTAGTAGGTTGTTTACGAAATCAACCCAACGTGATCGCGTTGAATTTTGAAGGAGCTGGCAATGTCGAACTTGTTCACGTCAAAGAATCCTGCAGGTGTCGCGGCTGGCCAGACGGCATTGATTTTCGGCATGCTCGCCTCCGGTGCCGTGAACGCGCACATGTCCGGTCTTCAGGCGATGCGGGCTGCTCGCGAGGATGCGTCGTCACACCAGCTCCGCGCTCAGGTCGACCAACTCATCGACTATGCGAACAGGCTCGTAGCTGTCGCAGCTCAGCAGGCAGCTGAGATCGAGCGCCTGCGTGCTCAGAACACACGGCTGGAAGCTGCCGCTCGTACCCATTACGAGAGCGCACGCCGCCTCGCTGCGGCGAACAAGGTGAAGGCTGCTTAACATGGACGTCGATTGCGCACTGGATGCATGGCTTGACGGTGAGCTGTCCATCAAAGAGGTCCTTGTGGCCACCGGTTACAGGAAAATCTCGGACATCTACCGAGAAATTCAGCACATCCGGCTTGATGACCTCAATGAAGAGGAACTGGCAAGCATGACCGGAGAGGACTTCGAGCGCGAAGAACTCGAAGAATTGGCCTGGCGGCACTATGCACACTGGCTCGCTGAAGAGCCGGGGTACCTTGAGACCATCGTCCGTGGTCTCAGGCGCGAACGGCAGCGGCGGCGGAAGGAAATCGGCCGCCGCCTGACGCGTCACTGAATAGTGTGGACCGGTGCGGTATAGAAGGGCGTCGGTGCAAGATTCCCAAGACGTTTAGCTGCGATTCTAGCTGCTAGAGCGGTTTCCGATTCCGGGTCTGGCTGCCCCACCGACAGAATGGCAGGCAGCGAGTTGCGATCCCCGTTTAAGGCAGCCTCAACGCGCCGTTCCGAAGATTCCGCGACGATCCTCAGCTGACCTTCCACCAAACCATTAAGCCAATCCACCTGATCATCGGAGAGCAGGCTAAGGTCAGCAAGTCCGCGATCCTTTGCGGGCATGCTCGCAAACACCTGAGCCTGGATAGCCGGACTCATCTTGCTGATTGTCTCTGCCGCTCGAACCACACCCTTTACCATTTCCTGCGCCTGGACGATTTTCTCTTCCGGATCGTCCAACGCTATCTTCAAATTCGGCACGGGTGCAGGCGCAGGTCCGCCACCGCCGAAGAGCTTGTTGATTGTCCAGTCGATGGCGTGACCGCCTTGCATTAGGAGCCACCACACACTCTGCAGGGCCATTGCTATCGCTCGAAAAATCGCTGCCAGCATCTCTCATCTCCTTTCGTATTGAGTGCTGACAAAATCTTTCGGTATTAACTTGCATAGGACAACTCAATCCGCCGACAGAAATAAAAAAGTTAGTTGACGGGCGCAGGTAACGTAAGGCTGAAAAAGTATCTTTGTATATGATCCATATACGGAAGCTTGATCTTCTCCTTTCCTTCGAGAACAATTTTCTTACGAAAGGAGATCGTCATGCTCATTAACATTTCTACATCGCCGGAGGAGATTAAAAACCTCACGCATTACTATTGCGAGTGCGTCAATACTCGTTCGTTCGACGCTCGCAAACGTCATCTCACGAAGCCGAGCGTCGTCGCTCGGATTATCGGAAAATCGCCGCAGACCGTCCGTCAGTATCGCGCGGACCTGTCGACGACGGCTTCTCGCCTGATGCCCGCCGAAGACATGGTCAAGCTCATCATCGAGCGCGACGTTCAGCGAGCAAGGTGGACCGAGGCCGACGCTCTGAAGGCAAAAGAGGAAATCGAGACCGGCAAAAAAGTGGCAATTCCGCCCTACGTCCGCCGTTCGCCGGGCTACACGCCGCAGGCCTTCGAACTCCACGAACGCGACCAGGGTGTCGTGATGACCGTGACAAGTCCCGCATACGGCCAATTCGTGGCCGACGCGAGGAACTACACGATACGACCGTTCGGAAAAACTGGTCATGTACTGACAGAGAATGAACAGCTCAGATCGCGCTTTCGTCAGCCGATCTTCCGGAATCATGTTTCCCTGGCAGAGGTCGCAGACCTTTTCGATGTCGATAGTTACAAGCTGCTCGGATATCTGACCGAAGACAAATACGAGCACACCACACCAACCCGGAAGATGGTCGCACGCCTCGAAAACCATGTTTACGGGAGGGTTGCGGCATGAGGAGATACTTCATGATTTATGCTAAAGACGGGCAGATTATGGAGAAGCCATTTGCTTCAACAGTGCCATTCCCTTCCACCGACCGGTCCGGGCTCTACGTGCGATCTGATGACCTGGTTAACCGGGCTCGTTTAACGGCGGACGTGATGGACCGCATCCGCACACCGGACGCACATGTCAGAGCGTATCTCACACAGCTCAAGGACATGGGCTGCTACGCAGATGAGCGGCGTGAGCGATATCAAGCGAAGGTCGCTGCCCAGAAAGCGGCAGAGGCCGAGAAGGGTGCCGGGACCGCACCGAAACCAAAAATCCCGGACATGCTGGCGCTGCTGCCAAAACGCAAGCGATAAGGCCCCTTTCGGGGCCTTTTTCATGACAGCTACAATCCATCAAATTTGAGCATTCGGCCTTCTCGATTATCAACGGTCGTCTTGTAGAGATCGGCGATCACTAACGGATCGCACCATGCTCATCAGAATTTTCCTCGCCGCCATTTTCACGCTGCTGCCGACCACTTTCGCATCTGCTCAAGACCTGGAGTTAGAGGCGCTGAAAGCGGAACAAAAGGGACTGAAGCAACAGGCTGCCCGCTTGGTAACCTTGCTACTGCTCAATGACCCCGAAAAAGGCGGTGAAATTGCAAAGTGGGCGGCGAAGTGTACGAGTCCGTGCGTTCTTCCAAAGGAGTACACAGGTGGCGGAAATACCCAGCAATTCAGGGCAACAGCCTACCTGTTTGTGATCAGCGGCAAAGAGCTGCAGGTGAAGGGCAGCGATGTTTGCAATTCCGCATGCACGATCCTAGTCGACCAAGTGTCCTACTACGGCGGCAAAACCTGCGTCGGTTGGGACATGGCTTGGGGCGTCCATACTGCGGCTGAACCAGCGCCGGACGGCTCCTACTATCTGTCGCCCGACCAGTACCGCTACGAGGCCCCTGCGATCCGTGAATGGATTGCGGCGCAAGGAGGCATGAAGCCTGGCTTTCGATATCGATATGTCCCCTCAGAACTTGTTGAACAGACCTACGGGCTTTGCCCCGGCACGACTAAAATTGAGAGCCCGAGACCGTAGTGTTGTGTTGATCGATCAGCTCGATAGTCCGGTCGTGCCGCTGCATGCAGCGCCTAAGCCCGAGAGCGTAACGGTTTAAGTTCTTCGCGGCCGACGCCTGGGTCGCCATCGGCGCGGGCACGACAGGATCGCATCTCCGTAGCTGATCAGGAATCTCGACCGGACGCTCGACCTCTTTGATGACGACCGTCGGTTCGGTCGTCTGGCAGCCTGTCAAAACAAGCGCCATCGACATTATGATGACTGCTCTCATTGCGGCGGCCTCCAATTCTTGAGAATCGGAGCCAGAGGACCGTCTTGGTCGGCTGCGGCATCGATCTCGGCGTCCATCGCGTCAAGCGCTGCCTGCTGCTGTTTGTAAGCTTCAAACTCCTGGTTGACCGCGTCTAGTTGACGACGGCGAGCTGCATCGACCTTGTTGATCATTTCCCGGTTAGCTTCTGCGGCGTCGACCGCCTTCAAAAGGGTTTCCTGCAAGGAAGACAATCTGGTCTCTAGGCGAGCGATCTCGGCCTTCTTATTAGCGATTGAGACCCAAAGGAAACCGACGAACCCGGCAATGAGAACGAGGGCTCCGATCTGCGCATAGGCGAAATATGGCTGCAGGAACTTAAGCATCGGTGCGTCTCCTTCCCAGGATCGCGGACACAAGCGACGTGATGCCGTCCAGGTTTTTGGCGATGCGGTGGTCCATTAAGCCGACGGCCTGATAAGCGAAAAGGAACATCGCTTGGCCAAAGGCCAGCTCTTTCACGAGTTCTGCGGTTCCAGCGTGTCCTACTGCTACGCCAAGGACAGCGACAGCGATATCGGACAGGACGCAAACGGTTGTGATCCGTTTCGTGAATGTCCGGCTGCTCTTCTTGTCGGCGGCAGCGGCCCTGATCTTAGGCTGCTTTCGCATAGGCAAACTCCGGGATCGCGTCGAAGCATGGGCATTCCTTGATGCGCTCCCACGCATCGATCTTGCCGTTGCCGTTCTTGTCAGGTGAAAAATCACGGTGGCCGCAGATAGTCGTGATCTCTTGTCCGACGGTGCGCAGGAATGCCGCTAAAGCAACGAGCAGGTCGTGCATCGTTTTCTTCTGGGCAGCCGTTCGGGTGTCATTGGGCTTACCAGAGGCGTCCAGACCACCCTCGTAGCAAATGCCGATTGAACCGGTATTGTGCCCCTGGACGTGAGCGCCGATGCACGTCATCGGCCGCAGGAAGACGACGTCACCGTTTTTGCGGATGTAGAAATGGTAGCCGGGACCGTCGAAGCCACGACCTTTATGATCGGCCGTCAACTGTTCAACGGAATAGTCGGAATTGACCCTGGTCGCTGAGCAGTGCAGCACGATTGTGTGCACCGGGCGTTTGGGATCGGCAAACTTAAACGACATTTAGGAACCTCCAGATACCTTTATGGCTCCAGTGTCGAATGTTCGGCTGATAGAGACCCGGGAAATGAAAGACTTAGTTTTCGAGCCGCATGCGATCCGCGAGTTCACTCGCGATATCACCGAGAAAGGAGAGGGGTTCTTCCAACACCCCGACTTTCCTTACGTCGTTGTACTGACCGACATCAGGAAGCAGCATCCGGAAAGATTCCCGGCACGAGACCAGGCGGCGAAGGAATTTGAAGCCTTCACCGCCGACGTGATGTTGAAAGCGAAACGTTCAGATGCCGGTCTCGACACCCAAAAATTCGACGCTCGGGATTTGGCGAAAGGTGAGAGCCCGGTAGACCGGGCTCTGACAATGCTGCGAGAGCGGATCGAACGTGACGGAAAACGGAGGGCCTAAGCCCGCCATTTTTCTCCGACCAGGGTCGCGAGCTGGGCGTTTCCATCACAGTGCACGAGAGCGTATCCTGCAGCCCATGACGATGGACCGATTGCGTATTCGGCTTGCTCTTCATCGATGATCGCCCCGAGGGATATGCACTCGTCTATAAGAGCCATCCCGTGATCATGGGCTTTCAGGATGGGCTTCCCGATCTTGGCCAGGCCTGCTGTCGAACCTCTGGCACCATTCGGATTGCGGTCACCGTGGTATTGGAGCTGATAACCGTGGCGCTCACATAGACCCGCCATGGTGGCGAAGGTGAATTCAGCATCCGGTCGCCGTTCCCGCAGCAGGTGCTCAAAAATGTTGATGTTCTGGCCTTGGTCGATGTGCTCTCGGACGACCCAGTTCAACCGATGCCAGAGCTTCGAGTTTTGGACGTCGACCCTATCGGAGGACTTCAGAAGCCAGCGACGAAGGAAATCATCGTGGTTGGAATAGACGACCACGGTCTCGCACGTAGGCCGGTAGGTCTCTACCAGGAAATCGGCAGCGTGTTGCACTTCTTCGAGTAAGACACCCGTGCCCCGCGCGTGACGCTTGTAGAGAGCGATGGCATCATTATCTTCGTGATGGTTGATCGAGCCGCCGTCGAAAAGATCGTGAAAGGTCTGTACCGAAGCGTCGACAGCGTCGATCAACGGCAGGTCTTCGGTCGGGTATCCCCCCAGTCCATAAATCGCACGCAGGTAGCGGTTGTTGGCGATCCTGACATGGCTACATCCAACGCCCAGCACTGGCCCCAGTAGCCCTTGTTCTCGGCGGACATCCGCTGCGAATCTCACGATCCCTCGGTCGACATGCAGGTCCAAGTCATAGAAAGCGCCGGATACCGGATCGCATTTAACATTGCGTGCGAAGACGTTGTCGTCGTGATCGATTTCGACGATGACGAAGCCGATTGCATGAGCCTTAAGTGCTTTCAAACCAGCTTTCTGCAAGATGTAATTCGGGACGGTCATGGAGCCTGTCGTCCAGGCTGTGACGGACTCGTTCCAATGGCCTCTGGGAAGGCTCCGAACTTCGCGTTTTGGGTGAGGGAAGACGGTCGTGATGCCGCCTATGTAGGTTTCGAACCCCGTCAAGGGGTGGGTGGCTGTCGGAGACAGGTTCATCTCAGCAGCAAACTGGATTTTCGGGCTGATATCGAGGCGCTTGCGCGTCACATAAGGTTCGGCGACTGCGGACCAGGGAGCGATCTCGGTTACGTCCTTTTTCGATTTCCGCATGAACCAGCGCTTGCTGTAGGTTCCACCCCCCATCCCGACCGCGTAGCCACCATAGGCGGCCGCCAGGGAAATCATATTGATCCAAGCCGGTCCGTGTATCGGAGTTCCTTCTTGGACATAGCCCAGAATGTAACCAGCCTTTACTGATGGTCTTGCCGGACCAGTCTCATAGGCCGTCTGGGCGTAGGTCTTGGGACCGTCCCAATCAACAGGCCACATCACGCCGGGGTCGATTTTCTGGCCGACCAGAACCTGCTCGCCATCTTCGTCGGTCTCGTAAATGTCGACGGGCTCAGCAGCTTCACGGACCCAACGGCCGATCTCCAACCAGTTTGAGAAGGGGACCGTCAGCTCGTCAGTGGCGACCTTCTGCCTGATCTCTGTTTCGGTCGGACCCTTCTTCTTTTTGGGCTTCTCCGGTCCTTCGACCTCGTGGATCGCGACGTGAATTTCGTCCGGGCTGGAGTTTTCTTCGAGCCATTTTGCTGCTCGGTAGCATCGGGATCGCGCGAGGCCGGTGGCTTCGGCGATCTTAGTAAACGAAAGTCCTTTTGACAGGTACGGATGTATAAGTTGCGCATCCGCCGCGCGATCATGCTGCTGAAACATTTATATCTCCCGCCGCCTTGTTGTTTTTTGTGCGGCTTGAATACGATGTTCGCAAATAATTCTGTCGGCGCAACAATTTTTGCCAACAAATACAGCAGCTTAAATCCCAATCTGTTGACGCGATCAGGCGGCGCAAGGAGTTATAGTCCTAGTTTATTTTTGACAAACGGAACCAAAAAGACCATTGCAGCCGAGATAACGGCGGCCGCACCGGCAAATTTTGACTTCCAGCCTCGGATTTCCGTCTTGAGAGCCGAAAGATCAGTCTCAATCGCCGCAATTTTTTGGTCAGACGAAGTCTGCTTGTTAATAAAGATATCGATCTTGGTCTCGACTACGGAGAGCTTCCTCACCACTTCGAGCAACGTGTCGTCGGCTGCCATTCAAACTGTCCACTTGGTCCCCTCGTTGGAGGGATTGTGAGCATACGGGCGTGATAGAGACCCGGTTGAATTATGCTGCCTCAGCGTCCTTGGCGAGAAGATCGTCGGCGATCCCTTCCATAAGCTCCGCCGTTGTTCCGAGCTGGAAAAGAAGCTGATCGATCCGCCAGGTTCTGGTTTTCATCCGTTTAAGCAACTGTTCGGCTGAGAGATAAATGGCCGAGACGGCGAAAACCTCTCTGTGCCAGAAATACGGTTCTCGGCTGATATTCTCGACAAGCTGAAGCGATAGAACCCCGACTTGGTCAACCACGGCTCGGGTCGTCGGATAAGACCGTGCTCCGATATCAACCATCGTCTCCTGGCTTAGGTCGTAAACGCGGTAAAGCTCGGAGAATAGTCTGTGAATTCGTTGGTCTTTTGTCTTGAGATGTTTGTATGACTCAAGCGGCCGGTAACAGCGGAAAACCTGCTCCATGCCTAGCGTCTGGCAAACTGTTGCGAGACGCCCGACCCCGAAATTCTTGGTCTCGCCAATTTTTAGGTCACTCAATTCATTCGGCCGGATCGAGTGTGTCATGCTCCACAGCTTTGATCCGGTGATGTTCAACGCATAAACGTGGCGAACGATTGCGTCGACCTGCCTCTGCCGCATCCCGTCAATGATCGAGTTCGAGTGATCTCGACCGATACTGGCATTCCCAATGACGTTACCCATGGCACCTCCTACGCGGTTGAATCTAAAGCGTGATTCAACTTGAGGCGTAGCGCAATAGCCGAGAGATTATATTCTACACAACCAGGATGTAGTAGAGACAAGGGCCCGAGCCACATTAGCGGTGGCACTCCCGTCCTTCGTCACTTGATACGTAGCAAATGTTGATGTCGATGTGCTTTCAGCGTGAAATACGGGCGGATTCGAGATCACGTCAAAATAGGCGTGAGCGTACGTATCGTTTGCGTCCAGCTGAAAGACCCGCGTTACATCACCATTTGACCTGTCGAGCCTATAGATCGCGTGCCGCGTCGCGGTCTCCGCGATTTCAAAAAAGAAGTCTCTTCCGTCAAAAGCCATCAACGGGCTTTTGATGGTAGCTGTGAATACGCCGGGAATCTTCGTTACGTTCGGGACGGAAGGCACGACTGCGTAGCTCGCGCGGTCGAAGTTTGCATCCCATTCAGCTCTACTGATCTCGTAATCAGACGACGTACCGTTGTTAGCAAAAAGCGTACCGTCGATGCACATAATATCCCGCTGCGATGTCGCCTGGCGGTATGGGTAGCGGCCGTACGGCACAGCTTGAATGTTGCGGTATAGATAGTCTGCAACCGCAATTCCCGCATCGGTCACTTTGAAAATCACAATCGCTGACTGAGTCGAGTATGAGCCCTCAACGCGGCCAATCAGCCGATCAAGTCCAGTTGCGACACCTGCCCGCTTGCCAAGATTGAGAATGGTAATGTCTGACCGGCGCATTTCTTCAATATCGATGCGGCCCAGGACATACAGAGCGTCGCGAGCCTGGCAATGCGCCAATTCTTTGAATTTCCTGATCATTCGATACGATGGCAATCCTTCCGATCCCGCAGGGACGTAGGGACGGCAAGACCAGTGGTCGATGATGCTGAGATCGATAGTTGTGGGTGTCCCTGACGGCGGAATTCTCAGTGCGAACGGCTTAAGGCCTGAACTAAGACCCGAAGAATCGGCTCTATCTGGTTCAACACAGGGACTCGGATTGCTCTTGTTTTCTAGATAAGAGAACACGGTTCGGTTATTGTTAAGAGCAAGAATAGTATTCGCAGGTCCGACCCTGTCTGACCGATTATTTAGCAGGTACGCGCTGTATCCAGACGGGCTGTAAACAAGTCCTGATCCAATACCTGAAAAAATATCGAAGCCGTAGTCGTCCACATCGATCTGCGAAATCGGCGTTGACGTGCCGGACCATGAGAAGAAACTGATAACGTTCTGCTCCGCTGGGGGAATTACACCGTCGATCTTGTACCTCAAGATGGCGGATCGGGTTGTTGTCCAGCGATAGCCTTCGGTCGTGTTAGGAACTTCGGAGGTCGGTGCCAGCGTTCCGTCAAAATCCTTCGTCTTGTGCTTGATGAACTTGTGCCCTGCGGAGCCGTAAGAGAGACCGATCCCCATCTCGTCTTTTGAGATGTACGGAACGACCGGGCGAGGCGCGGACATGGCGATCTTTCCCAAAACCGCAAATCGGGGGTCGGACAGACTTGGCGAGGCGTAGATGATGCCTGAACCGCCACATACGACATAATAATCGGTGAAAGTTTCGGCCTCCGGCACCGCTGGCCGAGCCCCGGAAAGACGTCTCGCCAGCATTAGACCCTCACCGCTCCCTCGTGTCCGATAACATCGCCAAGCAGCGGATCGAGCACGAACGTGAATGAATAACGCCCACCCCAATCTTCCGGGTCAGTACCGTCAGCTTTCTTGACGTTTGGAGCCGCTGCCTTTTCGCTCCACTTCGCCCCTTGGATGGTCGGAAAGGTCCCGCCGCTCGGGACATCGACGATCAGGACACAGGACCATAGACGGCTACGCTCGGGCGCGTCGATCCGAGCCACGGCAGGCTCCGGGAAGCTGGGGGCAGGCATGATGATCGTGGTCGCGCCATTCACCGACACGCGCCAGTTTTGGCAGCGCGTCGGATCGAGCGTCAGCACGTCTCCCGCGTTGAGCGTGAGATTAACCGCCGTCTCTGTGTAAGCTCGATGTTCGACGTCGGTCAGCTCATGCCAGCCATTGCTCTTGTGTCCCGCTCCGGCGTCGGACGGAAAAGCCTTGCTGCGGGAACCAATGGTCTCCCGACCAGGTTCTCGCGAGAGGGTAGGATCGCCCTGGTTGACGCCGGACGACGAGGTGACGACGGCACCGGGCTTTCGTTCAGGTGCTGCTGCTCGACGAATACCAGACGTCAAATCGCTCATGATCACGCTCCTCCAAAGTCGATCTGACGCGGACCTTCGAAGGGAACCGGGATCGTCATCGAATGCTCAAGAACAAGATCATCTGCGGCGGCGATAGGAACCAGGTCGAAAGTGAGCCTTGTCGGGACGTCTCGGATGAGCTTCTCGGGATTCGTCGCATCTTCGTTGGTGCGACCGGCTGCTGGGTCGTAGTCCCGTGCGGAGATGTAATCGATCTGCTCTTGCAGGGCATTCTCGACACGAGCACGAACGATACCGCCTGTCGCCATCGGCGTAGGTGTCAGACCAGCGATGCTCGGAAGGACAACCTGGTCCCAGGTTTCGCCGGTCTGAGATGCCGATTGCGCACCAGTACCGGTCGTAGATTTCCCGGACCCACAGGCTGCTTTGATAGTAATACGACAGGTGTCGTCCGATGCATTCGAGGTCATCGTGTATGCCGAGACCTTGCCGACGATGATCTCACCCTCGATAGCCAGGCGGCCCGGGGGGACCTCCACACGGATGCGCTTGCCGAGATAGAGACCTGCTTCGAGTGCGTCCATGAGAGGGACCTCGAACTCGATCTCGATGCAGCGCATGGCTTCGGCGAGAATGGCTCGGGCCTTCATCAAGACAGCGAGGAGGGTTGTATGTCCTCGGACCGTTGGAAAATACTTGTCGCTTCCAATGCCGCCGAGCGGGCTTTGATCCTGTACCGCCTCCCAGTTTTGGCGCAACGTTGGAGGAAATGTTGACAGGTCCATGTAAGTGAAGTCTTCGCCCCAGGTCGCCTCGGACACCCCAGCTCGAAGACGTTCGTAAGTTTTGGAGCCAGCACGGACCTGTTGACCGACGGCATAGAACACGCCCGGTCTCCAGGCTTCTGACACGTCGTCGACGGTAATGTCTTGAAGAGTGATATCGAGCGTGCGGCCACCGCCATTACCAAGAGAAGTGTCTTGCACGCCGCTCTTCAGACGCATCTTGATGACTTCGCTGCGAGACTGTTCGGCAGTCCAGGACAGGTCGATATCGGCGTTATAATACGTGATCGGCAAAGGTGGATTCCGGGTCCCAGGGGAGGTCAGGTTTGCATCGGTGAGATATGGAAACCATTTCGCGGCCGCGCGGAAGGTGTGCTCCGTCGGTCGACCGTCATTCGGCGTGATCAGTTTTAAGCTGCTGGTCTGGACGGTGTAGCCATTGTTGTTCGAGATGCCGTCACCCTGACCTGGCCACCTGTTCTCGAAATCTTCGCCAGTCAATGTAGCGGGATCGGTGCCACCGAAAGCACTGCGAACCGCAGCCGTGGCAGAGAAACTGCCTGACAGCTGCTGCTTCCACTTCGCGGTGACCGTGACGTCAACATAGGAAATTGGTGGCTCCGTGATCTCAGCCGACAAGCTGTCTTCGAACCATTCGAGACCGATATCCCATTCGTCCAGGCCAACGCCGAAAATGTCGTGCAGCTCGCAGACGTGCGTAGCCGGATGAAAGCAGATCACGCGGCTTTGGCCGTCCAGGATTTCCGTCGGATCGTTTCTGCTTTCCTTCGCTACGAGAACGTCGTCCCAATGAGGTTGGGACTTCGTCGCTTGCAACAAGGTGAGCTGACGGTCTTGCCAGTCCCCTGGGGCGCATTTGAATTTTAGCGTCGCTTCTTCCGGATTGCCGCCAAGCGGAAAACTGTCGACTTTGCCTTTCCAGATAAGATCGAGGCTGCCGTCGGACAGCTCTACAGAGAGAAGACCCCACAACTTCCGAGTGGTTTTCAGCATGCCACCTTCCGGTGGTCGGACTTTGAGTGTGCCGACCGCGAAGCCGTCTTCCTCCGCATCAAGGACCCACTCCTCGATCTCTTCATCGAAACGGCGGTGCAGTACCTGGTCGAAACCCTCGGTCTCATCAATCCAAGCGAAATATGGGTCGCCGTAGGCCATGATCAGGCCTCAAACAGATTCAGGGTGGAGCTGACGACAGCAGCGTACTCGTCCGTGTCCATATCCCAGCCGTCGACCATGAATACGATGATCGGACGGTAGGTGCGCCACAACGCGCCGACCGGAGCCACGGTTTCATCGCTGCCATGAGGCACGACCTTGCCGCCAGCATCACGGTAGATGACGGAGCCTGGGACCGGTGGCCGTTGGAAGGGTCTGCCGACCTTTTCGTTGATTTCGCAGACGCAATAGACCGTGATGGTCTCCCCCGCCCAAAGGTCTCCGAAAGCCGGTGCGTAGGTGTCGGAGAAGCTGATCGTGGATGCGAATTTTTCGAAAGAAACCCGCTTGCGGCTGACCAGCTCCCCATTTGCAAGACGGCGACGCGAACCATTTGCAATCGGCGTCAAGGTCTGGCCAAGCGCCCTTGCCGACTGTGGCACTATGCCAAGTTCAACGAGATCAAGAACAGTTTCGGTCGTCATCAGTATCCTCTCCAGCGTGGAACTGCGCCACGTGCCGACGAAGCTCGATTGCGGAAGTCTCGCTTGATCGAGCGCAGCGCATCGCTGTCGGCGTAGACGGTCCCACCGACGCCACGGCCATCAATTGCAAGGGACAAGCGGCCCAGGTCCTGTCCGGATCGAGACGGAGCGTAGGCAGGCGTCGCCATGAAGTTTTTCGGCATGACCAGACTGTTCAGCATGTCGACGATGCCTGAGCCGTAGTGAGAAACGGCACGGGACGTCAGGATACCTTCGCCGGTTGAAACCTTCGCCCAGATCGAATCCGACGTGCCGGTACCGGGGCCGGAGATAGTGCCGCCGTTCGCGAACTTCTGGACCTGGCTGACCGCTCCGGTGATGGCTTCGCTCGCAGACGAGAAGCCCGGGGCAAACATGGTCCGGACTTTTTGCCAGGCTTCGGTGGCACCGGATTTCACGTTTTTCCAGAGCGTCTCGAAGTAACCGTCGACATTTCCGACGACACTGGCGAAGTGGTCGTCCATGCCGCCCCATGCATTGACGACCGCTTCATAGGCAAGCTGCGGTGTTTCCAGGAAAGAACCCCAGAGATCGGCGAAGAGTCCGCTGAAGGTATTCACTGAGCTGCGGAAGAACTCGTTGAAGCGGGTCCATCCGGCTTCCATCTTCCCGAGGACGGTAGTCTGATAACGATCAGCCTGATCGAGCAACTGATTGATGCCGGAGTTGACCGACTTCGCTTGCTGGTCGATGTAGCCGGGCAGGGTATCCCACGTGGTGCGTACATCCTCACCGACCTTTGTGGCCCGTTCTCCGACGGCGTCAAATGCCCCCTGCGCGGCCGAGCGCATACCGTCCCGCTGCTGTTCAACATATGGTACCAACTGCCCGTATTGGTCACGAACATAGGCAATTCCGTCGGCCGACGTCGACTTGACGTCACCGATCTGCTGATCGAGCGATTGCCGCACAAGTTTGCCCTGTTCACCAAGGAAACCAGGTAGCTCGCCGAGGGACTGCTGGATTGCGTCGTTGCTCTGCACGGCCTGATCGCTGAGACCTTGGAGGATATCGCGAGAGCGAGCATTGGCCTCATCTGCGATCTTCCCGACGACGGGCACTACCTGACCGTACTGGTCAAGCACATATGCAGTGCCGTCGCTCGACAGTTTCTGAGCGTTCGAGACCTGCTGGTCGAGAGTTTTCGCCAGGTTCTTGCCAAGTTCGTCGGTGCGCTGCTCGGTCTCGGAAGAGACGCCGTCAACGTAAGGAACGAGCTGTCCAAACTTATCTTTGACCAGCAGCATGCCTTTATCGACGGCGGCACCGGCACCGGACAGATCAACATTGAGACCATCCGTCGAAAGTTCGTCATAAGTCGCTTTTCCACGAGCGGTCAGCTCTTCAGAGCGCTGTCCGAGCGCATCTAACTTCGCTTTCATGCCGTCGATGGCTGGCGACGCCTTTGACGCATAGCCGTCAAAGGTCGAACCGAGCGACTTCTGCAGGTCCTCAGCATTTCCTTTCACAGCTTCGGGAAGTTCGCTGAGCTTGTTCTTCATGCCGTCGACAGCGGCATCTGCGGCGCTCGGGGCGGTGGATAGGAAACTGTCGAAGGCCTTTTCGCTGTCGACAGCTGCGTCGGACATCTCTTTCCTGATGTCGTCAGCCGTGTCGGAAGCGCTCTCTTTCAGCTCGCCGTACTTATCCTTCAGGCGATCAACCGTGCTGCCGGTCTTCTCCTCGATCTTCTCAGCAGCCGTGTCGAACGGGCTTTCGATCTCCTTATCGAAAAGACCGATCCACTCGGCGAAGGAGCGCAACTTCGATTTCACAAAGTCCATCGCTTTGTAGAACGTGTCGACAGGATGAAGCAGGGCGTTGACGATGCCCTTCATCGCAGACCACAGGGTGCCGCCGATCCACGTGACTGCTGACCACAGCTCATCCCGCCAGTACCAAACAGCGGCAGCAGCTGCGACGATGGCAGCAACGATGCCCGCGACGGCCGCAGCAAATAGCCATATTGGCGCTGTTGCACCGACGATCATCGTCGCCAACGAAGAGATCGCGGGGACTACAGATACTGCGATCAAGGAAAAGAGGTTCTTGAAAACGCCGGTCAGGCCGTTGACGATAAAGAGTGTGGTCGAAAATGCGGTTCCTAGCTTTTGCAGCAAAGCTCCGACGCCCGTCAGTTTCAGAGCGAGCAGGATAAGGCCGAGCTGAAGAGCCGAGTCGAGACCGATCATCTGGGCGAAGCTGTCCAGGAAGCCGTAGATCGTGACGAAGAAGCTCTTTAGGAACTCGAAAGCACCGGCGATCTGAGCCGGGATCGCTACGATAGTCGCAATGATCATGTCGGAATTCGCGCGGACGAATTCCGCAATCGGCTGCAGGAATTCGAAAGGATTCTCTTCGGAAATTTGACCGCCGTTCAGCAAGGTCGCCACGGCCTGGACAAGATCGCTGAAACCCTTTGTGATGAACGCCAGGGCGGCCGTGATCTCGTCTTTGTGCTTGATAATGACGCTCGCGACGGCACCGACTGCTATACCGAGATTGCGAAGGCTCTCACCGATGTTCGACGCCCACGGCATGATAGCGTCCGAGCTATCATTTCCAGCCAAACCGTTCTTCAAGCTCTCGATAGCAATGCGCACGCCTTCGGCAAGCTGAGCAATTGTCGGCAAATCGTCCTGTGCGTAACCAGCAGCCCCCAGGATCGCCAAGCCAAACTGGAGCGCACCGTCAGTCGCGGCACTGAGGCTCTTGCCGACGTCATTCAGCCACAGTTCACGAGAGGCACCGCGCCCGTTGAGCGTATCGATCAGGTCGAGTGAGATGCGGCGGACAGTATAAAGGGCAGGGGCCATCCTCCGGACGACACTGTTTTCAATCTCGACGGTCTTACCCTGGAAGGCGCTTACGACGTCATCGCCGATTTGCTTCACGGTAACCAGCGTGTCGCCAAGGAATTTCGACACCCGGGCACTGTTCTTCGCAATCGCGTCGGCCCATTCCTCCGACCTATCCGTCAGGGTAGGGAAGATGGCGTCGACGGTCTTGTAGGCGAGCCCGCGCAAGGCTTCGTTGACGGATCGCTGCTTCACGAGCAGACCTTCCATCTTCTCCGCCTGGGCGGCTGTCACAACGGTGCCAAAGCGGTCGGCACGCTGCTCAGCCTCAGCCAGCCCCTTTGCTCCGTTACGGAGGATTGGCAAGATTTTCTGAGCCGAGGTGCCAAACAAGTCGAACGCGGCCCCGGCTCGCAGAGTGTCGGACGGGACTCTTTGAAGTGCGTCCGCAACCTCATCAATGACGGTCGACGTAGATTTCAGGTTTCCCTGGGCATCACGGACCTCGACACCGATTTGCTCGAAAGCCCCGGCGGCGGTTCCCTCAGCATCCTTACCGGCTTCGATGACTTTGTCCGACAGGCTCTGCAGGCCGGTCGTCAGATCATTAACATTGCCACCGACACCGCGAACGGCCGACGCAAGACGCGAGAACCGTTCGACGGGAACACCGGCAGCCTTCGCCAGGTTGCCCATGTCCGCAATCGAGGATGCAGTCTGCGTCGAGAAGGCCTTCATGGCGGTATAAGCACCGCCGCCAAGCAGAGCGATGGAACCACCCACATTGACGGCCATGCGACCCAGGCTGGCAAGAATGGAAACACCGGTCTGCAAGACAGACACGAACGTGCTGGCAGCGCCTTTTATAGCGCCAAAGCTCTTCACGCCGATTGAGGCGGTTGTGGCAATCGCCGTCTGGGAATTCTTTAGGCCGGTGGTAAGACCATCTGTAGCTTTCGACGCGGATGCATCGATCTTCGCCGAAACCTGCTTGAAGCGGCTCTCAAGGTCTTGGAGACGCGCGAAAATCTCGTCAAAGCCCGTGACCTTAGCATTGATTTTGATCTCCGGCGCTTTTGCCATTACCGCTTACTCCACCCCATGTCCTCGATCTCCCGGTCGAGGCGCGACGCCGTGGCTGTCGACACGCGCTTGGTCTCCAATTCTGGAATTGTGTCCGGTTTGGCTGATTGAGACCCGGATGAATCCGAGCCTCCCGACCGGCGGTTGATGAAACCGGTCAGCGCCTTTTGCTCGCCACGAGCGCCAAGGACGGCGATCTCAAGATCACGAATGTCAGAGCGCTGCTTGAGACGGTGATGAACCTGGAAACGGTGTACGATCTGGCGAGGTGTCATCATCCACGGGTCTGGATAACCGGCTTCGCAAAGGGCAGCGCACATCTCGTCGAGCGCTTCGAAAAAGCCCAGGCGATCTGGGCCTTGGTCGTCTACGAGTTGGCTTGGGTGGCTGACCCGTCGTCGGCTTGTGGCTCCGGCGGACTCTTCTCCGACAAAGTCGCGAACAGGATCGAAAGGTTTTTTTTAGTCACTTCTAAATCGGGGAACCAGTGTTCGAAGAGTGCCTTGGCCATATCGAACATTTCGTCGAAGGACAGCCCGTCGACATAGGCTTCGATGATCTCGACATCCTCTTTGGATGGAGTGACCTCAGCTCGAATGAACGACTGAACAATAATCCAGCGGATGAACTCAGGGAATTTCCTGATTTCTGTCAGCATGGCGTATGGCCCGTGATCTTTTGCAAGCATCACAGCGTTCGACAGGTCTCTATCTCCGGAGATTCGCTCGGTAACGGGAATGAAGCCGATTGGATTGAGAGTCATGGCGTTGCCAGACCCGTCGTTGACCGTAATATTTCGTACTGTCGATTTCATTGTTTTCAGGTTCGACATCGCGTTCTCCAGTTCTGATGTTCTGGAAAAGCGTGACGCTATCGGCTGATAGAGACCCGGAAAAAAGAGAGGCCGCACTACGACGGCCTTTCATAAAGTGGGATCGATAAAGATCAGGCGGCGAGATCGACTTCGATGCCAATACCCTGATCGCCGCCAAGGTCTAGTGCAGTGCCGTTGATCTGGACGCCTGTGACATCATCTTCGTCGACGTAGGCGATGTCCCCGTTTGGAGAGAGGGTCACTTGCCACAGACGAAGGACCTTCGGCTGCGAGTTCTTGCCTACATCACGCACGGCGATCTCGACATCGATCTCGGTGTTGGAGCCGATCTTGGCGAGCAGGCGCTTGTCGGACGCTGTGATTGCCGTAGCAGTGTATGCGCCCGTGATCGGGAACTTTCCGCTGGCGTCAGGCGTAACACCGGTCGGTACTTTCAGAATTTGGATCATGCCAAATTCGGGATCGACGACTTTGAAATCGGTACCTTCAACTAGTGAGGTCGCGCCAGAAAGAATCTCGACATCAGCGATATCGTAGTGACCGGCATGGATAAGGTCGCCGATGCCTACCGTTCTGTCGAACGTTCCGGCTGCAACGGCATCTTGCGTCAAGACACCCTCGGACGAGAGCAAGGATACGGCGCGGATGAACTTTGTCTTCTGCATGGCCGTGAAGCTGACGGTCGACGCGATCTCGTTGAGAATGCGGGTCCGGGTCGTTCGGACCGGACCGTTTTTGCCTTTCCGCTCAATGAACGTAGGTGCAAGGTTGAGCGTGAAGCTGTCCACGTCACCGAGCTGAAGCCAGAGGCTGCTGCCTACCTTGCGGATCATGACTTCCGCACGACGGATTTCGTATAGAGTTTTGCTAAGCACATTGTAGCTAGGCATGTATTCCTCCCTTATCGAGACCCAATCGTCTCGGTTGTTTCCCCTTCGCGCGTCTCGTAAGTGAGGCCATAGCCGAGCTGCCGGACTGCGAGCATTGCGCCATTGTGTCGGGCAACATCTGATTGAGACCACGATAAAGTTAGGCCGCCGTCCTGCAGGCTTTCGCTACCGGTCAAAATGTCGTCGATCTGCTGGCCGAGCAGGGCAAGTGATCGGCCGATTTCCGGCTTAGAGCCGTCATCGGCGACCGTGATCGTGAGTGCTGGTAAACCCGTTCTCGGCCGATGTCCGATGCGTTTGCCCGTATGCCGGTAGTCGACGCGTGGCATCCAAACGAGGACGCACGGCCAGTACCGTTTATCCGTCGGAAATTTCTGATCAACTAGGATGCGGCCTCCGATATCTGGCAAACCGGCAATCAGGAGGTCACGGATCGTGTCGCAAAGGTCTAGTTCTAGCTTCACGGATAGACCTCCGTCACCTCGACTTTCACCATCGCAAATCCGTCGGGCCAGACGCCTCCATCGGCGACGCGGAAGGTGGCACCGCGAAGGGAGAAGAGATCACCTGGTTGAAGCCCCGGTACATCCATTGCCGCGACAAGGATCGAACTGATGCCAACCTTGGAAACGGTCTGCAGAGCAGTCTCAACCTTGGCCGAGAACTGCCGCACGATGGCACGGATGGTAACAGGCTGCTGACCGCCTGCTGTCCAAACCACAGGCTCCGATCCGCCGTATGTCAGCAGATCGTCGGCCATGGTTTCGAAGCCAGGGGCTGTAGCGATGGGAAAGGAACCGGAGTTCAGGTGCATCAGACAGCTCCCAAATTCCGCTTGTAGGCCTCGCGGGTGTCGGTGAACTCACCTCCGACATAGCTCCAGCCGATGCCGACGTGAGCGGTCTCCGGCGTCTGTTCGAGGAACTCGATGCCCGGTCTAGGTGCCTGACCAACGGTAACTGCCACGATGTAATGCGTGGCAATGTCGACTTTAAAATATCGATTGTGCATCAGAGGGTCTCCCAGACAATCACGCGGATTCTAACTTCGCCTCGCTCACCGGGACCACCAGCTAGATCGACAGGGGACGCCCCTCCGGCCCCACCGGGAATGCCTCCTTTGCCGCCTGGTGTGCTACCGTCTCCGCAAGAACCGCCGGAGCCAAATTGACCGTAGAGGTTGGTATTCGCATCCGACCCGGCAATGCCGAAGTCGCCCCAGCCGGTATACAATGCCAGCTCGTTGTCGGCCGTCGACGATGCTCCACCGGTCCCAAAATAGCCGGGATCACGCCCGCCGCCGTTGCCAGGTCCGGTTGGATTGCTTGGGCCGTCTTTGACAATCGCAGGATCGCCGTATCTAGCGCCGTTGCCGACAGCGATAACCCAGTTCATTCGTTGCGCATCAACGTTGGGCCATCCTCCCATCCCGCCGAAAGCCATAATCGACCGGCCACCGGTAAAAGTGACTACAGTCGGACTACCGCCATTGCCCATATCCCCGATTGCCCCGAGGCCACCCGCGCCGATGTCGATGTAGATCGAGCCGTCGGGGACGTCCGAGAGCCAAATGCTCTTAACGGAGACGATGCCAGCGAGGCCGCCAAAGGCTGATTCACCGGAAGCTCCTGCACCGCCAGCACCGACAACCATGAATTCCAGCTCGATCTGGCGCGGGTCCAAACCAGGCTCAGCAGCACCAATCGCAGCCACAATGTCTGCTTTCGACGTCGTGGCTGACGTGGTGTATTTGATGTGGTCGGCGGTGCCAAATTTCATGATGCGTCGACGAGCCGGGAAGGGACCGGAAGCGCCACCGCCAGACGAGCCCGCGATGTAGGAAGGAGACCAGCTCATCGTTAAATCTCCGCGATGTAGATTTCGATGGCAGATGCACCGGAGTTCTTGATGCAGACTTTTGAGCCCGGATCGACCTTACGGCCCTCATCTCCTGGATAGATTGGAAGGAACGTTTTTCCGGACGCCTCAGCCATAGAACCACCGAGCATGCTGGCACCTTCGGTACCTGGGGGCACTCGGAACGACATGAATTCGGTCGTGTCGTCGAACGTGTGCTCGACCGTGTCTCCGGCGGCCACGGGGATGCTAGTCACCAGTCTGGGCATGGGCGGAACGGGGGTGATCAGATGCTCGCCGAAAACTGTCAGTAGATAATCGATATTGGTGTCAGCCATCTCAAAGCTCCGTCGTTAGAGCTATCGTGGAGTCATCGGCTGATAGAGACCCCTGAAAATGACGAGGCCGTCTGCAAGGAGCTACAGACGGCCTCGGGAGCGAGACAACTGGAGAAAATGTCTCACTCGGTCTCGACTACGTTTTCGACCTCGACTGGAAGGCCGGTTTCCTCATCGAGGAGGACCTCATCCTTCTCAACGACAAGGAATTTCTTGGCGGCACCGGATGCCAAGAGCGCCGCGTGAAGCTCCCGGTCGTCGGTGTCGATCTTGGACTTAGCCCCATGGTATTCTCCGGCGATCTTGACCGAGCCGGTGAGAATGAGGGTCGGAAGAACAGAACCTTCCACATTTTCCGAGGTGACCTGTTCTTGTCTCTTTGCGGTTGCCATTTTTCTTTTCTCCAAAGTTCGGAGAGCCTCTGATCTCCCAGAGGCCCAAATCCGTTAGCCGAATGCCTTGATCGTGAACGACGCGTTGCGGCGGCCAGGGTTCAGGATTGGCGAAGACTGCGATTGTAGGAGGCGACGGCTCGGGTTCCGCTCGATCCAAGAGTTCGGGAAGATTTCCATGGCCTGTAGAGCTTCTTCGTCCAGGATCGCACCGTGAACTTGGATGCCTTCCATCTGATCGGAGTGTCCGACGACCGTGCCTGGTGCCATGAGCGGGTAGTTAACGCCGTTCAGCTCGTAATACTCGCTGTAGACCCAAACCTCGAAGAGCCCGAAGACACCAGCGAGCTGCGCACCGTTGGCTAGATCGAGTGCGCCGAACTCAGCATAGCCACCGGCCGCACGACGGTTGTCGAGGATTTCTCTGACATCCTTATCCTTCTTGAACGCTCGCCAGGCCTGGGGGTCCATGGTGATCTTGCGCACGGTCACGCCTTCCTTTTCATGGACGCGTTCTGCCATGTCTTCCAAATCGTCAAGGGGCTTTGCATCCGCCTGACCCCAACGGTCCGTGCCCGTCAGTGTGAGGGTAAGATCAGGATCACGACGATAGTCAATGATGCGGGTCGGATAATTCTCGCCAGTGATCGTGGCCTTACCGGTCGTCAGCAGTTGAGCTGCCATGAACTCTTTACGGCGGGTGATCTGGTCGACGTGGTCGAGCAGCGTTTCAGCGACTGCAGCGGCGCGGCGGTCGCGGAGAGTCATGTCGCCTCCGATGCGTTCGCCAGCGCGGCGCTTCTGCGTGTCCTTCGGCTTCAGGATGCTGGTCGGCTTCACGTATGCCGGTTTCAGCGTAACCGTCTCGAACGGCAGGGCATCGACTGCTTGGCCTGGCATGTCCGGGTGAACGAAAGGCGCTAGAGCCCGACGAGACTTCTCGATATCGATGGCGACCATTTCAGTCTCCTGGACATCGATGATCGGGAATGCGCTCGACAGGAAATGCGTCTTCGGGCGGATCAGACGCTTAACGGTCTTCGCCAGGACGATTGGATCATAGATATTGCTCATGTGTCTGTTCCTTGCTTAGATCGCTGGCGCGAGATCGAGGTAGATGCCGAATGCACGCAGGCCGTCCTTGGTGCTGGCCGCTGTATGGCCGGTGCCGAACGTCAAGTTGCGAGCGACGAAATGTCCGGAAAGATGGGCTGGCCCTTTGTCGGCACCTACAGAAGCGTCAACAGCCTCTTCGAGGATCGCGCTTGGGGTTTCGGAACCATCGGTGGATGCGGCGAGCGAAAGGACGTATTCCTTCGTCGCCGTGACGCGGCCGAGAACGGCACCACGCGGCAGGTTCTGACCGGCTGCAATAGTGACCATCTCCATGGCGGTCGGTAGATTGCTGGCGAGGATTTCGACCTGCTTCAGCTCGTCAAATTGAATAGATGCGGTCATCGTAATCCTCCCTTACTTTCCGCGAAGCTGGTCAACGGATGCGAGGATCGCGTCGACAGCTTTGTCTTCAGCCGACATGGTCTTGCCCTTGCCGGTACCGTTTCCGATTTTTGGGTTCCCTTTGGCGAGCATGGCCGACCGGAAGGAACTGGAAGCCTTCGAGTTCCCCGAAGCCGCCTGCGCTTTCGGGGACGCCTTCAGGATCGACCGAGCGGCTTTGCTGGAAAGGTGCGTGTTTAGCGCGAGGTGCTCGGCGAGCTTGCGGCGTCCGCTAGCTTCCGGAGCACGAAGAATCGCAGCAATACGCTTCTGAGCGGCGGAAGCCTTATTCGAAACAGGTTGCTCTTCTTCGTCCTCGGCATCCGGATCGACTTCCTCGTCCTCCGCGTCGGGGTCTAGGTCTTCATCCTCCGCGTCGACGTCCTCTTCGCCTTCTGCATCTGGATCGACGTCTTCACCTTCAGCATCGGTGTCGACATCATCTTCGGCTTCAGGATCGATCTCTTCGTCCTCCGCTTCTTGGTCCTGCTCCTCAGCCTTTGCCTTAGCAGCGATCTTGGCGGTCTTCTTGGTTGCCTTAGCGATAGCTTTCAGCATTCCATTTCCTCCCGTATCGGCCGGTACGCCGACTGTCGGCGTGGCCTGTTGTTCGATTCCGTATTCGGCGATCACCGCTTCCAGGCTCCCGATCTCGTCCGCCAAACCGGCGTCGACGGCGGCTTGTCCGATGAAGCAATCGCCCTTTCCGAAATCTTCGCTGACACGTTTGATAGAGACCCCCCTAAATTTCGCGACGTCAGCGATGAAGACTGCGGCGATGGCGTCGACGTGGGCCTGAACCGTTGACAAACCTTCGTCGGTGCTAAGGTCCGGACGCTTTAGAGGGCTCTGCGAGCTGACAATCTGAATGTCCTTGATGCCCGCTTTTTCCCGCGCCGACGAATAGTCACTGACCTCCATGACGCAGCCGATGGAGCCGAGAGCGGAGGTGGAACTGATGATGACCTTCGAGCACGAGGAGGCGATCCAATATGCGGCTGATGCAGCGGTACCGGTCGCATATGCGATGATCGGCTTCTGTGATCGCATCTCGAAGATGGCGTTTGCCAACTCGGCGCATCCGGTAACTTCGCCGCCAGGGCTGTCGATATCGAGAACGATGGCTTTGATGTTGTCGTCTTTGATGGCGGTGGCGATATCTTTGATCAGGAGTTCGTAAGCGGAGCCGCCAAACAGAAAGGACCAGATGCTCCAATTGCGCATCAGGACGCCGTCTACCTTTACGACAGCGACGCCATTGTGAACTTCTACGTCCCAGGTACCTTCCTCCGGCTCGCCCCACTCTTTAGCAATGGCGCGGATCGTCGTGTCCTGCTCAGCGGCAGCTTCCGACATCGCACGGAAGGCCTCTGGCGTGAGCAGCCACGGCTCCCCCGACGATCTCAAACGGTTGAAAAAGCGCATGCGTATCTCCTGTTCTCAGCACAGGAGATCGCAATCGGCTGATTGAAACCCGGAGGAATTATTGCTCGGGCCGCTCCGGCGTTTGGGGAGCCAGAGCGATGGAGGTCGTCAACTGATTCTGGTCGAGGTCGAGCGCTTTCATGAAGCGCTGCTCAACCGACCTCTGTTCCATCACTTCACGCCAATCGAGACCCTGTGCCGCACACTCGATTTCGTAGGTGCTGATGCCGAGAGCAATGCGGAGCTGAGCTGCCTGTGCCTCACGAGCAGGATCAAGCCACCCTTCACCGTCCCAGATGATCCGGGTTCGAAGCCAGGCATTGCGTGTACGGTTGTTGTCCCAAAAACCCGGTGCTTCGATGATGCCGGTGCCGACTAGCTCTTCCATCAAACAGCGAACGATCTTGTCGACGCACTTCGTTTTGGAGGACGACTGTCGGGGTGCAATGGCACGCCGTGCCATGTTGAAGGCACCCTTCAAACTGGAATAACTATCACCGTCGGTGTCTTTCATGGCGATCTGATGCGGCAAGTTGAAGCCAAGCGACTGGTCCTTTTTGATCGCACGCATGAAACCCTCATACGCAGCGTTCGGACGAGATGGGTTGTGCGACGCAAACTTGTCACCAGGGAATAGCGGCAAGATCGATCCAGGTTGCATGTTGAGGATGTATTCCGCACGTGCCGCAAGCAACGACGATGCGTCCCCGCCGAACATGTCGAGCAGTTGGCTCATTTCCATGGAACTCTCGGTGAAGCCCGCAACAATGGCGTTTGCAAGGGCGGCCTTTACTTCGGCCCCACGGTAGTCGGACGCGTCCTTATAGAACGGCATCATCGCCGCGAGCATCGATAGACCACGATGCTGGTCAGGACGCTCACGTTCGAAAACATGTATGAAGCTGGGTCGGCCCCACTCGGTCAAAGCGTCGATTGCCTCCCATTCGTAGGCCCCTTCGATTGCCGCGAAGGTGCCTACATCAGCGGGATGAACTTTCTGCACATGGTAACGCTGTGGTGCTCCGAACTCGTCAATCTCGATGCCTGACCGGAGATACTGTGAGTCGAACGTGCCGAGGGGATTGCTGATACGGTCGGGATCAATCCACTGGAAGCACGTCGCGAAATCAGAGCCGGGTCGGCCTTCGATGAAGTATGGGACGACAGCCTGTTCGCCCTGTGCGATCTCAGTGCGGAGACCCATCCTCAAGTTGTCGGTTAGATTTCCTGAGCGGGTCACGTCCATAGCCTCTGAATCGATGTAGTCGTGCACGATGCCCTGCACGTTACGAGCCCACTCTGCTGCCCACTCCTTGTCCAGACCCAGAGCCTTATAGTCAGGGATCGGCACGATGGTCGGCCCGGTGCCGATCACCAAGTCTAGTAAGGTGTCGATGCCCGACTTCGCGGAGACCTCGTTGCGGACGAGATCGACCGAACGCGCGTCGATGGTCGGCTTTTCCGGCAATAAGTCAGAATCCGCAGAACCTTTAGCGGGGTTCCACAGCCGCATCTTGCCTTCCTGGGAGGCGGCCTTGAACGCTGTGTCGGATGCGGACACAGACGACATGGGCGACCCGTCAGCATTTAGGAGCTGATACATCTTCGGATGACGGGGACCGGCAGAGGGAGGAATGATCGTGACTGTCATCGGCGATCCTTACGCAAGGATCATCGGACGACGACGGAATCCTCCGCCTCCAAGGCTAGCAGCCTCAGACTTCCATTGGACGATCAGGTCGCGCAGGAACTGGGCACTTGCCTGATTAAATTGGCGCTGCATGTTGCCGTCAATGCTGTAGCTCAACATCACAACTTTTGACCCGGTAGCCAGCTCGAACAGCGCCCGTTCACCGTCGGCAATCCAGGAATTGAGCTGCAGAAGTCGGGCCTGGTTAGAACTCATCGTCATCGTCTCCCTGCAACGCGGCCGCAGGCATCGGGACGATGTGGCGGCGAGGCTTTCCCTCAACTGTCGGACGATTGGCTGATTGAGACCCGGATGTTTTCGGTGGCGTGATCTTAATCATCGGCTTCTGACCTGGCGGTGTGATGTCGAGCTTCGGCACCATGGGAGGAGCTTCGACCTTGGTTCGAGAGACCGGTTTCTGGACCGGAGCCCCGCGTTCCTCTGCTGCCTGCTCGGCCTTCAGCGCATCTGCCGCATCACGGAGCTGCTGTTCGAGCCGGTCGAAGTGCGCCCCCGTAAAGCGGTCCCACCCAAGCAGGTATGCGCCTGCACGGGCGTAGTTGTGGCAGTCGAGAGCTTCTGCTCGACGACCCTCGATGCGGACGTACTTCTCTCCGGTAATCAGACCGCTCGGATCACGGATGAGAACCTTGCGCTCGGACGTTAGCTGCTTGGCCAGCTCCTTCGAGAACTCTCCGCCCTTGAGAGGGACGTGGAACCAGTTCATCGGCGCTTCGGTCGTATCGCTCGGGGTCGGGATATTCAGGATACTGAGCAGCTCGCTCTTGAAGTGGCTAACATCCGCCTGGACAATCTTCAGTGCCCCGACATTCGTCTTCTTGCCTGAATTGAACGGATCGGGTTCACCCTGTACTTCGACCTTAACTGGCATGGGCCTGTCATCCATAGGGTCCACACCCAGCACCAGAGTCTGGTTCTGCTTGCGTATCCAGGCCTTCACCATTGGGGTCAGATAGCTGGTGTCGATAAGGTTCTTCTTTGGCAGCATCGGCACGCCGTAGACATTGACGTATGCGTGCTGGATATGCCGCGTCAGCTCGTCCCAGATTGCCTGCTGATTGGTGTCGCCACTGATGCGGAAATGATCGATCCAGAACCGGTGGCCGTCACGACCGTAGCCGTGGACACCAATTTCGATATGGTCCTGACCGACGTCGATCCCGCGCGTAAGGAAAAGGCAGCCGCTCGGCACGATAGTGCGACCGTTCTTCTCCATGACATACGGCGTCTCGCCGATGTCTCCGCGATTGTAGACTGCTTCCCAATCGACCTTTTCGGAGACTTCAATGGAGGGTAGGCCAAGGATGGTATTGCGGAACTCGGCGATCTTCATCGGCGAGCCTTGGTAGTCTTCCCAAGTCCGAGCGATATCGGCCCACGAGAGCCAGCCCAGTGGCGAATAAAGCGAATTGAGGCGGTAGCTACGGACGCCTTCCTCGACGTTCTCCAGGTCCTTCCTGGTCGCGATCCACTGACCGGCCGGGAGCATCGTCTCCTTGTGATGCTCATGAATGTGGAACTTGCAGTGCGGGCACTCGAAATAGACCGTCTCGGCTGCTTTGCCCCAAGTCCACTTCAGACCTTCAAATTCGAAGACTAGGAGCTTACCGCATTTCTCGGACGGGCAAGGCATGTGGTATAGACGTTGGTCACCGAGCAGGAACTCACGCCAGATTACTGACGTCGCTTCTTTTGTCGGTGTCGAAGTCAGGTAGACCTTTCGCTTGCTCTTGAAGGTGTTCGTGCGGCGCATGGCCAGTCCGACAGGCGGACCTTCCCCGTTGACGTCGAGAACGTATGCATCGACCTCGTCGCAATACAGGTATCGGATAGGAAGCGAACGCAGGTCGGCCCCGGACTCGGCCGATGCCATGAAAAGGAGACCGCCGCGAAACTCCTTCGATAGCAGCAGGTCTTCAATGACACGCTCCCTCAGATAATCCGAAGCTTGAATCATCGGCGTGAGGCGCTGCTTGCTGACCTTCTTGGCGACTCCGGCTGACGGCAATACCATCATGATCGGCCCGGGTGCCGCCGACATCCAATAGAAGACCATGTTGTTACCGGCTTCCGACTTGCCGGTCTGTGCACCCGAAACGAACACTGTCTTCCAAACCGGTGACCCCACGGACGCATTGTCCATCGGCTCCTTCAGGTACGGGGTGCGGGCTGTGCGAAAGAGGCCAGGTTCCGATGCACCAACACCAGCGAGGTAGCGGTGTTGGTCGGCTATCTCACTGACTAGCAGCCGTTCGTTCGGGCTATAGCCCAAGCTGAAGGCGTCCTGCTCGACCTTTGCCGGGTCGGCCAACTTTGGCAGCGACTGGTCAAATAACCGACGCAGGACAAGCTTGATACCCTCGCCGACTTCCTCGTTGTCATCTTCGCCAGGACGCCACTGACGAGCCATTATAGTTTCACCGTTGGCCGGGACACGCGGTCTTTGAGCTGAGCCTCAACGGCATCTTCAAGAGCGACACGCAGCTGGATTTGATCGATGCCGAACTTCGCGGCGAGCGTGCCGCAGACGAGTGACGGCCATACTTCCCAAGCATCGCGCTCGGCCGACCAGCGCTCGATGAATAGCTTTTCAACCGCAGCCTTCTCTACAAGCCGACCGGCGCTATGCTCGTATTTGAGCCGAGCGTTCATCGCGAGATAGTTTTCTTTGTATGTCTCGGCTTCCTTGTATGTGAGCAGCTCCATCTCGACCTGACCGTCGAGGATTTGCATCATGAGATTGGCGGCCTGGCTTTCGGTGTCGGCGTCAGACTCTTCCGTCGGCTCGGCGAGGGTAACGGTTGCCGCAGGTGGGGTAACGGTCTCAAACTTGCCCAAACCGCGATCATGAAGAACTTTTGCTGAAGCGGCTGAATCAACGAGGCCATCATCCGTAAAAGTCAGATAACCTTTTGATTTCCAATCACTTACGGTTTTTCCAGAGACACCCGCAATCTTTGCAAACTTTGCCTGCGACAGCGGTTCGAGCTTTGAAAAATCCATGCCGTTCTCCCCCAGGTTGTGGCGCGAGCGTTACCCGTTACCTGGTTTTCGCACCAGCAATTGAGAGGGGTGGGACGATGCCGAACCCTCTCGTCGTTCTGCTCCTGGAAAGAACCTACCCGGTGGGGGTGATAGAGACCCGGATGAACTGGTCAGCCGAATGCAATGGCGAGCTTGTCGGCGACAGCATCGGGTAGAAGATCGGACACAGCGATGCTGACCTCCGTCTCGAAGTCGACCAGCTTGTCGTAGCTGACTTCGTCGACAATCATGGCCACGGCCTTCAGGCGGCCTTTGCCGTCTTCGAACAATGTGCGGACGCCGCTGCGTGCGGTCATCCAGACCGCGCCCTGAGCCTGCTCAGCGGCCAGGTAACCGCGAGGGATGTTGCCGTATCGGTCGAGATCGGTGTCAGCCGTTGGCACAAGGGCGTTGCTGTCAACGCCGCCATCGAACACGTATTGCAGGTATGCAGCTTGCATTGGCCTGACGCCGATCTCCATCTCAGGCTCAGCTGCAGCAGTGCTGACCTCGGCATAGAAGCCGCGCTGGGTGAAAGGAACGGGGTCATCGAGCTTGTCGGCGAGCATTAGCCCGAGCTGGTGCGTGATCCTGTTGGCAGCAGATCGCATACCCGCACGGATGGCGGCTGGCAGCTCGACCTGGACCATCCGGTGCGCTTCGGCAGCGAACTTCTGTGCGTCGAAGGAAACTTCGATTCCGGCCATAATGATCTCCTGTTTTCAACAGTGTGCGGGCGTCGGCTGATTGAAACCCGTGATGTTTCATGCACTCTGATCGCAAAAATCAGGGGTTCACATGGATTGGCTGACTGCATTCGCAAAAGATGACTTCGGCAAGGTGGTCATCACGGTCTGTGGCACGTTGCTGGTGACGCTATTCGGCGTGTTTCTCGGCGGCTTGAAGGATATCTTCACCGACTGGTGGAAGCGTCGCAGGCTCATCCGCTATCACGCGATGCTTCTTGCTACGACAATGGATCAGCTTATCGACGACTGCATGAACGTCGTCTTCGATCCGAAGCATGAAGACGACGAGGGTGTCGCACACGCAACCGCACCGACGCCGAGGATCGAATGGCCGTCAGCCTTAGACTGGGCGTCGATACCGTCTGACCTCATGTATCGCAGCTTGCTCATCCCCGGCATGATCAAATCTGCAGAAGAGTCCGCCAGTTTCGTTGCTGAGCATGTCGCGGGTCCACCGGACTACAGCGAGTATTTTGAAGAGCTTGAAGATCGCTATTCGAAGATCGGGCTCTCCGCCGTCCATATCCTGAATCGCCTTCGGGACGATTATGGTGTCGAGTTCCAGGAGCGGGAGCATCACGATCCGCAGCACACATTCGAAGCGACTATCGTCAAGATCAAGAAGTCTCGCGAAGCGCAAAAGGCCAAGCAGGCGGAGTTCTTCGCTCGAATGGAAAAGTCTCGCAAAGAGCGCCAGGAACGGGAAATGAGGGAGCAAGCCGCAGTGAAGCAGCCTGCCGGGACATAGCCGCCCAACACCTCACAACAAGTTCTGAAGGTGAGCAGCCAACGCCGACGCTGCATCGGCCACTGACACAAGCGCGTCATGAAGGCTTTTTGGGTCCGCGATCACCCACGCGACGCCAATCGGCACACTAGACGTGATGGCACTATCAACGGCCTTATCTGCCTTACGGCCTATCCAGGAAAGAATCGCGCCTGCTACCCGTCGAAAGGTGGATGCCTGAACTTCCAGTTTAACCGGATCAGGCTGCTCCTGTTGTGCTTCGGTCCTCAGGTCAACGACCACCTTGACGACCAGTTCAAGGTCCTTGGGAGGGATCGGATCGGCTTCTACGAGTTCTGGCGGACCGTTGTGGTTGCGGGGTGGAACATGATCACGGTACGTCTGTAGTGCTACCTCAAGGCGGTCCAGTCGAAGCAACAAGTCTCTTTGAAAATCTCTCGTCGTGTCGTCCGTGCCAACTACCAGCCGGTTCCCATCGTCGTCTGTAAGGACCTCTCCGCTATCCGCCGTCAACACAGAGGCATCGGCAGCCGCGAATGCATCGCCATCAAAAGCTGACCCGGAGAAAGCCGCCCCGGTTGCAGATTCGATGGGATCGCCCCGGGCAAAATCAGCCAGTATATTTCCCCATTCCTCAGGATAAGCATTAGCAATTTCAAGGCGGTTGTCGGGGAAGGGGTTGTCTTGTTCAGGCTCGGGCTCATCAAACACATTGATGCCAACCTGTCGATAGTATTCACCAGGAGATACGCCTAGCTGTGCGAGCAAGTCAGGATCGGTATCCTCTCGAAACCGTACAAAGTAGCCGTAAAGCTCGCCATCGTTACCGTCGATAGTCTCCAGTTTCCATTCGGCTTCCTTGAGCAATTCTGGGTCTACGCCCCATTCAGTCGCTATTGCTTCTGCTTGCTCGTCATCCATAGCCGCCATGCCGTAACTTTATGCTCCGCGTTGTCCTCCCACTCAATCAGGCTTTGCGCATCAATTCCAGACCATCCTGTGCCGTCTATGGTTTTGACGGTTTGATTCCCGTCGTGTTTACAATGCGAAGAACCGGACCGTAATGTCGACACCTGGGCGGTCATGATCGGCGGTACCGATATCGTCGCAAACCCCCTTTAAGGCGTCCCTCACACGCGCGACGACCATGGTCTGCAGCTGCTCGGTGATGTGCGGTTTCCGATAGGCTTCGGATGCTGCTCTGACCTCGATCATCAAGTCTGCCAGGTTATCGGTGGGTAGCGGCTTCCCGTTGAGTTTCACGAGAATGTTCATGCCGAGACCTCGTCGGTCTTGGAGATGATCGCCTCCAGCTTATCCTTGCGCTTCGTCAACCGGCTGTAGGCCGCCACGGCCTCACCAGTCATGTAGCCGCGACTAGCGGCGATCCTGATCGCAGACATGTCCGCATCGATCTCGGCCAGTTCGTATTCGGCAATCAACGACATCGAGCGCCTGATGTCGTTGATTGGATTGTCAGGTGTCGGGCTACAGGTGGTCATGCCGCCACGTGCGACGCAATACGGGTAACTCCGCAGGTTGTCGGAAACCTGACGGCGGATGTGTTCTTCGCACGCTTCCGATGACAGCTTGGACGACACGAGGAAACCACTGGAGAAACGACGCCAGAAAACATGATACGGATAGATCGGCGTTATCGTGGTGCTTTCTTCCAGGAAGTAGTCGGGATTGATGCCGTTCATACACGCCCCCTCAGCCGATCAAATGCGGCTAGGAGATCGGCTTTGGCACACTGTGTCTCCGCCTTCGCCTCTTCGCAGTCTTCTTGCCTTCGGCTGAGCCATCCTTCCACGTGAGCAGCAGCAGCCAGACTATTTACAAGCCGCTCAATTTCCGCCGTGACTGGATTTTGAATGTTGCCGAGGCCGAAAAACTTGATCGCTTGGGCACGCGACATGATCCCACTCAACAGGTGGCTATCGATATCGGATTCACCGAAGCCTTCGACCTCCATGCGAGCCCGAAGGTCCTCGGCACCAGCTTTCTGTTCGGCTTCTACTTCAAGTCGTTCCAGACAGTCGAGTGCCCAGTCCATCACCGGAGCTTCCATGATGAGCCGTTCGGCTTCGGCTTTGCCGCGAACCGGGTCACGGTTGTCGGTGTATCCGATCAGTCGCCAGTCATCTCCACTTTGCGGGCGGTAATATACCTCGCCCCGTCCCATGTTCTTCGGCCCGTCACTTTGCATCTGCTGTCTCCCCTTCGGCATGTATCTTGATTCGTTGTTCGAGGACCTGCATTGACTTGACGCGATCCAGAGTGTCGTGGATTTCCTCCGCGATTATCTCGCGAAGATCGGCCCAAAGGCCGTGGTCGTAGCCCAGCGATGTCGTCTTCGCAGCCCATCTTGAAAGGGTGCGAACGGACACGCCAAGGCGGTCGGCCAGCGGGCGTTTCCAGCCTGCTCCGTGAATTTCCTCGCCGCACATGATCAGGAGATCAGCGGCGGACATATGTGTTTGCATTGCTACTCTCGCTGGTGATGTCCGGTGCCGTTCCCAGCGAAGGCATATGCCGGGGTGACCGGGGCGGTGATGTTGCGGAAAAGGGATTTGAAAGCGCTCGAAACCTTGCCAGCAACGGAGACTACAGCCGAGCGAACGGTCGGCATTGCAGCAGCAGAATGCTCGTTGCGAGCTTCCGACTTGATACCGAAAAGGCTCTTCGCCAGAGACGCGGCCAGCTCCAGTGTAACGGCAAGAGGATGCGATTTCTGAGGCAGCTCGCGGAACATAACCCAGGCCTCGCGGATAGCCTCAGCGAGATACTCGCGGGCCTTTCCGCCAAAGCGTTCGGCACCAGCTTTTGCAAGCTGCCAGGCCTTCCTCATAATCCAGGCTGATCTTTGCTTCTTCGACATCGGACGGTTCCAACGTTGTCGCCGGACCAATCCGGCGACGTTTCAATATAATAATTGTGAGTCGAGAAAACTGTCGGCGCAAGCTTTGATGCAAGAAAAGATCATTATTTTTAAAGTATTTTTTTGTCGTTGCTCACGGGTAAAATGTCAACATTCTATATGGCTCACATATGTTGACATTTATACTTAGAATCGGGGCCTCGTCTGCCGGTAGCGATCCAGATCAAACACCTGAGCTTGCGGCATCACCTTACGGCCAGGGCGGCGCGGTCGTAGGCTACCGGGCGTATGGATCAGGTCCTGGAGTTCGCGGTTCTCGCGCTCGACCACTAACTGCCTTGCTTGATCGCGGACCTGTGCCCACAACTGACGGACCGTGCACAATGTCTGTGTCATATCGACCTTGCGGCCCGTCTTCTGAGTGAATGCCGCCCAATCCGCAGCCTTTATCCGAAGTAGCTCCAGGTCGAGACCGGAGGGGACATCTTTCATGATCGAGCTATCGAGGCGGCGATCTTCGATGACGCGAGCGATCTCCCGGATCAGGAACTGTCTGTCCAGGTTCTCGGCCACCATGGCGATGTCCAAATAATTCTTCCAGCGGAGATCAGTGTCGCCCTTTGCCAGAATCGTGACCATCTGCTCGGCTACATGGGTTTCTGGCAACGCAACGCGGCCTTTGAAAACCGGCTGACCCTCGATCCAGGTCGGCAGTTCCGTCGACCATCTGCCCGGGAAAGCGCACTTCCTGCCGTCAGAAAAGCTCATGTTGATGTGAGCGTCGACGGTTCTGGTCCCGATCCGTGCTCGGAACTTGAACCGCATGCCTGGCACGCTATTCGGCATATCGAGGTATTCGGGTGCCGAGACGGTTTCCATCTCAATGCCGAGATGCTGAATAAGGGGCGCTAGCCGGATAAACGCCTGACGGATTTCGTCGGCGGTTGCTTTGCGAACGAACCTGATGTCGTTACCATTGACGATGAAAAGGTTGGGATAGACAGCACGGAAACCCAAAAGCACATGTTCGACAGCATATCGACGAAGGCCGAGTTGCGGGTCCAATCCCAGTGAGTTACAGCTGTCTATGACCCGGCTTGCGATCTTGTCGCCGACGTTAGGAACCGTCATCGCCTCTCTCCTCAGGCGTTGTGCTGAGGAGATCGTGGGTTCTGGCGACGCAAGAAAGCAGAGGTTCTTCGGCAAAAAAAAGCGCCCCCGGAGGATGACCTCGACGGGGGCATAGCGTGCGGCTCAGGACTGTTTCAGCTGGTCCTAAACTCTGACTACTATCGTCATCGTGATCGCCGTCGGCGGCAAGACAGATCAGAATTTTGTTTTGTTGCTGGACATTAACACCGGGTCTCGGTCAATCGGCAGCTTAAGATGTTGAGGCAGCTGCTTTCGGTATTTGTGAACCAAGCTTCGCCCGGGGTCGTGCATCCAATGCGAGTGGACAAAGACGAATTCTGGCCAAGATGCCAACTCATGGCCCTTTCGACTATCGGCCTTGCTGAAGCCTCGACCGTTCTCGTAACAGGCGTGATCGCCGTCTAACCGCTTGAGATAAACGAGCGCCTGGTGGACCTTGGCTGCGGCCTGCCAACGATCACGGCGTGACATCTGAGAAAACTGTTTCTTTTGCAGGAAGTAACGGGGAGAGTGCTGATCAGGAATCATCGTCGACATCGTCCATTTCCGGATTCATTGGGGTGACCGATGACGGCCTGTTTGAAGGAAGTGGAGGCGACCACGACTTCCGGACAACGTCGTCAGCATCAGGCTGATGACCTTCCTTAGCTAAGAATGCCAACCTGCGATGTAGCACCTCCTTGGCTTTAGTGCCGTCGTAGCCTTGATCCGTCAGGCGGCGATGGACCAACGAAAGGAGCCGATTGTAAAACGTGCGGTCTCCCGCAGGTACCGTTGACGACACGATAAACTCAGCCAGCGCCGACATGGCCGCAACGTCGATCACACGGATGTCCGGCTCCCTGCGCTCAGAAACACGCTGACGATAACGGCGTTGTGCGATTGCTCTCTTTGATGTCGTCGCTTTCGCTTTCCTTGCCATTGCTTAGCCTCTTCAATCACCTACCGATAACGGCGTGACGAAAAAGCAATAACGCCGTGTATAACGACGTTAAACTTCGGCGATGCAAGAAAGCGGGATAAATCGACAGCAATCGAAATAAATTGAGACGCTTTCTTTTAAATCAAAAATGTAGCTTTTACCGTCAAGCTGACTGACGACCCAGGATTCTGGTCTTCAACCTGCCGGTCTTTGCTCGGCGCTTGATCTGCTCCGGCCAACCACCGCCACCATAATACCTGTTGAGCGCAGACATGATCGTGTCCGATCCGACGGCATCGGCGGCAAGCATCATGATCGCAATGTCAGCAAGCAAATCGCGTGCAGTGTCTACATTAGGCTTGGCGGCCCCAGCTTCGACCGACTGTCGCTGACGCTCTCGGGAGCGTGCTTTCGCTGCTCGATTGTATTCCTGGCGCTCCAGCGCTGACATTGCAGCAATGCCTGACGGTTCGGCCTTCATTGCCTGGAGCAATGTGCTGATCTCAATATCTGTGATTGGTTTTGACATGTCATTTCTCTTTTGTACTGAGAACATGCTGACCTGATCGGCGGAAAACTCAAAGCAGTTTTTGACATGTCAAAATGAAAATATGAAGCGCCTGGAGTGAGGAGGGGAGCTTTGAAACCCTTCAAAGGAAAGAAAACGAAACCTCTCATGTCAGAAGGCGTAAGCCTTCTTCCTTGGAAGCGTTTGCAAAAGCCTTGGTAGGACTGAGCAAGACCTAATCAAAAGAAAAACAAAAATCCTCACGGCGGCGCGAAGCGCCTGAATCTCAGAAACCATTGGATTCAAAAATCTGGAAACCGACTGCGGCGCAGCCCTATAATATTCTACATTATATCCGCGTATCAAATTGCCATTTTTGAAGGAATTTATTGAATAAAAACAGACGATTAATTCAATTTTATTTGCTTCGTTTTTGCTTTTTGTGCCTGGAAATGGCTCTTTTTGAAGCGAGAAAAAACAAGAAATTTTCTATCAAATACAATGCGTTATCGATATTTTATTGCTTACATCGTGCAAAAGGCTTGCTCCATTCCGCCGACCGAATGAGCATATTCCTAACAAGGAGCGCAACATGCCGGTCAGCCGATCAATCCACACATACAAACCATACGTGTTTAAGAACGGCGAACTGGTGTCGGCGGCAAAGCGAACCGGAGTGCGTGCTCGCGACTTCTACCTAGCGCTTTCCGATATCACCGAGATGCGCCGACAGAAGGTGCAGGTCGACAAACCCGCGATCATGATCGAGAGCGCTGAGATCGTGAACGAATGCAGGTCCAGTGCAAAAGATATGGCCTTGTATGAAGCTCTGCTGGCCGTCGCACGGAAACAGGGCATGGAAGATCGCAAGCACACCGTCGCAGTCTCCACACTAATGCGGTATCTGCAGATCACTAGCATTGACCGGCTTTGCGATGCTCTCGTTCGTATCGTGTCGACTACAGTAGCTTATGATTTCCGGATTCTCGCTACCGGTCGTCGTCGTCGCGGGGCTCGTAGCCTGCTGTCTTTCGATCTCGAATATGATGACGCACGGCACCTCAGAGGATTGCTAAAGGAGCAGTTTCAGCAAGAGAGCGCGACTTTGACCTTTGAAGTCCCAGAGGAAATTCGGGAACTCTACCTTGCGCCGAAGCCATACACTTGGCTGTCCCTGGCAGCCATCGCCAGCTTCAAATCGATGTACGCAAACGCCTTTTATCAGCTACTGGCAGTCAAGGCTCCGCAAGACGAGTTCCTTAGACGGCCGCTGAAGATCAGCGCCGAGGACCTGGCAAAGCGGCTGGGCTGGTCTAACGGTAAGCAGAAGTTCAACGCTGCCCTATTTGTCGACCGAGTAATCAAGCCTGTTCTCAATGACCTCGCGGAAACCGAGGACTTGATCGGCTTCCAAGTCGAGATGTCTCCTCTCCGACGAGAAGAAGGCCGTGGACGTCCTCTCGCCGACCTTGAATTCAAGGTGATCACGCCAAGAGCTGACATTCCTTACGACCAGGCTGACATCACTCGCCGGAAGCGTGGCCGTATTGCGAAGGCCGTTCGTGAGATCATCGAAGCCGACGATCCCTTTTACGACCGCAGTTGGTTCCCATCCGCCGCCACCTTCGCAGCGGTATGTCATCGGAAACGGATGACCGAAGGCTACTTCGGATTTCAGGCGTCCGAGAGCCGCCACCATAACGAGGTCGGACTTCCACGTGACCTGGATGCACGGTGGCGTCACGCGCTCGATATCGCACACACGGACCCAGAAAAGCCGATCTCATCCACGATGACAGGCTTCAACATTTTGGCAGCTCTCGATGATTGGAGGACCGGCGGCATCGACAAGGTATTTGAGCGATGGGCAATGGACGACGAGCGCTGTGGTCCGATCCGATCCAGGCCAATTCCGACCCGGACGGCGACGACACCGTATCCGGAGGAGATGGTCTTCTCACCGGCCCTCTATGAGTTCTTTTGGAGACTGGCTGGTTTTTCCGAGTGTCAGGAGCAGGACTACGACGCTCTCCGCTCGCATTTCCAGTATGACATTCACTGGCACAAGATTCCCGCTGCTTCGCCTCAGGATATCAATCTAGGTGGCCTGCAGAAAGCGGTCCGGCTGTTGTCGAACGCACATCCAAACCGGATGAAACTGGCTGCTACGTCTTTCGGACGCGCCGTGCTGAGCAACGATTTCACTATTATCCAGCGGATCGTCAAAGGTGTCTTCGCTAACGCTGACCGCATCAGCGTTGATGATCTGACCGGCGGAAAGTGGAACTGGAAGAAGCGCGAGATGGCCGAGGCGGTCAGATCAGCGAAATCACAGAATGTGATCGACTATTAATCACGGCAACTTTCCTGCGCATAGAGTCTTGCGCAGGGGACTCCCCTGTGGTTGAGTAAGGAAGTCCTAAACGCCATCCGAGGCACCACGAAATGCGAGTCCGCTCGATACAGCTATCCAAGCAGCTAGACCTAGCCTGACGGCTAGGCTGCCCGCGTTTGCGGGTGCTTTGGAATGTATCGAATGGAAAAAGGACTCGCAGAAATGGCGTTCACCAGCCAATTTTTCACCGCCGACCATCATTTCGGGCATCAATTGATGCTCAAGTTTCGTCCGTTCGAATCGGCGGACGAGATGGATCACTACCTGATCGATGCGTGGAATTCCGTCGTCAAGGACGGCGATATCGTCTGGCATTTGGGTGACTTCTCGTACCATGCCGAGGCCCGCACTCGCTCTATCTTCGCCCAGCTCCGTGGCCGCAAGCGCCTGATCCTCGGCAATCATGATCTGGACAACAAAGGCAACATTCGCGCGTCCATTGCCAATCTCGCCTGGGATCAGCCGCCAACACACTACGCTGAGACCAAACAGAATGGCGAACGCGTCATCTTGCATCACTACGCGATGCGCACCTGGTCGGCCTCATGCCACGGCTCCTGGCATCTGTATGGCCACTCGCACGGTCGCCTGGAACCCTACGGTCGGTCCAGGGATGTTGGCGTTGACTGCGGGGATGTCGGGTATGCCCCGGCCACTTTCCAACAGTTGACGGCCTCGATGCAGGACGCGGAGGTCGCGGCATGAAGAAGGAAGACATCGACCGCCTTCGTGCGGAATATCCTTACTACGTCTCCGACGACCTGCTGTCGGTGCCGGACGGTTGGATCGGGCCGCTGGAGACATTCCTGAAGAAACTGCGGACGATTGCTTGGCCCGAAGACCACGACAAGGTCCTGGTAGCCCTTCAATGGCAAGTCGGCACTAACGGCATCATGGTCTACGTAACGCCCGTCCTCGGCATCAAAAAATGGGACCCATTGATGGCAATTGCGCTCCTTGAAATCGTCGACGATTTGAGGGGGGAAACGCAGACGACCTGCCGGGTGTGCGGATCGCGCGATGCCTGGCTGCGAAACTATGGCCCAAAGGAGGGTGTGTTCTGCGATGAGCATGTCCCAGGAGGTGCCGATGCTTCCTGACAATTTCGACCGCGAAGGTTTCATTTCCGGACTCCGGGAAAAACACGCCCACATCCTGCTTCCGAGCGTGGCGATGTCGGTCGACAACGGCTGGCTCCGGCTCATCGCCGCGATTCTCGGAGAGATCGAGACATGCCTCGAAAGCCACGGTTGTCTCGGTCTCGCACGAGTTGTGCGGATTAAGGAAAAACTTGCCGCGATGCGCGTTTACGTCGAACCGATCAGCGCGGCTGTGCACTTACCAAAGCAGCTTGAGATCGAGCTGACCGACATCCGGGACAAAGCTGAGCAGCAAAGCATGCAGACGTGTGAGGTGTGCGGCGATCCAGCGAAGGTCGGGAACTACGACGGCTGTTACCAGACACTGTGCCGCTATCACCGTCACGAGCGCTTAGCGTGGCTTGCAGCTGGCGGACCCGGATTGCCCTCTGGATTCGCAGCGGCGCATGCTGATGAGATCGAGCAAGCGATTTCCGAATATCTCCGCACGGGTGATTTGCCAGAACAATGGACTGCAAGGTTCGATCACCTGACGGGTATCCGCCATCGACAGGCTATCAGCTGTGCCAAGATGTCGATCTCGCAAATCGCCGCCGAGCGAGCGCGAGGTGATCAAAATGACTGACGACCGCGAAGATAAAATCGCCGCAGTTCGGCGTCGCATGTCCGAACGCCGGGCCCGGATTTTCCTGCCGCCCTACGAAGAGATCGCGGAAAAATACTTGTCCGAATTGTATCCCGGCCTGGCAAAATCGCTTGCGACCCACGACATCCGGCAGCTTTACGAGGGCATTCGTAGGCGTCATGCTGACGAGATCGATGCCGACTGCCAAGAGTACGCTGACGTCTTCCTCATCGACAGTCAGCGGACCCCGGACACTATCGAAGCCTGGGCGAAAGCGAAGGCCCGCCAGCGGTTCACCGACGACCACGATTTGCGGTTCTCCGAAGCCGCGCTGCGGGTAGCGATCACTGTCTACGTCGAGCGGCATCGAGCTTATCGGTCGCGGTACTCCTGTGACCAGGGTTGGCACCGGATCGTTGAACGCTTCGTTGACGCGGGCATTGAGCACTCCGGATTCCAACTTTGGAGCGCCAGGGAAAAGTGGGGCGTTCTGGCACTGAGCTGGGAGGCTTTCGCTCGGCCGGATGATCTACAGGAAGCGGAAATCGAGGCAGTCGAACAGAGTAAGGTAACCTGCGAAACTTGTGGTCGCCCCGGAAAGCTCAGGAAATTTCACTGGAGAAAGACCTTGTGTGACGAGCATGAGGTCGGTCGCGTCCTCGATCTGTCAGACGAGGAATACGAACGCCTGCAGCGGCATTTTTCCGAATGCTCCGATCGCTGGCGGCCGATCATTGCCGCCTGGGAAGACGAGGGCCTCTCCGCCGACGTCATCCTCAGTGATTTCCTGAAAACGTTTGCCGATCTCGATGAGCAAACGCGCCGGTACTGGGCCGTATCATGCACGCGCCTGGTGCTGACACGGCGTGCTCGGGACGAGGGGAGGCCGCGCGATGCCGGAATCTAAATTTGGATATCGGAGGTCACACAAGTTGATCCCACTGAGTTCGGCTACCGCGATCCTGGGGCTCAAGTGGCAGACAAGTATTGTCCACATCCTCGAAGTCGGCGACCTGACCTGCCGCCGACCGGTTTTTCCGCGCGATCACAGCTGGCCGAAACCGGACGAACTGCACCAGATCGGGTTCTCATGGGAGGACATCCTGGCGATGCACCATGAAATCCACGTGCGGCGGAGGTTCTTCTATTTCCGAGCGGAGTATGCCGACGTTTTTTTACCTGAGGACGATTTGCCGGGCGGTCGGGGGTTGGAATTCTCTCCGGGCTGGGAAGGGATATTACGAGAGTTTTGTGACGGCCTCCGCGAGCTGCACCGGCAGGGCAAGCGGTATTACCTGCGCTGGGGTAAAGAAAAATTTGGCGCGATGAGATTGTTTCATACCCGAAATCCTGACCCCGAGAGCGGAGACGACGAAGCCGTCGGCCGATTGCGCGGCATCGCGTATCGGCGATCACTGCAGACGTGTCAGGAGTGCGGGGAGCCGGGTAGATTGCGGATGGGCATTTCCGTTTGCTTGACGCTGTGCGAGCGACATAAGCACCTGGTATATCCGCTCAACGAGGAACAGGACGGGGTCATTCTTGATCTCGACGCCCACTATCGGGCAATGGATTAGCCTGATTTTCCGGCCACTTCGGCTTCGAGATTGGAAGCTACCTTGTCTTAGCTTCTAATCTCTCTAATGCCGCACCCGCCAGGATGCAGGCTGTCGCAGGTCCATCGGGACTTCCTCGCCGTTGAGCAGCATGCTCATTACCGTCGCCTGACGTTCTTCCTCTGCCGGATCGGGTGCCGGAGCCTCAATCTCATAGACGGCGATCAGCTCATACAGGAGGCCGATGTAATCGATAGCGAGCGCCTCCATCGTCTGGTCGCGATCCAGGCCACCAGCCTGATATCGCTCCAGAACGTCGGCGATCTGGTCATCAGAAAGGCGGCCGCGCAGTTCCTCGATGTCTGCGAGATATTCTGGTCGAGCGCGGTTAAAATTGGGTGCGGACATGGACGGTCACTCCGACGTCTTGGGCAGGACGATACGGTCCGACATCAAGCTGAAATCAATGCGCCAGCGCTGTTCGACTTCTCGCTTGAACGTTTCGTAATCGATCTCGCTCAGCAGAAAACGGGTGCGCAGGACCTCATATTCCGGCGCATCGGTGGGCAGATCAATCTTGGATGCACCATTAGACCGCAGACCTCCTACCATTATCATCGACAGGCTCTTGTACTCGCGGCTCAAGCGCGAAAGCTCATTAGCCGGACTTGTCCTATACTGTTCGGTGATCTGTCTGGATTCCTCGACCCAAGCTTTTACCTGCCGGATTTTGGCAAGGTCGGTCGACGACTGCATCAAAGCCAACAGCATCGCTTCTTCTTTTTTCAGCGCATCAACACTCTCGTGGCGCTTCTTCTCCAGTTCGATGAGAGCGTGTTTTTTCGCGTCTTGGAGCGACGTCGCATCTTGATAGATCGCCAATAGTAGGGCCCGCTCGGCTTCAACAGAGCGTCGCGCGGCCGACTTACCGGTCAGCTCTTCATAACAATCGAGCACGGCATTCGTCCAAATCTCCATGGCCTCGCGCTTAAGCTCGATAAACTGCGATTCACTGTCGTATGCCATGCGTGTGATTTTCGCTGTCCGCTGTCGGAGGAAGTCCGCGCGACGCTGTTCCGATGCTGTTGCAGTCAGTGCCTCGCTTTCCTGAACCTCGTGAGCCAAGATCGCGGACGTGCCGCCCGGAATGCCCTTCTGTTTGAGCACCTCTCCGAGCGTCCTTCTGACGTCGTGCATCGACCACCATTCGATACCGGCTTCCGCCAGCAGGTCCTTCCTCTCCGTCCTGATAGAGGCCTTGCGATCCCGTTTTTTTGTTTCGTCTCCAATCTGCTTCGGAATTTGGATCAGTGCGTCGCGGCCTGCGAGGCGATACAGAATGCGATAGATGCCACTGACCGTCGCGTGTTTTTCAGCATCTTTCTCGCTTGGGAAGACCCAGTGATCGGACGCATGATGCCGATTTTTCGACCGAAGCTGCTGGATAAAACCCCATGACCGAGCCGGTACCGGCAGTACGAATGACTCGCCCGCTTTCATGGTACCTTCGTCCCAAGCCGCCAGTTGCCACCCCTTGACCGGGGAGGCGAGATCAGGACCCAGGTCCGGTCCGACGTTGTAAGGTAGAAGTGACAGGCCTGCGTCAGACCGTTGACACGTGAGGATAATCCACCACAGCCCGGCAAGAGTGCCAGGCTTAACACCTGCGGCCTTGATCGCACGTCCGGGAAGCGGCTTGTCGAGATACTCTTCCGCGAGCATTAGCGTACGAACGATGTCTTCAAGGTGAGGCTTACGCTTCTTCTTCGGTGTCTTGTAGAGGGTCGCGAGCATCCGCCACCACGGCTGTACCCTTCCGAGGCCTGAAGGTCCGCTGTATCTGCTCGCACAATAGTCGAGAACAGCCCTGGTATGATTGATCACTTTGTTCGAAGGGCTGATACCCGAGTTTCCAGCCTGCTCCTGCTCCTGTTTTACGGTATCGCGGACGGATTCGATGTCTCCCTGGGAGATCAAAACAGCCGGAGTCGACATCAACTTTGCAAATGCGGACCGACCCATCGTTACCCGCATGTCCTTTTCCTGGGCGTCGGAAATCGGGTTAGTGTGATCCTGGCTCCGCTTGTCTTGTATTGTCTGCTCGAAACACTCCTTCAGCGTCCATGTCGTCGCGACCGGTTTAGCTTCGTCCACCGCCTTGGCGACCGACTTCTTGCCTTTCCTTTGCTCGTGAAAGGCGGCGATCACGCCATCGATCTTGCCTTCCTCTCGGTTCTGGACAAGACGCTGCACTTCCTGCGCCAAATCCCTGGCCTGCTTGATCGTGATGCTGCGGATGTGGTCGCCAGGGAAGTGATAGCCGAGCGTCTTCGACGTGGATTTCGCGCCATATCGAATAATCCAGGCCGCCTTGCTACTCTGCACCAACAGGCGAAGACCCGGCACACCACGGTCAGAAAAGAAGAATGGTTTGCCGTCCGGTGTCGACCCTGACGCGGCCATTTCCGCCGCCCGGTCTGCATGTTCTTTTTCAATGAAGACGTTTTCGCTTGCCATGCCCACCCCGCTTTTATACCGGCTTTATACCGGTGGCGTTTCGCCAGGCAAGCTCTTTGTACGGAAACGGCTGGGATCGCTGATCTTTGACTAATACACTGAAATAGCTTGATAATAAGACGATTTTTCTGGAAGGTTTGTTGAATTGACGACCCGCGAAAAACCGCTATAAGTCAGAGCATTGGCATCATAATCCTTGTGTCGGGGGTTCGAATCCCTCCTCCGCTACCATTCCCAAGTCATTGGAATTACACGGTTTTTTGCGTTTTACGCCTGTAGCTCGCCGCGATTTTCCGGAATTTTGACAGCGAAAACCGGAAAAACAATTTCTCCGATCTCCGGTGTCAAAATTCTTTTCACTGCTAGGTTTTCCCGAACGACCAGAGTCTCGGTTCGCGGGCAATAGCGATGCTGTCGCGTTGGCCGGGTCTTGAACTCCGCTTCGCCGAATTGTGCTCGTTCCTTAGGTCGAGTTCTTTCTCTTCGACGAGCAACGATGTGACGTTATCGAGGTCGGTCAGTCTTGCCGGTGTTTCGTTCGCGATCGAGGTTAAGAAGCGAGAATAGGAAATTGGCGCGTGGCGATGTTGGTCGTGAATGCGCCTCATAAAATCCTCTGCCAGGCGCTCTTTCATCTTCGTTTGGTCGTTCGCTCCAAACCAAAAATCAGGTGCCCCACCTTGATCGATGTTCGGATCAAAGCCGAGCATCTCCAACCCACCATGCCCCTGGTGAAGGGACTGATTGTTGATAATCCAGTGACTATCGACCATGACGTTGCGCGCTTTTAGGTGTTTGGAAAGATGCACGAGCCAAAGGTCTTTTCTGGCTTCCTGGGAGCGCAAGAAGAAGGGGCTCTGGAATTCCGCACCGGTTGCCTGAGAGATGTGCCGAAGCAGCAGCCGTTGTACTGAATAGCGACCACCCCACTCGCCCTTCAGGCGGAGGAATTCCTTAATCTGGTCCGCAGAAAGCTCGACGGGCGCTACTCGCTGCAGAACCTCAGGCTTGTTGCTCAAGTAGTCGATCAACCACCCCACGGCGAATGTCAGGATGCACTCTGCAGCAGAGAACCGAAGGATTTGCCTCACCGTCTCAAACGTGACGTCGGTGTATCCTTTCTGGTCGAGGAGGAAGATCGACCGACCAACATAGCCACGGGTGCGAACCTCGATGCGACGACAGATGTCCGGGAATATCTGCTCGAACTCGCTACAGTGGAGAAAAATCGATTGATCGAGTTTCGCCGAGTAGCCCGCTTGAATGAGCTCGTTGCGTAGAAAGTCGATGTGGTGCTGGTTGCTGTCGACGAAATGGAACTCGGCATCGATCGTAAGCTTTTTCGATCGGCCAACGTTGGCCTGGCGTTCGGCATTCTCGACTGCTTCGAGAAACAGAAAGGGCGTACCTTTCGTATAGGCGCCATCCCTCGTGAATTTTCCACCACCACAGAAGCCGTCGACCAGGGTGATCCGTTGTCGCGTCTGCCCTCGGCTAACGAGGATGGCCGGGAAATAGCGTTCCAAGTATTCGGCAATCAGCCTCAATTTGGCGTCGCTGTGATCGTGTAGTGGCGGTGGGGGTGCGCCGACTTTCCAACCGAATTCTGCTATGATGCAACTCCTCTGCTCTTTCGACAACAGTGAGTTGAACCACGGCCGATTCGTCAAGCTCGCATGCGTTGATCGCTAATGTTCACATGCGGAAATTCTCGAACGAGTTGGCCGTCCATCAGCCCGCCGCCCTTGCCATAGATGTCAAGCTCCTTGACTTCGGCCGGCGACATACCCTGCTCCTCGACAAGTGGGTTGTTGCCAATGGCGCCCCACTGTTTATGAAACGCCGCTATGCCGAACTGACGGCAGTCTGAAATAACGTCGCGTGCCCACTGCGCGAGCATTGGTCTCGCGCCATGACCGCTTTCGCCGCCACTGATGAGCCAGTTTGGTTTTGGGTCGCTCTCGACGATACGCAAAGGCCCAATAGCAGGTTCATAGGAAACAAACCAAACTGCCGCTGGGATCTCCGCTATGAACCTTTTGCGTTGTTCGAACCTAGTCTGGTCCTCAGCGGTGAAGCCGAGCCAAACATTCGAGTATCCCGAATCACCCCAATCGCTCGGCAGCATCTTACGGATGTTTTGCGGGCGCTTTGTCAGGAGTTGCCAATCGAGAGCAGGGGTCGCCCTGATAACCTCGAATAGATCTTCCCGCCACTTCGCGTCGGCCTTGTTATCGAACACATCGGCCAGCGATGCACAGAATACTCGCTGCCGGCGCCCGTACTGCGCCGCGAACTGTGCGGCTCTTTTTTGCCACATGTGCGGAGCCTTCCAATAGGCCTCGGTCGTTCTCTTTCGTGGCGAGTTCCCCCACTTGACCTGGCCTGAGCGTTTGGACCAGGCTTCAGCGTAGCAGTTATCGCATCCAGGGCTGATGTTTGTGCATCCGGTCCAAGGATTGAAGGTGTGGTCAGTCCACTCAATAGTTGAGTTCGAAGCCATCGCGCTTCCCCTTGTTGCAAATCAGTCGAATCCTACCTTCAATCCTACGTGGTCACCAAAGGTTTAAGATCGTCTGGAAGAGTTTTTGAAGGCGAAGAACGACTCATTTACTCACATCGACGATCGCGGGCCTGCCGCCGGGCTCAGACCGGGGCAAAGCGGAGATCGAATGTGCATGCGCGACCACCTTCAATCGCATGCACCCGCCACGTGATGGTTGGCGCCGCACTCGGTCTTGCCGGGACTGAGATCGACGCCATGTGGAAGGCTGTAAGCAGCCTCTAGTTCGCCTGGACGCGCTCGATCACAAAGACCCAGATTGGGCCGCCTGCCTTTTTGTGATCGGGCTTGAGAACGTCAGTTACGGCAAACTTTCCGTCGCCGAATCCCAAGACCGCATAGGGCAGCAGCTTCGGGTCTATACCGAAAGGATCCAGAGTGGATACAGCCGCCGGGGCATGCCCGACGGAATGCTCGATAAAGAGCTTCCCGCCAGCGGCAAGTTGTCCGACCCAAGTTGTGAAGGCCTTTTTCGGATCATGGGCATGATCGTGGGAGTTGGTATAGACGAAGTCGAAAGCTTTCTCCCAAGCCGGGTTTTCGTTGTGGAAGTCCCACTGGGTGAGCCCAAACTGAGAGGCGGTGTCGGAAATGTCCGTCCCCATGACGTCGATACCCAGACGCTCCGAAAACCAGCGCACCTCCGTACCATTCCTCGACCCGTGGCAAAGACCGCGCTTCGCATCGGGAATTGTTTTGCGGATATAGTCGCAGATCACATCAATGGTGGCCTCGTCAGCCCACACCTGATTGATCTTGCGCTTGTTCCCCTCGGTCTGGACTGAAACATACTGGTCGTAGCTGGAATAGCGCACAAGACGGTAGTCGCCGTCATGATCCTCAGCGCCACATTCCGAAATGGAATAGCCTCGTTTGCGCAGATAATTGCGCGCAAGCCTCTCAACGAACTTCATGCCCTGTCCCCCCCTCAGAGTTAACGCGATGGATCTCGACTAATTCAACTTGTGCCTCGTTTCAATTACCTCTGGGCGTACATCTCTCTCCAAGGAAATCGCTATGATCGACCGCCCACCGCTGGAATGGCTCCAGCCGGTGCAGACGTCGCGTATCATCGCGCATTGGAGCGCCGGCGCCTATTGAGCCTCCAAACTTGACAAGGGGCACTATCACTTCTTCGTCGAGGGGGCGGGCACGCTCGCCCGCGGCGACCACCGATGACGGAAACCCAGTGGCATCGCGCCATGGACGTCATCGCGCACCTCACCGAATTCTACAAAATCCCGGTCACACCTACAACGATCCTTCCGGGGCCGAGGTCCAACCGAACCTGGGCATCAATGGCGCGTCGGCTCCAACGGCAGTGTCAGCGCTGGCCCACTCCTGACCCCGAACTGCCTTCTGAACTGCCGTGATGCGCTGCCGTCAAACAGCGATTGCGGCAGCGGTGCGCCGATGGCCCATTTGTAGTTCGCTTCCGGATCGTTGCTCAGGCTCTGGTGCGTCACCGCGCTTAAGGGCAACACATATTCCGGCTTGCGCAGGCCTCTCTCGGAATTGCCGAGCCACGTGAGGACGACCAGGATCTCGCCGCCGAGCTCGAGCGCATCGAGTGCCAGCGGTTTCCCGCCGACGGATGCCCGCACCGCCTGCTCGTGGAACGTGAAAGCGCTGAGCTTCAGTTCGTTTTGCGGATCCTTCATCTCGGGCCTTTCCTGCATGTCCTGTCCAGCGCCGCCGGGAGCGGCGATTCGCTCAACCGGCTGCCTAACATATTCCATCCGGGCCTTCATGGATAAGCGAAGTATGTTGATTGACGTATGCCGTCCGAGGGCGTCTTCACCCGTGGCGCAAGGACGCCAACGGGACGGGGTTCAAGCTTCTATGCGTCGGAAGCGAACATGTTGGGATCGCTGGGGCCATCCGGCATTCAAGGCTCGCATCGCGTGCCCAGCGACCATCGTCACCGGCTGAACGCTGGTTTTGGCGGCAAGCAACTCGGGACGAAGACCGTCACCGCGCGCGGCTGCGATCATGTGAAGGGTGAGGAGAGACATCATGGCTGGCTCCATCGTTTGATGGGACATTCTCGGTCCCGGTGATCCGGGAAACCACCCGTTTCCCGCCCGCCGTCGCCGGCCGCTATCGGAAGCGGCACGCTCAATCCGAGCTACGCCATCAGCGATGGATGGATGAGGTGATCGTCGTGTAGTCGGGCAGGTTGATATCGGCGATTTCGGGCGCCCGATATTGGGACAGGGCAAAGTGCATGATGGCGATTACGGTGATCGAGAAAACCAGTACAGTGACGTTGACGCCGAAAGCGGTTTTGATCATGTCCCTTGTCCTCCGAGCCCTGCGTTTGTTGACGTGTGTCGGTAGAAATCGTGACACGGAGACTATCGTGTGGCGTCGATGCCGCTGTTCCCCCGGGAACATGAAATATGGTTAGCGAATTCTTAGCTGCGCCCGTCCTCTACGTGACCGGTTAACGGCTTGCGATTAACGTCCGTTTGAATAAATTGCGCCACCCGTGCCGGCCCCAATCGGGCGGCCGGTCTTACGTCCGGCGTGCTGCACGCCAGCTTCTATCGGAGGGTCGAGCGCGCTCCGTCAAAGCCAATTCTCACAAAAGTGATTGTTCATGACCATTTCCATACGCCCCTCCCTGCCGTCCGATTTTCCGCGCACCTTCGAGATCTGGCGCACAGCCGTTGTCGCCACCCATGATTTTTTGACGCCGGAAGATTTTGTTGCCATCGAGGCGCTGGTGCGCGACCAGTATCTGCCGGCTGCCGAGTTCTGGATCGCGGCCGACGAGAACGACCGGGCGCTCGGTTTCATGGGCATGACCGGTGCGCAGATCGATTCCCTCTTCGTCCATGCGCAGGCGCGTGGCGCCGGTGTCGGCCGACGGCTCATCGAACACGCGATGAGCCTGCATCCGGTGCTGACGGTCGACGTCAACGAGCAGAACGCATCGGGAGCCGGATTCTACCAGCGCATGGGTTTCGAGACCGTCGGGCGCTCACCGGTCGATGATGCAGGGCGGCCCTATCCGCTGCTGCATTTGCGTCGGGGTTGAACGGCGCGAACCGGCGCCGGGTCAGGCAGTCGGCCGGTCGATGGTGATCAGGAACAGAACGGCAGAGGCCGCCGGTTCGATGGTGACGGCGGCGGCACCTTTGAGGATCGCCGTGTCTCCTGCCGCGAGGTCTGCCTGTCCCTCTGCTGCGGTCAAACGCACGGCACCGCCGTGGCAAAGGACGAGGGTCGTTTCCGCCGAGCCTTCCACCGTCTGCGGATGATCGATCGCCAGGCGTCGAACCGTGTGGGCGAGCCTGCCGCGCCTTGTCATGACATTGAGATCGACGATCGGACCGTCTACCAGCGTCGCCGATGTCGCGACATCCGCCGGGAAGGGGAGCGGGGCCGCTTCGCCGGTCATCACAACAGGCGCGCGGCCTTCTATCGAGAGCCGCATGCCCTTGCCCTGAAGGATCGAGAGCGTGCGATCGATGCCGGGAAAGCTGGAGAAGGGCCCGTCGCTGGCGACGGTCGCCATGCTGACGCGCCAGTCGAAATCGCCAAGCGAGGCTTTTTCGGGGAAAACCGCGATCTCCACGGTCTCGCCGCCGCCGTTCTTCCAGGGCATGCGCTTGTAGGTGCTGGCGCGCAGGATCTTCATGGCATGGTCTCTTCAATGATCGTGCGCATGCGCGCAAAGTCGCCGTTCAGCGGCCGGTCGTCGGCATAAACAGGGATCACGGTGCGGATGCGCTGGTAGAGCACGTCGGTACCGGCGGCGCGGCGACGCGGCTGCAGGTCATAGGCCTGGGATGCGGCGAGCAGTTCGATCGCCAGGATCGTTTCGAGATTGTCGGCGATTGAGAGCGCCTTCCAGGCGGCTGGCGTCGCATGGGTGAGGATGTCCTCCTGCAGCGCCGAGGTGATGCCGCCGTCGAGGCTTGCGGGGGCCGCGAGGCGCCGGTTTTCGGCGGCGAGCGAAGCGGCCGTATATTGCGCGATCATGAAACCGGAGGAAACGCCGCTGTCCCCGGCAAGGAAGGCCGGCAGGCCGCTCACCAGCGGATTGACGAGCCGGTCGATGCGGCGCTCGGAGATGGCGGCGACTTCGGCGATGGCGACCGCCAGGCTGTCCATGGCAAGGCCAAGGGCGGCGCCGACCGCGTGCGCCTGCGAATGCACCTCCGGCGCCTCCGGCGTTCCGGCAACGGCCGGGTTGTCGGTGAGGCTTGCGAGTTCCCGGTCGACGACTTCGGCGACCTGGGCAAACGCATCGCGGGCAGCGCCGTGCACATGCGGTACGGCGCGAAGGCTTAAAGGATCCTGGGTGCGCGTGCCGGCGGTCTCTGCCAGCATCGGGCTGTCGGCGAGATAGGTGCGCAGCGACGCGCCGACCGCCTCGAGCCCCTTGGAGCGGCGAAGCGCCAGCGGGACGGCGGCAAAGGCGTTCGCCTGGCTGCCGAGGTTTTCGTAGGTCATGGCGGCGGCCGCATCTGCCCAGTCGAACAGGCGAGCGGCGCGCGACAGCGCCAAGGCCGCAAGGCCAGTGGCGCAAGGTGTGCCGTTGACGAGGCTCAGGCCCTCCTTGGCTTCCAGCCGCAGCGGCTTCAACCCGATCCGCGCGAGCGCTTCGGCGCCGCCGATCCTGCCCTTGCCGTCATCGACCGTTCCATGGCCGATCAGGACGAGGCCGATCGCGGCCGCATGGGTGAGATAGCCGACCGATCCGCGCGACGGAATGTCCGGAACGAGGTCCGCATTGAGCAGTGCCAGCAGCGCCTCGACCGTTTCAATGCGCACGCCGGAATAGCCGTGGGCAAAATTGGCGATCTGGGCTGCCATCACGGCGCGGGCTTCCGGGCGGGGGAGCGGGTCGCCGACGCCGCAGGCGTGGCTGAGGACGATGTTGCGCGACAGCGCCTGCTGGTTCTCGCGGTCGATGATGACATCGCAGAGCGCGCCCACTCCGGTGTTGATGCCGTAGCCGCGGATGCCGCGCTCGACCAGAGCGCCGACGATCCGTCGGGCATTGACAATGCGCTGTCGCGCGGCCTTCGAAAGCTCAAGGCGGGCGCCATTGGCGACCGCCGCGATCTCTTGCCAGGTCAGCGGCGCATCGAGGGCTATGCTCTTACTCATGGGCTTCCGGCCGTCCCTGGCGGCGTTGCACGAACCGGGCGACATAGTCGTTGGCCGGCCGCTCCAAGATATCGTCCGGTGTGCCGACCTGCACCACCTGACCATCCTTGAGGATGGCGATTTCCGAACCGATGCGCAGCGCCTCGTCGAGATCGTGGGTGATGAAGACGATGGTCTTCGACAGGTTCTGCTGCAATTGCAGCAGCTGGTCCTGCATATCGGCGCGGATCAGCGGGTCGAGCGCCGAGAAGGCCTCGTCCATCAGGATCACGTCGGTATCGGCGGCCAGCGCCCTAGCCAAGCCGACGCGCTGCTTCATGCCGCCCGAAAGCTGATGCGGAAACTTGGCGTCGTAGCCGGAAAGCCCAACCGTCTCGATCCATTTCATGCCGATCTCGCGGGCTTCGGCCTTGGGGAGACCACGCACCCGCTGGCCGTAGACGACGTTCTGCAGCACGGTACGATGCGGCATCAGCGCAAAACTCTGGAACACCATGCTGACGCGGTGCATGCGGAAGGTGCGCAGCGCCTTGGCGTCGAGGTCCAGGATGTTGTTGCCGTCGAATGCCACTTCGCCGCTGGTCGGCTCGATCAGCCGGTTGATGTGGCGCACCAGCGTCGACTTGCCGGAGCCGGAAAGCCCCATGATCACGAAGATCTTGCCGGCGCCGATGGTCAGGCTGACATTGTTGAGGCCGACGCTGCAGCCTGAGCGGGCGAGGATTTCGGACTTGTTGAGCCCTTCCTTGGCCATGGCGAGGGCGGCTTTGGCGTCCTGTCCGAAGATCTTGTAGACGTTGCGGATCTCGATATCAGCCATTGCGGGGATCCTCCGTCCGGCTCTTGCCGAAGCCTTGTGTGATGCGGTCGAGTACGATCGCGAGAATGACGATGCCGATGCCGGCTTCGAGCCCCTTGCCGACGTCGAGCGTCTGGATGCCGTTCAGCACCTGCTCGCCGAGGCCCCGCGCGCCGATCATCGAGGCGACGACCACCATCGACAGCGCCATCATGATCGTCTGGTTGAGGCCGGCCATGATCGTCGGGGTGGCGAGCGGCAGCTCGACGCCGAAGAGGATCTGGTTGGGGCTGCCGCCAAAGGCGGTCGCCGCTTCCACCACCTCGTGATCGACCTGGCGGATGCCGAGATCGGTGAGGCGGATCAAGGGCGGCACCGCGTAGATGATGGTGGCGAGGATGGCCGGCACCTTGCCGAGGCCGAAGAGCATCAGCGCCGGGATCAGGTAGACGAAGCTCGGCATCGTCTGCATGACGTCAAGCACCGGCAGGGTGATGTTGCGCATCACGCGGCTCTTGGCGACGAGAATGCCCATGGGCACACCGATGACGACCGAGACGATCGTTGCCATCAGCATCAAGGCCAGCGTCTGCATGGTCAGGTCCCAGAGGCCGAGCACACCGACGAAGAAGAGCAGAACGCCGACGACCACCGTCAGGGGCCAGCGCTTGGAGCTCTGCCAGGCGAGCGCCATGAAAATCAGGATGACGACCCACCAGGGCAGGCCGCGCAGGATCCATTCGATATACAGAACGGCTTTCAGAATGACGGCGCTGATCGCCTTGAAGACCCAGCCATAGCCGCTGACCAGTGCCTGGATGAAATCGTTCACCGGCCCGCGAATGGAGAGATTGAGAGAATCCGGAAACATCGGAAACGTTCCTTGCTCGGGCCGGCGGGCAGCCGCTGGCGGCCGCCGATGGCGCTTGCTTCGGGTATTGTGGCCGGCCATCGGATCAGGCTCGCGCCGCGTTGGACGCGACGACGGAGCCCGAGCCGGCGGCTGGTCGCGATTACTTCAGGCTGGCTTCGATCTTGCCGCGGGCTTCATCGGAAACCCACTGGCCCCAGACATCCGCCTTGGTCTTCAGGAACTCGGCGGCGGCTGCCGTCGCGTCGACCTTGTTGTCGGTCATATAGGCAAGGCTGCCGTTGACGGCGTCGAGCGGGAAGGTCGCCTTTTCGAGGATGGCGACGATCTCGGGGGCTTCCTGGGCGAAGGTGCTGTTGACGCCATAGGAGACGTCCACCGACGGGAAGGCGCAACCCTCATCGCGCTTGCCGTTGGCGCTCGAAAGCTCCTTCCAGCAGGCTTCGCTATAGGCCGGCTCCTCAAGCTGGACGAGCTTGAACTTGCCCATGATCGCGGTCGGCGACCAGTAGTAGAAGAGGATCGGCTCGCCCTGGAGATAGGCCGAGGTGATGGCGGAATCGAGCGCGGTGCCGGTGCCCGGACGGAAGTTCACATAGGTCTCGCCAAGCTTGTAGGCTTCGAGCTTGGCGGAGCTCACGCCCTCGCAGGTCCAGCCGGAGGGGCAATTGAGGAAGCGGCCCTTGGTCGGCTCTTCCGGATCGGCGAAGAGTTCGACCATCTTGGGGTCCGAAAGCTGCGAAACGCTCTTCAGGTCCGGCGCCTTGGCTTCGAGATTGCGCGCGGCGTCGCCCTTGATCACGTATTCCGGTACGAACCAGCCTTCGCTGGCGCCGACGAAGGTCTTGCCAACGGCGACGACCTTCTTTTCCTCGACCGCCTTGTTCCAGACGTCAGAGCGTCCGAGCCATTCCTCGGCGAAGATCTGCACGTCGTTGTTGGCGGTTGCCTGCTCCAGCGTCACGGAGTTGCCGGGGATCGAATCCACCTGGCAATCGTAGCCCTTGGAAAGGATGGTCTTCATCACTTCGGTGATGAACGCACCGCTTTCCCAATCGATGCCGGCGAACATGACGGTCTTGCCGTCGCCGCAATAGGAGGCGCTGGCGCTGCCGGTGGAGGCGGCAAGCACGAGGCCGGTGGCGGCAAGCGTGAGTTTCAGTTTGTTGATCGACATAAAGCTGTTCCCTGTTTTGATTTTGGCTTCGACGACTATTTCAGTTTCATCAGCACCCGCGCAAAAGCGCGGTCGATATCTTCCTCCCGGTCGTGGCGTCCGTTCCGGATCTTCCACGCGCCAGCGACCATGACGTCGCGAACGCTCTCGCCGCCAAGTGCAAAGAGCCAGCGGTCGAGGATCTGGTTGTCGCTGGCGGCGGCGATGTACGGATTGTCACCATCGAGCACGACGAAATCGGCACGGGCGCCCACAGTGATGCCGGCCGTCTTCTGGCCAGCTGCCTGCGCGCCGCCCTTGTGAGCCGCGCCGAAAATGGTGCGACCGATCGAAGTGCCTGGGCCGGAGGCCAGCCGGTTGCGGCGGCGGTCGCGCAGGCGCTGGCCGTATTCGAGCAGCCGCAATTCCTCGGCGACGCTGGTCGCCACATGGCTGTCGGTGCCGATGCCGAAGGTGCCGCCTTCGACCAAGAAATCAACCGCCGGGAAGATGCCGTCGCCAAGATTGGCCTCGGTCGCGGGGCAGAGACCGGCAACAGCGCCGGAGCGCGCCAGGCGTTGGCGTTCGTTTTCCGTCAGATGCGTCGCGTGGATCGCGCACCAGCGCTCGTCGACCGGCATCTCGTCGAGCAGCCATTCGACCGGGCGGCGGCCGCTCCAGGCGAGGCTGTCGTCAACCTCCTTGGTCTGTTCGGCGACGTGAATGTGGATCGGGCCGGCGACGGGTGCCGCTTCTAGGATCGTGCGCATCTCTTCGGGCGTTGCGGCGCGCAGCGAATGGATGGCGTAGCCGAGCGTATGGCCGGCTTCGCGGCAGAGTGGCTCAAGGCGCTGGAGAAGAGCGAGGAAGCGGTCGGGATCGTGCAGGAACGGCCGTTGGCCGGCATTCGGTGCGACGCCGCCGAAATTAGCGTGAGCGTAGAAAACCGGCAAATGGGTAAGGCCGATACCGGTCGTGCGGGCGGCGCCAAGGATGCGCAGCGACATTTCCGCCGGATCGGCGTAAGCGCTGCCATCGGCCTGGTGATGCAGGTAGTGGAATTCGGCGACGTGGCCGAAACCGCCCTTCAGCATCTCCATGTAGAGCTTGGCGGCGATCGCCTCGACATCATCGGGGTTTACCAGTCCGACGGTGCGGTACATTTCCTCGCGCCAGGTCCAGAAGCTGTCGTCGCCGCTGCCGGCGACTTCGGCGAGGCCTGCCATCGCGCGCTGGAAAGCATGGGAGTGCAGGTTGGCGATCGCCGGGATCAGTGGCCCAGCCGCACGCTCGTCGCCATTGGCGGCGGCGCTGCCGGGTTCGATCGCTGCAATCCGGCCGGACGCATCGAGCGAAATCGCGACGTTTTCGGCCCAGCCGCCGGGCAGCAGCGCCCGTTCTGCAAAGATCCGGTTGACGGGAAAAGTTGCCATGTGCATTTTCCTGTACGTAGTTGTATATGGAACTATAGATATTTTAAGCTGGCGCGCAAGCGTGAAATGAACGAAAAGATTCGTGAGGGAATGCGCATGATTTGTTCGGCATTCCGGAAGGGCGGGGCGTGAGTTGATGACGGCACTGGGAAAACGCAACGATATGGGCGCTTTCGAAGACGGCCCGGTGCCGCGCTACGAGGCGGTCAAGCAGTTCATCCGCAGCCGTATCGAGAGTGGCGAGTGGCCCGCCCATCACCGCATCCCCTCGGAAAACGAAATCGTCGCCGACCTCGGGGTCAGCCGCATGACCGCCAACAGGGCGCTTCGGGAACTGGCAACCGAGGGCGCGATTACACGCGTTCAGGGCGTCGGATCCTTTGTCGCCGCGCATAAGGGCAGCACGGCGCTCCTGGAAGTGCGCAACATTGCCGACGAGATTCATGGACGCGGCCACACCCACACGTCGCTGATGACGCTGCTGCAGGAAGAGGTGGCGACACCCGAGACCGGCTACGCGCTCGGGCTTGCCACCGGCGCCCGCGTTTTCCACTCGATCATGGTGCATTCGGAAAACGGCCTGCCGATCCAGATCGAGGATCGTTTCGTCAATCCGGCGATCTGCCCGCGCTATCTGGAACAGGATTTCCAGACGATGACGCCGAATGCCTATCTGACCGCGATGGCGCCGATCACCCGCACCGAACAGATCGTCGAAGCCGTGTCGCCGCAGCTCTGGGAATGCAAGTTGCTCGGCATCGACCGCAACGAGCCATGCCTGATGATCCGGCGCCGCACCTGGTCGGATGCGGGCAATGTGACGACGGCGCGGCTGCTCTACCCCGGCACGCGCTATCGCCTGGAAGGCATGTCGCAGTAGCACGCGAGCAGGATAAGGGCGCATAACCGCGCAGACTTTTCCTCGTCCCGCTCTAATCTCGACAACATTCCGGTCGATTCGGAGGATCGACCGCCGAATGGGAGGATGACGAGACCATGGTTGAGGACGCGCTGAAGCTTCGTACCGAGCTGCCGAGGCCCGATATCAGTGCCGAGGAGGCGGCCACGCTTCTGGCTGAGCACTACGGTCTGTCAGGCGCGATCCGCGAGCTCGGCAGCCAGCAGGACCGCAACTACCTGCTTGATACCGGCGAGCGGCGCTACGTGCTGAAGATCTGCCGGGCGGAGTACGGGCTGCTTGAGCTTGAAGCGCAGAACGCGGCCTTGCAGCATCTCGCCGAGAGGCTGGTATCGGCACGGGTTGCGCAGGTCATGCCGTCGCTCAAAGGCGAGGTGATCGAGAATGTGATCGTCCGCGACCAGGCCTACCGAATCCGGCTGCTCAGCTATCTCGACGGCGAGCCCTTGACCCGACGCAAGCACCTGTCGCCGGGGGCGATTGCAGCGCTCGGCGCGCTCGCGGGACAGCTCGCCTCGGCTCTACGAGATTTCGAACATCCCGGCCTCGAACGCGAACTGCAGTGGGATCTGCGCCGCGCCGGCCCGGTCATTCTCCATCTCCTCGCCGAAATGTCGGACCAGCAGCGCAAGAAACGTATCGCCGAAGTCGTGGTTGGCGCCATGCGGCGCCTGCAACCGTTGATACCGGATCTGCGGATCCAGGCGATCCACCACGACATCACCGACGACAATGTCGTGAGCCAGCCGGATGCCGCTGGCCGGGCGATCCCGGATGGCGTCATCGATTTCGGCGACATTCTGAACGGCTGGCTGGTCGCTGAACTCGCCGTCACCTGCGCTTCGCTGCTGCATCATGCCGACGGCGACCCCTGGTTCATGCTGCCAGCGGTCAGGGCGTTTCACGCGGCATGCCCTTTGACCGAGACGGAGCTTAAGGCACTCTGGCCACTGATCGTCGCCCGCGCCGCCGTGCTGGTCGCAAGCTCCGAACACCAGCTCGCGCGCGAGCCTGAAAACACTTACGTCGAGGGCAATGCCGTCCATGAGCGGGAGATATTCGACGTCGCATCCTCGGTTCCTTCGGCGCTGATGGAACAGGCCATTCTTTCGGCCGTCGGCTTTACGCCGGAACCGGCTCCGGTGACCGGAGCGAGCCTGATCCAGGGACTCGGTCCAACGGATGTACGCCACATCGACCTGTCGATCCTGAGCCCGCTCCTGCCGGAGGAGCGCTGGCAACACCAGGGATTGCCGGTCTCGCTGCTCCAGCATGCGGCGCACGCGATCGGCATCGCGACCACGCGCTACGGCGAGTATCGCATGACCGAGACCCAGCTGCGATCGCCGAAGCCCGACGCAACCTTCGCGCTGCACGTCGATATCTGCCTTGCGGCCGGCAGCGAGATCGTCGCCCCCTTTGCAGCGCGCGTCGTGCAGCAGGACGGGCTGCTGGTGCTGGAGGGAGCTGAGGCCAACCTGTTTCTCGAAGGGGTGGAAGTCGGCGCGGGCCTCTCGGAGACAATCGTTGCCGGGTCCGCGTTGGGGGTCGTAACGGGCGAACAACAGTCCCTCGGCCTGATCCGCGTTCAGCTTTGCCGCGAGCACGGTCTCGTTCCACCGCTCTTTGTGATGCCGCATCAGGCGGACGCCTGGAAAGCGCTGTGCCCGTCGCCGGCAGGTATCCTCGGGTTCGAATGCGATGCGCCGGAACCACATAGCGAGGCGCTGCTTGCCCGTCGCCAGCAGCACTTTGCCAAGCCGCAGAAGAAGTACTACCGGCACCCACCCCAGATCGAGCGCGGCTGGAAGGAACACCTCTTCGACATCGAGGGTCGCAGCTATCTCGACATGGTCAACAACGTGACGATTCTTGGCCATGGGCATCCACGGCTGGCAGCCGCGGTCGGGCGGCAATGGTCGCTGCTCAACACCAATTCGCGCTTCCACTATGCGTCGGTTGCCGAATTCTCGGCCCGGCTGGCAGCGCTTGCGCCGGATGGACTGGACACGGTGTTCCTGGTCAATAGTGGCTCGGAGGCCAACGACCTGGCACTCCGGCTTGCCTGGGCCTATTCCGGTGCGCGCAACGTCGTCAGCCTGCTGGAGGCCTATCATGGCTGGACGGTCGCGAGCGATGCGGTGTCCACGTCGATCGCCGACAATCCGCAGGCACTTCAGACCCGTCCGGCCTGGGTCCATCCGGTCACGGCGCCCAACACCTATCGCGGCGAGTTCCGCGGCGACGATACGCGCGACAGCTATCCCCGCTCCGTCGTTACCAAGCTCACGGCGCTCGATGCCGCGGGTGAAAAGCTGGCCGGTTTTATCTGCGAGCCGGTCTATGGCAATGCCGGCGGCATTCCCCTGCCCAAGGGCTATCTCGATGCGGTCTACGCGATGGTGCGCGCGCGTGGTGGTGTGTGCATCGCCGACGAAGTACAGGTCGGCTATGGCCGCCTTGGCGACTATTTCTGGGGTTTCGAGGAACAGGGCGTCGTGCCCGATATCATCACGGTCGCCAAGGGCATGGGCAACGGCCACCCGCTCGGCGCCGTCATCACCCGGCGCGAAATTGCCGATGCACTGGAGAAGGAGGGATATTTCTTCTCGTCTTCCGGCGGCAGCCCCGTCAGTTCCGTCGTCGGCCAGACCGTGCTCGACCTCCTGACGGAAGAACGGTTACCAGAGAACGCCCGTGTCGTCGGAGGCTATCTGAAAGCCCGCCTCGAAGCGCTTGGGCAACGCTTCCCGCTGATCGGTGCCGTGCATGGCATGGGGCTTTATCTTGGCGTTGAGTTCGTGCGCGACCGCGAGACCCTCGTGCCGGCGACGGAAGAGACGGCGGCGATCTGCGACCGCCTGCTTGATCTCGGCGTCATCATGCAGCCGACCGGCGATCACTTGAACGTGCTGAAGATCAAGCCGCCGCTCTGCCTGACCAAGGAGAGCGCCGACTTCTTCGCCGACATGCTGGGTCGCGTGCTCGAGGAAGGCTGGTAAGGGCTTAGGCGGCAACGCCCCCGGGGCCAGCTACCAGCCGGCAAAATCCGCCAGAACGTCGTCAGAGACGCGACCGGCCACTACGTCGTCGAATGCCTGGTCGAGAAGATCGAGCGCTGCGTCGATGTCCTGGTCGGTGATCGTCAGCGGCGGTGTCATCTCCAGCACGTTCGAATTCATGCCGACGTAATAGACAACGAGGCCGAGTTCATAGGCGCGGTAGACGAGCTTGGCCGTTTCGCGCGAGGCCGGAGCGCGGGCCTCCCGGTCGGCGACCAGTTCGACGCCACAGGCAAGGCCGCGTCCGCGAACGTTGCCGATCAGGCGATGGCGCTCGGCCAAGCGCTGCAGGCCCTGGCGCAGCCGCTGCCCTTTGTGCTCGGCGTTTTGAGCCAGCGCTTCGTGTTCGATCGTTTCCAGCACCGCAAGGCCCGCCGCGGCAGAGATCGGGTTGCCGTGCAGCGTCTGCATGGCAAAGGCGCTGGCGCAATCGAGTATGCGCGCCGGGCCGATCGCGGCTGACAGCGGCAGTCCGCCGCCGAGCCCCTTGCCGATGGTCAGGATATCCGGTGTGAAACCCTCGTGCTCGAAGCAGTGCAGTCGACCGCTGCGGCCGAGCCCGACCTTCACCTCGTCGCAGACGACGAGCACGCCGAATTCGCGGCAGATCGCGGCGAACGCCGTGAAGAAGCCGGGTGGCGGAACGATCAGTCCGCCATCGGACTGGATGGGCTCGATAAAGGCGGCGGCGAACTGGTCCGGTGCCGCTTCGAGGCGCTGCCGCAATTCGGCGAGGATCGCCCCGCCGGTCGGGTCGTCGCGATAGGGCCGGTAGGGATCGGGGTAGGGAAGCAGCAGCAACCCTTCGGCCTTGGCAGCACCCGCCTGGACGCTGTGGCCGGAAAAGGCCATCGAGCCCACAGTGCAGCCGTGATAGGCGCCGAGGAAGGCGATGACACCCGTGCGCCCCGTCGCCTTGGTAACGGCACGAAAGACCGTCTCGTTGGCATCGGAGCCGGAATGGCCGAACCAGACCTTGTTGTCGCTCTGTCCCGGGAAGACGGCGAGCAGCCTTTCGGCGAGTTCGGTCGCCGGCCGGTTGGCGCCCGAAAGCACGCTCGCGCCTGCGGGATTGGCTGCGGCATTCGATATCGCTGCGACAAGTGCCGGGTGACCATAGCCGAGGCTCGCCGCACCCCAGGCGCCGGAGAGGTCGATCAGTTCACGACCATCTTCCTCTACGACCCGCGCGCCGCGGCCGCCGGTAATGGCGAGCGGGAAGAAGCGCAGCTTCTGCAGGGTGGCGATTGCCGCCTTGTCCCTCTCATAGAGCGCGGTCACGAGCCTTGCCCGATGCTGGCCTTGAGACACCGTGTCAGCCGCTCGCCCCAGGCGGCAACGCCGGCATCAGTGTCGATCAGATCGTGCCGCACCTCGACCAGCACGCCCGGCAATCCGCGTGCATCGGCATGCACCGGCACGGTGTAGTCCTCGTCCGGATGGATGTTGTAGGGTTCGTTGTCGCCGATCATCAGATGGCTTTCACTCGCCAACTCACGGATCAAAGAGCCGGCGAAGTCGACCGCATCGCGATAGAGGATACCGGCCTGCCACGGGCGCGGCTTGCCGAAGTAGACGGGTGTGAAGCTATGGATGCCGACGACAAAGGACCGTTTGCCTTCGCCTTCGAGCCGGTCGAGACGTCGGCTGACGGCATCGGCGTAGGGCGCAAACAGCGTGTCGATCCGCTGCTGTCGCTCTGCGTCGCTCAGGTTCCTGTTGGCGGCGATCTCCGTCGCCTCGCTGATCTCGGGGATCATCGAGGGTGCCGCCAATGGCCTGTTGCAGTCGATCACCAGGCGCGAATAGTTGGTGAAGAACAGTGGCGCGTCGAGGCTGAGGCTTAAGCGCTGCGCCAGTGCCATGGCGCCGAGGTCCCAGGCGATGTGGCGCTGGCGTTCATGGAGCGGCAGCCCCATGTCGCCGAGCGCGCGCGGCATCCGGTTGGACGCATGCTCGCACAGAAGCAGGATCGGCGAAGTGCCGTCCGGGTTGAACACCGCATAGGGCGGCAGTTCGTCGATCGAAAGCAGGGGCGTGCTCGGATCGTGTCGCGCACCGATTTCGGGGCTCTTGATGGCCGTTTTCGAGGTCATGGGCTGCCCATCCGTCAATCAGTAGACCGCCGCATAGCGGGCGCAGAGTTCATCGGGCGAGAGCCCATCGACGATCTCGATCTCCTTGCGTTTCATCGCGACGTAGCAGTCGAGGAAATCCTTGGAGAACCAGCCGGTGACGACGGGATCGGCCGCCAGCGTGTCGAGTGCTTCGGGGAGACTGGACGGCAAGCGGCGGATGCCGAGCGTCTCCTGTTCTACGGTCGAGAAATCGGACGGGTCGGAATTGATCAAAGGCGGCTGCTCGAGCCCGGCTTTGATGCCTTCGAGCCCGGCCTTCAAGAGCACCGCCAGCGAGAGGTGCGGGCTGGCGCAGGCATCGGCGGCGCGATACTCCATGTTGAACTGTTTGGCTGGATTGCTGCCGGGCAGGTCGAGCGTCGGGCAGATGCGGAGCGTCGCTTCGCGGTTCTTTTCGCCGAGGCAGGTGTAGGCGGCGCTCCAATGGTGTGGCACGAGCCGCATGTACGAAAGCACGGACGGAGCGGTGAAGGCGGTGAGCGCCGGCAGATGCCGGATGACTCCGGCGGCGAAGGAGCCGGCAACCATGGAGAGGCGGCCAGGACGCGATGCGTCGAAGGTGACCGGATTGCCGTCAAGATCGGTGAAGCTCACATGCAGGTGCACGCCGTTGCCGACGCCGTTAGAAGCCGTCTTCGGCGCGAAGCTCGCGTTCCAGCCGAAGAGCGCGGCGACTTCCTTGGTGATCGCGCGGATGGTGGCGCCGCGGTCGGCGGCGGTCAGTGCGTCGGCCGGACGGCAGGTAATTTCGAATTGGTCTTTTCCATACTCCGGCAGGAACATTTCCGGCTCGGCGCCCGCCTCCTGCAAGGCGGTCATCAGCAGCGAGCCGAAAGGCTCGGCCCGGCGCTGTGCGCGCAGACCGAAGGAGGGGGCATCCGGCCAGTCGACGCCGAGAAGCTGGAATTCCTGCTCGACGGCGGAGATGACCTTGAGACCGGCGTCTTCGTATTCCTTCAGCGTCCGTTTCAGGAAGCTGCGCACGCAGCAGTCCCAGGCATTGCCCTGAAGGTCGGTGATGTCGGAGTGGTAGAAATGCAGCGGCGTTTCGTCGGGCAGGCAGGTGACGCGTGCCTTGCTTTCGGGATCGGCCATCAGCCGGAGGTCACCGGCAGAGCCCCAGGGATTGTTTTCGGCAATCAGGTCGAAGGGGGTGAGCGCCAGATTGGCCGGCACCCAGCCGACACCCTTGCGGAGATAGCTGTCGATCTCGGTCGCGGCGAAGCTGCGGCCGCGGGTGATGCCGGCGATGTCGGTGGTCACGAAGGTGGCGAGTTCCGTCAGTTCGGCGGCCGCCTTGCCGTTGTTGGTTTCGGTCATGAGTTCCCCTCCAGTCTTGTTTTTGCGCGCTCAGGCCTGGCGCAGGCCGTTGAGGCGGCTGACAACGGTCTCGGTGTCGGTCGTCCAGCAATAGCCGGAGTAGGCGCGAAGCGCGCCTTCGTGGCGTTGTTCGCTGTAGGTGGCGCAGGCGTCGTTGACGACGGTGACGAGGTAGCCGCGGTCGGCAGCGTCACGCACCGCCATGTCGACACACTGGTCGGTGATGACGCCTGATATGATCAGGTAGCGGGTGTTGAGATTGCGCAGGACGTAGTCGATGTTGGTCGAGTTGAAGACGCCAGATGAGGTCTTCGGCAGCACGATCTCGTTATCTACGGGTGCGAGTTCCGGAATGACCTGGCCCTCGGGAGATCCCTTCGGCACATGCATGTCGGAGAGCTTGTGGTCGAGCGAACGGTCGCGGCCGTCGAGCGTCAGGCTCTCGATGATGGTGTGTAGCACCTCGCAACCGGCCCTTCGTGCCGCTTCAAGGATGCGGACCTGATTGGGAATGACCGTCTGGCGCAGGCGCTTGTGATAGTAGCTGTCGGCATCCTGCGGGTGGGTCGGGTCGAGGTTCGGCTCGCACCAGATGCGCTGCATGTCGACGAACAGCAGCGACGTTCGGCCCGCCTCATAGGCGCTGTCGCGCCTCAAGAGATCGTCGCCAACCTTTACAGTGACTGCACTCATTCGAAATTCTCCTCGGTTTGTCTGGTCCGCCATGGCGGCGGAAAGGGTCAGCGGTCGTCTTCAACGGGCGCGCTGAACGCGTCCTCGGTGATCGCATAGCCGCGGCGCAGTTCCTCCATGCGCTCGATGCGGCCGCGCGACTGCGTCGCAAGGCGGGCGGTGAGTGCGGCGATCACCGCCTCCGTCTGGGCGATCGCCGGCACCATCGTGTCGTAGGGCGACACCGTGTCCACCGGTGCCGTCAGCGTCACGGTCGCGAAATCGGCGATCGGCGAGAGCCAGCGGTCGGTGAAGAGCACGATGCGCGCGCCTTGCGCCGCTGCCCGGCGGGCAAACCGGATCGTGTCGTTCTGGTAGCGGCGGTAGTCGTAGACGAAGAGCACGTCACGCTTGCCGAGATCGACCAGCTGGTCGACCTGATCGGCCTGGCTGCCGTTGATCCAGCGGGTGTCGCCGCGCAGTTGCTTCATGTGCGACCAGAGCAGACCGGCGAGAAAGCCGCTGAAGCGGCCGCCGAGGCAATGGATGCGGGCGCTCATGTCGGCGGCCGCGTCGACCGCAGCCTCGAAATCCTCCGAAGGCAGCATCTGCATCGAGGATTCCAGCGCATGGATGCTGGCGCGCAGGAAGTACTGGTAGAAGTTCTCCTGCTCCAGCGACGGGCGCCGCTCGTCGAGCATGGAGAGCGGCGAACTCATGCGCTCCTGCACTTCGCTGAGCAGCGCCTTCTGGAATTCCGGATAGCCTTCGAAGCCCAGCGTGTTGGCGAAGCGCACGACGGTCGGGTTGCTGACGCCGGCGGCGGCGGCCAGATGCGCAACCGTGTTCAGCCCAGCAGCCGGATAGTTCGACAGAAGCTGCCTGACGATCTTCAGTTCAGAGCGCGTGAAGGTGATGGCGCCGTCTGTCAGTCGGTCCCGGATTGCCACGATTTCTGCCTCCCAAAAACGATGGCGCGAATTCCGCTTTCTAATTTTTGTTACATAATTGCTAGCAGAGAATGTTTTTTGAAACAAGATTGACATTTGATCGATCTGCGTTAACGTTTATTTCGGGAACGGGCCCGAGCCAAAAATATGAGCGGGCCAGAAAATCTGGGGGAATGCGGATGGTGCGCGTCAGGCGAGAAACCGTCGTTGGTATCCTTGTAACGTCGCTGCCGCTTCTGGCCGCCGCCGCCGTCGCCTCGCTGTTCTTTCCAGGCAGCGGCGAGCGCCTGGTGACGCTCTACATGATCAACGTCATCGCCGTGCTTGGCATCGGCATCTATGCCGGCAATTCCGGCATCGTTTCCTTCGGTCACGTCGGCTTCATGGCGATCGGCGCCTATGCCTCCGGCCTCCTCACTCTCAATCCGATCATCCAGAAGACGGCGCTGCCGCACCTGCCGGAATGGCTGGCGGGCATCGGCATGCCCTTCCTGCCAGCACTTGCGATTGCGCTTGTGGTGGTCGCGCTGGTCGCGGTGCTGATCGGCATTCCGGTCGCGCGGCTGGCCGGTTCGTCGGCCTCGATCGCGACACTCGGTTTCCTCGTCATCGTCCACGTCGTGCTCGTCGCCTCGACCGATTTCACCCGTGGTAGCCAGACCTTTTTCGGCATCCCGCGCGCCGTCAATCTCTGGGTGGCGCTGCCCTTTGCCATTGCGGCCGTTGCGGTTGCGCGTCTCTATCGGGATTCGAGCGCCGGCCTGAAACTTCGGGCCTCGCGCGAAGACGAGATCGCCTCGACGGCCGTCGGCGTCAATGTCAAGCTGCATCGCTTCTTCGGCTGGGTTCTGGGTGCGGTGCTGGCTGGTGCCGCCGGTGCGCTGCTGGCGCATTTCCTCGGGGCCTTTTCACCCAAGGATTTCTACTTCAACCTGACCTTCATGCTGCTGGCGATGCTGATCCTCGGCGGCATCACCACGGTTTCGGGCGCAGTTGGCGGGGCTGCCGTCATCATGCTGATCGTCGAGCTCCTGCGTAAGCTCGAAGGCGGTGTCGATCTCGGTTTCCTGAAGTTGCCGACGGTCTTCGGTCTCACCGACCTTGGCATCGGTGTGGCGATCCTCGTCGTCATGTACTGCCTGCAGGACGGGCTCTTCGGCGTGCGCGAGCTCGATGAGCGTTTCGGCTGGTTCAAACGCTCCGCAGCGAAGGACGGCACTGTGGCGAGCGCCGCACCGGCGGCCGCGGCACCTGCAATTGGCCACGGCACGCTGCGGGTCGAGAGCCTCGGCAAGAAGTTCGCCGGTCTCGTTGCGCTCGAAAATGCCAATTTCGAGATCAAGCCTGGCCTCGTCACGGGTCTCATCGGCCCGAATGGTGCAGGCAAATCGACCTTGATCAACAGCGTTTCCGGCGTCGTGCCGCCATCGACCGGCCGCGTGCTGATCGACGGTCAGGATGTCGCGTCGCTGCCGGTCCATGCCGTTCCGGTCGCAGGCCTTGCCCGCACCTTCCAGAACATCCGCCTGTTCAAGAACCTGACGGTGCTGGAAAACGTCACGGTCGCCGCTAGCGCTCTGAAGGCGACCGGCGAAGATCCCGCGGCCCGTGCACGTGTCGTGCTTTCGGAAGTGGGTCTTGAGGATTTTGCCGGCCGGCTGGCCGGCACGCTTTCCTATGGCGCACAGCGGCGGCTGGAGATCGCACGCGCGTTGGCGCTGAAGCCGCGCTACCTGCTGCTCGACGAGCCGGCCGCCGGCATGAACCCGGCCGAAACCGAGGAACTGATGCATGTGCTCGACCGCATCCGCATGAAGTATCGCCTCGGCCTGCTCGTCGTCGAACACGACCTGAAGCTGATCATGCGGCTTTGCGATGTCGTCGTCGTCTTGAACAAGGGCCAGCAGATCGCCATCGGCACGCCGGCGGAAATCCAGGCCAATCCGGCTGTCATCGAGGCCTATATCGGCCGCCGCCGGTCAACGGCCCAGGCGCGGACGGAAACCGCCGTCACCGCAGACATTCCGTCCGGTGCGCCGGGCCTTCACAAACCTGCATAATCAAAGAGGGAGCTTTTCGGATGAAAACCAACGCTAGGGCACTCTGCCTCACCACCATTCTTACTGGCTTCGCCCTCTCGCCGCTGCCGGCGCTGGCCGAAGACCTGGTCATCGGCCTTGCAACCGCGCAGACCGGCGGCCTTGCGCCCTACGACCAGCCGTCGCTGAAGGGTCTGGAAATGGCCGTCGAGGAAATCAACGCGGCTGGTGGGGCCGCCGGCAAGTTCCCGATCAAGCTCGTCGCCAAGGATACCCGCTCGGATGCGGCGCAGACGGCGCTGGTGGCGCAGGAGCTGGTCGATGAGGGCGTCAAGATCGTGATCACGCCCTGCGACGCCGATCCGTCGATTGCCGCCGGACAGGTGACCCAGGCGGCGCAGATCCCGGCCTTCTCTTTCTGCGCCACGACCCCGACCATGCCGCTTGCGGTTGGCGACTACATGTTCGGCAACTATCCGGCCGACAACGTCCAGGCTTCGGTGCTTGCCACCTATGCCACCGAGAAGGGTTACAAGAAGGCCTACATCCTGAAGTCGCCGGACAGCGCTTATACGCTGAAGCTCCCTGAATATTTCGCTACCGCTTTCAAGGCCAAGGGCGGCGAGCTCCTCGGTGAGGGTACCTACAGCATGGGCCAGCAGGACTTCGGCGCCGAGGTCACCAAGATCAAGGCGATGAATCCGGCGCCCGACGTGATCATGACGGCGGCCTACGAGCCGGACTTCCCGGCCTTCATCCGCCAGCTGCGCGGCGCCGGTGTCACGACCCCGATCCTCGGCAGCGACGGCATCGATTCTCCGACGACCTTCGGTCTCGGCGCGACGGTCGACGGTGTCGTCTTTACGACTGCCGGCTTTGCCAGCGACGGCAGCCCGCTCGCGGACTTCAACGTGAAGTACAAGGAAAAATTCGGTCAGGAACCGGACACGGTCTACATCGCCAACGGCTACGATCTCGGCAAGGTGATCGACGCAGCGGTGACGGAAGCCAACAGCATAGACCCGGTCGCGATCCGCAACGCCATTGCCTCGCTCGAAAACGTCCAGGGTGTCACCGGCCCGATCAGCTATGCCGGCACGCAAGGCATGCCGATGCGCTCGGTCTCGCTGGTGCAGATCGAAGGCGGCAACCGCCAGCTGATCAGCCAGGGCGTTCCGGCCGCCGCCGACGTTCCGGCACCCTGATCGACCTCACGGGACGGTCCCCGGTTTGCCGGGGATCGCTCCTGCGGCTGCCCGCACTGCAATCCACGGCAAGGACTTTGCCCCGATGATGATGAGTGAAATTCCCGTTCCGAAACCGCTGCTCGAAGTCAGCGGTCTCAAGGTCGCCTATGGCGCGGTCGAGGCGCTGAAGGGCGTCGATCTCACCGTCGGCAAGGGGCAGATCGTGACGCTTCTCGGCGCCAATGGTGCCGGCAAGAGTTCAACCTTGAATTCCCTTGTCGGGCTGGCGGCGAAGAAGGCGGGACGCGTCGCATTCAACGGCCAGGATATTTCAGGCCTCGCACCGGAGCAGATCGTCCGGCTCGGCATGACGCTGACGCCGGAGGGGCGGCGGATCTTTCCAAGTCTCACAGTCGACGAACACCTCTTGCTCGGCGGCGCCATGCACAAGGCGCGCGGCGCGATCTTCGAGGTGCGCGAGGATATGCTGTCGCGCTTCCCGATCCTGAAGGAGCGGCTGACCCAGAAGGCCGGTTCGCTCTCCGGCGGCGAACAGCAGATGCTGGCGATCGCCCGCTCGATGATGTCGTCGCCTGATCTGTTGTTGCTTGACGAACCCTCGCTCGGCCTTGCGCCACAGGTGGTCGACCTGATCTTCGACCTGATCGCCGGGCTCAGGCAAAAAGGCCTGACGATCCTTCTCGTCGAGCAGAACGTGTCGCTGTCGCTCGAGATCGCGGACGCCGGCTACGTCATGGCCAATGGCCGGATCGTGCTGTCGGGTACGGCCGCCGATCTGCGCAATTCATCCGAAATTCAGGGCGCCTATCTCGGCGCCTGAGGCCCGCGGGCAAGAGGTCAAGACCATGGACATGTTCCTGCAGCAGCTCGTCAATGCGCTGAGCCTCGGCGGCACCTATGCGCTTCTAGCGCTTGGGCTTGCGGTCGTCTTCTCGATCATGGGGCTCATCAACTTCGCCCATGGCGAGCTGATGACGGCAGCCGGCTACGGCCTCTGCTTCGCCCTGTTGCTGGGGCTGCCGTTTCCGCTCGCCGTCTGCGCGGCGCTGATGATCGCCATCGTGCTTGCCATGCTGATGGAGCGCATCGCCTTTCGGCCGGTACGCGGCGCCAGTGGGACGACGCTGCTTCTGACGAGCTTTGCCGTCAGCGCCATCCTGCGCGTCATCTTCCAGAACTTCATTTCAGCCCGGCCGAAGCCGGTGCCGATGCCCGAAAGCTTTTCAGGGACAATCGAGATTGGCGGCCTGCATCTCGGCCTCATCCAGGGCACGTCGATCCTGGTGACGATCATCATGCTGGTCGGCCTCAATCTCTTTCTGCGCACGACCGTGCTTGGTCGTGCCATGCGCGCGGCTTCCGAAGATTTCGCCATCGTCCGGCTGATGGGCATCCGCGCCAATGCGGTGGTTGCCACCGCCTTTGCGATCTCCGGCCTGCTTGCCGGTGTCGCCGGCATCCTCTGGGTGGCGCAGCGCGGCAGCGTCGATCCGCTGATGGGCTTCCTGCCGGTGCTCAAAGCCTTCATCGCCGCAATCATCGGCGGGCTCGGCAGCCTGTCGGGTGCGGTTGCCGGCGGCTTCCTGCTCGGCTTCATCGAGGTGTTCCTGCAGGCCTATCTGCCGGAAAGCCTGCTCAGCTACCGTGACGCCTTTACCATCCTGCTCGTCATCGGCGTGCTTCTCTTCGCGCCGCAGGGCCTGCTTGCCCGCAAGACGATCGTCAAGCTCTAACTAGGCTGCGGCTGCTAGACGGGCAGGCGTGTGTGCTGAAACACGTTCAATGTGTTGCAGCTCCAGACAACTGAAAGCCCTTCGCCGTGTTCGGAAGGGGCCATTCCACCCTCCGTCATCCTCGCCCTTGTGGCGGGGATCCAGCGACCCGACGTCTGTCGGGTCAAAGACTCTTTCAGCCCAAGGACTTGGGCTGGTCCGCAATTCCATAGGAATTGCTAGAGATTCCTGTGACAAGCTCAGGAATGAGGGAGGCGTTAGCTGGCCGGGGCGTTCCCGGTCCTTGGTGATGGCGCTCCCTAGTTCGGAAAACCGAAAACGCCGCGGGGAGGGCCGCGGCGTCTCGTTGGCGCTTTTCCTTGATCGAGCAATTCCGAGCGGGGCCGGAATTGCTCGAGGGGATCAGCGTGCCGGCGGAGCGTACATCAGGCCGCCCTGGCTCCAGAGTTTGTTGAGGCCGCGCTCGATCTTCAGCGGGCTGTCCTTGCCCAGGTGACGTTCGAAAACTTCGCCGTAGTTGCCGACGGCGGAAACCGCCTGGTAAGCCCATTTCGGATCGAGGCCGAGCGACTTTCCGGCTTCGTTCTCGATGCCGAGGAAGCGCTTCTGGGCGGTGGTGCCGCTTTCGATGAGCTTGGCGGCATTGTCCTTGGTGATGCCGAGCTCTTCGGCTTCCGTCAGCGCAAACAGCGTCCAGCGCACGACCTTGAACCACTGGTCGTCGCCCTGGCGGACGGCTGGGCCGAGAGGCTCCTTGGAGATCACTTCCGGCAGCACGACAAAGCGATCCGGGTCGTTGAGCGTCAGGCGCTGGGCATAAAGCGCGGAGGCGTCGGTCGAATAGACGTCGCAGCGCGCGGTGTTGAAGGCCTGGATCGTCTGATCGGCCTTTTCGAAGGCGACCACGTGGTACTGGATGTTGTTGGCGCCGAAGTAATCCGCCATGTTCTGCTCGGTCGTCGTGCCGGTCTCGGTGCAGACGGAGGCGCCCGAAAGGTCCTTGACGCTCTTCACGCCGAGATCGTTGCGCACCATGAAGGCCTGGCCGTCGTAGTAGTTGACGCCGACGAAGCTCATGCCGAGGTCGGTGTCGCGCGACAGCGTCCAGGTGGTCTGGCGCGACAGAAGGTCAGCCTCGCCCGACTGCAGCGCGGTGAAGCGCTCCTTGGTCGAGAGCGGCACATACTTCACCTTGTCGGGGTTGCCGAGGGCCGCGGCAGCGACCGCGCGGCAGAAATCAATGTCGAAGCCGCTCCACTCGCCCTTGTCGTTGGGCGCGGAAAAGCCGAGCACGCCCTGGCTGACGCCGCAGCGAAGTTCGCCGCGCTCCTTGATGACGTCGAGCGTGCCGGCATGTGCGGCGGTGCCGGCGAGCAACGCCGTGCTCGCCAGTGCCAGAACTCCAAGTTTCACTCCAAGTTTCATTGTCCTGTTCTCCTCTTTGATGTTTTTAGGGCATGCGTCTTCGCTGCCGGGACGCGTTCACATCCCGGCCAATCCATGTTGTTTTGCTGCTGTTCGACCCGGCGCTAGCCGAGCGATTTCGCCACGTCTGCGAAAGTCTCTTCGAGCACGGCGATCAGATGATCGGCATCACGCATCGAGAAGATCATCGGCGGACGCATCTTCAAGATGTTGTCATGCGGCCCCTCGGTGCCCATCAGCACCCCGCGTCGCCGTGCGCCGTTGGAGACGGCGCGAGCGAACTCGGTTGCCGGTGCCTTCGTCTTGCGGTCCGAGACGAGCTCGATGCCGAGGAACAGGCCCATGCCGCGCACGTCGCCGATCACTTCATAGCGGGCCTGCATGGCGCGGAAGGCGTCGATCAGATAGTTGCCGATCGAAAGCGCGTTGCCGCGCAGATCCTGTCCCTCGATCACGTCGAGTACGGCAAGGCCGACGGCGCAGGAGACCGGGTTGCCGCCGAAGGTGTTGAAATATTCCATGCCGTTGTTGAAGCTGTCGGTGACCTCGCGGGTGGTGACGACCGCTGCCAGCGGATGGCCGTCGCCGATCGGCTTGCCCATGGTGACGATGTCTGGCACGACCCCTTGCGTCTCGAAGGCCCACCAATGGCTGCCGACGCGGCCGAATCCGACCTGCACTTCGTCGGCGATGCAGACGCCGCCCGCCTCGCGCACCAGGCGATAGACTTCCTGCAAGTAACCCTCCGGCAGGAACACCTGACCGGCGACGCTCGGGATCGATTCCGCGATGAAGAAGCCCGGACCTTCGCCCTTGGCCTTCATGGCTGCGATCAGTTCGGCGACGCTTTCGGCAAAACGCTTGCCGTGTTCCTCGGCCGGCCAGTCCGCCGGCGCATGGTAGCTGTCGGGAATGGTCGCCACATGGACATGCGGCTTTGGTCCTTTGCCGCCCTTGCGGCGGAACTTGTAGGGGCTGATGTCGATCAGCTCCTGGGTCGTGCCGTGATAGGACCAGTCGAGCGTGATCGCGTTTTCCCGGCCGGTATGGGCGCGCATCAGCCTGAGCGCCAGGCTGTTGGCCTCCGAGCCGCTGTTGACGAAACCGGCAACCGTCAACTCCTTCGGCAGCGTCGAAGTCAGCCGCTCGGCATAGGCGACGATGTTGTCGTGCAGGTAGCGGGTGTTGGTGTTGAGGATCGCCGCCTGTTTCGCCATCGCCTCGACAACAGCCGGATGCGCATGGCCGATGTGGCAGACATTGTTGAAGCAGTCGAGATAGGCGCGGCCGCTGTCGTCGATCAGCCAGACGCCTTCGCCGCGCACGAACTTGATCGGCTTGTCGTAGGAGATCGACAGGTTCGGCAGCAGCAATTCCTTGCGCCGCCTGACGATCTCTTCGTGCGAGCGGCCCTTCTTTTCGTAGAACTCTTCGGCGATGCCGGCAAAGGTGCGGGCATCCGGGAACAGCTCGGCCCAGACGTCGAGAAACTGGGGTTCGCCGACGCCGAGGATTTCGGTCGCCGTCAGGCTGGTGTCGGTCGAAAGCTGCAGGTGCAGATGCGGCGCCCAGCCGCCATTTTCCTTCGGTGCACCCATCTCGCCGACGAGCGCGCCGGCTTCCAGCCGATCGCCGGCCTTGATGCGGGCCATGGCTTCATGCGCCATGTGGCCCCAGAGGGTGACGAAGGGCGGGCAGCCCTCGGGCTCGTGGCGAAGTGCGATCAGGCAGCCGTAGCCGAGCGGGTCTTTCTCGATCTCGACGCTGACGACGGTGGCGGCGAGCGGTGTGTAGACCTTGGTGCCGGCAGCCATGAACAGGTCGAGGCCGAGATGGCGGGTGCGGCGGGTGTGGTCGATGAAGCGCGAGACGAACATCTCGCCCGCATAGACCGTGCGTTCCTCGCCGAAGGGGCCGATACCGAGCGCGATACCGTGCTCGCGGCAATAATCTTCCCAGATCGCCTGGGCTTCGTCCGGCTGTTCGCCTGAAGATTTTACCGTCATCGGATGCTTGGGGTCGCCGTAGGGCACCAGCGCTGCCGGGTAGGTGGCGGCCGGCCGTTCGAGCAGCGGCTTCAGCGTCTTGCGGTTGGCGTTGATCCAGGCGGCGACTCTGCAGGCCCCTGGGGTTGCCTCGAAGCCGCAGGCCTTGCGCAGGATGGCGGTGGCAAACCGCGGGTTCATCCGGTCGAGCTTGCGCAGCAGCGCCCAGGCCGGCCGTTCGCTGATCGCGAGATAGGGGTTGTCGTCGGTATGGGCCCGACGCGAGGCCGAGATGGTGACCGAGGTGACGAGGCGCATGGCGATGAGATCAAAGAGGAGATCGACCTCCTCCTCGATCAGCGGATATTCCTGATGGAAGCCGCGGGCAATCGCGGCGGCAGCGCCGATCGGGTCGGGATGATCGAGCCCGGCATAGGCGGCGGCGATCGCGACCTCTGCGATGACGGGCGCATGTAGCGCGTCGCCGAAATCGATCAGGCCGGAGATCTGGTCGTGATCGGCCTTGGCGACGAGCACGTTCCAGTCGTTGGCGTCGTTGTGGATGACCGCGGCGCGAAGGGTCGCAAGCCGCGGCGCGACGGATTTTTCGAAGCGGGCGAGGAAGCGCTCCAGCAGCGCGCGGTCTTCGGCGGAAGCGACGTGATGCAGCCGGGCGGCCGAACGGCCGGCATGGCGGATGTCCCAGTCGAGATCGCGCAGCGCCCCCGGATGCATGAAGCCTTTGAGCGACGCGTCGAAGCGGCCGAGCATCTGCCCGAGCGACTGAAGGGCCGCGTCGCTGCGTCCGGTTTCGGCAAGCGGCAGGCCCTCGACCCAGCTCACGAGCCGCAGGCGGTGGGTGACGCCGCGCGGGCTCACGGTCGAAGCGAGGCTCGTGCCGGTGAGCGTCGGGCGGATATGCGGCACCGGCAGATCGGCGGCATGGGTGCCGACGTGACCGAGCAGCGCCGTCTGGAAATCGCTTTCGACTTCGGGCTCAGCGGCATTGATGATCTTCAGAATATAGGTGCTGCCGCCTTCGGCCTCGACCTTGAAATTCTGATCGCGTTCGCTGGCTAGCAGCGAAAGCGCGCCGGTCAGGCCATAGTGCTCCTTCAAGAGCGCCGCTGCGGCATCGGTCGAAAAGTCAGGCGTCGTCTTCAGCATATCGTTCATGGGGATCCTCATCTGTCATCGAGAGTTACATGAGCTGTGCTGTGATGCATCCGGCAATATGCCGGTTGCCCCGGCACTATGTTTATAATAACCGTCATCTTGTCGGCGGGCCCCAAGGACAAGACATGCAGGATATAGACGCGATCGACCGCACCATCCTCAGCATCCTGTCGCAGGAGGCACGCATCCCGATGAAGTCGCTGGCCGGCCGGATCGGCCTCTCCAGAAGTGCAACGACCGAACGGGTCAGCCGGCTCGAAAAAGCCGGCGTTATACGTGGCTACCGCGCCGACATCGGCCAGCTGGAGGAGGGCACGATCCAGGCCTTTTTGCTGGTGACCTTGAAGCGCACGCCGTCGATCGGTGTGCTTGACCAGCTCGCCGGCTTTTCCGCCGTGCGCAAGGTGTCGTCCGTCAGCGGTCAGCTCGATCTGGTCGTCGAGGTGGAGGTCGGCTCGATCAATGCGCTGAACGAACTGCGCAATGAGGTCGCGACGATGGACAATGTCGAGGACCTGACGACGTCGATCGTGCTCAGAAGGGATATCGAGCGGAGCTGATACCCCGGGGATGTCGAGCGGAGTTGAATGGGTGCCCGCTCAGCCCTCGCTCAGCATCTCCGTCTGCGGTCCTAGCCTTTCGAGCAGCGATCGGCGCACGCGGCCGATGTCACGCATGGGTGGCTCGCCGAAATGACGGGCATATTCGCGGCTGAACTGCGACTGGCTTTCGTAGCCGACCTGATGGCCGGCGTCGCCGGCGTCGAGGCTCTCCTCCAGCATCAGCCGCCGCGCCTCCTGCAGCCGGAGCTGCTTCTGGTACTGCAGCGGGCTCATCGCAGTGATCGCCTTGAAGTGGTGGTGCAGCGACGAAACGCTCATGGAAACACGGTTGGCGAGATCGTCGATCCGCAAGGGGCGCGAATAGTGCTCCTTCAGCCAGGCGACGGCGCGGCCAACCTGATGCGGCTGGCTGTCGGTCGTCGCCATCTGCCGCAGGCGGTGGCCATGCGGGCCGGTCAACAGCCGATAGAGGATCTCCTGTTCGATCAGCGGCAAGAGAGCGGGGATATCATGTGGCCGTTCGAGCAGACGCAAGAGCCGGAGCGCCGCGTCTTCGAGATCCGCGGTGATCTTGCTGACGGTCATGCCGAGCGCCGAGGCCGCGGGCGCCGGCCATTGGCTGAACGACGAGAGCAGCGCCTGGATCTTGCCGGGATCGAGCGTGAAGGCCATGCTGAGATAGGGTTCCTCCGCGGAGGCCTGGCAGACCTGGGAGAGAACAGGCAGGTCGATCGACGTCAGCAGATAGTCCGACGCCCCGTAGATCAGTGTCTCGTCGCCGAGAACCACACGTTTGGCCCCTTGCACGATGATCGCCAGGCTTGGCCGATAGGCGGAGCAATTGACCGGGGCGTCGCCGCCATGGCGATGCAGGGTCAGGCCGGGAATTTGGGTCATGTGATCGCCATCGGTTTCGGCAAACCGGGCAATGACGTCGATCATCTCGGGACGGGCAGTCTGTCGCGTGGCTGTCATAATCTGCGGTCTTTCCAGCGGCTTAGCGTTGTGTGAGGCAACGCTCAGATAGGGTTTTGACGTGTCATCTCCAGGATCTCACTGTCAATCTTGTAGGATCGTGCAAAAACTTTGCAGGATCGCTCTAACGCTCACCGCGGCTGCGCCCCCATAGTCCGAGGTGCGTCAGGCCGGGTTCCCTCCGGACCTGCACCCTTTCCCAAAATGAGGACAGACTGATGGCCATTGCAAGAGGATATGCGGCGACCGATGCGTCGAAGCCGCTGACGCCCTTCACCTTCGAGCGCCGCGAACCGCGCGACGACGATGTGGTGATCGAGATCAAATATTGCGGCGTCTGCCACTCCGACATCCACCAGGCTCGCAACGAGTGGGGCAATTCGGCCTTCCCGATGGTGCCCGGCCACGAGATCGTCGGCATTGTGACGGCCGTCGGCTCCAAGGTCACCAAGTTCAAGGTCGGCGACCGTGCGGGCGTTGGCTGCTTCGTCGATTCCTGCACCACCTGCGCCACGCGCGATCTGGATCTGGAACACTATATGCCGGGCCTGATCGTGACCTATAACGGCGTCGAGGCCGACGGCAAGACGCCGACCCAGGGCGGTTACTCAGACCATATCGTCGTCAAGGAAGGCTACGTGCTTTCGATCCCGGAGAACCTGCCGCTCGATGCTACGGCTCCGCTTCTTTGCGCCGGCATCACGCTCTATTCGCCGCTGCGTCACTGGAAGGCCGGTCCCGGCAAGAAGGTTGCGATCGTCGGCATGGGCGGTCTCGGCCACATGGGCGTCAAGCTGGCGCACGCCATGGGCGCGGATGTCACCGTGCTCAGCCAGACCCTTTCCAAAAAGGAAGACGGGCTGAAGCTCGGCGCCGACTACTACTACGCCACCAACGACCCCGAAACCTTCAAGGCGCTGGCCGGAACGTTCGACCTGATTATCTGCACGGTTGCTGCCGAGATCGACTGGAACGCCTATGTCAGCCTCCTGAAGGTCGACGGCGATTTCGTCCTGGTCGGCATTCCGGAAAATGCCGTGCCTGTGCATGCCTTCTCGCTGGTGCCGGCGCGCCGCAGCATTTCCGGTTCGATGATCGGTTCGATCAAGGAAACCCAGGAGATGCTCGATTTCTGCGGCGAGCACAATATCGTCTCGGAAATCGAAACGATCCGCATTCAGGAGATCAACGCGGCCTACGAACGCGTCGTCAAGAGCGACGTGCGCTACCGCTTCGTGATCGACATGGCGTCGCTGGCGGCGTGATGCGATTGTGGCGCGGCTGTCTCGGGGCATGCCGCGCTATTCAGGACGACAGCGGCCGCGGCGGGCGTTGATACCCCCCTCTGCCCTGCCGGGCATCTCCCCACAAGGGGGAGATCGGCCAGAGGTGATGCTTCGTCCACCAACTTTCCGATCGATCCGATGCGGACTATCCGACACTTCAGTTAAGACGCCTCGGCCAGGACGCGGCGTTGCTGCAGTACCGATCTCACGATTGGGGTAGGGCGGTGCTCCATCCAATCTCCCCCCTTGTGGGGGAGATGCCCGGCAGGGCAGAGGGGGGTGTTCTACCCACCGCGCCGCAGCAACAGCACGCGGCCTCACACGAGCGGCAGCGGCCCGTCGTTCTTGATCTCTTCCATCACCGCATAGGTGCGGGTCTCCTTGACGCCCGGGAGCGTCCAGAGCACCTGGCCGAGGAAGTTGCGGTAGGCCGCCATGTCCTCGAACCTGGTCTTCACCAGATAGTCGAAGCCGCCCGCCACCATATGACATTCGAGCACGGCCGGCGCCTGTTTGACGGCGGCGGCGAACTGGTCGAAGACGTCAGGCGTCGTCTTGTCGAGCATGACCTCGATGAAAACCAGCAGGCCGAAGCCGAGCTTGTGCGGGTCGAGCCGCGCGCCGAAACCCGAAACATACCCTTCCTTCAACAGCCGGCGCAGGCGTTCGCTGGTCGCCGTCGGCGACAGGCCGATACGATCGGCGAGCTCCAGATTGGTGATGCGGCCATCCGCCTGGAGGATGTTGAGAATTCTGCGGTCAATCTTGTCGATCTGATGCATGGTGCCTCCCACCCGTGCTTCAGGCGGCAAGTCGCGTTTCCGCGAGCTTCACCCAATAGGAGATGCCGTGCGGGATCGCCTCGTCGTTAAAATCGTATGCCGGGTGATGCAGCCCGGCGGTGTTGCCGTTGCCCATGAACACGAAGGCGCCGGGGCGCGCCAGCAGCATATAGGAAAAATCCTCGCCACCCATCATCGGGTCGAGCGACGGCTTGACGTTGCTTGTCCCGGCGATCTCGGCTGCCGCCTGCAGTGCATAGCCAGTCTCGTCCGCATGGTTCACGGTCACCGGGTAGTTGCGGTTGTAGGCTACATCGACGGTCGCACCGTAGATGCCGGCGACACCCTCGGCGATCGCGCGGATGCGGCTTTCGCCGACGTCGCGCACTTCCGGCATCAGGGTGCGCACGGTGCCGCCGAGAACGGCTTCTTCCGGAATGACGTTGTGGGCAAAGCCGGCATTGAACTTGGTGACGGAGACGACGACCGACGCAAGCGGATCGACGGTGCGCGAGGCGATCGTCTGCAGAGCGGTGACGATCTGCGTGCCGACGACGATCGGGTCGATCGTCTTGTGCGGCTGGGCCGCATGGCCGCCGCGGCCCTTGATGGTGATGGTGAATTCGTCGGTCGAGGCCATGATCGGGCCGACGCGGCTGCCGAACTGGCCGATGGCCATGCCCGGCATGTTGTGCATGCCGTAGACCTCCTCGATGGCGAAGCGCTCCATCATGCCGTCCTTGACCATCTCGTTGCCGCCGCCGCCGCCTTCTTCGGCCGGCTGGAAGATGACCGCGACGCTGCCCGCGAAGTTGCGGGTTTCGGCCAGGTACTTGGCCGCGCCGAGCAGCATGGCCGTGTGGCCGTCATGGCCGCAGGCGTGCATCTTGCCTTCAGTCTGGGACGCCCACGGCTTGCCGCTGGTCTCGGTGATCGGCAGCGCATCCATGTCGGCGCGAAGCCCGATGGTGCGGCCAGCACCAAGACTACCGCGGATCAGGCCGACGACGCCGGTGCGGCCGAGGCCCGTCACGACTTCGTCAACGCCGAACTCCTTCAGTTTCTTTTCGACGAAGGATGCCGTATTTTCGACCGCAAACAGGAGCTCCGGGTTCCTGTGCAGGTGGCGCCGCCATTCGGCGACTTCGTTCTGGAGCTCGGCGGCACGGTTGAGTATTGGCATCGGTTCGTCCTGTCGGTCTGTTCGATCACTAGAGTATCTGCGGTGGATTGGCAGGGGGGCCTGCGAATGGGCTTTGCCATCTCCTTGCCATATAGGCTAAATAGCCGGACGAGACGAGGCAACAGCGGATTTTCGAGGTTCTATCGTGGTGACAGCAGGATTTTTCACGCGTGGCAAGATGAAGGCGCTCGGCGTCACGGCGGCGACTTGCGCGACGCTTCTTGCGGCGCTGCCGGCTGCAGCCAATCCGAGGCTGGTCGTCGACGTCAATTCGCTGAAGGTCTACGAGCACCAGGACATCTTCCAGAAGTGGTATCCGGCGTCGCTGACGAAGCTGATGACGGCCTATACGGCGTTCCGTGCGATCAAGACCGGGCAGCTCACGCTTGAGAGCCCGGTCATCATGACCAAGAATGCGGCATCTGAGCCGCCGAGCAAGATGTTCTACAAGCCCGGCCAGGCGATGACGCTCGACAGCGCGCTGAAGATGATGCTGGTCAAGTCGGCAAACGACGTGGCGGTCGCGATCGCCGAAACGGTCGGCGGCTCGGAGCCGGCCTTCATCGAGCGCATGAACGCCGAGGCGCGCCGCATCGGCATGACGTCGTCGAACTTTACCAATCCCAACGGTCTGCCGGGTCCCGGCCAGTATACGACGGCGCGCGACCTCGCGGTTCTGGCGATCACGCTCAAGCGCGAGTTCCCGCAGTACGCGTCCTATTTCTCGCTGGAGGGCTTCACCACCGGCAAGAAGAACTATTCGAACTACAACATGCTGATCGGCCGCTTCGAAGGTGCCGATGGCATGAAGACCGGCTTCATCTGCGCCTCCGGTTTCAACCAGGTTTCGTCCGCCACCCGTGACGGGCGCAGCGTCGTCTCGGTCGTGCTCGGCGAGGACAGCCTGGGCGCCCGCGCCAACGAATCCGCGCGGCTCCTGCAGATGGCGCTGACGACGAGCGGCAACGGCAAGCCGTCGCTGGTGCAAATCCCGGCCTATGGCGAGACGCGCGACATGGTCGCCGACGTCAGCAAGCAGATCTGCTCCAAGGCGGCCGCCAAGGTCCGCAGCGAGGGCCGCGACGAGGCCGGACGCCAGAAACTGCTTTCGCCCTATATCCACGAAATCAACCGGCCGCTGAAGCTTGCCTTCGCCGGTCTTATCGCCGGCAGCGGCGAAAAGGCGCCGAAAGTTGCCGGCGACCCGGTCGGCCAGGGCGACGCCGCCAATGTGCCGATCCCCGTGCCGCGGCCGACGTTCTGATCGGAGTTCATGATGTCTAGTTCCTTGCCGGCGGTGCCGGTCTCGATCCTCACCGGCTTTCTCGGTGCGGGCAAGACGACATTGCTCAACCGGCTTCTGAAGGATCCGGATCTCTCCGACACCGCCGTCATCATCAACGAATTCGGCGACGTCTCGATCGACCATCTGCTGGTGGAAGCCTCCAGCGACGGCGTCATCGAGCTTTCCGACGGCTGCCTCTGCTGCACCGTGCGTGGCGAACTGGTCGACACGCTCGCCGATCTCATGGATCGGATGCAGACCGGCAAGATCAAGCCGCTGAAGCGCGTCGTCATCGAGACGACCGGACTTGCCGACCCGGCGCCGGTGCTGCAATCGGTGATCGGCAATCCAATCATTGCGCAGAATTTCCGTCTGGATGGCGTGGTCACCGTCGTTGATGCCGTCAACGGTCTGCAGACGATCGCCAACCATGAGGAGGCCTTAAAGCAGGTGGCCGTTGCCGACCGCATCGTCATCAGCAAGACGGGTCTTGCCGAAGCGCCTGAGCGCGACGCCGTGACGGCTCGCATCCGGGCGCTCAACCCGCGCGCGCCGCTCATCGGCGGCGATAGCGCCGAGGCGGGACGGGCCACTCTGTTTGACTGCGGTCTCTATGACCCGTCCTCGAAGATCGCCGACGTCGGCCGCTGGCTGCAGGACGAGGCGCACCACGATCACGATCATCACCACCACGATCACGGTGACCATCATCACGGCCACGATCACCACCATCATCATGATGTGACGCGGCATGGCGGCGACATCCGCTCGTTCAGCATCGTGCATGACCGGCCGATCGAGCCGATGGCGCTCGACATGTTCATCGACCTCCTGCGCTCGGCACACGGTGAAAAGCTGCTCAGGATGAAGGCGATCGTCGCGGTTGCCGACAGGCCGGATCGGCCGCTGGTGCTGCATGGCGTGCAGAACCTCTTCCACACGCCGGAGCGGCTTGCCGCCTGGCCCGACCCGAATGACCGGCGCACCCGCATGGTGCTGATCACCAAGGGATTGACGGAAGACTTTGTCCGCGACCTTTTCGATGCCTTTACCGGCAAGCCGCGCATCGACCGGCCAGACGCCCAGGCGCTGTCCGACAATCCGCTCGCAGTCCCCGGCATGCGGTTCTAAAGCAAGCTCCAGGAAAAGTGCGAAGCGGTTTTCCGTCCTAAGCTGCGCTGACCAGCCAAGCGAAGTCAGAGCGATGCTGGGACCTGCCGCGGCGTCTCAGCTGCCCTTGCGGATGAGAAATCGGTGGCCGCCGTCGGCGGCCGCGGACGCTTCGAGCGTGTGGCCGTCTTCGCTGCAGAAATGCGGGATATCGATCACCGCCAGCGGATCGGTCGTTTCGATCTCGATCAGCGCGCCCGGCGCCAACGAGGACATGCGCTTGCGTGTCTTCAAGACGGGAAGGGGGCACTTAAGCCCCCTCAGGTCGTAGACGATCTTTTTTTCGTCAGGCATCAATTGCCCCAGATCTTCCAGAACGGGCGCTTCTTCGGCGGCTCTTCGGTCACGACGGGCGTCTCGGCAGCCGCGTCCGCAGCGGGCGTCGTCGCCGTTGAAGCGGCGGCGGTTTGCTGCTGGGCAGCGGCCGTGGCCACTGCCGGCGTCTGCTTCTCGACCTTCGCCGGCGCCAGTGCCTGTGGTGCGACGGCTGCCTGCTGCCCGTTCGCCGGCTGATCCGGCGTCACGACGACAGGAGCGGGCATCTGCAGTTCGGGCTCGTTCTTCGAGAACAGGCTCCAGAAGGATTTCTTCGCGGGCTGTTCGACGGCTGCCTGCATCACCGGCTGCGGAACGGGATTGGCGGCCGGAACCGGGACATGCTTGCCGCCCTGGGTCGCCTTTTCGAGTTCCTTCTTCTGGATCTCGATGGCCTGCTTGGTCTCTTCCGCTTCCTTCTGATCGGCGATCTTCTTTTCAAGATCGCTCGCCTTCATCAGCTTGCCGGCGTCGAAGGAGTTGCCGGTCGGCGCATAGGCGAGCTCGCGGCCGACGCGCTGCTTGGCGACGATCGCCTTGCGTTCGGCTTCGCTCGGCTCGTACCAGACCATGCCGTCATACTTCTTCATGGCCTTGTCATAGTCGGTCTGGTAGGTCTTCTCGAAACCTGCCATCGCCACCTGCAGCGCCGGTGGGGTCGACATGGCCGGGCACTGGCCACCCGGATTGAACGGGCCCGAGGCCTGCTGGTTGAAGACGTATTTCTTCTCGCAGACGTTCACTTCAGGCGGACGCTTGGTGATTTCGAACTGGTCGTAGCCGACCTTCAGCATCTTCCAGAAGTCGATGTTCGGATTGTTGCGGTGGCGCGCCATGTTTTCCGCGGTCATGCGGAAAGGGAAGGCCTGGAGTTGAACGCTCTCCTGGCCGCCCTTGAAGCTATCCCGCGCGAGCGCGAAGATCTCGATCATCTGTTCGTCGGTCATCGAGTAGCAGCCCGACGACGAGCAGGCGCCATGGATCATCAGATGCGTGCCCTGGCGGCCATTCGCCTTGTCGAAGGCGTTGGGATAGCCGGTGTTGATCGCCAGATAATAGTTCGAGTTGGGGTTCATCTGGTGCGGGAAGAGCGGATAGAAGCCTTCCGGAGCCTGACGATCGCCTTCCTTTACCTTGGGCCCAAGCTTCCCGGACCAGGCACAGATCTTGTAGGTTTTCAAGAGCTGGAAACGGTTGGCGGTGTTGGCCTTCCAGACCTCGAGCGTGCCCTCCTCCTTGAAGATGCGCAGCGCGATCGGGGCAGTTTTCTGCATCCCGAGCTCGCTCATCTTTTTGACCATCGGGGCAGAGACCTGGTACTCGGTCTTGTTCTTGACGGACTTGATATCGACCGACGTCGTGGCGTCGAGCGCCTCGTTGGTGCAGCCGGCAAGTGCAGCGACAATGGCGGCGGAAGCTAAAAGGTTCCAGAAACGCATCAGCAGAGGCCCGTTCAAACCCAAACTCAACTAGGAGAGCCCAAGTTCGCAAGGGGTGGGCTCTTCAGAGAATCACTAAGCGATTATACTTCACGAATTCTTAACCCTGCAGGGAGCCCTGCCGACGACGCTGTTCATGACCTCATGAATATGGCCAAGATTTGGCCATAGTCCGATTTGCGGTTGCGAAATCCACTGTCGCAATCGCGCGCCGTCCGACCAAACGAGATACGGGCTTCGGCCCGCATCCTGTTTCAGCTCAGAGGTTGCGGCCGATATTGAGGTACTTCTGTCGGCGATCCGTGCGCAACTGGTCGCCACTGCGTCCGGACAATTCCTTCAGCGCGTCGGCGATCACGGTGCCGGTGCGGCCGATGACCGCGCTCGGATCGCGATGGGCTCCGCCGACCGGCTCCTGAATGATGCCGTCGATGACGCCAAGTGCCTTCAGGTCCTCGGACGTGATCTTCATGTTGCTGGCGGCTTCCTTGGCGCGGGTGGAATCGCGCCACAGGATGGAGGCAGCGCCTTCCGGCGAAATGACGCTGTAGATCGCGTGTTCCAGCATGTAGACGCGGTTACCGGTGGCGATCGCGATGGCGCCGCCGGAGCCACCTTCGCCGATAACGACGGTGACGATCGGCACGCGGACATTGAGGCACATCTCGGTCGAGCGGGCAATCGCCTCCGCCTGGCCGCGCTCTTCGGCGTTAACCCCCGGATAGGCGCCTGCGGTATCGACGAGCGTGATCAGCGGCAGGCCGAAGCGGTCGGCCATTTCCATGACGCGGATCGCCTTGCGGTAACCTTCAGGACGGGGGCTGCCGAAATTGTGTTTGATGCGTGACTTGGTGTCGTTGCCCTTTTCCTGGCCGAGAACGGCGACCGGCATGCCGCGGAACCGCGCAAGGCCGGCCTGGATGGCGTCGTCGTTGGCGAAGTTGCGGTCGCCGGCAAGCGGCGTGAACTCGGTGAAGAGTTCGGCGGCATAATCCAGGAAGTGCGGGCGCGAGGGGTGACGGGCGACCTGGGTCTTCTGCCAGGGCGTCAGCTTGGAATAGATCTCGACCATCGCGTCGCGGACGCGCGTCTCCAGGCGTTCGATCTCATCCGAAGTGTTCACGCTCTCGTCTTCGCCGGCGAGCTTCTTCAATTCGAGAATCTTGCCTTCGAGGTCGGAGATGGGTTTTTCGAAATCGAGATAGTTGTGCATGAGATGCGTTTCCGATCATTTTGCGACAAGGATATGCGGGCCGAAACCAGCTTCCCGGCGGTCCTAATCCTGTTTTTTCGCCTGTTTGGCAAGAGGGTGATGGTTTTGCACGAGGTTGTGCAGCCGTTCTTCCAGCACATGCGTATAGATTTGTGTCGTTGAAATGTCCGAATGCCCCAGCAGTTCCTGCACGGCGCGAAGGTCGGCGCCATTGGCCAAGAGGTGGCTGGCGAAGGCGTGCCTGAGTACATGCGGGGAGATTGTGGCGACCCTTATGCCGGCGCGTGCGGCGAGTGATTTCAGATCCCTGGCAAAGACCTGCCGCGGCAGGAAACCCTGCTTGCCGGAGGAGGGGAAGAGCCACGGGCTCTCGCTGTTGCCCGCTTCCTCGCGCGCCATCTCCGCCGCGAGCGCCTCACCATAGACGCGCATCGCCCGGATGGCCGCCTGCGAAAGCGGCACAAGCCGGTCCTTGTTGCCCTTGCCGCGGATGACGAGGAAGCGGCCGTTCTGCGCAAGAACGCTTGCCGGAAGCGAAACAAGTTCGCTGACGCGCATGCCGGTGGCATAGAGAAGCTCGATCAGCGCATGCATGCGCAGTTTCGCTAGATGGTCCGGACCGCCTGATGCGGCTTCGTTCTCGGCCTGTCCGATCAGCCGCGAGACGTCATCGACGCTCAGCGTCTTCGGTAGGCTGCGCCCTTTCTTCGGGGCGTCGAGGATGCCGGTCGGGTCGTCGCCGCGCAGGCCCTCGGCATAGAGAAACTTGTAGAATTGCCTGAGCGCCGACAGGCGCCGCGCCTGGGAGGAGGCTTTGAAGCCTTGGCCGGCGAGGTGGGCGAGGTAGGCGCGAAGGTCGTCCGGGGTCGCCCCCGTCAACCCGGTTCCGCGTGTCCGCAGATGCGAGGAGGCATCCTCAAGGTCGCGCTCGTAGGACTGTAGCGTATTGACCGCAGCACCTCGCTCGGCGCTCATCATTTCGAGGAAGGCCTCGACATGGGCGGCGGAGAAATCGCTCATTGGGTTTTGTTCACCCGCTCGGACGGAATCTTTACGGTCACGTCGCGCTCCGTCGGCTCGACGAAGGTGACGAGGGAGACCATCGTGCCGTACACTATCCCGGCGACAACCAGACAAAAGAACAGGAAGCGGAAGAGCGTCGGCATTTCAGTCTCCTCTGCATGTCTCCTGCGATCGAAGCGGACGTAAGGAAACCCATGCAGGTGTTCGAACAGCCGGGGCGGTACGCGCACCCGAAATGAATGCGCCGCGCCATGGCGGGTGCCAGACCTATATGAACGCCACTTCGGCCAAGTTCAAGAACCGTGAGCCAACGTGCGCGACGACTTGACGCTCATCCCCGATTTGTCGATACCGGAAGGGAATGGGGAATAAGAAGTCCAATGAACGACGTGATCGAACCGGTTTCCGCAACGCTTGCCGAGCGGGCGAAGCTTGTACTCGGTAAACGCAATCTCGTGTTCATCGGCCTGATGGGCGCCGGCAAGTCGGCGATCGGTCGGTTGACGGCCCAGGCACTCGGCATTCCCTTCGTCGATTCCGATCATGAGATCGAGCGCGTCTCGCGCATGACGATCTCGGACCTTTTCGCCCGCTACGGCGAGGAGGAGTTCCGAGCCTTGGAAACGCGGGTGCTGAAACGGCTCTTGAGGAGCGGACCACGCGTGGTCTCGACCGGTGGCGGCGCCTACATCAATGAACGCTCGCGCCGCCAGATCAAGAAGGGTGGTCTGACGGTCTGGCTCAATGCCGAGCTCGATGTCTTGTGGGAGCGGGTCAACAAGCGTGATACCCGACCGCTCCTAAAGACGGAGAACCCCAGGCAGACACTCGAAAACCTGATGAATGCGCGTTACCCGGTCTATGCCGAAGCCGATCTGACGGTGCTGTCGCGCGATGTGAAGAAAGAGACGATGGTCGAGGAAGTTCTCTCTGCCGTCATCGAACACCAGGACAAGAAGAACCATGAATAGCCACGCGATGCCCGCAGCCGAACGCAAGGTCCGCGTCGACCTCGGCGACCGCTCCTACGATATCCTCATCGGTCCCGGGCTGATCGCCGCTGCCGGCCAGGAGATTGCCGCCCGCCTCAAGGGGCGCAAGATGGCTGTGATCACCGATGAGAATGTGGCGCCGCGCTATCTCGAGCCGTTGATGGCGAGCTTCAAGGGGCACGACATCGAGGCTGTGTCTCTTGTGCTGCCGGCGGGCGAGAAGACCAAGAGCTTCGAGCATCTGATCCCGGTCTGCGAAACCGTGCTTGGCGCCCGGATCGAGCGCAACGACGCGGTGATTGCGCTTGGTGGCGGCGTCATCGGCGACCTCACCGGCTTTGCCGCCGGCATCGTGCGTCGTGGCTCGCGCTTCATTCAGATCCCGACCTCGCTGCTGGCGCAGGTCGATTCCTCCGTCGGCGGCAAGACTGGTATCAACTCGCCGCACGGCAAGAACCTGATTGGCGTCTTCCACCAGCCGGATCTGGTGCTGGCCGATACGGACGTGCTCGACACGCTGAGCCCGCGCGAGTTCCGTGCCGGCTATGCGGAGGTCGCCAAATACGGGCTGATCGACAAGCCGGACTTCTTTGCCTGGCTCGAGAAGAACTGGCAGGCGGTCTTTGCCGGAGGTAGCGCCCGTATCGAGGCGATTGCGGTCAGCTGCCAGGCCAAGGCGGATGTTGTTGCCGCGGACGAGCGCGAGAACGGCTTGCGCGCGCTTCTCAATCTCGGCCACACCTTCGGCCATGCGCTGGAGGCGGCAACCGAATATGACAGTGCCCGGCTGGTGCATGGCGAGGGCGTTTCGATCGGCATGGTGCTGGCGCATCAGTTCTCGGCACGCATGAACCTTGCGAGCCCCGACGATGCAGCCCGCGTCGAGGCGCATCTGAAGGCAGTCGGCCTGCCGACGCGCATGTCGGAGATCCCCGGCACGCTGCCGCCGGCCGAACGGCTGATGGATGCGATCGCTCAGGACAAGAAGGTTAAGGGCGGCAAGCTCACTTTCATTCTGACGCGCGGCATTGGACAATCCTTTGTTGCCGATGACGTTCCGGCGTCGGAGGTCTTGAGCTTCCTGAGGGAAAAACACCCGCAATGACCGGCGAAGCCTTCATTGCCTTCCTGGCGGAATACTGGCTGTCGATCGTCTCGGTCTTCTGCCTGCTCCTGCTGTCGGCCTTCTTCTCCGGCTCGGAAACGGCCCTGACGGCAGCCTCGCGCTCGCGCATGCATACGCTGGAGAACAATGGCGAGGAGCGCGCCGGCATCGTCAACCGACTGATTGAGCGGCGCGACCGGCTGATCGGGACGCTGCTGATCGGCAACAATCTCGTCAATATTCTCGCTTCGTCGCTGACGACGAGCCTCCTGATCGGCCTCTTCGGAGATTCCGGCGTGGCGATTGCGACGCTCGCGATGACTGTGCTGCTCGTCATTTTTTCGGAAGTGCTGCCGAAGAGCTGGGCGATTGCATCGCCGGACCGCTTCGCGATCGCCGTCGCCCCTCTGGTCCGGCCCTTCGTCGCGGTCGTCGGCCCGGTTTCCAGCCTGGTCAACGGCATCGTCCGGCGTCTTCTCCATCTCTTCGGCGTCAATCTTGCCGCCGATATGTCGATGCTCTCGGCGCATGAGGAGTTGCGCGGCGCGGTGGACCTTTTGCACCGCGAGGGCTCGGTGATCAAGGCTGACCGCGACCGGCTGGGCGGCGTGCTCGATCTCGGCGAGCTCGAAATCTCTGACATCATGATCCACCGCACCAGCATGCGGGCGATCAATGCCGATGAGCCGCCCGAAAGCTGTGTCCGCGACATCCTCGAAAGTCCGTTCACGCGGCTGCCGCTCTGGCGCGGCTCGACCGACAACATCATCGGCGTCGTGCATTCGAAGGATCTGCTCAGGGCGCTGGCGGAGCCCAATGTCGAGCCGGAAAACCTCGATATCGTCAAGATCGCGCAAAAACCCTGGTTCGTACCCGATACGACCAATCTCAAGGACCAGCTGAATGCCTTCCTGCGGCGCAAGCTGCATCTGGCGATCGTCGTCGACGAGTACGGGCAGGTTCAGGGGCTGGTGACGCTGGAGGATATTCTGGAAGAGATTGTCGGCGACATTGCCGATGAGCACGATCTCGACATCCAAGGTGTGCGCCAGGAGGCCGATGGTTCGATCGTCGTCGATGGTTCGGTGCCGATCCGTGATCTCAACCGTGCGCTCGACTGGACGTTGCCCGACGAGGAGGCGACGACGGTCGCCGGGCTGGTGATCCACGAATCCAAGAGCATTCCCGAGGAGCGCCAGGCTTTCACCTTCCATGGCAAGCGCTTCATCGTGATGAAGCGGGTGAAAAACCGGATCACCAAGCTGCGCATCCGTCCGGCGGAAGAGGGTGCCCCACCGGTCTGATCGCCGCGCTATCGCCTACCAGCGGGTCGGTTCGCCAGGCGCTGCCGGCTCGACGGCCAGTGCGTGCAGACCGGCATCGAGTTCGGGCTTCAAGAGGTCATTGATGGCGCGGTGACGGGCGACGCGGCTCATGCCCGTAAACGCGCTTGAAACGATGCGCACCCGCATGTGCGTCTCGCCGCCGCCATCGAAATCCGGCTGATGCCCGGCATGCATGTGGCTCTCGTTGATGACCACCAATCTCTCTGGATGGAAGGCCTCGATCAGCTTCTTTTCGATCGTGTCCGTGAGCGACATTCTTCCGTCCCATTTCCTTGGTTGCTTGACGCCCCCTCGCGGATCTGCAGTACCCGGTAGTCGCTGGCTTGGCGGCGCAAAATGCCCGCACAAAGCCAGCAACATTCCGCTTTGTCAATTCTTGTTGTGGCTGCGGCCAAACCCCATAATGAGCGCCATGAGACTCGATTCAAAATACTTCGATCGCATTCGCACCCGGCGCAAGGTTGAGCCGCAGGCGGAGCCGGCTGCACCGGTCTGCCAGTGGGACGGCTGCGATCAGAAGGGCGTGCACCGGGCTCCGGTCGGCCGCAATGCCGAGGGCCAGTACTTCATGTTCTGCTTCGAGCATGTGAAGGAGTACAACAAGGGCTACAATTTTTTCTCTGGCCTGTCCGACAGCGAGGTTGCCCGCTACCAGAAGGAGGCGGTGACCGGTCACCGGCCGACTTGGACTGTCGGCGTCAACAAGAATGCCAAGAACGGCCCGAGCCAGTCGCAGATGCGGTCGGGCTCGGCCGGCGCCCAGGCCCGCATGCGCGATCCCTTCGGCTTCGTCAGCGAGGCGCGCGCCCGTTCCGGCCGCCCGGAGCCGCGCCAGCGCAAACTGAAGACGCTCGAGGCGAAGGCCTTCGAAACGCTCGGTCTCGGCGCCTCGGCGACAGCTGCCGACATCAAGGCTGCCTACAAGGATCTCGTCAAGAAGCATCACCCCGATGCCAATGGCGGAGATAGAGGATCGGAAGAGCGTTTTCGCGCGGTTATTCAAGCCTACCAATTGTTAAAACAGGCTGGTTTCTGCTAACAACCCGGATTATTACAGAAGCACTTTTGCAGGCGAATGCGCGGGTGCCGTCCGGTGGCCGCTCTGGAGACATGATGAGCAAGATTGACCTCGACATTTCCAACCTCCCCGACACGACGATCTCTGTCCGGGAGGTCTTCGGCATTGATACGGATTTGCGCGTTCCTGCCTATTCGAAGGGCGACGCCTACGTGCCGGACCTCGATCCGGACTATCTCTTTGACCGCGAAACGACGCTCGCCATTCTCGCAGGCTTCGCCCACAACCGACGCGTGATGGTCTCGGGCTATCACGGTACCGGCAAGTCCACCCATATCGAGCAGGTCGCCGCCCGCCTCAACTGGCCGTGCGTGCGCGTCAACCTCGACAGCCATGTCAGCCGTATCGATCTCGTCGGCAAGGACGCGATCGTCGTCAAGGACGGCCTGCAGGTGACCGAGTTCAAGGACGGCATCCTGCCCTGGGCCTACCAGCACAATGTCGCGCTCGTCTTCGACGAATACGACGCCGGCCGACCGGACGTGATGTTCGTCATCCAGCGCGTGCTGGAGTCTTCCGGCCGTCTGACGCTGCTTGACCAGAGCCGCGTCATCCGTCCGCACCCGGCCTTCCGCCTGTTTGCGACCGCCAACACGGTCGGCCTCGGCGATACGACGGGCCTTTACCATGGTACGCAGCAGATCAACCAGGCGCAGATGGACCGTTGGTCGATCGTCACGACGCTCAACTACCTGCCGCATGACAAGGAAGTCGACATCGTCGCCGCCAAGGTCAAGGGTTTCACCGCCGACAAGGGTCGCGAGACCGTTTCCAAGATGGTGCGTGTTGCCGACCTCACCCGTGCGGCCTTCATCAATGGCGATCTGTCGACGGTCATGAGCCCGCGTACGGTCATCACCTGGGCAGAGAACGCCCATATCTTCGGCGACATCGCGTTCGCCTTCCGTGTGACCTTCCTCAACAAGTGCGACGAGCTGGAGCGGGCGCTGGTCGCCGAGCACTACCAGCGCGCCTTCGGCATCGAGCTGAAGGAAAGCGCTGCCAACATCGTGCTCGAAGCCACCGCCTGATCCCGGCCTGCCGTCCCCCGCGGGGGAGGGCGGGCTATGACGCTGTGGCAAACTTGATGATGCCCTGCAGCGCCGCGCGTCTTGTCAGACGCGCAAAGGTCGCTGCAGTACTTGAATTGCTGCATGTTTTTGTCCTTTGATCGATTGCGATCAAAGGAAACATGCAGTCGGGGCGCCATCGCCTCTGGCTGAAGAAGGAACTGTCGTGAGCTCGAATTCGAAGGCAAAGCCAACCACGCGCGAGAATGCTGCCGAACCGTTCAAACGGGCGCTTTCCGGCTGCATCCGGTCGATCGCGGGCGATGCCGAGGTGGAAGTCGCCTTCGCCAACGAGCGGCCCGGCATGAGCGGCGAGCGCATTCGCCTGCCGGAGCTTTCGAAACGTCCGACGCTGCAGGAGCTTGCCGTCACCCGTGGTCTCGGCGACAGCATGGCGCTGCGCAAGGCCTGCCACGACGCGCGCATCCACGCGACCATGTCGCCGCAGGGGGCCGACGCGCGGGCAATCTTCGACGCTGTGGAGCAGGCTCGCGTCGAGGCGATCGGTGCGCTGCGCATGGCGGGTGTTGCCAAGAACCTCAACGTCATGCTCGAGGAGAAATACGCCAAGGCCAATTTCGCGACGATCGAGCGGCAGGCGGACGCGCCGCTCGGAGAAGCCGTGGCGCTTCTGGTGCGCGAGAAGCTGACCGGTGAAAAACCACCGGCATCGGCCGGCAAGGTGCTCGACCTCTGGCGCGAATTCATCGAAGGCAAGGCGTCCGGCGACATCAGGAACCTGTCGTCGGCGATCAACGACCAGCAGGCCTTTGCCCGGGTCGTGCGCGACATGCTGACCTCGATGGAGGTCGCGGAGAAGTACGGCGACGACGACGTCGAGCCGGACGAGCAGGAAAGCGAGACCGACGAGGACCAGCCGCGCAGCCAGGAGCAGGACGAGAACGCCAGCGACGAGGAAGCCGGCGACGATGCCGCCCCCGCCGATGAAAACCAGGCTGCCGAAGAGCAGATGGAAGAAGGCGAGATGGACGGCGCGGAGATCTCCGACGACGATCTCCAGGACGAGGGCGACGAGGACAGCGAAACGCCGGGCGAGGTCAAGCGGCCGAACCAGCCCTTTGCCGACTTCAACGAGAAGGTCGACTACGCGGTCTTCACCCGCGAGTTCGATGAGACCATCGCCTCGGAAGAGCTTTGCGACGAGGCCGAGCTCGACCGGCTGCGCGCCTTTCTCGACAAACAGCTTGCCCATCTCCAGGGCGCGGTGGGCCGTCTTGCCAACCGGCTGCAGCGCCGGCTGATGGCGCAGCAGAACCGCTCCTGGGAATTTGACCTCGAAGAGGGCTACCTCGACACGGCACGGCTGCAGCGCATCATCATCGACCCGATGCAGCCGCTTTCCTTCAAGCGCGAGAAGGACACCAATTTCCGCGACACCGTCGTGACGCTTTTGATCGACAATTCCGGCTCGATGCGCGGCCGCCCGATCACGGTTGCTGCCACCTGCGCCGATATCCTGGCGCGCACGCTTGAGCGCTGCGGCGTCAAGGTCGAGATCCTCGGCTTCACCACCAAGGCGTGGAAGGGCGGGCAGTCGCGCGAGAAGTGGCTCGCCGGCGGCAAGCCGCAGGCGCCGGGCCGGCTCAACGATCTGCGTCACATCATCTACAAGTCCGCTGATGCGCCCTGGCGCCGGGCGCGCCGCAATCTCGGCCTGATGATGCGCGAGGGACTGCTGAAGGAGAACATCGACGGCGAGGCGCTGATGTGGGCGCATGAGCGACTGATGGCGCGTCGCGAGCAGCGCCGCATCCTGATGATGATCTCCGATGGCGCGCCGGTCGATGACTCGACGCTGTCGGTGAACCCCGGAAACTACCTGGAGCGCCACCTGCGCGCGGTGATCGAGCAGATCGAAACGCGCTCGCCGGTGGAACTGCTGGCGATCGGCATCGGACACGACGTGACGCGCTACTATCGTCGCGCCGTGACCATCGTCGATGCCGACGAACTGGCCGGCGCCATGACCGAGCAGCTTGCGGCGCTTTTCGAGGATGAGAGCCAGCGCCGCGGTCCCTCGCGTCTTCGCCGCGCCGGGTGATCCGTCCGACCGGGAGCGGTGTTGTGCCGCTTCCGGACCTCCTATCGGCGTTTGCAAATTCTGCCGGTGGTCGAGGTCAATTTACGGACAAAGTTTTACAGTCTACCAAGCTACCGTGAGTGGTGGCGCTCCCTGTGGTCGCACGCCGCTTCATTCCCGATGCTTCCCTGAAGGTACTTCTCTCCATGCTTGGCCGCGGACTTCTAGCCCTTTTCCTCCTGGCTTCGGCCAGCTCGGCATGGTCCGCTCCAGACAGCGAAAACCTGCCGATCCGTAGCCGCCAGATCAGCAATTTCGAGGTCGGAGCGAGCACGACCCGGTTCGGCGCGCTCGAATTTGTCGGTGGGCTCGAGATGACGTCGCCGAATTCGCTGTTCGGTGCCGTTTCGGCGATCCGTTTTCGTCCTGATGGCGTCTCGTTCGTCGCCGTCATGGATACCGGCCATTGGCTCGAAGGTGCGGTGACCCGCGATGCGCAGGGGCGGCTCTCCGGTGTCACCAATCTCATCGCTACCCCGATGGCGGATCGGAATGGTGACGTTGGCCTTGCGAAGTGGAAGGTGGATTCCGAGGGGCTTGCCCTGCGGGCGGGGCAGGTGGTCGTCAGCTATGAGCAGGCTCACCGCATCGACATCTATCCGGATCCGGGCTTTGCCGCTGCAACGCCAATCGGAAGCCTCGCCTTGCCGTTCCCGATAAACGAACTACGAAGCAATGCCGGTATCGAGACGATCGCCGTCTCACCGAAGGACAGCCCCCTGGCCGGCGCGATGATTGCCATTGCCGAGCGCAGCGTCGACAAGGCGGACAATCTCTTGGCCGGCATTCTCGACGGGCCGCAACGCGGCGCGTTCAGCGTCGTGCGCAAAGACCCCTATGCGGCGACCGATGGCGCCTTCCTGCCCAACGGCGACCTCCTGCTCTTAGAGCGGCGCTTCTCGTTCGGCTCAGGTCTTGGCATGCAGATCCGCAGGATTGCCGGGGATACGATCAAGCCTGGTGCCGTGGTCGATGGCGAGGTGATCTTCGAAGCCGACATGCGCTACCAGATCGACAACATGGAAGGTCTCGATGTCATCGTGCGGCCCGACGGCGAAGTCCGCGTCGTCGTCGTCTCCGATGACAACCATTCGATCCTCGAGCGCAACCTGATGCTCGAGTTCCGGCTGACGACGGCTTTGACGCAGTAAAGCAATTCCAGGAAAAGTGCGCAGCGGTTTTCCGTCCGGAATTGCGAACCCTTGAACGACAATTCCAGGAAAAGTGCGCAGCGGTTTTCCGTCCGGAGTTGCGAAGGTTCATACAAGAGAGCGTCAAGGTCTGCCCTGCGCGAGCTGCATTTGTGAGAAGATCGGCTCCAGTGCTTGACGCGCTTCCTGCGCGGGCCTATTGGCCGATCGTCCGTTGAAGGAGACCTATGCGCAGAGGCTGACAATCTGTCCGCATTCGCGGTTGTTCAAGGCGCCGAACAGGCGCCGTCTCTTGACGCATATCTACCAAACGGAAAATCATGAAAAATATGGATGTGAACATCCGCGCCTATCAGGCTGCGGATATGGAAGAGCTTTCGGCCATCTGTGGTTCGAGGCCTCGATAACGGCGCACGCATTTGTCGGCGAGACCCGTCTCAGCGAACAGCGTGTGCTGATTGAGACCGTCTATCTGCCCAAGGCAGAGACATGGGTTGCGGTACGCGACGGCGCACCGGCCGGGTTCATCAGCCTGCTCGACGATTTCATCGGCGGACTGTTTGTTTCTCCGAAACACCAGGGCGCTGGCATCGGGCGCCTGCTGATATCGCACGCCCTGCGGCAGAAGGGTCAACTTCGGCTGGAGGTCTACACCGCCAACACGCAAGCCTATGCCTTCTACGAAAATCTGGGCTTTGAAGAGCTGTCGCGGCGGCCAAGTGACGATGAGGGCCTGCCATTCGAAAACGCTCAGATGCTTCTGAAGGGGCGCTAGAGCATCCCGCTCTCAAGTGGGTTCACATGAGGCGGAAAGATGCTCTAGAATCAAAGTGCTAGAGCGTCCTTAGTGCGTTCATATGAACGCACGGCGCTCTAGCCGGTCAGGCAGGGGAAGGGTGGCGGTCGCCGTCCTTCCCTGCCCAGTGCCGAATGAAGACGTCATGCCGCCGGCAGCGTGTCTGCAGGCGGCTTGCGTGACGCGTATCAGGCCGATGCCTTTGCTTCGGTTGATGGCATAGGCTTGATCACGTTCATCAGGGCGCCATAGGGCAGCAGCATGACGAGGCCGCAGAGGATCTTGACGCTCAAGTCGCCGATCGCCCAGGAAATCCAGCGCGGCGCCTCGGACGAAAGCACGCCGAGAAGCGGAGCGGTTTCCAGCGCGAAGCTGTCGTTCGGTCCGAAGAACACGAAGAATGGCGCAAAGGCGAAGGAGAAGAACATCGCGGTATCGAGCGCCGAGCCGATCAGCGAGCCGGCGAGCGGTGCACGCCACCAGCTCTGGCGACGCAGCCTGTTGAACACCGAGATATCCAGAAGCTGACCGAACAGGAAGGCCGAGCCGGAAGCGATCGCAATGCGCGGCGTGGCGGCGAGGAAGGAGAGCAGGATCGCGACGATGAAGCCGACAACCACGACGCGGCGTGCAATCCGTGGACCGAAGTGGCGGTTGGTGAGGTCGGTCACCAGGAAGGCGAAGGGATAGCTGAAAGCGCCCCAGGTGAGCAGGTCACCGAGCTGCATGCCGGCAATCGAGCCCGGCAAAGGATACTGAACGAGGAAGTTCGAGGCCACGACCACGAGGGTCATCAGCGCGACATAGATGAAGAACGTGCGGTTGATCAGCATTTTTTTATCCTGGGAGATGCCACCAGCTAGAGGGATCAAGGCAGGGTAGAGCTCCCGGCCGACGAAAGCAAAATCGTGCACACGAGAAAAAGGCTTGCCGGATGAACCCGCAAGCCTTTTAAACGCGTGTCAAAGACAGGACGCTGGCGCCGATCAGGCGGCTTCAGCAACCTTCTTGACGATCTGGCGACGCAGCAGGCGAGCACGCATGCTCAGCTCGTTCTCGTCCGACTTCAGCAGGAAGGCGTCGAGGCCGCCACGGTGTTCAACCGAGCGGAGAGCAGCTGCGGAAACGCGCAGACGGTAGCGCTGGCCGAGAGCATCGGAAATCAGCGTGACGTTGCACAGGTTCGGCAGGAACCGGCGCTTGGTCTTGTTGTTGGCGTGGCTAACATTGTTGCCCGACTGGACGCCCTTGCCGGTCAATTCGCAACTACGGGACATGGTACACCTATTCTCTTTATCGCCGCCGGACAATGCGCGGTAGCGGGCCCAGAGCCCAGGCCGCGTTCCTAGGCCATTATTGGAAAGTCGCGGTTCTATAGTCAGAGACGGCCCGCCCGTCAAGCCAAACCTCTTGCATTCTCGGAAAACCGCGGTTTTTCCCGGCCGTTCTTCACGTAGAAAGCATCGTTGAATTGAGAATAATGCCTCGCTAGACCCATTCCAAGCGGTTTTGCCATGCGCTATTTCTTACCACAAGGACGCGTGACAGCCCGACCGAGAGGCAGAAGCGCTGACGCAGCGAACTTGGCGCAGAAAAGCCGCAAAGAGCCTGCATTTCAGGGTATTGCGGCGATATTCAAGTGATGGATTTTTCAGGGCATGAAGTTGCGAAATGGCTTTCGCGGGGCAATGCTGCTATCCGCGGTCTTGTTTTCCACAGCATCATCGGCCGCCGATGTCGAGCATCTGACGGATTACAGCATCTCGCTGGCCGGTCTGCCGGTGGCGCGCGCTTCTTTCCATACGGAGCTTCAAAAGAATCGCTACACGATATCGGGGACGCTGAAGTCGGCCGGTCTGCTCGACATTCTGAGCCGCACGTCCGGGCAGACGCAGGTTTCGGGCGTCGTCGACAAGGACTACCTGCGTGCCTCGCAATATTCGATGTCCTATCGCAGCGGTTCGAAGAGCCGGGCGATCAGCGTCACCTACCGCAACGGCAACGTGGTGCGTGCGAGCATGACGCCGAAGCGCACGCCGCTGCCAAAGAACTGGGTACCGGTGACATCCCGCGACATGCGCAACGTGCTCGACCCGCTTTCCGGACTGATCATCCCCGCCGACGCGCGGGTCTGCCCCAATACACTGCCGATCTTTGACGGCGAGTCGCGGCTCGACATCAAGCTTTCGTCGAAGGGCACGAGACCCTTCAAGACGAAGGGCTTCGAGGGAGAGGTGATCGTGTGCGGCATCCGCTTCGTGCCGAAGGCCGGCTACAAGAAGGGGCGCGAGGACGTCGAATATCTGCGTCGGCTGCAGACAATGGAAATCTGGTTCGCCAAGGCGCAGACTGTGAACGTCTATGCACCTGTCTATGTTCGCATCCCCACAAAGCTTGGGCCGGTGACGGTTTCAGCGACGCGATTTGGTGGTTGACGCACGATGGCGTGTAACTAAAAGGCTAAATTCAACTGCCGGATGATTTTATCGATGCAGATTTCCGGGAGGGAAATCTGCGCGGGGGATGACTATGAAATTCAAGGCAACGCTGATCGGCTTTTCCGCGATCCTGATGTGGTCGCTGCTCGCCCTGTTCACGGCGGCGTCGGGCAAGATGCCGCCATTTCAGCTTTCGGCGATCTGCTTTCTGATCGGCAGCTTGCCCGGGCTGGTTGTGCTGGCGTTGAAGCCGGAGCGCATGGCGCTGCTCAGGCAGCCCGCCAAGGTCTGGATAACCGGCATTGCCGGGTTGTTCGGCTATCACTTTCTCTATTTCACGGCGCTTCGCAGCGCGCCGGCGGTGGAAGCCGGGCTAATCGCCTATCTCTGGCCGCTCCTGATCGTCGTCGGCTCCGCCTTGCTGCCGGGTGAGCGTCTGCGCTGGTATCACATCGCCGGTGCGCTCGCAGGGCTCATGGGCACGATCCTGATCGTGGCGCGCAACGGCGTCGCTTTCGACGATGCCTATCTGCTCGGCTACGGCGCTGCGTTTCTTTGTGCCTTCACCTGGTCCGGTTACTCGCTGATCACGCGCCGCTTCGAGGCGGTTTCGACGGATGTTGTCACCGGCTTTTGCCTTGCCACCTCGATCCTGTCTTTCGTCTGCCACCTGGCCCTCGAAACGACGGTCTGGCCAGCGACGACGTTCGAGTGGCTGGCGGTTGCCGGCCTCGGGTTGCTGCCGGTTGGGGCGGCCTTCTATGCCTGGGATTTCGGCGTGAAGAACGGCAACATCCAGCTTCTCGGCGTATCGAGCTATGCGGCGCCGGTGCTGTCGACGCTGATCCTGATCCTGTTCGGTTTTGCCGAGCCGTCCTGGCGCATAGCGCTTGCCTGCCTGTTTGTGACCGGCGGCGCGGTGCTCGCGGCGAAGGACCTGATCTTGCGCAAGCAGGCTGCAGCGGCGCAGCCGGCGGAATAGCTGGAAATCCTATCGTTCAGGCGGCTGCCAATCGGGAGCCGCCATTTCGAAAGCGGCAAAATCAAAGCCCGGCGCCACGGTGCAGCCGACCAGTGTCCACGCGCCGAGCGATGCCGCTGACTGCCACCAATTGGCCGGAACCACCCCTTGGGGACGTTCGCCGCTGAAGATGTCCGGCCCGAGCCGCAGCATTTCTGAGGGCTTTCCATCCTCGGCAAGGCTGAGTTCGAGCGGCGCCCCGGCATGGTAATGCCAGATCTCGACGGCGTCGCGGACACGGTGCCAGTGCGAGCGTTCACCGCGCTCCAGCAGATAGTAGATTGCGGTCGAATGGCTGCGAGCATCGCCGGCCGCATCTCGAAACGTCTCCCTGTACCAGCCGCCCTCCGGGTGGCGCGCCAGGCCCAGCGCTTCGATGATCGCTGCCGCCTCGACCGCCGCCATCAGAAATTGTCCTTGCGCTTGCGGATCTCGGCAAAGACCGCAGCGTCGCTCGCGTCTCGCATGCCGAGATGGGCGCGGATACCGGGATCTGCAGCCCGCAGGAACGGGTTCGTGCGTTTTTCGAGACCAATAGTCGTCGGCGCCGTAAAGCCGCCGTCAGAGCGCGTTTCTTCGATTTCCGCGGCCCGCGCCTTGAGCTCGGAATTGGCGGGATCGATGGTGACGGCGAAGTGGGCGTTGGAGAGCGTGTATTCGTGGCCGAAGTACACGGTAGTGTCGTCCGGCAATGCCATCAGCCGCCCGAGAGATTGCCACATGGCTTGCGGGGTCCCTTCGAACAGGCGACCGCAACCGAGCGCAAAGAGCGTGTCGGCGGCAAAAAGCAGCTTATCCTCGGGGAAATGGAAGCAGATATGGCCGGCCGTGTGGCCCGGCGTCTCGATCACTTCGACGGAACGGCCGGCAAAGTCGAAGCGCTCGCCATGGCGAACGGCCTTGTCAAGCCCGGGAATCCGCGCGGCTTCGGCGAAGGGGCCGATGATCGTGGCGCCGAAGCGTTCCTTCAGGGCGGCGTTGGCCGCCACGTGGTCGCCGTGGTGATGCGTCGTCAGGATGTGGGTGAGCGTCCAGCCGCGCCGCTCCAGCGCTTCCAGAATGGGTTGTTCCTCCGGCGCATCGATCGACGCGGTCTTGCCGCTTGCCGGATCATGCACGAGCACGCCGAAATTGTCGGTGCGGCAGAGAAAGAGATCGAGTTCGAGTGCGGCCATGGCATGTCCTCCGGTCGAGGCGGGATCAGATGCTGCCGAATGTAGCGAGGCTTGCCTTGAAGTCTACCGCTTCGAAGCTAACATGTTGCGAATGCACACCGATATCGTAGACCTTCGCGAATTCTATCACTCCGAGCTCGGCCGGATGGCGGAGCAGTCCGTCACCATGGCGCTTTCGTCCGTCTGGGCGCGATTGCCGGAGGAGCGGCTGGTCGGCCTCGGTTACGCCGTTCCCTATCTCGAGCGGTTCCGCAAGGATACGGAGCGCACCTTCGCCTTCATGCCTGCCGGGCAGGGGGCGGTGAACTGGCCGGTTGCCGAACTGTCCTCCACGGCCCTCGTCTTCGACGAGGAATTGCCGCTGCCCGACGCTTCGATCGACCGGGTTCTGATGGTGCATTCGCTGGAGTTCGCCGAAAGCCCACGCGAGACCATGAAGGAGATCTGGCGCGTACTGGCGCCGGGTGGGCGTCTCGTCATCGTGGTGCCGAACCGGCGCGGCGTCTGGGCGCGCATGGAGCATACGCCCTTCGGCTCCGGCCGGCCCTATTCGCGCAGCCAGCTGACGGCGCTTCTGCGGGAAACCAACTTCACCCCGGGCGCGACGTCGGAGGCGCTGTTCTTTCCGCCGTCGAAGCTGAAGATGATCCTGCGCCTTCGCCGCGGCTTCGAGCGTCTCGGCCGGTCGCTCTGGCCGGTCTTTTCCGGCGTCATTGTCGTCGAGGCGCAGAAGCGGCTCTACCAGGGGCTGCCGGTCGCGGCACGGGCGTCGCGCCGCGTCTTCGTGCCTGTCCTGGCACCACAGGGCGTTCCAAGCACGCGCGACCGGCCGCGTCTTCCCCGATGAGCCATGCCGCGGCCGCGGCGGACCCTCGACAAAACCCGCTTGCGCCGGTAATGGCTTGACCTCTTTCCCGCTATGGCGCCGTCGTGTCTGACGAGGCTCGTAACGTCGCTGTAGCACTTTGATGGCCATAGAAAGCTGACCCGATGAGCCTTGCCTCGAAGAGCCCCGAGCCGCGTCCCGGCATCTTGGATATTGACGCCTACGTTCCGGGCAAGGAGCACGCGCCTGGCGTCGCCAAGGTGCACAAGCTGTCGTCGAACGAAACGCCGCTCGGTGCCAGCCCGAAGGCGATCGAGGCTTTCCAGGCGGCTGCGTTCAATCTGGAGCGCTATCCGGATGGCCAGGCCAAGGCGTTGCGCGAGGCGATCGGTGCCGTTCATGGCCTCAACCCGGCAAACATCATGTGCGGCAACGGTTCCGACGAATTGCTCGGACTTGTCTGCCGCACCTATCTCGGTCCCGGCGACGAGGGCATCATCACCGAGCACGGTTTCCTCGTCTACAAGATCGAGATCCAGGCATCCGGTGCCACGCCTGTTACCGTCAAGGAGAAGGATGCGCGTGTCGATGTAGACGCCATTCTTGCGGCGGTGACCGAGCGCACCAAGATCGTTTTCCTCGCCAATCCGGCCAACCCGACCGGCACCTACATCCCGGTCGATGAAGTACGCCGCCTGCATGCGGGTCTGCCCGAAGGCGTGCTGCTGGTGCTTGATGCCGCCTATGCCGAATATGTGCGCCGCAACGACTATGCCGCCGGTCTGGAGCTCGTTTCTGCCAGCCGCAACGTGGTGATGACCCGCACCTTCTCGAAGATCTATGGCCTTGCGGGCCTCAGGATCGGCTGGATGTATGCTCCGGTGGAGGTGATCGATGCGGTCAACCGGGTTCGCGGACCCTTCAACCTCAGCGCGCCGGCGATTGCCGCAGGGGCTGCCGCGATCCGCGACCAGGCGTTTGCGGCGACCGCCGTCGACCACAATCTCACCTGGCTTTCGCGCGTCAGCGAGGCCCTTGTGGCAATCGGCCTCCGTGTTACGCCTTCGGTCACGAATTTCGTGCTGATCCATTTTCCTGAGGAGGACGGCAAGCGCGCCGAGGATGCCGATGATTTCCTGACGAGCCGCGGCTACATCCTGCGCGCGGTGCGCAGTTACGGCTTCCCCAATGCGCTGCGCATGACGATCGGCTCTGCGGAAGCCAACGAGGGCGTCATTGCGGCGCTGACCGAATTCATGGGACGAAAGTAATGGCACAGCAGTTTGAAACGATCGCCCTCATCGGAATTGGCCTCATCGGCTCGTCGATCGCCCGCGAAATCCGCGAGAAGCAGCTCGCCGGCACCCTCGTCGTCTCCACGCGCAGCGAGGCGACGCTGCAGCGCACGAAGGAGCTCGGGCTCGGCGATCGCTACACATTGTCGGCGGCAGATGCCGTTCGCGACGCGGATCTCGTCATCGTCTCGGTTCCCGTCGGCGCGTCCGGCGCCGTCGCCGCCGAGATTGCTCCGCATTTGAAGCCTGGCGCGATCGTCACCGACGTCGGCTCGACCAAGGGCTCCGTCATTGCGCAGATGGCGCCGCATCTGCCGGAAACCGTCCACTTCGTGCCCGGGCACCCGATCGCCGGCACCGAGCATTCCGGTCCGGACGCCGGTTTCGTCGGCCTTTTCCGCGGCCGCTGGTGCATCCTGACACCGCCCGATGGCGCTGACGAGGAAGCCATCGCGCGGCTGCGGCGTTTCTGGGAAACGCTCGGCTCGATGGTCGAGGAGATGGACGCCGAGCATCACGACAAGGTGCTGGCGATCGTTTCGCACTTGCCGCACATCATCGCCTATAACATCGTCGGCACCGCCGATGATCTGGAGACGGTGACCGAATCCGAAGTCATCAAGTATTCCGCCTCGGGTTTCCGCGATTTCACCCGCCTTGCAGCATCCGACCCGACCATGTGGCGCGACGTCTGCCTGCACAACAAGGATGCGATCCTGGAGATGCTGGCGCGGTTTTCGGAAGATCTCGCCTATCTGCAGCGGGCGATCCGCTGGGGCGATGGCGACAAGCTCTTCGACCTCTTCACGCGCACCCGTGCGATCCGTCGCTCCATCATCCAGGCGGGCCAGGATACGGCGATGCCGGACTTCGGCCGGCATGCCATGGACCAGAAATAACGCTGTAAGGCTGTGCGTCCAACGGGGCGCGCAGCGCCATGCAGCAGAGTTTAGAGCGTCGGCAGCACGCCGATCGGGATGAAGGCGAGAAACGCCGTGCCGTCGCGCACGTTGAGTTTCACCGTCGCCTCGTTCTTGCCATTGGCCAGTGCCTTCAGCATGTTCGCGGTGTTGTCGACGAGGTTGGCGTCGTCGGGGATCAGGGTGACCAGATTGGCCCGCCAAGCCTCGATATTGGTCATCGTCAGCGAGAATTCGCCGGAGATCAGTCCCTGATCGTTGACCGAAAACGGCCCGGAAAGTTTGGCGTTCATGCCGGAGCCAAGGTCGAGGGTGAGCTGCCTCAGTTCGCCGTTGCTGCCGCGAAACATCTCCGGCGTCGGAGAGGCTTTCAGCCATGCGGCCTTGTCGGTGAAGGTCAGGTCCGCAGCGACGGTCGCCGGTGGCGCGAAGCTCGGACCTTCCTCGGGGCGAAGGTCGAGCTTGTCGACGCTCAAGGCCGCATCGAGATCGGCACCGTTCTGGCGCAAATGGAGTTCGCCGTGGCTGGCACCGAAGCCAAGTCCGTCGCCCGAAAGGGGCAGGCGCACCCGGCCGGTGAGATTGTCATAGGTGAGTGAGGTGCGGTCGACACCGGACAGGGTCGCACGCAGGCTCGCATGCAACAGGGTCCAGTCGGCGAAAATGTTGAGGCCCGGCGACGCTCGGATCTCGGCCGGCCCGTCAAGCTCGATCACGGCGTGGCCGGGCTGGTAGACCTGGGCGGCTGTCCTAAGTGCTCCGAAGGAGGCTGACGTGCCGTGGCGGGTGTCGTCGAGATGCACCTTGTCGCAGAACAGCCCGATGCGGAACGGAAAGCCGCGCACGTCCATGTTCGCGCATTCGCCGCCGAGACCTGCCGCTTGCCCTTCGGCGAGGCGCGCCGCCAGCCGCTTTTCGATCTGATCGGCCGCCAGGAACCAGCCGGCCGAATAGATGCCGGCGACGAGCACGACGCCAGCCGTCAGCCAGCGGAATTTCCGGCTGACCGGTGAGGGGTTGGAAACTGCGGTTGCCGACATGGGCGCGGGTACCTCACTCTATACGGGATAGCGGCAGCCTTTCGGGTGGCGCCGTCGATCCGCAAAACTATTCTTTCCTTCGGGTGCACGAGGACGACCTTGTCTCTTTCGTGCCGAGATGCTGTGCCGTAGAAACCGACATGGCCGACCGTCCCACGGGGGCCGATCGTGATTCGGCGGCGAGAGCAGACAGCGCGGGTTGAATGACAGTGGATATGGACGAATTTTGGGTCTTTGGCTACGGGTCGCTGATGTGGAACCCGGGCTTTGTCTTCGAGGAGAAGCTGACGGCACGCGCCTTCGGTTTTCGCCGTTCGCTCTGCGTGCATTCCTGGGTTCACCGCGGCACGGAACAGCGGCCGGGGCTGGTTCTGGGCCTCGATCGCGGCGGCTCCTGCATCGGCACGGCGTTTCGCGTCGAGCGCGGGCAAAAGGCAAACGTCATCGACTATCTGCGTGAGCGTGAACTTGTGACGCATGTCTACAAGGAACGCACGGTGCCGGTGTCGCTGGCCGACGGGCGACGCGTGCCGGCACTTGCCTACGTCATCGACCGCGACCATGTGCAGTATGCCGGTGCGCTCAGCACCTCCGAGGCGGCCGGCATCGTCGCCGTTTCGACCGGAAAGTCGGGACCGAACAGCGAATATGTGTTCAACACGCTGACCCACCTCAAGGAGATGGGTATCCGCGATCACTGGCTGGAAGAAGTGGTCGCCTTGCTGAGGCAAACGCGACTGCGCGCTCAGGCCTGACCTGCCGCCCTCAATTCCTTTAGCCGTTGCTCCGCCGTCGGCGGCAGCGGCACATGCGGATTGTCCCGCACGGTTTCGACGAGCAATTCGTCGCTGGCCTTCTCCGTCACCTCCACCAGCTTGGCGAGGAAGGCGTCCGGATCCAGGCCGGCCTCGATCGGCGGCAGGATGCGGACCTTGAAGTGACCGGGAAAACGCAGGAACTTGCGGCGCGGCCAGAAAAGGCCGGGATGCATGGCGACCGGCACGACCGGCACATTCAGATCACGGTAGAGCCGGGCGATCCCGTACTTATACTCCGGCGGAGCGCCCGGCGGGCGCCGCGTGCCCTCCGGATAGATGATGAGCTCGCGGCCGGTTGCCATTTCCAGCTTTGTGCGATCCATGACGCCGGTCATTGCTCTGCCGCGCGCTGCACGGTTTACCGGGACCATGCGCTGCTTGAGGATGTACCAGCCGAAGAGCGGGATCCAGGTAAGCTCGCGCTTGAGAATGTAGAAGGGATCGCTCAGCCAGGGCAAGAGCGCGTAGGCGTCCCAGAAGGACTGGTGTTTGGGCGCGAAGATGTAGGGCACATCGGGAATATTCTCCACGCCTTCGACTTCGAAGGTCGTGCCGACGATCTTCTCGAGCAGCCAGTGATTGCTGCGCACCCAGTTTTTGGGCACGAACCAGGCCTTCTTGCGCGGCAGCAGAAAATAGATCGGGGTGAGCACGATCATCTGCACGATCAGATTAGCGTAGAAAACCACGTTGAAAAGGATCGAACGCAAGGCGATCATCAGGCACGCTCTCGTTGGCGATTTCTTGTGCTGGCGCTTCAGGCCGGTTGATGGCTGCCTACACGAATAAGTGCCAAAGGAAAACTGTCACGCTTCACTTTGCGGCTCGCAAAGAGCTGCGTGCCCTTACTCTTCGGCCGGGGTTGCGCGTGAGGCGTCGGTGCGCAAGCCGCTCGTCGGGCGCGCGCCGGCAAGATCGCGCAGCGAAGCGACGGTGTATTTGCCGAATTCCAGCAGGATGGCTTTCAGCACCATCGGATTGCGCAGCCAGTTCGTCGTCTTCAGATCGGAATTGACCACCGGGTAGGGGATAAATTCCGTTTCCGGGCGGGTGCGGCGAAGTTCCAGCAGGCTGCGCGGCATGTGGTAGTTGTTGGTAACGACAAGCACGCGCGTATAGCCGCGATCGCTGATCCATTGTGCCGCCTCCGTGGCGTTGCCAATGGTGTCGATCGCCTCATGACCGATATCGACGCAGCACTTGAAAAGGTCAGCTGAGCTCTGCGTGTTGCGTCGGATCTGGCTGCCGGTCGTGGTCGGATGGACGCCGGAGATCAACAGTCGCTTGCCGGCGCCGGCTTTCAGGAGATCGACGGCCTGATCGATACGCTGGAAGCCACCGGTCAGAACGACGATCGCGTCGGCCCGGGGATGCGTGGGCGGCTGCAAGGACGCGACCGTGTCTGCGAAATTCAGGAAGGCAGCGACCAGGATCGCAAGCGGCAAGAGCAGGACAAAGAAGGTTCGACGGAGAATCTTGCGCAAGACGCTTCGGGGTCGCCGGCGGTCGTCGGCGTTGCCCTGCCATTTGCCTCCTCCAGCCATTCCGTTCCCGCGTAGTTCTCGCGCCATCATGATTCTCTTCACATAGCCGCAGATTGCGGCAAGGAATAGATCGAGAGGCGGTGAAACATCAGGCGGTTCAGCTTTGGTAGAGGTCGGTGCGTCCCGGGTCCGAACGGATGAGGTCGATCTCGTAGATCGTGCGCATGACGGTAAGGCGTGCCGTCAAGGTCGTCAGGATGGCGATGACGACGATGATCGCGGCGATGCCGAGATATCCGCCGTAGCCGATCGTGAACGTACCGAAGAGCGCAGTCGCCTGATCGGTCTGCGGTGTCGCGAGTGTGCGTGACTGCCAGAAGCCTGCAAGCGCAAAGGATAGGGCAGCGAGCAAGCCGCCGGCGCCGGCACCCTTGATACTGATTTTGAGGAAATGCTTCTGGAATTCGGATGCGACGAAGCCGGCCTCTGCACCGACGAAATGCAGCACCTCGACGATGTGGCGGTTGCCCGACAGCGCGCCGCGGGTGGCAAAGACCACGGTCAGCACCATGGCCGAGAACACGAGTGCCAGCACGCCGGTACCGATCATAGCCGTCGTGTTGGCCATGGCGACCAGCCGGTCGACCCAGGTGCGGTGATCGTCGAGGAAAGCCTGCGGGATCGTCTCGGTCAATGCCTTGCGCATACTGGCGAAATCGGGCGGATTGTTCTCGTCGATGGTGATGATGATAAGCCGCGGCACCGGCAATTCGTCGAGGTCGAGGCCCTCGCCAAGCCAGGGTTCGAGCAGGCGGGCCGTTGCGGCACGGTCGACGATCTTGCCATCCGTCGTGCCACTGAAGGTCAGTGCCAGATCTCGGGCGTCGGCAAGCGCCTTTTCCATGTCGAGGCTGTCGTCGGGTTTGATCTGGATGGTGATCTCGCGGGAGATCTGCGATTGCCAGCTCTGCGCGGTGGCTCTCACCATGCTGACGCCGCCGAGTGTCAGGCATGCCAGGAACGACATGATGGCGATGACGCACATCAGCGCGTGGCCGGAGACATTGCTCGAGGGTACGATCGGGCCAGTCGGCCGCACACGCATTTCCGTCCGGCGTTGCTGCGGCTCTCCGGCCTGCTCGGGTGCGTTGGTCTGGCGCTTGGTGCGGCTGTCACTCATAGATGTCGAGCCGCCCCTGCGAGAGGATCATGCGCCGCGCTTCCACCTGATCCATCAGCGACAGATCGTGCGTGGCGATCACCACCGCTGTGCCGAGCCGGTTCAGTTCAAGGAAGAGATTGAGGAGCCGTCGCGCCATCGGCGGATCGACATTGCCGGTCGGTTCGTCGGCGAGCAGGATCTCCGGTCGGTCGATCAGCGCCCGCGCGATCGCAGCGCGCTGCTTTTCCCCGCCTGAAAGCACCGGCGGCAGAACGTTGATGCGCTCTCCGAGACCCACCCATTTCAAGAGTTCGAGCACGTCGGCGCGGTAACTGGCCTCCTCCTTGCCGCGCACGCGCAGCGGCAAGGCGACGTTTTCATAGGTCGTGAGATGATCCAGCAGGCGGAAGTCCTGGAAGACGATGCCGACGCGCCGGCGCAGCATCGGGAATTCTTCGCGGGGGATCGACGAAATGTTACGGTCGAACATCCGGATCAGACCGCGTGTCGGCTGCAACGAGAGGAAAAGCAGCTTCAAAAGCGTCGTCTTGCCGGCGCCCGAAGGGCCGGTCAGAAACTGGAACGAACGGCGCGGAATATCGAAAGTCAGGTCCCGGAGGATTTCCGGTCCCATGCCATAGCGCAGTCCGACGTTCTCAAAGTGAATCAAGCGGCAGCCCAGTCTCTCTTGCGGTCCTGCAACCGACAGCCGGTTCCGGTCCTCCGCGCATAGGACGACCAGCCTCGAAAGGCAAAACCGCCTCCGGAACCATGGTTAAGCAGCGGTTAATTTTTCATGAAAAGGTGCCGCTTTCACGACCTCTTTCCGAAACATTAACCATTCCGGTTTACGTGTCGGAAAGATTTGATGCAATGCCCAGATTCTTGCACCGCCGGGGTCAGAGCATTGCCCGATGGTTTCGCGGATCGGGGCAGGCCAGCGGCGCTGCGTCCTCTTGCGGGACAGGAGGAAATGATCATGCAGGCATTCCGGAGCAAGACCACGGGCGCCAGCGCCTATACCGACTTCCTGCCGCCTGAGCGCAGTGGACGCGATGGCGCGGCAGCGCCGAGACGGACCGATTATGTTGACGCAGAGTTCGAAGTCATCTCCGCCTCGTCGCGCCGAACGCCCTATCCCGTTTTCAACGACAATGCGAAGGCGGGCGGTCGAGCGCGGCCGACGCTGACGGTCGTGGCGGATCAAAGCTCACTTGCCACGCGGCTGATGGGCCTTGCCGAAACACGGCTTCGCGATATGCCCGCGCGCCGCTTTGCCGGTCTGGTGGCAGGTTTTGCGCTTGCGTCCTTTTTGATGATCGTGGGTTTCGCCGGCAACGGGCAGGCTGATGTCCAGCCTCTGGCGATATCAGGTATTACGAGCGCACTCGACTATTCCGGCGGCATGCGGGTGCTTTCCGTTTACGGCTCGATCGACAACCGCTCTGCTGCCGAGCAGCGATTGCCGCTCGTCGTGGTTGAGATCGCCGCGAACGGACGCAAGGTCACGGCCACGCGGGTGATGCCGGAAGGCGCGGCCATTGCGCCCGGGGAGAGCCGTCATTTCATGACAAGACTGCCCTATGCAGGTGGAAAAATGCCCGATGTAACGGTTTCCTTCGCCGAAAACGGTGTTTCGCCGCGCTGATTGTGCTAAGCGGCGCGCATGGGAAGGCGCTGGTCTTCCGGATGAAACGCTGGAGAAGCCTTGATGCCCGTCGTTCGCGGTAAGAATATCGAGCCCCTTTACACGGCAGAGACGATCGCTGCACGCAACCACGAGCTTGCTGACATGATCGTCGACGGTCCGCACAAGGACCTGCTGGTGATCGCGGTGCTCAAGGGCTCGTTCATTTTTGCCGCCGACCTGATCCGTGCCATGCATTCGGCAGGTCTTGCGCCGGAAGTCGAGTTCATCACGCTGTCGAGCTATGGCACCGGCACCGTCTCGCAGGGCGTCAAGATCACCAAGGACATCGACAGCGATGTGCACGGGCGCGACGTGCTGCTGATCGACGACATTCTCGAATCCGGACGCACGCTGCGCTTCGCCAAGGAACTGATGTACGAGCGCGGTGCACGCAACGTGACGATTGCGGTGCTGCTCGACAAGCGGGTCAAGCGCAAGGTCGAACTCGAGGCGGATTATGTCGGCTTCGAATGCCCCGATCATTTCGTCGTCGGCTATGGCATGGACGTGGCCTATGCCTTCCGCGAGCTGCCTTTTGTCGGCGTTGTCACCGGCGATGCCGAGTAAGTGTACCGTTTCGGGGCGCCTGCCCTGAAATCCGGTCGTTCCGCGTTTACCGAACACAAACGAAAAACTGGTTGTTTTGGGGCGTACCGCCTGTGATTCGTCATGGATCCGCGGTGCTGCAGCGCAGCGCGTCCCGTTGACCCACGCGCGCTGTACATTTGGATCAGGTGCGGGTGCTGGTGTGAACGCCGGACTCGGAAGCGAACGCGGAGGCCATGATGGCGAAGATCCTGATTACCGAGGACGAGGATGCATTGCGTTCCTTTGTCGCGCGGGCCTTGCGGCTCGATGGCCATGAGACGGTCGAGGCGGGCGATGGCGCCGACGGCCTTGCGTGCCTCAAGGCCGAAGCCTTCGACCTTCTGCTTTCCGATATTCGCATGCCGGTCATGGATGGCATAGAGCTCACACACCAGGCCTCAGCCGCCTTTCCGGCGATGAAAATCCTGCTGATGACCGGCTATGCCGAGCAACGTGAACGGGCCGACGACCTCACCGACAAGATCGTCGACGTCATTTCCAAGCCCTTCTCTCTTCCCGATATCCGCAAGGCCGTGGCACTGGCGCTGGCTGCCTGACGCAACCCGGGTTGGCGACCGATCGTTGAGAACGCGGCAGGGCGCGCCGACGCGCGCAAGCGACAAGCGGCATGCTGCCGCTTGTGATCTCATCGGTGAGACCGAACCCGGCTGCTTACCGCATGTCGAGCAGGCGCTCGAGATACTGACGCTCCGCTTCCGGTGACAGGCTGTCGCCAAGCCTGCGGCGGATTTCTTCGAGGATCTGCCGGGCACGTTGCGAGTCGATTTCGTCGGGAACCTTGACCTGGTCGCCGAAATCCGGGCCGGAATTCTGCTGCCGTCGGCCCAGCGGATCACGACCGTTCTGGCCATATTGCGGTATGCCCATGCCGGGGCCCTGACCTTGGCCCTGCATCTGGTTCATCATGTCCTGGGCGCCCTCGCGGAGCGCCTGCAGCGCGCGGCCCTGGTTGCCGACGGCCTGTTCGCCCTGGCCCTTGCCGAGCGCACCGGAGGCGCCTTCCATCTCGCGCTTGGCGTCGCCGAAACCCTTGCCCGGCTTGATGCCCATGCTTTCCAGGCTCTGGTTCAGCTCGCCAAGCTGCTTGCCAAGGGCGTCCTGCTGCTCCTTCAGCTGCTTCAGCGCATCCTTCAACTGTTCGGCCGTCATTCCGTCGAGCGGATCGGGCTGAGCATTCGGATCGCTGCGCTGTCCGGGCTCCTGTGGCATTTCCTGACCGAAAAGCTCGTTGTCTTCACCTTGCAGCGGGTCGCCGCGCTGCATCCGGTCGCGCAGAGCCTGGTCGAGCTTGAACGTCTCGTCCATCAGCTGCTGTTGCTGCTGCAGCAGCTTGCCGAGCTTGTCTATCTGCTGGCGCATGGCGTCGTTCTGCTCGCCCATCTGCTGCTGGCCGCGGCCGGCTTGCAGATTGTTCATCATGCGCTGCAGCTCTGACAGCATCTGGCGCGCCTGATCGCGTGCACCTGATCGCGCCAGGTTCTCGATCTGATCCATCATCTTTTCGAGATCCTGCTGACGCATGATGTTGTTTGGATCGAGCTTGCCGGTCATGCGCGGATTTTTCATCGCCTGCTGAGCGAGCGCCTGCATGTACTCCTGCATCGCCTGGCGCAGTTCCTGCATCAGCTTGGCGATTTCCTGGTCGGACGCGTTTCGCTCCAAGGCATCCGACAGCGCCTGTTGGGCTTCACGCAAACGCCGCTCCGCAAGCGACAGGTCGCCGTCTTCGATGCCAAGCGCAATCTCCCAGAGGTATCCGGCGGCATCGCGCAGCATGTCGTCATTGTAGGCGAGCGCCATGCGCGTGCGCGCCGATTTCAACAGCAGGAAATGGGTGAGGTTCGGAATCCATTCTTCGGCCAATGAGGCGACGGCGTCGTTGAGGTCGATGGCGCGCGGCAGATCATTGGCATTGAGTGCGAAGACCTGGCGCTGCTCGGCCACCGCGCCGGCGAGCGGCTGCAGGAACTGGCGGGCGGGCAGGATCATGTCCTGTGGCGGGCTACGGCCCTCCTGTCCGGCAGCGTCACGGGCAACGAGCGTGACCTGCACACGTTTGCCCGCAAGCGGATGTTCGCTGAGGTTTCGGCTGGTTGTGCCCTTGGCTTCGCGTGCGTTGCGACGCGGCAGGTCAAGCCGGTACTCCGGCAGCGGGTAGAGCGGCCGCGCGCCCTCGGCGGCCTGATCGAGCGGCTTGATCTCGGCCCAGGCTTGGGCGACGCCATAGTCGTCGGTCGCGACGAAGGCAATTTCCAGCGCCGCATTGACGGTCGGCCGCGGAATGCCGTCGAAGGCGATCTGCGGCACGCCATCCGGAGTAATCTTGAAAGCCCAGCGTTGGCCTCCGACGACGAGCTCGCCGTCCTTGACGACCTTGTAGACGTGATTGCGCACGGCGTTCGGGCTGCGCACGGTGTCTTGAGCGGCGTTGCCGGCAGCCTTTGATTGGGGCTGTGCCTCCTTGGCCGTCTCACCGGCCGCTGGAATGGCGATTGGTTCGGCCGCGCCAGTCTCCGCATAGTGGACGATCTCATCCGGGCCGGCACCCGTGATGCGGACCGTCAGATCGCTGAACTGGGGAATGGTGATGGTTCCGGTGTCCTCGGCCGTCGGTGTGGCCCCCGGTTTGCCGGTGAGGAAGATCGGCGCGCGCCCGGTATAGGGCGGTGGCGTCACCCAGGCGTCGATGCGGATGTTGGCCGTCTCGACCGACGCCTGCGGCAACCGCAACGCATCGCTGAGCAGTCCCGCGCGGTTGGAATAGGAATAGGCGAAGGCGAGGCAGGCAAGAAGCACAGGGACCGTGCGCAGTGCAAAGGGGTCGTGCCGGGCGATATCGGGGCGCGGCAAGCCGGTATCGAGGGCGCCGATCAGACGCGCCATGCGCGCCTGGTGTTCGCGCCACAGCGCTTCGCCCAAGGGGTCGTCGGTTGCCGGGCGATCGTCCTGAACACGGATTGCCTGATGCGGCAGCGCGTTGCGCTCCTCCAGCATGCGATCGGCATCGGCGCTTGCGGGCAGGCGGATCCGCGTTACGGGAACGAGGGCCGCGAGGAAACCGACCGCGAAGGCAAAAAGCACTGCGGCATGCAGCCAGAACGGCGCCACGCGAAAGAAGCCGAGCCAGGCGAAGGCGAGAAACAGAAGCGCGATGGAGCCGGGCAGCAGGATGCGCGGCAGAAGCTGCTCGGCGACCAGAACTGCGCGCGCCAGCCATCTCTTCAGCCCCAGAATTCTCGAAAACGGCTTCGGTTGTGGCGTTTCATCCTGCCGGAATTGCGTCATCCGCCCAAGTTTCCTTTCGGTCGCCCATCAACGCGCGTGGCTGACCAGTATAATAAAAGCGACATGCTTCCGGAAAACGGCGCACAGTTTCGCTTATCCCGCTGGCGCTCAGGATACCATCGTTTGTGGCGAAGACGAGGGCGCAAACACAATCGTGATCGTCCGGATGGCCGATCCACAGATTGTCGTCGCTTGGCGCGGGCTGGATCAGTCGAGCCAGTCCGGAACGGAATCGAGGCCGATCAGGGCATCGTAATCCTGGCGCGGTCGAACCACGTGGAAACGATCGCCCTTGACCAGCACTTCCGGGATCAACAGGCGGGAGTTGTAGGTGCTGGCCTGGACGGCGCCATAGGCCCCGGCTGAGCTGATGGCGAAGAGATCGCCGGGCTTCGGCATCGCCATCTCGCGATCGAGTGCCAGGTAGTCGCCGGTCTCGCAGACCGGCCCAACGACGTCAGCGCGGATGCGCGGCGCATTGGCTGCGGAGATGCGAACCGGGCGGATCTCGTGATAGGCCTCGTAGAGCGTCGGGCGGATGAGGTCGTTCATCGCGCCGTCGACGATGACGAAGGTCTTGTCGCCGCCATCCTTCACATAGATGACTTCGGTTACGAGAATGCCGGCATTGCCGACGATCAGTCGGCCGGGCTCTGTGACGATCTTGCAGCCGAGTGACTGCAGCTGGCTCTTGACGATCTCGGCATAGGCATCGGGCAGCGGCGGCGGGTTATTGTCGTCCTTGTAGGGAATGCCCAGGCCCCCGCCGATATCGACGTGGTCGATCGCATGGCCGTCGGAGCGCAACGTATCGACCAGTTCGCGCAGCAGCTTGAAGGCGTCGTCGAAGGGCTGAAGCTCGGTGATCTGGCTGCCGATATGCATGTCGATGCCAGTCACCTGGATACCCGGCAGCGTGGCCGCATGGGCGTAGACGGCGCGGGCGCGCTCCCAGGAAATACCGAACTTGTTTTCCTTCTTGCCCGTCGAGATCTTGGCGTGGGTCTTCGCGTCAACGTCAGGGTTGATACGGAAGGAGACATGGGCGCGCTTGCCGGCGCGCACGGCGCGCTGGTTCAAGACTTCGAGTTCCGGTTCGGACTCGACGTTGAAGCAATAGATGCCGGCTTCGAGCGCCAGGTCCATTTCCTGCGGCGTCTTGCCGACACCGGAGAACATGATCCGGCTTGCCGGAATGCCGGCCGCAAGCGCGCGGCGCAGTTCGCCGCCGGAGACGACATCGACGCCGGCGCCAAGGTTGCCCAGCGTCTTCAGCACCGCCTGGTTGGAATTGGCCTTCATGGCGTAGCAGACCATCGCGTCCACATCCGAGAAGGCCTGGGAAAAGACCGTGTAGTGGCGCTCGAGCGTCGCGGTCGAATAGCAGTAGAAGGGCGTGCCGACGGCGCGGGCGATGTCGGTCACCGGCACGTCTTCGGCATAGAGAATTCCGTCGCGGTACTGAAAGTGGTTCACGGCAAGACGCTCGGTTTTGGGCAATTCCAGGAAAGTGTGAAGCGGTTTCCGTTGGGAATTGCGTAATTTCAACTAGAGAAGGGGGTCGAGCAGGAACGGGCGGTCATCCGCCTTTTCCTTTTGCTCGACGGTTCCGGCGGGCGCCTTGGTATTGATCGGTGCGGTCGAGCCGGGACGATCGAGGTCGCCCTTGCGTCCGCAACCGACAAGAACCAGCCCGGGGATCGCCAGCAGAAGCGCAAGCCGGGCCGCCTTCGTGAATGTCATCGTGATTTTCCTTCGCGGGAACTGATGCAGGTGCGATGTCTTACCGATTTTTCAGGCACTTGTGCACCCTGTTTCTGCGGGCGGAAACTGCCCGCAGGCTTGGGAGCGGATGGCCTAGTTGCGGGCGCGCCACCAGGCGATCTGCTTGCGCACTTCGTTGGGGGCCGTGCCGCCAAACGACGTGCGGCTGGCAACGGAAGCCTCGACCGTCAGCACGTCGAACACATTTTCTGTGATGGCGGCATGGATCGACTGCAGGTCGGCAAGCGAAAGCTCCGAGAGTTCGCAGGCCTTCTGTTCGGCAAGTGCCACGGCGCGGCCGGTGACATGGTGGGCATCGCGGAAGGGCAGGCCCGCCTCGCGCACCAGCCAGTCGGCGAGATCCGTTGCGGTCGAATAACCGGAGCCGGCTGCCGCCTTCATGCGGTCGGCACGGATGGTCATGTCGCGCACCATGCCGGTCATGGCGGCAATCGCCAGTTCCAGGCTCTCGGCGGCGTCGAAGACCTGTTCCTTGTCTTCCTGCATGTCCTTGGAATAGGCGAGCGGCAGGCCCTTCATGACGGTCAGCAACGCGATCAGCGAGCCGTTGATGCGGCCGGTTTTGGCGCGCACCAGTTCGGCCGCGTCCGGGTTCTTCTTCTGCGGCATGATCGAGGAGCCGGTCGAAAACGCGTCCGACAGGCGGATGAAGCCGAACTGCGGCGTGGACCAGATAACGATCTCTTCGGCCAGGCGCGAGAGGTGCGTCGCGGTGATCGATGCCATCGACAGGAATTCGAGCGCGAAGTCACGGTCCGAAACGGTGTCGATCGAGTTGCGGGTCGGGCCGGTGAAGCCGAGTGCCTTGGCGGTCATGTGCCGGTCGATAGGGAAGCCGGTGCCGGCAAGTGCTGCGGCGCCGATCGGGCTTTCGTCCATGTGCTCGATGGCGTGGCGCACGCGCGAGCGGTCGCGGCCGAACATCTCGACATAGGCCATGCAATGATGGCCGAAGGTGACGGGCTGCGCCGTCTGCAGATGCGTGAAGCCCGGCATGACCGTTTCGGCATGTTCCTCGGCGCGATCGAGGAAGGCGGCGATCAGGCCGGTCAGCGCCTTTTCGGTCCGCTGCAGCTCTTCCTTGACCCAGAGACGGAAGTCGAGCGCCACCTGGTCGTTACGCGAGCGGGCGGTGTGCAGGCGGCCGGCTGAGGGACCGATGAGGGTCGCAAGCCGCGCTTCGATGTTCATATGAATGTCTTCGAGGCGGCGCGAGAATTCGAACGCACCACTTTCGATTTCTGACAGGATCGTGTTGAGGCCGTGAACGATCTTGTCTTTGTCTTCTGCCGAAATGATGCCTTGATGCGCCAACATCGTCGCATGCGCTATTGAGCCGCGGATATCCTGGGCATAGAGCTTCTTGTCGAAGCCGATCGAGGCATTTATTTCCTCCATGATCGCGTCCGGACCCGAGGCAAAGCGACCGCCCCACATCTGGTTGGAGGATTTCGTCTCGGAATTGCCGTCAGTCATGAAGAATGCCCGCCTTGGAGAATGAAATGCCCGACCAGAAGAAATCCCCCCCGGCCGTGAAACTGTTCGCGCTCGCCGCCCTGTTCGGCGTGATCGTCGGTGCGGCAGCGGTATACGTGAAGGAGACGGGGTCTGGCAATGGCGAGCCGGCTGAAACGGCGAGCGCGAGCTGCCCGCTGACGGCTGCCAAGGTCGCCTCTCTGACGCGGTTCATGAAGGGGCAGGTCGCCGCCATGTCGCCGGCGTCATCACCGCGCCCGATCGCGCTCGACTTCAACGGTCCCGACGGCAAGCCGACCAATGTCTCGGCTTTTGCCGGAAAGACCCTGCTCGTCAACCTCTGGGCCACCTGGTGCGTGCCCTGCCGCGAGGAAATGCCGGCCTTGAACGCCCTGCAGAAATCGCTCGGCAGCGACAAGTTCGAGGTCGTGGCGATCAACATCGATGTCGGCGACGATGAGAAGCCGAAGGCCTTCCTCGACGAGACTGCGGTGCACGAGCTTGCCTACTACCGCGATGCCTCCATGGGCGTGTTCAACAACATGAAGAAGGAAGGCCTTGCCTTTGGCCTTCCTGCAACCCTGCTGCTCGACGACAAGGGCTGCCTTATCGGCTCGATGAACGGTCCGGCCGCCTGGGACAGTGACGACGCCAAGGCGCTGATCAGCGCTGCGCTCGCTCCGGCTACCGGTAGTTAAGGGCGCCGCCCGTCGGGTGCCGACTTCACCGTCTGAGGCGGCGGCACTTGAAATCCGCGCTGCCTTTCTGCCATCACTGTTCCCGACGGTGAACGGGGCAGGGGCGTGTGATGAAAAAGCTCGAGACGGGAATGGCCCTCCTGACGGCGCTTGTGGCCTGTGCAGCGCTCGGCCTCCAGCTGCAGCTCGTGCTCTCCAGCATGACCGCGAATGGCGCGACGGTTCTTTTTGCCGTCTGGCGCTTCTTCGGCTTTTTCACGATCCTTGCAAATTGCGCCGTGGTTCTCATTTCTGCGGCACTGGTCTTTCGGCCCGATGGTCGGTTCGCTACCCCACGCGGCCGGCTGATGGCCACAACCGCGATCGTGCTTGTCGGCCTCGTCTATTCCGTAGCGCTTCGGTCCACCTGGCAGCCAACGGGCTGGCAGGCGGTTGCCGACCATCTGCTGCACGATATCACGCCGATTCTGTTTCTGGCGACATGGCTTGTCGGCAGCCACGGGGACCTGAACCGCAAGGATGTTGCCTGGGTTGCCGTTCCTCCGCTTCTCTACTTCGCCTATGCGCTGACACGCGGCAGTCTCGATGGCTGGTATGCCTATTGGTTCCTCAATCCGGCAGAGATGGCGCTCGTCGCCCTGGCCGGCAGCGTCCTGCTTCTCAGTGGCGCTTTCCTCGCAGTCGGGGCTCTTCTCGTGCTTGCCGATTGGGGGCTCGCCGGCTGGCGCCGCCCGGACGCGCCGGCGCGCTGAAGCCATGACGAAAAAACCCGGCGTTGCGCCGGGTCTTGATCAGGGCCTTGGGGCCGCAGCAGTCTTAGCGGGTCGGAACCGGAACCTCGCCGCGATAATCGTAGAAGCCACGGCCGGACTTGCGGCCGAGCCAACCGGCCTCGACATATTTCACCAGCAGCGGGCAGGGGCGGTATTTCGAGTCCGCCAGACCGTCATAAAGCACCTGCATGATCGACAGGCAGGTGTCGAGGCCGATGAAGTCGGCGAGCTGCAACGGGCCCATCGGGTGGTTGGCGCCAAGCTTCATCGCCGTGTCGATGGCCTCGACGCTGCCGACGCCTTCGTAAAGCGTATAGATCGCCTCGTTGATCATCGGCAGCAGGATGCGGTTGACGATGAAGGCCGGAAAGTCTTCGGCGACCGTTACCGTCTTGTCGAGCGTTGCGACGAATTCCTTGGCGGTCTTGAAGGTCTGTTCGTCGGTGGCGATGCCGCGCACGAGTTCGACGAGCTTCATGACCGGAACCGGGTTCATGAAGTGGATGCCCATGAAGTGCTCGGGGCGATCGGTCGCCGAGGCCAGGCGGGTGATCGACAGCGACGACGTGTTGGTCGCGAGGATCGCTTCCGGCTTCAGGATCGGACACACCTGACCGTAAATCTTGCGCTTGATCGTCTCGTCTTCGGTGACCGCTTCGATGACGAGGTCAGCCTGCGACAGGTCGTTGATATCGGTCGAGCCCTTGATCAGCGCCAGGGCCGCCTTGCGGGCCTCGTCGGTCATCTTGCCGGAGGATACCTGGCGGGCGAGGTTGCCGTTGACGGTGGCAAGCCCTGCTTCAATCCGGTCAGCGGCCAGATCGTAGATCTGGACCTTGTATCCGGCGATTGCCGAAACATGCGCAATGCCGCAGCCCATTTGCCCAGCACCGATAATTCCGACCGTCTTGATCATCGCGGCGAACTTCCATCTTCAAGAGTTGGCGGCAAGGCCGCCATCAGACATGCAAACCGGGCCGGTTTGGCCGGCCCGGTAGATTGTTAATGCCAAGTCCGCGCTTTTGCCAGCCCTTTTCATGGGTGCGGCGGGTGGCATTGATTTGGACTTACAGCGCTTTCTGCAACTCCGGCAGAGCCTCGAAGAGATCGGCAACCAGGCCGTAGTCGGCGACCTGGAAGATCGGCGCCTCTTCGTCCTTGTTGATCGCGACGATGACCTTGCTGTCCTTCATGCCGGCGAGGTGCTGGATCGCACCGGAGATGCCGCAGGCGATGTAGAGATCGGGCGCCACCACCTTGCCGGTCTGACCGACCTGCCAGTCGTTCGGGGCATAACCGGCATCGACGGCGGCGCGCGATGCGCCGACGGCAGCGCCGAGCTTGTCGGCCACCGGCAGGATCACTTCCTGGAACTTTTCCGACGAGCCGAGCGCGCGGCCGCCGGAAATGATGATCTTGGCCGAGGTCAGTTCCGGACGGTCGGACGACGACAGCGCGTCGGCGACGAAGGAAGAGAGGCCCGGGTTGGCCGCAGCCGAGACGGTTTCGATCGTTGCCGAACCGCCTTCGGCAGCAGACGCGAAGGAGGCGGTGCGCACGGTGATGACGCGCTTTTCTTCCGTCGTCTGCACCGTCTGGATGGCATTGCCGGCGTAGATCGGGCGCCGATAAGTGTCGGACGAGACGACCTCGATGATTTCCGAAACCTGGCTGACGTCGAGCAGCGCTGCAACGCGCGGCATGACGTTCTTGCCGACCGAGGTCGCAGCCGCGACGATCGTGTCGTAGTTGCCGGCAAGCGAAACGATCAGGGCTGCCAAGGGCTCGGCGAGGTTGTTGGCAAGCGAGGCGTCGTCGGCGACGAGCACCTTGGCGACGCCTGCAAGCTTCGCGGCCTGTTCGGCCGCCGCCTTGGCGCCGGCGCCGGCGACCAGCACATGCACCTCGCCGCCAATCTTGGAGGCGGCGCTCAGCGCCTTGGCGGTCTGGTCGGAAAGGTGGTTGCTGTCGTGGTCAGCCAGAAGAAGAATGGCCATGATGAAATCTCCCTTTCCTGAACTTACAATACGCCGGCTTCGGTCTTGAGTTTTTCGACGAGCTCGGCGACCGACTTGACCTTGATGCCGGCCTTGCGGCCCGACGGCTCCTCGGTCTTCAGCACCTTGAGGCGGGCGGACGTATCGACGCCGAAATCGGCCGGCGACTTCTTGTCGAGCGGCTTCTTCTTCGCCTTCATGATGTTCGGCAGCGACGCGTAGCGCGGCTCGTTCAAACGCAGGTCGGTGGTGACGACCGCAGGCAGTTTGATGTCGATGGTCTGCAGGCCGCCGTCGACTTCGCGCGTCACCGTTGCCTTGCCATCTGATATCTCGACCTTGGAGGCGAACGTGCCCTGCGCCCAGCCGAGCAGCGCCGACAGCATCTGGCCGGTCTGGTTCGAATCGTCGTCGATCGCCTGCTTGCCGACGATGATCAGGCCCGGCTGTTCGGCCTCGGCGACGCCCTTGACGATCTTGGCGACGGCGAGCGGCTCGACCTGGTCTTCGGTCTCGACCAGGATGGCGCGGTCAGCACCCAT
>NZ_MBSO01000009.1 GCF_001695835.1 Ensifer sp. LC11 | reverse complement strand
CGAGACCGGCGTGAGCGCAGGCCGCCACTTTTGCCACCCGGAAACCCGCCCCAACGTCAGCACCAAATCCACAAAACAAAACCCGCCGAAAAATCGACGGGTTTGTCAGCGGTCTGGGCGGCCCCACGGGCCGCCCTTTCTCGTTTCAACCGATTTCCTTCGGCGCTTCAGACATGGCGCGTCGAAACGTCGCTCTCGTTAAAGCGAGGCGGCAGGTAGGCGTTGGGGCACAAGCCCGACGAAGATTGTCATCGGCACGGGTCGTTACCGCGGCAATTATTCGCCCCGGTCTGCTGTTTCGCCGAAAACAGGTTACTAGGAACCGTTTCGTACATTGGCTCGTCTATGCCGTTCAAGAGGATAAGATTAGCCATCATCGGCGACATCTGAACGCCCGGAAAATAAGTTGTGAAGAGACTGACCGCCTTCTCCCTGTGCGAGAAGAAATCATAAATGCGGCGCTGAACAAACCTGGCAAGTTCGGGCCGGTCGCGCGAAACAAGCAGGGCATAGGGCTCGTAGGTGTAAAACGACGAGAACCGTTCGACATCCTGCTCCTCGCATCCTCTGGCGATCCGCCACGAATTGAACTTCGCCTGAATGATTTCGCGATCGCCGAAGTAGACCTGCTGCCGCCCCCCCTTTTTGCAGAACCACTCGGTGAGGGCATCGTAGGTCAGAAAGGAACAGAGTCTGATGAACGGCATGTTCTTGGACGCTTCCTTGCTCGGCGGATGCGAACAACCACTAAATCGCCTGCTGCAATTTTTCGGAGTCTGTTCGGACGAGGCAACACCGAAGAAATCGACATTGCAGGCACGCAACGCGACCTGTTCCGCGGTTGTGTTCTCGACATAAGCGAGGTCGGTGCCTGCGCGCGAAAGAGCCACACTCCGAACAATATAGGAAACGCCTGTGACGAATATGATCGGCGAGAAGTAGCCGTCTATCACCTCGTTGTTTCTCCAGTACCGCAACGTGGTGGGATCACAAAGAATGTCGATCGGCTCCGACACGTCCGGACGGTCAGTCCGAAAATCGTTGAACCGGTCGCTGGCGGTCACCGGAACCTCCTTCAAAACGTAGCCGCTGCCGGCAAAGATGCTATAGCAAAGATCGGCGGCGTAGCCTCGGTAGCGCCGCGTACCGATGGGACCCGCCCTGTAGGAAAACGGCTCGGCATCCGAGCGAAAACCTGCCCGAACAATCAGCGACCCTTTGGATGGCTGCTCGGCCGGTTGATCAGAAAGAGCCGGGCTACCGAAGGTGAAGGCGATCGCGAAACTCACAACAAAGATAACCGATCGCGAGCCAGCGCCCGACCGTGGCGTTGCCCACGTTCTCCGCCACCCGGCATTGGTGACCGCGACAAAGACAAGGATAAAGCAAACAATCGCATCGGTGAGATTGTAAATGCGATAGAAGACCGGCCGCTCGTGCTTGCGATACTGGTCCGCCAACGATTCCCAAGGTGTGCAGTTAACATCGGTCAGGCATCCAGAAAGCCAGGCCAGGTTTAAGCCAACCACCACCGATACCGTCAATGCTGCGGCGGCGGCCCCATAGGCAATTGCTGCCCGCCCTCCCGGTACCTCGCGTTCAGATGCACGCACGACAAAGTACGCGAAGATCCCGGCGCACAGGCTCTTCGGGATCATAGTCGCGAATGCCGACTGCTTGCGCATATAGAGCAAGTCTCGAAAGCGGTCCGGATTCTCGGCAATCAATGCCATCCAGAACATGGCGACAAGCATCAGTCCGAGGGCCGCCACGACGCTGGCGATGGCGATGTAGTAGATCATTCGTTCGGCAGATTGCCGACGCGTGTGAGAATTCCCGAGATGCTGGCGTCTATCGATGTCGGTAAGATATTGTTTGAGCGCCATGACCGCGAGCAAGGGCAGCCAAAAGATGACCGCGACTTGCAGCGTTTCGAGAGCGGCTGTGGCGAAGACCGTCATCGCCGTTAGCTCCACGTCAGTCAGCGGCGAGTGAAGACCAAGCCGGGTCATGAGCGCGTAGGCGCAAAAGATCGGCGGGAGCATGATCAGGACCCAGAACCCCGTCTCCAGACGCTGCTCCGGAGGCGCAATCTCCATAACCGCCACTTTCAACGTTTCGTTCAAACTGCTTGCGGCGCCTGGCTTCTGGCCTCCGGATATGCTCGCCTCCTCCAGATAGGGACTGCGTTCGGCGTAGACGGCGAGTATAGCCGCAAGTTCGAGGCGGGATTTGTCGATCTTCGCAACCGTGTCCTCAAGTATCGTCTCCAGTTGCCGGCGTTGGCGGGCCTGCGCCTCTTTTACAGCATCTGGGTTCTGAGCATTTTTTTGGTCTTTGGCATTTTGGTTGGGTGCGGGAACTTCCGCCGCTTCCCTGCCTTGCTCCGGGTAGACGGAGTCGATGAGGTCCTCGAGAGCGAGCAGTGCGCTGCCTGCTGCCAACCGTTGCTCGCGTACCAAGGGCTGCAGTTCATCGAGAACGAGCGTGTCGGGCCAGGAGCCCGGGTCTTTGATTGCCGCGGTCATGATTTCAAGTTCGCTCCACTTGCGGATAAGGGGAACGAAGTTACCGCTGCGTCGCAGAAGCAGTCTCATCCACGGCTTCACGTCATCCAGCTTTTTGGACACGGACTTGAGCAGCGGACTGTCCGCCACGCCGGAAGCCACCGGGTCATTTTGGCCCGCGCCCTCGCCCTCCGCTCTGGGGGTAGACGAAACCCCACTCGCTCGGCCCTTCTTCAAGGGTGAAATCTCTCGCGTCTGGATCGCTGCGTCGACAATCGGCCCGACATACTGATCGAGCGTAAGCAGCAGGCGGCGTGTCCGCTCCTTAAGCTGCATCGGGACCCCTGCCCAGCCATGCACCTGCCGCCGCAGCCAGGTTTCGACGATCTCCACGGGCCTCAACAAAGGCGCAAAACCCGCCATGCCGATAGCCAGTGTCAATGGCCAGCTCGGACTGGTCAACGTGTCCCGGCCAATGTCAACCTCCAGTCCCGCCATGGGAATGTAGTTCACCGCCTTGAAGATCAGTCCTCCGAAGAAGGTGAGTGCGGCGTAAACCGCGACCAAGATTCCGGCATAGTAGAAATACGCGCGCCGCATGGCGTCGCCGCCGCGCAATTGCGTCGGCGCGAGCTTCTTTACGACTTCATAGTCGAACTCATCTGGATGGAAACTGGGTTGGCTGAAACGCTGCCAGGCGAACAGGGCGACCAAGGCTGCGCCGAAAAGAAAGGCGAAGACAAAATCCCACTCTAACCGCATACCCATCAATGGCAACAAATCGCGCTGCTCGGGCCGGATGAGGTGATAGCTCCAGAGAGACGTGGGAACGTCCTGAGGCCAGACATTGACGACGCTGTCGTTCACATCTGCCCTCCCGCAAATGCGACCTCAGGTAACCAAGATATTAGAACTCAACATTTCTGGATGTTGGGGTCGCATGGTCCAGCCGAAAATGCGGAACCTGAAGGCACCGCGGATGCGAAGACGGAGACAAGCAGGAACAGCGCCAAAGCAACTTTACGCATCGCTTTCACCTCAGGCATCATTATTATCGAACTCTAATACTACCAAAATTTGCACACCGTGCAATATACGTCAGGCCAGCGGCTCGGCCGTAGGTTTAAACTGAATGCGTTCCAACCGCCCTTTGGCCTCAGACAAAGCCCGTTCACTCCAGCCGCTTGGCCGGATTGTCGCGGTACCAGTCGACGATCATGGGCATCATCTCCTCGAAGGGGCCGCCGACATAGACGTTGAGCAGCCCCATGCGCGCCTCGCTTTCGTTCTTGAAGTCATGCATCGTGCCGCGCGGGATGACGAACAGCGAGCCCTTGGGTTTCTGGTGCCAGGTGTCGCCGACGAGCACGCTTGCCGTACCCTCGATCACATAGAAGATTTCGTCATTGTCGTCGTGCTTGTGGGCGCCCGGCCCTTCGTGCCGGGCCTCGAGCCACCATTCCGATATGGAAAAGCGGCCCGCGGTCTCCGCTCCATCGGCTTTGAATACCGCCTGGATCGCGCCCATGTCGTAGCGCCGGCCTTCCTCTGGTCCGAGCACGACCGATTGGCCTTCGTTTGGCATGGTTCATCCTCCTTCCATAGAAGCAGCAACCCTACCACGAAATCCGATCACAGCCGCGCGCAATACGCCATCCGGACCGAAACGGAAGAGCCGCCCGCGACGGTGGTCGCGAGCGGCTCTTTTGCAATCAGCAATCGGCTGGGGCTTAGAGCTTGCCGCCGCGCTGCTGGATCATCATGAAGGTATCGTAGTTGTATTCGGCGATCTGGGCGTTGAGGTAGTACTCGCCGCGGAAGGCCTTGATCGAGTCCCAGATCTTCTTGAAGGTCGGGTTCGAGTCTTCCATTTCGGCATAGACTTCGTTCGCCTTGTCGAAGCAGGCCGACAGGATTTCGGCGCTGAACGGGCTGAGCTTGGCACCCGAAGCCACCAGGCGCTTGATCGCCGATGGGTTCAGGTAGTCGTACTTCTGCAGCATGTTCGCGTCGGTCGCCTGGCAGGCGGTGCGCAGCAGCGACTGGTAGTTCTTCGGCAGGCCGTCGAAAGCTGCCTTGTTGAACATGGCGTGGACCGTCGGGCCACCTTCCCACCAGCCGGGATAGTAGTAGTAGGGCGCGACCTTGTAGAAGCCGAGCTTCTCGTCGTCATAGGGACCGACCCACTCGGCGGCGTCGATCGTGCCCTTTTCGAGCGCCGGATAGATGTCGCCGCCGGCGATCTGCTGCGGCACGACGCCGAGCTTTTCGACGACCTTGCCGGCAAAACCCCCGATGCGCATCTTCAGGCCCTGCATGTCGGCGACCGTCTTGATTTCCTTGCGGAACCAGCCGCCCATCTGCACGCCGGTGTTGCCATTGGGGAAGCCGACGAGCCCTTGCGTGCCGAGGAACTCGTTGAAGAGATCGATACCGCCGCCATGGTAGTGCCAGGCGTTCATGCCGCGCGCGTTGAGCGCGAAGGGAACGGCCGCACCAAGCGCCCAGGTCGGGTCCTTGCCCCAGTAATAGTAGGAGACCGTGTGGCAGGCTTCGACCGTACCGGCCGCAGCCGCATCAGCGGCCTGCAGGCCGGGCACGATTTCGCCGGCAGCAAAGACCTGGATCTGGAAAGCGCCGTCGGTCGCTTCGGAGACGTGTTTCGCCAGCACTTCGCCGCCGCCATAGATCGTGTCGAGCGACTTCGGGAACGACGACGCCAGGCGCCAGTTGACCTTGGGGTTTGCCTGCGCGATGGCCGGCGTCGCAAGCGCGGCGGCACCTGCGGCCGCCAAGCCGCCGAGGCTTGCGTTTTTGATAAATGAACGGCGATCCATGGTTCCTCCCCTAGTTCTCGCCAAAAGGGTGGGCGCGTTCGGCACCACCACCCATCAATCCACCCGGCCCCTTCCCGGACAAGGGTGGCTCCTCCTCGTTAACCTGCCGAAACGACGCAAATCGGCGCCGCAATCGACGGGCGTTTCAGCACCTTACAGAAACACCGGACCATGTCTAGAAGGCGCTTTCCGGCATCCATTCGACTTTTGTCTAATGCGCCGGAAAGCGGATGATTTTGCCTAAAATGAAGGCAAATCAATGTTTTCAGCCAAAATCAGCGCTCGGCTGACTTGGCCCAGAGGTTGATGTCGGCCTCACGCGCATAAAGATCGATCTCGGCCAGTTCGTCCGCTGTGAAGGTGTCGTTTTCGAGCGCCTTGACACAATCGACGATCTGTTCCGAGCGGCTGGCGCCGATCAGGGCCGAGGTGATCCGGCCGTTGCGCAGCACCCAGGCGAGCGCCATCTGCGCCAGCGTCTGGCCGCGCTTCTCGGCAATGCCGTTCAGCTTGCGGATGTTGTCGATGATTTCAGGGCGGATGAAGTCCTTCTTGAGGAAGTGGTTCTGCGCCGCGCGGCTGTCGGTCGGGATGCCCTGCAGATACTTGGTGGTCAGCATGCCCTGGGCGAGTGGCGAAAACACGATCGAGCCGATGCCGAGGTCTTCGAGCGTATGGATCAGCCCGTCGTCCTCGATCCAGCGGTTGAGCATCGAATAACTCGGCTGGTGGATAAGGCACGGCGTGCCGAGTTCCCTAAGGATGGCTGCCGCTTCACGGGTGCGCTGTGAATTGTAGGAGGAGATTCCGACATAGAGCGCCCGGCCCGAGCGCACGATATGATCGAGCGCGCCGCAGGTCTCTTCAAGCGGCGTCTCTGGGTCGAAGCGATGCGAATAGAAGATGTCGACATAGTCGAGACCCATGCGCTTCAGGCTCTGGTCGCAGGAGGCGATCATGTACTTGCGGCTGCCCCATTCGCCGTAAGGACCGGCCCACATGTCGTAACCGGCCTTGGATGAAATGATCAGCTCGTCGCGCAGGTGCGCGAAATCCGTCCGCATGATTTCGCCGAAGGCGGTCTCTGCCGAGCCCGGAGGCGGGCCGTAATTGTTGGCGAGGTCGAAATGGGTGATGCCGAGGTCGAAGGCAGTGCGGCACATGTCGACCTTGCGGTCGTGCGGGGTATCGCCGCCGAAATTGTGCCAGAGCCCGAGCGAGATTGCCGGCAGCTTCAGGCCCGAGCGTCCGACGCGGTTATACTTCATGGTGTCGTAGCGGTTTTCCGCCGGTAGCCAGGTCATCGCCAAATCCTCCGCGATCCGTGTCCGGACGGCGGCAAAGACCCACCATCCCTCTAAACGAGAAGGGTTCCCGCGATCACGGAAACCCAAGCTTACTGTCGAAGACATCTTTATCACTGAAAGCTTCCCAGGGAAGCTTGGTGCCAACGAAATCCTCCGTCATTCCTGTGCTTGTCACAGGAATCCAGCCAGCCCAAGTCCTTGGGCTGAAAAGTCTTTTGACCCGACGGACGTCGGGTCGCTGGATCCCCGCCACGAGGGCGAGGATGAGGGAGGATGGAGCACCCGTCTCGGCAAAAAGGCGCCCTTGCGGGTTGGTGAACAGGCACGCGCCCGCTCACAACAACCGCAATAGCTATGAAGCGGCAGCGACGCGATTTTCCGATACTTCTTCGTCCACCTCGCGCAGCAGCGCTCTCGCCTCCTCGATGCCGAGGGCAGCCGGCTGGGTGCAGGTGGTGGAGAGCTCGATGAATCGTCCCTCTTCGCCGGATTTCAGGATCGACACCATGACGTCGACGCCGTGCAGCGCACGGTCGAGCGAGCAGCGGGCATCGCGGCCTTCGAGGATGGCGAGCGCCATGTCGGCAAGGCCTGCCGTGCGGTAGTTCGCCATCGGGCCCTGCGGATGCTCCTGGTTTGCCACGCCGAAGGGGTGGTCCCAGGCTTCGAGCGGCTGGACGTTCTTGTCGCGGCCGCTTGCCTCCACCGTGCCGCCGAAGAAGTTCGGATCGGGAACATAGAGCGAGCCCTCGGTACCGTAGAGCTCCATATTGCCGTGGCGGTGCGACCAGACATCCCAGCTCGCCGACAGCGTAATCGTCGCGCCGTTCTCAAACTCAAGCAGCGCATGGATGTTGGTCGGCGTCTTGACCGGGATCTCCTCGCCCTTGCGCGGCTCGCTGGTGATGGTGCGGGTGGGGCTGGCCATGGAGGACAGGGCCGCCACCCGCTTCACCGGCCCGATCAGGTTGATCAGGTTGGCGATGTAATAGGGGCCGAGATCGAGGATCGGGCCGCCGCCAGGCAAGAAGAAGAAATCCGGGTTCGGATGCCACATCTCCATGCCCGGGCTCATGACGTGGCAGGTGCCCGAGGTCACCCGGCCGATCTTGCCGGCGTCGATGGTGCTGCGGGCGAGTTGATGCGCGCCGCCGAGGAAAGTATCGGGCGCGCAGCCGACGGAAAGCCCCTTGGCTTTCGCGATCGCCCTGAGATCCTCGCCTTGCTCCAGCGAAAGCACCAGCGGCTTTTCCGAATAGACGTGCTTGCCCGCCTCGAGGATTGCCTTCGAGACCGGATAGTGCGCATCCGGGATCGTCAGGTTGACGACGATGTCGACACCAGGATTGGCAAGCAGCGCTTCGATACTCTGTGCCTCGACGCCGTATTCGGCCGCGCGCGCTTCGGCCGCCGCCGGGTTGATGTCGGCGCAGGCGACGACCTTGATGCCCTTAAAGAGAGGGGCAAGCTTGAAATAGGTGGTGGAGATGTTGCCGCATCCGATGATGCCGACGCCAAGTTCCTTGGTCATGGATGAACCTGCTTCTCAATAGGATTGAATGGAGGCGAGCGAACGCTCAGCGAAGCGCTTGAAATCGCTCGGATTGTCGTGCTCGGCGATGAAATAGCGGGCCTTGGTGGCGGCAAGCGTCTGGAAAAGCCCCTTCCAGTCGACGGTGCCCTCGCCGACATCGGCCCAGCCGTCCTCGTCCTTCTTCTCGCCCGTTGGCGCGATGTCCTTCACATGCACGGCGGTGATGCGGTCGCCGTACTTCTTGATCCAGGCGATCGGATCGGCACCGCCGCGGATGATCCAGGCGATATCGGCTTCCCAGGAAAGATCCGGTCCGCCTGCAAAGATCAGGTCCTGCGGGATGCTGCCGTCAGGAAGCGCAAAGAATTCGAAGTCGTGATTGTGCCAGCCGAAGATCAGCCCGGCTTCGCGATAGGGCTTGCCGGCCTTCTGCAGCCGCTCGCCGAAGGCACGCCAGCCGGCGGCATCCGTCGGGCGCTGGTCGGGCATCAGGTACGGGCAATAGATCGCCTTGATGCCAAGCGCCTTGGCGATTTCGAGCACGCGGGCCGGATCGTTTTCGAGCATGTCGAGACCAAAATGGGCCGTCGGCATGGCAAGGCCGTTCTCGTCGAGGCCCTCTTTGAAGCTCGCGATCTCCGCGTCGCTGAGCGCCGCATAGAGCGCACCATAGCCTTCGACCTGGCTGTAGCCGGCGTTGCCGAGTGCCTTCAGCACATTGGCGAACGGCGGGAAATTGCGGGCGCTGTAAAGCTGGAAACTGACGTCCTTCATGAAATCCTCCTCGATTTCGTCTTGGGTCCTTGGGGGGCTTGGGGGTCTTGGGTTCTTGGGGCCTCGGGATCACTTGAGCCAGGTGTCGTAGTCCGGCACCAGCAGGCGGGTGGGTGCCGAGTCCTCCTCGATCGCCGAGAAGCGACCGACAGGCTCGCGGAAATAGTTGTCGGTGAGATCGTCGTTGACGGTCGAAACCTCGCCCATCAGCACGTCGGCGCCTTCGGCCCAGAAGGCGTGCCAGTTGCCGGGCAGAAGCGTGACACTTTCGCCGGCTTTCAGCTTCAGCAACGCACCCGCTTTAAGGGTGCGCAGCCGCGCATCGGTGGCGACGACGACGTCACTCTCCTCGTCGACGCTGCCATCGGGCTTGGAATTGTACATCTGCAGCACCAGCGAACCGCCGCCGCGATTGATGATGTCCTCGGTCTTGACCGCGTGGCGGTGCAGCGGATTGACCTGATCCTTGGCGGTGATCATCAGCTTCTCGGCATAGACCATGCCCTGCCCGGTCTTCAGGTTCGCGGCGTTGCCATTGCGCAGCGTAAAGAGCACCAGGCCGAACTGGTCGAAGCGGCCCTTGCCATAGTCGGTGATATCCCAGCCGAGGCGGGCGTCGAAGATCGTCGGGCTGTCGAAGGCAACACGCGCCTTCAACTGCTCGGGCGACCAATAGGCAAAGGGCGGCAGCGTGAAGCCGAACGACTTCATGAAGGCATCGCTCTCGGCGATGATGTCGTTGACGTGGCTGCGCTTCATGGCGGTCAACCTTTTCCCTGGCAGGATTCGAGATCGAAGGCGGCAAAACGCGGCAGGTCGCCTGCGCCAAGCAGCACCTTCGGCGTGAAACGGATGACGTTCGTTTCGCCCGCGAGAAGATCGAAGGCGTTGTCGGAGTAGCGCCCGGCGACATCCGCCTCGATCATCACATGCAGGGCAAGACCGCTCGCCTTGACGGTGACCTCGAAGGCGCCCTCGCCGGCAGGAGCAACGTCCAGCGACAGGCCGGACGGCTGCAGGTCGAGCGCCTTGTAGGTGCCGTTGACATGGTGCCCCTCGCCGCGCATGCCGTTCGACGCCTCGAAGGACCAGAACAGCAGGTGATCCGCCGGAATATCGGAAGCGGCGATCGCCACCAGCGTCGCCGCCCGATCCGGGCTGCAGGTGCCGGCAGCCGCCGTCAGCGGCGTGCGCCTGCCATCGAGCGAAACGACGAAGGTCTGGAGTTCGACCGTCACCGGTTCTGCCGTGTCGTTGACCATCGAGAAGGCGATGTCCTTGCCGTCGGCAGACGGGATGGCGGCGACCGAGACCGGCTGGAAGAAGCGCCTCACCATGTAGTGCATCGCCTTCCAGCTGCCCCCATAGTCGAGGCTCGACCAGGAGGCGACCGGCCAGGTGTCGTTGAGCTGCCAGTAGAGCGTACCCATGCAATGGGGCTTCAGCGAGCGCCAGTAGTCGACCGCGGTGCGGATCGCCAGCCCCTGCTGGATCTGGCTCAGATAGACGAAAGCCGGGAAATCCTTGGGGAAGCGGAAGTAGCGGAACATCGTGCCGGCAATGCGCTCGTTGCCACCGACATTCTTCTGGTGGCTCTCGATCACCGGCGACGCGATGTTGAGGTCCTTTTCCGCCGCGAACTGCCGGATGACCGGCATCGACGTATAGGACTGGAAGCCGAACTCCGAGCAGAAGCGCGGCCGCACGGTCCGGTAATTGTCGAAGGACTTGTTCTCGTGCCAGACCGACCAGTAGTGCATGTCGCCCGAGCCATCGGCATGCCAGGCGTCGCCGAAGTCGAGATAGCCCGAAGCCGGGCTCGACGGCCACCAGATTGCCTCGGGCAACGCCTGTTTCAGCGCCACTTCGATCGTGCGGTTCAGCCGGTCATAGGAGACGAGATAACGGTCGCGGTCCTTGCGCGGTTCGTCGAACCAGGTGAGTGCGCCGACGAGCTCGTTGTCGCCGCACCAGACCGCGATCGACGGATGCGACGACAGGCGCTTGGCCTGATAGTCGACCTCGGCCGCAACGTTCTCCAGAAAATCAGGCGTCGAAGGATAGAGGTTGCAGGCAAACATGAAGTCCTGCCAGACCATGAGCCCTAGCCGGTCGCAGAGATCGTAGAACCAGTCCGGCTCGTAGAAGCCGCCGCCCCAGACCCGGATCATGTTCATGTTGGCGTCGACCGCCGAGCTCAAAAGGTCCTCGACGCCTTCGCGCGTCACCCGCGATGCTAGCGCATCCGCCGGGATCCAGTTGGCGCCCTTGCAGAAGATTTCGCGGCCGTTGACGCGGAAGGCAAAGCGGCTACCGGCCTCGTCCTTGTCGGTCAGAAGCTCGACGGTGCGGAAACCGATCTGTCGGCTCACCTCACCCTGCGGCACCTCAACCGTCAGATTTGACAGATGCTGCTCGCCGCTGCCGGCCGGCCACCAGCGTTTCGGCTTCGCGACGGAAAACACATGGGTGATGCGCGTCTCGCCCTTGCCGACGGCGCAATCCAGCCGCTCGCGGTCCTCGTCGAGCGCAAAATGTATCGGCACGATGCCGGGCGCGTCGGCAAACAGCGTCACGGTCACCAACAGGTCGACGCTGCCGTCCTCAAGCCAGACCTGCTTCGTCGTCACATGCTCGATGCGGGCGATCTCCAGGCGGCAAAGGGCGATCTCGCCGTAGACGCCGAGCGGCGCGATCGCGAGGTTCCAGTCCCAGCCGAAATGGCACTGCGGCTTGCGCAGCATGTTGCCGTTGGCGATCGGCGAATTGCCGGGGTGATAGGGCACGTAGAACGGCTGCTCGGCCTGACGGCGCGCGCCCTCTGCGATCGAGGAACGCAGCGCGATGCGGATGCGGTTTTCGCCGGCGACAAGCGCGCGCGAGATGTCCGGCCGGTAGCGGCGGAAGCAATTATCCGCTTCGAGCACCAGCCGGTCATTGACGAAGACCGAGGCAACCGTATCGAGGCTTTCGAGGTCGAGATACCAGTAGCCCGAGAGGTCATCGGCTGCGACCGTAACCGTGCGCTCGATCACCCAGTCCTTGTGCGCCACCCATTGCACGTCGTTCTCGTTGCGGCCGACATAGGGATCGCCGATCACGCCGGCCTTTGTGAGCGCCGAATGTACGTCGCCCGGCAGCGCCATCGCCAGTGTGTGGCTGTTATCGACCGAGCTGAGCTGCCAATCGCCTGACAGGTCGAGACGGATGGCGGTGCGATTGTAGTCCTCAGAGAGCATTGTCGTATTCCACGGATCGACCGGCAACGCCGGCACAGTCATTGTCGGGATAGGCCGGGCGGAGATCCCTGCCCGGCCCCCCTTATTTCAGAGTCGGTTCTCGCTTGTCGCATCGAAGATCGAGGCAACGGCCATATCGAAGGAGAGCGTGACCGCCGTGCCCGGGGCATAACGCCGCTGCCCGGCGATGCGCACCGACATCGATTGCCCTGCGAGCTTCAGCCACAACAGGTTGTCGGCGCCCATCGGCTCCTCGATATCGACCACCGCCCGGTGCGAGGCCTGAGCCCCGCTTGCCGCCTCGTCGACGCGCACATGTTCCGGCCTCAAGCCCAACACGACCTTCTGCCCATGCACGAACGGTGCGCGCGAGGGATAAGCCGATACGTCGAAATCGACGCCGTTGGCGTGCACATAGGCGCGCTGGTCGCGAAGCTGCAGCTCGCCGCGGAAGAAATTCATCGACGGCGAGCCGATGAAGCCGGCGACGAAGAGGTTTTCCGGCGCGTTGTAGATCGTCATCGGATCGGCGAGCTGCTGGATCACGCCGCTCTTCATGACGGCGATGCGGTCGGCAAGCGTCAGCGCCTCGATCTGGTCGTGGGTGACGTAGATCATCGTGTTCTTCAGCGACTGGTGCAGCCGCTTGATTTCGACGCGCAACTCCGAGCGCAGCTTGGCGTCGAGGTTGGAGAGCGGCTCATCGAAGAGGAACACGTCGACATCGCGCACCAGCGCCCGACCGATCGCCACGCGCTGGCGCTGGCCGCCGGACAGTTCCGAGGGCTTGCGCTTCAAGAGCGGCTGGATCTGCAGGATCTCGGAGGCGCGGCGCACGCGCTTGTCGATCTCTTCCTTCGGCACCTTCGCCACCTGAAGGCCGAAGGAGAGGTTCTTCTCCACCGACATCTGCGGATAGAGCGCGTAGGACTGGAACACCATGCCGATGCCGCGGTCCTTCGGCTCCTCCCAGGTGACGTTCTTGTTCTTGATGAAGATCTGCCCGTCGCTGACATCGAGCAGGCCGGCGATGCAGTTGAGCAAGGTCGACTTGCCGCAGCCCGACGAGCCGAGCAGCACCAGGAACTCGCCATCCTTGATGTCGAGGTTGAGCGTGTCGAGCACAGTGACGGCACCGAAGCTCAACGACAGGTCTTTTACCGATACGCTGACGTTTTGCATGTCCTTACCCTTTCACTGCGCCGGCGGCGATGCCGCGGACAAATAGCCGTCCGGAGACGAAATAGACGAAGAGCGGCACGGCACCCGTCAGGATGGTTGCCGCCATGTTGACGTTGTATTCCTTCACGCCCTGGACCGAGTTGACGATGTTGTTGAGCTGAACCGTCATCGGGTAGTATTCCGGCCGGGTGAACACGACGCCGAACAGGAAGTCGTTCCAGATGCCGGTGACCTGCAGGATCATCGCCACGACGAAGATCGGCAGCGACATCGGCAGCATGATCTTGAAGTAGATCGTCCAGAAGCCGGCACCATCGACGCGCGCCGCCTTGAACAGTTCCTCCGGCAGGCCGGCGAAATAGTTGCGGAAGAGCAGCGTCAGGATCGGCATGCCGAAGATGGTGTGCACCATGATGAGGCCGGTCAGCGTGCCGTAGATGCCCATTTCGCGAAGCACGATGACGATCGGATAGATCATCACCTGATAGGGGATGAAGGCACCGACGATCAGGATGGTGAAGAACAGCTCCGCACCCTTGAAGCGCCAGTTGGCAAGCGCATAGCCGTTGACCGAGGCGATCGCGATCGAGACGATCGTCGAGGGAATGGTGATGCGCACCGAGTTCCAGAAACCGCGCGAAAGCCCGTCGCAGTTGAGGCCGGTGCAGGCGCTCGACCAGGCCTTGACCCAGGGCTCGAAGGTGATTTCGAGCGGCGGCGCGAAGATGTTGCCGAGCCGGATTTCCGGCATGCCTTTGAGCGAGGTCATCACCATCACATAGAGCGGCAAGAGGTAGTAGAGCGCCACGATGATCAACGTGCCGTAGATCATGATGTTGCGGCCCGAAAGCGCCCGGCGTGGCTTGCGCCCGCGCGGTCCGGCGACGACCCTGTCGGTCTGCGCCTGAGGCAGGGCCTCGTCCGCGACTGAATTGAAAGCAACGATATCAGACACGCTTGCGCCCTCCCCCGAATTCCAGATAGGCCCAAGGAACGATGATGATGGCGACGGTGATGAGCATCATGGTCGAGGCGGCAAAGCCCTGGCCGAGGTTCTGCGCCTGGAACATGTAGTCGTAGACGTATTTTGCTGGCACTTCGGACGCGATGCCCGGACCGCCGCTCGTCTGCGCCACGACGAGGTCGTAGACCTTGACGATGCCGCTCGCGATGATGACAAGCGTGGTGATGAAGACGCCGCGCATCATCGGGATGACGACGAAGATGTAGGTCTTCCACATCGGAATGCCGTCGACGCGCGCCGCCTTCCAGATGTCCTCGTCGATGCCGCGAAGACCCGCGAGCATCAGGCACATGACGAGCCCGGTGCCCTGCCACAGCGCCGCGATCAGGATGCCGTAGATGACGATGTTGGCGTTATAGAGCGGGTCGAAGGTGAAGCTCTCCCAGCCGAGCGAGCGCACCACCGACTGGATGCCGAATTCCGGATTGAGCAGCCATTGCCAGACCAGGCCCGTCACGATGAACGACAGGGCAAAGGGATAGAGCATGATGGTGCGGAAAGTATTCTCGAAGCGGATCTTCTGGTCCATCAGTGCGGCCAGCACGAAGCCGATCACCAGGCTGAAGATCAGCGAAAAGATGCCGTAGATGGCGAGGTTCTGTACCGAGACCAGCCAGCGCGGCGCGTCCCAGAGGCGTTCGTACTGATCGAAGCCGACGAAGGATAGCCGCGGCAAGAGCTTGGAGTTGGTAAAGGAATAGACGACCGTCCAGATCGTGCCACCGAGGAAGATCACCACGGCCGTCAGGATCATCGGGACGGAGGCAATCTTCGCGTTCAGGTTCCGCAGCCACTGGTTCGGTCGGCCCGAACCTTGTGTGTAACCCGCCATGTTTGTTCCTCCGGAACTGCAATGGGTTTCGGACGATGGGCAGCGCCATAGGGCGTCCTGTCCCATCAGGGCGACAACCACTCCCAAGGGACCGCAACGCATCACGCGCGGACTGCCGGCACGGATACTTCATGCCGGATGGGAGGCTTTGACCGGCCTCTTCAAGTCGAGGCCGGTCAAGGCAGTTGCGGTTACTCCGCGTTCGCGATGATGTCGGCGAAGCGCTTCTGCGCGTCTTCCGGCGTGATCGACGCGTTGGCGAAGAATTCGGAGAACAGGTCCTCCTTCTGCTTCTGGCTGTCGGCCGAAAGCAGCTGGTCGGTGCCCTGGATCACATTGCCCTTGGCAAGAATGTCCAGACCCTTCTTCATGCAGTCGTTGGCAGCGGCGAGATCAACGTCGCCACGCACCGGCAGCGAACCCTTCTTGAGATTGAAGGCGACCTGGGTCTTCGGATCGAGCAGCGACGAAGCGAGCGCTTCCTGCGCCTTCGACTTTTCCTCGTCCTTCAGAAGCGGGAAGTAGAAGGCATCGCCACCGGTCGAGATGATCTCGTTGACGCCGAGGCCCGGCAGGCAGGTATAGTCGGTTCCGGCCTTCTGGCCGGCAAGCGCGAATTCACCCTGCGCCCAGTCGCCCATGATCTGGCCGCCGGCCTTGCCGGTGATGACCATGTTGGTCGCCTGGTTCCAGTCCTGGACATTGGTGCCCTTCGACATGCGGCGGGCATCGTCGGCGGCCTTGAAGACCTTGGCGATCTCAGGGCCTGCCGCCACGTCCTCGTCCTTGTCGCCAAACACCTTCTGGAAGGTGTCCTTGCCGGCGATCGCCACCATCAGCACGTCAAACGCGCCGGCTGCCTGCCACGGCTGCCCACCGACCGCGAGCGGCACGATGCCGGCCTTTTCGAGCGCCGGTGCGGCGGCAACGAACTCGTCCCAGTTTTTCGGAACCTCGACGCCCGCCGTCTTGAAGGCGGCGTTCGACAGCCACAGCCACTGCCAGGAGTGAATGTTGACCGGGGCGCAATAGATCTTGCCGTCGATGGTGCAGGAATCGAGCAGGCTTGCCGGCTTGATGATGTCCTTCCACTTCTCGCGGGTCGCGACATCGGTCAGGTCGCGCATCAGGCCGGCCTGGACCAGCTCCTCTGCCTGCCGGCCGTGGTTGAACTGCGTGGCGCCCATCGGGTCGCCGCCGGTGATGCGGCTGATCATGATCGGGCGGGCGGTGCCGCCGGAGCCGGCGATCGCGCCGTCGACCCAGTGATTGCCCGTCGCATCGAAGGCCTTGGCGAGTTCCGCGACCGCGGCCGCTTCGCCGCCGGATGTCCACCAATGGGTTACTTCAAGATCGGCTGCATTGGCCGCACCGAGCGGCAGTGCCACGGCTGTCGCCAGCATGGCCGCAAAAGAACGTATTTTCATGAGTCTCCTCCCTCACTGTAACGTTACCGTAAAAAACTTAATGCAATCGATTACAGGACGCAACACCCACCACAATCGATTTAAACAGAATCTTAAAAAACACCCATTGCGTGCAGATGACAACGGACATCCAAAGCGCTTTGCGCCCGCCGCTAGCCCTCCCGCATCTCGCAGGAATTTCTGTTATTCAACTGATATTTATGGAATTTTTGCAGCAATCCGGCACTGCCTTCAAGATCACCATCTCGCCAATGCAAAAAACACGCGCTCCAGGTCCGGATTCAACCAGCCCGCTCCTTCTTTCGCAGCGCAGCAACGAAAATGCTCGACATCGCACCTGTATCGTTACAGATTTGAAGCAATTTGATCCATCCAAAGCAGCATAGCCGCACACGACTTTTCGTATATAAGGCGATGAAGTGACAGGGTGGCGGCGCGATGGACAGGGCCGAACCGAATGCGCTTGACTGCCGACGGGCAAACCGGCAGCGCGCAGGAAGAGAGTGGGCGGGTGACGGCAATGGACAGCAAGACGAAAAACAGGCCGCAGACACTGCCGGATGGAGCCCGGCCGACCCTGAAGACGATCGCCTTCATGACCGGGCTCGGGATTACGACCGTTTCGCGGGCACTGAAGGACGCACCCGATATCGGCGCTGAAACCAAGGAGCGCGTGCGTCTCGTCGCCAAGCAGATCGGCTATCAGCCGAACCGCGCCGGCGTGCGCCTGAGGACCGGCAAGACCAATGTCATCAGCCTCGTCCTGACGCTGGAAGAAGAGATCATGGGCATCACCAGCCCGATGGTTGTCGGCATCACCGAGATCCTTGCCGGCACGCCCTATCATCTGGTCGTCACGCCCTATAGTGCCGTCAAGGACGCGCTGGCGCCGATCCGCTACATCCTCGACACGGGTGCGGCCGACGGCGTGATCATCTCACGCACCGAGCCGCACGATCCGCGCGTGGCGCTGCTCACCGAGCGCGGCCTGCCGTTCGTCACCCACGGCCGCACCGAGATGGGCATCGTCCACCCCTATCACGACTTCGACAACGAGCGCTTCGCCTATGAGGCGGTGCGCAAGCTGGTCGCGCGCGGCCGGCGCCGGCTGGTTCTGTTGGAGCCGCCGCCGCACCTCACCTTCTATTCGCACATGCGCGCCGGCTTCGAACGGGGCCTGCGCGACTTCCAGGCCGATGCGGTCAGCTTCCACCAGACCAACATCGACCATTCGCTGGTCGAAATCCGCGACGCCTTCGAGGTACTGATGCGCTCCGACGACGCGCCCGACGGCATCGTCTCGGGCAGTGGCTCCGGCGCGATCGCGCTGATCGCCGGCCTGGAGATGGCCAAGAAGAAGCTGACGGAAGACTGCGACATGGTTTCGAAGTCCCCGAGCGACTTCCTGCGCTGGCTGCGCCCGGAGGTGATGACCATGTACGAGGACATCCGCGTCGCCGGTCGCGAACTGGCAAAGGCCGTCATCGGCCATATCGACGGCCAGCCGGCGGAAACGCTGCAAAGCCTCAGCCAGCCGGAGTTCCAGCCGCCGATCACACGCGGCCTGCGGGCCTGAACCGACAGCGCAATTAGATTTGGCGAATGCTTCTCCGCCCTCATCCCTGTGCTCGTCACAGGGATCCAGCAGCGCCGCGTCCGCGGCGCGGAAGAGTCTTTTCAGCTTGGGCTGGTCCCGCAGTTCCAACGGAACTGCTAGAGGTTCCTGTGACGAGCACAGGAATGAGGACAGAGGATAGGCCGCCGTCCGACCACAAGCGACCAAGCGAGAGCCCGCCACGAGTATCGCGAAACCCCGAAATTCCCTTCCCGACTTGCTTGTGACGCAGAAACCTGCGACAGGCCGGGGCAACATTTGGGCGCGACGGCGCCCCTCTCCTCCCTTCAGGCTACCGCAGACATGATCCGTATCGAAAACATCAGCAAGCAGCTCAGCCACCGCATCCTTTTCATCGAAGCCTCAGCCGCCCTCAATCGCGGCGAGAAGGTCGGCCTCGTCGGCCCGAACGGCGCCGGCAAGACCTCGCTCTTCCGCATGATCACCGGCGAGGAAGTGCCTGATGAAGGCCAGGTCGCCGTCGATAAGGGCATCACCATCGGCTACTTCAACCAGGATGTCGGCGAGATGTCCGGCGGCAGCGCGGTTGCCGAGGTGATGAACGGCGCCGGTCCGGTCAGCGAAGTCGCTGCCGAGCTACGCGAGCTCGAAGCCGCCATGGTCGATCCCGATCGCCTCGACGAGATGGACGCGATCATCGAGCGCTATGGCGAGGTGCAGGCGCGCTACGAGGAGCTCGACGGCTACGCGCTCGAGGGCCGGGCCCGCGAAGTTCTGGCGGGCTTAAGCTTTTCCCAGGAAATGATGGACGGCGATGTCGGCGCACTTTCGGGCGGCTGGAAGATGCGCGTGGCGCTCGCCCGCATTCTCCTGATGCGCCCCGACGTGATGCTGCTCGACGAGCCGAGCAACCATCTCGATCTCGAAAGCCTGATCTGGCTCGAAGATTTCCTCAAGAACTATGACGGCGCGCTGATGATGACCTCGCACGACCGCGAGTTCATGAACCGCATCATCACCAAGATCATCGAGATCGACGGCGGCTCGCTCAACGCCTACTCCGGCGACTACGGCTTCTACGAGCAGCAGCGCGCCCAGAACGAGAAGCAGCAGCAGGCGCAGTTCGAGCGCCAGCAGGCGATGCTCGCCAAGGAGATCAAGTTCATCGAGCGCTTCAAGGCCCGCGCCTCGCACGCAGCCCAGGTGCAGAGCCGCGTAAAGAAGCTCGACAAGATCGACCGGGTCGAGCCGCCGAAGCGCCGCCAGTCCGTCGCCTTCGAATTCCGCCCGGCGCCACGCTCCGGCGAAGACGTCATCAACATCAAGGGCGTGCACAAGAAATACGGCAGCCGCAGCATCTATGAAGGCCTGGACTTCATGGTGCGCCGCCGCGAGCGCTGGTGCATCATGGGCATCAACGGCGCCGGCAAGTCGACGCTGCTGAAACTCGTCACCGGCTCCACCGAGCCGGACGAAGGCAACGTCACCCTCGGCGCCAGCGTCAAGTTGGGTTACTTCGCCCAGCACGCCATGGACGTGCTCGATGGCGACCGCACGGTTCTCCAGCAGCTCGAAGATACCTTCCCGCAGGCGGGCCAGGCACCGCTTCGCGCGCTCGCCGGCTGCTTCGGCTTTTCCGGCGATGATGTCGAGAAGAAGTGCCGGGTGCTCTCGGGCGGCGAGAAGGCGCGCCTCGTCATGGCGATCATGCTCTTCGATCCGCCGAACCTTTTGGTGCTCGACGAGCCGACCAACCACCTGGACCTCGACACCAAGGAAATGTTGATCAAGGCGCTCGCGGACTACGAAGGCACCATGCTCTTCGTCTCGCACGACCGCCACTTCCTCGGCGCACTGTCCAACCGTGTGCTCGAATTGACGCCGGAGGGGATTCACCAGTATGGCGGCGGCTATACGGAATATGTCGCGCGCACCGGCCAGGAAGCGCCCGGCCTTCGAAGCTGATCAAACAGCGAGCTGGGCGTCGCGCGCCGGCGCCCAGCGTTTCGCAGCTCCCGCCACATTGGCGGTGGCTGGGGCAAAACAAGCAGAGCCCCAATGTACGGCACGACTCCGCTCTAAATCGGTACTGAAAGGTCTACGTTCTTGTGAAGCGCTACCGTAGCAGCGTCTACAAATCCTAGCGGATCGTGGCTCGAAATCGATGGGACTTTGGTCCGAATCACGCAGCCAAAGGTCTGAGTGTCATTGTCGCGACGCGACCGGTCGCATATTGCTGGGGCTGGGGCGCCATCGCAGCGACTGCTGCCAATCACTTCAGACAGGTGATGTCCGCCATGACATCGAAAATTGCATGGAAAGTTCGCATTTCCGATTGCGTGTGGGACTTTCTGTCCAACCCCTTCACCATCGCAATCTACATTGCTTTCGCCACCCTGTGTGCCTTCGTTGCCAGCGCGAAGACCGGCATCCCCACCTACGTGCTGATGGCCGTCGGTTTTTTGCTGGTCATCTTTGTCGATCCCCCGAAAAGACTGGGCAAGCTACGGGCACGGCGCCGGCCCCCGTTGCGAACAAGCCATGTCGTGCCCTTTTCCCGCCGATCCGATGAACGGGAAAAGATGCAAGGTCCGCGCGGCCCCGGCGACCGTCGGCGGGCGGGGAACGATCGCAGCGTCCACCGGCGATAGTCGCGCCCCGCAAGCGGATTTCAAGGGGACACGGCGGCGTTAGAAACACCAGCCTGCTTTGCTGGAACAATGGGCGAGATCAGCAGTTTCCCGTCTGACGCAGACAAAAGCACATGACCGGACGCAGGACGTCCACGGTGCGCGGAAGCCATCATAGACAGGTGGCGATGAAAGCGCGTGGGCACGATGAAGACGAAGCACTATGTGCTGCAGATTTTTCGAGCCGCCTTCACCGACAGGCTGGTGCTGATCATAGTTGTGCTGATGATTGCCTCGCTGTTCGCCGTGCTGCCGATCAAGTCCTGCTCCAATCCTGGAGCAGTCAACGGCACAGGAACCGCAGAGATATCAGCGGTTCGATGACCGGCTAATGCATGTCGCGCAAAAGTGCGCAGCGGTTTTGCGATAACGATATGCGATAAATCAAAAACATAAGGCGCGAGGAGCGAATCTGAGAGATTGCGACGCGCCTTAGCGTGTTGTCCGAACGGTGCGGGTCACCAAGACCAATACAAACGGGGCGACCAAGGCCGCCCCGCTTCGAAACACTCTGTCGAGACATAGAGCATCCCGCTCTCAAGTGGGTTCACCTGAGGCGGAAAGATGCTCTAGAATCAAAGCGCTGGAGCGTCCTTGGTGCGTTCATATGAACGCACGGCGCTCTAGCCGTTGAGGCCGCTGCCCCACGGGCCGTGGTGGCTGTCGGCACCATCGACGCGGTCGAAGCCGTGCGCGCCGAAGAAGTCGCGCTGCGCCTGGATGACGTTGGCCGTGCCGCGGCCGCGGCGGTAGCTGTCGAAGTAGCCAAGCGCCGAAGCGAGCGCCGGCACCGGCAGGCCGCCGAGAACGGCTGCCGAGACGACGCGGCGCAGCGCTCCGTCGGTTTCCTTGACCATGGCGGCAAAGGCCGGCGTGACGATCAGGTTGGCGGCATCAGGCGCCTTGGTGAAGGCAGTGGTGATCTCATCCAGGAACTGCGAGCGGATGATGCAGCCGGCGCGCCAGATCTTGGCAATGGTCGGCATCGGCAGGTTCCAGTTGAACTCCTTCGACGCCGCCGACATGACCGCAAAGCCTTGCGCATAGGCGCCGATCTTGGCGGCGAGCAGCGCGCTTTCGAGATCCTTGATGAAGGCGGCCTTGTCAGCCACCTTGAACTCACCGACCTCAGGCAGGCCGAGGATCTTCTCGGCCGCTTCGCGCTCTGCCTTGGCAGAGGAGATGCTGCGCGCCGCAACGGCCGCTTCGATCGCGGTTGCCGGAACGCCCATGTTCTGCGCCTCGATCACCGACCACTTGCCGGTGCCCTTCTGGCCGGCCTTGTCGAGGATCAGGTCGACGATCGGCTTGCCGGTCAAAGGATCGGCTGCCTTCAGCACCTTCTCGGAGATCTCGATCAGGTAGGAATTGAGGCGCCCCTTGTTCCAGGTGCCGAAGACTTCGCCGATCTCGGTCGCCGACATCTTCAGGCCGTCGCGCAGGATGCCGTAGATTTCGGCGATCATCTGCATGTCGGCATATTCGATGCCGTTGTGAATGGTCTTGACGAAGTGGCCGGCGCCATTTTCGCCGAGCCAGGCGACGCACGGGTCGTTGTCGTACTTGGCGGCGATCGAGGTCAGCACGCTCTCGACGCGCTTCCAGGACTCTTCCTTACCGCCGACCATGATCGACGGACCGTGGCGCGCGCCTTCCTCGCCACCGGAAACACCCATGCCGATGAAGGTGAGGCCCGAATCCTTCAGCGCCTCGAAGCGGCGCATCGTGTCGCGGAAGTTGGCGTTGCCGGCATCGATCATGATGTCGCCCTTGGAAAGATAGGGCTTGAGGATCTCCATCTGCTGGTCGACCGGCTCGCCGGCCTTGATCATGATGATGATCGGCCGCGGCGGGCGGATGGCGGCAACGAACTCTTCAATCGTGTCGCAGGGTACGATCTGGCCCTTCAGTTCGCCGGCTTCCGCGTAGAATTTGTGCGTCGCTTCGACGGTGCGGTTGAACACCGCGATCTTGTTGCCTTTTTCAGCGATGTTGAGCGCCAGGTTCGAGCCCATGACACCGAGACCGATTAGGCCGATTTCCGCCTGTGACACGTGATTGCCTCCATTGGACAGAAGTGCCGGACGCGATCGGGATAAACGCGTCAAAGCCGGCCCTTCGAATTGAACTTCGCCTACTCGTGGCGGGCTCTGTCGAAGGCCCTGGTGCGAGAAGCGACGGCGGAGGTTGTTTTGGCATTCAAATCGATTAGCGACAAGCGATTCCTGACAAAATCACTTCTTTTCGGGCTTACCGTCGCCATCGTCGAGCACCCGCCAGGAGGCGCCTTCGAGATCCTCGTACTGGCCGCTTTTCAGCGCCCAGAGGAAGGCGACGAGGCCGATCCCGCCGAGAAACAGCGCAATCGGTATGAGATAGATCAACGTGTTCATGAAGCGCTCCCGACCGGCTGCAATGCGGCAGACGCCTTGCCGTCCGGTGCCGCCTCGGCGACATTGCCGGTGGCAGCCCTCAGCCGCAAGGCGTTGACCACGACGATGACCGACGAGGTCGACATGGCGACCGCTGCGATCAGCGGGGTCGCATAGCCGAGGATCGCGATCGGAACGGCAATCACGTTGTAGCCGATCGCCAGCGCAAAGTTCTGGCGGATCAGCCGGCCGGCGCGGCGCGAGGTGTCGATCGCCATCGGCACGGCGTTCAGCCCCTGGTGCAGGAAGACGAAATCGGCCGCCTGGCGCCCGACATCGGCAGCCGTCGCCGGCGCCATCGAAACATGGGCTGCCCGAAGCGCCGGCGCATCGTTGATACCGTCGCCGACCATCAGCACGCGATGGCCGCCCTCGGCCGCAGCCGCGCATTCGTCGACCTTGCCGCGCGGCGTCAGTTCCGCCCGGAAGCGCTCGATGCCGACCCGGTGGGCAAGGGCCGCGACAACAGGCTCGCGGTCGCCGGAGAGAATACCGGTCGAAAGCCCGAGCCGGCCCAGTTCCGCGATGCTCTCACGGGCGAAGGGCCGCAAGCGGTCCTCGAAGCGAAAGCAGGCAAGCGCGCGACCATCGAGCGACAGGATCGCCTCGGACTGGCCGCTCGCTTCGCCGGCATCGCCACAGGCAAAGGCGCGGCTGCCGAGCCGGTAGATACCCGCCTCCGTATGGGCCTCGATGCCGGCACCCGGAATTTCGCGGATCTCACCGGCAACGACGGGGGCAAGCCTCGCTGCATCATGGATGGCCATCGCCAGCGGATGGCGGGAATGGGCGGCAAGCCCCGCCGCCGTCGCCAGCACCGCCGGCTGTATGTTCGGACCATTGACGAGCCGCGGTTCGCCCACGGTCAGCGTGCCAGTCTTGTCGAGCAGCACCGCATCGATCTCGGCAAGCCGCTCCATGGCGGAGCCGTCCTTGACCATGACGCCGTTCTGGAAGAGCCGCCCGGCGGCGATCACCTGCACGACCGGCACAGCAAGGCCGAGCGCGCAGGGGCAGGTGATGATCAGCACGGCGACCGCCACCAGCATCGCATGGTGGAAATCGCCGTTGACGAACATCCAGCCGATGAAACTTGCAAGCGCCAGCAGATGCACCGCCGGCGAATAGTATTGCGCCGCGCGGTCGGCGATGCGGCGATAGCGCGCCCTGCCCCCTTCGGCGGCCTCCATCAGGCCCATGATTTCGGCAAGCAGCGAATCGCGCGCCGCCGCCGTCGCTTCGATCGTCAGCGGCCCGGTGAGGTTCAGCGTGCCGGCCTCGACTGTGTCGCCGGCCTTCACCGGCGCGGGCGCACTCTCGCCATTGACGATCGAGCGATCGAGGTCGCTGGCGCCAAGGAGGATGCGCCCGTCGACCGGGATGCGTTCGCCGGCGGCAATCGCCAGCTTCTCTCCCGTCTTGATCTCGTCGACAGGCCGATATTCCCGCCCGCCATCGGCATCGACGACCATGGCGCCACGCGGCGAAAGCCTCGCCAGGGTGCTGATCGCCGAGCGCGCGCGCCCGCGCATCATATGATCGAGCGTGCGGCCGATCAGCAGGAAAAAGAGCAGCATCACGGTCCCGTCGAACCAGGCATGAGTGCCGTGGGTGATCGTCTCATAGAGCGAGATCGAGAAGGAGAGCGTGATCGCCAGCGCAATCGGCACGTCCATATTCGTGCGGCCGTGCCTCAGCGCATTCCAGGCGGAAGCATAGAAGAAGCGCCCCGAATAGATCAGCGTCGGCGCGGCGATCAGCGCCGAAACCCAGTGGAAGAGATCGCGCGTGGCCGCCTCTGCCCCCGACCAGACGGAAACGGACAAAAGCATGATGTTGGCCGAGGCGAAGCCGGCAACGGCAACGGCGCGCACCAGCTGCTTCAGCGTCTGGTCGCCGTCTTCCTCACCCGGGGCAAAAAGATGGGTCTCGTAGCCGCGCGCGCGGATGACACGCGCCAGTTCCCGCGGCTCGGTGCGTGTGCCGCCCGTCTCTTCCTTCCAGACGACCGAGACACGGCGCGACGAAAGGTTGACGCGGGCGCGCTCGACCTCGGGCAGCACCTTCAAGGCGCCTTCAAGCGTGGCGATGCAGGCGCCGCAGTGCACGCCGGGAACGCTGAGATCGGTCTGGCGCAGACCACCACCGAGCGAGCGGCTCATCAGCCACAGCTCTTCCGAGGTTGGCAGTCCCTGCCCGGCCCTGTCGATCTCCAGAGCCGCTTCGGTTCCTGGAGCGCAGCAGCTCATGGCGTTTCCCCCGGCACCATGAAGCGGATGGCCTGGCGGTAGACGACGGCGTCGCCCGCGGTCGCGGTAATGTCGGCGATCCACTGGCCGCGCTTCAGCGCGGTCGCGGCAACGAATACGCCCGCGCCCTGATGCGCCATTTCAACCGTGACGTCCTCATGCTCCTCGACCGGACGCTTCAGCACAGCCACCACCTTGTCGGCGGTCATCTCCGGATTGCCCCGGCGCGTCAACGTGTAGCGGAGCGCCTCTTTCTCAACGCTGAGCTTGCCGTCGAGCCCGTCAGCGGCAAAGGCCTTTGCCTCCTTCACCTTGCCGTTGAACTGCTGGCTCGCGACATAGGTGTTCTGCACCACCAGCCCGCTCCAGCTGTGGCTGGCATTCCAGGCCATGATCAGATTGACGGTGATGATCGTGCCGAAGAACAGCACCATGACGCCCAGCATGTGCCAGCCGGTGAAGGGGCGCGGTGCCTTTGCCTCTTTGGTCGTCATTTCGCGGCTCCCGGGCTGTTGAAATTGGCCTTGTAGACGTCGCGCTCGTGGCTCGACGGATCCTCGACGATCAGGCTGAAGCCGTCAGCCGCTTCGCCAAGTTTGTCCTTCGGCAGCGTCACGAACACCTTCACCGCCGTCACCTTGTCCGGGTCGACGCCGATGGCAAAGGTGCGGCCGTCGCCCGGCGCCTGGCCGGCGATGCGCATCGTCGCCGACGGCAGACCGTCGATCGCAAGCATGATGGTGCGTTGTTCGGGGATCATGTTCAAGAGTTTGACCATGTAGCCGTTGCGCACCGAACCGTCGGACTCGACCACGAATTGCGGGTTGCGATCGTGCAGCACATTGAGCTCCAGCCGGTCGCGCGAAAGCAGCGCGTAAAGCAGGCCGATGCCGACGAGCGTCCAGACGCCGAGATAGACGAGCACGCGCGGACGGAAGACGATCTTCCAGTTGAAATGACGCACCTTGTCGACGAAGGCTCCATCGGCGTTGCGAACGCGGCTGGGGTCAAGCGCCGCCGTGCCGCCATTGGTGGCAAGAGCCATGTTGGCGGCATAGTCGTTGAGCGTCGCATAGGAAATCAGCCCGCGCTCGCGGCCGAGCTTGTCCATGACGCCGTCGCAGGCGTCGATGCACAGCGCGCAGGTGATGCATTCGAGCTGCTGGCCGTCGCGAATGTCGATGCCCATCGGACAGACCACGACGCAGGCGTTGCAGTCGACGCAATCGCCGACGGCCTCGCCGGCCGCGACCGCCTTCTTCTGGTGGCGCGAGCGCGGCTCGCCGCGCCAGTCGTTATAGGTGACGACCAGCGAGTTTTCATCCAGCATCGCCGCCTGGATGCGCGGCCACGGGCACATGTACGTGCAGACCTGCTCGCGCATCAGCCCGCCGAAGACATAGGTCGTCGCCGTGAGAATCGCGACGGTCATATAGGCAACCGTCGGCGCCTCCAGCAAAACGAAGCTCTTGAGCAGCGTCGGCGCATCGGCGAAATAGAAGATCCAGGCGCCGCCGGTGGCAATGCCGATCAGGATCCAGATCGAGTGCTTCGATACGCGCTTGGCGACCTTGGCAACCGTCCAGGGACCGGCGTCGAGCTTCATGCGGGCGTTGCGGTCGCCTTCGATGTAGCGCTCGACCACCAGGAAGAGATCGACCCAAACGGTCTGCGGACAGGTATAGCCGCACCAGGCACGGCCGACGGCCGAGGTCACCAGAAACAGGCCGAAGCCCGCCATGACGAGTAGGCCGGCAACGAAGAAGAATTCCTGCGGCCAGATCTCGATGAAGAAGAAGTAGAAGCGCCGGGCCGCGAGATCGACGAGTACGGCCTGATCCGGCGCATGCTCGCCGCGATCCCAGCGGATCCAGGGCGTCAGGTAGTAGATGCCGAGCGTCACCAGCATCACCAACCACTTGAAGCGGCGGAAGCTGCCTTCGGCGCGTTTCGGGAAGATCTTCTTGCGCTTTTCGTAGAGCGGCTTGCGCACATGCGCCGCATTGACCGGCTCGGCCTCGTGACGTTCGACAGAGGCAGGATTTGCGGCGGATTGAGGGCTCATTTGTGGGAAATCCCCGGATATGTCATGTATTGCGCCGTGTTTTGCCCGATCTGGCGCCGGAAAACGTTGATCTGTGTCAAGTTTGCGGGCTAAAGCCCCTGCATGCGGCGAAACGCCCAGGCTTTCATAGGAAATGCCCAGGCCTCCGCACGACATGCCCAGGCTTTCGTTTGAAATGCCCGGGCTTTCGCATCCGATCCGCCATCGCGGATCGCGACATCACCACATCCAGCAAATACCAATGAGGAACCGCATGGACACCGTCATCGGCTTTCTGAACACGATCTTTTGGGGCTACGTGCTGATTTACGGCCTGCTCGCGGTCGGCATCTATTTCACCCTGCGTCTCGGCTTTCCGCAGATCGTGCATTTTGGCGAGATGTTCCGGGTGTTGAGCAGCGGCAGCTCCAAGGATGCGGCCGGCATCAGCCCCTTCCAGGCGCTGACCGTCAGCCTTGCGTCCCGCGTCGGCACCGGCAACCTCGCCGGCGTTGCCGTCGCCCTCTATCTCGGCGGGCCGGGCGCCACCTTCTGGATGTGGATGGTTGCGCTCGTCGGCATGGCGACGGCCTACGCGGAAAGCGCGCTGGCGCAGCTCTACAAGGTCCGCAACGAGGACGGCCAGTACCGCGGCGGCCCGGCCTTCTACATCGCCCGCGGCCTCAACGCGCCCTGGGCGGCGACGATCTTCTCCGTCTGCCTCATCCTTTCCTTCGGCCTCGTCTTCAACGCGGTACAGGCCAATTCCATCGCCGACGCGGTTCAGGGCGCCTTTGGCGTTCCCAAGGTCGTCGTCGGCCTTGCGGTCGCGGCGATCTCCGGCATCGTCATCTTCGGCGGCATTCGTCAGATCGCCCGCGTCGCCGAAATCGTCGTTCCCTTCATGGCGATCGCCTATCTCCTGACGGCGATCTATGTGCTGGTTGCCAATGCGGCGATCGTGCCGAGCGCGCTCTGGACCATCATCTCCAGCGCCTTTGGCCTGCAGGAAGCCGCAGGCGGTGTCGCTGGCGGCGTCGCTGCGGCGATGATGAATGGCGTCAAGCGCGGCCTCTTCTCCAACGAAGCGGGCATGGGCTCGGCTCCGAACATCGCCGCCGTGGCCACCCCCGTACCGCACCACCCGGCATCGCAAGGCTTCGTGCAGTCGCTCGGCGTCTTCATCGATACCATTCTGATCTGCACCGCGACTTCGGTGATGATTCTCCTTTCGGGTACCTTGGAGCCAGGCTCCGGCGTGACAGGCACCCAGCTGACCCAAGCGGCGATGAACGTGCATATCGGCTGGGCCGGCAGCTACTTCATCGCCATTGCGATCTTCTTCTTCGCCTTCACTTCGATCATCGGCAACTATTCCTATGCCGAGAACGCGCTCACCTATCTCGGCGGCGCCAACCGTCTAGGCGTCATGATCATGCGCTGCGCCGTGCTCGTCATGGTGGTCTGGGGCGCATCCGAGAGCATCACCACCGTTTTTGACGCGGCCGACGCCTCCATGGGCCTGATGGCGACGATCAACCTCATTGCCATCCTGCTTCTCTCCGGTACCATCGTGAAGCTGACGAAGGACTATTTCGCCCAGCGCCGGCAGGGTCTCGAGCCGGTGTTCCACGCCGCCGATTATCCGGAGCTGCAGGGCCAGATCGACGGTGAGATCTGGTCGCGCGAAGAGGCACTCGGCATGAACAGGAGTGCGGAGGACAAAGCATGGACGGCTCCGGCGGGCCGCTGACACTTGCGAAACAGCGCGGCATCTACCACGAGCGTGCCGCGCCACCAGCGCTCTCACGGCATATCGAATGCCTCTGGAGCCACCAAATGCCGGAGGGACCGACCGCACGCATTGCGGTGGTGCCCGACGGCTGCGTCGATATTCTCTGGTCCGATCACAGCCTCGTGGTCGTGGGCCCCGACCGGACCGCCGCCTTCCCCGTGATTGCGCCCGGCACGACGGTTTCGGGCCTGCGCTTCCGACCAGGCGTGGCCGCCTCCTTCCTGCGCACACGCCTTTCCGAGATCACCGGCAACGTCGTCCCGCTCGACGCCTTCTGGGGCAAGGCCGCGCGTGAGCTCGATGCAAAGTTGCACGAGGCCACAGGCACGACCCGCCGCGCCGAGATCCTGGCGGAAACCGTGCTGCACCGCCTGGCTGCCGTTTCACCGCCGCCGACCGATGTCGCCGCCTGCCTCGCCCATCTCGGGCAGCACCGACCATCCGCGGACAATCCGATCCGATCGCTGGCGGCAACCACCGGAACCAGCGAGCGGACGCTGCGCCGCCGGTGCCACGAGCACTTCGGCTATGGCGCCAAAACGCTCGACCGCATCCTGCGCCTGCAGCGCTTCCTTGCAGCTTGCCGCACCGAGGCGTCCGAGAACCTCGGTTTTCTCGCTCTCGATGCCGGCTATGCCGATCAGGCGCATCTTTCGCGTGAGGCAAAGGAATTGACCTCGCTCTCGCCGGCCGAAATCCGCCGCCAGCTTGGCAAGGACCGGCTAGCCGCCTGACTGGCCGTTTCGTTCAAGACCGGACTGCTCGCCCGTGCTATTTCCCCATTCAGGAGAACCAAGCATGGCAACACTTGAAGCAAAGATCGTTCACACCACCATCGCCCGCGACTGGCGCGCGGTCTACGCCTTCATGGCGGAGCCGGAGAACATGCCGCGCTGGGCGTCCGGCCTGTCGTCGGGCTTGACGCGCGACGGTGACGACTGGCTGGCGCCGGGGCCGCTTGGCAACGCCCGTGTGCGCTTTGCCCCGGACAATGCCTTCGGCGTCGTCGATCATCTGGTGACGCTCGAAGATGGCACCGAAGTTCACAACGCGCTGCGGGTCGTGCCGAATGGTGACGGCGCCGAGGTAATGTTCACGCTGCTGCGGCAGCCGGGCATGACTGCGGAACAGTTTGCCGGCGATGCCCGTTGGGTGGAGAAGGATCTCGCCACCCTGAAATCGATTATGGAATCCGGAAAAGACAGGGAAGATCATGGGTAACAAGGGTAATGACAGCCGCATCGACTATGTGGAATTCAACGTCTCCGACATCGCTGCAAGCAAGGCCTTCTACGGCAGTGCCTTCGGCTGGACATTCACCGACTACGGCCCGGAATATTGCGAGTTCCAGGACGGTCGCCTGACCGGCGGCTTTACCACCACCGGCCCGGTCAGAAGCGGCGGCCCGCTGATCATCATCTACGCCGACAAGCTTGAAGAGGCACTGGCCGGCGTCGAAAAGGCCGGCGGCAAGATCGTCAAGCCGATCTTCACCTTCCCCGGCGGCCGGCGCTTCCACTTCGCCGACCCGGATGGGTACGAGCTGGCGGTGTGGTCGGCACAATAGGCAAAGAAGGCTCGGGAACGAGAGGGGTACGATCGTTCTCTCAGACAAGCACCGGGCGAATGGGCGCTACCCCTCCGACCCTCATCTCTGTGCTTGTCACAGAGATCCAGCAGCCGTGCGTCCGCACGGCACGAGACTCAAAATGCCGGTACTCGTCATTCAGGGGGTCTTTTCGCGCCGCCGACGCGACGCGGCTGGATTTCTGTGACAGCACAGAAATGAGGGAGAACTTGGTGGCGCCGTTTTCGATCGGTTGACCACCCGATCGCAGGTCCGCCAGAAACGAAATAGTCTTGCACCTCCTCCCCAATTTGTGGGCGGGCCCTCCCGCTTTACGCCGGCTTAATCTCTACACGCCAAAATTGCGCGCGAAGAACGCAAGGGCGCGAAGGCATGGCCGACACTCACGATTTCCTGAAGAAATCCGTCATCATCGGCGCCCATCCGGACGACGAACTGCTGTGGTTCACTTCGATCTTGAGCAAGGTCGACGAGGTCATCATCCTCTATCGCGACATCTGGTCGCAGCCACAGATGGGCGACGCGCGCGCCGCGGCGATCAAGGCCTATCCGCGCGGCAACGTGCGTTTTCTGGAAATGGAGGAAACCGGCTCCTTCGACTGTGCCGATTGGACCAACCCGACGACTGGCCCCTTCGGCATGGAGTTCGGCACTGAGGGCGCGCGCCGCGAGGCCAAGCGCATCGTCAAGAAATCGCTGTCGCAAATCATGCCCGGCAACTTCCGCCATTCGACCCGGCCGATCGCCCAGGCCTATCGCGACAATTACGAAACGCTCTATCGGACGCTTCTGCCGCTGCTGAAGCCTGACATGAATGTCTTCACCCACAATCCCTGGGGTGAATACGGCCATGAGGACCACGTGCAGGTCTTCCGCGTGCTCGACCGGCTGCGCGACGAGATCGGCTTCAAGCTCTGGATGTCCAATTATTGCACCGAGCGCTCGATGCCGCTCGCCATGCAGTATTTCAGCCGCAAGCCGACCGACTATGTCCGTCTGCCCGCCGACAAGGGCTTTGCCGAGCAGGTGGCGAACATCTATCGCCAGCACGGCTGCTGGACCTGGCGCGACGACTGGATCTGGTTCGACGACGAATGCTTCATGGAGGCGCCGCCAAGCCGCCCGGAAGGCGGTGGTTTTCACCTGCTGCCGATGAACCTCTTCAACTTCGGCACCGTCGTGAAGAAGCCGGTCAACACCTCGCTGCTTCTCGGCACGGCGCTTTCAAGCGTCGTGGTCGGCGCGACGATCGCTGCGGCGCTGGAATGAGAAAGGCCGCGTCTTGCGACGCGGCCGCTCGTCAATCTGCAATCATCGCACCCGGCACCCCTCACTGTCCTGCCGGACATCTCTCCCCGCAGGGGGGGAGAGAGGCGCTGGGCGCACCGTCTTGCCAAGTATCAACCTCAGAGGAGATCGCAGGCGGTGCCACAAGAGCCCTTCTCCCCGCAAGCGGGGAGAAGGTGCCGGCAGGCGGATGAGGGGCAGTTCCCTCACCGCGCGGATGAGGGGCAGGTCCGCAAACCCCTCTGGCCCTACTCGCCCCCGCCCAGCGAATGCACGAAGACGGCGAGCTGCTTGACCGTGGTGTCGCCGAGGCGCGGCAGCCATGCGGGCATGACGCCGTGCTTGGGTGCCTTCATCTGGGCGATGATCGCCTGTTCGCTATCACCGTTCAGCCACAGCGCATCGGCAAGATTGGGCGCGCCGAACTCGCGGTTACCCTTGGCGTCAGCCCCATGGCACGAGGCACAGTTTGCTTCAAACAGCGCCTTGCCCGGTTCAACCAGCGATGCGTCCGACGCCGTGCCGGTGAGGCTGACGACATAGGCGGCCGTCTGCTTGATCTCCTCGGGCTTGAGGATCTCCGCAAAGGACGGCATCTCCGAGATGCGGGTGTCGTCGTCGCCGTTGTAGCGGATGCCGTGGGCGATCGTCTGGTAGATCTCCTCGGGCTTGCCGCCCCAGAGCCAGTCGTCGTCGTTCAAGTTCGGGAAGCCGGCGGAACCCGCAGCCCCCGAGCCATGGCACTGGGCACAGTTGACCTTGAAGGCCGAGGCACCGCCCGAAACTGCGAAGTGCTGCAGCTGCGGATCAGCCATGATCTGTTCCAGCGAACTCGATGCGATCTTTTCGAGATTGCCGGCCTGAGCCGCCTTGGCGCTGGCAAGCTCGGCGCTCACTTCGGCGCGGCTCGAATAGCCGAGCACGCCCTTGGTGGCATCCGTCAGGAGCGGCACCGCCGGATAGACGATCATGTAGCCGACCGCCCAGACGATGGTCGCGTAGAAGGTATAGACCCACCAGCGCGGCATCGGGTTGTTGAGTTCACGGATACCGTCCCATTCGTGGCCGGTGGTCTCGACGCCGCTGATTTCGTCGACGTGTTTGTCCGCCATTCTATTAATCCTCCTTACGAGCGGCATGAGGAAAAGTGCGCAGCGGTTTTCCGCCCACATGCCGCTCTGAATTCTGAATCTCAATCACGTCGTGATTGAAGGGGATGGCTGCGGCCTCGTCGGCGGCCTTCTTGGCGCCGGGCCGGAAGATGAAGGCGACGACGCCCAGGAAGAAGAGCGTCATGGCAAGAAGCGCCCAGCTATCGGCGAACTGGCGCATGGCCGTGTAGGTTTCCATGTGCTTGTCTCCTTAGCGATAGCCCGTGGTGTCGTCGTAGGTGGAGAAGTCGACCAGCGTGCCGAGCATCTGCAGATAGGCGACGAGCGCGTCCATCTCCGTCAGCCTCTGCGGGTTGCCGTCGAAGTCGCCGAGCTTGGCCTTCGGATAGCGGGCCTCGACACCCGAAGTATCGGCGTTCGGATCGGCCTGCGCCTTGATGTCGGCAAGCGCGTTGTCGATCATTTCGTCCGTATAGGGAACGCCGACCGCCTTGTTGGCTTTGAGGTTCGCGGCGATGTTGTTCACGTCGAGCGACGTCTCCTTGAGGAAGGCGTAGCTCGGCATCACCGATTCCGGCACCACCGAGCGCGGCTCGATCATGTGCTGCACGTGCCACTCGTTGGAGTAGCGATCGCCGACGCGGGCAAGATCCGGCCCGGTGCGTTTCGAGCCCCACTGGAACGGATGGTCGTACATGGATTCCGCCGCCAGCGAGTAGTGACCGTAGCGCTCCACTTCGTCGCGGAACGGGCGGATCATCTGGCTGTGACAGACGTAGCAGCCTTCACGCACATAGACGTCGCGGCCGGCAAGCTCCAGCGGCGAGTAAGGCCGCATGCCCTCGACCTTCTCGATGGTGTTTTCGAGATAGAAGAGCGGCGCGATTTCCACGATGCCGCCGACGGAAACGACGAGCAGCGAGCCGACCAGCAGCAGCGTCGCGTTGCGTTCGAGTGTGGCGTGTTTGTCGAGAATGGACATTGACTATGCCCTCCTATTCCGCAGCCTTGAGCACGGGCGTCGCTCCGAAGATCGGAGCTTCGTCGCGCACGCGGCCGAGGATGGTCATTGTTACGTTGAAGGCCATGAGCAGAGCGCCGGCGAGGAAGAGTGCGCCGCCAAGGGCACGCAGCACGTAGTAGGGCAGCATGGCCGCGACCGACTCCGCGAAGGAATAGACGAGGAAGCCCTGATCGTCGTATTCGCGCCACATCAGGCCCTGCTGGATGCCGGCAACCCACATGACCGCCGCATAGACGACGATGCCGAGCGTGGCGAGCCAGAAGTGCCAGTTGACCATGCGCACGCTGTAGAGGCGCTCGCGGTTCCACAGCTTCGGAACGAGGTAGTAGATCGCGCCGAAGGTGATGAGGCCGTTCCAGCCGAGCGCGCCGGAATGCACGTGGCCGATGGTCCAGTCGGTGTAGTGGCTGAGCGAGTTGACGGTCTTGATCGACATCATCGGACCTTCGAAGGTCGCCATGCCGTAGAAGGCGACGGCCATTACCATCATGCGGATGATCGGGTCGGTGCGGATCTTGTCCCAGGCGCCAGACAGCGTCATCAGGCCGTTGATCATGCCGCCCCAGGAGGGCATCCACAGCATGATGGAGAACACCATGCCGAGCGTCTGCGCCCAGTCGGGCAGCGCCGTATAGTGCAGGTGGTGCGGACCCGCCCAGATGTACATGAAGATCAGCGACCAGAAGTGGATGATCGACAGGCGGTAGGAATAGACGGGGCGGTTCGCCTGCTTCGGGATGAAGTAATACATCATGCCGAGGAAGCCGGCCGTCAGGAAGAAGCCGACGGCGTTATGCCCGTACCACCATTGCGTGAGCGCATCCTGCACGCCGGCAAAGGCCGAGTAGCTCTTGGAACCGAGGAAGGAGACCGGTACCGCCAGGTTGTTGACGATGTGCAGCATCGCGATCGTGACGATGAAGGCGAGATAAAACCAGTTGGCCACATAGATATGCGGCTCCTTGCGGGTCAAAAGCGTGCCGAGGAAGACGGCGAGATAGGCGACCCAGACGATCGTCAGCCACAGGTCGACATACCATTCCGGCTCCGCGTATTCCTTCGACTGGGTGATGCCGAGCAGGTAGCCGGTGGCCGCCATGACGATGAACAGCTGGTAGCCCCAGAACACGAACCAGCCGAGATCGCCGCCGAAGAGACGGGCGCGGCTGGTGCGCTGGACGATGTAGAACGACGTCGCGATCAGCGCGTTGCCGCCGAAGGCGAAGATGACCGCCGACGTGTGCAGCGGCCGCATGCGGCCGAAGTTGAACCAGGGTTCGATGTTGAGGTCGGGAAAGGCAAGCTGAAGCGCAACCACGACGCCCACGAGAAAGCCGACGACGCCCCAGAAGACGGTGGCGATGACGCCGTATTTGACCACCTCGTCGAAATATTCCGACTGCGGCGGTGGTGGCGGCGCCCTGCCCGCGGAAGCCGGGCGGAACTCGATGCGTCGCATCAGCATGATGGTGCCGGCAAGAAGCACGAAGAACAGCACCCACATATGGGCCTCAAAGTGCCGGTCCTGGGCAAACCCGGCGCCGACAAGCGCCAGAAATGCCCCGACCCCGAGCAGGATCATCTCGAAAGTGTATTTCATGGTTGGGTCCCCAACTTGGTCCGAACGCACGCGGGAACGCGCCCTAGAACAGGGGCCTCGCCGCAGCTTGCCGGAAACTGTCAGAATCTGGGCGGCCCGGCCTTGATTCAGATCAAGGCTGCCCCACCTCGAATGGGTCATCCTCGGCAAACAATAGGGAGCACCGTGGGAGCGGGTGTTTGAAGTCGATGAAAAACACATATGAGGAAGGACGTATCCGAAGCCGGCCGGAGCCACCTGCCCGGCCCGTGCCGATGGCCGAACCCTTCGCCTGGCTCGCCCGTGCCCACGAAGAGCAGCTCGCGCTTTGCAGCTGTCTTGAGGAAATCGCCGACAGCCTGCCCGCCGAAATCGACCGGCAGAAATGCCTCTACGCCGCCAAGGTGCTCGGGCCGATGATCCGCGAGATGCATTCCGGCGAGGAGACCCTGGTTTTCCCCTGGGTCGAACGGACCTTCCCAAGCGATCCGACGATCAGCGCTACGCTGGAGCGACTGAAATACGAGCACTGCGAGGACGAGTGCTTCGCCGAGGAACTGACGGAGATGCTGGAACGGCTCGGCGCTGCCGACGAGACCGTCAATGCCGAGACCGCCGGCTACATGCTGCGCGGCTTCTTCACCAGCCTGCGCCGGCATGTTGGCTTCGAGCAGGAATGCCTGCGCAGCATGACATCACCGGCCGGATAAGCTGCACTTGCGTGGCGACGGCCGGGTTGCCTCGGCCGCTCCTGCCTCCAACCGCAATCGTCGCGATCAAACGATCCCGACACGCCGTGCGATTGCCCGCTGGATCACGGCCGGCTCGGCGTTTGCTTTCCGTACTCCTGCCAATCGCTGCGCAGCAACATCGTGACATGTTCGATCGTCTGCCTGCCATCGGCCATACGCCGGCTGGCAACTTCAGAGACGCGCCGGTAGCCCAGTTTGCTCTGCATCGCCCAGGAGTTTTCGTTGCCGTCAAGGTAACCGTTGACCAGCCGTGTCAGGCCCAGATCGGAAAACGCAAAGCGGATCTTCGCCTCGAATGCCTCGCGGCCATAACCGCGTCCCTGGTAGGGGCTGGCGATCCAGATCCCGCCACCAGCCGTTCCGCCACTCCAGTCGATCTTATTGAGACTGACCCCGCCAATCACCAGTCGTTCAGACTTAAGCTCGATCGCAAATTCGTACGCGATCGGCCGATTGCCTGCGTTGGCAATCTCCTGGCATCTCCTGATCCAGCTTTCGGCGTCCGACGTCGAATAGGGGTGCGGAACGAACGCAAGCCACTTTGCGACGTCCAGATCGTTCAAGCCGAGCGTGAGTTGCGCGATATCCTCCTCGCCCCACGGCCGCAGGATAAGGCGTGGCGTTTCGATCCTGATTTCCACGACGTTGCGGCCCCCTTCGCGCCAAATCGACCGAATCGTCACAATGCGCCCGACCCGCGACTTTCCGAAATGTGGATGGACTGCGGCGCGCTGAACGCGACCGCTCAGGCCGCGATCGCCCGCCTGCGGTCGGCATGTTCCTGGATCACCAGGATCGCACCGATCAGTTTGCCGGTGCTCGACATGCACGGCGTCAGCCGACAACGGACGACGACCGTACGCCCGTCGACGGTCTTGGCGAAGGTGTAGTCGACCACGTCGCCAGCAAAGCAGCGATCAAGATAGGATTTTACCCTGAGCTCGAAGCGCTGGATGCCGATAAACTCGACGATATGCCGGCCGATCAGATCCATCGGGCGGCTTGCCAGATGGTTGGCGTTGCGCGGGTTGGTATAAAGATAGCGATAGTCGGGGGTGATGACGGCGATCCGGTCCGGGAAGCTGTCGAGGATGGCCTCGTTGAGCAGCCCCTCGTCCGCCCTGCCCTTGTTCGGCTGCGCTGGCAGGCGTTCAAGCTGGAGATCGGCGAACGTCTCTGCGCCAGTGGCGGCGAAGTAACGGTTGATCAGCGATTGCAGCAGCTGCGAGTGCCTGAGCACGCAGGAGATGTCGTCGGCCTCGACCCGCAGGATGTCGATCAGGAATTGGAACTGAAGTCGGGCGTCTTCGACACTCACCGCCTTCTCGTCGTAGACGGATCTCAGGATCGGATCCAACTCGCGATCCAGAATCCCGATCAGGTGCTCGTCTGCCATGCGTACGGCATACTGCAACTGTGAATATTTGAACCAGAACAGCTCAATCAGTGCGTTCAATTCGAAACCCCATTCCCCACGGCAAAGCCGCTTCGATGCACTTACAAGACAGGCGTTGATGACGGCAGACACTGATCTGGTTCTTGCTGTTTCCCCCACTGCTTCCGCGTAAAACCACACCGCATCAGCCACCCAAAGCGCTTGCAGTTCACTCCCCGCGAGACAACGAAGAGTTTACACTCATTGCGATAGCGTTCAACAACAGAAAGAGAAACTCGCCGTCCGGAAACGTTTTCAGGGAGAATCCGGCCACGGCATTCGCCATGCGCACGATAAAATCGCGCCCGGCACATCGGCGCCGGGCTTGCGAGAACCTCAAACTGCAATTGCGGAAAGCGCAAGCCGGAGCGGACGGCGCGTGGAAGAGAATCAGTCCTTCAGGTGCCGCTTGATGTGCCAGCGGTCGTGATACCAGAGCCACTGGCCGGGATATTCCCGGACCCAGCTTTCCACCTTGTCGTTCAGCACCTGCGCCGTGGCGGTGACGTCGACATTGCCGTCTGCCTTGCGCGGAATGGCAATCGCCGGTTCCAGCTCCAGCCGGAAACGACCGCCCGGAAGACGGATGCAGCGGGCGGGGTAGACCTCGCAGTTGAACTGGCGGACGAGCTTGGCCAGCAATGGGTTGGTCTGCACGTCCTGGCCGAAGAACTTGGTCTTCAGCCCCTTGCGGAATTTCTGGTCGACCAGCACGCCGACACCGAGGCCACGTTCAAGCTGACGGGCGAGCGCGAAGGACGAGCCGGCGTGGGACGGCACCAGGTTGCCCATGCGCTCCTCGCGGAACTTGAACACCTTTTCGGCCACGTACGGATTGTTCGGCGGTCGGAACAGCACGGTGACATCAAGGCCGAAGGCGGAGCCGGCAACCGGCAGCATCTCGAAATTGCCGCTATGGGCCGTAAAGACGATGAACGGGCGCGGATTGTCCCGGAGCTCCAGAAACAACGGGATGCCGGAAACCTCGACACGGCCGGGCGTCGTGCGCTCGGGGTCGAAGTCGAAGAGACGGTCGAGAAACACGTACTCGGCCGCCATGCGGCCCATGTTGCCCCAGCTTTCGAGCGCGATCTCCTCGATCTCCGCCTCGCTCTTTTCCGGAAAGGCATTGCGCAGATTGGTGAGCGTCAGCGTGTGCCGGCTGGTCTTCGGGCCGATGAAGCGCGCCGCGCGATCCATGAACCGGATCGCGCCATCGGCGGGAAACATCTTCAGGATCGTCAAAAGCAGGAAGACGAACTGCGCGATCAGCCACTGGCGGAAACGATCCGCCGCCAGCACCAGCCGTGTGATCAGCATGCGCACGTCGATCAATCCATCTTCAGGATGATCTTGCCGAAGATCTGGCGCGATTCCATGCGCTCCAGCGCCACGTCGATCTCTTTGAGCCCGATTTCGGTATCGATGACCGGGTGCACCAGGCCGCGGGCCATCTTCTGCATGGCGTTGGCCATGTTCTCCATGCGGCAGCCGAAGGAGCCGAGCAGCTTCAATTGCTGCTGGAACAGCATCATCAGGTTCATGTCGGTCGAAACACCCGAGGTCGAACCGCAGGTCACGAGACGCCCGCCGCGCTTCATGCAGAGCATGGAGCCTGCCCAGGTGTCCTTGCCGACGTGTTCGAACACGACGTCGACGCCCTTCTTCTTCGTCAGCTTGCGCACCACGCCTTCGAAGCGGTCGGTGCGGTAGTTGATGACGTGATCGGCGCCCAGCGCCTTGGCCTTTTCGATCTTGTCGTCAGAACCAACCGTCGTGATCACGGTGCAACCGATCTTCTTGGCAAGCTGGATAGCCGCCGAGCCGATGCCGGAGCCGCCGGCATGGACGAGGATGGTTTCGCCGGGCTCAAGCTTGGCATTGTCGAACAGCATATGCTCGACGGTACCGAAGGTGACCGGAGCAAGCGCTGCAGCAACGGCGTCGACGCCCGGAGGTGCCGGTACGAGAAGACGCGCCGGCAGGTTGATCTTCTCCTGCGCAAAGCCATCGAGGTGGAAGCCGTGCACGCCGCCGACATGTTCGCAGAGATTGTCGCGGCCTTCCTTGCACGGGCGGCAGAGGCCGCAGGTGCGCGCACCGTAGATCGAGACCAGTTGCCCCGGAAGCACGCTCGAAACGCCAGGACCGATCGCGTCGACCACGCCCGAAGCTTCCGCGCCGATGACGAGCGGCATCTTGCGCTTGGCAAACGCCATGCCGCGCCAGCCCCAGACGTCGATATGGTTGAGCGCAACCGCCTTGACGCGCAGGGTCACCTCGCCCGGACCAGGAGCTTCCGGCTCCGGAATATCGGTGATTTCGAGCTTGCGGTCATCGAGCAGTTGCAGGGCGCGCATGGTTGTTCCTTTAAATATTCAGATCGACAGGCGGCATATACACGTCTTGCGAACATGTCGCCATTCTACAGAGAGTGGCGCTGTACCCCCCCTCTGCCCTGCCGGGCATCTCCCCCACAAGGGGGGAGATTGGATGTGGCACCCCCTCGCCCTCCAATGAAGCTCCGAATGCGAGCCTTTCTATTGGAGCGGCCAGCCCAGCCGCGCGTCGATCTCCCCCCTTGTGGGGGAGATGGCCGGCAGGCCAGAGGGGGTATTTCGTTCCGCCGAGCTTTCCGACTCAAGCCGGCTCGGCGGTCATGACAAGGCTGGCGTTCTGGCCGCCGAAGCCGAAGGAATTCGACAGCACCGCAGTGACCTGCTGGCTGCGCTTCACATTCGGCACCACGTCGAGCACGATCGCCGGATCGGGGTTCTGGTAGTTGATCGTCGGCGGCAGCGTGCCAGTCAACATCGTCTGGATCGAGAACACCGCTTCGACCGCACCGGCTGCCGTCAGCGTATGGCCGATCATCGACTTGTTGGACGAGACCGGGATCGATGGCAGGCGGTCGCCGAAGACGGCCGACATCGACAGATATTCCATCTTGTCGTTCTCGGGCGTCGAAGTGCCGTGCGCGTTGATGTAGCCGATGCCGTCCTCATTGATGCCGGCGTCGGCAAGTGCTGCCCGGATCGTCGCGATCGCCGGACCACCGTCGGGCGAAGACCGCGTGCGGTGGAACAGGTCGGCCTTCTCGCCGCAACCCTTGAGGATGCCGTAGACGCGGGCGCCGCGGGCGACCGCCGCTTCCAGCGATTCCAGCACCAGCGTCGCCGCACCTTCGGCAATCACGAAGCCGTCACGGTCCTTGGTGAAGGGCTTGGAGGCCTTTTCCGGCGGATCGTTCTGGGTGGAAAGCGCCGAAAGCAGCGCGAAACGGATCAACGCCTCGGCGCTGACCGAGCCGTCGGTCGCAACCGTCAGCGCGCGATCGGTGCGGCCCTGGCGGATCGCCTCGACGCCGAGCTGGATCGCGGTTGCGCCCGATGCACAGGCCGTCGACAGCGTCACCGGCAGGCCGCGGGTGCCGAAGCGATCGGCCAGGCGTTCCGAAATCGAGCCGAACAGCACGGCTTCATGGAACACCGGATCGGCCTTCTGGCGCATGGCGGCGAGGAAACGGTTATAGGCGTCACCCGGCTGCTCCGACGGCGGCGAACGGTCTGCGAGCTCGAAACGAGCGCTCCATTCCGGCTCGACCGGCGGGGCGGCCAGGAACAAGGGGCCATTGAAATCGCCGGAAATGCCGGCCTGCGCTAAGGCCTCCAGCGTCGTTTCGCGTGCCATGGCATAGGAACGCTCGACGGAATTGGCGGCCGGAATGTCGATGAAATCGACCGTGCCGGAGATGCGGGTGTTCAAGCCTTCCGTCGGGAAGCGGGTGATCTTGTGGATGCCCGAGACGCCGCCCGAAAGCGCTGCCCAGTTGTCCTCGACACCCTGGCCGAGCGAGGTGATGACGCCCATGCCGGTAATGGCGATGATCGGGCGGCCGAGGTGATCCTTGTAAGCGTTGCTCATGGTCCGCTCCTGTTATTCCGCCGAAAGCACGGCGACGCCTTCGCCGCGCGAATGGCCGATGGTGGTGACCACGGCGGACTTGGCTGCCGCCGTCATCGGCTGTTCCGCGCCGGCGTCAAAGGCAGGCACCTTGGCGCCTTCTCCCAGCGTCAGCGCCGCCAGCGCCAGGCCCAGCGGGAACTGCGCCTCGATGCTGTGGCCAACGAGGCCGCCATAGGCACGCACCGGCGCACCGGCAAACGTCTTTTCGAGGAACGCCTTTTCGCGCGCCACGAGATCGTGGAAACCGGATGTACCGGAGAAGACGACGGTCGAGACCGGGTCGAGATCTGCCGCAGGTTTGGCGAGGTCCGCAAGGCGCGCTTCCAGCTTGCCGCCGTCGCGCGCGCCGCGGTCGCCGCCGATCGCCTCGATCGAGGCATAGATGCGGGCGCCGCGGGCTTCGGCAAATTCGCGTGATTCCAGCACCAGAAAGGCGCCGACGGAGCCGAGGATCATGCCTCCGCCATTGTCCTTGCTGCGCGACCAGATCGGATGCCAATCGCCGAGCGCATGGCCCTGGATGGCTTCGATCAAGAGAATGATGTCGAGACGCTCGGCCGAAAAGGCGCCGCCGACGAGCGTGTGGCTCGACTGGCCGGCCTTGATGCGGGCGAAGGCGGTTTCGATCGCCGAGATGCCGGCCGCTTCCTCGCCCATGAAGGTACGCGACGAGCCGGTGACCTTGTGCACGATCGAGATGTTGCCGGCGAGCAGGTTGGAAAGCTGGGCCAGGAACAGCGTCGGGCGCAGCTCCGTCGTCAGCTTCTCGTTCAACAGCTGTTCGCGGTCGTTGCGCTTCAGGGCTTCGTCGACGATCAGCGAATCGACATTGATATCGCGCTCGCCGCCACCGGCAGCAACGATCATGTCCATGCTGCCGCAGGCTTCGAGATTGTCCTTGAGGCCGGCATCATCGAGCGCCAGGCCGGCGGCAAAAACGCCGAGGCGCTGCCAGTTTTCCATCTGGCGCTGGTCGCCACGCTTGGCGATCTGCTGCGACCAGTCGATTTCCGGCAGCGGATGCACCGGATACGGGCTGAACTTCTCGGTCTCGACACGCACGGCCGGCGATGTGCCGGCGCTCAAGAGCGCGACATGCGGCTCGACGCCGACGCCCTGGCTGGTGACGATACCGACGCCGGTAATGACAACGTCGTTTGAAGATTTGCTCATCTTACTTCTCCGATCCGGCTGTCGCCGAAAGAGCCGCCATCAGCCCCACTTCCTCAGCGCGCTTGCGCACGATATCGCCGAGCGGAACCTGATCGAACGGCATCGTTCTCAGTTTCAGCTGGGCGTCGCAGACCTTCTTGCCGGCCGAGGTGATCTTCGCCTTGGTCACGGCAAAACCCGAACCTTCATGCTCGAGGAAGGCCTCAATCTCGAGTTCGGCCGAGGGCTCGACAAAAGTCCGCATCTTGGCGCCGTCGACGGACATCAGGAAAGGCATGGCGGCAAAGTTGGTTGCTGCCAATACCAGGAAACCGGAGGCCTGCGCCATGGTTTCGATCAGCAGCACGCCCGGCACCAGCGGGTAGCCTGGAAAATGGCCTTCGAACACCGGGCTCTTCTGCGGAACCACGGACCGTGCCGTCAGCCGGCCAGCCGAAAGATCGACCGTTTCGACACGGTCGATCATCTGGAAGTATTCAAGGAGCATTGAGGCTCACCCTGTTCGTTTCGGGCTCAAGTAAAAACGCCAATGCCGCCTGTCAAGCGCGGGGCGCGACGGGCGGCATTGGAATTGGTGCGGCAAGGTTGGGCGAAAGCCCGATCAGCCCTTGGCAGCCCGCAGTTCGTCGATCTTGGCGCAGAGGTTCTTCAGAACGAAGTACTCTTCGGTCGAAACCTTGCCTTCGTTGACTTCCTGCGTCCACTGCTCGAGCGGGATCTTGATGCCGAATTCCTTGTCGATCGCAAAGACGATGTCGAGGAAGTCCAGGCTGTCGATGCCGAGATCGTCAATCGTATGGCTTTCCGGCGTGATCGTCTCGCGATCGATCTCGCTCGTTTCCGCGATGATGTCGGCAACCTTGTCGAATGTAGCTGTCACGCGCATACCTCTTTATTCTATGTCGAGTCTCGGCGATCCTATAGGTAAATGCGCCGCAAAAGCCAATGGGCTAGATGGCAACGGTTTGCAAATTGGGTAGCGGTGTTGCCGCAAAACTAGGTCAGACCGCCAACGAATGCCGCCCGCGGCCATTGCCGAGATAGGCGTCGAAAGCTGACGCTACGGACCGGGCAAAGGGCCGCCCGCCCTCCGTAAGCCGGAAAATCCCGTTCTCGATCGTCGTCAGGTGATCGCCATCGCGCGCCCGAAAGAGCCGCGCCTCCTCAATGACAGCACCCGCCTGCCCGGGAAAAGCCTGCTCGATCGCGTCAAAAGAGAACGCGAAACCGCACATGATATCGGCGATCACTTTTGCTCTCATCCGGTCGTCCGGCGTGAAGCGGTAACCGCGAACCGCCGCGATCCCGGCACCCTCCACATGGCGCAGATATTCGCCCGTCGCCGGCATGTTTTGCACATAGCCCTGACGGAACTGGCCGATCGCCGAAGCGCCAAGCCCGATCAGCGTCTCGGCCGCATCATCCGTATAGCCCTGGAAATTGCGGCGCAGCCGCCCTTCCCGACTGGCCCGCGCCAGGCTGTCACCCGGCTTGGCGAAATGATCGATGCCGATGGCCTCGTAGCCGGCCGCGACCAGCATCTCGGCCGCCCGCGTCATCTGGGCGAAGCGCTCGACGATGCCGGGAAGGCTTTCGTCCGGGATCATCTTCTGATGCGTCTTCATCCACGGCACATGCGCATAGCCGAAGAGTGCGACCCGATCGGGATCGAGCGTCAGCACCGCCTCCATCGTGCACTCCAGTGACGCAAGGCTCTGATAGGGCAGCCCATAGAGCACGTCGCAATTGACCGAACGCACGCCCCTCGCCCGTGCCGCCTCGATCGCGCCACGCGTCTGCTCAAAGGTCTGGATGCGGTTGATCGCCTTCTGCACCACCGGATCGAAGTCCTGGACGCCGAAGCTTGCCCGCGTCATGCCGATCGCCGCCAGCGCATCGTGACGCGCCTCGTCGAGATCGTTCGGGTCCATCTCGACGCTGATCTCGCAATCGGACGCAAACGTGAAGTGATCGGTAAGTGTGCGCTTCAGCGCGATCATATCGTCGGGCCTGACGAGCGTCGGCGAACCGCCACCGAAATGCAGCGCCGTCACCTTGGCCGCGCGGTTCACCCGGCTGCCGATTTCTGCAACCTCGCGGTGCAGGCCCTTGAGGTATGTTGCCACCGGATCGTAACGCAGCGTCTGCTTGGTGTGGCAGGCACAGAACCAACAGAGCCGGTCGCAATAGGGCACATGGGCATAAAGCGAGATCGCCTCATCAGGGCCGATCGCGCCGAGCCAGTTTTCATAGTCGCCCGGCCCGACCGCCTCGGAAAAATGCGGGGCGGTCGGGTAGCTGGTGTAGCGCGGCACGGGCGCCGCATGCTTGAGAATGAGCGCGTCTTCCATCGGTCTCTCCGCTGTCTTGCGGATGACATAGGACGGACAGACGAAGACGCCTTTGATTTTGATCAAGTTGCCGAATTAACACGTTAAAATTGACAATACTCAAGCCAGCATGAGACATTGTTTCGCGCTTTCGGAATTAGCACCTGTCAACTCTTGATTTAACGACCGGCATCCTCTTTGGTCATCCTGCTGCATGTATCCTTCGAAGGATAAACATGCAGCACTTCAAAGTGCTGAGCGACCTTTGCGCGCCTGATTAAGACGCGCGGCGCTGTAAGAGCAACGACATGCAGGTAGAAAGAATTGCAGATCGTGAACGAACATCGCCGCAAGGATATCCATAATTCGGACATTCCAACCGTCTGCGCCGCCTGCGAGGCGCGCCATGGCGGCGTATGCGGCACGCTCACGCCGGATCAGCTGCTCGACCTCAGCCGCCATTCGACCCGCCGCAGCATCGAGCCCGGCCGCGAGGTCATCGGCCAGGGCGAGACGACCGAGAGCTATGCCAACATCATCAAGGGCGTCGTCAAGCTCAGCAAGGTTCTGGCCGACGGCCGCCAGCAGATCGTCGGCTTGCAGTTCGCTCCCGATTTCATGGGGCGTCCGTTTACACGCGAAAGCGCACTGACGGCGGAAGCGGCGGTCGACACGGATATCTGTTGTTTCCCGCGCACTGTTATCGACCGGCTGGTTGCCGAGGCCCCCGGCCTCGAACACCGGCTGCACGAACAAGCGCTGAAGGAGCTTGACGAGGCGCGCGACTGGATGCTGACGCTCGGCCGCAAGACCGCGCAGGAAAAGGTCGCGAGCTTCCTCTACATCATCGCCACCCATATCGACCCGGAGAACGGCACGGCGAACGAGTTCGACCTGCCGCTGTCGCGCGCCGACATCGCCGATTATCTAGGCCTGACGATCGAGACCGTCAGCCGCCAGATCACCAAGCTGCGCAAGGACAACGTCATCCGCATCGAAAACAGCCGCCACGTCAACGTGCCGAGCCTCGACCGGCTGATGCATGTGGCCGGGATTGATTGAGCGGCGTTTAGGTCTCGCGGAGCGTCCGCCGCACCAAGTTTCTCCACAGAATTGCCCCTCTCCTCGGGCTTAACCCGAGGACTAACCCTCTCCCCGCGCCCGGGGAGATGGAACGAGGACGGCTGCAGCATCGTCACCTGCGGCGGCGTTGTGGTGCAAGGGAATGAGACGGTCGGTTAGCCGCAAACGCGTGCCAAAACGTCCCTTCTCCCCGCAGGCGGGGAGAAGGTCCCGGCAGGGGGATGAGGGGCAGACGCGAGCTGGAAGACAATATCGATCCGTCAGCGTGCGATGACGATGCGCGTGTTCTTCAGCCCATGCTGGCGCGTGAGCGCGAAGAACTCCGCGGCATTGTTCGGGTGCAGCCGCACGCAGCCGTGGGATGCGGGGCGACCGAGCCGCTTGATGTCGTAGGTGGCGTGGATGGCGTAGCCGCCGTTGAAGAACACCGCATAGGGCATGGGCGCATCGTCGTACTTGCGCGAGCGATGATAGCGCGAGAGCCATTTGGCGCTCCAGCTGCCGCGCGGCGTGACATAACCCCTGCGGGCGGTGGACACCTTCCAGCGATACATGATGATGCCGTTCTGCCGGACGGTCATGGTCTGCGAGGACAGGCTGATATCGGCAATGAGATTGGCGGCGCTCAGAGGCTGAACGGGGAACTGCATCAGAGCGGCAATAAACGCAGTCAACAATGCCTTCCGCATGCTTCTCTCTCCGGGAAAACGAACACTTACCGGTGGAACCAGACGTCCCAAGAGAATAACTGGTCGAATATGATACGATCTTAATACATATGGAAAGCAAAGTCTTAATGCGAAGGTCAATTTCGCGAGGACTGGAAGGCTTTCTGCGATCAAATCATTGCGACGACAACAACGGCAAGCGTCATCACCGTGCAGGCGCCATAAAATACAGCAATCCCCGCATCGATGTCTTCGCTGGTCGCCACCGCGCGACCCGGACCGTTGATCATCGGCTCGCTGACCTTGACGCCGCCATAGATGCGCGGGCCGGCAAGCTGCAGGTCGAGCGCGCCGGCCATGGCCGCTTCCGGCCAGCCTGAATTCGGCGAGCGGTGCAGGCCGTGGTCACGCAGCGCAACCGTCAGCGCGTCCTTTGCGGCGCCCGCGCCACGGTGAAAAAGCGCCCCGGCGGCGATCAACAGAATCGAAAGCCTTGCTGCCGGCAGGTTGGCGAGATCGTCGAGCCGGGCCGAGGCCCAGCCGAATTGCAGATACTTCGGCGACTTGTGGCCGATCATCGAATCGGCCGTGTTCAGCATCTTGTAGGCAAAAAGGCCCGGGAGACCGAAAACAGCGTACCAGAAGGCTGGAGCCACGACGCCGTCGGAAAAATTCTCGGCGAGGCTTTCGATCGCCGCGCGGCAGACCGCCGGCTCGTCGAGCGTCTTCGGATCGCGGCCAACGATCATCGAGACCGCGGCGCGTCCGCCTTCAAGGCCGCCACGGCGCAAGCCTTCGGCGACGCGACCCACGTGATCGGCAAGGCTCTTCTGCGCCAGAAAGACGGCAACGAGCACCGCCTCCAGCAGAAAGCCGACCGGGCCAAAGCCCGCAAGGAGGCGATGCAGGATGAGACCGAGCCAGGCGCTCAAGGCCAGCAGCAGAACGATCGTTATGACGCCACGAAGCTTGAGTGCGGCAGCCTCCAGGCCTTCCCGGTTCAGCCGCGTGTCGAGAAAGCCGATCGCCTTGCCAAAGAACACCACGGGATGGGGCATGCGCGCCCACAGCCAATCCGGATCGCCGACGATGCGGTCGATCACCAGCGCCAGCGCGAGGATGAGAAGGATGGTCTCCGACACTCAACACTCCATGCGGGCCAGAGCATCCGCCAGCCGCCGGTCGCCTGCCCTATCCGGCGCAAGCCCGATCCGAAGCCACGTCGGCGCATAGTCGAACCTGCGCGTCAGAATATACGCTTCGCACAGCTTTTCGTGCAGCCGTGCCGCCCGCGGATGCTCGATGAGCACGAAGAGCCCTGTGCCGCCGATCCGGGCTATCCCTGCCCCATCGAGCACCGCATCGAGGCCGGCGCGCCGTTCCAAGATGCCCGCCGCTATCGCCTTCGTGTCGCCCTGCATGAGCGCCGTCGAAATCGTCAGCGCCGGGCCGGATACGGCCCAGGGGCCGAGCCAGTCGGCAAATGCGGCCAACATCGGCTCCGGCGCGACGACGAAACCGAGACGCAGACCGGCGAGCCCGAAGAACTTGCCGAAGGAACGGAAGACGACGAGGTTGCCCTCACCGCGTACATGGCCGGCGACACTCAACGCCGGCTCAAGGTCGCCAAAGGCCTCGTCCACGAGCAGCAACCCGCCTTGAGCCTTCAGCCTCGCGGCCATCGCGAGAATGTCCGCAGGCGCAAAGGCGCGGCCCGTCGGGTTGTTGGGATTGACCACGATCGCCAAGCCGTGCTCGGCGGTGAGCGCACTGGCATCGCCGATCCGGTCGACTGCAAGACCCGCTGCAGAAAGCACGCGCGCATATTCGCCATAGGTCGGCCCAAAGACCGCAACGCGGCTGCCGGTCTGGGCCACACCGCCTTGGTGGAACTGCACGAGCCGCGGCAGCAGCTGGATTGCCGATTGGGTGCCGGGCACCGGCAAAGGCAGTGCGCCATTCGTGCGGTAATATTGCGAGGCTGCCAGTCGCGCATCGTCCACCGTCTGACGGTCGGGCAGCCGGTGCCAGGCACGCTCGGGCACTTCGGGCAAGGCGACCGGGCACGGGTTGATGCCGGTCGACAGATCGAGCCAGTCTTCGAGACGCCCGCCGTAGCGGGCAGCGGCCTCGGTGATGCCGCCACCATGAACGATCGGTACGCTCATGATCGCGTCGCCAGGTCGATGAGGTGCATGAAGGAACCGGCAACATTGCCGCATCTCAGGCCCGCATGGCCAAGGTCGTCACCGGCGGCGTCGCTCACCGAAAACAGCCGATCGGCAGCACCTTCGGCGACGATGGTCGCATAGTGGAATTCGTGCGCCGTCATGGGTCCATCGAAAAAGGCGTTGTCGACAGGCACGACGCGGCGATAGCCGAGGTGCCGCCTGCGCTCGGCAAAACTGGTTACCAGCGGCAGCAGGCCGAGCATCTCGTAGCGCGCTCCATCAGCGGCGACAAGCCCTTCGCCAAGCACCATGTAGCCGCCGCATTCGCCGAAGATCCGGGCGCCGCGTTCGGCTGCTGAATGCAGGCTGGTGCGGAAGGTCGAAGCGGTGCTCAGTCGCCCGGCATGCAGCTCCGGATAGCCGCCCGGCAGATAGATGGCATCGGCCGCCGGATCGGGCGCCTCATCCGCCAACGGCGAGAAGAACGAGATCTCGGCCCCGCGCCCACGCCAGCCGAACAGCAGGTGCTCATAGCTGAAGGCAAAGGCGATATCGCGTGCCACGGCAATGCGCTGGCCGAGCGGCTGCAGCCGTTCGACATGCGCCGGAGCCGGGTCTTCGCGGAAGATTGTTGCCGCCCGACGGATCGCGTCGAGATCGCAAGCGGCCTCGACCCGCTGAGCCGCGGCCTCGATGAACACTTCGAGCGCGCCGTGTTCGCCCGCCTGCACGAGGCCGAGATGGCGCTCCGGCAAGGCGAGCGCGCTGTCTTGCCTGAGCACGCCGAAAACCGGCATCCGCACCCGATCAAGCGCATCCCTCAGCATCTTCTCATGCCGGTCGCTGCCGACCTTGTTGAGGACGACGCCGACGACGCGGATGTCGTCGCGGTGATCCGCATAACCGCGCACCATCGCTGCCACCGAATGGGACAAACGGGCGCAATCGACGACGAGAATGACGGCAAGGTTCAGCGCTGCGGCAAGATCAGCCGGCGCGCCGGTACCGTCAGCCGCCCCGTCATGCAGCCCCATCATCGCCTCGACGATCAGCGTACGACCACCGGCAGCCGCATGCGAGGCGTTCGCGCGCAGGAGTTCGGGCCGCATCGCCCAGGGATCGAAGTTGAAGCAGGGTTCGCCGGTCGCAGCCGCATGGAAGGCGGGATCGATATAGTCAGGACCCGCCTTGCCCGGCGCAAGCGCGACACCGCGCTTCCTCAGCGCCCGCATCAGCCCGAGCGTGACCGTCGTCTTGCCGGAGCCCGACGAAGGTGCTGCGATCAGCATTCCGCTCATGCCGGGTTCCTGAGAATGCGATTGGCGAAGGGGTCGGCAGCAAGCTTTCGCCCATCGAGCGCGCCGATCCAGTCGAGCGCTGCGCGAAGCCGCACCACCTCGCCGACGACGACGATCGCCGGCGGTTCGAGCCCGGCGGCCTCGACATCGGCTTCGGCGCGCGACAGCGTCGTTTCCAGCACCGTCTGGTTCGCCGTCGCCGCATTGCAGACGAAGGCGACCGGCTCGTCCGGCGAACGGCCCCCCGCAATGAGATTGGCGGTGATCGCGCCGATATGTTTCATCGCCATGTACATGACGATCACGGGCGAGCCGCTGGCAATCCCCTGCCAGTTGATCCGGTCGGGAACGAGACCCGAGGAATCGTGGCCGGTGAGGAAGGTGACCGCGTGATTGACCTCGCGGTGCGTCACCGGAATGCCGGCATAGGCAAGCCCGCCGATGCCGGCGGTGATGCCGGGCACGATGCGGAAGGGCACCTGGTGCTCGACCAGCGTCAGCGCCTCCTCGCCGCCGCGGCCGAAGACGAAGGGGTCGCCGCCCTTCAGCCGCAGCACGCGGTTGCCGGCGCGCGCCAGTTCCACCAGCCGGAGCGAGATGTCGCGCTGCTTCGGCGACGGCTTGCCGCCGCGTTTGCCCGCGAACTCGAAAACAGCGCCTGGCCGCGCAAGCTTGAGACAATCCTCGTTGACCAGCGCGTCGTGCACGATCACATCCGCCTGGCGCAGCGCATTGGCCGCGTGCAGCGTCAGAAGGCCGGGATCACCGGGCCCGGCGCCGACCAGCCAGACCGCACCTTTCTCAAGCGCCGGTAATCCGGCAAAAAAGTCGTCGGTCATGCGTGCTGCCTCATCTGAACACCGGCACCGTCTCGTGATGCCTGTTGTTACGTTTTGCGAAAGACCGGATTCCACATGCGAGGAAAGCCGGGCAAAAGATTGATTCAATTCAACAACATAAGCACACATCAGCGGCGCTCCGCTTCTGTACTGTGCCGCTGCGCACCGGCCAGCGCCGGGCCGGCAATCGCCGCCGTTGCCTGCGCCGAGGTGATTTTCGGCACGATCAGCACGGCGTCGCGGCCGGCACCGACGAGGGCCGCACCTTCGGCAACACCATGGCAACCCGTATAGGCAAAGACGATCTCGGAGGGATTTACCAGCCGGGAAGCCTCAGCCTCGAGCGTGGCCGCATCGTAAAACACGGCGGGAACGGAGAAATGTCGGGCGGCGGCAAGGATGGCCGGCTCTTCGGCGCGGGCATCGAGCGAGGCGACCAGTCGCAGGTCGTGAGCACTGGCGCCAGCGTCAGCCAAGGCGCGCTTGGCGAGCGCAATCATGTCCTCAGGCAGCGTGCCACGCTCGCAACCGAGCCCCAGTACAAGGGCCGCTTCGCACGTTTGCTGGAATTGCTTTGACCCCTTGACCGATGGCACGGTGGCCGGCTCCCTTCGTCGGTTTTCCTTAACGAAGCGCCGGCCGGAACAAAGCGTTCCTGGGCCGATCTGGACAGCACCGGTTGAGGGCCCCCTGACTGGGTCGGCCGCACCGGACGCTCTTTCAGTCCGCCGAAACGGACGCCGTCGCATATTCGTCATTTTTACCGGAGCCGGCAGAGCCGGTCAAACCGGATTGCGCCATGACGATGTCGCGTTTGGGGACGATCACGGCTCTGCTCGCGCCAGTAAAAAACGGGAACAGCGACGATCGCCCGACCGCCAACCGGATTTGCAGCGACTCACGAGAAGTCGCTGATTCTTCGAGAGATTAAACCCTCCTTCGCGAGCGCAGAAGGCGTCACCGGACGGAAGCCTTTGCATTTCGCCTCACGCTCTGACACAAGGCGTAAACGCCCGCCTCATTCCCGTCATCCCCCGAGTCCCCTCCGTGCAAGATCTCGCTTTCCACCTGCTCGTCTTCCTGTTCGTGGCCGCCTTCATTGCCGGCTTCATCGATTCGATTGCCGGTGGTGGCGGCATGATCACCATTCCCGCCATGCTGATCGCCGGCATCCCGCCGCTGCAGACGCTCGGCACCAACAAGCTGCAGGCACTCTTCGGCTCCGGCTCGGCAAGCCTTTCCTATGCCAGGCGTGGGCATGTGAACCTGAAAGAGCAATTGCCGATGGCGCTAATGTCGGCGGCGGGTTCCATCTTGGGCGCGCTGCTCGCGACCGTTGTTCCCGGCGACGTTTTGAAGGCGGTCCTGCCCTTCCTGCTGATCGCCATCGCGATCTATTTCGGGCTGAAGCCGAACATGGGCGACGTCGACCAGCACCGCCGCGTTACCCCTTTCGTCTTCACTCTCACCCTGGTGCCGCTGATCGGTTTCTATGACGGCGTCTTCGGCCCCGGCACCGGTTCCTTCTTCATGCTCGGCTTCGTCACACTCGCGGGCTTCGGCGTCTTGAAGGCGACCGCGCATACAAAGTTCCTGAACTTCGGCTCCAACATCGGCGCCTTCGCCGTCTTCCTCTTCTTCGGCGCCATCCTCTGGAAGGTCGGCCTGATGATGGGATTTGCCCAGTTCCTGGGCGCACAGGTCGGCTCGCGCTACGCCATGGCCAAGGGCGCCAAGATCATCAAGCCGCTGCTCGTCATCGTCTCGATCGCGCTTGCAGCCCGACTGCTTGCCGACCCGACCCATCCGCTGAGGATCTGGCTGGGGCTCTGAGGCGGGCGCTGCAAATGGATACCATCTCACACTGGCCGAAGGCGCGCCTGCCCTTCTTGCTGTTGCCGACGACGGTCCAGAGACGCCCAGCGAACTGCTGACGCCTAGCCCAACTCGCTCTACCAGATGCCTCAGTTTGGCTGTTAGCTTGCTCGTAGTGACATCTTTACCGATCGCGCTGGATCCGAATTGAAGGCGACCGCCCTACCGCATAGACGTCGGTCATTGCGTGGTCGCACCATAAATTTCCCTTAACCATGCTCGATTTTGGCGGGCCTCTCCCGGGTCGAAATACGGCACCTGCCGTATGTCGCTGGCTCGACGTTCGTCCTAGGCCAAGTCTCCCGCATTCCTTCGCCATTAGGTAGCAAAGACCACCAAAAGCGGCTTACGCTTCTGAATTAGAACAGAAATTCCAGCCACATCCCCGTGAATGCCACTGACGTGATCGCGCTAGTGACAACGTTGCGAGGGAGCCGTAATTGTGCTTCGTCCGGAAAGCGCCAAGAGCGGTCATCTTTCTAAGTATTGACGAAAGTCAGCTATCGACCTCATTCCGAAAATTGAGCTTGAATACGAACCTACAAAGCCGCCGTCAGGCGTGCTACGAGTTGGCCATCGCCAACTGGATTCGGGGTCTAGTCTTGAAAATCTTATTTCGAGGACTGTCCTTTGTCGGATGCGCCATTGGGGGAATTCTAGCACTTTGGACGTTGGTGTGGATAGTTCTTGGCATTAGCTTCAATCCGAGCATTCCGTATTTCGAAGCATTCCTTAATCAGAAATATAAGGGCTATAGAAGTACCGAAGGCCGACTGATCCGGTGCGAATCCTGGACAGAGTATTCTTCTGAGTATGAGATTAGCTGTAGGTATTTTCGGCAAGCAAAAGCCGAGGAACCGACGTACCACGCGTTTGACAAGTGGGGCGGCTACATCGGAAGTCGCGATGGCGGTTGATTGCAGCTTTAGGACAGATGAAAGGCACATTCCATCTAGTGTCTGTCATTGGCGGTCTTCATCTTCAAAAGCTGCTAGTCTTCTCTTGACCCCATCTCAGCTATTTGCAGATCAATTCTGTAGTGTCCGCAATGGGTCAAAAAGCAGTCGCGGGCATCGCCAGGATCGCCAGCAAAAGGCCTTCCATCTCTCGTCAAAATTAACCATTTGGACTTCCCTCGATCGACTCCTGCGGGAAATCCAGGTAGGAAACTGGATCATGTTCAGGATGATACGCATACAGCTCTGATCTCCCCGCGGCCTTTTCGGCTGCCGATCCGCTGTGCCTGCCCTCGACTTCTGGAGCCTGAACATGACCCTCAACGCCATCGATACCATCGCCATTGCCCATCGCCGCCACGCTGCGGTGTTGGCTGTCAGCGTCTTGGTCGGGGGCTTGGAAATACGCCCGACCTTCCTCCGGATCGCGGAGGGGTTGAGCCATGGCGAAACTCGAAGACACGCCCAAGGGCCAGCACTTCCTGCTCTCGCCAGAGTGCCGAACGCTGACGGTGCTCGATCTCGCCAGGATGCGGGATACGACTGCCTACAACTGATTTAAGCGCCTGCGCTGGCACGAGACAGAGGGCGAGCCTTATTGCCCCAAGTGCGGAACGTTGCGCTGCCACACGATGAGCCGTAATCGCTTCAAATGCACCGAGAAGACCTGCAAGGCCGTGTTCAGCGTCACCTCAGGCACGGTCTTTCACGCGCGCAAGCTGAGCTTCAAGAAGATGCTCATCGCCATCTGGTTCTCGGCGAACTCGGTGAAAGGCAAGGCGGCGCTCCAGCTCTCGCGTGAGATCGGCGTCCAATACAAAACGGCCTGGGTACTCCTCATGAAGCTGCGCGAGGCTATCGCATGGCGCAGGGAGGAGATAGTGCTTGATGGCGAAGTCGAGATTGACGGCAAGTACGCTGGCGGCCACATCCGTCCCGAGAATAAGGCCGAGGATCGCATTGATCGCCGCCTCAGGAAATACCAGAACATGAAGCGTCTGTGCGCTCTTGCGATCCGCCAGCGCGGACTGGGAGGCCAGACGTTTACCCGGATCATCCGAGACGAAGACAGCAACGCAGCCTGGGCGGCCGTCCGGGATCACGTGTCGCGGGAAGCAACGGTCTTCGCGGACGAGCATGGCAGCTATAACGACCTGGCTGGCCTCAACAAGCTGGAGCGCGTCAACCACTCAAAGGCCTATCAGACCGACGATGGCACGAACACCAACCAGGTCGAGAGTTTCTTCTCACGCGTTCAGCGGGCCTATGTCGGCATCCACCATCGGTTTTCGTTGAAATACTTCGACTGGTACGTGGCCGAGCTCGCGTGGCGCGAGGATTGCCGCCAGGTGAGCAATCGCAGTCATACGTTCCAGGTGCTGGGCAAGGCACTGTCTCGCCCGACGTCACGCTATCTGTGTGGGTACTGGCAGGGCAACAAACCGCCGGACCTGATCTGGGAAGGCTAAGCGGCGACCTCCCACAGAGCCTTGCGACCGTCGAACTGGCCGGACTGCCGCACGCGTCCCGCAGTCGTCAGTTGGGTAAGGACCGCCGACAGGCGGTGTGCGATGTCTGAGAGATTGGCTGGCTCGCTCGCGATGCCGATCTTGGCTGCAAACTTCGCTGCGCAGTCGGTCACCGAAATCGGTTCCCCTGCCTCGCGCAGGACCTCCAAGACGGCTTGGCGCTTGTTTACGCCGTTCATGGCCGCTTTCACCTCGGACGACGACGGCTTGGCCTTTCGAGAGCGGTTACCCTGTTCAGGTCTCGTCAGCGCCGATGCCTGGTAGTCGGGCTCGTAGCTCAGGATGACGCGGTCCAGCGCACACATGAGTTCCTGGATGTCGACCCGCTCTCTTTCGAGCTGTTTCAGCCTTTCACTCAGGGCCGCCCGCTTCTGCTTCAACTCGCACGCTACACTCATTCGAGGCTCCGTTTTCACCGGAGCCAAGGTAGCCGCAAAGCCATTTCAGGTCTGGTGGCTTTTGCTACCTAATGCCGCATTCCTTGGCGGGAGGTTCGAACCTGGGAGACTACCAATGAAGATCATTATTGCCGTCCTGGCATCGCTCGCTTTTGCGGCGACCGCGATTGCTGCTGTCCCGTCGACGCCAGCCGAAAAGAAACCCATCGTCAAAACTGTCGGCCAGCTTGAATTGGCAGCAGGCGTAAACAAGCCGGGCCCAACGACGTCCACGTCGAGTTCCAAGGGCAAGAATTCCAAAGGCTCCTCGTACGGCAGGTCCTTCCTCTAATCCAACGCAATGCAAAAAAGGGCGGCTTCGGCCGCCCAGTATTTCGGCAATATGCGGCCATGGCGGGGGGGTGCGGACTTTCACTTTATCGGAACGGCTCGTGCGATAACTTGGAGTTTGATCACGGCAGAACAGCCAACATCGACACATGCCCAGACCAACGAAACGGCTACTGGATAAACTCCGAGAGGTCGAAGCGCACCTAGCCTCAAATACGTCACCCGCTCATGCGGTGTGTCTGTAATCAAGATTGGTGGCGCGAATGCCGCTGGTGCGATCCATTACCAGGACCATCACGAAACAAGAATGGCTCTCGGACGACGAGAGATAGCGGCCGCGGACAGGAAATCGCCAATAGGCGGCCACGGCCAAAGGCGGCGACAGCCTCTCGATGGCCCGGAGAGGGTCCAGCTCTCCGATGAAATCCGGTAACCAAGACGAAAGTCGAGCACACGGACCTCTTGAGCCTCTAGTCACTAGAGATTGCAATTACGGGGAATGCGTCGCGGAGGGTGGACGGAGATCAGATAGGCCACCCTGCCGCGAACATTGTCAGTCACTCCGCCCGTGCCAGAGGTCCTTATGTCCACCACCCTTCCCGCCATCCTGATGCTTGTCGTCGGCCTGTTCACGCTGGCGCTGGCGATCCTGCGCCGCGTGCAAACCGGCCGCTCACCGGTGGTGCTCACCTATGACGACGATGCCGAGGGGTTTGCAGGAAAGCTCTTCCGCGTGATCGTGGCAGTGCTGGTGGTGCATCTGCTGGCGGTTGCCCTGCTGCCGGCCTCCGTCGATGCCGCCCTCGGCCGGATCCCGGCGCTCGACACGCCGCTGCTTCACGCCGTCGGCCTCGTACTGATGGCGCTCGGCGGCGGGCTGACGATGCTGTCGCAAGGGGCGATGCGCCATTCGTGGAAGATCGGCATCCCCGAAGAACAGGATGCGCCGCTGGTGACCTCCGGCCTCTACGCCTTTTCCCGCAACCCGATCTATGTCGGCATGGTGACCGCACTGATCGGCACGGTGCTCGCGGTGCCCAACGTCGTCTCGGTGGCGCTCGCACTTTCCGCCTGGATCTCGATTTCCTACCAGATCCGCATGGAGGAAACCCACCTCGCCCGTTCTTTCGGGGAGGCCTATGCCGCCTATTGCAAGCGTGTCCGCAGGTGGGTTTGACGGAAACCTCGCCCTCAGGCAGCGACGCTCTCAGCGTCAACTGATCTGCTTGAAAGGCCGCGACGGATCAGGAATAGGGCTGAAAGACCGGCAACGACGCTGGACAAACCAAGCCCGAGGAAGGAGGCCGCCGAAATCGGCACGACTTTCCGAAGGACGTCCTCACTCAGGCTATGTGTCATTCCGCCTCCGACGAGAAAGGCTGCGAGCGAGAGGGTGACGACGGTGACACTCGACCGGGCGGCTCTGTCCTTGAGAAACTGATGGAGCATCATTGTTATCAATGCCACAACCGCCCAGACCCGATAGTTCAAAACCCTTATTTCGGCAGCGCGAACCTGCAGGCTACTGTCGAGGAGCCCCTTCGGCGCTAGGCCAAGCATGTGTGCGGCGGCGGCGAAAAGACCGCAACAGAGCGTCGCGACGGCCGGTGCGGCAAAGCCGGCATCAGCAAGACGCGCATCAATCCCCGCACCGAGGCGGCCTGTTCCGTGCGCTCCTCGCCGAGGCCGCGGCGATCGGGGAACCAGATCGCGGTGCAGATGGCAGCAGACAGATCGCCAAGAAGGCCGCCGAAAGGCAATAGAAACGCCTGATTGCGGCGGTGTCGTCTGCATAGTCAAACAGAAGCGTGAATACTGCACCGACGTGCAAGCCGACAAACGAGGCGACCAGCCTGGCCGAGCGGCGTGAACGATTGGATACGAACGCAAGAACCAGCACCGCGCTGATTGCGGCCGCGTAAGTGCCACCGAAGTAGTATCTCAAGACCGCCCACGGCAGTTTCTCTGCGCCGAGAGCAGTTTGCGGCCAGAAGATCATCTCCAGAAATATCAGAGGGAGGATAACGACCAAGGGACCGAGCAGCGTGGAGAGCCAGAAGAGCGTTCCTCCGCTCGCGATCGGCGACTGCGAAGCAGAGCGCGCTCGTGCGAGGCAACCGGCGAGAGCACCGACGCAGCCATCCCGCCCGGTTCGCCGCCAGCGCCATTGCGTCGTACTCGCCCGTCCCGAAGCAGCCATAGCCCCAAGGTCGCACCGGCCATGAGCGCACCGGCGCCCGAGAACATCAACAGACCGGACGCCGGTCCATAATACGCCAGCACCGGATAAGGGACCGCATACCCACCGGGGTCCCAGCTCGCAAAATACATCGTCAGAGTGTAGACGCCGATCAGGCCGGCAACCGTGCCGAAACCACACGCGCAGGACAGCGCCAGCAACTGCCAGGTGCTGCGAACCGATCGGCTGAACGCGATCGTCAACCGCGCCGCGACCATTGCCGGGAAAATGCTCAGGAAAGGAGCAACCAGTTCAATAGGGCAACGCGCAGGAGATGTCGCGAGGTAGACGGCAGCCCAGATTGCCACCAGCGCCGCCGTCGCCGAGGCTGCAAAGGAAAGATAATCCCGTTCAAGGCGCTTGCGCCAACCGTCACCAACCTGCATGCCGTCCTCCTGCCGCCCACAACCATTTCGTGTATCAGGATTGCGGCTTGATTGAGGCGAACATTCAGGGAACAGACTTGCCAGGGGCAGGCGCGCTCAAGTTCAAAACACCGCCAAGAGCAGCGCCCCTGCAGCAATGAACGCAACCCCGAGCCAGTTCATCAGGTTGAGCTTTTCGCCGAGGAAGAGCACGCCGAAGATGGCGACCATGACGATCGAGAGCTTGTCGATCGGTGCGACGCGGGCAGCGTCGCCGAGCTTCAGCGCCCGGAAATAGGCAAGCCAGGAGGCGCCGGTGGCAAGGCCGGACAGCGCCAGGAACAGCCAGGTGCGCCCTGGGATTTCTGATGGCTTCTGCCATTGTCCGGTCGCCGCGACGATGCCCAGGATCACGCAGAAGATGACGACGGTGCGGATCAGCGTGGCGAAGTCGGAGTTGATCTGCGCAACCCCGACCTTGGCGAACACGGCCGTCAGGGCAGCAAAGGCCGCCGAAAGCAGCGCCCAGAACTGCCAGCTCTGGCTCATCAGAATTCGACGCCCTGCTGCGCCTTGATGCCGGAGCGGAACGGATGCTTGATCAGCTCCATTTCGGTCACGAGATCGGCGATCTCGATCAGGTCTTCCTTGGCGTTGCGACCGGTCAAGACCACATGGGTCATGTGCGGCTTTTCTTCCTTCAGGAAGCGTACGACCTCGGCGACGTCGATGTAATCGTAGCGCAGCGCAATGTTGATCTCGTCGAGCAGCACCATCGAGTTACGCTCGTCAAGGATCAGCTCCTTCGCCTTCTCCCAAGCCTTCTCGGCCATCGCCACGTCACGGGCGCGGTCCTGCGTTTCCCAGGTGAAGCCCTCGCCGAGCGTATAGAACTGGCAGACATCGCCGAAGTGCTTCTCGATCAGCTCGCGCTCGCCGGTCACCATCGCACCCTTGATGAACTGCACGACGGCGCAGGGCATGCCATGGGCGATGTGGCGGAAGATCATGCCAAAGCCGGCGGTCGACTTGCCCTTGCCCTTGCCGGTGTTGACGATGATCAGACCCTTCTCGTCGGTCTTCGTCGCCATGATCTTTTCGCGCGCCGCCTTCTTCTTCGCCATCTTCATGGCGTGGCGGGCATCATCCTTCTCGGCAGGGGCCTCGCCGGTGTTCGTCGTCTCGTCGCTCATGATAACTCCCTCAATTCCAGTTGGCGGGACGGCGGCCAACCTTAGCCCTCATCCCGCATCCGTTCCTTTCCGTGCTTCACTGAACATCGAAAAGGAACCAGGTCTTTGCTTCCAAGCAATTCCGGACGGAAAACCGCTGCCCGGAACCGCTCTATTCGTTGCCGGCGCGAAGCCGGGTGGCGGCGGTGCCGATGCCGGCAAGCTCAAACCGCGCCGAGTTCGAGCGCGGGGTCCAGAGATTGCGGTCGATCGCTTCGAGGAAACGCTCGGCAAGCTCGGCAAAGGCGGCCGGGTTCTTGTCGCGCAAAAACTCCGCCACGCGCTCGTCGACGACGAAGGCCTGATAGGCGGCCTCGAAATGATGGTCGCGCACGGCCCCTGTGGTCGCCGCGAAAGCGAACATGTAGTCGACGGTGGCGGCAATCTCGAAGGCGCCCTTGTAGCCGTGGCGCATGACGCCATCGATCCACTTGGGATTGACGACGCGCGCCCGAACCACCCGGCCGATCTCCTCCTCCAGCGAGCGGATGACGGGTTTTTCCGGGCGGGAATGATCGTTGTGGTAGATCGCCGGCCTGCTGCCGCCAAGATGCTCGGCGGCAGCGCTCATGCCGCCTTCGAACTGGTAGTAGTCGTCGCTGTCGAGCAGGTCGTGCTCGCGGTTGTCCTGGTTCTGCACCACCGCCTCGATGGTGCGCAGACGCTCCTCGAAAAGGTCGCGTTCGGCCTTGCCCTCTTCGCCGGCGCCATAGGCATAGGCACCCCAGGTGAGATAGGCCTCGGCGAGATCGGCGCGGCTCTCCCAGCCCTTCTCGTCGATCAGCGCCTGCAGACCGGCGCCATAGGCACCGGGCTTGGCGCCGAAGACGCGATAGGACGCACGGCGGGCGGCCTCAGCGGGCTCGACGCCTTCCGCCTCCAGTCGTCGGCTTTCCGCCCGCATGCGCGCGGCGATCATATTGTCGGCATCGTCTTCCTCCAGCGCGCCGACGGCACGGATCGCCTTGTCGAACAGAGCAATCTGGTCCGGGAAGGCATCGCGGAAGAAGCCGGAAATGCGCAAGGTCACGTCGACGCGCGGCCGCCCGAGAACGGCGAGCGGCACGATCTCGTAGCCCATCACCCGGCGCGAGACCATGTCCCAGGTGGGCTTGGCACCGATCAGCGCCAGGGCCTGGGCGATATCATCGCCGCCGGTGCGCATGTTCGCCGTGCCCCAGGCCGTCAGCCCAAAGGAGGATGGCCATTCGCCGTGATCCTGCAGATAGCGGCGGATCAAAAGTTCGGCCGATTTCTTGCCGAGCTCATAGGCTGCCGGTGTCGGCACGGCGCGGCTGTCGACCGAATAGAAATTGCGACCGGTCGGCAGCACATCCGGACGTCCGCGGGTCGGCGCACCCGATGGACCGGGGGCGACGAAGCGGCCGTCGAGACCGGTGAGAAAGCCCGCCATTTCGGCGGCACCGGAGCCGGAGATGGAGGGTTTGAGGCGGGTGTCGATTTCGTCAAGCACGGCGCGTGTGTTGGCCCAACCGTCTGGGCAGGTCTGTTCGCCCGCAACGAGTTTTGCGGCCAACAGTTCGATGCGCTCGACGGTGTCGCCGGCGGTGCGCCAGGGGGCATTGGAGAGTTCGGTGAGGATTACCGGTTTCGGCCCGGTCCAGGGGGCCGACATAACGCAATCAAGCGGATCGAAGGGACGGGCGTCGCGTGCGGGGCTGACTACCTCTGAGGGGGGTAAACCCGCAGCAGAACACACCCCCGCATCCGCCGCAATTGCCCGCTGCAGGCTCTGGTCGCCGCCCTCGCCAAGCCCGCGGGGAACGCGGGCAAGCGCCACGGTCAGATCCGTCAGCAAACGCCCCTCGGGCGCCACGCCGAAGATGTGCAGGCCGTCGCGGATTTGCATTTCCTTGAGGTCGCAGAGATAGGCGTCGAGCTTTTCCAGCGCCTTGTCGTCGCTGTCGCCGTTGTCGATACCCGCGTCGCTATCGAGCCCGATGTCGCGCACGAGGTCGAGGATCTGGCGGCTGAGCAGCCGCAGTCGCCGCGGGTCGCCGCCGGCGGCGTCATAATATTCGTCGACGAGGGCTTCGAGATCCTTCAGCGGCCCGTAGGACTCGGCCCGCGTGAGCGGCGGCGTCAGGTGGTCGATGATGACGGCACTGGTGCGGCGCTTGGCCTGCGTACCCTCGCCCGGATCGTTGACGATGAAGGGGTAGATATGCGGCAGCGGCCCGAAGATCGCCTCGGGATAACAGGTTTCAGACAGCGCCAGCGCCTTGCCCGGCAGCCATTCGAGATTGCCGTGCTTGCCCATGTGCACGATCGCCTGCGCACCGAACTGATGGCGCAGGAAGGCATAGAAGGCGAGGTAGCCGTGCGGCGGCACGAGATCCGGCGAGTGGTAGCTCTCCTTCGGATCGATGTTGTAGCCGCGCGCCGGCTGGATGCCGACGACAACCTCACCGAAGCGGGCAAGCGGCAGCGCAAATGCGCCATCGAGAAAGAACGGATCGGTTTCCGGCGCGCCCCAGCGGTCGCTCACCTCATCCTGAATCTGTTTCGGAAGCGAATCGAAGAAGGCCTTGTAATCGCTGAGTGAAATTGTCTCGCGGATTTCACGGTCATGGCTGGCCGCATTGGTCGGACCAGCCATGAGATAGCGGATCAGCGCGTCACCGTCCTCGGGGATGTCGCCGACGGCATAGCCTTCCCGCGCCATGGCGCTGAGCACCTCGACGGTACCGGCGGGTGTATCGAGACCGACGCCGTTGCCAAGCCGTCCGTCGCGGTTCGGATAGTTGGCCATGACGATGGCGATCCGCCGCTCGGCGGGTTTGGCCCGGCGCAGCTTCGCCCAGTTGACGCCGAGGCTGGCGGCAAAGCGCACCCGGTCTTCGAGCGGCTCATGGCCGACGATGTTGGCCTCGACTTTCGCGTCGTAGATCGACGCCGCCTTGAAGGAGACGGCGCGCGCGAGAATGCGTCCATCGACTTCGGGCAGCGCCACGTTCATGGCAAGGTCACGGGCCATCAGCCCCTGCGGTGATGTCTCCCATTGCGCCCGCGACGAGCCGGAGAAGATCACCTGCAGCACCGGCGCACCGGTCGATTCCAGCACCGTTGGCTGGCGGTCGGCACCGGGCGAGGAAACGGCAAAGCCGGTGGCGTTCATCACCACGTCGGGTGCTGCCTCCGCAAAGATCGCCTGCAGCGTGCCGACGGAAACGGCATCCTTGAGGCTGGAGACGAAGACCGGCAGCGCCCGGACACCTTCAGCCGCAAGCGCATCGATCAAGGCCTCCACCGGCCGCGTTTCGCCGCTCTGGACGAGGGCACGGTAGAAGCAGATGGCGATGGTGGGGTTCGTGGAAGCGTTACCCCCCTCTGTCCTGCCGGACATCTCCCCCACACGGGGGGAGATTGGCTGGGGGTAGGCACTCGTTCCAAGACCAAGGTCGGCGGTTGGCACGAGGACAGCAGCTTCGGCGTTCGATTTGGCGGCACTCGCACGGTCGTTATGTCCAGCACTCGTCTCACGCTCTCCACCCTCTGGAGAACGAGCGCCCGCATCCGGGATCTCCCCCCTTGTGGGGGAGATGTCCGGCAGGACAGAGGGGGGTAAACCTCCACCAACGACGCCTATCCACTCCGAAACCCCGATCACGCCCCTGCCCGGCCACCAGATGCCGGCCTTGAGCAAAGGCTTGGCCGGCTGCGGCTTTTCGGCCCCTGTGACCAGCGCTGCGGCATAGTCGAGGAACAGGCCGGCATTGTCGGCACCGCCTTCAGTAAAATAGGCCCAGAGCCGCTGGCGGTCGTCGGCTTCAACGGTCGAAAACGGTTCGAGGCCGGGGTCCGGCTTGTCGTCGCCGGGCAGCACCGCGATCTGGAAACGGTGGGTGACGGCGGCGGCATGCAAGGCTTCCAGCAGATAGCGGAAATAACTGGCGCCTCCGAGCGGACGAACGACGATCAGCTTGGCATGATGCGCCGTACGCTCGACATAGGTGTCGACCGACATCGGATGCATCAGGTTCATGAGGCTCGCAATGCGCAGGCTGAAGCCTCCGTCGCGGCGGCCGTGAGCCGCGGCAATCGAGGAAAGCTCGGTGTCGGCGGCCGACAGGAACAGGATGTCGGCCGGCGTTTGCCCCAGGTCGATCGCTTCGTTGCCGTCAGCGATCGTTCCTTTCTGAGCGAGAAGCAGATGCATTGTCTTGTCCGTTCGAACAATTCCAGGAAACTGTGAAACGGCTTCCTGGAATTGCGTTATTTCAAAGAGTTAAATCATTTCATTCAACGAAATGATCTAGACGAGCGCCGCAATCGCAGCGCGGACCGCCTGTTCGTCCATATCATGCAGGCCGATGACGACGAGGCGCGTGCCGCGCTTTTCGCCGGCACCCCAGGCGCGGTCATAATACTGGTCGATACGGGCGCCGACGGCCTGGATCAACAGACGCATCGGCTTGCCGGGCACATCGGCAAAACCCTTGAGGCGCAGCACGTCGTGCTCTGATATCACGCCCTTCAGGCGATCGATGAAGGCGGCCGGATCGGCGATCGCGCCGAGCTCGACGACGAAGCTGTCGAACTCGTCGTGGTCGTGCTCCTCGCCTGCCTCATGCTCCATCTCGTGGTGCGACTTGCGGTTGGCGATCTCGCCTTCCGTGCCGACGCCGAGGCCAAGCAGGATCGCGGCGGCGACTTCGCCGTTCTTCGCCTCGATCATGGTCGGCTTACGGCTGATGCGCGAGGCGACTTCGTCGCGCACGGCCTTCAGGCCGGAAGCGTCGATCAGGTCGGCCTTGTTGAGAACGATGAGGTCGGCGGCAGTAAGCTGATCCTCGAACAGTTCCTCGATCGGGCTCTCGTGGTCGAGATTGTCGTCCTCGACGCGCAGCGCATCGACCTTGTCGTGGTCGTCGGCAAAACGGCCGGCGGCAACGGCCGCACTGTCGACAACGGTGACGACGCCATCGACGGTGACTTCGCTGCGGATGTCCGGCCAGTTGAAGGCGGCGACCAGCGGCTGCGGCAGAGCGAGGCCCGAGGTCTCGATGATGATGTGATCAGGACGCTTCTCGCGCTCGAGCAGCTTGGTCATGGTCGGGATGAAATCGTCGGCAACGGTGCAGCAGATGCAGCCATTGGTGAGCTCGATGATATCGTCCTCGGTGCAGGCCTCGGCGCCGCAGCCCTTCAAGACGTCGCCATCGACGCCTAGATCGCCGAACTCGTTGATGATCAACGCAATGCGCTTGCCGTCGGCGTTCTGCAGCAGGTTGCGGATCATTGTCGTCTTGCCGGCGCCAAGGAAGCCGGTGATGACGGTCGCCGGGATCTTGCCGTGGCTGGCCTTCGCAGTGGTCATGGATCAACCCTTCATTTTCAGCGGCAAACCGGCCGCGATAAAGTAAACTTCAGCGGATTTCTCCGCAACGATCTGGTGAAGCCGGCCGGCATGGTCGCGGAACTCGCGGGCCATGCGGTTCTCGGGCACGATGCCGAGGCCGACCTCGTTGGAAACAAAGACGAGGCGCGCCTGGGCCTCAGGCAAGTATGCGGCAAGGGCTGCGAACTCCCCCTCGATGTCGCGCGCCTCGAGCATGAGATTGGTGACCCACAGCGTCAGGCAGTCGATCAGCACGACATGGTGGGGGTCATCGATGCGCCTGAGGATGCCGACGAGATCAACCGGCTCCTCATGTGTCGTCCAGCCTTGGCCGCGGCGCGTCTTGTGATGGTCGATGCGCGCACGCATTTCGTCGTCCCAGGCGCGTCCCGTGGCGACATAATGCATGGTGAGCCCGGACGCTTCGACAAGCGTCTCGGAAAAGCTGGACTTGCCGGAACGGGCGCCGCCGAGGACCAGAACGGGTCCGGCGCTGGGATTGCTCATCGTTGCCTCAATCCGCCAAAGTCAGCGGCAGATGGCAACAGCCGTTCGACGCGCCGGCGGCGCGTTCTGGAAAGTATCTGAGAGCCAAAACAACCTCCGTGATGGCGTTGGAGACGACACGTCTCCTCGGGCGGAATGCCCATGTCGGGTGGCAGGTCTCCTGGCTCACGGCGTCACGGACCCACATCGCCTCGCCCGTGAAGGCGAGGTTTCGATGTCAGGACCCGAACGGCCCGCCTCACCTTCCCGGCGCTTTCCAGTCTCGTGAAAGGCGGACGATTCGTAGAAGAAGAGGCGTCCAACCCGGCTGATCACGATGCCACGCCAGTGGCTTTTCCGGCTTAATCCCGAACCGCCCCGATTGCCCATGCAATCGGCCGACAGCCCGTTATTGAACCCGATGGCGAACCCTGACCGTTCTACAGTCGCGGGGTCGGCTGCGATAAGGATGCCCGATTTGGGTCCATCCGTCACATTCCCAATTATTCCCCCTGATCGCCACGACAAGGGGGAACCATCCAACACCAGATGATTAGGAAGCGGGCGCCGCAAAGTCAATCGACGCTTGCGACACCCAGGCCGCCGAGTTGCGCCGCGCGACAATTTTGCCGGGCGAACGCAGCGCGGCGCACGAACGAATGCGGCGCCGCGAACGAACATATTTTAGCAATACCAGATGTTGCGATAGACTAGCGCCCCAAGGGGTATCGTTTATCCGGTAGGCAAATGGAACGCAGGCTCGCCGCCGTGATGATTGCCGACGTTTGCGGCTATGGATTACTCACCCAAGCCGACGAAGAGGGTACCTGCGCCCGTTTTCAGACCGACCTGCACGACCTGTTTGAACAAAGGATCGCCGCCCATCGCGGTCGACTGATCAAGACCATGGGCGACGGCCTACTGGTGGAATTCCACAGTGTCGTCGAGGCGGTTCGCTGCGCCGTGGAAGTGCAGCGCGTCAAATCCAAAAGCCGTGGCGTCGACGCGGGCCGGCTGGAATTCCGTATCGGCATCAATCTTGGCGACGTGATTGTCGAAGGCGACGACATCCAGGGCGATGGCGTCATCATCGCCGAGCGTCTGCAGAGCCTTGCCGAACCGGGCGGGATCGTCATTTCCGGCACCGCCTACGACCAGGTCGAGAAGCACCTCGATGTCGGTTTCGTCTTTCTCGGCGAACAGCACCTGAAACACATCGAAAAGCCGGTGCGAACCTATCGCCTCTGGCTGGACGAAGCCCACGCCGCCAAGGCAAAGGTCAGGACACGCCATGCAAGACGCTGGGCGGCCTTCGCAACGGCTGCGGTGGTGTTTGCGGCCGCAGCCGGCGTGGCTTGGTGGCGCCCATGGGAGCCGGCGGCGGAGAGCCGCCTGGAGCAGGCATTGGACCTGAGCGTGGCAGACAAGCCGTCGATCGCCGTGCTTCCGTTTGCCAATGTGAGCGACGATCCCAAGCAGGATTTTTTCGCCGACGGCATGACCGACGGCCTTGTCACCGAACTTGCCCAGGTGTCCGGTCTGTTCGTCATCGCGCGCAATTCGACCTTCACCTACAAAGGCAAATCGGTGACGCCGAGGCAGGTTTCGGAAGAACTCGGCGTCAGATATGTGCTTGAAGGCAGCGTACAGCGCGCCGGAGAACAGCTTCGCATCAACGCCCAGCTCATCGATTCACTCAGTGGAGGCAACGTCTGGGCCGGAAAGTTCGACGGTTCACTCTCCGATGTCTTCGCGCTGCAGGACGAGGTCATGCGCGGGATTGCCGAAGCGCTGGCGCTTCGGCTGGACCCTGACCAGCAAATGGCCTTCGGGCGCAAGGAAACGGCAGTGCCGGCGGCCTTCGATGCGTTCCTGCGCGGCTGGGAACACCACCGGCGCACGACCCCCGAGGACTTTGCAAAGGCAGTGCCCTATTTCGAGCAGGCAATTGCGCTCGATCCTGCCTATGGACGCGCCTATGCGGCGGCGGCCATGGTCTACGCGCGCATATACCTGTGGCGCTGGCACTATCAACTGGGCATCCCGCGCTTCGAAGCAAGAGCGAAGGCGAGGCAGTATCTGCGGACCGCGCAAAAGCATAGAACGGCACTCGCCTATCAGGCGGCCGCGCTGCTGTCGGGAGCGGACTGGCAGCATGCCGATGCGCTCGCCGAACTCAGGCAAGCGATTGCACTGGAACCCGGCGACTCCTGGAGCTACGCGCTGACGGCGTTCGTGCTGACCTCCGCCGGCCGCCCGGCCGAGGCCCTGCCCTATATCCGCACGGCCATCCGCCTCGATCCGCACTCTCCGTCCTTCTTCCTGTACGTCCTGGGGCTGACGCAGTTCAGCCTGGAGGATTTCGAGGCGGCAGCGGCGGCAGCGAGACGGAGCATCGAACTCAATTCGAAGGATGATGGACCTTTCCTTCTTCTCGCCTCCGCCGCCGGACATCTCGGCCATCGCGCCGAGGCGGAGGCGGCGGTCAACCGCTACAACGCGCTTCGCATCAGCCGCGGCGGCACTGCTGTCTGCATTTCAGCGCACCCGCCGCTGGATCTGGCCCAGCCGCTTGCCAGCGAGCGGTTCTATCAGGGCCTGCGCCTGGCAGGCGTTCCCGAAACCTTGATGAACGCCGACTTCGCCGCCAGCAACAGGCTGTCGGCCGATGACGTCCGTTCGCTGTTCTTTGGGCATCAGTTGCGTGGACGCATGCTGGACACAGGCGAGGAGCACGAGGCAGTCATATCAACGGAGGGCATAGCGAGCTTGACCGGAGACTGGGCCTCCATGGGCGCTGGTCGCATGAGCGGCGTCGAGGTCAGGTTTGAGAAGGACGAAGTTTGCTTCCTGTGGCTGAAAACAACGAACCTCTGCGGCATGGTGCTGCGCAACCCCGGAGGAACAAGGGCCAGGGAGAACGAGTACATCTGGTACCACGGCGACAGGGCCTTCACATTTTCGCAGGTCCGCTGAAGCTTTGCGCTACAGGCTACCTCACCCGCTCCAGCACGCTGAATTGAAAGGACTGCGTCGAGTTCCACGGCGTCGTGTGCTGGTGCATGACATGTTCGACAAGCCGGAACGATAGCCCGATCGTCTCGGCCAGAGCAGCCGGATCGTAGCGCACCACTGGCAGGCCGCTGCAGCGTTCCGGGCCATCGGGTGCGAAGGTGGCGATGATGGCGTGCCCGCCCGGCGCAACGGCGGCGGTCAGCCGCTTGACATAGGCAGCCCGGTCGACCGGATCGGTGAGGAAGTGAAAGGCGGCGCGGTCGTGCCAGATGTCATAGGTCCGTTCCGGCGTCCACCCGGTCACGTCGGCCGCGATCCAGTCCACCTGACCGGCGCGCCCACCAAGCCTCGCCCGTGCAGCCTCCAGCGCCGCCGGCGAAAGATCGAGCACCGCGACCGCCTTCATGCCCTCGTCGAGCAACGCGTCGACCAGGCGCGAGGCGCCGCCGCCGATATCGATGAGCGACGACGTGGCGATCGTCGCATGTTTCCGGATAAGGTCGAGCGAAACCGCGGGCGTGTCCTCGTACCAGCTGACGCCCGCCTCGCCCTTGGACTGGTAGGCATTGTCCCAATGGACCCGTCTGTCTTCGTCATGCATCGAAACACCTGTTCGTTCGCGCTCGCGGCCACCGGGCTCGCCGCCGTGTCCTTGATGAATTCTACAGCGGAACGACAAAGCCTGTGGGCTTTTCCGTAAGCTGCGCGCTCGGCCCGGTCAGAACGCCTGGTCTACCCGGTCATCGCGGCGGGTCAGCAATCAGCAATTACCGTCCGAGCAGTCCATCCAGCCAGCGCCGATCGAGTACGGCTTCCAGTTCGCCGGCGACGTCGTCAAGCGCCGCATCGACCGACTGGCGATAGTTGCTCCCGCCGCCTTCAATGCCGAAACTCTTCAGCAGCGCTGCGCGATAGGCGTCGCTTGCAAACAGGCCATGCAGATAGGTACCCATCACCCGGCCATCGGCTGACAGCGCGCCATCCGCACGGTTGTCGATGCGCACGGAGGGCCGGCCGCAATCGGCGCCCTCGGTGCGACCGAGATGGATCTCATAGCCCTCAAGTGCCACATCGTGTTCCAGCGACCAGGCGCGACTGTTGCGCACGGTCTTTTCCGGCGCCATCTCCGTCTCGACGTCGAGCAGCCCGAGGCCCTCGACCGCACGCTCGCCGCCCTCGATGCCGAGCGGATCGATGACTTTCCGGCCGAGCATCTGGTAGCCGCCACAAATACCGATGACCCGGCCGCCGCGACGCACATGGCGCTCGAGATCGCGGTCCCAGCCCTGCGCCTTAAAATCGATGAGATCGCCGATGGTCGACTTCGATCCGGGAATGACGACGAGGCCGGCGTCAGAAGGGATCGGGCTGCCCGGCCGCACGAAGACGAGATCGATTTCCGGCTCGGCCGAGAGCGGGTCGAGGTCGTCGAAATTGGCGATGCGCGACAGCACCGGCACCGCAACCTTCAGCGCCCGCCCCTCGCCGCGCGTCAGCTTCTCCAGCACGACCGAGTCCTCTGCCGGAAGCCGCGCCGCTGCCTTCAGCCACGGCACGACGCCGAAGCACGGCCAGCCGGTGAAGCGGTTCACGGCAGCGATGCCGTCATCAAAGAGCGTGACATCGCCGCGAAACTTGTTGATGAGATAGCCGGTGACCATGCGCCGGTCTTCGTCCGAAAGGATCGCGTGCGTGCCGACGAGCGAGGCGATGACACCGCCGCGGTCGATGTCGCCGACAAGCACGACCGGCACATCGGCGCGCGTCGCAAAGCCCATATTGGCGATGTCGCCGGCGCGAAGGTTAATTTCGGCCGGCGAACCGGCGCCCTCGACCACCACGAGGTCGGCACCCGCCGATATCTGTTCGAAGCTTTCCATCACGGCGCCAAGAAGCTTTGGCTTCAGCGCCTGGTATTCCCGGCCCCTGGCCTGGCCTGCCACTTTGCCCTGGACGACGATCTGGCTGCCGACATCCGACTGGGGCTTCAGGAGCACCGGGTTCATGTGTACGGAGGAAGGCACGCGGGCGGCGAGCGCCTGCAGCCATTGCGCCCGGCCGATCTCGCCGCCGTCGTCCGAAACGGCGGCGTTGTTCGACATGTTCTGCGGCTTGAACGGCCGGACCTTTAAGCCCTGATTGGCAGCAAGCCGGCAGAGCCCCGCCACCAATACCGATTTTCCGACATCCGAGCCGGTTCCCTGCAACATGATCCTGCGTGTCATGGAGGCATCGGTAACACTGAAAGGCTCAGCGGCAAAGGTCTGTTTCGACACGATTTCGCCGCAATCGAACAAGGCCGCTCACGCAATGTTTCGCGCCTTTGCAAGGCTTGTCGAAAATGTCGCGGCGGCTAGCCGAATTGCGACATCGCATGGCGAGTTTGGTATTCAGTTTTTCGCAGTGCACACCTATATCAGCGACATAGCAACACGCCCCGGAGCATAGGGCTCCGGCCTCTCAAGGTTCACGTCCATGCTGTATATCTTCAGCAAGCCCAACTTCGTTCAGATCGCCTGGAACTCCAAGGTTCCGTCCAGCCAGTCGCGCGTGCGCAACCTCGTCGCCGACGCACCCTTCGGCCCGCTCGGCTTCATCCGCACGTCGAACGTCGGTTAAGCTCGCGATCGGGGGTGTTCTTCGCCCCTCGAAGCTCTCCTCCCGCCGCCCCTTACGGGGCGGTTTTTTTGTGCGTGCCGATGAGCCTGAAAATGCGAAGGCCGCATCAACCTCGACAGAGGGATGCGGCCGCCAAAAAACGCCTGGTCACTTCGGAGTAACGCACCGAAGGTTCGCTCGAGCCCGGGACGCTCTACCTGATCCGGACCCGCGGCAGTTCCCCCGCCGCGAGAAGAACAATTAGCTTCACATCGTTACCGGATGGTTAGTGAGGACTTAATCAAAGATGAATTCCGGCTTTTTTTGAATTTTTTTCGCGACATGCGCGACAAATCCGGTGACGCAATCACGACAGGAAACGTCACGATCTCGACAGGGCTCGCAGCGAGACTGCCTCTCGCGCCAGTTTTTGCGGCAGGAATTGTCGCTATTGCTTAAATTAGACGCCATTCACGCGCGAAATGCCGAGCCGGCGATGTCGCAGACAGAACGCACTATCCCCGCCCACCGCCGGCTCATCCGATTGAAGAGGTTGATTTCTCAACGAGAATACTTAGGCTTGACGAGCGGATAAGAGGAGACTGGTCGGCGACAGGGTTCCGCGACCAGAGCTTGAAAACGAACTCCCGTACCGCCCGCAGTAGGGGTGACCCTTGGCTTGTCTGATGCCGAACCTCACGCTGCACGTTTACTCCGGGTGACGGGGGATGCGTAGCACCCCACCGACCCCCATTGGAACTTTGGCTGCAAAAAAGACTGGGAGGTCTTGCAACATGAAGAAACTCCTCGCTTCCACCTTTCTCGCCGCGGGCCTCTATGCTCTGGCGGGCTCCGCGCAGGCTGCGGAATGTGGTGAAGTCAGCATTGCCGAAATGAACTGGGCTTCTGCCGGCGTCGCCGCCCAGGTGGACAAGTTCATTCTGGAAAACGGCTACGGCTGCACCGTGACGCTGGTCACCGGCGACACGATGCCGACCTTCGCCTCGATGAACGAAAAGGCCCAGCCCGACATGGCGCCGGAACTCTGGGTCAACGCCGTGCGCACGCCGCTTGATGCCGCGATCAAGGAAGGCCGCCTCATCGAAGCTGCCAAGATCCTGAGCGAAGGCGGCGTCGAGGGATGGTGGATCCCGAAATTCCTTGCCGACGCGCATCCCGACATCAAGACCGTACAGGACGCGCTGAAGCACCCCGAGCTCTTCCCGGCACCGGAAGACGCCAGCAAGGCTGCGGTCCACAATTGCCCCTCGGGCTGGAACTGCCAGGTTTCGACCGCCAATCTCTATCGCGCCCTGAACGCAGAGAAGGACGGCTTCCTGCTGGTTGATACCGGCTCGGCCGCCGGCCTCGACGGCTCGATCGCCAACGCGTTTGAAAAGAAGACCGGCTGGCTCGGCTACTACTGGGCGCCGACGGCCATCCTCGGCAAGTACGAGATGACCCGCCTCTCCTTCGGCGTCGACCATGACAAGGCCGATTGGGACGCCTGCACCGCGGTGCCGGATTGCCCGACCCCGAAGGTCAACTCCTACCCGGTTTCCGACGTCTTCACGGTCGTGACCAAATCCTTCTCCGAGAAGGCCGGCGTCGCGATGGATTACGTCAAGGCCCGCAAGTGGGACAACGGCACGGTCAACAAGGTGCTGGCCTGGATGGACCAGAACCAGGGCACCAACGAGGATGGCGCCAAGCACTTCCTCGCCGAGTTCCCGGACATGTGGACGCAGTGGGTGAGCCCGGAAGTGGCCGAAAAGGTCAAGGCGGCGCTCTGACCGCCAGGTGAAGGCAGGCGCGTCGTGGAATCGGCCGCCTGCCCGTTCCGGTTTCGCTACCGGAACTAAGGAGCGATACGGCGTTCTTGCGGGTCCGTTTTTGAACGCCATCGTCCCAGAGGCGGCGAACCGTGGCCCTTCGCGTCGCTAACAGATAAGCGGACGCCACATTTCGCTGACACAGTTTAAGTGCCGGGGCCCGGAGAGGTCACCCAAATGTGCGCCGTCGTCGATCCGATCGATGCCGAGACGCAGCCGGCTTTCAAAAAAACTTCCGGCCAAGAAGGGGAAACAAATGGCCTCTATCTGCAGTGTCTTGCCAGCGTTGCTCTGCAAGTTCCCTGCCATTGACGAAAGCACGATCCGCCTGGCGCGCAAGGCCGTCGACGATAGCTTCAAGGGCTTCGTGCGATCCTACGGCAATGCGATCGACACAGTGGTCCAGCCGCTTCAATGGTTCCTCAATTATCTCGAAAGCCTGTTCGTCGGCTCGCCCTGGATCGTGATCCTGGCCGCCATGGTCGCGGTTGTCTATTTCGGCAGCCGCAACATCGGCATCACCATCGGCACGGCGCTGTCGATGATCGCCATCGGGCTCGTCGGCCTGTGGAACGACACGATGGTGACGCTCGCCATGGTCACCGTCTGCACACTCATCTCGATCCTGGTCGGCATACCGATCGGCATCGTGATGGCCCGGTCGGACCGTGTGCAAGCCTTCATCAACCCGATCCTCGACGTCATGCAGACGATGCCGAGCTTCGTCTATCTGATCCCGGTCGTCATGATCTTCGGCATCGGCAAGGTCCCAGGCCTCATCGCCGTCGTCATCTACGCCGTGCCGCCGATGATCCGGCTCACCAATCTCGGCATCCGCCTCGTCGACAAGGAAGTGCTTGAAGCGGCCGACGCCTTCGGTTCCTCGACCTGGCAGAAGCTGAAGAACGTTCAGATGCCACTGGCTCTGCCCACCATCATGGCCGGCATCAACCAGACGATCATGATGTCGCTGGCAATGGTCGTCGTCGCATCGATGATCGGCGTCGGAGGTCTCGGAAAGAATGTGCTGCAGGCAATCGCCAACCAGTTCTTCACCGTCGGCTTCCTCAACGGCTTTGCCCTTGTCGGTATCGCCATCATTTTCGACCGAACCAGCCAGGCCTTCGGCAAGCGGCTGCAGAAGCACTCGGAGGTTATCCATGGCTAGTCACGCGATCGAGGTGAAGAACCTCTACAAGATCTTCGGGCCCCGCGGCGCCGACTTCGTCGACGCCGTCAAGAAAGGCATGGGCAAGGCCGAGCTCAACGAGCAGCACGGCCACGTGCTCGGCCTGCAGGACATCAACATCTCCATGCCCGCCGGCGGCGTGATGGTGGTCATGGGGCTCTCGGGCTCCGGCAAGTCCACCCTCATCCGCCACATCAACCGGCTGATCGACCCGACCTCGGGCGAAGTGCTCTACGACGGCGTCGACGTCTGCAAGATGAGCGACGCGGATCTCCGGGAATTCCGCCGCCACAAGACGGCGATGGTGTTCCAGAAGTTCGCGCTGCTGCCACACCGCACCGTGCTCGACAACACCGTCTACGGCCTCGAAATCCAGGGCGTCGAGCGCAAGGAAAGCGAAAAGCGCGCCCGCGGCTGGATCGAGCGCGTCGGGCTCAAGGGCTTTGAGAACCATTACCCGAACCAGCTTTCGGGCGGCATGCAGCAGCGCGTGGGCCTCGCCCGCGCGCTCACCAACGACGCCGACATTCTGTTGATGGACGAAGCCTATTCCGCGCTCGACCCGCTGATCCGCGTCGACATGCAGACCGTGCTGCTCGACCTGCAGAAGGAACTGAAGAAGACGGTCGTGTTCATCACCCACGACCTCGACGAGGCGCTGCGCCTCGGCGACAAGATCGCCATCCTGCGCGACGGGCGCGTGGTGCAGCAGGGCACCGGCCAGGAGATCGTGCTTTCGCCCGCCGACGACTACATCACCGCCTTCGTCAAGGAAGTGAACCGCGGTCGCGTCATCAATGTCGAGACGATCATGCGGCCGCTCTCAGGCAACGCGGAAGGCGTGCCGCTCGTCACCGGCACGGTGCTTGAATCGGCCGCCCGCACCATGACCGCCGCCCGTGTCGCGACCGCCCATGTGGTCGATGTCAACGGCCGGCCGATCGGCGCGCTCGACCTCTCCGCCATCATCGCCGCCATGGTGACACCGGTGAGCCACGAGGATCGCGTGGCGGCGTGATTCGATCACGATTGGGGCAGCCACGTCACCTGGCGAGGCGCCCCTCATCCGCCTGCCGGCACCTTCTCCCCGTTTTGACGGGGAAAAGGGACATGCGGCAACGCCGCGTTTCAACTTGCTCAGCGATAGCGTCTTGATGTCGGAAAAGTCGTCGGAACGCCTGCCTGAGGACTTGCGGCCGCAGTTGAACTCGTCCCCTCTCCCCGCCTGCGGGGAGAGGGTTAGTCCTCGGGTTAAACCCGAGGAGAGGGGCAAACTCTCACGCCAATCTGCGGCAATATGAACGACGAACCGGGAGAAATCGCGCGTCAGTTCGTGGTCGTCGTCGCTGTCGCAGCCGCCGGTTCGGCAACGCTTGCCGCACTCGCGTCTTCCTTCGGCGGCAGGAACTTGTCGAGCAGGCCGATCATCTCGTCATCGCGCGCCTGCGCGGTCTTGCCGCCCATGACGACGGCGACGAGCCGGGTGCCGCCACGTTTGGCCGACGTGACGAGATTGTAGCCGGATGCGTCGGTGTAGCCGGTCTTGATGCCGTCGACGCCTTCATAACGCTTCATGACGTTGTTGTGGCCGCGCAGCTTCATGCCGCGAAACTCGATCGTCTTGTTGGCGAAAAGCTGGAACTCCTGCGGAAAGTCGCGCATCAGCGCGAGGCCAAGTGTCGCCATGTCGCGTGCGGTTGTCACCTGGGCCGGGTCCGGCAGACCATTGGCGTTTTTGAACACCGTGCGGCTCATGCCGAGCGTCTTGGCCTTCCGCGTCATCATTTCGCCGAAGGCGGGCTCGTTGCCGGCGAGCGTTTCGCCGATGACGACGGCCGCGTCGTTGGCGGAAAGCACGACCATGCCCATGACGGCTTCGCGCACGGTGATCTGGCGTCCGGCGCCGACGGCAAGCTTGAACGGCTCGAGGCCGTTGGCGTGTTCCGATACCGTCAGCTTCTGGTCCCATTGCAGGGTGCCGTTCCGCAGCGCTTCAAAGGCGAGATAGATCGTCATCATCTTCGTCAGCGAGGCCGGAAAGTTCAGCTCGTCGGCATTGTCGGATTCAAGAACCGAACCGGTTTCGGCATTGACGACAAAATGCGCCTGTCCGGCGCCGGCAAAGGATGCGCTGCCAAGCAACAGGCTCACGGAGACCGCGGCAGACGCGACCATACGGATAAGGGACTGCATATCGTGTTTTCTCGTTTCGACGCTATCGAACGACCTCGGGACGAAAATCGTGATCGAATTATGGAAGACATGCCGCAGAACACGGCAACGGCCGCGTTTTCCACGGCCGAGACACCCCGCCTTTTTAAGGGCAGGAGGCCAGCGCGGCAAGGACCTGCGGCAATCGGCGCGCAAATATCTGCTGTGTGCCGCCTCCTGCGCCACGGGCCGTTTTCGTCCGGCCGGCTCCAACGTCCATTTCCCGGTTTCACCGAGGCTTAACCTGATTGCGGCAAGGTGAGCGCTGCATCCCGACGCGCCGCCGGCGGCGTCCCCGCCCCCATTGGTTTCGGCATCGCCATGCATTCGAACTCAGCCACGGCAAATCTTTCCAGAGAACGCCAGTCGGTGCCAGCGGCCATCGACAGTGGATTGGTGGAGCTTGTCCATGGCCTTGCCGCGCTTTTGTCCGGCCTCGGGCTGTTCCTCATCGTCTTCACGCTGATCCCGTTTCAAGGCGCGGTCGAAACCGATCCGAACGCCGCCAACGATGGCAACATCATCAACCAGGTCGGCTACCTGGTGCTTGGCGTGGTCTATCTGTTCGCGATGCTGCTCGTCGTCGACCGCCGCATCCTCGCCCGCCTCGTCTCGCCCTCCTGGATCGCGATCTTTGCGATCGCCTACCTCTCGTGCCTGCAATCCTATGACCCGGCCGCGTCCGCCCGCGGCCTGACGCTGAGCCTGATTGCGATGATCATGGTGGCCGGTGTGCTGGTGCTGCCGCGCAGCGAGAAGGATTTCGTCAACGCCGGCGCCAATGCCATTCTGCTCTTGATCCTGATCGACTACGCCGCGCTATTCCTCGCGCCCGATCGCGCCATCCATTCCGCCTTCGGCGACGAACCCTGGCATGCGGGCTTCTGGCGCGGTCATCTTCTGCACAAGAACGTGTCGGCCCCGGTCTTCTCCATCCTGTGCATGTTCGGCATCTATTGCCTGCGCGCCGGCGCGCCGCTGCGGGGATGGGCGATCACGCTGCTTGCCGCCAATTTTGTGCTGCACACCGGCTCGAAAACCACCATCGGCTTCCTGCCGATCGCGATCGGGCTCGTCTTTGCCGGTCGCGCCGTGCGCAGCCCCGGCGTGGTGATCCTCGCCCATGTCGCCATGTCCGTGCTGATCTTCGGCCTGACACTTGGCACCGTCTATTCCGACACGCTTTATGCCATCACCAAGGCGCTGATCGACGACCCGACCTTTACCGGCCGCGACGACATCTGGAAATTCGCCAGCGCCAGCATTGCCGAGAGGCCCTGGCTCGGCCAGGGTTATGCCAGCTTCTGGCTTTCGCCCGTCATCATGGGCCTGGAAGAAAATTTCGAGGCGAGTTGGGACGTGCGCGGCATCGTCACCGGCCACAATAGCTACCTCGACGCGGTGCTGATGTTCGGGCTGCCGGGCGGCATCCTGATGACGGCTCTTCTCTTCGTCAAACCGCTCTTCGACTACGTGAGCGCCTATCGCCGCCCGCAAGCCCGGATCTTTTCGGACTTCTGCGTCATGGTGGTGATCTTCATGACCTATAACGCCATGCTGGAAAGCTTCTTCCTCAACCGCGCCGACCCGATGTGGCTGCTGACGGCGCTTGCCGTCTTCGGGCTTGGCCTTGCCAGGCGGATGAGCATGCGCGCCGAGCCTGAAACATCTTCCCATCGCCCGGCGCTTGCCAAGACATAAAGATATCTTTATATCTTACTACAATCTCTTCTAGCCGGGAAAAACCGATGACCGCAGCCACCAATGCCCTCTCCGCCCTCATCACCGAAAAAGGCGTTCTTCTTGCCGATGGCGCCACTGGCACCTCGCTCTTTGCCATGGGCCTTGAGGCCGGCGAAGCGCCCGAGCTCTGGAACGAGAGCAAGCCTGAGAACATCACCAAGCTGCACCAGGATTTCGTCGATGCCGGCGCCGACATCATCCTGACCAACTCGTTCGGCGGCACCCGCCATCGCCTGAAACTGCACCAGGCGGATGACCGCGTGCATGCGCTGAACAAGCGCGCAGCCGAGATCGCCCGTGCCGTTGCCGACAGCGCGCCGCGCAAGGTCATCACCGCCGGCTCCGTCGGCCCGACCGGCGAGCTTTTGATCCCGCTCGGAGCGCTATCCTATGAGGATGCGGTTTCAGCCTTCATCGAGCAGATCGAGGGCCTGAAGGCCGGCGGCGCCGAAGTCGCCTGGATCGAGACCATGTCGTCGCCGGACGAAATCCGCGCAGCCGCCGAAGCGGCCGCCAAGGTGGGCCTCCCCTACGTCTATACCGGCTCCTTCGATACCGCCGGCAAGACGATGATGGGCCTGCATCCGAAGGACATCCACGGCGTTGCCAGCGATCTCGGCGACGGCCCGGTCGCCGTCGGCGCCAATTGCGGCGTCGGCGCCTCGGACATCCTTTCCTCGCTGCTCGACATGACTGCGGCTGCCCCTGAGGCAACCGTGATCGTCAAGGGCAATTGCGGCATTCCGGAATTCCGCGGCTCGGAGATCCACTATTCCGGCACGCCGCCGCTGATGGCGGAATATGTGCGCCTTGCGGCCGATGCCGGCGCCAGGATCATCGGCGGCTGCTGCGGCACCACCTGCGACCACCTCGCTGCCATGCGGGTGGCACTGGACGAGCATGTGCGCCGCGATCGCCCGACGCTTGAACTGATCATTGAAAAGATCGGCCCCTTGCGCAACAAGACAGCCAACGAAGGTGCAGCGGCCCCGAGCCGCGAGCGCCGCCGCCGCGCCTGATCGCGAGGCAAGCACACAAGCCAGAACGAAAACGCCCCGGCATCGAAAGATCCGGGGCGTTTGTTTTGCCCGTCAATTTTCAGGTCCGGCGGGACGCACGGATGCGTCAAAGGCCGGCACTGTCGAGGCCCGATGGCTCCGTTGCGCCTTGTAAGACAGGCTCGCCTTTGGCTGCGCCGATAAAAGAACGGTAGAAATCGAAGCTGCGCCCCATCTGGCGCGAGCCTTGCGCCGAGAAGTGCCCGAAGTCCTCGAAGAGGGCGACGCCCCGGTCCTCAACCTTGCAGCTGTCCGTGTCGCAGAGATAATCCATGAAGCGGACGACCGGGTATTCGTCGGCAATGTCATCGACCACCTTCAGCACATCGCGATCATGCACGCGGACATTCTGCAGCGGCAGTTCGCAGCGCTCGTCCGGCTCGCCGAGGAGACGGGCTCTCGCCACGCACAATCCCGTGTCACGGCCATCATGTGGCGTTGGCGCCACGAAGACGGGCTCAAAACCGTTTGCCTTCAGCCAGGTGAACGTTGCCCGCAATCCGTCGCTCAGAAGCTTCGTCCCGGACTGCACCTCCTCTCCGCCGCCGACGAGCACGGTCTCCTCTTCGAGGTACTGGCTGAGCTGCGACGACAGGATGACATAGCGGATCGAGCGGTTGGCGAGCAGAAACCGGCGGACGTCGCTGTTGTAGCGGGCACAGTCCTGCGGCCAGTCGCGGCCCAGCCGGGGAACGACGGGGGCGAGGTCCATGAACGGCCCGCAATTGTTCTTGGCAAGCTGCACAAGGCGCACATCGGGCTTGGACGCGATGACACCATCAACGAGGTGTCGGGCGAAGGAATCGCCCCAGACGGCGACTTCCGGTGTCGGGCTTGTGGCACAGCTGAGATCAGCAACCGCATCGCATGTCTTGCCAAGGCCGACGCTCGGCTCGGTAAGCTGCGCAAGCGCGCGGTTTCGCGCAACCAGTCCATCCGACCCGTCGAACCCGAAGCCGAGCGCAATCGCCACCGATCCGGCGGCAAGCGTTGCACCGAAGATCGCGCGCCGGCCGAAACGTTCGCGCTTGCGGAACGGCTGCTCCACATAGCGCCAGCTGAGATAGGCAAGCGCGAAGCACAGGGCGATCAGGAGCGCGTAAATCTCCTGAGGCATTTCATCGATTGCCCTGAGCCGGGCGAAGGCAAAGACCGGCTGGTGCCAGAGATAGAGGCTGTAGCTGATGAGGCCGATCGCCACCAAGGGCCTTAGAGACAGCAGCCGGCCGACAGCAGTGTCGCCACGGGCAAATGCCAGAACAAGCGCCGTGCCAAGCACCACCGGCACTGTCGTCCAGCCGGGATAGGAGGCCGTTTCCCGGACGAACACATAGCTCGCGCCGATCGCCACGAGCCCCAGCAGCGCGAGAAGCTCGCGATAGCCTTTCGCCAGATCGAGCTTCTCGGCCCCGGCAAGCGCCAGAAGCGCGCCGACGCCAAGCTCCCAGAACCGGCTCGGCAGCAGGTAGAAATTCGCGGCGGGATCAAGGCCCGCCAGCAGCTGGGTCGCGGCGAAACTGAGGAGCACGAGCCCGACCACGACCTTCATCAGCGTGGCCGAGGAGTATCGACGCAGGAAAAGCAGGAGCAGCGGAAAGACGAGATAGAACTGCTCCTCCACCGCCAGCGACCAGGTGTGCAACAGCGGGATCAGCGCCGTACTCGGGGCGAAATATCCGGTCTGGTCCCAGAACAGGAAGTTTGAGGCAAAGAGGTTGACGGCATAGAGGCTCTTGCCGAAATCGTTGAGTTCCGGCGGCAGCATCCACAGCAGCGCAAAAGGAACGCAGACGGCGCAGACCACCAAAAGCGCCGGCGCGAGCCGGCGCGCTCGCCGCTCATAAAAGCCGACGATGCTGAAGCTGCCGTCACGAATTTCGCGGTGGATGATCGAGGTGATCAGGAAGCCGCTGATGACGAAGAAGACATCGACGCCGGCAAAACCGCCGGCGACGAAGCCGAAACCGGCGTGGAACAGAAGCACGGGCACCACGGCAAGCGCGCGCAATCCATCGATTTCAGGTCTGTAATGCATCAGGGGGAAACACTCGAAAGCCGGGCCCGTTCGTTAACACGGCCTTACCATTCCGGCCAAGCCCCATAGGCTATATCCACATTTGCGCGGTTTCTGGGCGCAAAACCGGCCATAAAGGGGCAGAACCACGCCCCGGACACCTCGCTCAGCACAGTCGGGATCCATCGCCATCGGCCGATACGGCACGGCGATCGGTCGCGCTGCCGTAACGTCAGCCGGAAATCCGGGGTTCAACCGAGATGTTGGCGCCAGGCATCGAGCCCGATCTCGATGTCCTTGCGGCCAAAGCCGACGCGGAAGCGATCGGTGGCGACCGGCAGCAGATCGGAAACGAACAGGCTCGAAGGCAGAAGCAGAACGCCCGCCTCCTCCACCAGCCGCCGGCAATGGGTCTCGACCCCGTCGGCGCCAAGATAGCGGGCAAAACCGACGCAGCCGCCATCCGGCGCCCGCCATTCATAGAGATCGGGGTACTCGGCAAAGAAGGCACCGAGCTTTTCGAGATTGGCTGAGACCAGTGCCCGGTTGCGCTCCAGGATAACAGCGCGGGCCTTGAGAGCAATCGTCGCCAGCACTTCCGACGGCCGCGAATTACAGATCGACAGGTAGTGCTTCATCTTTTCCATGCGCTCGAGCAGCGCGTGGTCGCGACAGGCAATCCAGCCGATCCGGAGCCCCGGCAGGCCATAGGCCTTCGACATGACGTTCAGCGAAATGCCGCGATCGAAGAGTTCGGCCGCCTGCGGCAGGCGCAGCGCCGGGTCCCGCTCGAGCCCGCGGTAGACCTCGTCGCTGAAGAGGTCGATGCCGCGCTCGGCGCAAAGGGCTGCAAGCGCCGCAAAGGTCTGCTGGTCCGCAATCGCGCCGGTCGGGTTGTTGGGGAAGTTGACGCAGATGAGCCTGGTGTTGGGCTTCAGCGCCGCCCTGACATCGGCGATATCGAGCCGCCAATTGTTCTCCGGCCGAAGCGGCACGCCGGTAACAGCACCGGCGATCGTCACCGGCAGGGTTTCCATCGACTGGTAGTTCGGCACCGTCACGATGGCATGATCTTCCGGTCCGAGCAGCGCCAGCATGGCGCAGTAGAGGCCCTCCTCGGCGCCGGCAAAGCAGAGGATATCGGCAGCCGAAAGGCCCTCATAGGTCGCAGCGATCGCGGCCCTCAGCGCCGGCGCGCCGTAAGTCTCGGTGTAACCGAGCGTCACGCTCTCCCAGGCGGCACTATCCTCATCGTCGGCAAGCGCCAGGAGTTCGCTCATGCTGATCGTCTGGCTGTCGCTCGCGGTCATGTGGTGGCGGGCATTGAACTCCCAGCGGGAGAAATGGGTTTCGAGCCGAAAATCGGGCAAGGTCGTCATGACGGATATCCTCCTGTCGCGGCGCGATCATCGCGCGCGAAAATAGTTGCGAAAACAGATCGTTCCGGGAAAAACGTGAAGCGTCACTTCATCCGGAGTGGTGTTACCTAAAAGCGGTGGATCCGCGCGTGCAGGGATCTATCCGGGAGCCTCGCCACGCGCGGCGGCAAGATAATTGTAGATCGAGGCGCGCGAGGCACCGATGAGGCTTGCAAGGTGATCGACGGCGTTGCGTGTCTGGAAGAGGCCGCGCTCGTCGAGCGCTGCCACCAGCGCGACGCGATCGCCACGCTTCAGCGCCGACAATGCAAGCCCTCTCTCCCCAAGCCAGCCATGCAGCGTCGCATTGATCTCCTCGCGCCAGTCACGCGCAAAGAGCGCCCGCGGCCGCGGCTGTTCCGCCCCGGCAAAAGCCGAAAGCAGTTTCAGCGCCGTATCGATCATCGAAACATCGAGATTGATGCACAAGAGACCAACCGCCTCCCCGGTCTCGTTGCGCAGCACGGCGGAAATCGACTTGAAGCGCTGCCCATCCGCGCCGGTCTTTTCATAGGGGCCGAGCACCACCGCCTTGCCACCGAACGCGGTGAACGCCTCCTCGATCAGCGAATCCTCCCCGACGGTGCGACCGGAAAAGCAATTCCAGATCGCAGCGATCGTGCCCGACCTCAGATCGTGCAGCACGACCTCGCCGTGCGGATAGAGCAAGGCGCTGATTGCGGCAGCGGTGGGCGCGTGCAGGGCGAGGTCAGCGGCGATGGCGGGTGCGATGTTCATGCATCCGGTTTCGCTCGATTTAGACATATTGTCAATGTTGGACAAAATATAAATGTCGACATATTCGCCGATGCTTGCGCACCCGTCCGCGCTGGCCTATCCCCGAAGGACAGAAGAATCGCCTGAAGACGCGCAGACAGGAGACATTGACATGAACGCCGGCCCAGCCTCCTTTCCCGACCGCGACACCGTCGCCGAGAAATTCCAGGCCTTCGGCGAGGCGAACCAATCCTTCCTGCGCCTTCTGATGGAAAACCAGGAACAGGACGAACGGCTGATGGATGGCCTCTATCGCCACCTCGACATTGCCTCGGAGGCGAAATTCCTGAACTCGCTGAAGCTTGAGAAGCTCGGAGAATGGCTGGGCAGCCAGGCACCGGCCCGCCTGCAGATGCGCCTGATGGAGGCCGGCCGATCGAGCCAGCATGCGGCTTACCAGGCGTTCAAGGCAGGCCTGTCGAAATCCGGCGGACTGGGGCGGGCGTTTCCGAAAGTTTGAGGCCGCAAAGTTCCCCGCCCTCATCCCTGTGCCCGTCACAGGGATCCAGCAGCCGTGCGTCGGCATGGCGAAAGACTCGAACCGGATCTGAGGTTTAAGGATTGTCCCTTGGTCTCTCGGGCCGCAGACGCGGCCCAGCTGGATTCCTGTGACAAGCACAGGAATGAGGGATGGTGGCGCCCGCCCACCCTAACGCTCTCCACGCAGGCGCGGCACGAGAGCAACGGCGACGTCCGATAAACAGCGGAAAGCGATCGCTCACCAGCGGGACGTGAAGAGTGGCTAATGGTTCATGAGGAACGAAGCCGGTGCGGCAAGTCCCTTCTCCCCGCAATGACGGGGAGAAGGTCGCGGCAGCGGGATGAGGGGCATGGCGCGCCGTCCACCCAACTGCATGATGAAGGGCAAAATCCGGTCCTCAATTCCTCGAACCGCCAAGCCCCTTGGCGAGCCGCACCAGATTGACGAACTCGCCACGATAGCCGAACGGGTCCGCACCCTTGGCGCCCGATGCGAGATCGATAACGGCGTCATAGCCGTAGTCGCTCAGCGCCGACACACCTGACAGCTTCTGCCCGAAGGCGGCGACGGCAACGGAGAAGCGCACATCGCCTGATGCCTCACCGAGCGCCGGCACCGCATTGGCCTCGGTCACCGGCGTGGTCATCAGCTCGCTCGTGTCTCCATCCGGCTTCTTGTAGCGGATTTTCAGGAAGGCGAGTTCGCCGCCATGTGGGCTTGCCTCAGCCGCCGGCTTTTGCGCCTCCGCATAACGCAGCTTGTCGTTCAGCACCGCGGGGCTACCCACCGGGGTCACCTCGTAAATCGCGGTCACGCTGTGACCGGAGCCGATATCGCCGGCATCCACCTTGTCATTGTTGAAATCTTCCCGCTTCAAGGCGCGCGTCTCGTAGCCGATCAGGCGGTATTCGGCGATCGCGGCCGGGTTGAACTCCACCTGCAGCTTGACGTCCTTGGCGATCGGGAAGAGCGAGGAGCCCGCCTCTTCCACCAGCGTCTTCTGTGCTTCGGCAAGCGTATCGATATAGGCGGCCGTGCCGTTGCCATTCTGGGCGATCGTCTGCATCAGCGCGTCATTGTAATTGCCGCGGCCAAAGCCCAAGACCGAAAGGAAGATGCCGCTCTTGCGCTTCTCCTCGATCAGCCGCTTCAGGTCCTCGTCGCTCGACGGCCCGACATTGAAGTCGCCATCGGTCGCCAGCATGACGCGGTTGACCCCGCCCTTGACGAAGGCCTTTTCGGCGAGGCCGTAGGCCGCATCGATCCCTTGCGCGCCGGCGGTCGAGCCGCCCGGCTGCAGCGTGTCGATCGCAGCAAGGATCTTCGCCTTGTCCTTGACATCAGTCGGCTCGAGCACCGTTCCGGCGTTGCCGGCATAGGTGACGATCGAAACCGTATCCTCGGGCTTCAACTTCTCGACCAGCAGCCGGAAGGCGCTCTTGAGGAGCGGCAGCTTGTCGGGCTCGTCCATGGAGCCGGAAACGTCGATCAGGAAGACGAGGTTCGCCTTCGGCGCTTGCGCCGGCACGACGTCATAGCCCTTGATCGCCACATGCATCAGCCGCGTGCCACCATTCCAGGGCGTCGGCATCACGGTCACCGTCGCCTTGAAAGGCTCGGTCGCACTCACCGGCCGCGGCCAGTCATAGGGGAAATAGTTGACCATCTCCTCGACCCGCACCGCGTCGCGCTCGGGCATCTGCCCTTCCATCAGCGAACGGCGGACGAAGGCGTAGGAGGCCGTATCGACGTCGACCGAGAAGGTCGAGACTGGGTCGGTCGCAACGCTTTTCACCGGGTTGCTCTCGGCCTTGCCGAAGCGCTCGCGGTTTTCCGGTGGTGCGGCGACTAGGTCCTCCTGAACCGTGGGTGCCGGCAGGTAGGTCATCTGCGGCTGCGCGCCGTCAACGGCCGACATCGGGGCGGCGCTGTCGCGCGCAACGCTGTTGGCCATGGCATCGGCTTGCGCAGCGGGCGCTGCGGCCTCGCCCTCGACCGAACCGCTGGCGAGCGCGTCTGCGGTTTTCGCTTCCTGCTGGCGCGCGCGCTCATCAGCGGCCATCTTCCTGGCCGCGGCCTGAGGCTCCGGCTTCGGCCGCGCCTCTTCCTTCTTTCCCTCGTCCTTCAGCGCGATCTCCTGTGCGCTCTCGGCGAAGGGCGCACCGTTGCGCGTCAGCTCCAGCGTCAGGAAGGCGGCGGCGGGCACGACCAGGAGGGTGGCGAGTGCCGAGCCGGCAAGCAGTTTCCTGTTCATGATAGGGCTCCATATCCGGTTGAAGATGGAGCTTTGACGAACCGGGTGTGCCGATCCTTGGGTGGTGTTCGAACTTTTCTCGGCCTCATCGAAAGACTGCATGGCGACGGCAAGCGCGCGGGCGCGGGCTTCCGCGGAAGCCTTCGGCGGGTTCATCCGGCCAAGCTTTTCGAAATCGTCGCTCATGGTCACACTGCCTCCTTGCCGAGCAATGTCTTCAGCCGCTTGCGCGCCTCGTGCACATGCCAGGATATGGTTGCTTCCGAGCAGCCGAGCACGTCGGCGGCGGCCTGATGGCTCAGCCCCTCGGCATAGACGAGCAGCACGGCGTCGCACTGCTTTTCCGGCAGTGCCCTGACCGCTGCCCAGAGCGCTTCGCGCTGCTCCTCGTCAGGATCTGCGGCCGGCGCTGCCACCGCCTGCTCGCTGGCATAGGCCTGCATCTGCCTGTCGTCACGCAACTGCCGCCGCTTGTGATCCCGCGCCGCGTTCAGCGTCAGGGTATAGAGCCAGGTGCGAAACCGGCTCGACCCGCGAAAGCCGCGGATCGCAGCGCCTAAGCGCAGGCAGACGTCCTGAGCGATGTCTTCCGCGTCCGACGCATTGCCGGACCAGCGCCAGGCCACCGCATGGACAAAATCATAGTGCCGTTCGACAAGCCGGCCAAAGGCCTGCCGGTCGCCCTGCATCGCTTTCTCGACGAGTTCAACGTCCAATTCCGTACCCGCCCTCACCTCATTCAAACCTTAGACGTTGGAGGCCGATCATTCCTTGGGTGGAAAACGAAAAATATTTGTGCTGCGAAAAATCCCATTCCGCGCGTTGCTCTGGCCCAAATCAGCGCGGGAACTTCGCGACGACGGCGATCATCGGCCCCATCGGGAACAGCCGGTCGTGGCGATTGATGTCGGGCGCATAGACGCTGGAAATGGTGCCGTCGAGGAAGAGTGCATTGGGGCAATCGAGCGCATCGCGGAAGAGCGTCGCGAAATCGTGGAAGCGCACCGGGCGCTTCGAGATGACGAAGACCACTTCGCCTTCCGCAGTTACGCCGACGCCGTTGCGCGTCTTGAGACTGGTGCTGTCGGGCAGGAAACGCGGATGCAGCTGGCCGTCAATCACCAGCATCGGTCCGGATTGCGTGGCGAAACGTGGGCTCAGCTTGGCATCGCGGTAGGCTTCCGCCGCCACCACGCCCGCCTTGCCGCCATCGACATAGAACACTCCATTCGGCAACAGGTGAAAATTGCCCCAGCCCGAATTGGTGTTGAGCGGCGCCTGCGCGCGTCCCTCCTCGACATGCAGCCCGACCGGCGACAGGTCGTCGTGATACATGCCGCCATTCATGGCAAAGGCCATGTACTCGTCGCGGCGGCGCAGCTCGAGCGACAGCGCCCGAAACGAACGGAACGGCACGCCCGCCTGGTCCTTGTTGTAGAGGCGAATATCGCTTGTCGCCGGATCGAAGCTGCAGGCGACATAGTCTTGGCCCAGATGGCTAACGTCGCGGCAGGCGCCAAGCGCGGGCCCGGCAAGGCCAGCCGAGAGAACGGCACCGACGAGAAAGGGTTTTGGGAAAAGCGGCATGGCGAAAGGTCCAATCGAATCAGACACCAAGCATGCCCGAGATTGCGGCGGTTCTGGCGCGAGCCGGAGATAAAATGCGGTGGTCGCGCGCCCGCTGCCGCCCTGCACCTGACGCGGAGCCACTCAGGACGATCCAATCAGTTCGAACGTTTGGTAGCCTGCCAAAAGCGTGATCAAAGATCCCACCAGCCGCAGGAGTGTCCTCTCTTGCAAGGCTTTGACCATCCATCCCGCCAGCGGCGCCGCCAAAACGCCCCCCACGATTAGCCCGCCGACACTTGTCAGGTAGTCGCCGGCTTCGCCAGCTTGATCCCAGTGACCGGTTACGATTGTGGCAAGGAAGCTCAGCGACACTGAAAGTGCAATCAGGAACTCGCTCGCATTGACCGTTCCGATGACGTATCTCGGCTGTCCACCCGCGCCGAGTAGGCCGGTGGTGGCGACTGGACCCCAGCCGCCTCCGCCTGCGGCATCGAGGAAACCGGCGGCTGCGCCCAGTGGCGCCACAATTTTCAATTTCACGGGGTTGGTCGGAATACGATGAAACGACCGATAGAGTAGCCAGGTCCCAATCGCCGCGAGATAGGCTGTAACGAACGGCTTGACCTGATCGCCATCAAACGAGGTCAGTACGAAGGCGCCCAATATACCGCCACCGACACCAAAGGGTATGAGCCGCCGAAACAGTTTCCAGTCGATGTTGCGATGATAGAGATGAGCCGATCCGGAGGCCGCGGTGGTAAACAATTCCGCAGCATGGGCCGAAGCGGATGCTTGGGCGGGCGGCACACCGAAGGCGAGGAGCACCGTCGACGAAATGACGCCGTAGGCCATTCCAAGAGCACCATCGACCGCCTGAGCCAGAAACCCGACTATCGCAAACAGGAAGAAGTCTTCCATGACAGGCACCGTGCACGAGTAATCGGTAATGCGCAAAACGAAGCCTCACGTGTGCAGTGGCACACGGAGGCTCTATCGCTCGACCAAGTTGCGGTCAGCATGTTCTATCACGCAGGAAACGGTCAAAGTAACGAGCTGGTTCCCGCGAGTGCGGCTTCAACAAGAGCGCGCTCCTCCCAAAATGCATGTGACTCGCATGATCCATCTCGGTCGCCTACTGCATGTTTCCCTTAATCGTAGCCGATTAACGGACAAAAACATGCAGCAATTCAAAGTGCTACAGCGACCTTTGCGCGTCTAATAAGACGCGCGGCGCTGTAGGGCACCGTGCCATTCAACGACGGCCACTCACCCCTACGACCGCTCTCGACCGAAAACTATCATCAGACGCCCACGCTGGGATCAAAATGGGCCTGAATGAACAAGGCACATCCAGCCGGCCGGCCTGAAGCTAGCCGCCGGCAAGGAACCCCATGGCCAGGACGAGCCCATAGCATCCGGCCGCCGCCGCCAGCCCGAAAATTACGCAGAGACAGGCAAAGCCGCCGACGCCTGCGAGGACATAGGATTTGGGATCGCGGTTGAGCACGTCCTGCGACAGCGAGAGCAGCAGGCGCTTTTCCCTGAGCGTCGTGGCGAGCTTCACTGCGTGGCGTTTGGCTTCCTTCCGTACCTGACCGTAATTGCTGCTGATCGCCAGAAAGGTGAGGAGCAGGCCAAGGGCGCTGGCGGTCAGCGCGAATTTCCGTAGCAGGTCGATCGTGACAGGAAGGAGATCGCCCGTAAGCACCGAACGATCCACCAGCGCATCGAAGCCGGTGATGCAGGAGGCAATCACGGCTGCATGGCCGGCGCCGATCGCCAGCAGGCGCTTGAAAGCTTCGTCGAGAATATGGCTGTTTGCGGCGTGGATGCTGTCGAGACGGGAGATCTGCGCCTCCACCTCCTCACGCGAAAGATGCGGAGGATAGTTACTCACGGATACGACTGGGCTACCTCTCATACGATGGACTCCAACGCCACGCCGTCCAAATCGGTATAAATTTGATAATATTACCTTTCCACGACATCTCCAATTTTAGTCATTTTGGAGATTTCCACCAACTTTGCCAGCGGGACGTCGGGTGCAGGCGCTAAATCTGAAGCGCCGCCATGTGGAAACGCAACTGCTCCTTCGGGTAGCGATGCTCGCTTGCGACGGGACAGGCTTCACGCGAGAGACAACCGGCCGACAGGCATCCCGACCTGCCCGCATCGCTGACGAGATGGTCGCGACAGAGCCCGATATCGAAGCGTTCGGCGGCGAGCGCATTGGCCGGACAGGCAGCAAGGCAGGGCTTGGCGGCACAGGCGTCGCAAGGGTGTTTGCCCACGCGCTCCCCCGTTTCCGGAAGCCGTCTGTCAAAGGCGAACGCCCCGCGATAGCCGTGCCAGAGCCCGTGGCGCGGATGGATGAGGATGCCGAGAGGAGAAGTCTTCAGGCCCTCGGCCTGCATCGCCCATCGCTGGAACGGCTGCCAGGGCGGGTCTGAGGGAAAGTATGCGGTGGCGCCGCACTCGTCGGCGATCGGCTGGATCACGGCCTTCGACCAGGTGTCCAGCGGATCGGATCCGCCGCGGTCGGGCAGGTCCCGCCAGGCGCTGAAGGGCTGCCAGAGCGAGCCGCCGATATTGCCGATCAGCACCACGCTTGCGGCCGGCCGGCTGTCGGCAAGCAGAGGTACTGCCTCCCCGGTTTCGAAATTCACCGTTCCGCGCAAAAAAAGTCCGTGCGGCGCAAGCGCCGCACGGATGGTTTCAATGGTCTTGTCCGCTTCCGCGGAAGGCGCCGTCATTTCGGTTTCGGCCCCTGGTGTTCGTAATGCGGGCGCCAGACCTCTTTCTGGATCATGTCGGCCACCTGCGCCGCGCCGCCTTGCTCCCTGGCTCGCTCGGGACCCTTTCAGGTGAAAGCGTCCGGCATCGAGTCCTTGCGGCTCGCGATATAGGCCTTGAGCTTTTCGTCGATCTCAGGATCGAGGTAAGGCGCCTCGTAGTGCTCCAGCCAGCTGCGGCAGAGTGCATTGGCGCGCTGCTCGATGCGCTTTTCGCCTTCCACTTCCCACTGTTCATAGGAATTGTTGTCGGCGAGCGGCGAACGGTAGAAGGCGGTCTGGAAGTTGGCCTGGGTGTGGGCGCAGCCGAGATAGTGGCTGCCGGGGCCGACTTCGCGGATCGCGTCCAGCGCCTGGGCGTTTTCAGAGAGATCGATACCCTCGGCCATCTTCTGCATCATGCCGAGCTGATCCTGGTCGATCATGAACTTCTCGTAGGAAGACACGAGACCGCCTTCGAGCCAGCCGGCCGCATGCAGCACGAAATTGGTGCCGGCAAGCAGCGTCATGTTGAGCGTGCTGGCCGATTCGTGTGCTGCCTGTGCGTCCGGAACCTTGGAGCCGCAGAGCGAGCCGCCGGTACGGAACGGCAGCTTGAGGCGGCGCGCCAGCTGCGCTGCACCGTAGGAAACCAGCGACGGCTCCGGCGTGCCGAAGGTTGGCGCACCCGACTGCATCGAGATCGAGGCGGCAAAGGTGCCGAACAGAACCGGCGCACCCTTGCGGATGAGCTGGGTGAACGAGGCGCCGGCGAGCACTTCGGCCAGAATCTGCGTCAAGGTGCCGGCAACCGTCACCGGGCTCATGGCGCCGGAGAGGATGAACGGCGAAAGCACGCAGGCCTGGTTGTGGCGGGCATAGACCTTGAGCGCCCCCACCATGGTCTCGTCGAAGACCATCGGCGAGTTAGCGTTGATGAGGTTGAGCGTGACGCAATTGTTTTCGACGAACTCGTCGCCGAAGACGATCTTCGCCATCGCGATCGTGTCTTCGGCGCGTTCCGGCGCCGTCACCGAGCCCATGAAGGGTTTGTCGGAATATTTGATATGGCTGTAGACCATATCCAGGTGACGCTTGTTGACCGGGATGTCGACCGGCTCGCAGACCGTGCCGCCGGACGAATGCATCGACGGCGCCATATAGGCAAGCTTCACGAAATTGCGGAAATCCTCGATCGTCGCATAGCGGCGGTTGCCTTCGAGATCACGCACGAAGGGCGGGCCATAGACCGGGGCGAAGATCGTCGCCTTGCCGCCGACCTGGGCGCTGCGCTCCGGATTGCGGGCATGCCAGGTAAACTCTGATGGAGCCGTCTTCAGGAGCTCGCGGCAAAGCCCCTTGGGGAAATGCACGCGCTGGCCGCGCACGTCGGCGCCGGCCTGCTTCCACAGTTCGAGCGCCTCGGCGTCGTCGCGGAATTCGATGCCGATCTCTTCAAGGATCGTGTCGGCATTGCGCTCGATGAGCTGCAAGCCTTCCTCGTCGAGCACCTCGTACTCGCGAATCTTGCGCTGGATATAGGGCAGAGACGGCCCCGGACCGCCGCCGGTGCGCGATGCACGCCGTGCTGCCGCGCCCCGTCCCTCGCCACGCGCGCGGCGGCCGCCGCCTTCACCCGCGCCCTGATCTGTCACGTCGCTCATTCGCTTTTCCTCTCCCGCGCATCACTTCTTGCGCCTTCAAGCATCAATTTGTCCTAATGCTACCAAGCATCAAAGCCGGTACGGGTCTCAATGCGCCAAGGAGTGGCGCAACTCGAACACTACCGAGAAGCGACCAGACAGCGCCAAAAACCGCATGGCGCGAATATATTGTTTTTGTTAAGAATATGCAGGCATCGCAAGAAGCTGCCTGTCCGTCGCTTTTTGTCATATGCGACGTCGCTTTCGAAAACAGATTTTTAGCTGTCCACCGTTATGGATTGGTGGACGCGTGCCAAATTTTCGCGCCACCGTGCCAGGAACCGAGGAACCCCAATATGGCAGACGATGAAATCATTCTCGAGGACCTTTCCGACGAGGAACTTGTGCAGCAGATGCATGACGACCTCTATGACGGCCTGAAGGAGGAAATCGAGGACGGGACCAACATCCTGCTCAAGCGCGGCTGGACGCCCTACGACGTGCTGACCCAGGCGCTGGTCGAAGGCATGCGCATCGTCGGCATCGACTTCCGCGACGGCATCCTGTTCGTGCCGGAAGTGCTGCTGTCGGCCAACGCCATGAAGGCCGGCATGACGATCCTGCGCCCGCTTCTCGCCGAAACCGGCGCGCCGAAGCTCGGCAAGATGGTGATCGGCACCGTCAAGGGCGACATTCACGACATCGGCAAGAACCTCGTCGGCATGATGATGGAAGGTGCGGGCTTCGACGTCGTCGACCTCGGCATCAACAACCCGGTCGAGAACTATCTCGAAGCCATCGAGCGCGAGCAGCCGGACATTCTCGGCATGTCGGCGCTGCTGACGACGACCATGCCTTACATGAAGGTCGTTATCGACACGCTGAAGGAAAAGGGCCTGCGCGACGATTACGTCGTTCTCGTCGGCGGCGCGCCGCTCAACGAGGAATTCGGCAAGGCCGTCGGTGCCGACGCCTATTGCCGCGACGCGGCGATCGCCGTCGAAACCGCCAAGGACTTCATGAAGCGCAAGCACAACCGTCTGGCTGGCTGAGCTTCGGGCGTTCCGAATGAAAGAAGCCGGCCGCGTGGGTGAAATCCGCGGCCGGCTTTCTTATTTATGACATGCGGACAAGCGCCTTCCGGGTCGGCGCGCTTAGTTGGCGGCTTTCGCCACGCTGCGACCGGCGTCCTGTGTGGCGTTGACCGCACTTGCGGTGTCCCGACCGATGCCGCGGATGGTGTTACCGCAGGCGCTGAGCGTCGAAAGCGCGACGAGAACGGCGCCGACGATTGCAAGGGTCTTTACGGTCATGTGCAGGTTCCTTCCCGCTGATAGCCACATGGAATCAAGATGGAAAAAATATCGCCGGCAATAGAACGTGCACAACCGAAAAAAGTTCACGTGATCGGCTGCGGCGCCATCGCGCGGGAAATCCTGGCGGTCTGCGAGGCGAACGGCCTCGCACATGTCGACCTCAACTGTCTTCCCGCCATCTGGCACAACACGCCGGACAAGATCACGCCCGGCGTGCGCGAGGCGATCGCCAAGGCGCGGGCGCAAGGCTTTGAGCGCATCTTCGTCGCCTATGCCGATTGCGGCACTGGCGGCCATCTCGATCGCCTCTGCGAGGAGGAAAAGGTCGAGCGCATCCCCGGCCCGCACTGTTATTCCTTCTTTGCCGGCAACGCCGATTTCGCCCGTCGCTGGGACGACGACATCACCGCCTTTTTCCTCACCGACTTCCTCGCCCGCCAGTTCGAAGCCTTCGTCATCGAACCGCTTGGGCTTGATCGGCATCCGGAGCTGAGGGACATGTATTTCGGCCACTACCGCAAGCTCGTCTATCTTTCGCAGCAGGAGGACGAGGCGCTGCAGGAGAAGGCGAAGAAAGCGGCAGAAACACTCGGGCTCGAATACGAGTACCGCTTCACCGGCTATGGCGACCTGGCGACATCGTTGCTGAGAGCGTGATGGAGCGGTGGCCGCAGGCCTAGCTGCGCGCTGCAATCACGACGCCCGTCGCGATCATGGTGCTGCCGGCGACCCGGTTCAGCGCCCGCATTGCCCGGGTGGTGCGAAACCAGCGCGACGATGCCGCGGACAAGAGCGCGTAGCCACCCATCGTCACGATGTTGACCGCGAAAACGACGGCAAGAACCGTCGCGATCCCGAACTGATCGAGGCTGTCGAGGTCGAGAATCAGCGGCATCAGGCTGGCGTGAAAGAGGATCGCCTTGGGATTGCCGAAGCCGATGGCAGCGCCAAGCGCCAGCGAGCGGATCCACCCGCGCTCACCCGACGTCGCCTCGGCCGCAACCGTCGCAGCCGCGCGCCACATCCGATACCCGAGGAAGATCAGATAGGCAGCGCCGGCATATTTGATGGCAAGGAACAGCCAGCCGAACGTCTGGGCGATGACCGTCAGACCGGCGAGCGCGACGCTCACCAGCACCATGTCGCTGAGCGCGATACCGAGGCCACAAGCCAGCGCCGGACCGACGCCGCGGCTGATGCTGGTGGAAATGACCGCGAACATGGCTGGCCCCGGCGTGACCGCCGCCAGGAACAGCGCAAGCATGTAGGCAAAGAAGACAGCGAGCGACATGGCAAACACCGGCGAAGTGAAATCGGAACAAACCCTATATGCGCGCATAAGATACAGCAATAGAGGCTGCCATGATCAAGCTGAATTTGATCACAATTGAAAGCGAGATATGTCAGCGCGATAAACGGCGGGATAACACTTGCCAATACATAAAGCATACAACCCGCAACAGGCAGAGCGCGGACGAAATACATAAATGCGCCGGCGGGCCGTGGGGCATAAAATTATGCCGATTGCCGCGCCTGTATCCCGAGAAAAAATGCCGCAGCCAAGGTAGCGCCGACAATCACCTCCCCTCGTGACCGGGATTTGCCTCGCTGATTGTGGGGATCCAAATCGCAGCCACTCGCACTTTCAGCCACACGTCCTTGCTGCGTCTTGCCCTTGCAGCGTCTTGCCCTTCCAGCATCTGCGACTATTGTTCGCCAACCCTAAACCGCTGCTACAGGACATCTCATGAAACTCGGCTTCATCGGCACCGGCGCGCTCTCCTCGGCGATCGTCACCGGTCTCAAGACGCTTGAGTGCGACACCACCTCCGTCATCCTCTCACCCCGCAACGAAGAGATCGCTGCAAGTCTTGCCGCCCGCTTTGCCGATGTTCACGTTGCCGCCGACAATCAGGCGGTGCTCGACGCCTGTGACACGATCATGCTCGGCGTCCGGCCGCAGATCGCCCGCGAGGTGCTGCCCACTTTGCGCTTCCGCCCCGATCATCATGTCGTCAGCCTGATCGCGACCTTCTCCCGTGACGAGATCGCCGAAATGGTCGGCCCGGTCAAGCGCGTCACCAAGGCGCTGCCGATGCCGATGATCGCGATTCGCCAGGGGCCGACGATCCTCTTCCCGCCTGATCCGGACGTTGCGGCCTTCTTCGGCCGGCTTGGCCAGGCGATCGAGGTCGCGAGCGAAAGCGAGTTCGATGCGCTGAGCGTCGCGACCGCCACCTATGCCAGCTATTTCAAGTATCTCGAAACGATCCATAGCTGGCTAAAGGATCACGGCGTGGATGACGCCAAGGGGCGCGATTATGTGGCCTCGCTGTTTGCGGCATTGGGTCAGGCACCGGAGACAACACCGGATTTAAGCTTCGCGCATCTGGCAGAGGACTACGCAACGCGCGGCGGCATCAACGAACAGGTGCTGCGCGAACTGACGGAGCACGGGACCTTCGAGCAGTTCAGGGAAAGTCTCGACGGCATCCACAGGCGCATCACCGCCGCGTCTTGAGGTTTTCAGACGCGCCTGAAGAATGCCCCTCATCCGGCCTGCCGGCCACCTTCTCCCCATTCTGACGGGGAGAAGGAACCCAGTGGCGCTCGCTCGCCTAACAAGAGAGGCATCGAATCCCCTATCGAAACAGCGCCACATAGCGACGCTGCAGGCTGTCCGCGTCCCCTCTTCCCGCCTGCGGGGAGAGGGTTAGTCCTCGGGTTAAACCCGAGGAGAGGGGCAACCACGTCCGCGAGGATCCGGCGCAGCCTCGCCCAAGGTAGGGCTGAAGAGCGCCCCCTGCGCTCTCGCGACGGCAACAAAAATAAGCCCTTCCTAAAGCTGCGTTCTGCGCTACGCTGCGTTTCATCTCGCTTTGCAAACGGCCGAAGCTGAGAGGGAACGGGAGGCATTTGGTGAAAGTCCTCGAATACCTGCCCTACGCCATCGGCTGCGCTGCCGGCCTGCTCCTGGCGCTGTTGATCGGTGCGGTCTGCGGCCTCTCCGATGATGTGAAGCTGGTCGAATCCGTTGCTCTCGTCGTGCTCGGCGGCGGTGTGGCCGAATGGTACTGGAACCAGTTAAGCCGCCGGTAACAGACGAGCCTGCATATCTTGGCCCTGTTCACGCGCGGGGCCGCCATGACCGACATCGCCAGTCCGAATCAAGCCGCCGGCAAGCGCCCCGGCCGCATCGTCGTGGTCACCGCCGGCGGCGAAAACCCGTGGATCATGATCAACGCGCTCGCGGCGCGGTTTGCCGATATCACCGTCATCAAGGAGCAGCCGGAAGCGAAGGGGCTTTTTCTGCGCCGCCGCGCGCGCAAGCTCGGCTGGCTGACGGCACTCGGCCAGCTTGCCACCATGATCGCCTCGCGCTTCGGCAAGCGTTTTACCCGGAACCGCGCAGAAGAAATCCTCGCCACCTACAAGGTCTCGGGAACACCCGAACCGTTGATCCCGCTCACATCGGTCTCGTCGATCAACGATGCAGAGGCCATCGCGCAAATCCACGCGCTGGAACCCGATGTCGTCTTCCTCATTAGCTGCCGTATGCTGAAGGCCGGGACTTTGACCGCCATCTCCTGCCCGGTTCTCAATTTTCATGCGGGCATCAACCCGGCCTATCGCGGCCTGATGGGCGGCTACTGGGCGCGGGTCAATGGTGGCGCGGAAAACTTCGGCGCGACCGTGCATCTGGTCGATGCCGGCGTCGACACCGGCGGCGTGCTCTATCAATCGCGGCAGAAGCCCGCCCGAAACGACACGATGCACACCTATCCGCTGCTGCAGACCGCCGCCTCCACCGAAATTGTGGTCGCTGCAATTGAGGATGCGCTTGCCGGAAATCTGCGCCCGGTCGATGTCGCAGGCCCGTCACGGCAATGGTACCACCCGCCGATCTGGACCTGGCTGTGGAACGGCCTGACGCGCCGCATCTGGTAGGTGGAACAAAGGCTTGTCGCCCCGGCGGGCCGCGACTTAAAAGCCTGAAACTGCGGGCAATCCGCTGCGAACTGCATTGACACGCCCGCCCGCTCGACCGACGCTCGCGCGTCTCCAAAAGCACGGCCGTCGCGGCTCGTTGTCGAGCGTCGTTTTTGGACATATCCAACGTCGTGGCGAGATGAGCCCGGACGCCGGTTGATGCGCATTGTCGCACTACAGCGCCGCGCGTCCTGTCAGACGCGCAAAGTTCGCTGTAGCGCTTTAGAGTGCTGCATGTTTTTGGCCTTCGATCGGTACCGATCAAAGGAAACATGCAGGGGAGGAGATCAACAACCGATGGCAGATCGCATTATCGTCTACTGGCGCGACATACCGGCCCAGGTCATCATCAAGAAGGGCCGCACGACGGCAAAGCGCGAGCTATCGCTGCGCTTCACCGAAGCGATCGACATGTGCGCCATGCGCACCGGTGCGGCGGAAACCGACGATTATCTTGCCGAATGGCGCAAGGCCGATGCGGTGCCGGTCTCCGACGATCTGGAAACGGAAGCGGATCAGGCCGCGGCCGAACTCGAAGCGGCCTATGACCGCGAGCGGCTCGTCGCACTGGTCAAGGCCGGAGGCCGCGACAATGGCTGATGCCAAACCGCCGAGCGAACCGAAGATCATGAAGGGCAATGCCGCGCCCGCGGCAAAGGCTGCGACCGGCGCCTATACCCCGACCGGAGTTTCTCCGAGCCGTCGGTCGCGCCACAAGTATACGGTCCGCCTCTGGGCCGTGCGCAACTCCCGTTTCCTCGAATGGTTCTACAACCGCTTCGCCGATATGTTCCTGCTGCTTCATCCGCTGTGGAACGCCCTTGGCTATGGCCGGGTGGAGCGGCCCATCACCTTCGTCGAGCGTCACGTCAAGGGCTTCCTCTTCGACTGTCGCATGTGCGGCCAGTGCGCGCTGTCGTCGACCGGCATGTCCTGCCCGATGAACTGTCCGAAGCAGCTGCGCAATGGCCCCTGCGGCGGCGTTCGCGCCAACGGCAATTGCGAGGTCGAGCCGGATATGCCCTGCGTCTGGGTGCAGGCCTGGAAGGGCTCGCAGAACATGGAGAAGGGCAACGCGATCATGAACGTGCAGAAGCCGGTCAACCAGTCGCTGCGCGAAACCTCGTCCTGGCTGCGCGTGACGGCGGAAGCCGCAGCGCGCCGTGAAGCGGCATCCAAGGAAGGCCAGGCATGAGCCCCGACATCAATCCCTTCGATCCCGGCGCGCCGCTTGAGCCCCTGCCCGGCCATTCCTCCCGCGGCCGTCTGGAGCGTGTTCTGCGCCGCGGCGAGTTCGCCGTCACCGCCGAGCTCAACCCGCCCGACAGCGCCAACCCGCAGGACGTCTATGAGCGTGCGGCAATCTTCGACGGTTGGGTCGACGGCATCAACGCGGTCGATGCCTCAGGCGCCAACTGCCACATGTCCTCGGTCGGCATCTGCGCGCTCTTAACGCGCATGGGCTATGCCCCGATCATGCAGATCGCCTGCCGCGACAAGAACCGCATCGCCATCCAGGGCGACGTGCTCGGCGCGTCTGCCATGGGTGTACAGAACATCATGTGCCTGACCGGCGACGGCGTGCAGGCCGGCGACCAGCCGGGCGCCAAGCCCGTCTTCGACCTCGACTGCATGTCGCTGCTCGAAACCGTGCGCATCATGCGCGACAACGCGAAGTTCCTCTCGGGCCGCAAGCTGACGACGCCGCCGCAGGTCTTCCTCGGCGCTGCGATCAACCCCTTTGCGCCGCCTTACGATTTCCGCCCCTATCGTCTTGCCAAGAAGATCGAGGCGGGCGCGCAATTCGTGCAGAGCCAGTACTGTTTCGACGTGCCGATGTTCCGCGAATACATGAAGAAGGTGCGCGACCTCGGACTGCACGAGAAATGCTACATCCTCGTCGGCGTCGGGCCGATGGCATCCGCCAAGACCGCCCGCTGGATCCGCTCCAACGTGCCGGGCATCCATATTCCCGACAGCGTGGTTGCGCGTCTTGAAGGCGCGCAGGACCAGAAGAAGGAAGGCAAGCAGCTCTGCATCGACATCATCAACGAGGTGAAGGAGATCGAAGGCGTCTCCGGCATCCACGTCATGGCCTACCGCCAGGAAGAATATGTCGCAGAAATCGTGCATGAATCGGGCGTATTGAAGGGCCGCAAGCCCTGGAAGCACGAAACGCTGCCCGAGGATGCGATGGTTGCCGAGCGGCTGGAGCATATTCGCGAGGGCAAGGAAGAAAACCAGCAGCAGATGGCCGAAGCCGCGGCCCATCACCCGCATTGACCAACCGGCGTCGAGCACTCGACGCCTATCATCGATTTCACGGGCATGATTACATTGCCCCCGCCAGGACAAAGGACCCTTAATGACCCGGACCATCGTCGCTTCCGCCACCCGCGAGATCATCATCGGCTTTGACCAGCCGTTCTGCGTCATTGGTGAGCGCATCAACCCGACCGGCCGCAAGAAGCTCGCCGCCGAAATGATCGAGGGCAACTTCGACACTGTCATCAAGGATGCGCTGGAACAGGTCGCGGCGGGCGCCACGATGCTCGACGTCAATGCCGGCGTTACCGCCGTCAACCCGAACGAGACCGAGCCGCCGCTGCTCGTCAAGACGCTTGAGATCGTCCAGGGCCTCGTCGACGTGCCGCTGTCGATCGACAGCTCGGTCACGGCCGCGATCGAGGCGGCGCTGCGCGTCGCCAAGGGCCGCCCGCTCGTCAACTCCGTCACCGGCGAGGAGGAGAAGCTCGAAGCGATCCTGCCGCTCTGCAAGAAATACGACGTGCCTGTTGTCGCGATCTCCAACGACGAGACCGGCATTTCGGAGGATCCGGATGTGCGCTTCGCCGTCGCCAAGAAGATCGTCGAGCGCGCCGCCGACTTTGGCATCAAGCCGCACGACATCGTCGTCGACCCGCTGGTGATGCCGATCGGCGCCATGGGCACCGCCGGCCAGCAGGTCTTCGCGCTGCTGCGTCGTCTGCGCGAAGAGCTGAAGGTCAACACCACCTGCGGCCTTTCCAACATCTCCTTCGGCCTGCCGCACCGCCACGGCATCAATGCCGGCTTCATCCCGATGGTCATCGGCGCCGGCATGACGTCTGCGATCATGAACCCCTGCCGCCCGCAGGAAATGGAAGCGGTGCGTGCGGCCAACGTGCTCAACGGCACCGACCCGAACTGCACCCACTGGATCAAGACCTATCGCGACCACAAGCCGGCCGAAGGCGGCCACGTGGTTGCCGCCGCACCAGCTGCCGCCGGTGGCGGACGCCGCGGCGGTCGCGCGGCCCGCACCGGCGGAGCCGCTGCAAGCGAATAGGTTCTGTTTCGGCGCCAGGCTGAACGAAAAAGGGAGAACGGCGTTAAAAGGCATCTCAGCCTCTTTTCCGTCTTTCTCCCTTTAGTCATCGAGAAGCCGGCCATCCATGCCCGGATTGCGACTTCGAGATTGACATCCGGCAACGCAAACGTGGAGACTTCCCATGACACGCCGCCTTCGCCTCGATGCCGCAACGCTCTGGTTTGAAGCGCCCTTCGTGATTGCCGTCCGGCTGCAGGAAATGCAGATGGCGGCGCTGATGGGCAAGACGCAGGATGTGACCGAGCTTCACCGCATGGTTTCCGAGAAGATTGCCGCTACGGCCGAGAGTGTCGTCGCTGTCAATGTCGCGCTCTGGAAGGCCGCCTTCGACAATACAATACGGCTGATGACCGGCGGCACCGCCTCGGGCCACGGTACGGCGATTGCGTCCGCGGCGCTGAGGCCCTATGGCAAGCGGGTGCGCAGCAACGCCCGGCGTCTGCAGCGCAAGTGATCCTGTCTGCCGCAGCCTAACTGTTTGAAACAGATCGGCCCATGTCGGGATTGGACAACTATCGGGCGGGGTTCCGGTGCAGTCTGAAATCGTTTACCCGTGCTTCGCTCTTGAGATGAAACACCTTACCGGTACTTCACTCTGGAGAGCGGACCAGACGAAAGAACCGATAGCATGCGCATCGAAGGCACCTCCGAGATCGAGACCAACATGACCGAAGCCGCGCAAAAAGATCCTCTGGTGCTGTTCATGCCTTCGGGCAAGCGCGGCCGCTTCCCGGTCGGGACCCCTGTTCTCGATGCCGCCCGCAAGCTCGGCGTCTATGTCGAAAGCGTCTGCGGTGGCCGCGCCACCTGCGGGCGCTGTCAGATCGAGGTGCAGGAAGGCAATTTCGCCAAGCACAAGATCATTTCCTCCAACGAGCACATCTCGGATAAGGGTGCCAAGGAGGAGCGCTATGAGAAGATCCGCGGTCTTCCCGATGGCCGCCGCCTCTCCTGTTCCGCCCAGATCCTCGGCGATCTCGTCATCGACGTGCCGCAGGACACCGTCATCAATGCGCAGGTCGTGCGCAAGGCTGCGACCGATCGCGTCATCGAGCGCAACGCCGCCGTCCAGCTCTGCTATGTCGAGGTGGACGAGCCCGACATGCACAAGCCGCTCGGCGATCTCGACCGGCTGAAGGTGATGCTGGAAAAGGACTGGGGCTGGAAGGATCTGCTCATCGCGCCGCATCTGATCCCGCAGGTGCAGGGCATCCTGCGCAAGGGCAACTGGGCCGTCACCGCGGCCATCCACCGCGACATGGATTCATCGCGCCCCTTCATCGTCGGCCTGTGGCCGGGTCTGAAGAACGAGGCCTATGGCGTTGCCTGCGACATCGGCTCGACCACGATCGCCATGCATCTGGTCTCGCTGCTTTCCGGCCGCATCGTCGGCTCCTCGGGCGCCTCCAACCCGCAGATCCGCTTCGGCGAAGACCTGATGAGCCGCGTCTCCTATGTGATGATGAACCCGGATGGCCGCGAGGCCATGACCAAGGCGGTGCGCGAGGCGGTCAATGGGCTGATCGGCAAGGTCTGCGCCGAAGGCGAAGTCGACCGCCACGATATTCTCGACATGGTCTTCGTCGGCAATCCGATCATGCACCACCTGTTCCTCGGCATCGACCCGACGGAACTCGGCCAGGCGCCGTTTGCGCTCGCCGTTTCCGGCGCGCTGCAATACTGGGCACACGAGCTCGACATCGACGTCAACCGCGGCGCCAGGCTCTACATGCTGCCCTGCATCGCCGGCCATGTCGGCGCCGATGCGGCCGGTGCCACGCTGTCGGAAGGTCCCTACCGCCAGGACAAGATGATGCTGCTCGTCGATGTCGGCACCAATGCCGAGATCGTGCTCGGCAACAAGGACCGCGTCGTCGCCGCCTCCTCGCCCACCGGCCCCGCCTTCGAGGGTGCGGAAATCTCCTCCGGCCAGCGCGCCGCCCCCGGCGCGATCGAGCGCGTACGCATCGATCCGGAAACGCTGGAGCCGCGCTTCCGCGTGATCGGCGTCGACAAGTGGTCGGACGAGGAAGGCTTTACTGAAGCCGCCGCCTCCGTGGGCGTCACCGGCATCTGCGGCTCGGCGATCATCGAGATCGTCGCCGAGATGTATCTTTCCGGCATTATCTCTGAGGACGGCGTCGTCGATGGCGCGATGGCAGCCAAAAGCCCGCGCATCATCCCGAACGGCCGCACCTTCTCCTACCTGCTGCACGAGGGCGAACAGCGCATCACGGTGACGCAGAACGACATCCGCGCCATCCAGCTTGCCAAGGCAGCACTTTACGCCGGCATCAAGCTCTTGATGGAAAAGCTCGACATCGAGCACGTCGACACCATCCGCTTCGCCGGCGCCTTCGGCTCCTTCATCGACCCGAAATACGCCATGGTGCTGGGCCTCATCCCCGACTGCGACCTCGACGAGGTGAAAGCCGTCGGCAACGCCGCCGGCACCGGCGCGCTGATGGCACTGCTGAACCGCGGCCACCGCCGTGAAATCGAGCAAACCGTCAGCAAAATCGAGAAGATAGAGACGGCGCTTGAATCAAAGTTTCAGGAGCACTTCGTCAACGCCATGGCGATGCCAAACAAGGTCGACACCTTCCCGAAGCTCTCTACGGTGGTGACACTGCCGGAGCGCAAGGTGAGCGGCGACGATGGTGAGGGTGGCGGCAGACGGCGCAGGCGCAGCCGCGAGTAGAACGACGTCGGCGAAAAGACGCGTGATATTTGGGTCCGTCGTTGTCTGCGTTAAAAGCATCGAAGTCCCGGGCGGCGGGATAGATCTCGGCCTCGCCCGCCATCGTCAAGCTCAGCTCCCTAGTAACTGCCGAGCGCTGAGCGGACGTGGCCGAGCCACTGCTTGGCCTGCATTTCTGCCTGGACGCGGGACTACCTACCTACGGCACCCTGCAGAGATCCTGTCTCGCATCGATCGGTGACGCTGCGGCCCTTCGTGTTGTTGCCCAATGTGGCCCAGCGGAAGCCGATGGCGGCATGGGCGCGTTGCCTCTACCCAATCTGGCATTTCTTCCATGTCTTCGGCTGGCGAGGTGATGTCGTCGAACATCGGCGATAGTCGTTGCCGTCTCATCATCCCCGTTATCCCCAGGTCGTTGTGAATTAAGGGGCACGGCTACCAACGGATCGCAAACGATCTTGCGACTCAAGGTAATTCATCGTTTCTTGCTTATGCAACTAGAAACGGAGAACGGAATGCCACCATTCATCATCACATACGATCTAGTGAAAGAAGAAACGTCCGCTGACTACAAACCTCTTATCGATGACTTGAAGGAGAGAGGTGGACACAAATACCAGCTCTCGTGCTGGCTCGTAAACCTTAACAATACCTCCGACGAGGTTCACGCCCACTACCGACAGTTCCTCGATGCGAACGACAAGTTGATGGTGTCCGAACTCACTAACAACCATAAACAGGACAGGAACTTCAAAGGCACCAACGATTGGATCCGCGATAATTCCCCAAGAAGGTGACGAACCCTGCTCCCGCATGAGTGGCAACTTGAGACATCAGCGAACCAAATACTGGGTCTAGTCCCCACCTCGAATATCGGGATCAGCCAAAGCAATCAGAAACAGGAAACTCGCATGGCAGATCAACTGAAGTGGTTCCGACGCCACGAAGCCGTTCACATGCTGAAACGTAACACGCAGCTCATTTTGAGTGGAGTGATCGAAAGCGCCAGCCCTTTCAGAGAATCGGCGTTAATCGAGCTTTCGATAAATTCTTATGAACTGAACAAGTATTGCGAGAATGTCGGAATGCCAATTTCGGGCGCTCATGACCTGACAGGCCCAGGGGTGAGTTCTGTAGCCGACCTAATAAAGCGGTTCAGAAATGCATATGCCCACACGTCAACGACCGAAATCAAAAACTTCGAGCAAAATGCCGGACGCATGTCGATGAATGTTTTCAGTGGCAAAGTGAACGGCATAGCGTTTGGTGATACAGTGCTAGGATGCCCCTATGAGGACGATATAGGGATCAATTTCGGGGCCTACGTCATCTTGGTCGCGCGACATCTTTGCTTCGCACATAATCACGCGGCGAAGATATTGACCGCGGATGGCGAAGGCTCGCCGCACGAGCAAATTGCGTTGTTCAATCATCCAGCGCTATCTGCGCCTGGGTTAAATTGAAGCTACCGGGCTGCTCTATACCGCGGGAGGATGGAGACACTCGGTCTAGCACGGCGGCCGCAATCCCAGAGCAGCGCCGGACGCTATCGCTTGGTCTACTCAGCCCTCTTCCCGAACTCGTGAAGTGAAGGCAACGAACGTACGGCATGGCCGGCAATCATTGAGTAGTCGCACTGGCAGTGCCTCACTCTTCAGCAGACGTGGAAACTGGAGATTTCAGCTTGCCTTAATCCCGGCGGCGGGCGAACGTCTCCTCAACCGCATCTTCGTGAACTGGCATTCGACACCGATGAACAACAAAATTCTCGACACCCTGACCGGCATGTATTTCACGGTCGACGATCCCGATGGAACCTACGGCACCGGCCAGGTTGTCCGCCTTGCCGCCGAAGGCATCTATTTCATTCGCTACGACGGCAACGAGGTGGAGCTGCCGATGGAGCTCGTTTCGATCGGCGAGATGCTGCAGACCACGGAAGAGGATTACAAGCTCTGGCGGTTCTTCGACACGATCGAGGAACGGGACAAGTGGATCGAATGGCTCGACGCGCCATCAAAGCCGCGGGTTGTCACGCTCGTGCGGCCGACCAAGTAACAACAGCGACGTCCGAAGGCTGGCCGCGGCCGACGCTGCCGTTCCTCGCGCGCGATCGATCAATTGTCAGGATGCTCGGAAGGTGACACGGCGGGCGATGCCCGACAGGTGCACGCCTTTCCGAAGCTTTCCGCCACGGTCATTGCCGGAGAGCAAGGTGACGGCGGAGACCATGCTGCCGCATCGACGACGGTCATCGAGGTTTCAACCCGACGGCCGTCGTCCAATGGACGCTCAATAATACGGCGACACGCATTCCTGGCGCGGCCCATAATGGGGCTGGAAACTATTGTCGTAGGCTCTGTATGAGCGATAGCGGTCATAGCACCATTCGACATGCGCGGACGGCGCATTGGAATAGACCCTGCGGGGTGGCGACGCGATGGCGCCACCGATAACCACGCCTGCTCCGAATGCAGCCAGAGGATACCACCAGCCATCGCTGTGCCTGCGGTAGCCGTCGCGACGGTAGCGGTAGCCCTCGTAGCCATTGTAATAGCCGTATCGTGGGCCCGCATTGTAGCGGTTGCCGTTGTAGCGGTAGCCGTCGTACCCGCGCTTGTGTCGCGGGCCGCCGTAGTGGCCTGGCTTGTGGTGGATCAACTCGACCGGCTGGGAAGCCGACTGCCCAACGGAAACGGGGGACATGGGCACGGCCTGCGCCGAGACCGCCGACAGCGCCGTAGCGGCGGCCACGAGTACTGCACCTATTCTTTTCATCGCATCATCCAACTGTTTTTCATCGGGCCATTTTCCGCAATCCGCCATGAATGTCGGATGAACGTGCGCGGCTTGGCACAGCAGCTTGTCTAAACCATGACCTGATTTGGCGTCCACAGCCTGTGCCGGGCACGTTGAATCGCCCATCGTCGCTTGCCCATACGACCGGAAACCGGGAGAGAAGGCGGCGAAAAGGTGCCAGCAGATCAGTCCCTCTCGACTCACGTCGCTTGCCGATGCAATCTCTGATGGTTGTCAGTACGGGGATGGGGCAGGAACTGTGTGATGCGAAGAGCTGTCGGGGTTTGTCTCGCCTTAGCAACCGCGCTGTTGGCCGTTTGGTGGATGATAGAAGCGGGCACCTTCATTTCCAGATACATCGCATTTTCTCATTTGAACCAAGGTGGACCATTGTCACAGGCAACAGGTCCAAGGCCGGACGCCTACGATAGAGCGGCCTACCCTTTCTATCTCGTGCTGCTCCTGGCCCCGATCATCGGTGCTGCTGGCTTTGCATATTGCCTGCTTTTTGACTTTGCGCTGAAAACAAGAAGCTTCGTCTATGCCGTGGTGCTGGCCATCCTGCTCCCGCTCAACTTGTTCAACTATGGCCAGGGTGATGTCGTTTTAGGCGCGCCGCTTCAGGCCGTCGTTAACATGGCGACCATTTTTTGCGGATTGGTGATCGTCGCAGTGACGTGGACAATGGACGTTTCGGCGGTCGACGCCCGGATTGCGAAGGCCTTGGCAATCGTGCTTATCCTGGCCTCGGCCGTACTGGCGCCGGCCTTGTACACCGCGGTTTGGGCCATGTATGCCATCGGCATGATCGATAAGTCCGCGGCCGATCAGGTAACTTGGCAGCACATAACTGCCGTGGCTGGCATTGCGTCTTCGGTCATCACGATCCTGAAGTTTCTCTATGACGTCAGAAAAGACGCCCGCGCACTGGAAACCCCCTCTAGGTAAGGGCTGCTTGCGCAGGCAATCTGGCCACGCTTCACGCCGCCCTCGCCGCAAACGCCGCGAGCAACCCGGCCCAGCCGCCTTCGGAATCGAGCGCGCGCCGCGCTTCCTCCGCCTTGGCGCCATAGTTCGCGAGGTTGCGATGCTCGAGCCGCACGGTCGTGCCGCCGTCGGCTGTCGGTTCGAAGGTGACTTCCACTTCGGTCCGGAATTCTGGATCGAAGGTCCAGTCGGCATTGAGCTGCCAGGCAAAAAGGATGCGCTTCGGCGGCTCGTAGGCAAGCACCCGGCCCCACTCCCTTTCCTCACCTGACACGCCGATCTCATACCAGCGCCCGCCGGCGCGGGGCTCGACGACAATGGTCTTCTGTCCGCTTGCCGTCAGGCTGTGGGTCTTCAGCCACCAGTCGCCCATCTGCGTCGCGAAGATCTCGAAGGCGCGCTCAGGCGGCGCGCTGACGGTGACGGATTTCAGCACCGGGGCCGGTTCGATCCTATGCATGCTCTTCCTCCGCTCAACGGTTGCCGCCTTTGATCACTCCGTCTCGTCGCCGTCGGCGAGCGTCTTGAAAGCCGCAAGCTGCTCGTCCCAGAAACGGTCCAGCCATTGGCGCAAGGGCCCAAGGCCACTCGGATCGATCGAATAGATCCTGCGCGCGCCGGCCGGCTGGTCAACGACCAGGCGCGCCTCCTTCAGCACTTTCAGATGTTGTGAGATCGCCGGCTGCGACACCGGCATCACGCGTGCCAGCTCCGCCACTGAAAGGCGACCTTCCGCCAGTTTCTCGAAGATGGCACGCCGGGTCGGATCGGCCAGAGCCACCAATGCCCTCGCTTCATAAGTCATGACTTATCATAATTGATCACTTATGAAAGTCAACCTCGCCCCAGGCGCAAGAGCGCCGCGCGTTCGGTGGAACACGCGGCGCTTGAGTTGATAGCGGTGTCGCCCGAGGCTTATTGCGGCGTCAGATCGAAGCCGAACCACTTTTCAGAAAGGCGCTTGATGGTGCCGTCGGCCTTGGCCGCGGCGACGGCGTCGTCGAACAGCACCTTCAGTTCCGGGTCGCTCTTGCGCAGCCCGACGGAGCTACCGGCGCCAAGGAAGCCGCCCTGGAAGCGCGGGCCCGTGATGACCATATCGCTGTTGGCGGGCTTTTCGACCGTGGTCTTCAAATAACCCATCGAGGCCATGACGAAATCGACGCGGCCGGCGACGAGGTCGAGATCGTGCTGCTCGGTCGTCTTGTATTCGCGCACCTCGACCACGTCCTTCAGATATTCGTCGATGAAGCGCGCCGCGATCGACGCGGTCTGGACGCCGATGGTCTTGCCCTCGATCAGCGGCTTCAGTTCGTCTACCGCCTTGCGCGCGCCCGCCTCGTTGGAGGCGAGCGAGAACAGTTCGCCCTTCATCGGCAGCGTTTCGAGATCGCCACCCTTCAGCGTCGCGAAGGCCTGGCCGGTGCTGCCGTAGGACGTCGAGAAGTCGATGACTTCCTTGCGCTTCTCGGTCGCCGACATGCCGGCCATGATGGCGTCGAACTTGCCGGCGTTGAGCGCCGGGATCATGCCGTCGAAGGACTGGGCGATGACGGTGCATTCGACCTTCATGTGGTCACAGAGAATTTTGCTGAGCTCGATCTCGTAGCCGTCGAGCGTGCCGTCTGCCTTGGTGAGGTTATAGGGCGGAAAGGCGCCTTCGGTGGCGATCGTCACCTTCGTCCACTTCTTGTCTTCGGCCTTGGCCGGCACGGACATCAGCCCCGCGGCAACGGCAAGCGCCGAGGCGATGATTGCGGTGGTCTTCTTCATTACAGCATTCCCCTTTTTGTGGATGTTGATTGGTATGCGTGTTGGCGGCCGGCCGTAGCTGGCGCCTCAACTCTTGATGAATTGGCGGAACCGCTCGGACTTCGAGCGGGTGAAGACCTCGTGCGGCGGCCCTTCCTCCTCGATCGTTCCCTTGTGCACGAAGACGACGCGGCTGGAGACATCGCGGGCAAAGCCCATTTCATGGGTCACGACCAGCATGGTGCGCCCCTCCTCGGCGAGCCCGCGCATGACGCGCAGCACCTCGCCGACCAGCTCCGGGTCGAGCGCCGAGGTCGGTTCGTCGAGGAGCATCGCCTTCGGGCGCATCGCAAGCGCGCGGGCGATTGCGGCACGCTGCTGCTGGCCGCCCGAAAGATGCGAGGGGTAGTGGTTGCGCTTGTCGGCGATGCCGACCTTGGCAAGCAGCGCTTCAGCCTCCTCGATCGCCTCGGCGCGCGGGCGCTTCAGCACATGCACCGGCGCCTCGATGACATTTTCGAGTACGGTCTTGTGGGACCAGAGATTGAAGCTCTGGAACACCATGCCGAGTTCGGAGCGGATACGGTCCACCTGTTTCTGGTCGGCTGGGCGGCTGCGCCCGTCGCTCGAAGTTTTCAGCCGGATGGCCTCACCGGCGACCTCGATCGTGCCCGAATTCGGCACCTCCAGCATGTTGATGCAGCGAAGCAGCGTCGACTTGCCGGAGCCGGACGATCCAAGAATGGAAATCACTTCGCCCTCGCGCGCCTCGAGCGACACGCCTTTCAGCACCTCGATGGGCCCGAAGCTCTTGTGTAGGTCGTGCACGCGGATGGCGACCGGAGTGGTGACGGCGGCGGAGATGTTCAATGCGTTTCTCCCTTGAGTTCTGCGGAAATCGCCAGCGGCGCGCGCAGGTGCGGGTTCAGCCTGGCTTCGGCGAAGGCGACGAGCCGGGTCAGCGCGAAGTTGATGGCGAGATAGATGAACCCGGCGACGACGAAGACCTCGATCACCCGGTAGCTCTCCGAAATGAGCTTGGCGGCGACGCCGGTGATTTCCATCAGCGTGATGATCGAGGCGAGCGAGGTCGCCTTGACCATGGAGATCATCTCGTTGCCGTAACCGGGCAGCGCCTGGCGCAGCGCTTGCGGCATGACGATGCGGCGGAAGATCATGAAGCGACCCATGCCGCAGGCGCGCGCTGCCTCCACCTGCCCGTGCGGCACCGAAATGAGCCCGCCGCGGATGATTTCGCTGGCATAGGCGGCCGTGTTCAGCATCAGCGCCAGCACCGCGCACCAGTAGGGTTCTCTCAGCAGCGGCCAGAAGATGCTGTGGCGCACGGCCGGAAACTGGCTGAGACCGTAATAGATCAGGAAGATCTGCACGAGCAGCGGCGTTCCCCGAAACAGGAACACATAAGTGCGAGCAAAGAGATCGAGTGCGAGAATGCCCGAGAGGCGGGAAAGCGCGAGAGCGAGAGCGAGAACCGAGCCGAGCGCGATCGAGGTCACGGCAAGCTCCAGCGTCAACGGCAGCGCCGCCGCCAGGCTCCAGAAGGTTTCAAGGGCAAATTTGATATCCATCAGCCCCTCCTGACGCCGCGCTGGAAGCGGCGCTCAGTGACCTGAAGGATCAGGCCCGAGACCGTGGAAATCGCGAGATAGATCATCGCTGCGATAAAGAAGAAATCGAAGGGACGGCTGGTCGATCCGGCGCCGATCTGCGCCTGGCGCAGGAGTTCTACGACGCCCGTGACCGAGACCAGTGCGGATTCCTTCAGCACCACCTGCCAGACGTTGCCGAGACCTGGCAGCGCATAACGCAGCGTCAAGGGCGCGGTGATGCGGCGGAACTTGAGGAGCCGCCCCATGCCGCAGGCGGTCGCCGCCTCCAGTTCCCCCGGATGCACGGCACGAAAGGCGCCGCGATAGACCTCGGTCTGCTGGGCGCCGGAGGTGATGCCGACCGCAAGCGCGCCGGCGATGAAGCCGGGAAAGCTGACGAAGCCCTCCGCGCCGAACAGCTGGCCGACCGCCGTCACCACGGCGCTGCCGCCGAAATAGAAGAGATAGATGACCAGCAGGTCGGGAATGCCGCGAAGGATGGTGGTGTAGGCCTCGGCGCAAGCACGGACGACCGGACCGCCGGCGATCTTCGCCCAGGCGCCGAAGGTGCCGATGAGGCCGCCGATCGCAAAACCTGATATCGCGATCAGGATCGTCATCCACGCGCCGGCCGCAAGCGCCGGCCCCCAGCCGTCCGGCCCGAAGCTGATGATGTCAAGGAAACCGGGCTCAGTCATCGCAGCGCCTCCCTTCGCTTGTCGATCGATGACCTAACCATGGCTCACGCCGGGGATCGGTGGGTCAACATTGTCAGGAATGGGATTGACGAACGGCGTGCCCTCCAGCCTCGCGGCATGGTCGGCCTTGGCCGCGGCAATCAGCGCCGGATCGAGGATCAGCTCGATCGCCGTGCTCGCCATCACCTTGGCCGCATGTTCCATGCCCTTATGGGCGGCCGGAAGCTTGCCTTGCGCAACCAGCTGCCAGGAGTGGCCGGGCGTGCCGATGGCGTAAGTGGCGCCGCGCATCTGCACGGTCGGCACCACCCAGCTGACCGTTCCGACATCGGTGGAGCCGACAAGCGTGCCGGCGCCGTTCTCGGGCGGGAAGATCGTGTCGCAGAGGGAAACACCGCGGCGCAGCTTCAGGCCGAAGCGCTCGAAGGCAGACGCGATATCCTCATTTGTGAAGGTCTCCTGGAACCTTGCAGCCATCCTGCGGTCGTCCTCATCGAACCGAGGCGGCCCCAGATGCTCGAGCTGGCGATGCATCAGCGCTTCGAGCGGCGTGTTGCCGATCAGATTGGCGTCGCCGCTGACGATCTCGTCGCTGACCGAGGTGCCGGTCATCAGCGCCGCGCCCTTGGAGACGCTGCGGACCCGTTCGACGAGGTCCAGAAGCTCCGGCAGGCTGCGGGCGCGAACGAGATAGCGCGCCTTCGCGCGTGCCTGCACGACGTTCGGCGCGTTGCCGCCCGTGTCAGTGACCGCATAGTGGATCCGCGCCGACGACGGCATGTGCTCGCGCAGATAGTTGACGCCGACATTCATCAGTTCAAGCGCGTCGAGCGCACTGCGGCCCAGGTGGGGAGCCGCCGAAGCGTGCGACGCCCGACCGCTGAAGCGGAAGTCGAGTTCGTTGCAGGCAAGCGAGATCGGGTTGTTGACACCGGCAAAGGGTGCCGGGTGCCAGGAGATCGCGATATCGACATCGTCGAACACGCCGGCGCGCACCATGAAGCCCTTGGACGAACCGCCCTCTTCCGCCGGGCAGCCGTAATAGCGGACCCGCCCCTCGATGCCGTTGGCAGCGAGATAGTCCTTGACGGCGGTGGCCGCCATCATCGAGCCGGCGCCGAGCAGGTTGTGGCCGCAGCCATGGCCGTTGCCGCCTTCGGTGAGCGGCCGCTCCTCGGCAATGCCGGCCGCCTGGCTCAAGCCCGGCAGCGCATCGAACTCGCCGAGGATGGCGATAACAGGCCCGCCCTCACCTGCCTCGCCCATGACCGCCGTCGGCATGCCGGCGATGCCACGCGACACGCGAAAGCCCTCGGCTTCGAGCAGTGCCGCATGTTCGGCGGACGAAGAAAACTCCTCATAGTTGGTTTCCGGCGTATCCCAGACCCGGTCGCTGAGCGCAAAGAATGCTTCGCGCTTGGTCTCGAGCAGTTCCCAGACGGCATGCGAATTCTTCATGGTTTACCGGCGCCCCCAATAATAGTATCCATTATTGGCGCCAATTTACGGAATCATTTTTGGATACACAAGAGAGGCGCGATGAATTATTTCGGTTGGCGTGGAGAGCGCCTCAGCGGTCGATCACGGCAATCGGCGGCGGCTTTGAGCCGGCCGTCACGGTGACGCGGTCTCGGCCCCAAGGCGTTGAAACTGGCCGAGAAAATCCCCCCGCCCGCATTGAATTGTCGCGGGCGTCATCATAGTTTCTCCAAAAATGGAACCAATTCCTGGAAGGGATCGGACAGTGGACACGAGAAAAACAGGACCGGCGATGAGCGACGATCTGATGGAAACGGAAGCGTCCACGGACAAGAAGGACGTGACCGAGCTTTTGCTGCACGACATCCTGACCGGAACCCTTCCCGCCGGCACCTGGCTCAAGCAGATCGACCTGGAACGCCGCTATGATTGCACCCGGCCCGAGGTTCGACGCGCACTCGATCGCCTGTCGCAAAAGCGCCTGGTGCAGCACAATCCCAACCGCGGCTACCAGGTCTACGAGCTCGACGACCAGCGCACGCAGGAAATCAGCGACATCCGCGTGATCCTCGAGACCGGCATCGCCGACCGGATTGTGGCGAACGTGACGCCGGAATCCGTCAGGGCGTTGCGGGACCTCGCCAGGGCCTTCGACGAGATGTCGTTTCGCGGCTCGATCATGGAGCACTACGACGCGAACCTCGCCTTCCACCGCGCCCTGCTCATGCTGGCGGGCAACACCGAACTCGTGAACATCATCGCCGAAATCCGCCAGCGGACAGCCTCGGCCCCGGTCTCGCAATGGCGCACGCGCGCCCGCATCGAACAATCGGCCCGCGAGCATCACCTGATGGTCGATGCGCTGGAAGCCAGGGACCTGGCCGAGCTGAAGCGCCTGATCGAAATCCATATCCGCCAGGCGCCGATCAGGGCGTGAAACTCTGGCCTTTCGGCGCTTCGCCTGTCAGGCAATCTCTTCGCCATCCCACGAATGGCAATATTGCGCCGGCCAGGTGAAGGTGTCACCCCTATCGGCAGTCGGCGCGGGTCTTGACTTCCCGCCAAGGTTCGTGCGCTCTTGGCATGATCACATACCTCTGAAACTTAATAATTTTATCTTGCAGCATTGGCAGCGCGCTTGTTTGCCTTTCCTCGTTTCACTAGACAGTCTCTATGGCACGGATCAATCTCAAGAAGTTTATCGCTGAACATTACAAGGGTGGCGTCACTGCGCGGGACGTCATCCGCGAAGGTGTAACAAATTCTATCCACGCCGGCGCAAAGTCCATTTCAGTTGATCTCTGGTTTGAGAAGCAATCCGGACTGTTCGGCGACGAAGAGCGTAAAGTCCTCGACAAGATTACTATCTCCGACGACGGAGAAGGTTTCACGCAGGACAATCTCAACTACTTTGACGAGATTTGCACCGGCCACAAAGACGATATCGGCGGTAAGGGTGTTGGTCGCCTTGCGTTTCTCAAGTATGCCAATCGGGTCGACATCCGAAGCCAGCTTTCGACACATTTAGTCGAATTTCGTTACACACCTGACTTCACACTGGAAGACGTCAAGCGAACAACCACATCGGGGTCTCAGGAAACGACGATCACCATCTCCGATCTGAAGGAGAAGATTAACACGCAGGTCGCTAAGCTCGTCAACTCGATGTGCGACGACTTGCGGCTCCTGCTGTTCGTGAAGAAACAGGCCGGCCAGATCATATCGATCAAGTTCACCCACAACTCCAAGCAGCCGTTCGCCGAGGATTTCGTATTTTCAGGCGAGCAAATCGAGGCATTGAGGACGAAAACCTTCGAGGTCAACGGTGAGATTTTCGATTGTTATCTTTTTCGGGAAGATGCACCTCGAAAAGGCATCATCGCAATGCTGTGCGCCGACGAACTTTGCGTAGAGGAATACCAGATTAGCAAGCGGTTCGACGTCTGCCGCTATCTGATTTCTATAACTTCGACTTATCTGAATCGAAGCTCCAATATCGAACGCCAGAAGCTGGAGTTACCTAAGACTGATGCAGATACCGATCTAGTATCGCCACTTAGCCGCGAAAAACTCATCCCGCGGATCCACGACGAATGCCTGGCCATGATCAACGAGGCGGCGGAAGGTGATATAGGCGCGTTCAAACTCGCCAACATTAACAAGCTGAAGAAATACTACCCGTTCATCACGATTGACGCAACGAACGGGAACGCCGCCATGCTGGACGCGGACGAGATCGTAAAGACCTACAGAGCGCAGCAAGCGAGACGCGAAGACCAACTCGTCGAGGCGATGGAAGAAGGCCGAAAAGTCAATTTCGATGATATCTCCCACCTCGCCAGTGACGACTTGGCGCGCTTCATCATTCATCGCGCGTTGCTGATCGATTCACTTTCCAAAATGCCCCGTGAATCGGCAGAAGACGTCCTCCATAATGCCATCCTGCGCAAGAACAGCGACGGAAGCGATATCCGCGAGAATAACGTTTGGATCGTGGACGATAAATTCCTGTCGTACAGTAGCATTTACAGTGATGAGACCTTGGCGAAGATCGTCCGTGAAGTTGGCGCGGAGACAGAATCTAAACAGCAGCGCAAGCCTGACGTTGCGGCGTTTTTTTCTAAGAACAGTGAAGGCCATCCCAATAAGCTGGTCATCATCGAATTCAAGAAGCCCGGAGCAGATATATTTGAGAACAATAAGGCGCTCCTTCAATGCCGCTTGTATGCGTCTGAACTCGTTGACCGGATCGACACTGTACGGGAAGTCTTTGCATTCTCTATTGTTGAGATTGACGACGAATTTTACAAGGACATGAAGAGAACTGGCTTTAAAGACGTGTTCTCATTGAGCGAGCGAGTTGTCTATGATGATTTCGTTATCGGATCATCGGACAGTATTCCGCTTCATCTGTATGTTATGCCCGCCTCATCGTTGATTGCCGACGCAAAGGCGCGAAATCTGGTCTTCGAAGAGGTGCTGCGGTTCAGTGTGGCGCATAGACCGTCTGCGGAGGAGAAGTCGTCGTAGAACCGGCTGGGGTCCTTGGACGCACCACTTTGCAAGGTAGCTCCAGCCCCTCAATCTGCCTTCATGGACGGGCGAAGAGGATAAATTGATTAGCCGGGCGAAGCGCCCAACGCGGAAGCTAGCCACCAAACAGGATCGTCACCTCCACCAGCACGGCGCCGATCGGCGCCATGCTGCGGCCCGTTTGACGTCATGCGAAGGCTTCACTCAGCCGCGAATTTCACCGTCACGCCGCGTTGCCGAAAGTATGCCTGCATGAGCTTCCTGCCAGAACGGTTGTTCTGCACGAGCCTAGCCGGGTCGAATACGGCTTCTTTCAAACCCGCCCGCGTCAACGCTGCCTTGAGGGTCGCAATATGCACGTCAATGTCGGCATTGTCCGCCTGAAGCGATTCATAAATGCGGTTTGTTGCATCTGCTACGGTCGGTTCGCTCACGACTACACTCCTGTTATTGCGTGGCTGGCGCTCGCCACATTCGTCGGCTTGACCCTATTGTGAAGAAAAATGCCGACGTCAATGGGTGACGATGGATTGGAGCATCGCGTCCGCTTTCGAAAATGCGGCACCAGAAGCAGACCAGGAACGAGTGCTCGTATTTCAAGACGTTCACGCAAAACGCGGCGAGCGCTTCGGCGTCGCGGGCTATGTGAGCAAGCTTCATGTGGCTGTCCTGGTGAGAAGGCAACCCTATAGATTGATAGAAAACAAGAGAGTCTGCTGTGCTCCGACAGGGGTCTTGTGGCCTAACCTGCGGGTCGTTCCAGTCTCTCAATCTTATCCGCCGAGCGCGATCGTGACGGCTACCAGAACGGCGCCGATCGCTGCCATGGCGAAAGCCATCGGCCAGGGGCTGCGGCCCATGTAGCGGCCGAGCCGTGCGCCGATGACGAAGAGCATGACGAGCGCGATGCCGTTTGAAGCGCGCATCGCCAGGGCAACATCATCGGTCAGAAGAAACGGGATGCTGGGCGGCAAGGTCGAGGTGACGACCAGCAGGAAGATGGCGAACGCCGCCTTGAAATCGCGGCCGGTGATAGCCCTGTGCCGGGGATCGGAGCCAAGCGCCCTCACCCGCAAAAGCAAGGCCTCGGTCTCCTTGGGCGAGGAAACACGGCGCACGTCATCCGGCAGGTTTTCCAGAAACATCTCTCGCGCGCGCTCAAGCGGCTCGCGCCTGAGCGCATCGATGAAGCCACGGCGGCGCGTCCGCTCGACCACGGTCGTCAGCATATACATGACGCCGTCGACGATGCCCCAGGCGATGTTGCAGCCGAAGGCGGCGGCAAGCACCGCATTGACCCCACCTTCGCCACCCGTGACCGTGCTCATCGTTCCGGTGAAGGACAACGCCATCAGCAGGCCGAAGATGATCTCCGACAGGCGATCGATGGGGTCGAGGACTGCACGCGATTGACCGCTCAAGGCCGCTCCTTCCGCGATACGGGCGCGGAGAAAACCGTGGCCGGCTGCGATCGGGGGCAGCGCAACGCCAAGCAGTCCCCCCTATTGCGCCTGCAGGTCGGCGAAGGCGTCGCGCACATGGTCGGCGACGGCCAGCACCGGCGCCGGCGCATCGGTGATCACCTGCAGGCCGATATTGTAGTGACCGAGATCCGGCAGGCCGTCGCGCTCGCCAAGCTGCACCATTTCTCCCTGGACGAGATAACGCGGCAGCGGCGCGATCGCGAGGCCGGCAAGCACGGCGGCACGCTGGCCGGTGGTATAGGCGCTGAGGAAAGCGATGCGGAACTTGCGGCCCGCGCGCGCGAGCTTTTCCACCGCATCCGCCCGCCAGACGCAGCCATCCTCCCACATCGAGACCGGCAGAGGATCCTTCAGATGGGCATTGCCGCATTTGGCGCCGGCCCAGACGAGCTTCTCCTGCATCAGGATTTCGCCGTTTTTCGGCGTTCCCTCGGTCAGGCTGTTGAAGATGGCGATGTCGAGCCGATGCTCGTCGACCTTCTTGCGCATGGCGTTGCTCATGCCGATCGACACGTCGACGGTCACGTTCGGATAGGAATCGCCGAAGCGCTTCAAAACCTCAGGCAGGATGCGCTCGCCGACATCCTCCGGCGCCCCGACGCGCACGACGCCGTTCATATCCGGCAGCAGGAAGCGCGATACCGTTTCATTGTTGAGCGACAGCAGCCGGCGGGCAAAGCCGAGCAGCATCTCCCCCTTCGGCGTCAAGGTGACCGAGCGCGCGTCACGCAGGAAGAGCGTGCATCCGAGCATCTCCTCGAGCTTCTTGATCTGCATCGAGACGGCGGACGGCGTGCGATAGACGGTCTCGGCGGCCGTGGTGAAGTTGCCGGTCTCGGCAATGGCGATGAATGTCTTCAGTACATCCATTTCGAGAAGCGGAAGCGCATGGCGCATCAGCATGTTCATGGCGACATCCTCATTCAAAAAAACTGAAAGATTAGTTCACTTCATTTCGTTTGATTGAACATCAGCAATGACCGATAGTCAAGCTCAAGGACGACGAAGGAAGGAGAAGCCCATGTCCGCCGCCCAGCTCGCAGTCGCCGCTCCCGGGAGTTCCCTGTGTAACAACTCCCTGTCGCAGGCAGTGGTACAAAGTCCGCATCGAAGGAGCAACGACATGGTCCTCAACGCCCTTACCCAAATGATCGCCGTACTCGACGGCGTAGTCCGGCAGCGACGCGAAAAGCAGATCGCACGAAATCGGGTGGAAGCCCGGCGCGAACTTGCGAAACTGCCAAAGCGGGTTCGCGACGACGTGATGTTTGCAGACCCGCTAATCAATCACCATGTTTGATGAATGATATCAAACATATTCGTTGGAATGATAGATCAGGTTGCGTCATAACTACCATCATGGTCGCGACCTGCTGAGACACTCAGAAGGAGCCATGAAATGTCCAATACTCAGTTTTCATCGGCCTCGGAACGGGCATCCTCCCACTCGTCCCTTCCGGGTCTCTTCAACCTGCAGGTTCGTGCCTGGGCAGCGTGGAAGCGCTACCGTCAGGAACGGGCGCTGGAAGACCTGTCCTATGACACGCTGAAGGACATCGGCTTCCCGTCGGTAGACGATGCGGTGCACAAGACCGAGCAATGAATGGTGCTACGGCCTGCCCCCAAAGGCAGGTCGAAGCAGCCGGAACAGTGAAGGGCATCGCCGAGGAGGCGGTGCCCTTGCTCTTTGCAGCGACCACTTCCGCCCGCCATCCTTGCGGAGAACAAGCTTAGGTCACCAGTTGCAGGAGCAGCGACGGCTGACTGAGGAAGCCGCCGGCGACCAGTCCCACAAATCCGAGTGCCAGCGCTCCCACGACGCCGTGCCTCTCCCAGCCAATGTAAGCTCCGACAGCGGTTGCTGCCGTCATCATTGACACGCCCCACAGGATCTTGCACAGCGAGACCAAGCGGCGATTGTCTGTTGCTCCGTCCTACTTCACGCGAAGATCACCTTTCTGAAGTGCCGACAGACTTGCATGTAATACGGAAAACGTTGGCCGCAAGACGTGTGGGATATCCGCAAGGCTGCCCCCGGTTTTCCTGGAACCGATTGTGTTCCCCGCCAGCCCGGCGCCGCCCCTGGCGTCCAGCGTCACTTGTCTCAGACCGACACCGCCTCAGACCGCTCAGAAGGTCGCAATCGGCAAACACAACCTTGGAGCGCAGTTTGTGATTGTTGCGTATCTATGGCGGTTCTTGTCAGATAACGTCAGCGGCGCGGTGAAAACTGTCGCTTTCCTTACAAAGACCTGAAAGCCCGGCGAAATCGCCTTTTGCCGCGCGATGTCGCAATGCGAAATCTCTTTGCGGTCGCTGCTTTCCATGCCAATGTCGCAAACAGACAAGCCGAAGAGTATCTTCCAAGCGACGAATATAGCCGCATCGCCAAGCATGGGAAGCCTCATGAACAAGCCACTGACCAAAAAGCGTTCTCTCGTTTTCTTCCTGGTGCCGAACTTTTCCATGCTGCCCTTTTCGGCGGCGATCGAAACGCTCCGCATCGCCAACCGCATGCTCGGCTACGAGGCCTATACCTGGCGCCTCGCCTCGTCGGACGGCGAAAAGGTCCTGTCGTCGAGCGGCATCGCGCTCGAGGTCAATTCGTCGCTTGCCGACGAGCGCAAGTTTCTCGGCGGCGAGAACCGCCCGTCGATGGTGCTGGTCTGTTCCGGCATCTATGTCGAGGACTTCAACAACAAGTCGGTCAATGCCTGGCTGCGCGAGGTCTATAACCGCGGCGTCGCCGTCGGCAGCCTCTGTACGGGCGCCCATGTGCTGGCGTCCGCCGGCCTGCTGACGGGCAAGCGCTGCGCCATCCACTGGGAAAACCTGCCGGGCTTTTCCGAGGCGTTCCCGCAGGCCGAGGTCTATGCCGACCTCTACGAGATCGACAGCAACATCTACACCTGCGCCGGTGGCACCGCCTCGCTCGACATGATGCTGAACCTGATCGACCAGGATTTCGGCGAGAACCTCGTCAACCGCGTCTGCGAACAGGCACTGACCGACCGCGTGCGCGGACCGCATGACCGCCAGCGTCTGCCGCTTCGGGCCCGCCTCGGCGTGCAGAATGCCAAGGTGCTGTCTATCATCGAGCTGATGGAGGCCAATCTAGCCGAGCCGCTGTCGCTTCTGGAAATCGCCGAGGGCGCGGATCTTTCGCGCCGCCAGATCGAGCGGCTGTTCCGGCAGGAAATGGGCCGGTCACCCGCCCGCTACTATCTGGAGATCCGCCTCGACCGCGCCCGGCACCTCTTGATCCAGTCGTCGATGCCGGTGGTCGAAGTGGCCGTTGCCTGCGGCTTCGTCTCCGCCTCGCACTTCTCCAAGTGTTATCGCGAACTCTACAACCGCTCGCCGCAGCAGGAGCGCGCCGACCGCAAGCTGACGCTGCAGATGGCGCGGTAGAGGCATAGCCAGCGACAGACAAGCGAATGGAGGGTGGAGTTTTCCGCCCTCCTTTCGTTTTGCCGATCGCTCAAGCTTTGAGCGTTCCCGGTCGCCAGAGGAAGCCAGCGCTGCGATAGAAGGTCTTGCACCGGCTGCCGTAGTGGCCCGCCGGCCGACGGCCGATCGATGGCGGCCGGGGCGACGATGGCGCCGAACGTCAGTTGCAGGCGCGCACGCAGCAACTTACGGGTTTTTTTTACGGAAATACAACCAGTGCACGTTAAAGCTCCCCGTCTATTGCGTGGAGTTTTCAATATGAATGACTTTTCTCAAGCTCGTATTTTCCTGATTGCGGGAACGATCGTTTCCTACGGCCTGATCTTTTTCATGACATCCCTCACCGGCTTTCAGGTGAGCGTTGAAGGTGGGCTGGACATCGTTCCGATTGCCGCACTGGTGTTCTTTCTGGCGAGCGCTCTTGCCACGTGTTTCAATTTTCTCACGCTTCGATCAATGATCGAATGCTGCGGATGCGGCCTGCTCCTGGTCGTCCCGATCACGATTTCAACCTACTTGTCCACGTGGCTGAATTTCCCCTTGGCGGACAATCAGCTCTCCAGGTGGGACAAGTGGCTTGGGGTCAATTGGACCGCGATGATGGGATGGATCGATCAGCACCCGCTTCTCTCCGAGGCGCTGAACAAGGCCTATCGATCTTTCGGCTACCAGCTCTTGCTCTGCCCGGCCCTGCTGGCGTTGGCCGGCCATCACGGCAGAGCCTATCAGATGGTCGCCACCTACGGGCTCCTGTGCTTTCTATCAAGCGCCATCTCCATCTTCTTCCCGGCGCTTGGAACCTATTCCTACTACCAGTTCGACGCGAGCAGCCTGCAGAACATCGACCCGACCTATGGATACTTCTTCCTTGAGCAGTTCCACGCGGTGCGAAACGATCCCGATTTCATCTGGCGACTGGAAGACAGCGCGGGCATTCTGACCTTTCCGTCAGTGCACGCTGCGGTCGCGGCACTCTGCGCATGGGCGCTGTGGCCCATGCGTATCCTGCGCTATCCCGCGCTCGCTCTGAACCTCGCCATGGGTTTCTCGGCGATACCGGGGGCAAACCACTACGTCGTCGACGTCATCGCCGGGGTCGTGGTCGCTCTGGCTGCCATCGGTTTCGTTACATTCGCGACGGGCTCCTCGCGTCAGAAGTCCCTTGCCCGCCCCGCGCCCGTTGGTTCCGTGCTCGTCCGCTCGCGATCATGACCGCTTCGCGATGTCGCCACGGCTCTGGCTGAGGCGGCGGCGCCCCCTTGCGCACAACGCGCATTTGGGTTGAATGGCGGACACTTCAGCAAAGCAGGAGCAAGACATATGGCGCCGGTCGAGATCAATCCTGCCAAGGTCCATGAATTCAAGGATTTCAAGAGTTTCTACGACTGGCTCGCCGTCCACCATCAGGCCGAAGACGAGGTCTGGATCAAGACCCACAAGACCGGCTCCGGCCTTGCCTCGATCACGCCGAAGGAAGCGATCGACGTGGTGCTCTGCTGGGGCTGGATCGACGGCTTGCGCAAGGCGTTCGACGAGAAGAGCTTTCTGCAGCGCTACACGCCGCGCGGCAAGAAGAGCATCTGGAGCCAGATCAACGTCGACAATGTCGCGCGACTGATTGCGGAAGGCCGCATGACCGAGCACGGGCTGCGCCAGGTGGAGGCTGCCAAGGCTGATGGCCGCTGGGACCGGGCCTATGGCAGCGGCAAGGACATGAAAATCCCGGACGATCTGCAGGCGGCCATCGACGCCGTACCCGAGGCCCGCGAAATGCTCGCCAGGCTCAGCGCCCAGAACCGCTTTGCGCTTGCCTTCCGCACCCACAACATGAAGACCGAGGCGGGTCGCAAAAAGAAGATCGAGACCTTCGTCGACATGCTGAAACGCGGCGAGACGATCTATCCGCAGGGGAAAAAGTGAAGCGGCTTCCCGTCCTTCCTGCGCCGCGGCAGCGGCCAAAGCAGACGCCGGCGATGCCTATCCCTCACCGTGAAAAGCCCGTTCGAGCGCGGCAATATCGAGCTTGATCATCCCGAGCATCGCCTCCGTCGCGCGTTTGGCACGCTCGCGGTCGGAATGGGCGATCATGTCGCCGAGCACCCTGGGGGCGATCTGCCAGCAAAGGCCCCAGCGATCCCGGATCCAGCCGCATTGCTCGACCTCCCCGCCATTGTCGCTGATTGCGCTCCAAAGCCGGTCGATCTCTTCCTGGGTGTCGCATTGGATCATGATCGAGAAGGCATGGTTGAACGGATCGAGCGGCCCGGCTTCGAGCGCCATGAACTCTTGCTTGCCAAGCGTGAACTCGATGACCTGCACGCTGCCGGGCGGGCCGCTCGGGCTCTCCGCCGGCAACGTGGTGATGCGGGTGATCGCCGAATTGGGAACAAGCGAGACATAGAAGTCGACGGCTGCGCGCGCCTCCTTCGCAAACCAGAGATTTGAAACAACATTCGTCATCTGTCGGCTCCTCCTTTTCGTGCTGGACGATGCCCAGCGACCCAAGGACGTTCGACTTTGTCGCAAACCGACAATGCGGGCGATCTTTCTCATGCCGCTGCCGCCCGGCCGCGCAAGCGCCTCGCCTTGTCATATTTGAGGGCGAAGCTGAATTCACCTTGGATATTGGTGATCGGCAGGCCGTCGTCGCGCCTCAAGAGAGATCACCTAAGATGCCAGCGCGTCCAGCAGCGCCAACTCGGAAATGACCCGGTTCCGACCCGCATGTTTCGCCATATAGAGAAACTGGTCGGCGGCGTGCAGGTAGTTTTCGAAGGCTTCTGAGCTTACGATGGTCGCAAGACCGATCGAGACGGTGATCGTCAGCTCCTCGTCGTCGGCGACGATGCGTGACTTTGCCAGCTCCACTCTAAGCGCATCGCAGAAGGCAAAAGCGCGCCGGACGTCGCAACCGTTGAAGAGGATGCCGAACTCCTCGCCGCCGAGACGGGCGAGCAGATGCTCCTCGCCCACCAGCACCGAGAGGCGCTTGGCCACGTGCTTCAGCACGATGTCGCCGATCTCGTGGCCATAGGTATCGTTGAGCCGCTTGAAATGGTCGATGTCGAGCACGGCGATCGCCGTCGGTTCGCCGCGTCTCAGGCACTGGTCGACAAGCCGCGGCCCGGCAACGAAGAAGTGACGGCGGTTGTAGAGATCGGTGAGATAGTCGCTCGCCGCCTGCCGCTGCAGCGTCTGCAAACGCTTCTGGACACCGGCGGCTTGCGCGATCCGGCCGTTGAACTCCGCTTCGAGGAACGGTTTCTGGATGAAATCCGTGCCGCCGGCTTCGAGGAACCGGGCGCCCGCCCGCCGGTCGCCGCTGTCGGAAAGCGCGATCACCGGAAGTGCGCCATCGCCCTGCCGGCGTTCCACCTCGGCAAGCAGCGCGGCACCGGTCATGTCCGCAAGGTCGAGGTCGGTGATAACCAGATCGACCGCCTCGCCGCTGTCGAGCACCTGCAGCGCATCGGCAGCCGACTCCACCTCCAGGACGGAGATCCGCTTTCGCCGGAGGATGCCGGCAAGCTCGCTGCGCGAGGCGTCGTCGGAATCGGCCAGCAGCACGGTCGTCTTGCCATTGGTGAGCGCCCTGTCGACGGCGCCGATCAGCAGGTTGATCGATTCCGGCTGGTGCTTGATGACGCAATCGAGCACGCCGCGCCCAAGGATTTCTTCGCGCGTATGGTCGTTGAAGGCGGCGGTGAAGACGACGGCCGGCACCTGATGGGAAAGGATGAAATCGAGCGCCTCGCAATTGGGCGCGTCAGGCAGGTTGAGATCGAGAACTGCCAGAGAGAAGCTTCCCGGCGCCTCGCCAAGCGCTTCGCGCAGTGCCGCAAGCGAGTTGCAATGGGTGACACGAATGCCGTGTACCGATTCAAGGCCGTATTTCAGCGCCGTCGCGAACATCCGGGAATCTTCGACGAGCAGCATGCGCTTGTCGCTGTGCTTTTGCACAGAATTCACCCGGCCCGGCGTGCGGCGCAATCTCACGTCTCTGCAACCCCTCTCGAGCCGCAGGCGTGCTTCCCGCTAGGGTAACGCTGGCTCCGAATATGATTAAACCCGTCACGACCGCACCGGCCCTTCGGCCGGCGCGATCTGGTGTGACCGGGTTCCCCGCTCCTGTTGCGGCGGATTGAAGACCGATCGGATTGCAATTTCGTTAATGCAGCAACCTGAGCGCGGGAATTCGCGCATCCGACCCCAAATAATTACGGGTTTGTTCTCGGATCAGGCCGAAGCCTTCGCCGGAACCCCAACCTTTTCGCTGAGCGTGCGGATCTTCGTCAGCGTGTCGAGGTTCTGGTTGACGCGGCAGTAGAACTCCTCGTTGACGAAGGGACGAACGACGAAGTCGTTGCCGCCGGCCTTGAGGAACCGCGCCGAGAGCAGCCGGTTGGTGGAGGACGAAACGCCGATGATGCGCAACTGGTGCGGGCCATAGGAGCCGCGAATGCGCCGTGTCAGCTCGAAGCCGTCGATATCGGGCATGTTGTAGTCGGTGATGACGAGGCCGATATCCGGATTGTTCTTGAGGATCTCCAGAGCCGCCGCGCCGTTTTCGGCCGAGCTGGTGCGGAAGTTGTAGCGCTTCAGCTGCGTCGTCAAGAGCGCGCGCGCCGTCGGGCTGTCATCGACGATCAGCACATGGTGCTTGTGGTTGGTGAGGAAGCGGCAGACCGATTCCGCCAGCATGTCGACGGCAAAGACGCTGTCCTTGATGACATAGTCGACGATCTCCTTGGCGAGGATCTTCTCGCGCGTTGATTCCTGGAACGAGCCGGTGAAGACGACCGTCGGCACGCTCATCTCGATCAGATAGTTGAGCGCTTCGCCGTTTTCCGCGCCCGGAAGGTTGATGTTGGAAATCGCGAGCGAGGCGGGAAAGGTTGCATTCTCGACGGCAAACTGCAGGTCGTCATAGTCCCGGCAGACGATCACATCGATATCGAACAGCTCTTTCAGCCGCTTCGAGACCATCGATGAAAAAAGGTTGGAGTCCTCGGCAAGCACGATCCGGTGCTCGGCCAGAGATTCACCGGAATAATACATCCCGGAAACGCCGAAAAATGACATTGAAAGCCCATCAGTAAGAGTGTCCCCCGACAGCCCCGCGCGCTCGTCAGCCACAGTGCTGCAACGGGGGCCATGCTAGAGGAGAAAGGCTTTCGCTGATGTTAATGAGCGACCGGCGAAATAACGACACCCTGTGCCGGCATGAGGCGCTGAAGCAGACGGTCGGCCGCTGCGCCCTCAATGTGTCGGCGCCTGGCCACGCCGCGCCTCCGCCGTCTTGCGGATGACCTCGGCAATCTCCGGATTGCTGCTCGACAGCATCTGGAAGTCCTCCGAAAAGAGCGACAGCAGCGAGACGTCCGTGGCCGCGCTGACGGTCGCCGAGCGCGGCTCGCCCGTGATCAGCGCCATTTCGCCGAAGAAGCTTCCAGGGCCGAGTTCGATCGGCACCGGCGAAGGGGTCGCGATCGAGACGCGTCCCTCGACGATGAAGAACATCTGGTCGCCCGGCTCGCCCTTGCGACAGATGACGGCGCCCGCCGGCACCACGCGCGGCCGGAGCGCCCTGACGATCTCGACGAAGGCGGCCGAGCCGAGCTTCTCAAACAGCGGCACCGCCGCCACCAGCTGCCAGTTGCGCACGAAATCCTGGCGGCGCACCTCCTCGAAGAAGCCGGTGGCAAGAATGCCGGCCCAGAGCGCGAAGATGCCGATGCCGCACATCATCACGAGACCCGCCAGCACCCGGGCGGCAAAGCTTTGCGGGATCACGTCGCCATAGCCGGTGGTCGAGAGCGTCACCACCGCCCACCACATCGCCTGGGGAATGCTGCCGAACTTGTCCGGCTGGATGTCGCGCTCGAGCAGATAGGCAATCAGCGATGCGCCGAAGAGAACGATGCCGAAGACCGAGGTGACGCCGACGAGATTGGGCGCGGCGCGCATCACTACCCGGCCAAGCAGCCGGAAGAAGGTGGAATGGCGCAGCGGCTTCAACAGCCAGATGCCGCAGTAGAGGCTCTGGTCGCGCGGGCCGGCAAGGAGGAACCCTGCAAGCGGAACCACCACCGCAAGAAGATCGATGACGAGTTCGGGCGTGCGGACGCGATCGTCCTTGGCCGGCTGCCGGATCAGCGTATCAACCAGTTGCAGCACATAGACGGCCCAGATGCCGGCGAGCAGAAGCTCCAGCGACAGCTTCACCGCAGCACCGATATCCCGCGCCGTCAGCGCCGCGACCGCAACGAGCCCAGCCGCCGCCAAAAGCCCGTTCAGCGGCGCCGAGATTTTCAGGAAAGGCCGTGCCTTCATTCACGCCCCCAACCGTCCCGCGCCCTGCCGCGATGTCCTTCGGGACATGCAAGCGGCGCAGTAACACCCTGATCTTAAGCACAATTCCATTGATGAATCGACGCTTAAATAGAACATCCCATCGGCAAGGATGTAAGCACTCGGATGTGAACCAGTAAGCTAGTCCAGTTTGCCCTGCACGATTACCCGCTCGAAGTCGGGATCACCTTTGAAGACTTCAAAGTCGTTGTCCGTCTGCAGGCCCCCGTAGGTCTCCGGGTCGTACATCTCTCTCAACAAGCGACGGGTTTCCGCGTTGCGATCCGGGACCAAGTCGACCAACTTGCGTGCCTCCGCAAGCGCATTTCGTCTAGCGCCCGCTGCATCGGCCGATCCTTGCGACGTGAGGTGTTCGTACTTCTGGGCGTAAGCGGTGGCGCGCCACAACAGGACGATCGGGCGATCGGCCAGCCGCATTTCCGGACCTGTGTCCAAGAGATAATTGGCCAGGACAATTGCCTTTTCGTAGCCGAATGGCGCCTTGAGGTAGAGTGCGTCGAGCAGCGCGTCCATGACCAACGCGCTGATTTCGGATTTGTTCGCCCGCGGACTGTGAACGAGATCGACCGCGGTGGAGACGTAACCCGGATAATTGCTGGTCAGCTTGCGGACTTCCGCAAGCCGCATGAGAATTTCGGGATTGGTCGGATCGCTCTGCAACGCCGTGCGCAAGGCATCCTCACTGATTTGCGGGCTCCCTCCTGTGCGCACCAACGCCGACGCCCAGCCCGCGATCTGCATCGGCGACCTGAGGTTTTCGATCGAAAACTGCGCCAGCTTCTTATCTTCATCCGAAGGTTGCGACAGCGTGCCTGGTTGGCGCTGCCGCGTCGCCGTTGGCTCATTGGGAACGACCAACGGGGTCATCGCCGCTTTCTCGAATTCGGCAGCGGCGTGCATATTGACCCCTTCAACCCCAAGGAACATCAAAGTTAGACGCGTCCGGGTCTGCAGGTACCCGAGGATAAGCGCCAGGATAAGACAGCCGACAATCAAAGAAAAAAAGAACGCAGCCGCCGGGTCCGTGCAGGGCTGTTGGCGCGGCGGGCACGCGTCGGTCCCGTTGCCAAAGGCAAATGCAGCCAGCACGTCCGAGGCATATTTTATGTAGTAGATGAGCTTGTCGAACTGTACGAGGCCGAGGCCGATTATGATTTTCGTCAGCCAATCGGAAATCTCCTCCAAACTTGTGTTGGTGTAGAAGAGCTTCTTCGATGAGCGATCGATATCGTCGCGTGCACCAGCTATCTTGTCTGTGCCCCTTTGCAGCAACTTGGGAATGCCGAACAGGAAGCCGATTGCATAGCCGGCGCACGATGCAGCAAAGACTGCAGCGCCTGACGTTGCCAACGCCCTCAGAAACAGACCGGTGGCGGTCGACGTCTCATTGCCTGTCAGGCTGTGGGAGAGCGCGATCAGCACGATGATTGCCGCCACGCCGATCGCGACCTTCTGGACCGATTTCTCGGCCAGCTTGATCGCCTGCAGGATGGCTTCGCGAGCTCGGGAGAGCTCGTCCTTCAAGTTATCGGAATTCGACAATCGCCCCTCCCCGCAAGCTCACCCCACCTGGACGGCGGAACTTGCGCAACACGCAGCCCCCCTCGGAGCCGACGCTCGTCGCGTCGCTCAAGTCACTCGCAGTCCTCACAGAAAGAGCTCACCGCAGCGCCCCGCCAAGCGGGAGTATCGACATCGTTTCCTGCGATTTTATACTATAGATTGAATTAGGATAACAACATAAAAACACATATACACCGGAACACAACCATTTTCAGACCACCCTGCAGCGCGCCGGGCGTTTTCTTTGACACCCTTCCACCATCCAGCGTTGCTGGACCATGCCGGAGTTCCTTTCCGGGCAGACGCGTCCCTCTAATAGCGCGTGTCGTCCGGTACGCCGCCAGCCTCTCGCACCCGATCCTCCTCAAATTGTTCCGCGCCTTCCACGGGTATGAGCCATGGCTCGCGCCGCTTGACCCAGAGTTCGTAGCTCGGCGCAAGCGACGTCGGGGCCTCGGAGAGGATGCCGAGCTTCACTTCCGCTTCCCGCTCATCGACCGAAAACACCCGCGAGCCGCACCCCGGGCAGAAGCACCGCCCCTGAAACTCCGCAGTTTCGCCCCGACGCTCGAACTGGCCAGCGGGCCAGATGCCATAGAAGGTAAAGGCAGAGCCGCTTTCCTTGCGGCAATCCATGCAGTGGCAAATGCCAACCCGCAGCGGTTCACCGCGGACCGAAACCTGCACCCGGCCGCAAAGGCATTTTCCCGTCAAGATCGACATCGCTCCCATCCTCGCTTGCACATGCTGAATCGGCAAAACGACGAACGCGGGCGTTGGGTTCCGCTGCGGGTTCCGTGACCAATACCCGTGGCGCGCTTCCTTCGGCACACGGTCGCGCCACAGGGCGCCCAAAGTGCACATTGTCCGCCGGTGCAGTTTCGTCGGAACCTTTGGCCGTCCCACGTCTTCTGCTGGTATTCCAAATGGAGGTTATGAACCATGGCCCATGCCGATGAACAGGAGATCATCGATCTCGAGCAGGAATTCTGGCGAACCATTCTGGAGAAGGATACCGAGGCGTCGGTGGCGATGCTGCCGGAGCGGTCGATCGTCGTGGGGGCGCAAGGGGCGGCGGTGCTGACCCCCGACGACTATCGCCGGATGTCCGAACAGGCCGAAGAATCGTGGAAACTCAAATCGTTCCGCCTCGACGACGTCAGCGTCCTCTTCCCGAACGACGACGTCGCCGTCATCGCCTACACGGTGACGGAAGAGATGGAGGTCGAGGGCGAGCCTTTGACGATCAAGGCGGCCGATGCCACCACCTGGGTCCGCAAAGATGGTGGGTGGCTGGCTTCGCTGCATACGGAATCGGTACTAGGCGATCCCTTCGGTCGCGACCGCAAGGCGGCATAGCACGCGCAGGCGCGCGCAAACGGCCGCGAGGAGCGGCGCGTCGATTTTCTGCCGCATCGCCAGACGCGTCGCGGTGGCGTGACCGGCGGCCGGGCCGCTCTTTGCCCGTCAGATCGGCGCAGACAACCCCCTGCCCCACCGGCGATTTTCGGTGTAGGATGCAATCATGAGTGAAGCCCAGCCTCTCTTCGACATGCTGCGCCAAGCCGTGCAGCCTGAAATCACCGGCGTATTGGAGCAATTTGTCCGGGAAGCGCCGGACCGCAAGCTCGGCCGCATCAATGCGCTCGCCTTTGCCGCCGAGCATCGGCTCGACGAAGAAAAGGTCATCGCCGCCTTCCTGCATGCCTCACGGCTCGGCCTCTTCGAGATGTCGTGGAATGTGCTTTGCCCCGGCTGCGGCGGTGTGCTTGATTCCAATACCTCGCTGAAGACCGTGCAGAGCGATACCTATACCTGCTCGCTTTGCGCCGCCGGCTATGAGCCGACGCTGGACGAGATGGTGGAGGTCACCTTCACCGTGAGCCCGCGCGTCAGGCACATCGAGGCCCACAACCCGCACGAGCTGCCGCCGTTTGAATATTTCCGGCAGGTCTATTGGGGCTCTGGCATCGAGCTGCCGGAAGAGGACTACGAGGCCCGGATCGATGATTTCGTGCTGGAGGCGCTGGAACTGCCGCCCGGCGAAAAGGCTGTCATCTCGCTGCAATTGCCGGCGGAATTCATCATCGTCTTCGAGCCGGTGACCCACGCGGCGCAGTTCATCGACGTCAAGGGCGAGCCGACCAAGGAGCGGCGCACCCTGTCTCTGGTCTTTGACCGCGGCCACCGCCACGACGACGCGCTGACCATGCAGCCGGGGCCCTTACGCATCCAGGTGGAAAACCACACGGATGTGCGTACCCTGCCCTCCGTCTGCGTCGCCAACGACACGCTGCACGAAATTCTCGGTCGGAGGCGGCCGTTTCTCACCGCCAAGCGGCTGCTTTCCAACCAGACCTTCCGCGACATTTACCGCGCTGACACGATCGACGTGGACCAGCGGCTGAAGATCACCAGCCTCACCTTCCTGTTCACCGATCTGCGCGGCTCGACCGAGCTTTATGAGCGGGTCGGCGATCTCGCCGCCTTCGATCTGGTAAAAACCCATTTCAGCGTCGTCAACGAGATCGTCGCGGCCGAAGCCGGCGCGGTGGTGAAAACGATCGGCGATGCGGTCATGGCGACCTTCCCGACCCCGGATCGGGCGGTTGCCGCCGCCATGCGCATGCGCGACGCGATGCGCGATCTGAACGAGGCGCGCGGTGCGGAAGACCTGCTCTTGAAGATCGGCATTCACGAAGGTCCGTGCATCGCCGTCAACCTCAACGAACGCCAGGATTATTTCGGCCAGACGGTCAACATCGCCTCGCGCGTCCAGCATCTCGCCACCTCGCGCGAAATCTTCGCCACCAGTGCCGTGCTCGAGGACCCGCGCGCATCGAGCCTTTTGACCAACCGCGGCCTCAACCCGCAGTCACACAATGTAGCACTGCGCGGCATCACCAACGAGATCAGCATCTTTTCGATCCCTTGAGCCCGCTGACTAACTGCCGACGGGACATGAGAGGCCCGCCAGCCGCAGTTGGCGGGTCGAGCGCTGGAACAGACGCGCGCCCAGCTCGGCCTCCGGCCGCGCTATCCGGCGGCTCACCGTGGTTTTGAGCAGTCCTATGCGGCGTGCGGCCGCGTTGATCCCCTGGCCTCGGCCACCTGCGAGAAGGTGGCCATGGGCGCCCTCCGCGAACCAGCGTCGATCAGCCCAAAGACGCTGGCGCCAGCGCCGCCATGGCCGCGCCGATCGCCGCCGCCGTCTCGACGCCGTTCCTTTCGCGCCGGCCGCCACGGATAGTGTCGATCACGGCGCGAAGCGGCGGCGCCATCTGCCGTTGGGCCGGATAGCAGAGGTAGTAGCCGGGGAAGGGAGCGGACCAGGTCTCGAGCAGCGCGACAAGGCGGCCTTCAGCGACGTGAGGCGCGATCAGCTGCTGGCTGGCGAATGCGACGCCGACTCCGTCGACCGCCGCCTGCACCCCGAAGTCCTTCATGTTGGAGATCAGGGGCCCGTCGATGGCGACCTCGAACCACTTGCCGTTTTCCATGAACTCCCATTTGTATGGCGTCTTCTGGCCCGGCCATCGCCAGCCGATGCAGCGATGGGCGAGAAGGTCGCGCGGATGGGCCGGCGTCCCGTGCCGGGCGAGATAGTCGGGCGAGGCGACCGCGGTCTGGCGTAGGTCCGGACCGAGTTTCACCGCAATGAGGTCCTTGTCGATCACCTCGCCGAGGCGGATGGCGACGTCATAGCCCTCGGCCACGATGTTCACGACGGCGTCGTCGAGTGTGACGTCGAGCACTACCTGCGGATAGGCGTCGCTGAAAGCACGGAGGATCGGCGTCAGATAGAGGTCCGCCGCCGCCCGGAAGCAGTGCATCCGCACAGTCCCGGCGGGATGGGCGCGGCGCTCGCGGGTCTCGCCCAGCGCCCCCGCCAGCTCCTCGACGGCGGGCTGTACCCGTTCGAACAGCTTGGCCCCCGCCTCGGTCAGGGAGACGCTGCGGGTGGTGCGGTTGAACAAGCTGACCCCGACCCGCTCCTCGAGCGCTCGGACCATCTGGCTGAGCGCCGAGGATGACACACCGAGGCTTTCGGCCGCCCGGCTGAAGTTCAGCGAACCGGCGACGGCCACGAAGGCGCGGAGCTGGTTGAAGTCTCCGGCAGACAAAAGGGAAGATTTCATGATCGCCTTCGATTGCTTAGCTCAGCTTATAAGGTTGATTAGTGCACGCAGATTAAACATTGCCGCCTCCATCTTTATAGTCTGCTGGACGCTAGATTTGAAGGGAACCACCATGACGCCGCAGTACACGCCCTCGACAGGAAACATAGATGGATTGGTCGGCTTAGCGAAAACCTACTTCGATGCCGCCTATGCGATGGACGCTGACAAGTTCGCAACCATTTTCGACCCCGCCGCCTTGGTCACCCGGCGCGGCGATGGCAACAGCGTGGTGGTTACCCCTGTTGCCGCCTGGCTCGATGCGGTCCGGAGCCTAGTCTCACCGCAGCATGCCGGCAGCCTGCGCGCAGACCAAATCCTCTCCATCGCCATTACCCATGACATGGCGCTGCTCAAGCTCCGCCTGCGGATCCCGCCCCGCGAGGTGACCGACCTGCTGTCATGCTTTTACCTCAACGGGCGCTGGCAGATCGTCCAGAAGGTGTTCGCCGCCGAGACTCTGGCCTGAAAGCTCTGCCATCGCCCCCCGTCCCGCCAAGCCGAAAACGAGTGCTACTGCATGTCTCCTTAAATCGACCTCGATTTGAGGACGAAGACATGCAGCAAATCAAAGTGCTACAGCGACCTTCGCGCGTCTGATAAGACGCGCGGCGCTGTAGGTCCGCCGCTCAGTTGCGGCGACTTAAAGCGATGGATGGGAATGTCCGCTTTCCACCCAAAACTGCGGCCTTCGATCGGGCTTTCACCCTAGACAACAGGCGGTATCAGCGTCAGCACCTCGCCGTCGTCAGGGATCACCAACTTCGTCAAGGGTATGCCATGGGCGTCGGCGGCGGCGCGCAGTTCGCTCCGGCTGACCGTGGCGTGGTCGAGCGCTTCCATGTGGGTGGCGACGACGAGGCTGTTCTTTGCGGTCTCGCAGACCTTGATCGTCTGCTCGGCGTCCATGACGATAAGGTCACCGTTCCACTTTGCCCCACAGGAGTGGGTGACGACGATATCCGGCCTCATGTCGCCGATCGTCTTTTCCACCGGCGGATAGAAGACCGTGTCGCCGGCCCAATAGACCGTCGGCTCGCCCTTGGCCTCGAGGCTGAAGCCGATGACCGGCCCCATGTCCTGGACCACCGGGCCGAGCCCGTGGCTGCCATCGCGCCGGGTCAGCGTCAGACCCTGCCAGCTCGCGTTGTCCGAGAGCGGCGTCACGTCGCGAAAGCCGGCGGCGCGGATCGCCTGCTCGTCGCCCGGCTGGCAGAAGATCGGCAGGCCCTTCGGCACCCGCTCTTTGGCGGTGTCGTCAAAGTGATCCTCGTGCAGGTGCGAAATGATCACCAGTTCGACGCCGGCGAGGATTGTATCGATGTCAACGAGAAGCTCGACCAGCGGGTTGGGCGAACGTCCGGCAAAGGACGGCAGACTGTGTTTCGGCCCGAGGAAGGGATCGACCAGCACGGTGTGCCCGGCATAGTCGAGCTTCAGGGTTGCGTTGCGGATAAGCTGGAGTTTCATGGGAGTCCTCCCTTATCGGAAAGCGGCATTGAACGTTGTGTTGATCGTTGCGCATGCCGCGATGAAAGCAAGCCCTGAAATGCAGCCTGGCGCCGGCAACGGTCGGAAAGATCCAGATTTAGAAATCGCGCGCGCTATCGCCAGACGAAGGGTGGCTTTCACCGCCAACCGCAGTCCCACGGCTGCCCCCGCGCCGTCCGATGGCAGGCAAAGGCGCGGCCGCAGGAATGCGTCGCGGTAATCGTCACCACGGCTTCGGATACCTGGCACCGCAGGACTTCGATGCTGGGGCGGCCTTTGCGCTGGCTGTGCCTTCACCTGAGAGCCGGATGCTCCAGGCGGCTCGCCGCTTCAGCGAGCGGATGGGTGGTACGCTTGGGGATTGCTGCTCGGCAACGGCGCAAAGCCGGTTGCACCATTGCCGATCGATGGAGGGTTACTTGACGACGACGTTGCCGTTGACGATCTCGACGTTCTCGTCACCCTGCAGGCCGATGCGGTCACCGCTCGGCGCGGTGACGAAACAGCCGCTGGGGCAGATCATTTCGGTCGCTCCGGCTGCGATCGCCACTTCCACGCGGCTCTCGCCTTCGACGACGATCAGGACGGCGGTCTCGCCGTCCTTGTTCGTGACGGTCGCGGCAGACGCTGCCGCTGCCGTAAGGACGCCGGTCACCAGCACGCCGGAAAGCAAAGCAATCACAAATTTCTTCATCGCCCATCGGCGCCAGACGCGCCGCCCTCTGCCGGCCCGGCCGCCCCGTCGGTTTCGCGACGCTGCGCCGGCCACCTCTTCAGCCGATGACAACGTAATCGGTCACCAGAAGAATTGCATGCTTTTTATGGCAGGTCGGCTGAATGGGCGCTGAATGCTCCGTTTATCAGCGGTTTGGATTCGCGCGGCGGCTGGCGGCCCGACGATTGCCGGCGTCTTCCGCCTCTCGGTCGTCATCGAGCGGTGCTGCGGACGCGATCTTCCTGTCCGAAGCGGTCGCCTTGGCAGAGGCCCTTGCCTCGGCCGAGGTGGCACCCTTCGGCTCGCCCACCTTCTCCGGCTCGTGGCTTTCGATGCCGGTCTGGTCCTCGACCGGCACGTCCTCGATCTTCACCGGGAACGGCGCGCCGATGCCCTCGTCCCGGAAGCGCTCGTAGATGGAGACCCGCAGGTCGTTGCGCACGCCGCCACCGGTCAGGACGTCGGCGACATAGATCCTGAGCTCGAAGGTCATGCGCTCGTCGCCAAAGGCGGTAAAGCCGACGCTCGGCGACGGGTTTTTCAGCACCATCGGATGGGCGGCGGCGATTTCGGAAAGCAGGTCCATGATCCGACGCGGCTCGCTGGCATAGGTGACGGTGACGGCAATCTCGGAGCGGCCGAGCTTGTTGCGGTGCGTCCAGTTGCCGACCGACGCGTTGATCAACAGCGAGTTCGGCATCATGATCGACTGGTGCTGGAAAGTCTCGATCTCGGTCGCGCGCACCGAGATGCGCTTGACGAAGCCTTCGGTCGTGCCGCTGACGATCCAGTCACCCACCTTGAACGGCCGTTCGACAAGCAGGATCAGCCCCGAGACGAAGTTCGAGACGATGTTCTGCAGGCCGAAACCGACGCCGAGCGAGAGGGCACCGGCGACGAGAGCTAGGTTGGAGAGATCGATGCCCGCCGCCGACAGGCCGATGAGGCCGGCAAGACCGACGCCGATATAGCCGATGCCGGTGCGGATCGAGTTGCGCACGCCGGCGTCGACGCGGCTGCGCGCCATGATGTTGCCGTCGATCCAGCGCTGCACGAAACGGGTGACGACATAGCCGAGCGCAAAGAACAGGATGCCCGCAAGAATTCCGACCAGCGAAATGGTGATCGAGCCGATCTTGATCTCGGTCACGGCGCGGTAGGCCCAGGACTCGATGTCGGCGATCTGGAATCCCCACAGCAGAAGGACCAGCGGGATGAAGAACAGCACCACCAGCACATAGATGCTCAAGCCCGCGGCAAGCCCGACTTGGTCGAGCGCCACCTGTTCCAGATCGTAGCGCCGCTCGAGATAACGCCCGACCGCCGTCTCCGCGAAGGCGTTCTGCTTTGCCACCGCCCGGCCGGTGAGAATGCCGATATACATCGTCACCACGATCGCGCCGGTGATGATCATCTGCGTGGCGATGAAGCGGGCAAGACCGACATAGCCCGATACGGCGGCAATGATCAGCAAGGCACCGGTCGCCAGCAACGCGAACGACACCACCCGCGGCCAGGCGCGGCCATGGGCGTCGAAGGATTCATCCTTCCTGAGCGTCGGCTTTATCCAGGCCGACGCCATGATGATGAGGCCGATGACGATGGAGGCGATGTAGCTCTTGACGACGGTGAGGACCACCGGCGAGCCGAGCGCCTCGCTGACGCCGCCGAAGAGGTAATCAAGACCGTTGACCAGCGCCATGGCGAAGATCGCGACCATCAGCATCCTTGCGCCGCGGTCGGACACCCTGACGAGCCGCCAGCGTGAATCGCGCGGCGACAGCACCGCCTGGGCAAGCCTTGTGATAAAGAACACCACCACCGCCACGCCGAGCGTAATGGCGATGATCGGCGCGATGTCGGAGCGCAGAACGTTGAAGCCACGCAGGAACAGGAAGCTCGAGATCGCAAAGGCGGCCGAGGCGATCGTCGGGATCATCGTCGACCAGAAGGCAACCGAAAGGCGGCGGAAGTAGCTCGGCTCCTCGTCGGTGATGTCATGCTGGATCAGCGGGCGAAAGAGCCTGCGGCTGCCGGCGAGGAACACGAGCGCCGCCAGCAGCGACAGGAACAGCGCCGTCAGTAGCGGTATCCGCTTGTAGTTCCAGGCAAAGCTCAGCCAGCTGGTGACGCTGCGCGTCAGCACACGGGTCTCATCTGCCGTCGCCGACAGGGCATCATTGAACATGTCGCCCGAGACTTCGGTGTTCTTCAGCAGCGTATTGGAAAACAGCGCCCGTCGCGTCGCCGTGATGGTGTTTGAAAGCTTCGTCGCCTGTATCGAGAGGCCCTCTGCCTCGCCGGTCAGCGCGTTGATGGCGCCGCGCTCGGCCATCAGCCGTTTGCGCTCAGCCGTCACGATATCGGCTTCGGGCGGCTGCCCCTCGCCCGGCGGGTCGCCAAGTTCGGTGAGCCGGGCCTTGATCTCGTCAAGACGCGGGCGGGTCGAGACCGAAACGCCGATGATCTGCTTGGCCAGCGCATCGACCTGAACCTTGATGTCGGCAAGCACGATGTCGTCGTCTTTCGCCTTCTCGACGCGCTCGGTCAGCGCCCTCAGCTCCTCGCCGGCCTTGGCAAGCTGTTCGGCCGCCTGGCTCTGGGCCGGCGGCGTGGCATCCGCCGGCACCGCATCCGCAGCCGGCTGGGCCGCATTTACTGCCGGCTGCTGGGTGGCGGTCGCTGCAGGCTCTGCGGCACCGGGTGTCGCCGCGTTGTCTGCGGGCTGAGCGGCCTCCTGCGCCGGCTTGCCGGTCGCAGGCTGTGTAGCGGTCTGGGCCGACTGCGGAGATTGCGCCGATTTCTGCCCGGCCTGCGTCGTTGCCTGTGCCGGCTGCGCCGCCTTCTGGGCCATGACCGGGCCGGTGGCGGCAAGCGCCAGCAGGCAGAGGAGAATGGCGGGCAATTTTCCGACAGAACGCAATTTCATGATCCTTGCAGGTTGAGACCGTGGCCCGGAATCGCTCCGGCTGTCATCACATTTTGATGTGAATACGAAAGACGGCGGAAAGATGCAAAGAACAGCGATAAATGCCCGCCGGCGCCCGCTTTTCCGTTAAAAGCCGGCGCCGGGCGTCGCCAGATAGGTCAGTTCGGCCTCCGTCGAGGGGCGCGCCAGAAAGGCATTGCGATGCGGAAAGCGGCCGAACGTCTCGATCACCTCGCGATGGCGGATGGCGTAGTCGAGATAGGAGGGATCGCCGAGCTCGGTAAAAAGCTTCACCGACATCGTCTGGTCGGTCAGGTTTTCCGAGTGCTCAAAGGGCAGATAGACGAAGGCGCGCCATTCGGGCCTGATCGCCATGTCGGCGCCAGCGCCGACGGCGAGCTTGGCCTCGTGGAGCGCCAGGCAATCGGTGGCAAAGGCGAGCGGCGTGCCGCGAAACATGTTGCGCGGCATCTGGTCGAGCAGCAGGATCGCCGCCAGCCGGTTTTCCGGCGTTGCGCGCCAGATCTCCCCGACACCGCGGGCAAGCGCCAGGTGCGACGCGTGGAAGCGGCGAATGCAGGTCTGGTCGACCTCGTGGCTCGTCCCGAACCAGTCGTCGTAGGTAAGTTCGCCGAACCAGAAGTTCAGAACGTCTTCCGGCGTGCAGATTTCAGCTTCGTTCGCCATTGGCTCCTCATGCGGCTCAAGTGCCGATCTGTTCGGCTCCCGTGTCCGGCTAAGACATAGGTCCGGATCGGTCCATGTCCATGCGCGCGTTCCTGTTCATGCGCGCTTTACGCGCGTCGCTTCAGGATGGCAACGAAGGCGATGCCGCCGACGAGCCCGGTGACGACGCCGATCGGCATGTCCTCGGGCGCCATGATGACGCGCGCCACGAGATCGGCAAGGATCAGCGCCAGCGCCCCGAAGAAGGCCGAGAGCGGAATTACCCGGACATTGTCGCTGCCAGCCAGAAGCCGCACGAAATGCGGCACCATCAGCCCGATGAAGCCGATCGCGCCCGAAAAGGCCACCATCACCCCGGTCAGAAGCGCCGTGACGACGAACAGCGTCAGGCGGAAGCGGCGCACGGGGACGCCGAGCGTCATGGCCGTCTCGTCGCCCATGGCGAGCGCATTGATCTCGCGCGCCCGGATGCTGAGCCAGCCGAGCGAGGCGAAAAGCACCAGCCCCGGATAGAGGAGCTGCGACCATTGCGCCAGCCCGAGACCGCCGAGCATCCAGAAGATCACGGTATGCGTCGCTCTTGGATCCCCGAGGAAAATCATGAGGTTGCCGATGGATGTTAAGACGAAGGCAACGGCGACGCCGGCCAGTACGAGGCGATCGGCGCTCGAGCCGAGCGCGCGGGAAACGAAGGCGACGAGCATCGTCGCCGCAAGCGCCCCGACAAAGGCGAAAAGCGGCACCGTTGCAAGCCCGAGGATCAGGCCGGTGTGGAGCAGCGCGATGATGGCGCCGAGCGCGCCGCCGGAGGAAACGCCGAGCAGATGCGGATCGGCGAGCGGATTGCGCGTCACCGACTGCAGCACGGCGCCGGTCAGCGCCAGGCCGGCGCCAACGAGCCCTGCCAGGATGACGCGCGGCAGCCGCACGTCCCAGACGATGCTTTCGCGCCCGGCCGACCAGAAGGCCTCGATACTGCCGGGCGCGATCTTGCTCACGACGATCGACCAGACCGTCGCAACCGGGATCGGCGCCGAGCCGAGTGACACGCCGGCGGTGATGGTGAAGGTGAGCAGCAGCAGGGCCGCCAGCAGGCCGGCACCGACTTTCAGCCCCCGCACCGACCCTAGGCGTGAAACGGTGACGGAACCAGGCGACGCATCCTCAGCCAGCATCGTTTACAGGCCTTCGCCGTGAAAGGCCTTGGCAAGCCGGGCGATCGCATCGACGTTGCGCGGCCCCGGCGTCGCCTCGACGTATTCGAGCACGACGAAACGGTCGTTCTTGACGGCGTCGACATTCTTGAAGGCGGCGTTGTTCTTCATGAAGGCGATCTTGTCTTCCGCCTTCACCTCGCCGTAGTTGACGATCACCACGACCTCCGGGTTGCGCTCGATCACCGGCTCCCAGGACACTTCCACCCAGCTCTTTTCCACGTCGTCCATGATGTTGGCGCCGCCGGCAGCCTCGATCATCGCCGTCGGAATGCCGAAGCGGCCTGAGGTGAACGGCTTCTCCTCGCCGGAATCATAGACGAAGACGCGGGTCAGCTTCTCCTGGCCGGCAGAGGCCTTGGTGATGTCCTGGAGTTGGCGGCGATAGCCGTCGACCAGGGCTTCGGCGCGATCCTCGACGCCGAAGATACGGCCGAGGTTGAGGAGGTCGACGAACATGTCGTCCATCGTAGGCTTTTCCTTGGCCATCACGTGGATGCAGGATTCGGTCAGTTCGTAGACGTTGATCTTGAACGGCGCGAGCGTCTCGGGCGTCACCTCGCCGCCGACTTTCATGCCGTAGTTCCAGCCGGCGAAGAAGAAATCGGCATCGGCGTTGAGCAGCACTTCCTTGGTCGGATATTTCTCCGAGAGCTCCGGCAGTTCCTTGACACCCTCGCGCAGCTTTTCGTCCAGCGTCTTCCAGCCGGAAACACCGGTATAGCCGACCATGCGGTCCTGGAGCCTCAGCGCCAGCATCATTTCCACGAGATTGACGTCGTTGGCGATCGCCCGCTTCGGCACCGCATCGAAGGTCACCTCGCGGTTGCAGCTCTTGACGGTGACCGGATGGCCAAGCGCCGGCGTTGCGGCCGCAAGCAGGAGCAGGAAAGCAGAGGAGGCAATATTGATCTTCATGAAATGGGTCCTATCGGGGAAGTGAGAAGGAGAAACGGGCGCTGCCGGCTGCGGCAGTCGAATGAACGGTGGCCGTGACGCCGAAGGCGGCGGAGAGTTCGCGTGGGCTCAACACCTCGTCCGGCGACCCGAACGCCGTCAGCCGGCCCTCCGTGATGATCGCCACATCGGTCGCGAACTCGGCGGCAAGGTTGATGTCGTGCAGCGTCGAAACGATCGTCAGCTTCAGCGTCTGCAACAGCTCCAGGATTTCGAGCTGGTGGCGGATGTCGAGATGGTTGGTGGGCTCATCGAGGATGATGATGCGCGGCTCCTGGGCGAGCGCCCGGGCGATCAGCACCCGTTGCTTTTCGCCACCCGAAAGCGTCGCGAACTGCCGGCCGGCGAGATGGGCGAGATCAAGATGCGACAGCGCATGCAGCACACGCTCGCGGTCGAGTTCCGTCCAGCCGTTCAGGCCCTCTCTTCGGGGAATGCGCCCCATCATGACGACGTCGCGCACGCTGAAGGGAAAATCGCCGGGCATTTCCTGCAGCACGACGGCGATCGTTTTCGCCGCTTCGCGCGCGGTGATCGACCAGAGATCGACCCCGTCGACGGCGATACGGCCCGCATTCGGCTGCACCGCCCGGTAGAGGCAGCGCAGAAGAGAGGTCTTGCCGGCGCCGTTCGGCCCGAGGATGGCGAGCCGGCTGCCGGCCGCGATCGAAAAGTCGATGTCTTCAACCAGGGTCAGCCCCGGCCGTGGGCCCCAATGCAGTCCCTCGACCCGAAGGGCCGCGCCTGTTGCGGTGCAGGTCATGGTCTCATCCCTCCCCGCACCGTCATTGGAAGTGGCCCGCAACGTCTTCGGAGACGAGCATCGCCGCGGGAATGCGGGCGAGCGTCTTGCCCTTGAGCCCGCGCGGACGCTCGGCGGCGCGCGTCATGCCGTCGCCGCGCTCGGCATAGGTGGTGGCAAAGCTGACGAGATCGTCGATGTCCTCTTCCGGCGAGATGTCGCCGAAGAGATAGGTCGCCTTGCCGGTTGCCTGGAAAGCGATGGTGCAGGGCCGCGTGCAGGCTGCCATGCACACGGTGCCGGCAATCGAGAAATCCCGGTCGAGCGGCTCGCCAAGCGTGGCAATGCTGCGGTTGAGGCGCTTGATCAGCTCGGTACCGGGCGTGCAGGGTCCGCCCGTGAAGCGGCAATCGGTGCAGACCGTTATCTTGTGCTGTCGGGAATTCGGCTCAGCCATCTTCTTACTCCGCCGGACTGACGGCAGGAGATGGCGAAGCGGCAGAATGACGGAAAACCGTCGCTTGGAAGCCAGTTCTTTTCCATCGGAACACCCCGTCCGTTGTGGTTGATCGGTTCGATGGCAGGTCTCCTGGCTCGCGGGTCGCGGCGCATCCACGTCTTCCCGGCCTTTGGCCAGTGACATGGTGTGAATGCGCTTTCCGCTCACAGTTGCGGGGGCAGCCACGGTCTCGGTCCCGTCAGGGTCGTCCGTTCCGTGTTCCCTTTTCAGCCGCCTCCGCATTTCCGCGGACGCAGCACCATCACCCTCTTCCTCGCATGAATCGCGAGGCGAGACAACCGCGCGGGCATCTCCTTCGGGTTCTATCAACATGCGGCGTTTCGTCATGCGCTTCTGTTATAAAATAACATTACATAGTGCAAGCCGAAAAATCTTCCCGAGCGCAAGGTCGCGGCAGCATGCGGCCGCATCCCACCTCGAAAAACGGTCGCCCCCTTGTTGCCGGGGAGCGCCGTTGCCGGGAACGCCCGCCTCTTTCAGAACTCCGGCGGAAAAAGTTCAGCCGTCAGCGTCACCGCAACCGGGACATTGCCCGGCAGGTTGCGCACGCCGCAGACGGAGCGGACATGCCCGGCCCTGTCGCCGAAGGCTGCCGCAAGGAGTTCGGAGGCGCCGTCGAGCACCTGCGGGTGCTGGACGAAATCCTCCGTACACGCGACATGCCCCTCCAGCCGCACGATCTGGCGGATGCGTTCGAAGCGGCCGAGATGCTCGTGGATCTGCGCGAGCGCGTTGAGCACCGAAAGCTCCGCCGCCTTGCGGCCGTCGTCGATCGTCACATCGCGCCCAAGCAGGCCCGTAAACGCGAAGCGACCGTCAAGCAGCGGCCCCTGCATCGAGACGTGCAGCATTTCACCCGCCTCGATCACGGCGCGGTAGGCGCCGAGCGGCCTTGGCGGCGTCGGCAGCCGAAGGCCAAGCGCCTCCAACCGTCGGATGACCTCATCAATCATTGCTCCCCCTCCTCGTTGTCGTCCGTCGCACCGGCTGGTCGGCGAGATGATGCCGCCTTCGGTCCGAGATGCCCTCACCCTCTCAAAGTTCTGCTCACCCTATCGCAAACAAGAAAGCGCGCCGATCCGTGCGCGTCCAGCCACTTCCCAAGCATGACGAAGAAAAGGCGTCATGCCCCCGGACGCCATGAGATGGCGTAACAAATTACAACGTCAGAGTTAAAATGCCGACGGGATCCGGGCGGTCCGTCGTCCTTGCACATCGATCGCGGCTGGAGCACCGCCGCTACCGCGGACCGTCATTCCAAGTAGAGGCGCTGAAATGTAACGTACGTTACGCTCGCGTAACCCCATGACAGTTGAGAAAATCCACGGCCGACGCGACAATTGGCGAGATTAGGATTGGGCATCGACAAGCCTCGAAAGCAAGCTCAACTTAACCGCGCACACCCGAATTGAAGTGGCGGCAACTCAACTTTTTGAAGGGGACAGCAGTGAACCCGATCGATTTTTTCGTCGAGACGCTTCGGAACCATCCGCCCGTCGCCGTCTTCCTCGCCCTCGGCATAGGTTTTCTGATCGGCCCCATCAAGGTCGCAGGCTTCAACCTTGGCAATGTCACGGCCACGCTTCTGGCTGGCGTTCTCATCGGCCAGCTGGGCATCCAGGTTTCCGGTGACCTGAAATCCACCCTGTTCCTGATCTTCCTCTTTGCCGTCGGTTACGGCGTCGGCCCGCAATTCGTGCGGGGGCTTAGCACCGATGGTCCGAAGCAGATCGCCTTTGCGCTCTCTGTCCTGGTGCTGTGCCTGATCGTTCCCTATCTCTGCGCGCTGATCGCCGGGCTGCCGCTCGGCTACGGCGCCGGCATGTATGCCGGCTCCCAGACGATCTCGGCTGCGATCGGCGTGGCAACGGACCAGATCAACTCACTCGGATTGACGCCCGAGCAGGCCAAGACCTTCGCCGACCAGATCCCGATCGCCTATGCGGTGACTTACATCTGGGGCACGATCGGCTCGGCGATCATTCTCGCCCAGCTCGGGCCAAGACTTCTCGGCATTGATCTTCCGGCGGCCTGCAGGGAATATGAGGCAAAGCTTGGCGGTGGCACCGAGAGCGGTGAACCCGGCATCACCCGCGCCTACCACGATTTCGGCCTTCGGGCCTATCGCATCGACGAAGCGAGCGGGCTGACCGGAACCCCGGTCAAGAACCTGCTTCCCGGCATCCGCGTCTTCGTCGAACGCCTGCGCAGAGGCGATCAGATCATCGAAGCGGATGGCAACACGGTCTTGCTGCCGGGTGACGTCGTCGCCTTCTCCGGCCGGCGGGCCGTGCTCGTCGAAAACCTCGACAGCAAGCTGACCGAGGTCGAGGACAAGGAACTCCTGAACGCGGAAGCCGAGGTCCTCGACGTCTACGTGACCAGCAAGGCACTGGCCGGCAAGACGCTTGCCGAAGTCAGCACGCAGGATTGGGCGCGCGGCGTCTATGCCCGCAAGATCGTTCGCTCGCTGGTCGAGATCCCGGTGCTGCCGGGCACCACCGTCGAGCGCGGCGATATCGTCACCATCGGCGGCGCCAGGAGGCACGTCGAAGCGGCGATCAAGGCGCTGGGTTTTGCCGATCGCCCCGTTGAGACGACCGACATCGCCTTCCTCGGCTGGGGTCTCTTCATCGGCGCGATGATCGGCGCGCTGACACTGACGATCGGCGGCATCCCGATTGGCCTTTCTACGTCAGGCGGCGCGCTGCTGGCGGGCCTCGTGCTTGGCTGGCTGCGCACCACCTACCCCGCCTTCGGCCGGATCCCGTCGCCGGCGCTCTGGCTGATGAACACGCTCGGCCTCAACATCTTCATCGCCGTCGTCGGCATCGGTGCCGGCCCGGGCTTCGTCGCAGGCCTGCAGGAGGTCGGCATCTCCCTTTTCATCTGGGGGGTCGTTGCAACCTCCGTTCCGATGATCGCCTCGGTGCTCCTCGGCCACTATGTCTTCCGCTTTCACCCGGCGATCCTGTTCGGCGCCTGCGCCGGCGTCAGGACGACGACGGCGGCGCTCGGCATGATCCAGGAGGCGGCCAAGAGCAAGGTGCCCGCACTTGGCTACGGCATGCCCTACGCCATCGGCAACACGCTGCTTACCATCTTCGGCCTCGTCATCGTCATCATGCTCGCCTGAGGCGGGCCGACGAATTGAGGCATCGTTCATAGTTCATAGATCACAGGGAGTGTGGATCATGTTGGACAGAAAATTCTACGACAGCATTTCCGATCTCAGCCCGTTCGAAATCAAGGACGAACTGATCAAGCTCGCCAGGACGAGCTCGCAGAAGGCCGCCAAGGCATTCCTCAATGCCGGCCGCGGCAACCCCAACTGGACGGCGACGCGCGCCCGCGAGGCCTTCTTCCTGCTCGGCCAGTTTGCGCTGACGGAAGCCAAGCGTGCCTACTACGACCCGAAGGCCGGCGTCGCCGGCATGCCGCCGCAGGACGGCGCCCATGCCCGGTTCCAGAAGTGGACGAAGAAGCTGCTGCAGGACACAGGTGATTGGGACGAGGAGGATGAGGGCATTCCGCCGGCAAAAACCCTCTCCGACGCGGTCAATTACGCCATCAAGACCTTCGGCTTCGATCCTGATGGATTCGTGCACGAGCTGACGGACTCGATCATCGGCGACAACTATCCGGTTCCCGATCGCGCCCTGCATCACAACGAGATCATTACCCACGAATATCTGATGTGGGCGATGTGCGCCGGCCACCGGCCGAAGGTGAAGTTCGACCTCTATCCCGTCGAGGGCGGCACCGCCGCCATGTGCTACATCTTCAAGGCCTTGAAGAACGCGCGCATCCTGAATGCCGGCGACACGATCGCGCTCGGCACGCCGATCTTCACGCCCTACCTCGAAATGCCGCAGCTTGAGGATTACACGCTGAAGACCATCAATGTCAGCGCCGAGCAGGAAGACCGCTTCCAGTTCACCGACGATGACATCAAGGCGCTGGAAAACCCGCAAGTGAAGGCGCTGTTCCTGGTCAACCCCGGCAACCCGTCTGCCGTGGCGATGGATCCGGATTCGATCAAGCGGCTTGTCGACCTCGTCAACAACAAGCGCCCGGACCTGATCATCCTCACCGACGACGTCTACGGCACCTTCGTTCCGGGCTTCCAGTCGCTGCTCGGCCATCTGCCGCGCAACACCATCGGCGTCTACTCCTACTCGAAATACTTCGGCTGCACCGGCTGGCGGCTCGGTGTCATCGCGGTGGCCGAGGACAACATCTTCGACGAGAAGATCAAGGCGCATCCGGAACCGATCCAGAAGCTGCTCGAAAAACGCTACAAGGCGATGACCCCGAAGCCGCGCGACGTGAAGTTCATCGACCGCATCGTCGCCGACAGCCGTGACGTGGCGCTGAACCACACAGCCGGTCTGTCGCTGCCGCAGCAGGTGATGATGTCGCTCTTCAGCCTTGTCGAGCTGATGGATGTCGAAAAGCTCTACCAGAAGGCCTGCATCGCCATCTGCACGAAGCGCTTCTGGAACTTGGTCGAGGGCATGGGCGTCGAGTCCAATCCGGGCGTCTATTTCGACCACTATTACGGCATCATCGATTTCGAGTTCTGGCTGCGCAAATATGTCGGCCAGGACGTGGTCACCTGGGTGAAGGACAACATCCACCCGCTCGACATCCCGTTCCGGCTTGCCGAGGACCACGGCATCGTGCTCTTGAACGGTTCGGGCTTCGACGCGCCGAGCTGGTCGGCGCGCGTCTCCTTCGCCAACCTGAATGACGACGCCTATTCGCAGATCGGCCGCGCGGTGCGCTCGGTCGCGCGCGGCTACGTCCAGACCTACCAGGCGGCCAAGGGCTTGAAGATCAGCTAGCAGAGCAAGGCGGCCGGCAACCTGCCGGCCGCCTTTCACCTGCGCCTGGCCAGCGCTTCCCCGGCTCACACGCATCCCCGCATTTCCGGCAATCACGAAAGTCCTTGCCAGCATTTTTGAAAGTGCAACAGCGACCTTTGCGCATGTCACAAGGCGCGCGGCGCTGTGGCGACCAGCGCATCATCCGGCTGAAGGCGCCCTCTTCGGTCGGCAAACGGGAGGCCCTGCCGCGTGATCGACACCATCTTCAGCATCTTGCGGGCGCATCCCGAACTTGCCCTGTTTCTGGCACTCGGCATCGGCTACGCGATCGGCAAGATCACCATTGCCGGCGTGACGATCGGGGCTGTGACCGGCTGCCTGCTGGCGGGCGTGCTGATCGGCCAGACCGGCGCGGTTCTCTCCAACGACGTCAAGCAGGCGTTCTTCCTGCTCTTCCTCTTTGCCATCGGCTATCGCACCGGCCCGCAATTCTTCCAGAGCCTGAACGCGGACGCCCTGCCGCAGATCGCGGTTACCGTGACGCTCTGCGTCGTTGCACTCGGTGTTGCGATCGTTCTCTCGATCTTCTTCGGCTTCGATCTCGGCACTGCGGCCGGCGTGCTTGCAGGTGGCGCAACGGAATCGGCGACTGTCGGCGTTGCCATCGACACCTTCCGTAAGACGGCACCGACGCCGGAAGCGGCCAACCAGTTCGAATCCGCCGTGGCGACCGGCTTTGCCGTCGCCTATCTTGTCGGTGTCGTCAGCGCCATCCTTGTGCAGTCGCAGCTGGCGCCGCGCATGTTCGGCCGCAGCCTGAAGGACGCCTGCGCCGAGCTCGAAGCGGAGCTCAACATTACCCCGCACGACGCCGGCAACAGCGCCCGCCGCGAAATCGAGGCCCGCGCCTTCGCCATTGCCGACAATCTGGTGGGCCTCACAGTCGAGGAGGCGGAAGCGCGCGTTCCCGAGAAGCAAAAGGCCTATATCGAGCAGATCCGGCGGGGCAGCGAGATCATTACCCCCAAGCCAAAGGAGCGGCTGCAAGCAGGTGACGTTATCGCCGTTGCCGGGCTGCGCGGGTTTCTCGTCGAATATGCGAGCCGGATCGGCACCGAGATCGACGATCGCGAGCTTCTCGATATTCCGGTCGAAATCCTCGACGTGGTCGTGACCAACAAGGAGGTCGCCGGCAAGCGCCTGTGGCAGCTCAACCAGCAGCCCGAGGCGCGGTCGGTCTTCCTGCGCGGCATCCTGCGCGCCGGCCAGCCGATCCCGATCTTTCCAGGGCTGACGGTCCGCCGCGGCGACGTGATGTCGATCGCCGGTGCCAGGCGCCATGTCGAGGATGCTGCCGCGCTGCTTGGTTATGCCGACCGCGAGACGACTGCGACCGACATGGTCTTCGTCGGCGTCTTCATCTTCCTCGGCGGCCTGATCGGCATTCCGGCTCTGAAGCTCGGCGCGCTCGAAATCGGCCTCGGCGTCGCCGTCGGCGTGCTGATTGCGGGGCTGGTGGCTGGCTGGCTGCGTTCCGTGAGACGTACCTTCGGTTTCGTGCCGGAGGCCACCCTCTGGTTCTTCGACAGCGTCGGGCTTTGCGCCTTCATCGCCTGCGTCGGCATCTCGGCCGGCCCGAGCTTCGTCGCGGGTCTCGTCCAGTCCGGCCCGGCGCTGGTGATCGCCAGCGCGCTGATCTGCGTGATCTCGCATGTCGCCGCACTTGCGCTCGGCCGCTTCGTCTTTCGCATGAACGAGGGCGTGCTCGCCGGCACCTGCTGCGGCGCCGGCACTTCGGCACCGGCGCTGGCGGCCGTGCAGGAAGCGGCTGGAAGCAAGGTGCCGACCCTTGGCTACGGACTGGGCTATGCCATCGGCAATGTGCTGCTGGCGCTATGGGGCGCAGTGCTCGTCACGGTTCTTGGGTAGACATTCGGTGACCGCCGTCGGCGCGGCGCAGACGTTGCGCCACCCTGCGGACTGCCGCTACGTCAAGCAACTAATGCAACGGCCAGACCAGCATCAGCGTCGGAATGCTGACGATGACGATCACCAGCGACAGCGGCAGGCCGAGGCGCGGATAGTCGCTGAAGCGGTAGCCGCCCGGCCCCATCACCAGCGTGTTGCACTGGTGGCCGATCGGCGTCAGGAAATCGCTGCCGGCCCCGATGGCGACCGCCATCAGGAAGGCTTCCGGCTTGTAGCCGAGCGCACCGGCGAAGCTTGCGGCGATCGGCGCCATGACCAGGACGGTCGCGGCATTGTTGAGAAACGGCGTCACCGCCATCGCCGCGAGCAGAATGATGGTGAGCGCACCGGCCGGCGGCAGGCCCGCGGCAACCGTGCCGAGCCATTGGGCGATGACATCCGTACCTCCCGTCGTTCGCAGGGAATCGCTGACCGGGATCAGTGCCGCCAGCATGACGAGGATCGGGCCGTCGATGGAGCGATAGACGTCGCGCAGCGGAATGATGCGAAAGACGACCATGGCAAGGGCCGCCGCGAAGAAGGCGATCGGCACCGGCACGAGACCGACCGCCGTCGAGCCCATGGCGACGGCGAGAACGATGAGCGGCAGCGGCGCCTTGCGCGTGGTGCCGAGCAGGATCTCGCGCTGGGCAAGCGGCAGGCAGCCGAAATCCTGCAGGAAGGACGTCAATTCGCGGCGGGCGCCTTGCAGAACGATGATATCGCCGGCCCGGAGCCTTATGCTGCCCAGCCGCTGCTTCAGCCTTTCGCCCTGGCGGCTGACGGCGAGCAGGTTGATGTTGTGGGTGTTGAAGAGCGCCAGACGCTGCGCCGACATGCCCTCAAGCGGTGAGCCGCTGCCGACGACCGCCTCCACCGCCTCGATTTCGGCGGCGGCCTTCTCGCGGCTACCCGGCGAGCGATCCCCGGCGATCTTGAGCCTGGCCTGCGAGACAATGCGATCGAGCGCCCCCGGCCCGCCTTCAAGCAGCAGGATGTCGTCGGCTTCAAGCGTGATGTCGGGCAGCGGCGCCAGATGCAGGCCGCGGCGAAAAATGGCGATGACGACGGCACCGCCATCGCCGAGCTTGACCAGGGTGCTGAGCGACTTGCCGATCGCGGGAGAGCCGGCAGCCACGACGGCCTCGGACGTGTAGTCGGTAATCTCGATCGCCGAATGTACCGAGACTTGGCTGCTGGAGCGTTGCGGCACCAGCTTGTAGGCAAAGAGCAGGAAGATGCAGCCGACCAGCGCCAAGGTCGCGCCAACAGGCGTGAAGTCGAACATGGTGAAGCTCTCGCCGGTGAGCTCCTGCCGCACGCGCGAGACGACGATGTTCGGCGAGGTGCCGACCTGCGTCATCAGCCCGCCGATCAGCGAGCCGAAGGCCATTGGCATCAGGAAGACCGACGGCTGGACATTGGACCGCCGGGCAAACTGGAACGCGACTGGCAGCATGATCGCCAGCGCGCCGATATTCTTGATGAAGGCGGAAAGCACGGTGACGGTGATGACCAGGAGCGCCAGCTGCGCGCGAACCGAGGAGATGTTGGGCAGGAACCGCTGGATCGCCGCATCGACGATGCCGGAGCGCGCCACACCGGCGCTGACGATCAAGGCACTGCCGACGATGATGACGATATCGTCGCTGAAACCATCAAAGGCATGATCATAGGGCACGATGCCGACCGCCACCGCCAGCATCAGCGCCGAACAGGCGATCACGTCGTAGCGAAATCGCCCCCAGATGAAGAAGGCCATCATGGCGCCGATAACAAGAAACGCGAGAGACTGTTCGGCGGTCATGCGATACCCGGTCAAGTCGAGGGAACGGAAAGGCGCGGAGCCTCAAGAGCACAACGCGCGATCCGCCGGAACGTTCACGACTGCATGGTCCTTGGTCGTCGCCGATCAGGCAACGGGAACATGCAGCAATTCACAGCGCTACAGCGACCTTTGCGCGCCCAAACAGACGCGCGTCGCCGTAGAGAGGTAGCGCATCTTTCCGTCGATCGGAATTCGGCTAAGCGACAAAAATGGGTACGACGACGAAATGGGTGCCCGGAGCCACAGGCGCGCGCCAATCTGGACCATACCGCCGGCAGTCCATATTCGAGAAAAGGGGGATGGAAGATTTGCAACGTCGCCACCTGCCAGCGTGCCGACGGACGGCCTTGCCCGTCGGCCTGCCAGCGGGTTTTCGCGACCGCAGCCACAATGCCTGGCAACACAATCGCCCGCTCTTGGATTTGCATCAGGAAATTGTACAATAGATCAAAGTGTTGCACCGCGTTCTGCGAGCCGACCCGAAGAGGGGAAATCCGGCTGCAGCGCCGAAGAGCAAGCGTAACCGCAGCCGAGGATCGCCGACATGAAACACGCCCTTGCCGCCCTCTCCGTCGTTCTGCTTCTCAGCGGTTGCACGGCCACCCCCGACCCTCACCTAAGCTACGGCTACTCGCCGAACCTCGAGCCGATCCCCGGCAGCATCACCTATGGCGGGCAGCCGCGCACCAAGCTGAAAAAGGCGCCAGTCGGCAGCATCGTGCCGCACCAGTTCATCGACTCCTACGGCCGCAAGGTCTACGAGACCTATATCATCGAGCCCGACCGGTCCCTGCGCCTGACCAGCCGCCGCTGGGCGCCAGACTTCTTCTTCGACGACTGACAGCGCATGCCATTCCATGAAGCCCCTTGGCGCAGCATGATGGCGCAGCGTTGGATCCGTTCACGCCTTGGGTGAAATGATCCTATCGGCAGCCCGGATGTGAAGCCACGGCCGAAACAAACCAAAGCTCCGGCGATGTGTTTTCAGCCGTGTCCTGCCCCCATCTGGCGCCCGACGCGGTCAGGAGCCAGGTCAAACCGCTGATTGCCGTCTTGGCTCTGCGTCCGCCGATCGGTGCGGTTGCACGTCCTGCCTCAGCGCCGTTTCGCAATGGCATTTTATCGCCCGCGTCCGCCACCGCCGCGTCCGCCGCCGCCGCGAAAACCTCCTCCACCACCGCGACCACCGCCGCCACTGAAGCCGCCGCCGCCACGATTGCCGCCACCGCCGTGGAAGCTTCCGCCGCCACGATGCCCCCCGCCGCTGAAGCCGCCGCCATAGCCGCCACGATCGAAGTTCTGGAAGCCTCCGCCCGCGTCCGGAAAACGCCGGCCATAGCTGCGGCTCAACTCATTCCGGTTGCCGAACTCGCGCCCAATCCGGTCGATCGCGAGATAATCCGGCGCGCGCTCGCGAACCTGTTGCCGGCTGCGGCCCGCAGCCGGCCTGTTGACCGCGTCACCCTGCCTGCGCTGCGTTGCCTGCGGACGATTGGCTATCGCTCCCTCAGCGGCAGTCCTCAGATTCTTCCCCTCGGGGCGCTGCACAGGCTGCCATCCATCGGGCGTATGCTTCTGCCACTGCCCGTTTTCACGACGATAGACGTCGCCGTTTCGCCCGGCATAGACATCGCCGCCCTTGCTGCCGACGACAAAGCCGCTATTGCCCCCGGTGTTCTTCCAGCGAAGCCCGCCGGCCGTCCCGGTAGAGCCGCCACTGATCTTGGCGAATTCGCCGCCATGTTTGACGGAAACACTTCCCCAGGAACCATAAACGCCCTGCCCGCCCCGGGCAACGGCCGCATTGCCCGTGCTCGGATTGTACGCCGCGACGAAGCCCCTCGCGCCAGCCGGCCCCGCCACCGCACCGCCGCGGAAATAGGTACCGGTCTTCGGATTGTAGCCGGCACCGACGACAAGCCCCCGGTTCGGGCCATAGGCATAGCCATAGCGCCCGAAGGTCCCATAGGCGGGATTGTAGAACGCGCCGACGCCATAGCTGATCGGCGGCGGATAATAGGGCGGCCAGTCGCCGCCATCGTCATAGTCCCAATAGGGCGGGTAATACCAGCCTGAGCCCCAGACCACGGTGTCCCAGGCGAGGTACATGTAGAGATAGCCGAGCGTATAGCCGTACCAGACGGCATCGTCCTCGGTGTCATAGACCCGGACATAGGTGACGTTGTAGACCGGCGACGACGGAGGAATTGTATAGATCTCCTGCGCGACAGCGCGCGCGACGGCAAAGGGTCCCGTCGGCGTATCGCCGACGAACCAGATCCCGTCCTTGAGCACGAAATACTTGTCAGCGACCTTGATCACCCGCTCATTCGAATTGACCGCATAGAACATCGACGTGCCTTCGATCGGCACGAATTTCGGTTCGCCGCTGTAGCTCGGTTCCACCTTGACGGAGCCATCGGTCGCGACCCGCGCCATTCGCGGGATGCTGGCCCGCAGCCGCGCCTCGGCACTTTCCGACGTGCCGGGTATGGAAGCACGCGCGACCGAATAGGGCGCGTCGCTTGGCAGCTTCAGGAAATCCTCTGGCAGATTGGGGGTGGCGAAGGTCCAGGGGCCGTCAAGTGAGCCCGACGAGAACCACCGCCCCGACAGGAGCGTGTACCAGGTCTTGCCGGGCTTGTGATAAAACACGCCGCTTTTCGTGTTCGACGCCCATTCGAGCTCCGTGCCCCTGATCGGTTCGAGCACCGGTTTTCCGTCGAAAATCATCAGCTCTGCGGGCTGGTCCGAATAAAATACCTTCGGCACGACATTGTCGACGAAGGCCGTCGGCGGTACCGCCGCTTTCGCATCCTTCCAGCTTTCCTCGTCGGGCAAGCTCGACAAAGGGCCTGGAAGCGTATCGGCCACGACCCACCCGCTTTCGAGCGTGGTCGATTTCAGCCAGCTGTTCTCGTCGCGCAGATAGTAGGTGTTGTCCGCATCGACCTTGAAAAGGTCCCAGTTCGTGTTGGTGACGAAGGAAAGACCCTGCACACCCTTGACCGGGGCGGTGACCGCCGCACCATTGGTCTGGACAAGGATCGCCGGCGTCTCGCTCTTGAAGATCGGCGGCGGGTCAGCCTTGATGTCAGGGACGTCGGCCAACCGTTTGTAGTCCGCCAGGCTTGCCGTCAACCGCTCCTGCGAGACGACGATCGGATCTGACGGCAGGATCTTGCCAACCTCGAGCGCGAGATCCGACAGTTCCTCGCGTCCAAGCGTCGAGAAATCAACGCGCGTGACCTTCACGTCACTCAGCGTCACGTTGCCGCTTTCATCATCAGCCACGGTCTTGGCGGTGACGGCGATGATGCCATAGGCGGGCTTGGCGTCGGCTGACATCTTCAGCTCCGCCGCAATCAAGCCGTCGAGCTGCTTGAAATCAGCCCAGTCGGAAATCTGCGGCTGATAGAGCGTCAAGGTCGCCCCGGCATCCGAGGTGTACACCTTTGGCCAGGCAGGCGTCGCTGCATCGGACTGCTGCAGGTATCTGCCGGCGACAAAGCCATTTGCGCCCGAATAGGTCACGGCGCACCACGTTGCGGCGGTATCGCACTCCTTGATGTCGACCTCCTCGCCTTGCGGAATGACCCGCAACGAGGCGAACCCGGTGTCCGGACCCGTTCTGAAATTGACATTTGCTGTCAGGGTGGCCGGATCGGCAAAGGCGGACGTGGAGAAAAAGGACGCAATCGTCAGATAGGAGATCACTCTGCGCATGGCTGCCTCTTCATTGAATGCAGCTCTACTTTGAGGAGCGCGGGCAGGTTACGCCGCGACGAAGAGTTCGTCCAGCCGCCGGCCGTTCAACGGGAACCCGCATCACCCTCGCGCGATAAGCAACCGGTCTCGGCGGTTATCGCGAGAACAGCGCGTCTTGCAAGATGCGCAAAGGTCGCCGCCGCACTTTGAAGTGCTTGTTTTTGGTCTCTAATCGGCGATTGGCGTGCTGGCGGCGGCGCCGCGGTGTCGGTCGCGACGGTCGGGGCCACAAAACTGCTCCGTCACCCAGGCGCGCAGCACCTTCGTTGCCGGCCGTTCGGCCATGCGCGGACTGTAGACGAGATCGTAGCGGTCGCTCTCCAGCGTCAGTTCGAAAGGTTGGACGAGAATGCCGGAGGCAAGCTCCTCTGCAACCAGTGTGAGGCTCAGCAGACCGATCCCCTGCCCGGCCACCACCGCCTGCACGGCGTGGATCTCATCGGTAAAGGATAAGCCCGCGCCCGCCTCAACATCCTTAGCACCGGCGCGCGCCAGCCATTGCCGCCACACCGGCGCGCGGGCATCGTGGCGACGTAGCGTTCCCCAATCGTAATGGATGAGCGTCACGTGCTTGAGATCGGCAACACGCGCCGGCGCCAGGCGCGGCGCGCAGACCGGCGCGAAACGATCCGCAAACAGCGGCTCCGTGACGAGGCCCGGATAGTGTCCGCCACCAAGACGGATCGCCGCGTCCGCATCCGCCTCCAGGTCAACCGTCCGATTGGAGGCGTCGAGCCTCAGCGTCCAGTCCGGATAGGCCTCGCGAAACGAGCCGGCAAGCGGCGCAAGGCGCTTGGCCACGAAGGCGACGGTTGAGGTGAGACGCGCGACCTTGCCCACCTGTTGACGGCGCACATCGGCAATCGCCTGCTCGAAGCGGTCGAGACCATCGCGCAGCACCGGAAACAGCGCCATTCCGGCGGCAGTCAGGCTTACCTGGCGCGTCCCGCGCTCGAAGAGTTTGACTTCGAGCATCTCCTCCAGCTGCCGGATCTGGTGGCTGATCGCGGTCGCCGAAACATTCAGCTCCTCGGCCGCCAGTTTGAAGCTCAGCCGGCGGGCCGCAGCCTCGAAAACCCTGAGTGCGCCGAGCGGCGGCAACTTCCTCATCACACCCTCTATGCATGAGTACAATTCATCTATCGGCTGAGAAATCGTTCTTTGTCAGCGCGGGTTCTCCGCAACATATTGAGTTCAACAGCCAAGGCAACAGCGCCAAGCTGAGAAAATCTCAAGCATGAAAGGACATTCCATGTCTCTCGAACAGGTCGTCACCAAGCCGGACCCTTATGCGCCGTTTCTGCTCTCCCAGGCGATCAAGGCCAACGGCTTCGTCTTTGTCTCCGGCCAGGCCGCGATCGGCGACGATGGCGAGCTCGTCGGCAAAGGCGACTTCGACCGCCAGGCCGAACAGGCCTTCCGCAACCTCGACCGGGCGCTCAAGGCCGCCGGATCCGGCCTCGACAGCATCGTCAAGGTTACGATCTTCCTGCGCTCGATGGAGAATTTTGGAAAGATCATCGAACTGCGCCGCAAGTGGTTTTCCGCACCCTACCCGGCCGACAGCATCATCGAGGTTTCCTCGCTCTATTCGCCCGACGCGCTGATCGAAATCGAAGCGATCGCGCTTGACGGGGGCCGCTGATATGGACGCGTCCGCAAGCAGACGGCCATCGCCGGCACTGGCGCAGGTTGTCACCGAACCCGATCCCTACGCTCCCTTTCTGCTCTCTCAGGCGATCAAGGCAAACGGCTTCGTGTTCGTCTCGGGGCAAGCGGCCATCGGCGACGACGGCGAAATCGTCGGCATCGGCGATTTCGACCGTCAGGCCGAACAGGCGTTCCGCAATCTCGAGCGGGCACTGAAGGCCGCCGGCTCCGGTCTCGACAAGGTCGTCAAGACCACCATCTTCCTGCGGTCGATCGAGAACGCGAGCAAGCTCGTCGACCTGCGGCGCAAATGGCTGTCGGCCCCCTATCCGGCCGAGAGCATGGTGGAAATCCCGTCGCTCTATTCACCGGATGCACTGATCGAAATCGAAGCGATCGCGCTTGACGGAGGCCGCTGACATGAACGCCCCACTGACAATCCCTTCTCACCTGTTCACCGGCACAAGTCTCAAGGGGCTTGATTTTGCCAACCGCCTGTCGGTGGCGCCGATGACCCGCATCAGCGCTTCAGCGGACGGCGTGCCGGGCGACCGCATGCTTGCCTACTACGAGCGTTTCGCCCGCGGTGGGTTCAGCCTGATCGCCACGGAAGGCATCTACACCGACAAGGCCTACTCCCAGACCTACAAAGACCAACCCGGCTTAACGGACCGGCGGCAAGCGGAGGCCTGGCGGCAGATCACCGACGCGGTCCATTCCGCCGGCGGCCGCATCTTCGCGCAGCTGATGCACGGTGGCGCGCTCGCGCAAGGCAACCCATACCGTGCGGAGACGGTGGGCCCTTCCGCCATCCGCCCGAAAGGCAGCCAGCTGACCGGCTATCACGGCGAAGGCCCCTATGCCCTGCCGCGGGAAATCAACGAGACCGAAATCGCCGTGGCGATCGAGGGTTTCGCTAATGCCGCGCGCTTTGCGATCGAGGTCTCGGGCTTTGACGGCATCGAGATCCACGGCGCCAACGGCTATCTGCTCGATCAGTTCTTCACCGACGTCTCCAACCGGCGCGCCGATCGCTGGGGCGGCGATATCGTCCAGCGCCTCGGCCTGTCGCTCGAGGTGCTGAAGGCGGTGCGCGCGGCGATCGGCCCTGACGTTCCACTGGGTCTGCGCGTCTCCCAAGGCAAGGTCAACGACTTCACGCACAAATGGGCGGAGCGCGAAGAAGGTGCTGCACGTGTGTTCGAGGCCCTGGCTGAAAGTCCTGCGGATTTTGTCCATGTGACCGAGTTCGAAGCCTGGCAGCCCGCCTTCGCGGGCGGCGACGCCTCGCTCGTGGCCCTTGCCCGCCGGCACGCGCCACGCCTGTTCCTCATCGCCAACGGTAGCCTGCACGATCTCGCTCGGGCCGAGGAGGTGGTGGAAGCCGGTGCGGACATGATCGCGCTTGGCCGCGGCGCGCTCGTCAACCCCGACTTGCCGCGGCTTGCCGCCGAACGCAGCGGCTTGCGCCCGTTCGAACTGCCGTTCCTTGCGCCGATCAGCGACATCAAGGACAGCGAACTCGCTCTCTGACAAAGGACCAAAGGGCGCGCCCGGGAGGCGCGCCTTTCAACTCCATCGCTCTCGTTCGTTGGAGCCGGCCGTCGCGGTCACAGCGCCGCGACGAAGCGGTAAGCCGCTCCGTTTCGCTCGGCCCGCCCGATCCCCGGATAGGCCCAGTGATAACCAAGCAGCGCCAGCCTCTCCGATGCCGCCCTGTCGATCAGGGCCTTGCGGTTCTTCAAGGCCAGTTCCGCATCCGTGTCGAAACCGAAATGCCATTCGGGATGCTCGAAGAAGACGACATTGCTGGTCACCGCATCGCCTGATATCACCAGGCCCTCATGTCCCGCCCCGTCGCCGCCGGAAAGCTGGAGAGAGATGTGTCCGGGCGTATGGCCCCGCGTGTCGAGTACCTCCATGCCGCTGACGATCTCATCACCAGGCTTGACCAGGGTCAGCCGGTCCTTGACCGCGAAAAGATCGCGCTGCGCCCCCTTGGCAAAAGCATGCAGCACCTGCGGCATGATCTTTTCAAAGTTCGGATCGGTCCAGAACTGCCATTCCGCCTCCGAGACGAAATATTGCGCGTTCGGAAAGGTCAGCTTGCCATCGGTGCCGAGGGTACCACCGGCATGATCGGGATGGGCATGTGTCAGCACCACCTTCGTCACCTCGCTCGGGTCGATGCCCGCCGCCAAGAGATTGGCGTGAAGTTTGCCGGCGCTTTCCTGGAAATGGTTGCCCGAGCCGTCGTCGACCACGATCAGATCGCCGCCTGTGCGTATGACAGGGATATTGGTGTGGAACGGCGCGTGTTCGGGCGTGCCGCCGAGACGGCGCATGATCTGGGGACGTTCTTCCGGCGTCGCGTCCGGCAACACCACGCTCACCGGCAGCATGATGAAGCCATCGCTGACGACGGAAATATCGAAGCCGCCGTGCCGAAAGCGATGGAGGTCAGCGGCATAGGCACCTTTCGGCAGGAGGGCGGAGGCAGCAAGCGCGCTGGAACCAGCAAGGAATTCACGACGATCGGGGCCGGATGTCCCGGTGGAAATGCGGGAAGAGGTCATGGTTTTGGTCCTTGGCTGAAGCGTTTGAAGGGTGCACCGGTGCCCCCTGCGGCGGCACCGGCATGAGCAGGCATCAGGCTCTGGCGAAAGCCAGCAGGTCGGCGTTGAGCTGGTCCTTGTGGGTGTCGGTGATGCCATGCGGTGCGCCGGCATAGACCTTGAGGTCCGCATGCGGCACCAGCGTCTTCGCGGCGCGCGCCGCCGCGTCGATCGGCACGATCTGGTCGTCGTCGCCATGGATGATCAGCGTCGGCACGTCGAACTTCTTCAGATCCTCGGTGAAGTCGGTCTGGGAGAAGGCGACGATCGAGTCATAGGTGTTCTTGTGACCGCCCGTCATGCCCTGCAGCCAGAAGCTGTCGATCATGCCCTGCGAGGCGACCGCACCCGGCCGGTTGAAGCCGAAGAACGGACCCGAGGCGATGTCGCGGTAGAGCTTCGAGCGATCCTTGAGGCTGGCCGCCTGCAGACCGTCGAACACCTCCTTCGGCAGGCCGCCGGGGTTGCTGTCGGTCTTGACCATCAACGGCGGCACCGCCGAGATCAGCCCGGCCTTGGCGATGCGGCCGGTGCCATGGCGGCCGATATAGCGGCTGATCTCGCCGCCGCCGGTGGAAAAGCCGGCAAGGAAGATGCCGTTCAGATCGAGCGCATGGATGAGATCGGCCAGATCGTCGGCAT
>NZ_MBSO01000008.1 GCF_001695835.1 Ensifer sp. LC11 | reverse complement strand
CGGTACCGACGCGCAGGCCCGTCGAGATGCGTTCCTGGGTGGTCTCCATCGAGGAGTTGATCGAACGCAGGGTGGCGAGTGCGCCCATTGCGGCGGAATTGGTCAGAATGCTCGTCATTAGAGTGTCCCTTTATTACTTTTGACGATTTGGGGGACATACCGGACTGTACCGGTGATGGCGGATCGGCTTCATGCCACTCGGTTCCAACTATCTCGGAAGAAACCAAACCCGTCATGTAAAGTCACTATCGCGGGCAAAGCTTGCGAATTGATTAAACGCCGACGGACGCTGGAGCCGAGACTATTTATACTTAACAACACTTTAATTGTGCATTCAGGATGTCCCCGGCAACGCTTTCAGCGGGCCCGGACAGACGCCGCCTAACGCAGGATCGCTCATGCCTGAGGCAAGCTCCCCCGGATAAATTCGGTGCCAAACAAGGTCCAGCAAGCCGGCGCCTGCCGCCGTGCATCTTCGACGGAGCACCCAGTGAACGCCCAAGCCATCTTTTCGACAGCCTCCCGGCACTACCAGAAGGGGCAATACACGGACGCGCTCAATCAATTGAATGCGCTGATGGAACTCAATCGCGATGCCAAGACCTTTGTGTTGTTGGCGAAGGTCCTCTCGAAGCTCGGCTTCAAGCAGGAAGCCGCCCGCGCCTATCAGCTCGCCGGCGAAGCTGGCGGCTCGCGGGCAGAAGACTATCTCACCGAGGCGATGAAACTCTACTTCGCCAACGGCAATGAGGACGAAGCGCTGAGCATCGGACTGCCGCTTCTGGAGAAAGCCAAGACCGATGCTGACATCGCCTTCATCATCGCCTCGATCTTCCTAAAGCGAGGGGAAAAGGCGATCCTCGGCCTCTTCAAGGCACCGCTGACCTTGAGCACCAACCGCCTCCACAATGCGCTCGCCTTCAAGCTGCTGACCGCTGAAATCACCGATCTGCAGGATCGTGACGCCCTTACCAATCTCTTCCGCAACAATCCGAAGAATACGACGCTGCGGTCGGCCTATCTGGTCTATGCGCGCGAAGCCAACGATTTTGCCGAGGTCGAGAAACACGATCGCGACATCCAGAAGGCGTTGAAGGCGGGGCAGACCGACTTTCTCGCGGCCGAAGCACCGTATTATCACGCGACCTGGTGCGGAGACGAGCGCCTGAACCACATCGCCGGCGCCCACCTTCGTCCGTTCCCGCCGAGCTTGACGGAAGCGCGCCGCAGCACGCCACACAGGTGGGGCGAACGCATCCGCATCGGCTATGTCTCCTCAGATTTCTGGGATGATCACGCGACGATGAAACTCTTGAAGGCGGTGCTGATGGCACACGACAGGAAGCGCTTCGACGTGACCCTGTTCTGCCACACCAACAGCGCGCACGCGGCCCGCGACAGAGACATCCGTGAGAAATGGGGCAGGATCGTCGAAATCGGAGACCTGACCGACGAACAGGCGGCTGAAGTCATTAGGCGGGAAAACATCGACATCCTGGTCGATCTCAAGGGACACACGCTGGAAAGCCGCGTTTCGATCTTCAATCAGGCCGCAGCGCCCGTTCAGGTGGGATGGCTCGGCTTTCCCGGCACAACGGTCAACGTCGATCTCGACTATGTCATCGGCGATCCCTACGTCCTTCCCGACGCCAGCAAGGCATTCTACTACGAGAAATATTGCCGCCTGCCGGAAACCTACCAGCCCAACGATCCCTACGGGCGCCCGCGTCCCGAAGCTGTCTCCAGACGGACGGTCGGCCTACCCGAAGACGCCTTCGTCTTCGCGTCCTTCAATGCCAACCGCAAGATCTCGCTGCAGACCGTCAATCTCTGGATCGACATTCTCCGCCAGACGCCGGAGAGCCTGCTGTGGCTCATGTGCGACCGTCCGGATGCGCGGTCGAACCTGCTGGCCAAGTTCAAGAGCGCCGGCATCGATCTCAAGCGCATCATCATCTGCCCCAAGGTTCGCTATCAGGATCATGTCAACCGCGTTCCGCTCGCCGACATCGGTCTCGACACCTACCCGTACAATGGCCACACCACCACGTCCGAACAGCTCTGGAGCGGCTTGCCGGTGTTGACCTTCAAGGGCACCAACTTCGCCTCACGCGTGAGCGAAAGCCTGTTGAACGCCATCGGTGTGCCTGAGCTCGTAGCCGCCGGACCGGAGGACTACGTCCAGGAGGCCGTCGCGCTCTACAACAACCGCGACAAGATCGCCGCATATCGAAAGACGCTGGAAGATAACCGGTTCCAGATGCCGCTGTTCGATGCGGAACGCTTCTGCCTGCACCTTGAGAAGGGTTACGAAATGATGGCTGACCGCGCCAAGCGCGGCCTGGCGCCTGATCATATCGACGTTCCCGCCCTGCCGGCGCGGACTGGCTCGTTCGAACGTTAAGCGGCGATCAACCCGCAACGACACAAGGCGGCGCCCTGGCGCTGCTCAGACTGCTGACAAACCCGTCGATTTTCGGCGGGTTTTGTTTTTTGATGTTTGCGGCTGCGGCGGCTCGGGCCGGTTGGGGTGGGCTGCTGCGACTGGGATAGGGGCGCGGGTTCAGACCGGCCTTGGTGTCGGGTTCTTGTCAGCGCCATTGCGATCTTCCTGATGTTTTGTGCTGTGGCAGCCAGCAGGCACTGGCATGTCCGGTCGCGCAGAAATTCTAGCTGAAGGAGCGCACCAGACTGCCGACGAGCAGGTTCCAGCCGTCGATCAAGACGAAAAACAGGATCTTGAACGGCAGCGATATCGCCGTCGGCGGCAGCATCATCATGCCCATGGCCATGGTGATCGTCGCCACGATCAGGTCGATCACCAGAAACGGCAGCATGATCAGGAAGCCGATTTCAAAGCCGCGGCGAATTTCCGAGATCATGAAGGCCGGCACAACCGCGCGCAGATCGACCTTGTCGTCGACGACCACCGTCTGACCCTTCTCCTTGGCGATATCAATGAAGAGCTGCAGGTCCTTGTCGCGGGTATTGGCAAGCATGAACTCGCGGAACGGCTCAGTGACGCGCGGGATCGCTTCGGTCTCGGTGATCTGGCTCTTGAGCAGCGGATCGATGCCGTCGCGCCAGGCGCGGTCGAACGTCGGCGCCATGACGTAGAATGTCATGAAAAGTGCCAGCGAAACCATGATCATGTTGGACGGCGTGGTCGCCAGCCCCATGCCGGTGCGCAGGATCGCAAAGGCGATCACGAAGCGCGGAAAGCTGGTGACCATGATCAGGATGCCCGGCGCCACCGACAATACGGTCAAGAGACCGAAAGTGCGGATGATCCACGAGGCGGCGGAGCCCTCTATAGGCGTATTCAGGATATCAGAGGGAAAGCTCTGAGCGCCGGCAATACCGGACATCGCCATCATGGCAACTAAAAAGGCGACTAGCCGGACCATTTACCGAATCATTGGATGACGAAGGTTCTGAACATCACATTGGTTACGCGCCCATCGGAGCGAAGGTCAACCCGCTCCTGGATGTCATCCCGGAGATATTGAAAGCCGCGCGGTCCCTGGATCTGCTGCAGGGAGACCGTCTTGAGGTAGGCGGCGATATCCTGGTGAATCTGTTCGGCCAATTTGGGGTCCGGCGCACCGTCGAACTGCAGGGCCACTTCGAGCCGGATCCAGTTCTCCGACGGATAGGCAAGGTTCGTGGTGATCGGCTCGAGCTGGACGACGCCGTTCGCTTCGGTCGCAACTTTCGGCACGCCCTCTTCGCCCGTCGCATTGGCGGCCGGTTCCTTGGTCGCCTCTACCTGCGCCTTCGGCGGCGGCGGCGCCAGCAGGTCGCCGACCAGCCAACCGCCGCCGCCGGCGACAAGCGTCAACACGGCAACGACCGCGATGGTCAGCACCTTCGACGGTGGCTTCGGGGTGGCGGAGTCGAGTTCTTCCATCTTGCCGTTCCCTGCCGATCAGATCGGCGAAAATAGATCCATGAACTGCTGACCGTAGGGCGGCTGCTGCACTTCGGTCAGGCGACCGCGGCCGCCATAGGAGATGCGCGCCTCGGCGATGCGGTCGTAGGAGATGACGTTGTCGGCATCGACATCCCGCGGCCGGACGATGCCGGCGACATTGAGAATGCGCAGCTCGTGGTTCACTCGAACCTCCTGCGAGCCGCTGATCAGCAGGTTGCCGTTTTCGAGAACCCCGGTGACAACGGCGGCAACGAGCACCCGCAGCTTTTCCGAGCGCTCCGTCGTGCCGTCGCCCTCGGTCTTGGTGTTCGAGCCATACTTCAACTCGCCCGACCAGTCGAAATCGCTCCCCTGCGACTTGCCGTTGGCGCCAACGTTGAATCCACTGGAGTTCTTGCGGCTGCGGTCGGTCTTGTTGTCGAAGGTGGCGCCTTCGTTGATCTTGATATCGACCGTCAGAATGTCGCCGACATTGATCGCGCGCGCGTCCTTAAAGAGCGCCGCCTGCTGGTCGTTCCATAGCGAATAGCCGTTCATCATCTGGCGCGGCTGCTTCGGGTACATGGCAAGCTGCGGTGTCTGGGAATATTGCAGACCGCTGCCGATCGGGCTCATCGACGGCGCCCGGCCAATCTCGTTGAACGCCTGGTTCTGACATCCCGCAAGGAGGGCGGCCCCAGTCAGTATAGCCGTTAGACGCATTTTCATGATGGTTCCTTCGAGGTGTTCGGGTCGCTGGCACTCGAGATGATGTTGGTGAGGATCGCCGCCTTCTCGTCGGTCATTTCGCTGAGAATCAGCGAGGACTGGCGCGGCGGCAGTCGCATGACGATAGCGGCGGCGATCTCCGGCCTGACCATTTCAAGCTTGCCGGCTGCGGCATCCGGCTTCATCGTCTTGTAGATATCGACGAGGCCAAGTTCGGCCTGCTTGAGGAAATCGTTGCGGCGCTTCAGCCAGTCTTCATATTCCTCGCGACGCTTCTCCAGCGTTGCGATCCGTTCGTCGATGCTTGCCTGCAGGGTCTCGAGATCCTTGCGTTGCAGCACGTAGCGCTGGTCGCGCGCGGCGTCGGCGATGTTGGTGCAGAACTGCTGGATCTCGTTCTGGGTCGCATCGCCGGCGGGCGGCGCCGTGACGTCCTGGGCAAAGGCGCCGGGCATCGAGAGCATGGACGCGACAGCCGCTGCAGCGAGCAGCAGCTTGCGGGTCCGGCCGAGAGAGTGATTGTGATTTGCCGTCATTGCAGCACGAGCTCCGCCTGGAGGGCACCGGCCGTTTTGATGCTCTGCAGGATGGCGATGATGCCATCCGGCTTGACGCCGATGTTGTTGAGGCCGGCGACGAGGGAGCGAAGGCTCGACCCATTGAGGATCGCCACCGTTCCGCCGTCGGACTGCGCGTTGATCGTGGTGTTCGGTTCCATCGCCGTCTGGCCGCGCGAGAACGGCAACGGCTGCACCACCGTCGGCGTTTCGCTGACTTCGACGGTCAAGGTTCCGTAGCTGACCGCCACCTCGTTGACCCGGACATCCTGACCGATGACGATCGTACCGGTCCGCTCGTTGATGACGACGCGGGCAGGCACATCGGTCTCGATAACGAGGTTTTCGATGTCGGCCATCAACCGGGCGAGGTCGGCCATTTTCGGCTTTTCGACGAGGACTGCCTGGGAATCGCGCGCTTCGGCGATTCGGCCGCCATATTGCTGGGCCGCATATTTGTTGATCGCCGCGGCCATGCCGACCGCGGTCGAGAAGTCCGGATTGCGCAATTGCAGAACCAGGTTGAAGCCATCCTTGAACTTGGATGGCAGTTCGCGCTCGATGATGGCCCCATTGGGCACGCGCCCTGATGTCGTGACCCCTTGGTTGAGGGTTGCAGCGTCCCCTTGAGCGTTGAAGCCGGTCACGACCACCGAGCCTTGGGCGACCGCATAGATCTGGCCGTCCGCGCCGGAAAGCGAGGTCATTACGAGGGTGCCGCCGCGCAGCGAGGTGGAATCCCCGAGCGAACCGACGGTTACGTCGACGCGGCTGCCGGGACTTGCAAAGGGCGGCAAGTTTGCCGTGACGAGAACAGCTGCAACGTTTCGCGTCCGGGATTCTCCTCCCTGGGTCGAAATGCCGAGGTTCTGCAGCATCGCGCGGATCGACTGATCTGTGAACGGCGAGGAACGCAGGCTGTCACCGGTCCCCTGAAGGCCGACGACGAGACCGTAGCCGATGAGCTGGTTGTCGCGGCCCGCCTGAAGCGAAGCGACATCCTTGATCCTGGAGGCGCCGAATGCAGGCGTCACCGCCGCGGAGAACGCGACGGCGAGCGTCAGGAACCATTTGCATGCAAGCATTTTCATTTCGCCACCACATGGACAGTGCCGTCGGCCATCACCGTTCCGGAAACGATGATGCCGGTATCGATGTTACGTGCCCGGATCAGCTCGCCCACGGCGGCATCCTGGAGCGGCGATCCGGCGGCGCTGATGGTCAGGCCGCCATTGCTGAAGACGAGGCGCACGGTGGAGCCGCGCGAGACGGCATATTGTTCGCGAAGTGCGCTCGCGAGGATCACCCGGCCCGGCAGCAGCGTGCGCTTGGTGACCTTGCCGTCGATCTCGCTCAGGGTCTTGACGTAACCGTCGGCAAGATCGGGATTGGTGACATCGACGATCTCGACGCGGCTCGCATCGAGCGTTTCGCCCGGATAGATCGTCTGAGTGGGGATCACTGCCGTCAGCCGCTCCGCGTAGCCTGCCGAAGGCAACAGGAAAGTGGCGGCAAGCAGAACGCCAGCCGCCAGCCGCCGTGCCTTGGCTGCGCGGCCAGCCCTCAAAACCTTGATCTCTGCGGCTCGGCGAAACGTCATGTTTGCCCCCTCTTCCGTTACCTGAGGTTCTTGCTCACCGTGGCCGCCATCTCATCGGCCGCCTGAATGATCTTGGAGTTCATCTCATAGGCGCGCTGTGCCGAGATGAGGTCGGTGATTTCCTTGACCGGGTCGACGTTGGATGCCTCGAGATACTTCTGCTTGATCTGGGCGAAGCCCGGATCCGCCGGGGTGCCGACGATCGGTTCGCCGGATGCCGGCGTCTGCTTGAAGAGGTTCTCGCCCTGCGGTTCCAGCCCAGCCTCGTTGACGAAATTGGCGATCGTCAGCTGGCCGATTTCCTGCATCGCCGGATCGTTGCCAATGCGCACCATCACCTGACCCGACTTGGTGAAGACGATTTCCGTCGCATCCTGCGGAACCGTCACACCCGGAACCACGGTGTAGCCGTCGATTGTCACGAGCTGCCCTTCGGCGTTCTTGTTGAAGGCGCCGGCGCGGGTGTAGACCGTCTCGCCATCCGGCGTCTCGACCTGAAACCAGCCGCGGCCGATCAGCGCCAGGTCATAATCGTTGCCGGTCGAGACCAGGCTGCCCTGGATGTGAAGGTTGCGCACCGCGGCCGTCTGGACGCCGAGGCCGATGATCGCGCCCTCAGGCACGATTGCCTGGTTGGAGCGGTTCGGCACGCCCTGGGCGCGCTCGGTCTGGTAGAGCAGATCGGAAAACTCGGCGCGCGCACGCTTGTAGCCTGTCGTGTTGATGTTCGCGATGTTGTTCGCGATCACTTCCAGGTTCAGCTGCTGGGCGTTCATGCCGGTAGCGGCAATGGAAAGGGCCTTCATGTCTCGTTCCTTCAGATCTGCATACGCGCAATTTCGAGGTAGGCGCTGACCACCTTGTCTCGGATGGCGATCGCCGTCTGCAGCGACTGTTCGGCGCTCATGACGGCATCGACGACTTCACGGGTGTTTGCCTGACCGCGGATGCCGTCGATCGACGCGCCTTCGGCCTTCTTCATTGCGCTGACGGCATCACTTGCCATGTCGCCGAGGACCGAGGCGAAGCTCTGCGTTTGCGGCACGCCCTGGGTTGCTGCCGGCAAACCGAAGGCCGACAAGGAAGAAGACGTGGCGTTGATGCCGTCGGCCCCTTTGGTGACCGAGAACGCGCCGAGGGATTTAACTGCATCGATCATTATTGCGAGGCCCTCAACAGGTCGATTGTCTGGGAAATCAGATCGCGGGACTGCTTGATGGTCTGCAGATTGGCTTCGTAAGCACGGTTGGCTTCGCGCATGTCGGCCATCTCGACCAGGATGTTGACGTTGGGCATCTTGACCATGCCCTTCTCGTCGGCGGCCGGATTGCCCGGGTCGAACTCGATGTTGAAGTCCGAATCGTCGGTGCCCTGCCGCTCGATCTCGACTAGGGATGCGCCGCTTGCGCGATCCACCTCGGCGGCGAAGCTGATGGTCTTGCGGCGATAGGGATCCGCACCGGGGGTGTCGCCGGAGGAGCGGGCGTTGGCGATGTTTTCGGAGACGATGCGCAGGCGGGTCGATTCCGCCTGCAGGCCGGAGGCCGACACCTTGAGGGCCGAGGTCAATGGATCCATGGTTCTTACTTCCGTACCGTCATCAGCATCATTCGGTGAAAAGCCTTCACGAGCCCGGCGCTAAGTTCGTAGTCGCGCTTGATCTCGCCGGTCTTCATCATTTCCTGCTCGATCGCGACGCTGTTGCCGGACTGCTGGATCTGCACGCCGTCGACCATGCCGACTTCGGCCACCTGGGAGGCTTCAAGGCCTTCGGTGAAATGCGCCTTATGGGTCGCCGCCATCTGGATGCCGGCGTCCTGCAGCACGCTTTCGAACGGCTTGACGTCCTTCGCCTTGTAGTGCGGCGTGTTCGCATTGGCGATGTTGCCGGCCACCACGTTCTGGCGGACGGTCAGCCATTGCGCTTGCCTGGACGCCAGTTCGAAAAGCTGAATCGGTTGCATCAAAAGCTCCATGCTTGGTGATGCGAACCTAGGCCGGTAATCTTGCGTGGGACTTTCGTCGGGAGCAGCTGTTGCGAGAAGGCTGACATCGCCGCCCGGCGACCACCGGGCAAACGCCAAAATGCCGCGTCTTCGAATGGACGCGACGGTCAGCGATCAAGCGTGCGGTCTTGGGGTCAGTTGGCCCGGTAGACTTCGCCGGACGAGGTAATCATCACCCAGTGGCCGTCGCGCTGCTCGAGTGTGGCGAGGCGGCTGTTGTCGGGCAGGACCGAACCGATGCGCACGATATACATGCCGCTCGTGTCCTCGATGAGCGCGCGGCCATTGGCGACATGCATCAGCTTGAAGCCCGACTTGCCGGGAAAGGGCTGCGACAGCCCCTCTTCCGCAGCAGCGCCCTCGGGACCCGGACCGCCGCCGATGCCCGGCACCGTCGCTGTCGTCAATTGGTCGATTGCGGCCATTGTCTCGCCGTCCGCATCGGGCATGGCCAGCGGAGAGACAGAGACGACGTTGCGCGCAGCGCCTTCCGGCAGATTGCGGGTCGAGCCCTGCCAGAGCGGCGGCATGGTGAATTTGTCCTGGTGGAAGAAGGCATACCAGGGAAAGAAGGTCGCGAAAGCCGCAAGCGCGACGCCGGTCGCAGCCAGGAACTTGTCGGTCATCGGCATGCCGCTTCGCTTGCGCTGATGAACCGTTTCGTCCGCATCGTAGTCGGTCACCGCCATCACCTCGCTCTTGTGCCCGGCTGATTGCCCATCGCCGCCGCCTTCAGTGCATTGGCGAGGTCGGCAAAGGCGTCTTGCGCCGGGCGCTCACCGGCCGTTTGTGTCAGGACCTCGTAGATGACCGGCACCTGCTTGATCGCCATATCGAGATCGGGATCGCCGCCGGGGCGGTAGCCGCCGATCAGGCGAAGGTCGCGGGTTTCCTCGAAGCGATGGATCAGCGCCTTCAGGCGCGACACGAGCTTCTCCTGATCCGGCGTCCACGCCTTGCGCGCCAGGCGCGAGATCGAGGCGAGCGGGTTGATCGGCGGATAGCGCCCTTCCTCAGCGAGGCTGCGCTCGAGAACGATGTGCCCGTCGAGAATACCGCGTGTGGAGTCGGCGACCGGATCGTTGTGGTTATCACCGTCGACGAGGATGGAGATGATCGCCGTGATCGTGCCCGAGCCTTCGGTGCCGGGGCCGGCGCGCTCCAGCAGGCGCGGCAGCTCGGTGAAAACGGAGGCCGGATAGCCGCGCGCGATCGGCGGCTCGCCAGATGCCGTCGCCACTTCGCGGATCGCATGGGCAAAGCGGGTGACGCTGTCGACGATCAGGAGCACGTTCTCGCCGTTGTCGCGATAGTGCTCGGCAATGGTGACGGCCGTCAGCGGCGCCATCTTGCGCAGCATCGGACTTTCGTCGCTGGTCGCCACGACCGCGACCGATTTTGCGAGGTTGTCGCCGAGCGTATCCTCGATGAATTCACGCACTTCGCGACCACGTTCGCCAACAAGCGCGATCACCACCTTGTCGAAGGCGTCAGCCCGCGCCAGCATCGAAAGCAGCGTCGATTTGCCGACGCCGGAGCCGGCGAAAATGCCAAGGCGCTGGCCGAGGCAGAGCGGCGAGAAGATGTCGATTGCCCTGACGCCGGTGAGAAAGCCCTTTTCAACCCGCTTGCGGCTCATGGACGGCGGCGCGGTGTTGGAGATCGAGCGGCGCACTTCGCCCTGCGGCAGCGGGCCGAGGCCGTCGATCGGCTCACCGAGCGCATTGATCGCGCGACCGCACCATTGATCGGTCGGGGCGACGCGAAACGCGCCCTTGCGGATAACCGTGTCATGGATGCCGATCGGATCGCCGGGCTCGATCGGGCAGACCACCACCCGCTCCGGCTCGACCCGCACCACTTCGCCGAGATGGGTTCCCGTCACGCTCTTGTGGGCGACGAAATCGCCGAGCCGGACATGCCGCGACAGGCCGGTCACCGTATAGTGGCCGGGCGAAATCGTCTGGACGTGACCGCCGGGCGCGATCGAAAATTCCGGCTTGGCATAGCGCTCGACCAGGCCGGCAAGTGCCGCCAGAGATGTCGATCCCGTGCTTGTCTTCAGGCCTTCGCTTTGCATACCGATGTCCGTCAGAGATTAACGACTGCCGCCAAGCGTCTTGACCGCTTCCTCAAGCGATCCTTCGCTGTCACGCAGGAGGGCGGTGATGTTGTCGAAGGCACGGGTCACCATGATCAACTGCGATATTTCCTGGACAGCGTTGACGTTGGACTCCTCGACGAAGCCCTGCATGACGCCCACGTCGAAACGGTCGACGACGGGCTCGGCCTGTGCGGCCGGTTGAACGGCGCTGTTGTCGAGGCGCATGAAGCCCTTGCTGAAATCGGCCTCGTAGAGACCGAGCGAGGCGACGGCGACGCCGTTTTGATGGAGCGCGCCGTCGGCGCCGACGGTGATGTCGCCGCCATTGCCGTTGAGCTGGATCGGCGCACCGCCGGCATCGAGCACGGGATAGCCGCGGATCGTGACGAGGTCGCCGGTTTCGGTAAGCGTGAAACGCCCGTCACGCGTCAGCGCCGGCCCCGACGGCGTCTCAATCTGAAACCAGGCATCGCCCTTGATGGCGAAGTCGAGTGCCGAGCCGGTGCGCGACAGCGAGCCGTTGCTGGTGTTCAGAAACTCCTCGCCCTTGCTGACATAGGCAACCTTGGTCGGCTTGGTGTCGCCGAGCATCTGGTTGAACTTCACCTCGGTGCCGCGGAAGCCGACGGTGCTGGAGTTCGCGATGTTGTCGGCAAGTGTGTTGAGGCGCTTTTCGAGCGCCATCTGCGACGATATCGCGACATATAGACCGGTTTGCACGTTCAGTTTCCCCCGAGTTTCAGGCTGTTGATGGACAGGAGAAGATCGGAAGAAATGCCGTAGCCACTCGACGAGCCGAAGACCGCGAGCGGATCGTAACCGTCCGTTGAATTTTTGACTTCCCAGAGAGCCGTGAACCGGTCGAGAAACTCGGTGACCTTGGCCGGATCCTGGAAATCCTTGAAATCGAGTGCCTGTTCATAGGCCTCGGCCTGACGATCGACATTTGTCGCGGCGAATTCGTCGGGCAGTTGCAGGGTCGTGCGCACCACTTGGGCAAGCGCCTCGTCAGCGATGATGGCATAGCCGCTGTCGATCGTCGGCGCCATGCGCGAAAAATAGAGCGCAAGCCGCACGCCGGCATTCTCCTCGCCAGCGTCCTGTTCCAGCGTCTGGCGGGCATATTTGTCGGCGACGCCCTTCTGGGCCCGGTCGAAGGATGTGGCGGCCGCACCATGGGCGGCGAAGTTCAGCGATTCGACGAGCTGCTTGTAGCGCGTGTCGGTTAGCTTGTTGGCGAAGGCATCATCGTTGTCGATGCCTTCGGTCAGCACCTTGCGCATGAAAGCCTTGGCATAGGCCATGTCTTCCAGACCGTGCGCCTTCACGGCGTAGTTGTAGAGCCTGGTATCGGCGAAGAAATCGTCGATCGTTTTGACGTCGCCGATCTTCGACAGGTAATACTCCGTCTCTCGCGCCACGTCCGGCTGCTCGGCAACGCGGGCCAGCGACTTCGTCAAGTCGGCCGTTATCAGCTTGTAGCTCGTATAGGTCGTGGTCACGATCGGTTCGCCCCTGCCGGAATGACACAGACAGACCCAGAGCCTGCCTTGGCAAATCCTGACCGGATAGCCTTGCGCGAACCTGTCCCGATGAATGCCGCCGTCGCCTGGACCGGCCAGCCTCACGCAAGCATCAAACCGTATCCCGTTAGCGGAAAATAAGATCGCGACAGGTATCGAAAATGAATATCATCATCGGACTTCTTGTGACGTTCGGCTGTATCCTCGGCGGCTATCTGGCGATGGGCGGCCACATGGAAGTCCTCAACCAGCCCTTCGAACTGCTGATCATCGGCGGCGCTGGCGTCGGCGGCTTCATCATGGCCAATTCGATGAAGGTGGTGAAGGATACCGGCAAGGCACTCGGCGAAGCCTTTCGCCACAAGGTGCCGAAGGAGCGCGAATATCTCGACACGCTCGGCGTTCTCTACTCGCTGATGCGGGACCTGCGCACCAAGTCGCGCAACGAGATTGAAAGCCACATCGACAACCCGGAAGAATCCTCGATCTTCCAGTCGGCGCCGACGGTCGTGAAGAACAAGGAACTGACCGCCTTCATCTGCGACTACGTTCGCCTGATCATCATCGGCAACGCCCGCTCACACGAGATCGAAGCGCTGATGGACGAGGAAATCCAGACCATCACCCACGACAAGATGAAGTGCTACCACGCGCTGAACACCATGGGCGATGCCTTCCCGGCGATCGGTATCGTCGCGGCCGTTCTCGGCGTCATAAAGGCGATGGGCGCCATCAGCGAGGCGCCCGAAGTTCTCGGCGCCAAGATCGCGGCAGCACTTGTCGGTACGCTGCTCGGCGTGTTCCTCTCCTATTCGATCGTCGCGCCGCTCGTCGCCAACATCAAGTCGGTGCGCGAAAAGCAGAACCGGCTCTACATCATCGTCAAGCAGACGCTGCTGGCCTACATGAACGGTTCGGTACCGCAGGTCGCACTCGAATATGGCCGCAAGACCATCTCGGCCTACGAGCGCCCGTCGATCGACGCGGTCGAGCAGGAAATGATGAACCCCGGCGGCGGCGGCGACAGCAAGGCGGCTTGATCCCATGAATTCCGCGACATCCAACGTACACGCATTCGACCGGAAACTGCTGGCGCGCATGACCGGCGCACTCGGCGACGACCGGGTGATCGGCCGGCTGGCCCTCGAACTCGGCCAGGTCTTCGGCGAGTTCCTGCCCGATATCTGCCGGGCAGAGACGGATCTCGACATCGCCATCGGCTATGCCGGCTACAGGACCGGTCTTCGCCGGGAACTGATCTCCGCCCTCGGCACGGGCGTACTGATCAGCGACGTTTCGCTGCGCAACTGGTGCACGGATTTTCAGATCGGCTGCGACAGCCCCATCATCATCACCCTGGTCGAGGCCCTGCTTGGGGCCGAGCCGGCCGGCATCGAGGAGCCGCAGCCACGCGCCCTTTCTCAGATCGAGATCGACGTCGCGGTGCCGCTTTTCGAGAAGATCGCCGACGTGCTGCGCACCGCCGTCAGCGCCCCAGGTGGCTTCGAGCCGGTTGTCGAACGGCCCCTCAACAGCACGGCCCGCCCTAAGCCCGACCCGATGGTCGAGGACGTCCATGCGGGCGCCATCGATATGACGATCGGTTTCGGCCCGGTTCTTTCCACCTTCTCGATCATCGTTCCGCAGAGCGTGCTTTTGAAGACCACGATCGTCTTCCCCAAGGGCAGCAACCAGCAGCGCAAGGCCAAGACCGAGTGGACGGAACAGCTCGAGGAGCAGGTTCGCCGCTCGGCGGTGACGATCGAAGCGCGGGTCCGGCTCGAAAGCCTGACGCTTGATACGATCAGCCGCCTGCAGCCGGGCGACGTCATCGCCTTCCACGACACCCAGGACGTCCGCGTCGACGTCAACGCCAACGGCCGCGACCTCTATGTCTGCGAATTCGGTCGCTCGGGTTCGAAGTATACGGTCAGGGTCAAGGATACCCACGGTTCCGAACAGGATATCCTTCGCCACATCATGAGTTAAATCGGCCTGCCGCGCGCTCGCAGCATGCCTGAGGCAAGCTTCAACTGGAATAGTTCTCACATGGCACCCAAGAAAGCACCCATCAACGAACAGGCAGACGTCGCTGTCGGAGACATGGAACTCGACCAGGCGATCAACGACCTGCGCGGTGTCCTCAAGCAGGATTCGGACGCGCCGACCGCCTTCGGCTCGGAGTTCGGCGATGAAGCGCTGGGCACGACAACCGAATTCGGCAGCGAGTTTGGCGCGCCGGCCGGTGGTCTCGACGCATTCGGCGGCGATTTCGGTTCCAGCGACTTCGGCTCCAGCGACTTCGGCGCTGATCTGGGCGGAAGCTCCGCGTCGAGCGACTTCGGCGGCACCGATTTCGCAGCAACGTCCTTCGACAGCGCGGACGCAGCCATCGACACGCCGCCCGGCAGTGGCATGACGGCCAATCTCGATCTGATCATGGATATCCCGATCGATGTCCAGATCGTGCTCGGCACCAGCCGGATGCAGGTTTCCGGTCTCATGAACCTCAGCGAAGGCGCCACGATCGCGCTGGATCGCCGCATCGGCGAACCGGTCGAGATCATGGTCAATGGCCGGGTCATCGGCCGTGGCGAAATTACCGTTCTCGATGGCGACGATACCCGCTTCGGCGTCAAACTCATCGAGATCAAGGGCGGCAAGAAGTCTTAGTAGGGCCCGATGATCGGGCGAAGGATGAATCCATGATGGATTTCGAAAGTTTCGAGGCTCAGGCGCTATCAAGGCCGCTCAGCCAGACGGACAAGGCGGCGGCGGTTCTGCTTGCCATGGGCAAGGGCGTCGCGAGCAAGCTCTTGAAGTTCTTCACCCAGAGCGAACTGCAGTCGATCATTGCATCGGCGCAGTCGCTGCGCGCCATTCCGCCGCACGAGCTGGAAGCCCTCGTCAACGAGTTCGAAGACCTCTTCACCGAGGGCGCCGGCCTCATGGACAATGCCAAGGCGATCGAGAGCATCCTCGAAGAGGGCCTGACCCCGGACGAAGTCGACGGCCTGCTCGGCCGCCGCGCCACGTTCCAATCCTATGAAGCCAGCATCTGGGACCGCCTGCAGGAATGCGACCCGGTGGCGGTCTCCGTACAGCTTACCAAGGAGCATCCGCAGACGATCGCCTATGTTCTGTCGATGATGCCTTCGAGCTTCGGCGCCAAGGTGCTGCTGCAGCTGTCCGAAGGGCAGCGGCCGGACATCCTGAAGCGCGCCGTCAACATGAAGGACGTGAACCCGAAGGCCGCCGCGATCATCGAAAACCGCGTCATGGAAATGATCGGCGAGATGGAAGCGGAGCGCAATTCGGCGGGCCCCGCCAAGATCGCCGAGGTCATGAACGAACTCGACAAGCCGCAGGTCGACACCCTGCTTGCCTCACTCGAATCACTCAGCACCGCGTCCGCCAACAAGGTTCGCCCGAAGATCTTCCTCTTCGACGACGTCCTTTACATGCCGCAGCGCAGCCGCGTTCAGCTGTTCAACGACGTGTCGACCGACATCATCACCATGGCGCTGCGCGGCTCCACAGCGGAACTGCGCGAATCGGTGCTCGCCTCGATCGGCGCGCGCCAGCGCCGCATGATCGAGTCCGATCTCTCCATGGGCGACACCGGCATCAACCCGCGCGACATTGCCATTGCCCGGCGCTCGATCACGCAGGAAGCCATCCGACTGGCCGCCAGCGGGCAGCTCGAACTCAAGGAAAAGGACGTGCAAGCCGCCTGATCGGCGGCAAGGCACCCTTGCCCGTTCGACCGGCTGCCCAGGCGGCTGGTGCAACCGTCCCCCCAGACAGTATTTTCTGTTGAGCCCCGGCGAATGCCGGGGCTCAACTCTTGCCTGCCTTACCCTCTGGGTTCACTACAGGAAGCTAGGGCCCACGTCTGCTAGGACGCGTGGCGGCGCAGAGGGAACCGGGAGCCGTCCTGTCTCATGTCGGACGATCAGGATAAAGACAGCAAAACAGAGGCCCCGTCCGAGAAGAAGATCTCCGACGCGGCCGAAAAAGGTAACGTGCCCTTCTCGCGCGAGGCCACGATGTTCGCATCGACGCTCGCGATCTATATTTTCTTCGTCTTCTTCATGGCCGACGGTGTCGCCACAATGACCGAGGCGCTCAAGGATATCTTTGAGCAACCCGAGGCCTGGCGGCTGGAGAATGCGACCGACGTCGTGGCACTCATTACCCATCTCGCGTGGAAATCGACGGCCCTGCTTGTCCCGGTGTTCGTGCTGCTCATCGTCTTTGGCGTCGGCGCCTCGATCTTCCAGAACCTGCCGCGGCCGGTTCTGGACCGTATCCAGCCGAAGATGAACCGTGTGTCGCCGATGGCTGGCTTGAAGCGCATCTTCGGCATCCAGGGTCTCGTCGAATTCGGCAAGTCGCTGTTCAAGATCATCATCGTTTCGGTCGTCGTCGTTCTGGTGCTTTGGAATGATTACTTCGCGACGCTCGACCTGATGTTCTCCGATCCGGTGACGATGTTTGCGACGATGTCGGGCGACCTCAACGAGATCATGATCGTTATCCTGCTGGCGACCGCCGTGCTGGCGATCGCCGACCTCTTCTGGTCGCGGCATCATTGGTACACCGAGTTGATGATGACCAAGCAGGAAGTGAAGGAGGAAATGAAGCAGGCCCAGGGCGATCCAATCGTCAAGTCGCGCCTGCGCTCGATGCAGCGCGACCGGGCGCGCAAGCGGATGATTTCGTCGGTCCCGCGCGCCACGCTCGTCATTGCCAACCCGACCCACTATGCCGTTGCCTTGCGTTATGTCCGCGAGGAGAGCGACGCGCCGATCGTCGTGGCGATGGGCCAGGATCTGGTGGCCCTTAAAATCCGTGAAATTGCAGAGAAAAACGGCGTGCCGGTATTCGAGGACCCGCCGCTTGCACGCTCCATGTTTGCACAAGTCTCGGTCGATAGTGTGATTCCACCCGTGTTTTACAAGGCTGTTGCCGAACTCATTCACAGGGTGCATGCGTCGCAACCAAAACGGATGACATAACTCCGATGAAAAAGTGCGAATTCTCCGAGAAGCGGGAACAGATCGTAGCTGAAGCAATTCGCCCTGTGGCGACTGAACTGCGTCTGATCGACGCTGCAGACTTCATCGCTTTGTTGCGGTTCGAGTCTTATGCCAGCCTCGCTGATCTCGTCGAATCAGCCGCCGAGCTCTACTTTCTGCCCGGCACGGTGAACTTCGGTCTCGGCGGCAACTACAATCTGGATTGGGACTGCGAACCGGAAATCGTCCTCGACCTCGAACTCAAGCCACGCGGTGTGACGATCTACGTCCGCCTTTCACTCGGCAACGAGACGGCGGGGATCGAGATCAGCCACATCAGCTTCCAGAACCCTTCGTCCGATCCGGACGCGAATACCGCATTCCTGGCAAAGAGCCTGGAGGACGCGAAATTCGCCAAGACCTATGAGCTGCCGCTCGCGAGCTGAGCCGCCGCGCCCCCTCTTTCAGGATCGGCGACGCTGCAAGCCATCGTTGCCTCCTGCACATCTCCATAAATCGACCTCGATCCAAAGAGGCACGCAGCAAGGGCTATGGCTGCCTTTGCGCGTTTGATAAAGCGCGGCGCCGTCGGATGTTCTCGACACAAATCGAGCCGAAGTCTGAGAGCGCCATGCGTTCACATGAACGCGCCAAGGACACTCTAGCACTTTGATTCTAGAGCATCTTTCTGCCTCAAGTGATTCCGCTTGAGGCAGGATGCTTAGCTGATGTAGCCGAGGCGGATTGCCTTGGCGATCGCCTGGATCCGGTTCACCGAATCGAGCTTCGTCGTCGCAGCTCCGAGATAAGCGTTGACCGTATGAACCGAAAGGCCCATGCGCTCGGCAATCTCTTCGCTGATATGCCCGTCGCCCGCCATCTGCAGGCAGGCGATCTCGCGGTCACTCAACGTTTCTGACGGCGCAATCCGCTTTTCATCCGCTGCCAGAAGATCTGTCATGATCATGCAGCTGCGACCGTGCAGGTCGACCACCTGTTCCGTCGAGGCATCAACATAGCTGCCCGCAAAGACAACGTAGCCGTTGCCCTGCGCGCCGAGCCTGACGGGAAAGGCGATGCCCGAATAGGGAAGCTTGCGGCCCTTCAGCCGATAGGCAAAGGGCGCCAACTCGGAAAGTTCGGCGGCCTGGTGCTCCCCTGCCCCGTCCCAAAGAACTGGCAGCAGCGATTGATCGAGATGGGCGACCAGTTCCTCGCCAAAGGCGTTGACGAGATCATGGGCGTTCGCCTCGGCCAACTGACCCCAGTTGTCGAGGACGCAGGTCAGTTTTCGCGCACCGCCCGTGCCCTTGCCGTTGAGGCGTAACACTGCGAAATGCTTGGCGTTGATCTGACGCTGCATGGCCTGCAGGCGCGTCACCAAAGTTGCCGCGCGCGCGGCACGATTGCTGTTTCTGGCAAGCTTCTGTTCGTCGTCGATCCGCCCGCCGCCGAGAAAATGCGTCATCGCGCCCGTTCCTCACACAAGATTGTTGCGCACCGCGTAAGCAATCGCTTCCGATCGCGTCCTGGTCGCGGTCTTGCGCATGACGCTGGTGATGTAGTTGTTGATGGTGTTGCGCGAAATGCCAAGAATCACCGCGATTTCTTCGCTCGTCTTGCCTTCGGCGATCCAGAAGAGGCACTCAAGCTCGCGCTCCGTGAGCTCGAAGTCGCGGTCGTGGCGGACTTCGGCGCGCGTGGTGAAGCTTGCCAGATAGCCCGCCAGCAGCGTGACGTCGCGCAGGCTCTCCTGCGACAGGATCACGTCGTCCGGGACCAAGAGCATCAGCGAGAAGCGCAGACGCCCGACGTTGAAGGTGATCGCGCAATACTCGCGGCTGATGCCCCGCGGCAGATCGATATCATCGGGAAGCGCGTGGAAACACGGCTGCAGCACCGCCAGGCACTTTTCCAGCTCGGTGGTCTTGGCATGGAGCGCGGTGATGATGCCGGAAAGACGCCGAACGACGTCGAACGGCCAGTCGGAGCAGACGACGTGGTCAAGCCCACTGTCCTGCGAGAGGTCGTAGCGCGCCAGGAGATAGTGGCTCGCGCCGACATACTCCGTCAGCGCCGAAAGGCCGCTTCCAAGACCGTTCCGCCCAGCGACTTCGCCCAGTCGTCGCAAGAGCTGATCGCGCGAAAATCCACCGCCGCGTGCGCGCGTCGGTGCCGTCGGCAAAGGCCAGACAGCAATGCCTGCTTGCGAAATGTCCATGAGTTCAGCCCCCGTACCGGATCCACATCCCGGAACTGCACTTGCGCTGCCGCCGCCAACAGCCGGCCAAAGCCGAATATTACCACCAGTCGCAGATCAGGACGCGAATCAACTGCTAAAAATGTACATCGGCGCGCGAAAAAAAACATCGCCCTCTTCTGGCTATTTACTTCGCAGCACACGCTTGACGCGATTCCCGGTAACGGCGCGCCACAGGCGACGCCTCGTGGCGACAAATGTCGCCACAGAGCTGTAATATATTGATAGACAATGTATTTTTCTTCATGACTTTGCTGATCCTCCGCAGCGGCTGCGATTGCAGACGGCGCTGGGAGCGAAGATGAGGGCAGTTTCATCCCTAAAATGGGTCAATTTGCGTGGGCGTCGGCAATTAGAAGTCGGCAAGATTATACTTTGTTTTCACAGCTGTGGCTGAAATGCACCAGTGCATTTTCAGACATTGCTCATTTTATCAATATATAAATTGTGAAATCTAAAGAATACCTTCGCATGAAATCTAAGCTATATTTTCAGTAATCTATGTATTGCCCCATGTCGGCATAGTAGATATCGACACTCGATGCACGCCATGCGGGCGCGTCGAATCTATAAATTAAGATACCGTTAAAATATTACCATCGACAGCGCCCTGCGGGACTCCACAGGCTCACTTCGAAACTTGAAGCAAATTGGCGGCAAGGGCAAAATCAGCAGCCAGGCTCGCGCAATATTTGCCTCGAACATGAAAGCAGCACGGCGCTCGCTTAAGGCCGGCATGAAAAAGGCAAATCCCGCCACAGGGGCGGGATCTGCATGAATGTCGAAGTCTGTCTGATGCCTATCATGCGGCCTTGTCGAGGGCCCATTTGCGCAGGATCTTCGCCGCGCGCTCTTCGCTGATCTCCACCATCCGCGCCAGGCGTCGTTCCGGCCCTTCCTTGACCCGGCGGTTGAAGCTGCCACTGTCCTCGCCCATGTTGAGCAGGTCGTCGGTGCTGTCGAAGCCGAAGTCGGATCCGAAACCGTCCATGAGCGCACCGCCGGCACCGGCGTTCGCCGGGGAGAAGTCGGGCAGTTCGAGGCCCGCAGCTTCGCCTTCGATCCGGCCGGCACCGCCGCCGAGACCGAGCTGGCGAGCCAGCGGCCGCATGCCCATCCAAACCACCAGGAAGGCGACCACGATGAAGGCGAGCGCGTTGATGATGCCGCCGAGATTGCGCGTGAGCGTCTCCATCACGCCGGGGCCGGCGACGGCCTGGTCCAGCAATTGCGTCTCGACGAAGTCCATCGCGGTCAGGGTCACGATATCACCGCGGTTGGTGTCGAGGCCGGCTGCGGAAGCAACGATCTTCTGCATGTCCGCCAGATAGGCGTCGATCTTCGCCTGGTCGGCCGGTTCGCCAACCATCGCGGCCAGACGGCCACGGTTGACGACGACGGCCACCGAGAGCCGCTCGATCGTGTAGCTGTTCTTGACGGTCGCGATCGTCTTGCTGTTGATCTCGTAGTTGGTCTGCTCTTCTTTTTTCTCGGCCTCGTCGCTCGACTTCGGGCCGGCGCCGCCGCTCGGGGCAGCCTGCGGGATGTTCTGCTGGACGGTCGCGGCATTGTCCGGCTGCTGCTGGCTGGACTTCTGCTCTTCCTTGGTCACGCGCGTGGAGCGCTCAACGCGCGATTCCGGATCGAAGACCGTTTCCTGGATCTGCTGCGTATCGGTGTTCAGCCGCGCGGTGACGCTCGAACGGAAGTTGTCCATTCCAAGGAACGGCGCCAGCGCATTGTCGATCTTCTTCTCGAGCTCGGTCTGGACGTTCTGGACGACGCCGAGCGACTGGTTGAGAGCGCTGTTGGACGGATCATCGCCGGAGGCGAGCAATTGTCCGGTCGAATCAAGCACGGTCACGTCATCGACGTCGAGCCCTGGTACGGACGAGGCGACAAGATGGCGGATGGAAGCGGCGGCGCTGCGGCCGACCGTGGCGCTGGCGCGGATCATGACCGAAGCGGTGGGGTTCTGGTCCGCCTTGCGGAAGCTGCCGCGCTCCGGCATCACGATATGGACGCGAGCGGCGGCGATGCCGGAGATCTGCTGGATGGTGCGGCCGATTTCGCCTTCAAGCGCGCGAACCCGGGTGACTTCCTGCATGAAGGAGGTAAGGCCGAGCGAGCCGACATTGTCGAAGAGCTCATAGCCGGCATTGGCGCTGCTGGGCAGACCACGCTCGGCGAGCAGCAGGCGCGCCTTGCTCGTCATCCCAACAGGAACCTGGATGCTGGCGCCGTCTGATCCGACATTGAAATCGACGTTTGCTTCGGCCAGAGCGATGCTGATTTGGGTGACATCGCTGCGTTCAAGCCCAACATAGAGTGTCTCGAACGAGGGTCTGTTGACGTAAATACCGGCCCCAAGGACCATGCCGACAGCGACGATGCCAGCTGCCGCCAGCGCAATCAGCTTGCCTTGCCCGAGATTGCTCAGGTTCTTCGTGAACGTCGAGAGTTGATCCAACAGACTCATTCTGTTTCCGCACCCAGTATCGCAAGGCCTTCGATCCGGTCATCGGACGCGTGCCCTGCGCAGTTCCTACATTCGGGTTTGCTGGGTATCGACATGCCCTGTATCGACTTCCAATTCGCACGAATCTACCAGCCCCGATCGGGACCGTAGGAAACGAAACTTGCGCGAACTTGGCTTGATGGCCTCGAAGGGCCTGGCAAATGGCGCTGCCGACGGATTTATGCACAGCCCCCAAAAAACGCGGAGACCACCGTTCTTCAGGGAGCGCGATCGCAACACGGCGCCGAGAAGTGTCCCCACGAGCCGCTGATTTCAAAAGGATGAGGGTAACGCGCGCCGCGCCCTCGCATGAAAGCCGTCAGAAAGCCTCGAAATCGCCGGCCGCCTTCGTCAGCGGCTGCGAGTGGCCGTGGCGCAACATGCCGTTGCCAAGCGCCTTTTTCATATCGGCAAGCTTGACCAGGTTGACGGCGGTGGTGACGTCAACCATCCAGGCGTCTGGGATCGACGCGGTTATCGTGTCGATGAATTCGGCAAGCCCGCGTGTCTTCTGCACGGCCAGGTCGATGCCCTGCAGCACCATCATCTTGTCCGGGTTGGCAAGTGCGTCGACGCCCTCGTCGCCAGCGAGCTGCGGTTCGATCCGCTCGATCAGATAGGCGACGTCATGCAGTTCGGTGACGATGCGCATCAGCACCTCGGGGAGCGCTTCTTCCACGTGCGGCATGTGGCCCTGGTAGTTGGTCTGCATCGGTATGTCTCACGTGGCTCGGGGCTTCGATAGAAGTCGTATTTGCGGCCTGCGAGGCGCCTGCCTCGCAGGGTCAGAAGAATTCGATGGAGCTTTCTACCGGCTTCGGCGCGACGATCGGGCGCTCCTCCATCTGCACCGTGCGCTGGGTCTCGACGCCGGTCAGGGCATATTGCCGGGCACGACCGCTGGACGGCCAGTATTCGAGCTTGCGACCGTGCTCGCCGCCCGTGCTTTCGCCGACGATGCGGATGCCTTCGTCGAGCAGGAACTGGCGCGCGAAGGCGGCATTCTGCTCGCCGACATTGGAGAAACGCGCGATCGTCTTGGCACCGCCGAAGATCTTGGCTTCGAGACGATCTCGTCTCGCACCCTGCTTCAGGAGGCCGTTGATGAGCAACTCCATGAGGTGGACCCCGTAACGGGTGGCGTCACCGCCGGAGGCAGGCGACGCCGCGGAACCGGGCAGCAGAAAGTGATTCATGCCGCCGACGCCGACCACGGGATCGCGCATGCAAGCTGCCACGCAAGAGCCGAGGATGGTCGACAACACGACGTTGGGATCGTTGAAGACCTTGTACTCGCCTTGAATGACATGCACGCGCTTGCCGGCGGCTTCATTGTTCATTTGAGCGCCCCGAATACGGCTTCGATCGCGGCCTTCATCTTCTCGATGGTGAACGGCTTGGCGAGAACGTTGTTGGCCCCGAGGGCCGCCGCCTTCTGGACCAGGGCACGATCGCCCTGAGCCGTCAGGATGATGAAGGCCGCCTTCTTGGTCGCCGGGTTCGAGCGAACCGCCTGCAGGAGGCCGAGGCCATCCATCTTCGGCATGTTGAAGTCGGAGATCACCAGATGATGCGGGTTCTGAGCCATGATCTTCATGCCCTGCTCCCCGTCACCAGCTGCGGTGATCTGCTTGAAACCGAGCTGCTGCAGGGCATCACCCAGGAGCAGGCGGCTGGTCACCTGATCGTCAACGATCAGAACTTTGATTTTTTCGGCGATGGACATTATTCGCTTCCTTCCTTGCGGAGCGCCGCTGCTTTCAGCACCTCCTCCCCGATGGAACCGAGGGGAAGCTGGGTTTCAACGGCGCCCAATTCATAGGCGACTCTCGGCATGCCGTAGACGACGCATGTTTTTTCGTTTTGGCCGAAGGTCTTTGCTCCGGCATGCCGCATTTTCAGGAGACCGGAGGCACCGTCGCGCCCCATTCCGGTCAGAATCACACCGATCGCATTGCGCCCGGCAAGTTCGGCCACCGAATCAAACAGCACGTCGACCGACGGGCGATGCCCATTGACCGGATCTCGGTCGACCAGGCGGCAGCAGGGTGCCGTCGGGTTTGCGACCTGCAGATGACGGTCGCCACCCGGCGCCAGATAGACCTTGCCGATTTCCAGGCGTGCGCCGTCTGTCGCCTCCTGCACCGTCGGCGCGCACAGGCGGTTCAGCCGCTCGGCAAAGCTCTTGGTGAAGGTGTGCGGCATGTGCTGTGTAATAACCGTCGGCGGGCAATTGGCCGGGAACTTCTGCAAAACCGTGATCAGGGCTTCGACGCCACCGGTCGAGGCGCCGATCGCAATGATCTTGCGGCCGGCTCGGTAGTCCGAGGCTGTGTTCGCATTGGCGGCGGCGGGAGAGGCCGCAACCTTGTTGCCGGTGATGATGAATTTGCGCTGCGAGCGCGCAGCCGCCTTCACCTTGTCGACGAGGCCGGCGAAGGGATGAGGGTCGCCCGGATGCGGCTTGCCGACGCAATCGAAGGCGCCGATTTCAAGTGCGGCGATCGTCGCTTCGGCGCCCTTGTGGGTCAAGGTCGAGACCATGATGACCGGCATTGGCCGCAGCCGCATGATCTTGTCGAGGAACTCGAGGCCGTTCATGTTCGGCATTTCGATGTCGAGGGTGACGACATCAGGATCGAGTTGCTTGATTGCCTGGCGCGCTTCCATGGCATCGGCCGCCTGGCCTACGACGGTTACATCCGGATCAGCGTTCAACACAGCGGTGATCAGGCCACGCATGGTGGCCGAGTCGTCAACGACGAGAACACGAGCGGGAGCTGTCATGCCCGTCCTCCATGAAATTTGCCGGTATGGCGGTAGGTGGTGATGCCGATGTTGTCGAAGTGCGCCTTAGCGTCACCCGACACGCGTTCGGAATGGCCGATGTAGAGATGTCCCTCGGTGTTCAGCATGCCGGCGAAACGCGACCAGATCTTCATCTGCGTCGGTTCGTCGAAATAGATCACCACGTTGCGGCAGAAGATCACGTCGAAAGGCCCCTTGAATGGCCATTGGGCCATCAGGTTGAGCTCATTGAAGGTGATCAGCCGCTTGACACGATCGTCGACCTGCCACTTGAAGCGGCCACCGGCATTGACCTCCGAGAACCACTGCTTGCGCATGGCCGGATTGACGGTCTCAAGCGCCGTCGCGTCGTAGGCGCCGGCGCGGGCGAGCGCCAGGATCTTCGGATCGATGTCAGTCGCGAGGATGCGGAAGTCGTAGTCCGCCGCATTCGGCAGCAAGGACAGGACCGTCAGCGCGATCGAATAGGGCTCCTGCCCGTCCGAACAGGCGGCCGACCAGATGCGCACCCGGCCACCGGCCTTCGCACGGGCAATCAGATCCGGAAGCACGTCGGTCTTCAGGTGCTCGAAATGATGGTTCTCACGGAAGAACCGGGTGAAGTTGGTGGTCAGGTGCGAGAGCATGTCGCGGCGCGCCGCGGCACCGGCCGGCGAGGCGACCAGCTGGCAATAGTCACGGAAGCCCTTGAGCCCGAGATTGCGGATGTGCTTCGACAGCCGCGAATAGACAAGCGAAGCCTTGCTCTCATTGAGATAGATTCCAGCGTCCGCATAGATCATCGCGGCGATCTCGCTGAGATCGCGGCGGGTCAGCGGATATTCGCCGCTTGCCAGGCATTCGTCCGGCGACAGTTTCTGTTCGAATGCCACCTGGTTCCTCATGCGGCTTCCCTTTCTTCCTGCGGGAAGATTGCTTCCAGCTCTATGAGGCAGATCATTCGGCCCTCGATTGCCAGCACGCCGCGGGCGAAGCTTTTCTCGAACTCAGACGAGATGACATCGGGCGTCGGCTGGATCTTGTCGTCGGTGATTGTCAGTATGTCGGAGACGGCATCCACCAGGAGGCCGACGACCTGGCTTTTCACCTGGGCGACGATGATGACGTGACGGACGGTCGGCTCCGCCGGCTTCATGCCGAGCCGGGCCGAAAGATCGACGATCGGCAGCACGGCACCACGCAGATTGATCACCCCGAGGACATAGGATGGCGCATGCGGCATCGATGTCGCGGGTGTCCAGCCACGGATCTCGCGCACCAACATGATGTTCACGCAGAATTCCTGATCGCCGACGCGGAAAGCGATCAGCTCCCGTCCGTTCGTCGTCAGATTTTTTGCGGCATAGGTCATTGTCATTACCCGACTGCAGCAAGTGACATTTCAGGCTTCAGCGATTGCCCGCGCGAAGCGGCCACGATCGCATCGACATCAAGAATGAGCGCCACGCGGCCATCACCCAGAATGGTCGCGGCGGCGATGCCCGGCACGTGGGTGTAGTTCGCCTCGAGGCTCTTGATCACCACCTGGCGCTGCCCCTGGATCGCATCGACCATCAAGGCGCGCTGGCCGCCGCCTTCCGATTCGACCAGCAGCGCAACGCCCTCGACCGGGTTCGCCTGGGTGCCGCGGAAGTTCAGGATGCGGCCGACATCGACAAGCGGGCAGAAGGAGTTGCGGATCGAGATCAGCCTCTGGTTGGAGCCGAAGGAGTGGATCGCAGAAGCTTCCGGCTGCAGCGTCTCGACGATCGCGGTCAACGGCACGACGAGCGTCTGGTTGGCGACCGTGACCACCATGCCGTCGAGAACGGCGAGCGTCAGCGGCAGGCTCATGATGAAGACCGAGCCGTGGCCCGGCTTCGAGGAGATATTGATGCGGCCACCGAGCGCCTGGATCGAGCGCTTGACCACGTCCATGCCGACGCCGCGGCCGGAGATGTCGGAGATCTTGTCTGCCGTCGAGAAGCCGGCATGGAAGATCAGGTTGTCGATCTCTTCGTCCGAAAGGTTCGCGTCCGCTGCGATCAGGTCGTTGTCGATCGCCTTCTGGCGCACCTTCTCGCGGTTGATGCCGGCACCGTCGTCAGCAAGCTCGATGACGATGCGTCCGGAGCGATGCTTGGCTGTCAGGCGCACCGTGCCCTCGGCGCTCTTGCCTGCAGCAAGACGCTTCTCCGGCGTTTCGAGACCATGGTCGACGGCGTTGCGGATCATGTGCGTCAGCGGTTCGGCGAGCTTGTCGATGACCGTCTTGTCGACTTCGGTGTTCTCGCCTTCGGTGATGAGACGGACCGACTTACCGGTCATGTCGGCGATTTCGCGCACGATGCGCGACATGCGCTGGAACACCGGCTTGACCGGCTGCGCGCGGATCGCCATCACCGAATCCTGGATCTCGCGGGTGAGCTGCTGCAGCTCTTCGAGGCCCATGTTGATCGACGACGTGCCGTTGGTGTCGTTCTCGACCACGCTCTGCGACAGCATCGCCTGGTTGATGACGAGCTCGCCGACGAGGTTGATCAGGCGATCGACGCGATCGAGATCAACGCGGATGGTCGGCGTGCCAGCGGAGGCGGCGGCCTGCTGCGCGGCAGCGCTCTGAGCGGCGGCACTCGCGGCCGCGGGTGCCGGCTTTTCAGTCGGTGCGCGTGTTGCGGACTGCGCCATCTGCAGGACGTTGCTGGCCGTGCCCGCGGCAGAAACGGCAGCGTTGCGGATATCCCGTTGCTGGGCCGCGAGCTGTTCTTCCTCTTCGACCACTCCCACCGAAACCGCCGGTTCGTCGTCAAGAATCGACAGATCGAACGGAACCGGCTGCATTGGCAGCTCTTCGCCAGACGGGGCCGTTTCATCCGAGACGAGGGAAATCTCCAGATCGCAGTCCCACTCGGCGAACTCGAAAACGGTGCGGATCGCGTCCTCACCCTTGTCGGTCGCAAGCGAGATCTTCCAGAAGAAGTAAGCGCTTTCCGGGCTCAGACGATCAAGCGTCGGCAGGGCGCCCATATCGCAATGGATGCTCATCTCGCCAAGACGGGAGAGGTCGCGCAAAAGCAGCGTTGCCTCGTTGCCCTTGGCATAGAGATCGGACTTCGGCTTGAAGACGATGTCGTAGACGGGCATTTCCATCAGCGGCGGTTCTTCGGGCGCATCGAAGTCGTCGAAGGAGAAGGCGACCGGCTGGAAGCCCTCGTCGTTGACCGGCGGCGGAGCCGCGGCAGCCACAGGCTTTACGACCGGTTCAACCGGTGCTGCGGAAGCCGGCGGCACTTCACCGTTTGCCAGAGCTTCGAGTTCCTTGATCAGCTGACGGCTGCGCGCCCCGTCGACGCTGCCGCCGTCACGAGCGGCATTGGTGAGGTCGGCGAGTACGTCGGCCGACTTCAGCATGACCTTCAGAACTTCCGGTCCGGGATCGAGCCGGTTGGAACGAACGCAATCGAGGGTCGTCTCGAACACATGTGCGAAGGAGACGAGGTCGTCGAGCCCAAAGGCGCCGGCGCCACCCTTGATCGAGTGCACCGCGCGGAACACCGCATTGACCGTTTCCGGGTCGCGGTCGCCGTCATTGAGCTTCAGCAGACCCGATTCCAGTTCGGCGAGTTGTTCCTCGCATTCCTGGAAGAAGATCTCTTTGATTTCGTTCATATCCATTGGAGGCTATCCCCGGACTTCAGGCCGTTACGCGCTCGATTGCATCAATCAGTTTGGTCGGGTCGAACGGCTTGACGATCCAGCCCGTAGCTCCCGCCTGACGCGCACGGTTCTTCTTCTCCGCGTCGCTTTCCGTGGTCAGCACAAGGATCGGAATGGCGCGGTAGCGGTCGTTCTTGCGCACGCCTTCGATGAAACCGAAGCCATCGAGGCGCGGCATGTTGATGTCGGTGACAATCACGTCGGGATTGGCCTCTTCGAGAACTTCGAGCCCCTCGACGCCGTCCTCGGCCTGGATCGTTTCGAATCCGGCATTGTTCAGCGTGACCAGCAGCATGTTTCGGATCGTCCGGGAGTCGTCGACCGTCAGAACGCGCTTCTTCATTTCTCAAATCTCCTTTGCCATCAGATGATCGATCTCGACCCCGATGAGCTGTGTCGTTTTCTCGAAAGCGTCCGACACCTTGCTGAAGGTGAAAGACAAATGATCCTCTTCCCAGGTCTTGGCACCGGCCATCAGCACCTGGACGCAAAGCGTGCCCACCCGCTCGACCGCCGAAGCATCGATCACGATGTCGCTGCCCTTGAGCGCGAGCAGCTTCTCATGCAGCGCCGTCGCCTCGTTCAGGTCCAATACCGGAGCGAGGCTGAGCGTCTTTTGAGCGGTCTTCTTGCTGGCCATTCCTGTCTTCCTCGACTGCTAACTCTTGAATGCCCTAGGGATCAGCGTTGCCACCCGGCAAGCTGCCGCTGCGGCCCCTCGTCGAACAGCGCCGCGGCTGGTTCATCGGCAATTACCGCCGATGCCTGCCGGCGCTGCTCGGCCCCGATTGCCGGAGAAACCGGATGGCGACGCTCCAGGCGGAACTGGCGGATGGTCTCGCCGAGCTCGACGATGACCGTATGGAGGTCGTCCGACGAGCGGACCGTCTCACCGGCCAAGGCCGCACTCGCCTCAACGCCCCGAGAGATCGTGCCGATCTCGGCGGCAACACCCCTGAGATCGCCGACCTGCTGCTCCGCCTCGCGGGCGATGCCGGACACGGCGGTGTTGATCGCCGTCACCTGCTCGACAATGCTGCTGATTGCATCCTGGGTGCGACCGACGATCTCAACGCCGGTCTCGACCTGCGCCTTGGTACCGGTCACCAGCTGCTTGATCTCGCGTGCCGCCTCGCCGGAGCGCTGCGCCAGCGCGCGCACTTCCTGGGCGACGACGGCAAAGCCGCGACCGCTGTCACCGGCGCGGGCCGCCTCGATGCCGGCATTGAGCGCCAGGAGGTTGGTCTGGAAGGCGATCTCGTCGATCACGCCGATGATCTGCCCGATCTTTTCGGCGGAGGCCTCGATGTCGGCCATGGCGGTGATGGCCTGGCCGGCGATCTCACCGCTGCGCTCGACGGCGACGCGGGTTTCGTTGGTCTTCGTCTCCGTGGCGCTGATGCGCCCGGATCCGGTCGCCATGCGCCCGGCCATGTCGGCAAGGGCTGCAAGCTGACCCGAAAGTGCGTCGGCTTCGGAAGTCGCCTTGTCGGAGTAAGCCGCTGCACCGCCGCGCATGCGATCAACCAGCGTCTCGGCAGCGTTGCTTCGCTCACCGGACGCCTGCAGGCTCTGTTGAATCTGTTCGAGTGCCGCATTCAGGCTGGCGACGATCGGCTGATAGGCCTCGGCCGCACCGTCGGGCAGCCGCACGCCAAGATCGCCACGGCTCAAACCGTCGGCAAACTCGCCAAAAAGGGCCTTGATTTCCTGCTCATCGGCGCTGCGCTGCTCAGTCAGCTGCCGCTGATGCTGCTGGCGAAGGGCGTTGAAGCGGAGCGAAACACCGATCTCGGTGTCGACGAAGGTGGTTCGTACAAGTGCAGCAACGAGGCCGCAAAGTTCACGGCGACGTGCCTTGCCCATCGGCAGGAAAGACTTCGGCCAGGCGTCTTCGATCAACCCGACGAGGAGGTGTTCGAGCACGACCGCGTGGCTTGCCATCTGCCAGCGCGGGTCGAGCCCCATACGGTTCGCCGTATCGGCAAGAACCTTGACCCGCTCCGCATAGAGCCCGTCGAAACGGGCGTCGGTCAGCACATTCCAGTGCGACGACTGCAGGTCCTGAAGGCGGTCGATCTGACGATCACTGTCGAAGTGGCGGGTCGCGTCGGGATAGGTCTGCAGACGCTGGAAGAGGTCGCGAAGCGCGAGCTCGATGCGAGGAGAAAGCTTTTGCCTGTGGTCCCGGACGCGGTTGCAGCTCTCTTCGTCGAGCCCGGCAAAGCGCAAGCGCTCCAGCAGGCTGCCTGCCTGGCCCTTCTTTGCCTGTTCTGACGATGCTTCCTGCCTCAACGCTGATCCCCGGGTACTGCGCGCTTGCGAATTTGCCTGGGGAGGGTCAATGGGAGCTCCGGTCCACCGGACGTGCACGCCACATTGATGAGATCAGCCCCCGCCAGCGGCGTCTGCTATCGTTCATCCCGCAAGTAAATTCGGTGAAGAATGGATACCGGACCTGAACCGGTACGGCGGGGCGGCATCATGCCTTGAGGAGACTTGGATTTTTCCCATTCCGACGTGTGGGACCATGTTTATGGTTAATTCCTTGCTTGAAGGTTAACGGTCCATCGCCTCTAATCGGATTCACTAAAATTCGCAGGGTGTTTTCGCGCGCCATTTTTGCACTGCAACAAAACTGTAATAAAAGCCCCTGAAACCAACAGGTTCTCAATCACAAGAGTTTAGAATTGTACTTTGACTTGCGCTCGCGTATCGAAGCGAAAGTGAAGTGGGCGCTGCATGCGCGAAGAAACCTTCGCAACACGCAAAGCGACATCATGACGATGCGCTTACAGGAAACGAACAATGATTGTTCTTGGCATCGGCGCCGCACTCACAGCAATCCTGACAATGATGGCAGTATCGATCGTTCTCAACATCGAGCACAACCGATCAGCAAAGCGCAGCTCGGTGTTTTGACGGTTTTCTCGATCGTCTCTTACTGACACAACCAAGCATTTACGGCCGGGAGCGGATGTTCTACGGCCGTTTTTCTTTGTCGGCGCGGACTTGCACCGCCTTTCGCCATGCTTTTGCATAGTCGACGAAGCTCTCGGGAACATCACCGGCCACCGGTTGGACCCCGGTTCTGGGGCTGGAATCCTTAACCAGGCATGCCGCGCCGAGACTGGTGCCCGTAACATTACCGGGATCGCCGAAGACTGGTCGGCCGGTTGCCGCTTTTAGCATGCGCAAATAGCTGTCGTTGGCCGCGAAAGGCCCTTCAACGACGATGTCGCCGCGCGCGCCGATGAGTTCGAGGCAGGTGGCCGTCATCAGCGCCAGGTAAAATGAAACGACGGCAAAGCGTTCCTCAGGGTCGAGTTCCCGTTCACCCGTGGTCCACATCGCCTTGAAGGCCGGAAAGGGACCAGACCCTTCAGGAACGGACGGCAACAGCATATGCCCGGCCGAGGCGACAGCTGCTTGCGTTTCGGGTGCAGCCGGCACCGTCCGATCCGCCAACAGCAACTGGAACGCCCGTCCTCCCATGAACCGGGCAGAGGGTACGGGATCGCCAAGCGCGTTGACGTTGACAAGCGTGTCGCGTCGTTCATCGAGCGCCTTCGGCTCGGCGCCGACCGCGAGCATGACGACCCAGGTTCCGGTTGAAACGACCGAGAAAGGCGAGGCGCGCGTCAAAAGATGTGGCAGCAGCGAGGCATTGGAATCGTGAATGCCGCAATAGACCGGCGTTCCGGGCGCAATGCCGGTTTCGGAGCAAAGTTCGGGCAGAAGATTGCCAGCGATGTCACTTGCCTTCAGCACGGGTGCAAAAAGCGGGCGCCAGCCCTGGCCCTCGACCAGGGACGAGTACGTGCCGGCTCGCGGATTCCAGAGATCCGTGTGGCAGCCGAGCGAGGTCAGTTCGTTGCAAAGCGCGCCCGTCAGGCGATAGGTCCAGTACTGGGCGTAGGTGAGGATCGAAGCGACCCTGGCGAAGGCGGCGGGAAAGCTCTTCTGCTGCCAGTAGAGTTGTGCGCCGACATTGAGGCCCATCGGCAGGCGCGCCGATCCGGTCTCTGAGAACGGCGGCCTCACCGCGTCATATTCGGCCGCAAGGCTGTCCGGGCCGGCAAACTCATAGTCCAGCACCGGCAGCGCCAGGCTTCCGTTCGCATCGAGCACGACTGCCGTCGCACCGTGGGTGGTGATCGAGATCGCCTCGAAAGCGTGTCCGGCGTTGAGCGCCGCCAGGCTCTCAAGCACGAAGCTCCAGAGATGCTCGACATCGAAATGCGGATAGGGTCCGTCCGTCTGAACGACGTTCGCCGTCTTGCGGACGGCGATCTCCTCAAAACGGTCGAGATCGACCACCGCCACCTTGGCATTGGTCTTGCCGATATCGATGACGCCGACGACCCGCATGGCATCAGTCCATATGGAAGACGGTTTTGAGCGGCACCGCCACCGGTTCGTTGTCCGCCCTGGTTTCCATGATATCCGCCATGTGGGCCCACCACTTCTGCATAACCGGATCGGAGGGCAGGTCGGCCATGCGATGATCGTCCGTCCGCCAGAGTACGCCGAAGAGCAGGTTGGTCTCCTCGTCCAGATGGATGGAGTAGTCGGAGACGCCGGCCTCCTTCAGAAGTGCTGTCAGCTCCGGCCAGATGGCGTCGTGCCGCGCCTTGTATTCGGCGGCCATGCCCGGGTTCAGCTGCATGCGGAACGCATATTTTTCCATGAGAGCCTCAATGCTGAAGACGTCGGCGGGCGCGCCGCCAGAGGATAGGGAGCGCAATCACCGAGATCAGCAGCAGGCCGATGAAGATCGACATGACGATACCCGGCACGTTGAGCAGGCCAAAGCCGAAAGTCACCATGCCCATGATCAGCGCCGCGAGCACGACGCCTGGGATGGTTCCGGAACCGCCGAGGATGTTGACGCCGCCGAGCACCACCATCGTCACCACCTCGAGCTCCCAGCCGAGCGCGATCGACGGACGGGTGGAGCCGAGGCGCGAGGTCAGGCAGATTGAGGCAAGCCCCGCCATCAGGCCGGTCAAAAGGAACAGGATGAACTTGATGCGCGCCACCCGGATGCCGGAAAAGAGTGCTGCCGTCTGGTTGTTGCCGATGGCATAGACCGCGCGCCCGAAATTGGTCTTGTGCAACACGATGGCGTAGACGACGGCGAGGATCACGAAGAGCGTGAACTCGAAAGAAAACACCCACCAGACATAACCCTGGCCAAACCAGGAGAAGCTGTCGGGGTAGCCGGTGAAGGCCTGGTCGCCGAGGATGATGAAGGACAGCCCACGGAAAAGGCTCATGGTGCCGATCGTGACAACGATTGACGGCAGGCCGAGACCGGTGATCAGAAGGCCGTTGATCGCGCCGCAGACAAGGCCGACCGCGAGGCCGATCGCCACCAGCACCGGCGTGTCGAAGCCGAGCTGGACTGCATAGCCCATGGCCGTCGAGGCGAGCGCGATGATCGATGCAACCGAAAGATCGATCTCGCCGGAGATGATCACCAGCGCCATGGCAAAGGCGATGATCGCCTTTTCGGTGAAATTGAAGGTGGCGTCCGACAGGTTCCACGGATCGAGGAAATAGGGCGACGCCAGCGAATTGCCGAGGAAGATCAGGCAGGCGACGACGAGCAGCAGGCTTTCCCAGCTTTTGAGCAATCGCGCGCCGCGGCCCTCGAGCCGGTCGGGAATGTGGCGGGGGGTAAGGTGGGTTTCGGCCATCAGACAGCCTCCGCCTTTCTCAGAATGACGCGTCCCTTGCGCCGTTCGGCGCGGGCGTTGACGGCGACCGCAATGATGATGACCGTGCCCGAAATCGCCATCTGGGCAAAGGGCGAGATGTTGATGACCGGCAGGGCGTTCTTGATCACGCCGAGGAACAGCGCGCCGAGCACCGCGCCTGCCACCGTGCCGATGCCGCCGGCGATCGAGATGCCGCCGATGACGCAGGCCGCGATGATATCGAGCTCGAAGCCGGCGGCGATATCGACATAGGCAACCGCATAACGCGACACCCAGAGATAACCGGAAAGCCCGGCGAGCGCGCCCGAGAGGCAATAGGCCGCAAAGCGGGTGCGGCCGACATCGATGCCGGTATAGACGGCCGCATGCGGATTACCGCCGACGGCATAAAAGGCGCGCCCGAGTGCGGTGCGGCTCATCAGCAGAAAGACGAGCGCAATCATCAGCAGCGACAACCAGGAGAGAACCGGGAAGCCGAGGAGCGCGTCGCGCGGCAACGCCTTGAACGCGTCACTCATCTGGTGGGCGTTGATCCATTTGCCATCGCTCAGCAGAAAGATCAGGCCGCGATAGATAGTGAGCGTGCCGAGTGTCACGACGATCGGCGGAATATCGAGCTTCCAGACGAGCGCACCGTTGATCATGCCAAGCAGCGTGCCGAGCGCGATCGCCGAGAGAATGACGATCGGGATCGGCAGCCCCGGATAGGCGGCATTCAGCATCGCCGCCACCATGCCGGACAGCGCCAGATTGGCAGCCATGGACAGGTCGATGCAGCGGGTCAGGATCACCGCCATCTGACCCAGTGCCAGGATGATCAGGATCGACGTGTCATTGTAAACGCGCGCCAAGTTCGCGGGTGCGACGAAAGGTGGGAAGCGCCAAGTGATGAGCGCGAGCAGCACGGCAATCGCGCCGACCAACAGGAGCTCGCGGTTCTTGAGAAACTTGGACATCACGCCGCCTCCTGAATGCCGGCGGCAGCGCGCACCAGCTTTTCCGCCGTCAGTTCGGCACGGTCGAAACGCCCGGCGATCCGTCCCTCGCGCATGACGATGACACGGTCGGACATGCCCATGATCTCGGGGATTTCCGAGGAGACCATGATGACGCTGAGGCCTTGCGCCGCCAGTTCGCTCATGAAGGCGTGCACGGCCGCCTTCGAGCCGATGTCGATGCCCTTGGTCGGTTCGTCGAGAATGATCACTTTTGGCTTGGTGGCCAACCACTTGGCGATGACGACCTTCTGCTGGTTGCCGCCCGAAAGCGTGCCGACATCCTGATCGAGCGAGGCGGCACGCAGGTCGAGACGCGAGGTGTATTCCCGGGCGAGCGCGAATTCGTTGGCAAGCTGCAGGAAGCCCGAGCGCGAGGTGCGCGACAGCGACGGCAGCGTAACGTTCTGGAAGATCGGCAGGCCGATGATTGCACCCTGGCGGCCGCGTTCTTCAGGCACGTAGACGATGCCGCTGCGGATCGCTTCGGCGGGGCTGCGGATCACCAGCACCTGACCGTCGAGGCGAACCGCGCCGGCGGACGGTCGGGTGACGCCGATCAGCGACTGCATGAACTCCGAGCGGCCGGCACCGACAAGGCCATAGAAGCCGAGGATCTCGCCACGGCGTAGCTCGAAGTTGACGTCCTCGAATTCGGTTGGGTGGCGGTAGCCCGAGACGGTTAGAACCGGTGCGCCGATCGCGACCTCCTTTTTCGGATAGACCGAACCGACGGCACGGCCGACCATCAGCCGCACCAGCGCGTCCTGACTGACATCGGCAATCAGCCCCTCGCCCACCATGGTCCCGTCACGGAACACGGTGTAGCGATCGGCGATGCGAAAGATCTCGTCGAACTTGTGGCTGATGAAGAGGATCGCCTTGCCTTCGGCCTTCAGCCGCTCGACGAGGGCGTAAAGCTCGTGGATCTCCTTATGCGACAGCGCCGCCGTCGGCTCGTCCATGATGACCACCTGGGCATCAATGGAAAGCGCGCGGGCGATCGCGACCAGATGCTTCTTGGCAATGCCAAGATCACGCAGGCGGATCGTCGGATCGAAATCGGCACCGGCGCGCGAAAGCAGCGCCCGCGCGTCCGCGTTCAGCCTCTTCCAGTCGATGAACCCGAAACGGTTGCGCGGGGTGTGGCCGAGGAAGATGTTCTCGGCGACCGAGAGGTCATCGAAGAGCACCGTCTCCTGGTGGATCGCGGTGACGCCCGCACGAGCGGCAGCAAGTGCCGTCGGGAAGCGAACCTCCTGATCGGCAACATGGATCGTGCCGCCATCCGGCTGGTAGATGCCGGTGAGGATCTTGACGAGTGTCGACTTGCCTGCGCCGTTTTCGCCGACCAGCGCGGTCACCGACCCCGGATAGAGCGACAGCGAAACGTCGGAGAGCGCCTTCACGCCGGGGAAGGACTTTGAGATCCCCTCAAGCGTGATGGCGGGCTTCATCCGCGATGTGAGCTTATCCTGGAGCAAAAGACAGTCCACCATTCAGTGTTTCGATGACCCGAAGTCCGGGCCGGTATGCCCGGCATTGAGCAATGCGAAGGCTGCCCCTCACCCTAACCCTCTCCCCGCGTGCGGGGAGAGGGAACGAGTATGCCGCGCTCGTCCCGCCTCGTCAGGACGACGGCAAATCGTTGCCGCGTGTTCCCTTCTCCCCGCGAGCGGGGAGAAGGTGCCGGCAGGCGGATGAGGGGCGACGCCGGTTTGATCGTTCGCCGGATCAGAAGATCTTGGCGAATTCCTCGACGTTTTTCGCGTCGTAGACGAACGGGTCGGCCATCGCGCCTTCGTTGTTGTCGTCGAGCTTGACCGCGCCCATGCGGCCCATCTTCAGTTCAGCACCCGGCTTGGCTTCGGCACCGCCGATCAGGTCATAGGCGATCATCGTTGCGGAATAGCCGAGGTCGATTGGGTTCCAGATCGCGAAGGACTTGGAGGCGCCCGACTTGACGTGGCCTGCCATTTCCGAGGGAAGGCCGAGGCCCGTCACGTTGATCTGGCCGATCTTGCCGGCGTCGGTGACGGCCTGGGCTGCCGCGACGATGCCGACCGAGGTCGGCGCGATGATCGCCTTCAGGTTCGGATAGGACTGAATGAGCCCTTGGGTCTCGCGATAGGACTTGTCGGCAAGGTCATCGCCATAGACGGTCGTGACGACGTTGATGCCCTTGTAGTTGCCCTGGACCTTCTTCATCTCGGCGATCCAGGTGTTCTGGTTGGTCGCGGTTGCCGAAGCCGAGAGCACGGCGACGTCGCCGCCCTCAGGCAGGTTGTCGGCGGCAAGCTTGATGATCATGTTACCGATCAGCGGGTTCGACGACGGGTTGAGGTGCATCAGCCGGCCGTCCTTGGCGACGCCGGAATCCCAGGAGATGACCTTGATGCCGCGGTCCATCGCCTTCTTCAGCGCCGGCACCAGAGCGTCGGTGTCATTGGCCGAAACGGCGATCGCGTCGACCTTCTGGGCGATCAGCGAATTGATCACCTCGATCTGGCCTTCGGCGGTGGTCGAGGTCGGGCCGGTGTAGATCACCTCGACGTCGCCCAGTTCCTTGGCGGCTTCCTGGGCGCCCTTGTTGGCCGCCTCGAAGAAGCCGATGCCAAGCGCCTTGACGACGAGCGCGATCTTCTTGTTTTCCGCATGCGCGGCATTGGCCATCAGCGCCAGCGAAACGGCGGCCGTGACCATCAGTGACTTCAGGATCTTCATGTTCATTTCCTCCCATTGACCGGTGCGCGAAAGCGCAGCCGGCGCGACTTCCTCCGTTCGGCAACGACCCGGCCCCTCTTGACCGTGACCGCCGCCTTCCCCTCTCCTCGCCGCCTCAGGCGGACGAGGACATGTTCTCCGCGTCCGCGCCGGCTCTGGAGCTGGCCACGACCAGCCTCACCCCGGCATTTTCGAGCATCGCGGCATGCCTGTCCTCGATGCCCGAATCCGTGATCACGGTGGCAATCCGCTTCAGTCCGCAAAGGATGAGGCTGGAGCGCTTGTGAAATTTCGACGAGTCGACCAGCACGACGAGTTCGTCCGCCTGGTCGATGAGTTTCTGTTCGGCCTGGATCAAAAGCGGATCCGCTTCCATCAGGCCAAGAGGCCCGAGCCCTTGAGCCCCCATGAACATCCGCCGCGCATAGAAATTTCGCGTCACGTCATTGTCGAAGGGGCTCAGGATGATGTTCTGCTCGCGGTAGATCGTGCCGCCCGATAGCATCACCGTGTTCTTCGAATGCTTCAAAAGGTGCTCAGCAATCGGGAAGGAGTTGGTGAACACCTGCATCCGGCGATTGCTGAGGAAATGCACCATCTGGAAGGTGGTCGTGCCGCCATTGATGATGATCGGCTCACCGTCCTCGCAGAGTGCCACCGCCTCCTTGGCGATCGCCTGCTTCTCGCGGGCGTGCAGCCCTTCATTGACCTTGAACGGCCGGCCGGCGAGACCGACGAATTGCGGCGGATTGATCGCCTCGGCACCGCCGCGCACCCGCCGCAGCTTCTTCTGCACGTGGAGGGCCGCAATATCGCGCCGGATCGTCGCCTCGGAACTGTCGGTCAGATCGACCAGTTCCTGGACGGTGACGACGGGCTTTTCCTGAACCGCCGACTGAATGATCCGGTGTCTTTCTTTCTCGTGCATGCGTTCCTCCGATGACGTTCATGCTTCCATCACGATCGACCAATGTCAATCACAATCAATCATATTTTTTCATTGTGCAGCGCAATATGCGCGAACTTGATCGTTTTTGATTGACTTTAACGCTCAAGTCCTGTGATCTGATGCCAACCATATCTCTGCGCGGCCGCCAAGCCGTGCGGCATCAGACCGGGAGGAATTCGAGATGCTCGACAAGCAGCAGGGCGCACGACTTGCAAACCTTTGGGACGAGGCAAAGGCTGCCGGCATGAGCGAATCCGAGCGCCTGCTCTATCGCTCCAACCTGCTTGGTTCCGACAAGCGCATCACCAATTACGGCGGCGGCAACACCTCGGCCAAGGTGATGGAGAAGGATCCGCTCGGCGGTGGCACGGTCGAGGTTCTCTGGGTCAAGGGCTCGGGCGGCGACGTCGGAACGATCAAGCTCGATGGCTTTGCCACCCTCTACATGGACAAGCTCAACGCGCTGAAGTCGATCTATCGCGGCGTCGCCTTCGAAGACGAAATGGTCGGCTACCTGCCGCACTGCACCTTCAACCTCAACCCACGCGCCGCCTCGATCGACACGCCGCTGCATGCCTATGTGCCGAAGAAACACGTCGACCACATGCACCCCGACGCGATCATCGCGATCGCCGCGTCGCAGAACAGCCGCGAGCTGACAGCGAAGATCTTCGGCGACGACATCGGCTGGCTGCCCTGGAAGCGTCCGGGCTACGAGCTCGGCCTGTGGCTGGAAAAGTTCTGCCTGGAAAACCCCGGCGCGCGCGGCGTCGTGCTCGAAAGCCATGGCCTCTTCACCTGGGGTGACACGGCCAAAGAAGCCTATGAGACGACGATCGAGATCATCAACAAGGCGATCGCCTGGTTCGAGGCGGAAAACACCAAGCCTGCCTTTGGCGGCGCGGTGAAGCCGGTGCTCGCTGCCGATGCCCGCGCCGACGTCGCCCGCAAGTTGATGCCGGTCATCCGCGGCCTCATCAGCGCCGACGAGAACAAGGTCGGCCATTTCGACGACAGCCAGGCGGTGCTCGATTTCGTCACGTCGAAGGATCTGAAGCCGCTGGCAGCCCTTGGTACCAGTTGCCCCGACCATTTCCTGCGCACCAAGATCCGGCCGCTGGTCATCGATTTCGATCCGACCGCGCCGGACGTGGACAAGACGCTGGCAGCACTGCCGGAGGCGATTGCCGCCTATCGCGCCGACTATGCTGCCTATTACGAGCGCTGCAAACACGCCGACAGCCCTGCCATGCGCGACCCGAATGCGGTCGTCTATCTCGTACCCGGCGTCGGCATGATCACCTTTGCCAAGAACAAGGCGACCGCCCGCATCTCCGGCGAGTTCTATGTCAACGCCATCAACGTCATGCGCGGTGCGTCCGGCGTCTCCACCTATGTCGGCCTTCCGGAACAGGAGGCTTTCGACATCGAATACTGGCTGCTGGAAGAAGCCAAGCTGCAGCGCATGCCGAAGCCGAAGAGCCTCGCCGGCCGTATCGCGCTGGTTACCGGTGGCGCCGGCGGCATCGGCAAGGCGACGGCCAACCGGCTGATGCAGGAAGGCGCCTGCGTCGTGCTTGCCGATATCGACGAGAACGCGCTTTCTGCCGCCGAGGGCGAATTGTCCAAGCGCTATGGCAAGGATTTCGTGCGTTCCGTCAGCATGAATGTCACCAGCGAGGCGGCGGTTGAAGGCGGCTTCGCCGACACGCTGCTCGCCTTCGGCGGTCTCGACATTCTTGTGTCCAACGCTGGTCTCGCCTCGTCCGCCGTGATCGAGGACACGACGCTGGCGCTCTGGAACAAGAACATCGAGATCCTGACGACCGGTTACTTCCTCGTTTCGCGCGAAGCCTTCCGCGTCTTCCGCCAGCAGAAGGCCGGCGGCAACGTCGTCTTCGTCGCCTCCAAGAACGGCCTTGCCGCCTCCCCCGGGGCTTCCGCCTATTGCACCGCCAAGGCGGCCGAGATCCACCTTGCCCGCTGCCTGGCGCTTGAGGGCGCATCGGCTCAGATCCGCGTCAACGTCGTCAATCCGGATGCGGTGCTGCGCGGCTCGAAGATCTGGACCGGCGAATGGAAGGAACAGCGCGCCGCCGCCTACAAGATGGATGTCGACGACCTCGAGGCGCATTATCGCGAGCGCTCGATGCTGAAGCTCAGCGTCTTCCCGGAGGATATCGCCGAGGCGATTTACTTCCTTGCCTCCGACATGTCGGCGAAATCGACCGGCAACATCATCAATGTCGACGCGGGCAACGCCCAGTCGTTTACCCGCTGATCAAGGAGAGTTTCATGACGACGACGATGATCAGCCACGCGACAGTCGAGGCCGAGAACGAAATCCGTCTGGCGGCGCTTCGCCGCGATTACGAAAGCCTCGGTGAGAGGCTCGACCGGCGCGGCATTTCGATCGACGCGATCAAGCGCAAGGTCGCCGCCTATGGCGTCGCCGTGCCCTCCTGGGGGGTCGGCACCGGCGGCACGCGCTTTGCCCGCTTCCCCGGCAAGGGCGAGCCGCGCAACATTTTCGACAAGCTCGAGGATTGCGCCGTCATCCATGAGTTAACCAGGGCGACGCCGACCGTCTCGCTGCATATCCCGTGGGACAAGGTCAGCGACATTTCCGAACTGAGAGAGAAGGGCGCCTCACTCGGCCTCGGTTTCGACGCGATGAATTCCAACACCTTCTCCGACGCGCCGGGCCAGGAACACTCCTACAAGTTCGGCTCGCTGTCGCATGTCGATGCCGCCACGCGTCGCCAGGCGGTGGAGCACAATCTCGAATGCATCGAGATCGGCCGGCAGCTCGGCTCGAAAGCACTGACCGTCTGGATCGGCGACGGCTCCAACTTCCCTGGTCAGAGCAATTTCACCCGCGCCTTCGAGCGTTATCTCGACGCGATGAAATCGGTTTATGCCGCGCTGCCGGAGGATTGGCGGGTCTTTACCGAACACAAGATGTTCGAACCGGCCTTCTATTCGACCGTGGTCCAGGACTGGGGCAGCAATTACCTGATCGCCCAGGAGCTGGGCCCCAAGGCCTTCTGCCTCGTCGACCTCGGCCACCATGCGCCGAACGTCAATATCGAGATGATCGTCGCCCGGCTCATCCAGTTCGGCAAGCTCGGCGGCTTCCACTTCAACGATTCGAAATATGGCGACGACGACCTCGACACGGGTTCGATCGATCCCTACCGGCTGTTCCTCGTCTTCAACGAGCTGGTGGATGCCGAAACCCGTCGCGCCAAAGACTTCCGACCGGCGCATATGCTCGACCAGAGCCACAATGTCACCGACCCGATCGAGAGCCTGATGACGAGCGCGACCGAGGTCTGCCGCGCCTATGCCCAGGCGCTCATCGTTGATCGCAAGACACTGGAAGGCTACCAAGACGGCAATGACGCTCTGATGGCAACAGAAACGCTGAAGGCCGCCTTTCGGGCCGACGTCGAACCGATCCTTGCGATGGCGCGGTTTGAAAACGGCGGCGCGATCGCCCCGGTCGCAACCTACCGCAAGAGCGGTTACCGCGCGAAGGTCGCGGCCGAGCGTCCGGCCGTTGCCGGCGGCGGAGGCGGCATCGTCTGAACGTCCGCAGAAAAGCCCTACAGCGTGGCGGCGCCGTCGCCACGCCAGTCTTACGGTCCGCACAAAAAAATCGTCGCGCGATGAAATTGCCCCCTATCTGATTTGAGATCCTGATCTATCTTTCCCTTGAAGGTCCAACGGAAAGGGAATCACTCATGGGTATCGAAAGCATCCTCGTATTCCTGATTGTCGGTGCGATCGCAGGCTGGTTGGCCGGTCTGATCGTCAAGGGGTTCGGCTTCGGCCTCATCGGCAACATGGTCGTCGGCATCATCGGCGCCTTTATCGCCGGCTTCCTCTTCCCGGCGATCGGCATCAGTCTCGGCAGCGGCATTCTTTCCGCGATCCTGCACGCCACAATCGGCGCCGTCATCCTTCTGGTGCTGATCCGCATCGTCAAACAGGCCTGATCCAGGTCGCCCAGCGTCCGCTACCTTTCGCGCCAGCGATCGCGCTGCGTGCCATTTCGTCTGGACGCGCGACGGGCGGCGGGGCACTGTGATCTGCTGTGCGAACCAATGAGCCGGACATTGTAGATCGGCAGACGGAGGCGAACGTGAACGCACTTTACACCGACAAGATCGAGACCGCGCTCAAGTCATTCATGACGGATCATCCGGGCGTACAGACGCGGGATCAGGCGATCACCACCATCCTCGAGAGCTGGTTCACCAGCCATGGCTACCTTCCGCCGCAACAGGAAGGCCGACGTCCAGAGGACCTTGACGCCTCAAACGACGATTGAGAGATTTGCGCGCCCGATGCGGGAGCGATCAAATTACCCTTCGCGCCTCGGCACCGATCGCCACAGCTCCAATAATGTGACCCTTTCGCCATGAGCCTTGCTTCCGTCAAAGACTTCTTTTCGCAGCACGCCCCCGACATCGACGTCATCGAGCTTCGCCAGAGCACCGCGACGGTCGCGCTTGCGGCCGAAGGCCACGGTGTCGAACCGGCGCAGATCGCCAAGACGCTGGCGCTGCGTGTCGGCGACGACGTGATCCTGATCGTTACGCGTGGCGACGCCCGGCTCGACAACAAGAAATACAAGGCCCGCTTCGGCACCAAGGCGCGTATGCTCGGCTTCGACGAGGTGGAAGCCGAGACCGGGCATCCGGTTGGCGGCGTCTGCCCTTTCGGGCTTGCCAAGCCGCACAGCATCTATTGCGACCTGTCGCTGAAAGCCTACGACATCGTTGTTCCGGCGGCCGGCGCCACCAATGCGGCCGTGCATATCAGCCCCAGCCGGATCGTCGAGCTGACAGGTGCGGAATGGATCGACGTTTCTGAAGCGTGATCCCTGCGCCTTGGAATGGCCACAATGCTTAACTGAAACCGCAGGCCAGTCCCGGAAGTGATTTGCCGGGGTATGGTTCTTTTTCATGGCAGGAGTCCGTCGAGCATGAAGACAATCGCGTACCCGCTCGTCTTCGCCGCCACATTTTCCCCGGCATTGGCGATGGATCAGGCTCTGGTGCGCCAGTTCGAAAAGCTCGATCCGCAGACGCGCCTGGAACAGCGCTGCGACACCGAGGCGATGGAGCGCATCAGCGCCGACAAGTCGAGCTTCAAGCCAGACAAGGTGATCGCCTACACGTTCGGCGACCCGGTCATTGCCGAGGACAAGATGAAGGCGCCGGGCGCAGTGTTTCGCAGCAAAGGGGAATGGTACAAGCTGAAGTTCAAGTGCCGCACGGACGCGGAGCACCTCGATATCCTGTCTTTTGAATACAAGATCGGCGAACTTGTGCCGCACGAGAACTGGGATGAATTCTATCTCTATCCCTGACGACCCACCACGGCAGGCACAAGAATTGTCGCCCGAATCCAGACTGCCGCCAGAGCGGCGTCCTAGCTAGAGAATAGCCACCAGGAACAGCAGCGAGCCGAGCGAAAGCGCGGCCATGATGCTCATCAGCAGCTTCATCATGTGCTCTGCCATGTGGTGCATCCTTACTCGGCTCCCTCGCAAGAATGTGTGCATTTCGCGGCTCCGGGGCAGCAGCGCATTCGAATGGGCAGAAACGCTGCTGCAGTGACCAGCCAGCCTGCGCCAACATGGTTAACAAAATACTAACGGCGCTACCTGCCGTCCCGATCTGGCCATCACGATCCAGCGCAGGCGGCAACATGCTGCCGCTTGTCCAAGACAAGGCTCACACAAGATCGAAACGGAATAACGGACGCACTGGGAGTGCTTCCCAAGCGCGGTCCCGTTGCGCCTTTTCACAGACCCCACGGTCCGACGAAGCAGGCAAAACGGCAAGTCCACAGCACTGGAAGCCGCCCGTGACGACTGACCATGGAGAGGCGAGTGAGCCAGGTTAAGCTGAGCATCTGCATTCCAACCTATAACCGCGCCGCCTTTCTCGAAAAGGCGCTCGGCTACTTCGTCGACCTCTACCAGTTCTCCTACAAATACGAGATCATCATCTCCGACAACGCGTCCACCGATGACACAGGCGATGTGGTCGAGCGCTTCATCGCGCAAGGACTGCCGATCCGCTACCTGCGGCAGGCGGAGAACTACGGGTCCAGTGCCAACGTTGTCAGCGCCTTCAGCCGGGCAACCGGCGAATACGTGCTCTACCTGGCCGACGACGACATCCTCATCAACGACGGCATGCGTGAGGCAATCCGCTACCTGGACCTCAATCCGGAGGTCACCGCCTGTTACGCGCCCTGGTACGCCCATGACGAGGTCGCGGAACGCGACGACCCGCCGTTCTACAGCGTAGTGAAGGACACGAGATTCAAGAAGCGGGATTTCGAAACCGTCTTCGACTTTCTGGTCGAGCGCCACGTGTTCCCGGAAATCGGCATCTACCGGAGCGCGGCGCTACGTTCCGCCTGGGTACCGCGCAATTTCGCCTACTGGGCCTTCGCCTATCTCGCTCACTTCCTGGACCAGGGCGCGGTCGCCTTCCTGTCAAAGCCGTTCTATCGGCAGGTCATCCGCTCCAAGATTGCCCGTGACCGGCCGCAGGCCGGCCACGCCGACGTGTTGACCGCTTGGGACAGCTATCGCGGCGGCCTTGAGTACTTTCTCTATTCGGGCGCCAAGCGCGGCGCGGTGCGGCTGACACCCGATCGCCGGTTGTACCTCGACGCGCAGGTGAAGGACTTCACCATGGTGCGCATGACCGTCGCCTTGCGCATGTGGATCATGAAAAAGGACTACATCCGCGCCTACGAGCTCTACACCCGGCTGATGCTTGCCGGCTTTGAACACCATCCCGAGCTGCAACGGACAAGAGGCGTGCTGCCGCTTATGGTCGCGCTGCAAACGGTGATGTGGCGCACCAACGCGGTCGCGGAAATCGATCGGCTCGTGCTGCACGGCGTAGAGGACCATAGCGCGATCGAGGAGCTGTTGCGGGACCTGGGCTTGCGCTCGGAAATCGCCGTCGTACCCGGGACGACTGAGCTGACGCCGGAGGAGATCGCGCGCACCGCTGTGTTCATCACTGCCGACAGCGACCGCAAGCACTACCTTCGCACGGGGCATCTGCCGAACCTGGTGATCAGTGAAGGCGATATTCTCGGCCACGTCTTGATCTGAAGTGAAAAGGGCGCCATCGGCGCCCTGGCTTGCTCTCAGATGTGACGTCGTCCCCGGGGTTGGCCAAAACACTTCAGTCGCGCATCTCCCCCGGGATGCAGCACCTATTTGCGCATGATGCCCTTGTAGTAGGCACCGTTTCGCGGTGGCGGACGGTTCACGCCCTTGGCCTTGGGATTGTACTTCTCGCTTTTATGGCCTTCGTTGATGGGCGTTGTCGATACGCCCTTGTAGTAGCTGCCGCCGGCAAATGCAGGAGCAACGCTACCCGCGGCGACCGCTGCCGTCACCAAGGCCGCCACAGAGAGTTTCGCAAGTATACGCATGTCTGATCCTCGTTGACCCAACCACGCCCCGTTTTCCGAAGGGTCGTGGCTTTCGATTTCGCGGCGATGCACTGCGCCGCTCAGGTCCTCCCGGGCGGCAGAATAGGCAGATGTTGCGACACGCCTGTAACGCAGGTGACAGCGGCAGGATCTCGTGCGCGTTAGGTTTGAGGGTCAATGGGCGGGTCGCAGGCGAGTGGTCTGCCGGGTCCGCCTTCAGACAGCCTTTGCGTCCGCAATAGGCGGAGCATAGTGCGCGACGGCAAATTCACTCAGCGGCTTCCTGATGCAAAAAAAATTGCGCAGATCCGGCGTGCGCTTGTCAGACGTTGCATGCGCGACCGCGCTACTGCCGCTCAAGCCCGCTCCGCCGCAAGCGGCACCGGCTGGGTCACCGGGAATGCTGTCTTGAGCGCGTCGAAGTGCTTCTCGATCAGATGCCAGGAGACGGTCGCAACGGCGACGGTCACCGTGCTCATGACGAAGAACGTGACTGGCCCCGTCTGGTAAAGCTCCGGCCACTGGCCCGCGACGAGCCACCAAAGCGCCATGTGATACACATAGATGGCGTAACTTATCCGGCTCAAGAAACGTGTGACCGAATTGGCAAGAAGATGCGCCGGTACACCCTTGTAGCCGTTGTAGGAACTCAGGACGATCGACGAAAGCGCATAGATGCAGAGCAGCTTGTAAGTCTCCGAGTGGCCAAACTCGACACCGATCGCGAATGGCGAAGCGATGATTGCGATCGATACCAGGTTGTTGATCTTGCTCGTCAGCACCGCCCGAACGTCGGCATTGTCCTTCACCAGGGCAAGCAGCGCCCCCGCTGCCACCGGGTCAAACGCGAAAACGATGTTTGACCAGGCGAAGAGACCGAGCTCGGCGTGATGTGTCCGGGCGACGACAGACATCGTGAAGATGATGCAATAGGCAACAAATATATGGCGCCTGCTCAGGAAGATGATGATGAGCGGGGCCGTAAGATAGAACTGCTCGACGATATTGAGGCTCCAGAGATGCGCGGCAACCCAAGGCTTCCAGCCTTCGGTCATGGCGAAGTACAGGCTGGACATTTGAAACGTATGCCACGCCAGACTTTGCCGGATGCCGTCCATATTGAACAGCGTGGCCACGATGAGCATCAGGAACAGGGCCGGAAGCAGCCTGAGAGAGCGCCGGACATAGAAATTGGTGACGTTGATCGTCGCCCGGCTGTCTTTCGCCGACAGCAGTATGATGCCGATCAGGAAGCCGCTGATGATGAAGAACAGCGAAACGCGAACCGATTCCAGTGTGGGGTGTTCGTTCCAGTAATGAACATAGAGGACCCCGGTCATGGCGATCACGCGAAGCCCGTCAATTTGCTCCCGCCTGCCGCCGCGCACTCCCGTCGCAGTCATTTCAATGTCCCGCCAGATTTATTTAAATAATCTCTACTTAAGTATATCCTTTAAGATTACGCCGCTTCCATCCGCTTGTGAAGAGGCACCGTCGATCCAGTCCTGCGCGACCTCGCGCAGCCACCCGGAAACACTGTGCGCCAAGGCGCGACCTTTGGGAGGGTCGCTTGAGGCACGTCGTCATGGCGCCTTAATGCGAAAGGCCACGTGCGTGTGGCAACAAGCCACCTCTCGACCTCGCTTGGACACGTCGAGGCGGGCCTCGGTATCTCCGTTATGCCGCGGCTCGCGACACCCCAGGTCGAACACCCGCTCATCGCCACCGTGCCGCTTACCGCCCCCACCGTCAGCCGCATGATCGGCCTGGTCGAGCGCCGCGGCGGACGGCTTTCACCGGCCGCGATCCGCTTCCGCAAGATGCTGGTGCAGGAATGGACGACGTATTGAGGGATGGACCGCAGCCGCACGCAAGCAGCGTTGTGTTGAGGCTGAACGCACGGCGCCACTGGCACTTCAAACGTTCTTGGAAACCAAATCTTCGAGAAGAAAAATGGTGCCCGGAGGCGGGCCACCTGAATTGGGCAAAATCAATAACTTACGGAAAGGCTGGACACTGATGTGCTCAGCCATTTCGTTATGTTTTTCCTCAACAGTGTCCAGCCGCACGGAGCGCTCATGCTATGCACGCTGGCGCAACCCCAAATTACACCCTAATACAAGGGTATTTTTTCATTTGGGGGGGGAATGCATGAAGATCAAGTCGCTGCGAATGCATGAGTTTCGACGCTTCGAAGATCTCACAATCAAGAACCTCCCACCCGCGAAACTTGTTGTCCTTGCCGGAGCTAACGGCGTTGGAAAGTCCTCGGTGTTCGATGCATTCTCCCTGCTGCGCCAACACCAGGTGGGTATAGAGTGGCACCCGAGCTACCACCTCCGCCAGGACAGCAAGAACACACATATGAACGCGGTCAAGGCCGAGTTCCACGAAGATAGGCCGATGAGCCCGATTTCGTTTTATCTCCGCACGGCCTATCGCAATGAGCCAGATTTCACCCTCAGCCAACTGTTCCGACAAGGCGACGTCACGAAAGAGCAGCGATTTAGTCGCATGATTCAAGGTGACGCAGCGGTGTCGAGCAACTATGCCCGCTTAGCTTCCGACGCGTTCGAGGACGTTTTTTCGAAAGAAGATCCCTCGACCACTGTGGGCGATTTTAGAAACAAGGTCGTGGGCGAACTCGGCAGCGCTGTCCAACGGCTCTTTCCTGATCTCACTCTAAACACCTTGGGGAACCCTCTTGCAGCAGGCACCTTCACGTTCACCAAGGGATCACAACGAGGCTTCCTTTACGAGAACCTATCTGGCGGCGAGAAAGCGGCTTTCGACCTCATCCTTGATCTGATTGTGAAGCGCCGAGCATTTACCGACACGGTTTTCGCCATCGACGAACCGGAAGCACACATCAGTACAAAGCTTCAAGGCCCTCTTTTGGGCGAGCTTGTCGATTTGATTCCGGACAACTCACAGCTTTGGATTGCGACTCATTCGATTGGAATGATGCGCAAAGCGCGAGACCTCTACACCCAGAATCCCAATGATGTTGTGTTTCTGGATTTTAATGGGCACGACTTTGACACTCCAGTTGTGATGCAGCCAGTCGCACCAACGCGGCAGTTCTGGGAAAACGTCCTGCGTGTTGCGCTGGATGATCTTGCCGACCTTGTAGCTCCCCGTGAAGTTGTCATCTGCGAAGGAAACCCCGTCGTCCCCACACCTGGAGCCAACTCGGAGCATGACGCTCGCTGCTATGCGACAATCTTCGGAAACGAGTACCCCGACGTAATTTTCATTTCGGCCGGCAGCTCCAAAGAAGTGGTGGGCGACCGAATGAGATTTGCGGCAATGATCCCGAAGATCGCTGCCGGCGTCTCCGTCCGTAGGGTCATCGATCGAGACGATCATTCTGACGCGGACGTATCTGACTTCTCCAAGGAGGGCATCCGTGTTTTGAGCCGCCGTCACATCGAGGCATTCCTCTATGATCCGGAGATCATCAAAATCCTTTGCGAAACCCACGGTAAAGGCGACGAATATGACGCCATTCAGCAGGAATGTGATGGCGCAAAACACGCCGCCGAAATACGGGGACGCCCCACCGATGATATCAAGGCGGCAGCGAATGACATCTATAAGATACTAATAAGGCGGCTCGGTTTGCGCGGACAAGGCAACGACCAAATGTCGTTTGCGAGAAACGCGCTGGCGCCGCTCATCAAACCCGGCACGCACACATATCAGACACTGAAACAAGACGTCCTAGGTTGAAGGGATCTATTCTGGCGGTCGCTTGATTTCATAGACCTGTGCCTTGCTGGTTCGCTTCTTCACGCCCTTGAACGACGGATGCCGCAGCTTCTTGTCTTCCGTCCAGGCCCGATACTCGATGTCTGCGACCAACACCGGCTCGGTAAAAACCGCACCTTTCCGCGACAACTTCACCGCCGGCGTCAATGTTACCCGTTCCTGCAGAAATTTTCGCAGCTCGACGGACATCTCATAGGTCCAGCCGGTTCCGACGCCACCAACATAGGTGAGGCCCTTCGCGTCCTTTGCCGCCAGCAGCAACCGGCCGATCGCACCAGGTACGGTCGACGGCTCGAAACCGACGATCACGAAGGTGTCGCGGCGCACGCATTTAATCTTGAGCCATTCCGGACGGCGCCCGATCCGATATGGCGCGTCCCGTCGCTTGGCGATGATGCCTTCGAGGCCCATTTCGCACGCGACCTGGAAGAACTCGGCGCCATCGGCAGGCACCTCTTGCGAGAAGCGAATCGCTCCGGTTCTGCCGGCGACGATCGGCTCAAGCAGCCGGCGCCGCTCTGACAGCGGCAATGCGCGCAAATCGTGGCCGTCCAGGTAGAGAAGATCGAAGGCATAGAAGAGGATTTCGCTAGTGTCGTGCGAACTGGGCTTCTTGCCAAGTGCGCGCTGCAGCAGGCCGAAGTCCGAACGGCCCTGATCGTCCAGAACGACCGCCTCCCCATCTACGATCATGGAAGCATGCCCGAGCTCGCGCGCCTCGGCGACGATCGGCCCGAACTTCTTCGTCCAGTCATAGCCGCCGCGTGTGATCGCCCTCACCTCTCCCGGCTCCACATGGATCGCGAGACGATAACCGTCCCATTTCACTTCAAAGGCCCATTCCGGACCTTTCGGCGGCTTGTCGACGAGGGTTGCGACGCATGGCTCAACGCGCCGCGGCATCGGATCTGCCGGCGGCAATGGAGGCGGTTTTGTTTTCGCTGCTTTAGCCATTCCGCATTTAACGCACAACTCCGCGAAAACGTCTCATTGACTCCCGTCTTCATGAGAACATAGTAAGAACAAAACAGCAGGAGACCTCTATGAGCGACGAAACCGGCGCGTCAAAGCAGACACAGAGCGGGCCTGTTGTCCATCTGTGCGAGCATCCAGGATGTAGTAAGTGGGGTGGGTTCGGCTTCGCCGTCGGCAGGGCGGCGCCAAACTGGTTCTGCTCCGAGCATCGGCCAGAGTGGAAGAAGGCAAATGCCTAGGGGCGGCGCCTGGTGGCTGTCTGAGCTGGTGTTCAAGGTCTGCGTTCAGTGTGAATGCGGGCTCAAGAAGCAGTACGACGCGAAAGCTCTGCTCGATCGCATCGGCGACCAATGCATGCCGGGACTATTGCCGAAGATTGCGGAAGCAAACGGCTGCACGAAGACAAAGAACGCGGTTCGCGATCGGTGCCAACTTCAGTACACCCACCCTTTCCCTGAGGAACCGCTGCCCTCCCGAAGGAACCGGCCGGCAGTGCAGCGCCGGCCGGGCGACCTGAGGAAGTTACCTTCGCAAACCTCCCGGAGTGGTACGAGCTATTCTGCTGCTGCAAACGCTGTGGCCGTGAGAAACACCTCGATCGGCACTCTTTGGTGCGCCGGTTCGGGAGGACGCAATCGATCGTGGCGCTGGCGCCGCGGATGCGCTGCACGAAATGCAGCAACAAGAGCGGCAACAAAATCAAGATCGGCAAGCTGAAGCGGTGAGCGGTGTGAATAGAAAATGGATCGTAGCGATAGTCTGTGGGCTGATGTCAGCTTCGACGGCCGCCGCTGAAAACTCGATCATGGGTCGCGCATCCGTCATTGACGGCGACACGATCGAAATCAGAGGTGAACGGATCCGGTTGCACGGTATCGACGCGCCAGAGAGTTCGCAGCGATGCGAGGACGGGGACGGCGGTACCTATCGCTGTGGCAAGGAGGCCGCGTCCGCGCTCGACAGGTTTCTCGCCGCTTCACGCCCTACCCGCTGCGACGTCGTCGAACGCGATCGGTACAAACGTTTCGTGAGCGTCTGCTTCCGCGCCGACGGCAAAGAGGTCAACCGTTGGCTGGTGGAGAACGGCTATGCGTTGGATTGGAAGAGGTACAGCAATGGCGCCTATACCACCGAGCAGTATTCGGCCCGCTCACGTGGCGTCGGTATCTGGCGCGGTAGATTTGATCTGCCATGCCAGGTCCGCGCGAAACGGCTGAAACAAGAGCCGAGTTGTTGAGGTAGCTTTGGCGCAAGCTGGCCAGGCGAATGCTTATAAAAAATGAGCGACTTGGAACCTCTTTGAGGTTGCGGCCGTTGATAGATCGGGCGCTGGAATCGCCAGCCCCCGATGCACTACACACCCCTCTCAATGGCCCCTGAGTCGCTTTCGGGGCCAATTTTTTACCGAGGCGGGAACCCAATCATGGTATCGGCGTTTCAAGTGTTGTGGAACCCTGACCCCCCAGAGTGACACCTTCATTGTCCCCTCCGGATATGGAGCCGATAAGTGCCTCATGGCCTCATCATCCCCGGACGGGGCCATTTCTTCGAGGGCTTTAGGGAAGCCGCCCGACGCACCTTGGCGTGCCGTCAACGACAGCGACCTCACCCATTTTGGTTATCTTGTCGCATTGGTGAGCCGATATTATTTATCTCTTCAAACTCGATTTTCGAACTCCGGGGCTCCGGGAACTTCGCGGTGCTCCCGGGAAAGGAGGTCGCTCATGCATTCCCTGCCCAGAACGATGGCAATTCTCCCTCGCGAAATGAATCAGATCGAGAACGTCTTCAAAGAAGTCCTGCGCGAGCGTGGTTTGACGCGGCAATGCAAGGCGGCGGAACCGATCGCAAAACGACTTATCGATCTTTACCTAAGCGGCGTCCGCGAGGACGTCGCTCTCAAATACCTGACATATCTAGACGAGCCGGTCGCAACCCGGCCATGGCAAAATGTGGAAGCGCTCACCTCTCCGGTAGATGACGGTTTGGATTCGCCTATGGTCCACACCCCTGCGGATCGAGGCTAGGGCTCCATTGTTCCGTCCCTGAGGTGGAGCCCGTTGCAACACATCCTGGGAGGCCCCGATCGCGCATGCGTCCGGGGCCATTTTTTCAGCCTTTCCCGACCAGAGCAAACACGACCCGCCTGATAGCCTCGGCGAAGCTCACGCCGAGCGCCATCGCCGCAATGCCGGTGACGCCGAGCGCGCCGATTCCCATCAACTTCCACCGACGCACGTCATCGGTTACCGGCTTCATCTCCGCCACATCGGCAACGATCGTCGCGGTCGAAGTCTCGAGGTGGCCAACCCGGCCAACAAGCTCGTCCATTCGGCGATGGACTGCCGCGCGACTTTCCGCCGCCTTGTCTTCCGCGCGATCGGCGCCCTCTTCTATCCGGCGCATGGAATCTTGCAGGGCTCGCATCCCCGCCGCCAGTTCGCCAAGCTGGCGATGCACTGCCGCATCAATGTCTGCTGGTGCCATGAACTGCTTCCCCTCGTGTCGCTCGTCCTCTCGAAAAAGAAGGCCGCCCCGAATTACCGGGGCGGCCATTAAGGCTTAATCGCCGAGCGGCTTCTTCGCCGCCCAGCGCCCGTAAAGGGTGAGCGCGGCACCCGCGATCACGACGACCTGAGCCGTCAGGCTTTCAGCCGTCGGCAACGTGCCATCGAGGAAGTCAAGGACAAGGCCATAGGTGCCGCCGATCAGGCCGGCCACCGCGCCGATCGTCACCCGGCTTTGCCAGATCGGTTCGTTGTTCGTCGCATGAACGATTGCCGGCGCGATCTTCTCCGAAACGGCGTTGATGATTGGGCGGGCCGCCGCGGCATCAGCCGGGACGGCCGGGTCTCGGACCGCGCCGATGACTGCCAGAGCGATTTTCTCTTCGAGGGCCTGCTTTGCGTCCATCAGCTTACTCCACCGCCTTGGCTTCGCGCATCGCGAGCGTGATTGCGGCATAGGCCTCGGCAGCCTTCACGAGCGCGGTTGCGGCGGTGACACTGCCCGGATCCTTGCAGACGATTTCCAGAGCCGCCCAGGCTGCCGCCTCCTTCGCGACCGTCTTGGGTTTGACGTTGCCGGTGCTGGCGACGATCACGAACGCTGAGTGCGCCGTTGCCGCGGCAGAGCAAACCTGCGGAAGGTTCTTCTGAATCGCAGTGTCGATTGAGGTCGTCGAGGTGCAAGCGGACAGCACAAAGGCCGCCGCTGCCAGAAGCAGAAAGCGCATGTGATTTTCCTTCGATGTTGGAGGTGGTTAGAGACGTTCTTTGACTTCGGCGCGCATCTTGTCGCCGCATGCTTTGGCGCCGATGACGTTCGGCGCGAACGGAAGGCGGGTGAAATCCCACTTCCCGGCTTGCTGGATGCCCAGGTTCGGCTGAACCTCAGCATGGGAAACGATCGTCTTCGGAGTGACCGGGATCTTGTAGAACTCGGCCAGGTGCGCGATGACGTCCATGGCGCGGTGCCACTGTGTTTCCGTCATCGGGAACTTGCCGGCGTGGAACGGGCTTTCGACTGCGCCGGCCATGCAGGCGAGTGAAACGCCGATCGATCCGGTGTTGCAGCGGCGCGTATGGCCCGCATAATCGTCGTCGGTCGTGTTCACGTTGTCCGCAATCGTGTGATCACCGCGGACCACATTGCCGGATCCCTCGACGATGAAGTGATAGTGCTCCTTGTCGAGCTCAGAAGCTCGATAGGCGCCGGCGCTCCAGTGCGCGATGATGCGCGACATCTTCACCGGCTGGAGCCATTCCAGCGGTAGGCGGTAGGTCATAGCGATGTCCTTGTTGAGAGTGAACCTTGCCAGCTCGACAACTTGCCGGCGATCTGGTTGATTGCCCTGTCAGTTGTGGGGGCTTTCATGAAAATACGCATACTGTCCGCGGTCATGGCCGCGGCGTTTCTGGCCGGCTGTCAAACACAGACCGTCGAGGAAATGAGCTTCACCCAGCGCAAGCAGCTTGCCGAAGTCATCAAACAGCGCTGCTACGCCCAGGGCGTTACAGAGAAGTCAGGCGAGTTTGGCTGGTGCATCAAGACTGAAACCGAGGGTGAGATCGCCCGGCGTCAACGTGCAAGCGCGCGCGAGGATATGGCCGCGGCACAGCCACGCATAACCGTTCAGCCCCAGCCGCAACAGGTCACCTGCACCAGATGGGCTTACACCGGTGACATTACCTGCCGTTAACTCGAAGTGATCTGCCGCCCGGCATACACCGGGCGGGAATCATCCCCGAACATTCGAGAGCGACGGGAAGAGTTTCCCGAGCCAGTGCATTTACCTCTTCGTTAGGAAAACAGGCCACCATCCAAGGCACGGCATGATGCCGGCTGGGGGAACATGATGGGCTATGATTGGGATGGCGCTCGCGGGCGCCGAATGAAGATCGCGCGATTTGGAACGGCCGTCGCACTGGCGGCATTGCTGGTATCGGTCGCGGCTCAGGTGGTGACGCGAGCGATCTGAGCGCCTACTCGGACGGCAATTCCCCTCCGAGCATCGCCGCCCGCTCCATCGGCCAAACGAAGGGGCAAGCCGCCTCAAGCTCGCCCATGAACTCGGCGACGGTCGGCTGCGGCCGCTCTCCCGCCATCACCTTCGCCAGCTCGGCCGAGGAGAACGTCCAGACGGCCGAGCGCCATGCAAACAGCGCGGTTGCCTCGGCCGCAAAGTTCGGGTTCGGATCGTCCCGGTAGCCGATCGCCGTGTGGATGCCGTCATACTGGCGCTCGCGGGCTTTGGCGTCGAGATGCGCCTGGATCGCGGCGGAGTAGTCGGCCTGGGTGACTGGTGGCGCCGGTGGATAGTATGGCACGACTGCCGTGCCGTCCCATTTGCGGCGGCCGGTATTGGAGATGAATTCCATCCACTGCTCGTCGGTGATCTCGATCGCGCCGGCCGGGATCTTGCAATCGGGATTGGGCTCGTCGCCAATCACCTCGCGTTCTCCCGTCTCCTCGTCGGGCTCGCTGTAAACCGGGCGTTTCTTCGGGCCGTGGATGCCCTCATTGTAAAACGCCGCCGGGAAACCGTCGTTGAACTCCGCAAATTTTCTCATTGTTAGTATCCTACCGAGATCCAAAGCGCGCCTTGACCAGCGCCGCCCACCGCTCCGCCTGAATTGACGGCTCTTGCTCGGATGTCGAACCCGAACTTATCCACGTTGCTTGTCGACACGGTTACGGCCGTTGTTGTCGGCAGATCAGATGAGGCCATGGTCGCAACTGCTGCGAAGCAGGTTGTGGTGAAGGCGACTGGGAATACTTTGCGAAAGTCCCCCGACCCAGTAGGTTCATAGCCCCACTGCAGCATGAAGCCGTTTGGGAATTTGTAGTAACCGGCGCTCGCCGCATTCCACAAAACTGCGCTATCGGTCCAGACCCTGCCAAGATCGAAGGCATCGACCGTCGCCTTCAAAGCACTGGTTCCGTTCCAGCCGATGTAGAGTTTGTTCCCCGTCTGCCCCACGCCCCCACCTTGCTGCACCGGCGTAAAACCGAGCGCGGCTTGTGCCCCGATAGTCCCTCGCATTGTCGCCTGGTCGGGATCGTTGAGCAGATTGCGGGCCAATGCGGTCAGGCCTGTGAGCGCCGCCGCGCCCACGTCGGAAAGATAGGGCAGCTTGTCGGCCGCAGCGTTCCCAGCCAGATTGAGCAGCGCCTTTGCCGCGTCCGTGACGGTGAACCACTCCATAGCATTGGCGCTGAGCCCGCGCGGCACTTTGCCCGCCGCCATCTGAGAGGCGATCGCCGCAAGCGCAGCGATGGACGGCCGATCGAGATCGAGGCTGACTTCAAGCAGCTTGGTATGAATGGCGTCGACTGTTTTCAGGTAGGCGGTGTCCTTCACCAAGGCGTAGGGATAGGTGCCGCTCGCCCCTTTCCACTTCGTCGCAGCGACCGCCTGCGTGTCGCTATCGATGCTCCAAATCGGCAGCGGGTTTCCGCCCGGTGCTTCGGGATAGATGATGCCGCCAGAAACGCCTGCCGTCTGCCAGTTGGTGTCTGTGCCGGCAATGATCGCCGAGTTTTGCGTAAGCGTTATCGTGCCGCTGGTGTGGGGGATGGTCATGGCTGCTCCTAAGCCGGGATGCCGAAGATGTAGTAGCGGATGCCGATGGGCGGATAGGCGCCGGAAGTGCGCCAGTTTCCGGGGCTGTCACCCCGATTGTAGTAATCGCCGACGTTGCCCCTGAAGGTATGGAACCGGACGTTGTTGGCTGTCAGTTCGCAATAGGTGCTTTCGCCCGCGTGATACTGATTGCCGCCGTAGATGTATTTGAGCCGCTTCACGAACGGCAGCCGGTACATCGCGTTCCAGGTTCCAGAGACCGTGAAGCCGAGCGTCTGATAGGAGCCGCCGCCGTGGGTCGTGATGTACTTCACCATGGGGAACATCCCGGTTCCGTCGAAGGGGATATCAACCATGAGGTCGTTGCCCTCCGCGACGTCGAAGTAGCCCTCTTTCAGGATCTGCACCTGCGGCCACCGGCTATCGATGATGATGTCTGCCCATGAAGGCGGGTTGGCCGCGCCAGGACGAAGGAACTGAGTGACCTTCACACCGTTCTCGATGAACTGCCGGAACACCATGAAGGAGCCACCGGTGGGCGCGCTGTTGTCCTCAAGGTAGAGGTAGAACCGAGCGCGCATTGCCTGTGTGGCGTCGAAGTAGATCTTGGTGCCGTCGAACCAGTACTCAGCACCGAAATCGAGATCGACCGGCGACGACGGGTAGTGGATCACCGAGCCCGTGTAAAAGTGCACATCAAGCGCGACCATGTCGGGAAGCGCAATGCCGGTCTCGTAGAAACTGACGCCAGCCGGAAGCGCGATGTCGGCCGCCTTGATCACCTTTACCGGAAGGCGATTATTGGAGAACGCAAGCTCCCGAACTGTTGCTGTCCGAACGTCATAGCCCGGCTTGCTGGCCCCCACGAAGTTCGGGCTGACCTGAATGATCCTGCTGCCGTTCGGAGGCAACGGCGGGGCTTCATCGATCGGATCGCTGTTGCCCGGCAGGTTCCAGACGTTCAGCCGCTTGTCGCGTGACAGGAACTTGTTGAACCCGTCAATCGTGTCGTTGGCATAGAGCCTGGTCAGAGCGCCGAACGCCATCGAGCCGTACTGGCTGACCGTCCCTGTGAAGCCTTGCACCCAACCAACTTGAGCCCAGTTTCCAACGGCGTAGTAGCCGCCCTGGCCGCGATAGTAGGCACCGCTGTCGGCCCAGGCGACCATCTGCTGGTTATAGCGGTTGCTGCCGCCGCCCTTCTTCGTCTTCCAGTCAAAAAGCGGGACGTTGTAGCGCAACGTCGGGAACGCGGAGTTTCGATAGAACCACTCGCTTAGGCCGCTGCCCGAGCCCTCGCATCTCTGGTAGTTGCCCGAATTCGAGCCGGCGGGGTGGTAGTTGTAGACCGCGCTGTCGTTCAGGCCGGGGCGGGATATGACGTTGCACAACTCCATATCCGCGAAGTTCGCCTGGATAGAGAACTTGCTGTTGTAGCGGAACTTCCAGCGCTCGCTGTCAGGCGTGGTGCGCGGATCGTCTGCATCGTTGGTCATCTTGATGCAGGGATAGCCGGTCGTATCGAGGCCGAAGAAGGTTCTAACCATCAGTGATTGACCGCAAAGCCGTTGGCGTCGAGGATCACCTTGCCGCCGCCAAAATTGATCGTGCCGGCGTAAACGGTGCCGATGTTCGCAATGTTGAGCTCGAGCACACCGCCCTCGTAAACCATCGGATAGTTCCGCGTCGTGCCGTCCGAGACCACCCACTGATCGGCGATCGTCGCCGAACGTGACTTGAGCACGCCGTTGACGGTGTAGATTTCGAGGTACTGGCCGACCTCCTTGTAGGCGTCGGCGATATTGGCGCGAGCCACCATCGCGTAGCGCACATTGACGCCCGACTGATCCGCCGCCGCGCTGAACTTGACCATGCCGCCAGCGAAGCGGTCCTTGAGTTCTGCGCTGATCGTGAGCGTGCTCTGGCTGAGGGCGGCGGTCTCCGTTGCCCGCGTGATTTCCTCCTGCGCAAGGCGCGCGTTGGTCGTGTTGAGACTCGCTTGCATGACAAGGACCGACTGCGCCAACGCCTCCTCGGTTGTGACGCGCACCCGGCGTTCCTCGTCGATGCGCGCGAGCGCGTTGCCGAGCTCCGCTCGCAGCGTCAGGCGCTGGCGCTGCCCAATCGCGTTCGCCAGCGAAAACTCCAGCATCTTCGTGTCCATCCGATCGATCGAATCCGAGAGTTCCTTCTGGAGATCCTTGAACCGATTGAGCACGTCTTCGCGGGTTTGCCCGAGGCCGACCGAAACATCGGTGATCAGGATGTTCGGCGTCAGCACATCGAGCCACGCGGAGGCTTCCGTTTCGCGCGTTGAGAACGGCACGTATCGCCCCTGCGCCTGATAAAGGCTGACCGGCAGGCACCAGGCGCCCGACAGCACCCATTCGTAGCTCGCTCCTGTACCCGGCCGCGGATAAGGCGTCTGGTCGCTATCGAACACGACGATACCGGTCGCCTTCACCCGAACCGTGACATGAATACGGGCGACATCGTCGAGATCGGCGGAGCAGGCAATCTTGATACCTGGACGCCGAGCCGCGCCGGTCGCATCCGGAACCTCCGCGGGGGAAACGGCCCATCCCGTCATCGGCTGCGGCGGCGGCACGATCGGCCCGGTCGGCCCGATCGAGACTGGCAACTCCTTGTCCGACGACCAGCTGTAATCGGCCGGGTCGATCTCACGGAAAGCCACCACCTGGTTGACGCCCGGCAAATCGTCCATGTCGCCCATGAGGAAGGCTTTGCCATCGTACCCGTTGCGCGCCGAGGTCCACTCGATCGGGTCGAGCGGTTCCAGCAGCCAGGCTTCCGGCGGCAATGTGCCGGTGTGGCGAATGAAACGGCGCTCTTCCGCGATCGCCGCATACATCAGCCGCTGCACCTGCGTGCCATAGGGCACCATCGGATAGGAGAGGTCTGCAATCAGGCGCTGGCCGTCGTCGGCCGCCTCATAGGCCGCATTGTAGCGCGGCGGGGCGTCCTTCGTGGTCCAGTCTTCAGCCGGCTCCGGATAGCTGGCATGCGCGCCGTTATAGGTCTGCTCATGTGCCGGAAACGGATCCTGCTGCTGTTCGCTCGTGATGACGATATCCTCGTCAGTGAACGAATAGACAGGCAAGCCCGGCATGCCGCAGATCGTCTTGTAGATGCCGCCAAGCGCGGCGGTGCGGCCATTGCAGCTCTTGTCCAGCTCCTTGATCGCCTCGATCGGCTGATAGTTCAGCGCGATTTCGGCGCCGCAGCGGAACTGCCTTTCCGTGCCGCCGGCAGCAATCGCCACCTGACGGTCGCACTCGTTCATTGCCGCCATCCAATTGGACGCCGGCAACTGGAACGCTGCAAGGTTCTGCCCGCCGTAGAACCATTCGCCGTTGTAGGAAAGGCCGCGCAGAAGGTTGTACTGGGCGACCTTCGTGTTGTCGCTCCATTCCCAGGTCGCCGGATCGCTCCACCGATGCGAGCCCGAGCCGCCGGCTGTCGTATCCTTGCGGATGTCATAGAGCTTGATGCCCTGCAGCACGAACTTGCAGCGCGGCGGACTGGTCATGACTTCGCGGTTGACGCGCGCGGTAATGATCGCATAGGCGACGCCGCGGCCGATCATATCTGCGAGCCACGGCCGCGTGGCGTCGATCCCGAACGTGGTCAACAGGTACGGATCGACAGCCGTCTGCGTGCCGTCGCGGAAACGCACCCAGAGGTGATCCTTGCCGCTTTGGCGATACTGCAGCACCGGATAGCCCGCATCCGTGGGTGCGGCGTTCCAGTCGATCGTGCATTTCTCGCCGTTGATCCAGACGGTGCTGGACATGCCGGCAATCGGCAGATCGGAGAGCGAAACCACCTGCACGAGGTAGGCATTCGGCGTCTTGCCGGCCTGACCGTAGGAGTTGACATACTCAAGCTGGCCGGCCGTGGCGTAGGTGCCGATGATGAACGACATCGGATTGTCGCCACCGACCGTCATCGAGCCCTTGACGCCAGCCGGGCGCTGTTCCTCTCGCTTCGAGCGCGCACGCGCCAGCAGCGACATACCAGCCTTGAGCGCAACACCAAGAACGAGCTGCCCGATCGTGCCGATCTTGGCGACTGCGCTGATGATGCCGACGATCGCCGAAACCGGATCGGCATAGGCATGGGAGGTCGTTGCCAGCAGGAACCAGCCCGCCAGCAGCAGAACGGAAAGACGCATGAAGGATCAGACCCGGAAGAGGCGAGACGCCGTGAGAAGGTCGACAGAGCCGAGGCCGGCGCTATCCGGTTGCGTGACGAAGATGCGGGAGCCCTGCACGAGCCCGAGCGACCAGGCGCCGCCGAGGTCGAAGGCGGCGATGTCGCCGATCTGGGCGAAGGCCGGACCCTCGATCACTTCGGGCAGGATCGATGCTGCGAAGTCGGCGTGATTGTCGAACCCCAGACGACGGAGCTTCTTGAGCCCGCCCGCAAGCGTCGAATACTTGCCGCGGAGCTTTGCGGCCGGGTCGATGCCCGTCATCGCCGCGACCGCCCCGGCCGCAAACAGCGCGCAGTCGTGTCGACCGTATTCGAAGGGCAAACGGCGCACGCTCGAGACATAGGCGGCAAGCCGCGGATACCAGTCGTCGAACCGCTTCATTGGCCGCCCCTGAACTGTTCCTGATTGCTGGATGCCGGCGGCGGCGTCAGCGTACCCTTGTGCTCGCCCCACCAGAATTCCCATTGGCCGGCGACGCCGCCATATCGGCGGAAACGATCCCCGCTCCGGCGCTTCTGGCTTTCGTCCGACTTTTTCGCCGGGTTGGTGCGGGTAAGCACGCGGGCATGCGAAACGACATCGACGGCAATCCCGCCTTCGCCACCCTTGGCCGGCGTTTTGATCGGCGCCTTGTTGATGAAGCCGAAGTGCTGGATGACCGGCGGCGCGATAAGCTCGTGCGTGTCGAGATCGAGGAAACCACGATGGATCTCGATTGGCGCCAGCCGAGTGTTGTAGCCGCGAAACGCCTGTTGCACGGCGGCGCTCACCTGGCTGAGCACGAGCTGCACCGTGCGCACGGCAATTTCCGGCGACCGCTTGATCTGGCCGACGCTCAGGAGCGAGCCCCAGGCGTGGTAGGTGCGCGTGACCGGCAAGCCCGTCTCGCCGGACATCACGGTTACGTCGACCGTATCCTCGCCATTCCAGAACCCGATCGATTCCGGCGCACCCGTGGTGCGGTTCTTGGCCGTAATCCAGACGAAGCTGCGCGGGATTACTCCTTGGCGCGCCTGCACATAGGCAGACGTTGCGCCGTCTACTGCTCTGACCACGTCTGATTTCCTTAGAGGGTCTGCTGCGCCTGAAAGCGCATGCCTGATGTAAAGACGTTTTCGCCGGTCCCCGGATCGAATGAGCCGGGAATGATCTTCATCTTGGGCGCGGGCTTGACCAGCTTGATCGCCTGCCCGACCGCCGCACCCGCCTTCAGGTGAGGGCGGATTTCGAAGGGGTTCGTGATGCCGCTACCGTTCGCGGTGGCGACTTCCGCGACGCGATGAAACGCGCGGCGCGCGGGATTGCTGCCGTAGTCGAAATGGAAGAGGTCGCCGACCGAAAGCACGTATCCGGCAGGCAACCCCGAAACTGACAGTGATTTCCGGTTTGCACCGATTGAGGCGATCACCGGATTGGCGGCCCCCAAGGTGACGCCACCGCGATCGAGCCGCGGATACTGCTTGCGGATGTCGTAGAGATAGAACGTGCCGATCGAACCATCCATGCTCTCGATCAACGCCTGCACCTCGGAGGCATCGGCGTGGCGCAACTCCGTGATCGTGACATCCGCCTTCCAGATCTTCGGACCAAGGTCGGCGGCCAGGAATTCACCGGAGCCGAGCCCCGAAAATTCCTCCTGCCCATCCAGCCAGAATTTCACCGAGGACAGCCGGAGCTTGTCGGCAAACTCCGCGACCGGCCGAGGAAAAACGAGTGCCATAGTCAGCCCACCGCATAAGGGTCGTTGTTGATCTCGCTGACGCGGCCGGGTAATACCGCCCGCGAAAACTCGTCGAAGCCCGCCTGCATCTGCTGTTCGGTCGCGAGCCTCATACGCTCCATCAGCTCCTTGTCTCCGTTGCCGGAGACCGAGATCTTGCTGTGAAATTCGAAGCGCACGACGCCGCCCTGATTTGTCGGGCGACCGACTGCGGCCAAAACTCCCAGCCGTCCGGTCGCATCCCGCCGCAATGGCATAATCGCTTCCGGCCCGGCCTCTCCCATCAACCCCGTGCCCTTCGCAAAAGGAAAGAGCGTCGGGCGATCGACAATCTGGTTGGTGAAGGCGCCGCCCTTGGCGAACGCGGTCAGTCCCGTACGGCCGAAGACGCCGCCATTGGCGTAGAGACCCAAACCACCTCCCGAGGCGATGCCCCACTGCGAACGGCCACCACCGAAGAGCGCGGCAAGAATGCCGCCCGAGCCTCCGCCGCTGCCCAACGCTCCATTGACCTGCCCAATCGCATCAAGAGCGTCATTCAGCAGTTTGTCGGTCAGCCGATCGAGCACACCCATGCCCGCGTCCCCGAAAGCCTCCCACGCCTTGCCGCCGCGCTCGATCGTCGAAAAGAAATCGCGGATGGCTCCGCCGGCAGTGTCACGAACCATCCGAGCATGTTCGTCTGCCTGTTGCGTAACGAGCTTCAGCTGTTCGGAGACGGTGCCCAGCGGCTTTCGCAAACCATCCCAGGCGTCGCGGCTTTCGACAGCAGCTTGCCTCACGGTCAATCCGGCCGCCCTCGCGTCGGAACCGGCGGCGTTGAAGGTCAGCTTGAGGGCGTCTTGCAGCCGGAGGGCGGCGACTTCGTTGAGGGCCAGTTCCGCCTGCATCTTCTTGAGCTCGAGGGAGATTGGGCTGGCATCAATAATCTCCTGCGTCTTTCGTAGTGCGGTGATTTCGTCGGGGAGACGAACAAGATTCCCCACTTTAGGGTCGTAGAAGCCTCCCCGCTCGACCTCCCCCATGTTAGGGAAAACGGACTGCGCGATCTCCTTTTTCAGTTCATGTCCGGTCCGCCGTATGTCGGCACGCTGGCTGTCGAGAAGTGCCTGCTGATAACGAAGCTGGATTTCCAGCAGGCTCTTCTTCGCATTGAACTCTTTTTCCGTATTGGCGAGGATCGTCGCCGTCATTGCGCCATGCGTCCCGGCGGTGGCCGAAAGCGCACGGTCGTAGGTCGTCTGGATACTCGTCAGCTCGGAAATCATGCTTGTGACGGAGCCGGCGGAAACCGCCTGCTCCGCAAGCGCCCGCGTCAGGCTCCCGACTTCGTAGGCTGCAGCTGCGGAGTTCCGCGTCAGAATTTCATAGGCGCCGTAGACACCGGCTGCGGCCGCCGCCAACGGCCAAAGACGCGCGATCAAGCTCGTCGCCATCGTCGCGGTTTCGCGGAACGCGCGGCCGATGCCGCCTTCGCCCGGGCCGTAGATCTGCGCGATCTGTGGACCCTGCTGAAGTAGGATCTGGATGATCGGCATGCCCAATGCCCAGGACTGGAAGACATCGTTCAGCTGGAACGCTAGTTGACGTTGCCCAACTCCATTATCGTTCGCCGCCATCGCAAGCCGGCGGTGCGCGAGCGCGGCGGAATCCAACGCAGCCTCTTCGGCCGCCAACTTCGCATGAACGACTGTCGCCGCAGCCGCAAGCTGGTGCTGTCCCGCAGCGGCGAGATCCGCGCCGTTGGCAACCAGGCCGTATCGACGATAGATCCCGGTCAGGATCGTGTCGACGCGGTCCATTGGCACGGCGCCCTTGTCGATCGCCCTACCAAGCCTTGAAACCGCCTGTTCGAACCCCGCCGCATTCTTGTAACCGTCAATGTACATGCGCGAGAGCATCGCGAGGGCGCCACCGGACGTGCCGGCCTGCGCATCGGTGCGGGCAAGCGCCGCCCCGACCTCGTTGCTCGATGCCGCGCCCGCCTTGTCCGCGGCAATCTTCTGGTTCATGCCCGTCAGATACTGCCGGGTGTCCATCTGCGCATCGACTCTCAGAGATCGAAGAGCTACCGTCATGACCTATCCACCTATTTAAGGTTGTCGTGATATTTGGGGAACTGGGATGAACTTGAGAATTGCCGCTGTGAAAATCGCAGCCTGCGTTGCGGTCGGAGTTTTGCTGTCCGCTAGCGGATCTACCGCAGCGATGACATGCCCTGAAGGCTCGCGAGATGTGCTTAAAGTGGTGCGATGGAGCATCTCGGCCCCCGCCAGCGAAAGTTTTGCAGCCACCGTTACGGTAGACAGCATCAACGGAAAGATCATCTCGCTGACGCGTGGGCGAGTATACTTCTCGGACGAGTTAGGCGCCGCAATCGGCTCGACGGAGATCGACCCAGACGAAGTCATTATTCCGAAGGTAGGAGCAACAACGTGGTTCGATGCGCGAACCTTTCCAAGACTTCGAAGCGTCAAGCCCAAGCACGTGGGGGCCGTCGCCTGTGTAACGGGCGTCGTCTATTCAGACGGCACCAAGGAGATGTTCTAGGGCCGCTTTTCCTTCTCCGAACGCCAGTCTAACCACTCCGCATCGATCGCCTGAAGGAAGGTCAGGAAATCACCGAAGTGATCGCCGCCAATGCCATGGTCGGCGGCGTACCGGCTGATCGCCGTGTAGGAAATCGGCCCTTCGCCGCCGAACGCGCCATAGAAACGATCAAAGCGCAGTGCCTCCCATGCCCGGAAATAGAGGCCGTGCCATGGTTCGATTTTCGCATCGGCGGGCTGCTCCGGTACTTCTATAAAGTCGGCCTCGCCGGGGTTGTCGTGTGCCAGCTTCCGCAGCCACTCGGACTGGCCTTCCTGTGTCAGCCGCCAGCGAAAGCTGGCTCGGACTTTTTTACGGTCATCTCCGTAAATTCGATGTTCATGCGCGCAATCTGGCTGGCGCACCACTCCACCGCCTCGGTGACATATCGATAGGCCGGGTCCGTCAGGATTTCGAGCGCGACCGATGGCGAATATTCGACATCGAGGCCGCGCCACCCATTCAGCACCTCTGCGCAATAGAGCGCGCCGGTCTCCCGCGCCGCGACATCTGCCGGAGGCGTTTCATTGCCGTAGGTCCGTGCGAGCCGTTGCAGCACAAGGTCGCGCTTAGTCACGTAGCTCGGCGCTCGGAGAGAACGCACATTGAAGGCAACGCCCGGCAGTGGCGGATAATCGATCCAGTCGCCAACCACCTCGCGCTCCAGATCAGCGCGCAGGGATGCAAGTTTTACAGTCATTATCAAATCCCTTGTCGGAAGGAGGCGAGGCGGCGCCGACACGCCGCCTCGCCGTGATGCGCATCAGTTTCGTTCCCGTGGTCGGCGGGAACCTCGTCAAGCCTGGTAGTATTCGAAGCGGTCGAGCAGGAGGTGCGCTTCGGTCAGCGCGTCCTTTGAGGCGGTCGCTGTCAGCGGAAGCATAGTATCCTGGTTCTTGCCACCGGCAGAGACCGAACCCTCGGTGAAGGTGATGCGGGGCACACCGTAGACCAGCGCCTGGTTGTCCTTGGCGATACGGGCATTAATGTTGGTCGGGACCGAATTGAACAGCTTCTCCAGCAGAACCTTCGAACCGAAAAAGGTCTCCATCGAGACCGTCACCGTCGCGCTACCCATGCCGATATCGACCGCGCCGACTTTTTCGTCGCTGCGTATCGCGTTCAGCATGCGCTGATTGTTGTTGAGCGTGATGCCGAGTGTACGAACGAAGTTCGGCCCGCCGACCGGCACCCCGTTTTCGGCGATACGGCCAACGTTGACCGCCGCCGCCATCACGCGGTTCTGTGTGACCGGCTCCGGCGTGGCGTCGAGCGAGGCCGTCGCGAGTTCGCCGGTCAGACCGTTCAACGTCAGCACATAGCGGGCGATCTGCTCACTCTCGAAGCTGAACTCGATCTGCCCCACCTCCATGCCGCGCTGGATGATGTAGGTCGGAACTGTCTGCCCCATCCAACCGCGCTCGATGGTCTGAGCGAACTGCGTCACGCCGTTCTTGATCCGGTCGCCGAAGAACACGCGCAGCGTCTTGCCGGCGCCCGCATCCGCAGCCCATCCGGTCGGCAGGTTGTCGAGCGTCAGCTTGGCTGCGGCGATCCCGACGATACGTGCCCAGCCGTTCAAAGCTTCTGCGCCGAACCGATAACCGGCCCCGGAGCCGCCAATCTTCACCCACTGGCCCACCGCGAGACCGAGCGTCGTGAAATCAAGCGCCGTCGACGCAAGGCCATCGGCAGCCGCCGTGATATCGCCAGCAATACCCTCGAAACCGACCACCTTCATGCGCGCCGCAGCTGCCGGCGCCGCCTCGTCCGTCAACAGAGCGGCGCCGACTGCCGGAACGGTCGCCGACCCCGTGGCGATCTTGAAAAGCCCGTTGTTTCCGGCCTGAGCGAACCCTGTCAGCCGCACCAGATGACCGACCACGAAGGCCGGGCCGACGAGGACGGTAATCACACCGGTCGCCGCAGAAACGCCGGTGATCACACTATCCGCCGTGCCGTCATTGTCCCGCTGTGGCGTGTTCGCCCAGGTATTGGCAAAAACGCTTTCAATGAACAGCGAAAGCGGCGATCCGTCGACCGGGTAGGAAAGCTCCCCGTTGATCGTGCCCTGATTGGTCTCGTTCACCTTCACCGGATCGGAATCCATGCGATCGTCACGGATCTCTTCGGAGTTGGTGAAGACAGGCTGAAACTGCAAAGCCTCGCCGGTAAAGCGATGGGCGCGCATGCGGGGATTGGCGGGCGTTTCGCCGCGCGTGGTTTCGCGGGTGACGGTCATCCGCACCCGGTTCGTATCGGAACCAGCCATAGGTTTTCTCCGTGGTGATGATGCCGCGAGCAGCGGCCAAGGTTCATTCGTCGCGCTGCCAGTCGATGGTGACCGTCATGCGGAAATAGCTGCCATCCGCCTTGCCGGGTTCACCGGCTCCAATCGAGGCGTCGCGAAAGACAACGCCGGCAATTTCCTGCCCGCGAAACAGGTCGGCGATCTGGCTGGCATACAAGCGTGCCGTGCGCGTTCCGGCGCCGCGGGGCGTCATGACATGCACGTAGATCTGCCCCGCTTCGCGCCAGAGGTTGGCGGCTTGCGTTTCAGCACCAATGCTCTCTTGCGCGAAAAGGTCGCCGAACACCTCGACGAACAACCACGTCTCCGCGTCGGTCGGTGGCTCGAAACGGTCATTCTCAAACGCGATGGGCGTCGTCGACCAGTTGGCGATCAGATAGTCATGAACGGCATCGTAGCTCTGAGGGGTCGACATCACTGCACCATGTTCATGATGATCGCCGGATAGGTGATCGGCATTCCGGCTTGCCTATCCTTGCGTCGCCCCTGATTGCGCTTGAGCCGGTAGGGGATCAGCGGATGGAGCCCGGCGCCGAGATCCAAGAACCGCATCTCGAAACTGAAATTCTGCGAGCCATAGCGGCGCACCAGGCTCGTCTTGGCTTTGTCAAACATGCGGGCGGGAACGCTCATCTGCATCGCACCCACCTGCACCTTGCGGACATAAGGCTGCGTGTTGGTGATGATCACCTCGGCCGAAGGCGCAATGTCCTCGAAATCGATCACCACCTTGCCGCCGACGATGACAATGAACGACGAGGCATAACGCCCGCTCTTTCGCGGGCTGTGTTTCACCAGGGCATCGAGCGCGTAGCGGATGACCACCCGCCACCATGAAAACTCATAAAGGATCGGCCCCGGCGCCTGCACCGTCTCTTCCGAGACTCCCCGGCGACCGTTGACGAACACATCATAGACCGGCGTCGCGGCGCCCGTCTGGATCGCCTCTGCGAGCTGCTGGCGCGCAAATCGTGCCAGATGCGCGGAAATCTGATCCTGCGCGATGTCCGCCGTCGCAAGGCTGATCTGTTTGTCGAAGGTCTCAAACCCTGCCATCAGCCTTTGATCCTCAATTCGATACGCACCACCACATCATTCAGCTTGCGGTGATCGTGTTCCTCAACGACCCGAAACCGGCCATCGACCTCGCACCAATCGCCCTTCTGAGGAAAGGGCCGCGGCCAGGCGGCAAGATCGGATGGGGAAAGCACCACCTTGCTATCGGTCTGCGAGACGCCGCTTTCACCCACGACATCGTCGGCCTTGTAGCCACGAACGAACCCAAGCATCGCGGCAATCGCGACCTGCGCGTCCTTTGGCCCACGGCGAACCCGCACGGCCTGACCGTGTCTGGCGAGCTGCCTATCGAGCGCGGCAATCGCTTGTGCCGGGGTCATACTGAAAACACCCGTAGAGTGGACAACAGCCGCCCGCACGTGCGCTCGATCACAGCAGCCATCTTGTCGCTGTCGAGATACGTCGCCGTACCGACCCCCTCGACTTCTTCAGAACGGATGTCGGCGTCAGACGCCCGGACGCGCACCAGATCTTGTACCGACAGAATGATTGCTTGACGCGCGCGCTCCGGAACCTTACCCGTCTGGGCCTCTCCAGGTGCCGCGCCCGCCGTGCCGTTGTATCCAGCTGAGTAACGGACGCGATGGCGGTAGTCTGTAACCCAACGCGCTCCAGTCGATACGACAAGCGTGTCGCCGTCCTGACGCCAGGTCGAGGAGTCTGCCGGCGTAGCGTTTCCATCTTCGTCTTCAGTCACGATGCTGATGATCTTGATGACCGGACCAAACGGCAGCTTCTGCCGCTCGCGGAAGAAGAGACCGGCCACCTCGATCGTCTGAGGTCCGAGGCATCGCCCAAGCCAGCCGTCAGGGCCATCGATCTGCTCCGTGGTCGCGGCAATCAGGGCCGCGATTCCGGCGTCAGTGCCCGGGTGCGAACCCGGAACATCCGAAGGCGTCACGATGGGCGCCGGAGGAGTGATGACCCTGACGTCCATGGTTACTCGGACTCCAATGCAGTTGCAGCGCCGATAGCGACCAGCCGGTCGGCTTCGTTCGCGTCGAGTTCGATGACCGAACCCGGTCCGCTTTCGCCGTAGTAGGCAGAAAGCAAGACGGACTTCAGATCGATATGCACTTCAGCATCATTCCCCGATGCATCGGGGTTCTTTTTGGTCGTGGTCATGGGAGGTTTCCTTTCGCTGAGAAAAAGGGACGACCGGTCGGAGCTATCGCCCCGGACCGCGCATCGCCAAGTTCGACGGGTTACGATGCGGCGTTGACGAAGACCTTCACGGCGCCGCCGACATCGAGCAGATTGCCGCCCGAACGCATCCAGGCGAGGAAACCGACCTGTCCGCGCTTGGTGTAAGCGGAGTCCGCAAAACGGAACATCTGGACCGCCATGACATCGCGGATCGTGTAGTGCTTGAAGTCGCCGTAGCCGATCGAGCGCGCGCTTGCCGCCATCTTGGCAACGTTCTGGTTGACCTTGATGGGGTCTCCAAGGAGCCGGTCGGGAGCGCCACCCGGTACGTTCACTTCATAGCCGGGAACGAAGATCGGGCGCTGCTGTCCGTCCTTGATCTTGCGAACGATCCGGACGGTATCGTCGTTCATCATCCAACGGCAATTGCCGCCTTCGCGATAGGCCGGATCGACAGAATGCTGAAGATCCACAAGGCTGTCGTAGGTAACAAGCGCGACCTGAGAGCTTCCGTTCGCCGCCGCGACGCCAACCTGCGCGGCCGTGAATGCTCCGTTCGGCTGGCTGACGCCGGTACCGATGGTGAAATGCTTGTTGGTAACGCGCCCGAGACGCCGGATCAGACGCCCGCGTACGAAGCCCTCGATATCGACGCTGCTGTCGGTCAGCAGCTCCCACGGAACGGCGACGACCTTGGAAGAGTACTTGTAGACCGAGAGCCCGGCCGTGCCGAAACCGACATCCTGATCCGTGGCCGGCTGGTTTTCCGGCACGATTTCGCCCTCTTCATTCGTCCCATCCGAGGTCGGGAACGACATTGCGTTGCCGCCCGACGTCTGGAGCACGTCGGCAACTTCGCGCATGCCGCCGTAGGCCTTCAGCGCATCGAGCGTAGTCTTGGCAACTTCGGTTGCCACCGTGTATCCGCCTTCGGCCGGCGTGGTCGTCGACATCGTATTGCGGATCGTCTGCCAGTCTTCGGCGTTGAGCGCATTGTCACCACCGCGCAGCCACTTGGCATAGACGGCGGCGCCTGCGGACTGCTGATCCTTACCGGCACGCTCGGATGCTTCGATCACGCTGTTTTCCAGCGTGTCGCGGGCAACCCGCTCATTCATATCGGTGATGCGCTTGATACGCGCGTCAATTTCGTCGATCTCGGCCATGCCGGCGTCATAGATCGGCTGGTCGGTTTCCGGCTTCCAGTCCTTCTTTTCGACCAGATCCTTCAGCGCCTTGGCTTTGGCCGCGCGCTGTTCTCGAAGTGCCTGAATAGACATCTCGTCATCCTTTCAACGATGTAGGAGAGCGGCCGCGAGCGCGGCCAGTTACCTGCTCAGCGCGGCGCGCTTAGGCAGCTTTTTCCAGCATGCGTGCGGCATGAAGCCGAACGCGATGTGAAACTTCATTCTCGTCAGCAGCGGCAGGCGCCGGGGGGGGCGACGACGGTTCTGGCAACGCGGGCGCGGCGTTGAAAGCGCTCAAATCCCATTTCGCGGACGCCTTGCCCTGCCCTTCGGCCACTGCATCGGCAAGCCCGAGCGACACCGCCTCCGAAGCCGTGAACCAGGTCTCGGCAGACATGTAATCCCGGAAGATCGCAGCGTCCTTCTCGCTCTTGGCGGCGTAAGAATCGGCGATACTGCCGTCGATCTTGTCGAGTAGTGCGGCCGAGGACAGTAAATCTTCCTTGTTGCCGACGACGAAGGTCCAGGCGTTGTGGATCATCATGAAAGAGCCCGGAGCCATGATGACCTTGGGAGCGCATACGGCGATCACGGAAGCGGCCGAAGCGGCATAACCATCGACATGCACGGTGATCGCGCCAGTGTGTTCACGCATCGCCTGGCAGATGGCGACTGCACCGAAGACGTCGCCACCCGGAGAATTGATCCGGATGGCCACATCCCCCTTGATCGTGCGCAGTTGCTCGATGAAAGCCGCTGGCGAAACACCGCCCCACCACTCGGCCTCGAACTCGTCGGCCACGATCATGTCGTAGAGGTAGATCGTGTTTCCTTCAGCCCGGAATGACCCTCGTTTCTGGTTTGCGGCAAGGAGTGCGCGAAGCCTATTCATTGCGAGGGTTCCTTCTGTTCGGTCGGTGCCCGACCCGGATTGGTGCCGACGAAACCGCCCTTGTCGTCACGCTTCAGGCGCAGCCTTTCGCGAGCTTCGTTGGCCGACATGATTTGCGGCTCGCCAGCGCGGCCGACAGCGATGCGGAGAGATTCGAAGAGAGACTTCATGTCCGCCCGCTCAAGTTCGGAAGTATCGAACTCGGCCACGCGCGAGGCCGTGCGGAAGAGTTTCCGGTTGATCTCGTTTTCGATCTTCGTCAGATGCTGCCGAAGCGCGAACCGAACGAAGCCGATCGACATCGCTTCGACACCGGAACCCCAGCTTGTCGTCTTCTCATTGTGACCGATCATGAAGGGAGGAACGCCATAGATGCGTGCGATCTCCTCGATCTGGAGGTGCCGCAACGCGACCAACTCCATGTCCTTCATCGGCATTGTGATCGGCAGGATTTTCAATCCGCCGTGGAGCAACATCGGCCGATGGGAGTTTTGCACGCCCTGGTGCTTCCTCTCGATCTCGTCGCGAAGATCATCGACCTGCGGCTTTGTCAACGTCTGGTCGGTGCCAAGCGCATAGTCGGGTCGCGCCGAGTTGGCGAAGAAGTTTGCCGAAAACTCCTGCATCGCGATCGACGAAGCGCCGGTTATCCGCAGGGCATGGCGCAGCGGAGACAGACCGCGAAACCCATCAAAGCCGAAGCCGGCGATATGCAGCATGTCATCCTGGTCGTAGATCTGAAAGCCGTCCTTGTCGGACGCGGTCAGTTCGGGCGCCACCGCATAAACGAGCCTCGATCCATCCGGCCAAAGCCCAACGGTCACGCGGTCGGGATGAACGGGGGTGAAACCGATCGGCTTGTCGCCCCGACGCTGGATCGGCGCGAAGGCGTCGCCCTGAAGGAGCAACGACTGGCATAGGAACTCCCAGCCACTCGCTGACATCCACCGCGGGCTCATTTGCTCATTGAAGACCCAATGCAGATCATCGTTGTAGATCCGGCCACGCTCGCCATTCTCGCCGTTCACGCGATAGATGTTCACCGGCAACGACGATATGGCTCCGGCGATCAGGTTGACGCACGCGTAAATCGCCGAAACCATGAGCGCCGTCCGCTCCGTCGGCGCCGGCAGCTTCCCGACTATCTCGACGAAATCACCCCACATCGACGTGCCCGGCAAGATGGCCGGCAAGGGCGTAAAGTTCTCCGTGCCGCCCTTGTCAAAAACAGGGTCCACCGCCCGATCAACGACCGGTTCGGCCACGTCTCGTCCCGCGACCCATCCAGCAATACGGTTCCGCCACGCGCTCATAGAAACTCCAGGGCTGGCCGCGAGGGCTCTTCTTCCATCATCGAAAGGCCGACGCCCATGACGGCGGCGACAATTCCGTCGATCTTCTCGGCGCTCTTCTTTTTGGTCGGCGCATAGTTCAGGTTCTCGTCAAAGCGAACCGCGACGTTGCCAGCCATCCAACGAAGGATCGGGTGGCCGCCGTGGTCGAGATGTCCCGAGATGACCAGTCGCTCGAAGAGCTTGGTCGGTTCGCCAAGCGTCGGGATGCCCTGACGCATGGTCACAAACATCCCTTCCTGCACGCCGTCTTTCTGCATGTCCGTGACGAGCTTGGTCGCGTTCCACGGGTCATAGCCGATGGACGCTACGTCATACCGTTCCAGATCTTCGGCTAGCGCCTTCCGCACATAATCCTGATCGACGTAGTCGCCCGGCGTCTGCTCTAAAGCCTCGATGCCGAGCCATTTGTCGTAGGAGACACGATCCTGCCGCGATCGGCGCGCGATCGTGTCTTCGGGAACCCAGAACCGTGCCGACAAAATCCACCGCTTGATCTTGTCGTCTGGCGGAAAAGCGAGCAGCCGCGCGGTGATGTCCTGATTGGACGATACGTCAATCGCCGCGTAGCATTTTCGCCCTTCGAGGCCGCGCCCATCACGCCAGCCTTTCCAAGCCTCGGTGTCCGTCGCGCATGCGTCCCACTTCTTCAGGCTGAGCCAGCGCGTTACCGCGTCGATCCACTGATTGAGGTGGTAGCAGCGGAAATGTTGTTCGGCGCGCGGGTTATCTGCAGCGATTGCCGCCTCGCGACGCAGAAACTGCATCGTGGGCGAGATGCCGAGCGACGGGTTAGCCTTCGGCCAGTTCGCTTCGTCGGCCCAATCGTCATCAGGATCGAGCGCAAAGATAACAACCAGCGTCGAGGGGTCATCGATCCGCCCTTCGAGGATCGACAGGCTTTCCTCCCAAAGAGCATAGCCGGTCTTGTTCGACTTGATGCCGGCAGTCGACGCGTAGAGTTCGATCGGCTCCAATCGGGTGCCGGTGCCCTGCCGCAGGAAGTTCGCCAGATCCGGCGTCTCCCATTCGTGCATCTCGTCGCCCGCTATGACGGTCGGCGATTTCCCGTGCTTTCCCTCGGGCTTTCCTGTCAGAAGTTCGAACAACGCCCGGATTTTCGGGAGATAGATCGACTTCTTGTAGATCTGCGTGTCACCCATGTTGGGCGCCATGCTGATCATGGCCTTCATCTTGTTGAAGATGATCTTGGCCTGACTTTCGTCGCGGGCGAACACATAGCCTTGTCCGCCAACGACACCGTCGAGAATGAAGAACAGCAGCGCCAGCGCCGCCAGAAACTCCGACTTGCCGTTTTTCCGAGGCACCCACAACATGAGGCGTCGGAATATACGGACATGGACAAAGGCGGGTTGCCCGGTCTGCTCGTCAACGATCTCGATCGGCGCCTTCCAGCCGACGAGAAGGCGAACGATACATTCTTGCCATAGGCCGAGGCGAAAGGGCTTTCCGGCAAAACGGTCATCCGTGAGCCGGAAGACCTTCGGAAACAGGTGAATGGCGGCGGCCGCTTTCGCCTCGTCGAACCAAGAACCGGCTACGCGGGAGCATCGCTCCCAGGCGAGACGAACCCACGCCCACCCCTTCGCGTCTGCAGCTTCCTTGACCCACTCCGGTTCCGGCCACAACCGATGGCCGGCAGCAGCCTGCACCGCAACAGCAGAGACTTCCATGGCATCAGTTCAGCGAGCCGGGAGGCATCGAGTTGTGGGCGCCGAGAATGCCGATGATGTCATCAGGGTCGGGCTGCGCAGCTGCCGGCGCACCGTCTCCCGATTTCTCCTCATCCCTGTCGGGCGTATTGCCCCAGAGCGGAAGGTCACCCAGACCACGCGCCGCCGCCTGGTCGCGCATGATCTTGTAGCGGGCATCCGGACGCATACCGAAGGTCGCCTCCAGATCGCGCAACATCTTTTCGATGTCTTGTGCCGCCTGCCAAGCCGGATGCCGTTTTTTGGTCGGCGCCCCGTTCGTATCGGTGGTGTCGAACCAGGTGCCTTCCTTCTGGACGGCCACGTCCGCCGCGATCCACTCGACGACGTATCGGCAGTAGCGCGCGAGCGGTCCGGCGTCGAGGTCGGTCAGGAGGTTAAGGCGCTGAAGCTTTGGCGCAAGATCGTTCCACACCTCGGTCGCCTTGCGGCTCCGCTTGAGCCACTTCGGCGGGCGGACGTTACCGATGGAGATCGGCTCCGCCGCCTTTTTCGACCGAACTGTCGCAACATCCTTCTGGGTCATCCGCTTTCCGGGCGCACCTTTATCCGCCTGCTGCTGGTCGGTGTCAGGCTTACGACCACGCGTCATCTCGCCCTCCATCGGTTGGCGTGTCAGAAAAAAAAAGATTTCGCTATTTTCGCGGCGACGTGAGCGAGCACACCCACCGGTCTAGCCCTCTGGCGGCCTAGACTTTTGACCCACCCCCGGTCCCCTGCCGCTCTTCGGCCTGGACGTCGATGTCGTGGTGGTCGGGGCACAATGGCTCCCAATTGTCCCGGTCCCAGAACAACACCTCCTCGCCGTGATGCCGCTGCACATGGTTCACGACCAGGTGCATACGACGACGGTTCGTTTCGAGTGTGCCGTCCTTGCGGTAGATGCCGGGATTGAGCAGTCCGTTTGCTTGGCAACGAACACAGAACTGGTTGTCCGGATCAGCCAGGAAGTCGGCTCGCGCCTGCTGCCACTTGGCCGTCTTGTACCATCTCCGCCATGGCTGCTGATCCCGCTCCCGATCGTACGCTTGTTCGCGTTGCACCGCTGATGGCCTGCCGTTCGGCCGGAATGACTTGGGCTTTGCGACCATCGTACCCGATAGCGAAAAGGCGACCTCTCGGCCGCCTGTCGTTTTCTCATAGCTTTCGCACTGACCCTGAATCGATGCGTCTCGCTTGGGAGACTGTCAGGGTTGGGGCTGACCGGCGTACCTACCTCGGGATTTCTCCCCGCTGTTTAGGCGTTCTCAGAGGCTCACTACAGGATCATCAGCTTGTCCAATGGCGAAATAACTCTCACAACCTTTCGAGCAATGCAAGAGGCACCGTCACAGGAACCTCTCCCCCCATGATGCTGATGGAAACGACTACGTCACCCCGACCACGCTTATTCGGAGTAATCACTGTCGCCTTGAAGTTGGTGAATGGACCGGCAGTCACTCGAAGGCTCTCCCCCGCCGATACCATTAGGTCAGCGGGGCGCTCGAAATCATACTTACCGCCGCGAGCAAGAGCACTGAATCTGCTGACTTCTTTGTCACTCAACCGCATCGGCTTTTCACACCCACCGAGCACGTCAATGGCATGCTCTATGCCCTGCAACCCGGCGAGATATTCGGGCTGGGCAAGCAACTGCACGAGCACGTAACCATGAATGACAGGCATCATCTGGCCCTCGATCAGACGATGGCGACGACGCAGATCCGGGCCTTTCCGCATAGGTACGAGCGACCGAACACCCATTTCTTCGAGCGATTTTTCCACAACCCTCTCCCGGCCAGTCCATACCCGAAGGGCAAACCAAGGCGCTTTCCCGCCGTTTATTCGGCAATTCACCGTCAACAGCGCCCCTTCATCGAGGAGGCTGTCCGTGATTCGCCGCATCCGATCCCTGAACCCGTCCTTCGACTCGGTCGCGATCGGCGCTCCCGTCATTCCCCTATGCTGCATCATTATGGCTCCGATCTACCGCAATGGCTGCGCGCGCAGCCGCTTCAAACTCTTTCAGGCCCTGCGGCCCGCCCTTCGGGAACCAAACGACTTCCATCGAGACCGGGTCTGGAACGAAGGGCCAGACCATTGCGGCATGGTGCTCGCGCCAATGCTCGTACATTTCGCATCCGACTGGCACGGCCTCGCACAGCTCCAGGAACACGCTGCACCAGGCAGGCACCCTCTCGGGTCCGCGAAGACGGTCGAGCCTGCTGACCTCTGCGTAGCCGGTCTCAAGGACGCGTTTGCGATACTCAGTACCCTCGAAGTCGATTGGGAAAACCAGTGAGCCGTCGTCATCCAGGCGGATGCCCTTCCGCGCGAGATAGGCTTGCGCGTGCGCGTCATTCAGCTCGCAGAGACGATCGAAGGTGCTGCGCGCCGTCTGCCGGGGATCAACCGGCATTTCGACATCCACCGGACCCTTGAGCAGCCGCAGCATCCGCAGCCCCGCCCAAACCGGCCCGAAGGGCTTGCAGAGGACGACGGATGCCTTCCCTGCATCTCGCTCGCCGTCCTCGGGCAGCTTCTCCCAACGCCGCTCCTTGCAGTAGATGGCGAAACTGCAAATCTTTCCCTTGGTGCGCCGAACAGCCGCCACATACACGACCTGCCGCTCCGCAGCCACGTGCTGGTCATCCTCGGACAGCGCGAAGAACGCCCGCTCTGCCGCTGGCCCGCTGTCGGAGAGAAACGTGGGCCAGTCCCGGTGAGCCTTCCGGAAGAGCCGCATGACACTGTCGCGCTTCGGTGCATCAACCGCGGTCATTTCGCACCGCCTTCCATCGCGCTCACGTCGTGACCGGCCTGGAACGCCCTCACGAGCTTGCGGACGCGCGCCTTCGCCTCCTCGCTGTGCTTCGGCAGCTGCGCATCGTTTGCCTCGATCATGCGACGGCGATGGTCTTCGGGAGAGAGATATCCCGCCTCGCCGGGATGGCGGGGCTCGGCCCGTAGCGCGACAGCGAGCTGCGGCAGCTTGGGGGGAAAGTCGAGCGACTGCCCGTCCACCTGCCCGAGGCGGTAGCGGTCAACGACACGCGAGACCAGGCTGACCGGATAGGCATCGGCGACGACGATCATATCCCTGATTACGGCCTCACTCACGGTCGCCTCCGATGAGCCGAAGGCCTCCATCAAGCGGCTGATCTGTTCGGCGATTTCCAGTCTCATCTCCGGTCTCCTTGGCAATCTGGATGGCATTTCGAAGCTTCTGCGCAGGTGATGGCGGCTTGTCGGGCAGTCGTGGCGGCGCACGGCCTCCCTTCCGGTTTTCCAGCCATTCGGGCTCGAAACCCTGCCAGCCATTGCCGATCATCGCGTCGGCCGCTGCGTTCGGGTTCGGCATCAGGGCGAAGCGGCGAGCAAGGAGCTTGGCCGCATGGGGCGTCAACCGGCGCCGCATCGCGACGCGATGGTCGATCACCGCTTGCGCATGGTCGCGGTCGAGCACCGTCATCAGCTCCGCAAGCACGGACCCGCGCGGCGGCGGGCCACCAATCCGAACAGAGTGAGGATTGGTATCGTTAATAGAAGATACGTTAATTAGGTGCCGATCTGGATCGGCAGGGGGTGCCGGTGTATCGGCAGGGGTGCCGACTGGCCGGCAGGGGGCTGAAGGTGAAACTTCATCCCGGTCACGAACATCGAGAACGACCCGATACTCGTGCGCACTGTCGCGTTGTCCGGCCTCGCCCGGAACCTTGAGCATGCGCCGTTCGACCCAGCCGGCATCGACAAGGCGATTGATGGAGGCCTGCACCGTCGAGCGCGCGACCTCCAACTGCTTCGCCATCTTGACCTGACTGCGCCGGCACCAGCCTGTATCGGTATCGGCAGAGATCCCGAGCAGGCAAAGCACATCGAGATCGCCGCGCATCAATCGACGGTCGAGCACCGCCCCAGACGGGATCACGGAGAAACGTGGACCGCTCATATGCTGCCGCCTTCCGGCGCGAGCTGCGCCGCGCCCAGGAAAGCCTTGAACCGTCCACACATCAAAACAAACCTGTAACCTTCATCATGCCAGTTCATGCCGCCGCCCTTTGCACTGCCAGATGGTTGCAATTGGCCGCGACCAGGGCGCGCGCGACGGGCGGGCAAACGCTGTTGCCGACGCACGAAACCTGCACGGATTTGGAGAAAGGCACCCAGACCGGCCCGCCATTGTGGCCGATGCCCGGAGGCTTCCAGGCGCCGTCGATGATGTAGTCCGAGGGGAAGCCCTGCGCGTTGTAGAGTTCGCGCGGCGTCAGCATCCGCATGCCGATATCGACGATGACAAATGTCAGTCCGTCGATCTCGACCGTTACAAACTCGCGGTCGTCCCACAGGCCATGCGCGCGCATGAAATCGGCAACCTGACGTGCGCGATAGGCCTGCGCCTCGGTGAATGGCGGAACATCAACAACCGCCTCGACGAGCCCGTGCCGGGGCTTCACCGTCGCCGTGCGCATCGCCTCATCGGCCCGGCTACCCTCGCCGGTCGCGTAGTAGGATTGCAGATAGGGCATGATCAACTGGCTCTTGCCTTGCCCTTCGGTTGTGATCGTGCCTGCCGCGCGCTCGACGCTGTGACATGCCCCCGTCCCAAACTGCCGCGCGATATAGGCTGAAACCACCTGCTGGTGACTGCCAGACTGCGTGATCGTCGAAGCAGCCTCGTCGACGCTCCGGCCGGGATTGACGCCGCCGATGCGACGGCTGTCGTTGTTGGCCTGCGCCATGAAGGCGCACATGACTGAGTTTTGATCCTTGTCGCTGGCGGTGATCGTGTGAGCCTGCCCCGCGACCGAGCGCACCGCCCCGCCTTGCTGCGCATAAGTCAGTACAGGCGCGAGAAGCCCAAGCGGCGCGGCGCCACCCGGGCGCTTGATGTAGCCGTTTGCCGTTATCGTCGGCAGTTGATCGCGCACGTCGCAACCAACGGCGCCGCCATTGAAGCGTTGAACGGATGGGGAGATCAGCGCCTTTTCGCCTCGATGAGCGGCGGTGATAGTCCGCATCGCCTCATCGACACTTTCGATGCGCCCACCGTGAGTGAGATTGACGAGGAATGGCCGATTTGCCCGGATCACGAAACGGTCGAGGCCGCGCGCGATCCGCTCGTGCGAATTGCCGGCCAGCGGACGCTTCGCCCGCACCTGGTGTTTTTCCCAGATCTCGTCGGCCGTGTCGAAGATCGAAGGGCACGGAATGCTCCAGTCGATGCAGTCGGCGACGATCGGCCAAGGCAGCTTGCGGCCGGCGATCACGTCACGGTCGTTCGGGTCGCCGTGCGTTGGCTGCGGCCAGACGATCTTTTGCCCGTCAAAGCGCATGATGATGAACAGGCGCTTACGGATCGTCGGCGCGCCAAAGTCACGGCCCCGTAGCTCCCGGCTTTCCATCTTCGCGCCGAGGCCGCGCAGCGTGCGGCACCATTTGCGATAGGTCGCGCCCTTCCGTTCGGGATCGGGACGAAGGCCGTTACCGGTCTCGATCAGAGGGCCGTAGTCCTTGAACTCCTCGACATTCTCCATGATGACGACATCGACCTTGCCGCCGCTGTTCTGGATGCGCTCGACCCAGCCGGGAATGATCCAGCAGAGGTCGCGAATGTTGCGCTCCACCGGCTTGCCGCCCTTGGCCTTCGAGAAGTGCTTGCAGTCAGGCGAGAACCAGGCGAGCCCGATATGCTTCCCGCGCATATGGTCGAGCGGATCAACCTTGTAGACGTTCTCGGACAAATGCAGCGTGTCGGGATGGTTGGCCGCGTGCAGCGCGAGAGCGTCGGCGCTGTGGTTGATCGCGATGTCGGGCGACCGACCCAAAGCCATCTCTATGCCGGTAGAGGCACCGCCGCCCCCGGCAAAGCTGTCTACGATCAAGGGAACATCGCCCCATCCGGACGACATTGCGGCCATGCTGGTTTCCGCGAAGAGTTCGGCCCGAAACATCAGCAGCCTCCCTTCGCGATATCCCGTGCCGCATGCAGCGTGCGATAAACAGCGTCCTCACCACAGCGAAGGGCGGCGGCGATATCGGCGGTATCGAAATGGCCGGAGTTCCAGAGGATGATGGCGGCAAGCGCCTGCCGCTCATCCATTTTGCCGCTCATGGCGGCAGATCGGGAACGACGAGGGTCGCCCCGGTTAAGACCCAGCATTCTCGGCCTCCAAAGTCTCGATATCATCGGAAGGTGAAAGTTCACCGGGTCGAACGGCCTGCCACCGGCCCTCCCCGTCAGGTACGATCAGCCCTTCGCCTTCAAAGCCGGCCAGCAGGGCACCGGCCACCAGTCCGCGAATGGCCACGCCGCGCCGCATGGCGGCGATGTCGAAGGGTTCAGTCTGTTCACGAAGCCATTCAAGCGCCCGGTTTCGCTCCTCGGTCACACGCTGGTCGAGTGGCTTGCGGGGCGTCTCTCGGGCAAATTCGTCGGGCTTTGCAGCAAACGACATCGGCGAGATGGAGCCACCGGCCCCGGGCAACAGCGGCTTGGCTTCCTCGAAGTCCTTCCAGTCCACGCGGATGATGCGCGGGAAACCGTCGCCATAGGTCCCGTCGTCGTTGCGCTCCCAGACGAAGAAAGCCGTGTTCATCTGGCTCGAAGCTTCGGGTCCGTCCCACCCGTCCCGGTGCATCATCGGCAGGCGACGTGTGAAGACATAGATCCGCGACGGCGGGTTTTCGTCCATCAGGTAGCGGCGATCTGGATCGTCGAAACCGCACATGAAATTGAGATTGAGCAGCGCCGCGATCTTGCGTGGCTTATGGACGCGCACGGCGTGCGCCAAGAAGGCATTGGCGACGCTGCCATAGGGCGGATTGATCACCATATCCATGCCTTCGGTCTCGCCGGGCATGGACTTCAGGAAGTCGCCGACCTGCTGCAGCTCGCCGTGGCGCGTGGCGGTGCCCCGGTCGCGCAGATCCGAAATGATCGCGTCATACCCCGCCGCCTCAAGCACACGGAGGATCGCTCCGCGTCCGACTTCCGGCAGCTTTACGACCGCCGAGAAGCTTTCGAGCGCCAGAACTGTCCTCGTTGCCTCGACCGGCGTTTCGTAAAGCTGATCGCCCTTTTCATCCGTCGACGCCGATCGCGTGCCGATCGCATGGCGTATGGCATTACGGGTCGGGGCAAGTCCCGCCTCGATCCGATCAGCGATAGCGCGCTCGACGACGCCGGGCGCCTTTAGTTCCGCGTCGCGAAGCTTTCGCGCCTGGTGAAGGGCACGACGATCGACGCCGATTTCCTCAAGCTTGAAAATGTCGTCAGTCTGGACATTTTTCGGACGACCCCGGCCCGACACTTCACCGCGCCCTTGCGCGGCATCGACCAGTTCCGCGAGCCGGATGGTCGCATAGGTCTCCACCTTCAGCGCGTCCGCCTGGATGGCGCGAAACTTCGTGATCAGTTCCCGGCTGGCTTTGACCTTCTCGGCATAGTTCGCCGCCGCCTTGGCCTCTTCGTAGGCGCCGCCCGAAAGCACCAGGGCGTGGCGAACATCGTCTTCGGTCAACGCGGTGCGCGCCCGCTCGACGGTTGCCAGCAGTTCGTTTTCGTCGCCGCGAGCCGCAATGACGGCCGGCTCTCTCGGCTTCGAATAGGAGGCGCACGGCGGCGAAATCGTCAAAACTTCAACGCCGCCGCCGTCGAGCCCGATATCAATGCTGACCGGAAGCACTGCATGCACCGTCGCGTGGTTGGCGGCGTGGCGGGCGATGGCCTCGCCGCCGTGGTCCACAAGGTCGGCATCGAACGCCGGCCGGTCCACGCCCGTCAGTTCATACGCCCTGTCGGTCGGATACCAGATGCTGGCGTCCTGCTGGTTTCGCCGCAACAGTCCGCGACTGTTGAGGTTCCGGCAGGTTCTCATGTCCGCTTCGGTCCCGACAACCAGCACACCCTCGGCCATCGCGGCGGCCATGAACCGCTCGGCCTTCTCGCCCATGTTTTTCGGAAGGTTGCCGGTCACGATGCCGCCCCCTCGTCGAGACCGGCGTCAACCTCCTCCAAGGCGCGGATTGCCTCACGCAGCTCCTTGCGGATCGTCTTGCGGTCCAGCGCATCCACATTGCCGTCACGGAAGGCGTCGAGGATGGCGCGCGCGACGTCCGTCGCCTCGTAGAGCACCCGGTGCGCGTCTGCCTCGGTCACCGCGGCGCATGCCTGCTGCGACGCCATCGGCACCAGATCAAAGCCGAGCACCCGGGCCATTGCCTTGACAATCACGGGAGATTTCGCCCGCCGGTCCGCCTCGATCGCAACGTCGATCGGGATCAGCCGCTTCTTGTTGCGCTCGTCGAAGCTTGCGTACTCGGAGAGCTTGCCGGTGGTTACACGGGTCAGCGGCTCGAAGCCGGTCACGCCGCCGCCGAGCTTGTAGCAAGCCTCGGTATCCGCTTTCAGCGTACGGATCTCTTCATCGGAAATTGTGCGAATGCCGGACATGCGAAAACACCCCGCAGAAGTGGCAAGGGAAGGATTTTGGGAAAGGATTCGATGACGCTTAGCGGCGTCGCGCGTAGGGTCAGGCCATCAGATCAAGGGAGGCCCGCATGGATAGGCGGAGACAAAGACAGAGGCAGGGACGCGACGGTAGGAGATGTCGCGCCCCCGCCAGCCAGCAAGGCGCCCGGGCGGGAGGAGGAAACCCAGTCTTCTCGCGCCTTGCCAAGACAAATTCATCATTAGGCCGCCTCAATCGAGTGGAGGGGCAATACAAGCGGAACTCCGCGAGCAAGGCAGTTCGCACCGTAGAGTTCAACGGGTCCGTACTCCGTCATGCCGATAATGACGGGCCAGTGGCGATCGGGGATGCCGGTCTTGCTCCACTTGTACACAGCGTCTTTCGAGATATCGCCGCCCAAACTGACGATGGCTGTCGCGATGACTTCCGCGCCGCCTGCGTCCTTTATGATTTGTCGAACCGTTGTGCTCATGCATGCAGCAATACTGGATTTTAAATCCATCTTCAAGACATCGAAATCCAACCCGGAAAATAATTCCGAAATTATGATAGCGACCATGACAACCTGGTGGAAAAGATTAGACGAACGACGCAACGAGCTTGGCTGGAACAAAGCCGAGCTTTCGCGGCGATCGGGCATCCCCTACGACAACATCAACAAGTATCTGCGCGGCGACATCGAGCAACCACGCGGCGACGTCATGGAAACCCTAGCGAGAACCATCAAGCGGCCTTTAGCATGGCTGCGTGATGGGGTTGAGACCGCCAATGCCGAACTCACTTTAGCGCCAGGCCGAATGGTTGCGGCGCAAGTCGTCGGCCGCGTCGAGGCGGGGGCATTTCGCGAGGTGGATGAGTTCGATCAGTCTGAGCGAGAAATAATCTCGGTACCGCCAGACGAGCGTTTCCCTAACGCGCGGCAAATGGTCTACGACGTGACGGGCGATTCCATGAATAACCTTCGGCCACGCCCGATCTTTGATGGTGACAGAGTTATTGCGGTCGCCTACGAGGATGTGGCTCATGAGGCTGTGTTGCGTGACGGCATGGTTGTGGTCGTTGAGCGCACCCGCGATGGCGGCCATACGCGCGAATGGTCAGTTAAGCAGGTCGAGATTTACGAGGGGCGCACCGAATTTCACCCTCGATCGACCAACCCAAAGCACCGCCCTATCGTGGTTGAGCGAAATCTAGAAGCCGACGACGGTACGCGCGTCGAGGTCATTGGCCTGGTTCGCCGCATCCAAAATGATCTGCCGTTCTAGGCAGCCATGCGCCGATCTCCGAAGGCATGGCAGGCGCTACGAATCTCGCCTATCAGCCAATTCGGCGGCTCGTTGCAGACATAGCTCCGGTTGTCAGCACCAATGAAATTCATAACTGGATAGATCCCAAAGCGATCACCAGCGTCAACTGGGGCAATCGCCGCCAACTTGAACGAATACCCCGGAAACAGACGGCGCAGATGCGCCATGAGGCGTACGCTTTCCCGCCGCCCTCGAAGCGGCGGCGGAACGATAGTGAACGCCGTTACATCCTTTGGATCATGCATAGCTGCGCTCCTGACTAACTCCAATCACGCGCCCAATCTGGCAGTCGCAATGCCGGCAACGAAATCCCAGCGTATCCATAAAACCACTCTCCGCTAGCTCGTCCGCGTCGCACGGCGCGTCGTCGACCGCCGGCACCTCGATCGCCCGAGAAACCTCCCGCAGGCAATTGTCGCACCGGATGTGCAAGGCAAAAATCCGCGGCTTGTGGCGTAGTGCAACGGTCATGTTTGTTCTCCTTTCGTTCTCATAATCCAGAGAAACGCAACCGAGTCGAGTCGATTTCATGAGTTGGAAAATAAATCCATACACCGATTGACACTATCCAATAGTTGGATTTATTTTCCATATCGTTGAAAACTCATTTGTAGGAGATCCACATGCAACCGAACGGCGGACTTAAGACCCGAAACACTCTCAACCGCATGGTTCTCGCCATGGTCGAACATGGCGACGGCTGCACGGCCGAAGATCTGAAGCGCAAAAACTTCACCCCTGAAGAAATTCGTGTGCTCGGCCCGAAGGCCGCAGACCTCGCCACCGCCCGGGCGAACGCGGCGTAAAGCCCGTGGCGAAGAGAGCCCGCCGCCACGATCCGCAGGTGTCCCCTGATAACGATACGCCTGTCTGGATCGTGCGCGGCGCGCTCGGCGCCATCGCCTCAAGCCTCATCCTCTTTGCGGCCTTCTTCTGGACCCTCTCATCATGACCCAATCCACGAACGGTTGGCTTCAAACTGTCCGCCAATCCCACGGCACGCGGCTCGCCGCTGCCCTCGTCGACTGCCGCCTTGGTAGCCTGAGCGACGCGACCGAGAGCTTCCAGGAGATCGCCGACCGCCACGGCGTCGATCCGCACGACCTCTGCGCCCTCTGGCTCGATGATCCCACCCGGCCTTTCGCCACCGATTTCAAGCCACCGCTCCAGACACCGGCACCTCGGCCGACCGCGGGCGCGTGCTCAGCTAAGGAGCAAGCAGCATGAGCGTGATTACCAAGGAAATGCGAGAAGCAGCACACGCCGTCCTTTGGGAGCGTGACAGCGCAGTATGTAGCCCCGACGCCGTCGACGCTGCTTTGCGCGCCGCCCTCAGCCATGTGTCGGAGGAACCGGTAGCGTGGCTCCGCCCCGGCGAGTACGAACCCATCCAGAACGCGCCTTTCGGCGCGATGTGGATCAGCGACAAAGACGATCTGCGCGCGTTCCCGGTCTACGCACGCCCGCCCTTCGATCAGCCGTCGGCGGCTGTGCCGAAGGTTTGGCAACTGGTCCCGACCGAGCCTACCGATGAGATGCTGAAAGCCTTAGCTGGCGGCCACAGCGTCACCGAGGGACACTATGCCGCGTCAATGCGCCGGGTTGCCTTGAGACAGTACGCCGCCCTGCTCACAGCCGTTCCCAATCTCGCCGCACGGGAAGATCTGGTGACTTACTACGCGCGGCAAATCGAGTGGTCCCGTGAGACGTTCGGCCCCGCGCTCCGCACGCGCGGTATCATAGACCATATCCGCAAGGAGCTTCGCGAGATCGAGCAGGATCCACGCGACCTATCGGAGTGGATCGATGTTGTCATTCTCGCCATGGACGGCTTCTGGCGCCATGGCGGGCAGGCAAGCGATCTGATGCCGGCCCTTCTCGGTAAGCAGAAAAAGAACATGGCACGTGTTTGGCCCGACTGGCGGTCGATGAGCGAAGATCAGGCCATCGAGCACGACCGCTCCGTTGACCAGCCTGAGCTTCCTGTGACCGATGAGAACGACAACCCGCCGAGAACATTGGAGGACCTCGAGCCCCCGATGCCCGAATGGGTCGAGCGCGTTTACCGCTACATGGCCGAAGGCGACCTTGCCGCCGCCATGGACGAGTTTTCCCGCGAGTTCGGGCTTGCCGCCCCGTCCCATGCAAAAGCGGTCGCGGACATGCTTTCCGGCGCAAAGGTCTGATCTGATGGCCGAGATCTGGTTTACCCTCCACCGCTCAACGCTCCACCAGGCGCTTTCCCGCGTCATGGGCGCGATCGATGTCCGCAACACGATCCCGATCCTCTCCCACGTGCTGCTGGAGCCGATTGGCGAGGCGGTGCTGTTGCGCGGCTCCAATCTCGACCTGCAGATCGACGCCGAGTGCGAGGCGATCGCGATCAAGGAGCCTATCCCCTTTGCGATCCCCGCCGACAAGTTCAAGGAAATCCTCGCCAGCCTGCCGGAGAACGCCGAAGTGAGCTTTGGTCCCGGCCGCAGCAAGGACAGTATCGCGATCTCGGCGGGCAATTCGCGCCTGTCCATTCCCTTCCTGCCAGCCAACGACTTTCCCGCGATCCCAATCAAGGCGGAACTCGGCTGGACAGAGATCGCCGGTAAGCCCTTGGCGGCTGCACTCGACAAGGCTTCCTTCCCTCTCAAGAAGGTGGACGATCGCCCGTGGATTACCGGCTACTGCATCCATGCCGAAAAGGGTGGGGACGGTATGGTGGTGGCGACAACCGATGGCCTTAGCCTCGCACGGATCTCCGCCCCTACTGGCGCATGCCCGGCCCTCCCGACGCACAATCATTCGGCCTATCCGCACATCATCCTGCCGCCCCGCGCAGCGGAGAGCGTGCGCAAGCTACTCGATGCCTCAACTCAAGGAGCACTGATCGCCGCGACGGATTTCATTCTGGCGGTGAAGTTCGATGGCGTGACCATCACCGCCAAGCTGATCGACGGCACCTATCCAGAGTACGAACAGGTCATTCCCGTCCCCGGCACGTCCCGCCTTGGCGTAAAGACCGAGACCCTTTCGGCTTCGATCAAGCGTGTCTGCATCATGATCGACGATGCGTCGGTCGATGCGCTCTACATCCGCACACGTGATGGCCGCATCACCGTCGACATGGTGGGCCGCGACGGCGGGGCCGCGCACGAGTCCATGTCCGGCGAAATCGACGGGCCGCAGGATCTCGAAATCTGCCTGAACGGCGAGCAGCTGAAGAAGATGCTAGCCAACGTCACCAGCCCGGAAATCGACCTCTACGCCATACCGGACGCCAAGCGCGTCCTCGCCCGCCCGATAGGCGCGCCCGGCGAGACCTACGTGCTCAGCATCATGAAGCCCCGCTTCTCCGCCATGGAGCAGGCGGCATGACCAGCACCCCGAAGCGGCGGCGCGACGCCGCATATCGCAAGGGCTTTCGTGACGCCTTGGCGCGCGCGATCGAGATCGTCGACCGCTGCATAGAGTGCAAAGGCGACGACGATCCGGCCGAGCTGCCCGCGCGCCTGCGCGAGATCACGCTGGAGGAGCGCAAGTGAACCTTGAGCTTGCGAAGGCGAAGTATCGAGACGCGCGCCAATTGCTCGGCCTTGCCAGTGAGGAATGGTGCGAATCCTACGATGTCGAACGCGGCCAAATCGAGCTGTGCTCCAAAGAACCGATGACCGGCGAAGTGGAGACAATCGCCTTGATCCTGCCGGTTTGTGGCAGGGAAGATCGCCGCCTGATGACACACGCGCCGACCTACATGCGCGCGATGGACACCCTTCTGCAGTACGCCTTCGACGAGATCATCAGGCTACGCCGCCGACTGGAGCAGCGCGCGGAGAAGCCGAAGGACTTCGCGGCCGAATGCGCGATGAAATGCGCCGAACCGGCCTTCAAGAAGTATCTCGAAGAGAAGCACGGACTGGAGGCGCCGCTGACCAACGACCGAGCGGCGACGCGCGTGCGCTCCGTCCTCGCGATCACCTCTCGCAAGCAACTGAACGACGAACCCGCTGCCGCCGAGCGCTGGAAACAGCTTCGCTCCGATTTCGATCTCTGGAGGCGGCACGGATGAACGGCCGTCGTCTGGAAATCTTCCAAAAGATCATGTCGCGGGTTTTTATCGACCCCGTTTCGGGCTGCTGGATCTGGCGAGGCCCCACTTCGGGAAAAACCGGCCGGGGCAAGGACTACCCGCGCATGTCGCTCGGCGGCCAGACGGTCGCTGTGCATCTGGTCATGTGGACCAACGAACACGGTTATATTCCCGGCAAGAAGCAGCTCGACCACAAATGCCGCAACCGCCTCTGCGTCAATCCGGACCCCAAGCATACGGAGCTGGTGACGCATAAGGAAAACCAGAAGCGCCGCGACCAGGCGCGCGCAGCCGCCATGCTCGGCCACAACGGCGGACCACCGCTCGAATGCGAGGAGGTCGCCTGATGGTAGCTCTAAGTCGCTCGACGCCCCGAGTCACAGCCTGCCCCTTGCCGCCCGTGCGCGGGCTCAACCGAGAGCAGGCATCGGCCTATGTCGGCGTCTCGACCAGCCTGTTTGACGAAATGGTGAAGGATGGCAGGATGCCCCGACCGAAGAGGCCTAACGGACGCACCGTTTGGGACCGCCTTCAACTCGATCGGGCATTTGACCGCCTGCCCGGTGGAGACATCGACGAGGGCGGGGAATGGGATGTCGAAACCTGATGCCACGAAAGCTCAGACGAAAGTACCTGGTCGAAGACAAAACCGATGGAGTGTTGCGGTTTTACTTCCGCAAGAAGGGCCAGCTCAAAATCCGCCTTCCTGGTCATCCGGGGCTACCCGAGTTTGAGGCGGCCTACTTCCAGGCGCTAAACGGCGAACTCAAGGCCGACAAGGTCGGACCCAAGCTGTCGACGAAGGGCACGCTGCGTTGGCTATGCGAACAATACTTCCAGTCGGCAGTGTTCAAGCAGCTCGATGCCGGCACGCGCAAGGTGCGCAAAGGCATTATCGAGCACATATGGGCCGAGCCCACTAAGCCAGGCGGAACCCGTCTGTTTGAAGACATGCCCCTGCCGTCGTTCGGCGCCAAGGCCGTGCGCGTGCTGCGTGATCGTAAGGCGGAACTGCCCGAGGCCGCCAACGGTCGCGTCAAGGCGCTGCGTGCGGTGTTCAATTGGGCGACCAGCAAGGACGTCGAACTTGCGCCGGCTAACCCGGCTCGCGACGTCGACTACTTCAAATCTGAGGGCGACGGCTTTCATTCTTGGACTGACAACGAAGTCGCCCAGTTTGAGGCGCGCCATCCGGTCGGAACTAAGGCAAGACTGGCGCTGACCCTCATGCTCTACACGACCCAGAGGCGCAGCGACATCATTGCGTTTGGCAAACAGCACATGTCGAACGGATGGTTTCACTTCACCCAGTTCAAGAACCGGCGGCGCAAGCCGGTGAAGCTCTCGATCCCGATCCACCCGACCCTTGCCGATGTCATCGACAAGAGCCCGTGCGGAGACCTGACACTGCTGGTGACCGAGTTCAACAAGCCGTTCACATCGAACGGTTTCGGCAACTGGTTCCGCAAACGCTGCGATGAAGCAGGACTGTTCCATTGCGCTGCCCACGGCCTGCGCAAGGCCGCCGCTTCGCGCCTCGCCGATCGCGGCGCAAGCGAACATCAGATCATGTCGATGACCGGCCACACGACCTCGAAAGAGGTCAAAAGATACACGAAAGCCGCCCGCCAGAAGGTGCTGGCAAAGGCGGCTGTAGCGATCTTCGATAACGAGGCAATTGACGAGTGACACGCGCTCAAAGCGGGAACAAAAGTGTCCAGCTTTTAAGGGTAGTGTGAATTTTCTGGACGTTTAGGGCGAGAAACCACAATAAAATCAATGGCTGATTTTAGTGATGGTGCCCGGAGGCGGATTTGAACCACCGACACGCGGATTTTCAATCCGCTGCTCTACCAACTGAGCTATCCGGGCATCCTGCCGTTTCGGGCAGCGGCTCCTTGCGGAACCCTCGGGGCGCTTGTGTGTGCCCCGGAAGCGAGCGGGGTTATAACATCTTGTTCGGCGGTGTCCAGCGCCAAATGAAAGTTTTTTGACCGAAATCCTGTGGACAGTCCAAAAACCCGAAAAAACAAACGGATTCAGAGAGATCGCGTTCGCTCCCCTCATCTGCGTGTGAGAGAAAAAGCCATTGGAAAACCGAAAGCACGGGCGAAAATCACGCACCTCGATGCCGGCGCGGTGACGGACGTCTAAGACGGAGAAGATGCCGGAAACGCCGAGACGATGCTACATGCGCTGCGCCACTGCCTTAGCGCTCGTCGTCGTCGGCCTTCGATTCGTCGTCGGCGACCGGGATGGCATAGGATCCGGAGAGCCAGCGGTTGAGGTCGACGTTGCGGCAGCGGTCAGAGCAGAAGGGATAGTGTTCGCGATGCGACGGCCGTCCGCATTCCGGACAGGGGCGCGGCGCGCGCAGGGGCGCGACGTTCGAACCGCTCTTCCTTGTCTCGTCGTTCTTTGTTTCGTCAGTCACCGGCGTCAGCCTTCCAGCCAACGATTGTGCACGTCATAGCCTTCGCCGACAAGCAGGCCGACGGTCTCGTAGAGCGGCAGCCCGACGACGTTGCTGTAGGAGCCGACGAGCTTGACCACGAAGCTGCCGGCGATGCCCTGGATGCCATAGCCACCCGCCTTGCCGCGCCACTGGCCGGAGGCGAGATAGCTTTCGATGTCGAAACCGGACAGGCGCTTGAAGCGGACCTTGGTGTCGACGACCTTCTGGCGCAGCGTCCTGTCCGGGGTAATCAGGCAGATGCCGGTATAGACGCGGTGGCTGCGGCCGGACAGAAGATGCAGCGTGCTGGACGCTTCGCTGACGAGTTCCGGCTTCGGCAGGATGCGCCGGCCGACACAGACGACCGTATCGGCCGCCAGGATATAACTTCCGTCCCAGCCGGGCTCACCCTTGATTGCGGCAAGTGCTGCCCGCGCCTTTTCGGCCGACAGCCGCCTTGCGAGCGAACGCGGGTGTTCGGCACGCTTCGGCGTCTCATCGAGATCCATCGGCATCAGGCGCGCGGGCTCGATGCCCGCCTGCGCCAGAAGCTCGACGCGACGCGGGGAACCGGACGCCAGTATCAGTTTCTTGGCCACTGTCATCGGAACGAGCCGTCACTCCAAGAGCGATTCCAGCAAAAGTGCGGTGAAGCGGTTTTGCGTCCGGAATTGCGTCCAACCAAAGAGTTAGAGCGTTTTCGCGTTTCGAAGAAAAAGCGGAAATGCCCGGGATTTGCGAAGCGGGATGCGGCTTACTTGAAGCGGTAGGTGATACGGCCCTTGGTGAGGTCGTACGGGGTCATTTCAACGAGAACCTTGTCGCCGGCAAGCACGCGGATGCGGTTCTTGCGCATGCGGCCCGCCGTGTGGGCGATGATCTCATGCTCGTTTTCGAGCTTCACGCGGAAGGTCGCGTTGGGAAGCAATTCGGTGACCACGCCCGGAAATTCAAGGACTTCTTCTTTCGCCATGAAGGACTGTTCTTTCTATCTTTGTTTAGGGATACGTCAGGTATCCCGAAAAATTCGCCGGAAACTACACAATCGACGAGGATTTGTGAACCATCTAAGACCGGCTTTTGCGCTTTTGTGACGGGCTACAGTGCCGCGCGTCCTATAAGAGGCGCGGAGGTCGCTATAGCACTTCGGACTGCTACATGTCTTTAGCCTTAAACCGGTTGGGATTTAAGGAGGGGCGAGGCTCAGAAACCGCCCGCGAATCTCAGCAACGCCCTCAGGCTTCCTCTCGTCTGTGCGAGCCGACCAACCGATGATTGATCAGCGTCGACAGGTGGTCGCGCACGGCGCGATAGGCATCGACGATCTGCTCGCGCGTGCCGACCGCCACTGTCGGGTCCGGCGTCGGCCAGTAGACCACATCCACCGCCATCGAACGCGTCAATTCAAGCGCCTTGTGGTGCGCCTCCGGCGCCAGGGTCACGATGAGGTCGAAGTAATCGTCCTCGAGTTCGTCCAGCGTATGCGGCTGGTGGCGGCCGAGACTCAAGCCCACTTCCGCCATCACCACATCGACGAAGGGATCGCGCTCACCATGCCGGACACCGGCGGATGCGACATAGGTGCCCGCAGGCAGCGCCGCCTTGGCAAGCGCTTCGGCCATCGGCGAGCGAATGGCGTTCATGCCGCACATGAACAGGACCGAGCGGGGCATTTTGAGTGGCGATTTCTCGGATCCCGTCATGCCGGTCCCCGCTCTCATCCGCGCCAATAGAGCACGCAGACGAGCGTGAACAGGCGGCGGGCGGTATCGAAGTCCAGCCGGATCTTGCCCGACAGTCGATCCATCAGCGTCTGCGAGCCCTCGTTGTGAATGCCGCGGCGCCCCATGTCGATCGCCTCGATCTGGCTCGGCGTCGCCGAACGGATCGCCTCGTAATAGCTCTCGCAGATCATGAAATAATCCTTCACGATCCGGCGAAACGGCGTCAGCGACAGGATGTGGGTGGCGACATCGCCGCCATTGTCGGTCGAGATCGCGAAGACCAGCTTCGCATCCAGAAGTGAAAGATTGAGCTTATAGGGTCCGCCGGGATGGCCGACCGGCTCGAACAGGTTTTCCTCGAGCAGGTCGAAGATCGCAACCGCGCGCTCATGCTCCACGTCCGGCGTCGAGCGGCCGATGGTCTCGTCCAGAACGACATCGCAGAGGCGCAGGTTGCGGTCCGCCTTCATCCAGCATCCCCGAGATTGAGGCGAATGGCGACGGAGCGCGCATGGGCCTCAAGGCCTTCGGATTTTGCCAGCACAATCGCCGCCGGCCCGAGGATCCGCAATTGCTCAGGATCAAGCCGCAGGATCGACGTGCGCTTCATGTAGTCGAGCACGCCGAGGCCGGAGGAAAAGCGCGCCGAGCGCGCCGTCGGCAGCACGTGGTTGGAGCCGCCAACATAGTCGCCGATGACTTCAGGCGTGTGACGCCCGACGAAGATCGCGCCGGCATTGCGGATCTTTTCAATCATCGCATCGGGATTGGCGAGCGCCAGTTCCAGGTGTTCGGCGGCGATGCGGTTGGCCAGCGGCACCGCCTTTTCAAGATCGGGAACGAGAATGACGGCGCCGAAATCGCGCCAGCTGGCCGACGCCGTTTCGGCGCGCGGCAGGGTCTTCAATTGCCGCTCGACCGCATCCTCCACTGCCTGACCGAAGGCCGGGTCGTCGGTGATCAGGATCGACTGGGCGCCGACGTCATGTTCGGCCTGGGCGAGCAGATCGGCGGCGATCCAGTCCGGATCGTTGTGCTTGTCGGCAATCACAAGAACTTCCGACGGACCGGCGATCATGTCGATACCAACAGTGCCGAAGACCTGGCGCTTGGCAGCGGCCACATAGGCGTTGCCCGGGCCGACGATCTTTGCGACCGGCGCGATCGTCTCAGTGCCATAGGCAAGGGCTGCGACCGCTTGCGCGCCGCCGATGCGGTAGATTTCCTCGACGCCGGCAAGCCTTGCTGCGGCAAGCACCGCCGGATTGATCTTGCCACCGGATGCCGGTACCACCATGACGATACGGGGAACGCCGGCCACTTTCGCCGGCAGTGCGTTCATCAGCACCGAGCTCGGATAGCTCGCGGTGCCACCGGGCACATAGAGACCGACGGCATCGACCGCCGTCCAGCGCGAACCGAGGCCGACGCCCATGGCATCCTCGTAGATATCATCCTTCGGCCGCTGGCGCGCATGATGAGCCTCGATGCGGGTGGCGGCGACTTTCAGCGCGCCCAGCACCTCCGGCTCGACGGCCACAATCGCCGCATCGATTTCGGCAGCGGTGACGGCCATCGGCGTTGCGGAGAAATCGACGCCATCGAAACGCTTGGAATAGTCGGCGAGTGCCTGATCGCCCCGGGCGCGCACGTCGTCGATGATCGTCTTGACCACCGCATTGACGTCTTCGGACACCTCACGCTTGGTCGTCAGGAATGACGCGAACTTTTGTTCGAAGTCACCGTCGAGAAAATTGAGCCTGATTGCCAAAGTGGACGTCCTTGTATGCCAGTGTCGTTCGGGTCTACAGCGCCGCGCGCTTTGCAAGACGCGCCAAGGTCGTTGTAACACTTTAAAGCTGCTGCACAATTTTGCCCTTAATTCGATACCGATTTAAGGAATTGTGCAGTAGCGGGCTCAAGCGCCTTCGGGATGCTTGGGCTTGAAAGCGGTTTCCCACGCCCCGCCGGTATCCGCAAGCTGCGTTTCGATGCATTCGACGTCAAGCGCGATCGAGGCGTCGCCGGCCAGAACCAGTTCGATCGTGCCTTCCGGCGCCTCGCCGCGCACGGTGAACTTGAGCGCCAGCAGGTCAAGAACCGCCTCGCCATCGCGTCGATCGAAGCCGACGGAGCGCACCGCATTCACCCGCTTGAACAGGAGGAGCGCCCGCCGGCGCTCGAACGAACGACGCTTGCCCTCGGCTGTCTCCCAGACGAAGCGATTGACGACGAGCGAAAACTGCTTGCGGCGGGCGTCATATTCCAGCCCCGATACCTTGAACACGGCATCCTGAACGTGAGCGGAGACAATCGCGAGATCTTCCTCGTCAAGCGCCAGCAGCTTCAGACCATTCATGCCGTCCATTCCTTTCGTTTCGCCGCACATCTTGCCGTGCCACAATTGAAATGGACATAGGATGTTGCGCCTGAAACCGCAACGGCATCAGGCGCAACGGATCAAATCAGTCGCTGACGCGCTCGACATGGGCGCCGCAGCGGGTGAGCTTCTCTTCAAGACGCTCGAAGCCGCGGTCGAGGTGGTAGACGCGCGAGACCATGGTTTCGCCTTCGGCGGCAAGGCCGGCGATGACGAGCGAGACCGAGGCGCGAAGGTCGGTTGCCATGACCGGCGCGCCCTTCAGCCGGCTGACGCCTTCGATCTTGGCGGTTTGTCCAGAGAGCGAGATCTTCGCGCCGAGGCGGGCCAGTTCCTGCACATGCATGAAACGGTTTTCGAAGATCGTCTCGGTGATGTGCGAGGTGCCATTCGCCATGGTCATCAGGCCCATGAACTGCGCCTGCAGGTCGGTCGGGAAGCCCGGGAAGGGATCGGTGACGATATCGACCGGCTTGATGCCGGCGCCGTTGCGCACGACGCGGATACCGCTGTTGGTCTCGGTAATTTCGGCACCGGCGCGGCGGATCGCCTCAAGCGCGGTGTCGAGCAGCGCCATGTCGGTGTCTTCAAGGATGACGTCGCCGCCGGTCATGGCGACCGCCATGGCATAGGTGCCGGTCTCGATCCGGTCCGGCAGGACACGGTGGCGGGCGCCGGAGAGCGAACGCACGCCCTCGATGGTGATCGTCGAGGTACCCTGGCCGGTAATCTTGGCGCCCATGGCGTTGAGGCAGTTGGCGAGGTCGGCGACCTCCGGCTCGCGTGCGGCGTTGCCAAGCACCGTGGTGCCGTTGGCAAGCGTCGCGGCCATCATCAAGACGTGGGTCGCACCGACGGAAACCTTCGGGAAGGTGTAGCGCGCGCCGATCAAGCCGCCAGCCGGCGCCGTCGCGTTGACGTAGCCGCCATCGATCTCGATATTGGCGCTCAGCGCCTGAAGGCCCTCGATGAAGAGATCGACCGGACGCGTGCCGATGGCGCAGCCGCCGGGCAGCGAAACGCGGGCCTTGCCTTCGCGGGCCAGGAGCGGACCGATGACCCAGAAGCTCGCGCGCATCTTCGAGACCAGCTCGTAAGGCGCGGTCGTATCGACGATGTTGCGGCAGGTGAAATGGATGGTGCGGGCGTAGCTTTCGCCCTGGCGCTCGCGGCGGCCGTTGACGGAAATGTCGACGCCATGGTTGCCGAGGATGCGGATCAGCTGCTCGACGTCGGCCAGATGCGGCACGTTTTCGAGCGTCAGCGTGTCGTCGGTCAGTAGCGACGCGATCATCAGCGGCAGAGCCGCATTCTTGGCGCCGGAAATCGGGATGACGCCGTTAAGCTTGTTGCCGCCTACAATCCTGATGCGATCCATGAGGCCTCTTCAACGGGCTTGGCCCGCCTTTCCAAAAAAAATCCGATGTTGTCTGAAGGCGCCTCTTTAGTGGAGATGCCGCGAAATTAGAAGTGCCTAGAACGGCGCCCTTCCATGCAAGCGTGCAAAGGTCGCCGTAACAATTCAGTCGATCTCCTCAGATCAGTTTCGATCCGGGGAATTATGCCATAAAACGCCGGACGGCCGTGCCGCCCGCAATTGGAAAGCAGGCGGCGTACGCCGCCCCTTGCCCCTACTAATCTTGGGATTCGTCCGTTTTTGCGGCAGGCAGGCCGCTGATCTCATCGGCAGCACCGGACCGGCGCGCCCGCATCTGCTGCTTGCGGCGCATGAGATTGTCGCGCAAATTCCTGGCGAGACGTGCCTTTTTCAGGTCGGCCTCGGTCGTGTCCTTCATCTTTTTCGGGCGAACCTCACCTGCGGCCTGCCGCCCCTCAGGCGCCGGCCCGCTTTTCTCGCCTTCATCGTCGTCTATCTGCATGGACATGCCTTAGCGCAAAACCAGGGGCTTCGGAAGCGGCAAGGACTTTTCTCACAGCTCTTCACGAAAAACTTCGAAATGCGGCTTGCACTCCCCGCCAAGCTATGGCAATAGCCCCCTCGCTTGATGCGGCTGACACACGAACCGGCCGCCAGATGCTGCTATAGCTCAGGGGTAGAGCACTCCCTTGGTAAGGGAGAGGCCGAGAGTTCAAATCTCTCTAGCAGCACCAGTTTTCCTAGAAAGAATACAACCAGTTCATACAGTAAAAAGCATTTCTGCTACTGCGTGCGATAGACCCATACATATGGGCGGTCTTCTCTACGGCACGGCTGGGCAGTACCCCAGTTTATCGCTTCACTGGCTGCAACAAGGCCTCGCTATATCTAAAGGGCGCTCATAACCTTCTCGTAGAACCTATCGAACAGTCACGGTCGCCAGCGAGCAAAACTAACCAAGAGCACCAGCAATCGCAGAGACCATCGCGATAGCGCCTTCTGCCGTGAGATTCCCTGCAGCACCTGTCAGAATTGTCCGAGTATCCTCCAACAGCCCTTTCAGCCGGCCGCGCTTGGGTTCCGCAGAATTTGCCTCTGCCTCAAGCTCCGCGAGATTTGACGAGAGTTGATGCCCATCAATCCCGCCGTCTACCAATGCAGTACTTGATAGCCTGATCTTCTCGATCACATCCTTGACTCTATCGACAACATCGATCGATGCGACGATATCTCCGGACGTATTTCCAGCTCCCAAGTTACCTACAAAGCTTCCAATGTTACCTATGTTGAATGTCGTCATCGCCTGCTTCGCCTGAATCTTCTCATTCGTATCGAACGACATACTGTGACCGAGCACACCTTTCTTCTCCATCTGGATAGCCCACTCCAGAACCATGTTTCGAACGGTATCCAGTATCCCGATGATGTGACCCCGGCCGAATTGAAGAACCATGCGAGAGGTCTGGAAATTCATAAGTTCGTTGAGCTTCGCGACTAGTCCGGACGGCAGAGGGAAATGCAGCGAGCCCCCAGCGTTGTTGTCGATGAGATCCTGCAACGTGGCAACGGATTGCCGAATCGGAGCCTCACTTATTAGCTCCATGAACTTCTCATCTGAGGAAAATACAGGAATCCATCCATTGTAAGGATTCCATGCGGCCGGCTGCCCGATGATTTTTCTGTAGTCTGGAAGCTCTCCTCTATAGCCATTCAATTCGTGCTCAACCCATATTTCGAGTGTGTCAAGTTGGAGCTTCGCGGCCGCGAGCTTGACCCTGCGCAGCAGGGCGTCTGTCGCCACACTTTTGTCGAGCGCATCTCTTTGTATTTCTTCGATCAATCCGGACATCGATTTCCCCAACAACCTTCTCATCTAGATAGTGAGTTGCATATCACATTTCCACTCCCTCTATGCGGGAACCACAAAAATCTCAGGGCTGGTGTGCTGGCTAGGTTTTTAAGACGCTTGAACGCAAAACACTTGATATCTCGACCCACAATTACCTCCTGCGCTATCCTCCGATTCGGGCGCGCCCACGCCTCCCCCCTCCGCATAGGGAAAGTAGATTTCATACGGGGCACTCTCACCATCGAACCGACTGTCCGGGCATTGAGCATAAGGAGGGGCTGCGAAGATCGCTCGCATCAGGAGGTTACCGATGAGACTGTCTGCGCCGATCTATCACTTGAAGCGCAAGGCCAAGCGCCTGGCCCGTGACCAAAACATCCCGCTCCATGAGGCGCTCAATCGTATCGCCGTTGACGAGGGCTATGCCGACTGGAGCCTGCTTGCCGCGCGACACGCAGCGGCCAATCCGGCCGCCATGCTTTTGACCCGGCTGAGACCTGGGGATCTTGTTCTTCTCGGCGCGCGGCCCGGACAGGGCAAGACGCTGAAAAGCCTTGAGCTCGCCGTGGATGCGATGAAGTCAGGCCATCGGGCGTTCTTCTTCACGCTGGAATACACGGTGAACGACGTGATCAACCGGCTTTCTGCCATGGGGGTGGACTATGCCCGGTTTGCCCCGCTGTTCGAAATCGACTGCTCCGATGCGATCAGCGCCGATTACATCATCGGGAAGCTGGCCCTGGCGCCAAGTGGTACACTGGTGGTCGTGGACTACTTGCAACTTCTCGACCAGAGGCGCGAAAATCCTGCGGTCAGCGATCAGGTCCGCACGCTGAGAGCATACGCACGTGAACGCGGGCTTATCTTCGTTTTCATATCGCAGATCGACCGGTCCTATGATGCTGCGACGAAGCCGTTTCCCGACATTGGCGATATCCGGTTGCCGAATCCGCTGGACCTCGGACTTTTCGACGAGACCTGGTTCCTGAGCAAGGGAGAGTACCATGACGTGAGGCGCGCCAACCTGCGCGGCTGACGCGGGGAACGTATTCCCCGATGCCGCGTTACCGTTTCAAAGGCAGTAACGCGGAGGCTTCTCGATGAAAGGTATCGTTCTCTGGCTGATGGGCGTGCCGCTCATCGTCATCATCCTTCTCTACATGTTCGTGTTCTAGAGAAGAAAGCAAAACGCAACGGCAGGTTGGCGCCTTAACGCAACCTTAAGATTCCACTGCCAGATTTGACATTGCGATGATGGACAGTCGCAACATCTTTGATCCCCTTTTGAAACCGGCATCTGCCGGTTTCTTTTTTGGCAACGTGATTGCAGACAGAAAACCGCGCCGCGCCTGTCCGGGATAACGTGACCTCAGACCTTGACCGCCTGCTCGACGAAATCCTGTGAGCCAAAGAACTTGAGGTAGCGTTCGACCTCCGCCGGGTCGCCAGTGGCTTTGCGCGGATTGTCGGAGAGTTTCACCGCCGGGCGGCCATCGGCCTCGCTGACCTTGCAGACGATCGAGATCGGGTTGAGGCCACGGATTTCCGTCGGCGCGCAATCGGCGAAATCATTGGTGAGGTTGGTGCCCCAGCCGAAGCTCATGCGCACGCGCCCTTCGAAATGCCGGTAGGTCTCGATGATCGTCTCGACGTCGAGACCATCGGAGAAGATCAGGAGTTTTTCGCGCGGGTCGCGGCCCATCTTCTTCCACCAGGCGAGAATCTTCTCGCCGCCTTCGATCGGCGGCGCGCTGTCCGGCCGGAAGCCCGTCCAATCCGCCACCCATTTGGGCGCATCGCGCAGGAACGCCGCCGTTCCAAAAGCGTCGGGAAGCACGATCAACAGGTTGCCGCCATAGAGCTGGTTCCAGTCCTGCAGCACCTTGTAGGGGGCGGCGGCGAGTTCCTTGTCGTTGCGGGCAAGGGCTGCCGCCACCATAGGCAGCTCATGTGCGTTGGTGCCAAGCGCTTCCAGATCATTGTCCATGGCGAGCAGCACGTTGCTGGTGCCGGAGAAGGAACTGCCGATCCCTTCCTTCAGCGCCTCGACGCACCAGCGCTGCCAGAGGAAGCTGTGGCGGCGGCGCGTGCCGAAATCCGAGATCCTGAGGTTCGGATACTGCCGAAGGCGCTCGACCTTCGACCACATCTTCGCCTTGGCGCGGGCATAGAGCACGTCGAGCGTAAAGGGGCCGAGGCCCTTCATCGCCGAGCGCGAGCGCAGTTCGTTGATGATCGCCAGCGCCGGGATTTCCCACATGGTCGTCTCGGCCCATCGGCCACGGAACGTCAGTTCGAACTGGCCGTCGCGGCGCTTCAGCTCGTAGTCCGGCAGGCGGAACTTGGAAAGCCAGGCGAGAAACTCCGGCGAGAAGATCTGCTTGCGACCATAGAACGTGTTACCGGCAAGCCAGATCATCTCCTTCTTGGAGAAGCGCAGTTCGCGCGCATGGTCAAGTTGCTCACGCAATTCCTGCTCGTCGATCTCGTCGGCAAGCCGCACCGTCTTCGTGCGGTTGATCAGCGAGAAGGTCGCGTCGACTTCCGGGTAGAGCTGCCAGATCATCTGCAGCATCAGGAGCTTGTAGAAATCCGTGTCCAGCAGGCTGCGCACGATCGGGTCAAGCTTCCAGGTATGGTTGTAGACACGCCTGGCAATATCGGTCTTCGTCATCGGTGAAACTGCTCCTTCCTCAGCGCGCCGCGCCCGACCCTAGTTCAGCTCAACGCCGGCATCACGCATGCGCGTGACCATGGCGTGGAGCGAACCGTTGAGGTCTATACCCCGACAGGCATCGAGAATGACTGATGTCGAGAACCCCTGCGCAACCGCGTCGAGTGCCGAGAAAGCGACGCAAAAATCCGTCGCCAGGCCGCAGAGCGTCACCTTCTTGATGCCGCGATCTCTGAGATAGCCGGTAAGGCCGGTCGGGGTTCGACGGTCGTTCTCGAAGAAGGCGGAGTAGCTGTCGATCTCGGGTCGAAAGCCCTTGCGGATCACAAGCTCGGCGCGAGTCCATTCGAGCGCCGGATGGAATTGCGCACCGGCGCTGCCCTGAACGCAGTGGTCCGGCCAGAGCGTCTGCGCACCATAGGGCATCGCGATCATCTCGAATGGGGCTTTGCCCGGATGGCTGGAGGCAAAACTCGAATGGCCGGCCGGATGCCAGTCCTGCGTCAAGACGACATGCTGAAAGCGGCCGATCAGGCCGTTGATGACAGGCACGATCTCGTCACCGCCGGCCACCGCGAGCGCTCCGCCCGGGCAGAAATCGTTCTGCACATCCACGACGATCAACGCTTTATCCGCCATCACTTGACCCCTTGGCCGATCAACTTTCACCGATCACAAAAATCGATTTAAGTCCAAGATCAATCACAGAATTTGAGTGACGACAAGCCGGTTCCGCATGCTTCGCCGCGCAAGTGGCAAGACAAAAGCAAAGGGCGCCGACCTTTCGGTCGACGCCCTTTGCATCGGGCCCTTGGGCGACTAGTTGCCCAAACTGTTGATGTTGTCGGCGATCGAGAAGCCGGAATTGGCGATGCCGACCGGCTGGGCGATGAAGTTCAGGAATTTCGAGAAATCGACCGACGGATGGCGCGACGCATAAATGACGTCGCGGTTCTTGATCGGGAAGGTCTGGCCAACGATCAGGCTATCCGGCTTGCTCATGTCGAAGCGGTAGACGATCGGGTAGCGCCCCATGCCGTCGGTCTTCATGCCCTTACGCAGCATCTCGTTGAAGCGTTGCTGGCCGAGCAGGCTCATGACGACATCGGGCTCTTCGTAACGGAAGATGAAGTAGCCCTTCATGTCGAGCGTGTAATCCGAGCCGCCGCCGGCAAGGCCCATGGCTTCGAGCAGGTTCAGGTCGTTGGCGCCGAATTCAACGCGCTGGTTGGCCTTGACCGCGCCAAGGATGGTGAAGCGGCGCGGATCACGCGTCACGAAGATCTGGTCGCCAGGCTTGACGTGAATGTTTTCCGACGGGTTTTCGATAATCGACTTCAGGAGGACCGTTCCGGTCTTCTTGCCGCGCACCAGCGTGACATAGGTCTCATAGGGCTGCGCAGCCGGACCACCGGCCTTGGCGATGACTTCGTTGATCGTTTCGTCGACCAGGCTCAACGGCACCACGGACGACCTGCCGACAGCGCCGGAAACCGTGACGTTGCGCGAAGCGGTGCTCATGCTGGTGACGATAACATCAGGCTCGACCGCCTTCTGCTTCAGCGCCTCAAGGATCTCCTGGCGTGCCTGCTCCAGCGTCAGACCGGCAAAGCGGACGGGCCCCACGTAAGGAATCGCAGCCTTGCCATCCGGCTGAACGACGAGATCGATGCTCGTCTGCTTGGACTCGGCGGTCGAGAACAGCCCATCGCTGCCGGCCTCGAAGATCGAGACCTTCAGCGCGTCGCCGACGCCGATGACGACCCGGCCAACACCGCCACCGACGCCGAAACGGCGGTTCAAAGTCGAGGAGACGTAGTCTGAAACGAGACGCGCGGAGCGGCCATCCACATCGACGATATCGAAGACGGTCGCATTCTGGCGACCGATCTCGGCGCCGGACTGGCCGGCATCCTTGACGATCGCTCCCGCCAGCGGCCCCTCAGCCGGAACGGCCTGGCATCCCACGAGGGCGGAACAAAGCAGAAGGGCACTGACTCGTTTCACTACGACACTCCAAATTCAGCACAGCCATGATTTTGCTCACAGTTCTGCACCGCATCATCTCCCGACAGGGATTTCGCCGGTCTCTGAAAAGCACAATCGCCGTCCCACAACAAGTCATCCAAGGACCAAGACGGGCAAATTATTTGGACCCGCGTCTTTCTGGTCATACCTTCGATACCTTGAGCGTGGTTTGTCGCCCTGTCCGACTTGGACTGGCGTTGACAGCGTGTATATCTTCAGCCTTTGGGGTTGAAAGCTAGGGACTTTAAGTTAAAAGCTGACTAATGAGGCGGAACGAATATAACCGGGGAAAGCTCGGTAGCATGACGATTGGCGATTGCATTTCGGCTTCCGACCGGCAATTGCAGATGCAACTTTAACGGCAGTTTAGAGCGTTCGATCATACATGGCTGTTGAGATTATTGGGCGTGCATGCCTCGCCCCTGGAGCAGAATCGCCTTCGGCGTTGTTCAAACTTCTTCGTCAGGGCAAGTGCACCGTCACCAGCATTCCATCGGATCGCTGGGACGTCGCGCGATTCTGGCATCCGGTCATGGGCACGCAGGGCAAGACCTATTCCTTCGCCGCCGGCGTGCTCGACCAACTCTATGATTTCGATCCTGCCGTCTTCGGCATGTCGCAGCGCGAGGCCATGTATATGGACCCGCAGCAGCGCGTGCTGCTGCAGCTCGCCTGGCGGGCGCTTGAGGATGCCAACATCTCTTCGACGTCGCTGCACGGCGAGAATGTCGGCGTCTATATCGGCGCGTCGAGCCTCGACCACGCCAACCTGACGGTCGAAGATCCGGCTGCAGCTGGTCCCTATTTCATGACGGGCAACACCCTGTCGATCGTGTCCAACCGCATCTCGCACATCTTCGGTCTCAGCGGCCCGAGCATGACCGTCGATACGGCCTGTTCCTCCTCGCTGGTCGCACTCGATCAGGCGATGCGTGCGTTGACATCGGGCGAGATCGATACCGCCATCGTCGGCGGCGTCAACATTCTTGCTCACCCGCTGCCCTTCGTCGGCTTCGCCCAGGCGCGCATGCTGTCACCGGAGGGGCTCTGCCGCGCCTATGACAACGATGGCGCTGGCTATGTGCGCGCCGAAGGCGGCGTCGTCTTTGTCCTGCGCCGTTCCGACCGGGCGCGCCGGGAAAAGGACCGCAGCTATGCGCGCATCGTCGCGACCGGCGTGAATTCGGCCGGCCGCACCAATGGCATCTCGCTGCCGTCGCGCGAAGCACAGGCCAATCTTCTCAGGGCGATCTACGAAGGAAACGGCATCGACGCCAACCAGGTGGCCTTCGTCGAAGGTCACGGCACCGGCACCAAGGTCGGCGATCCGGCCGAGGTCTGGTCGATCGGCACGGTCATCGGCGCCAAGCGCCGCGCGCCGGTGCCGATCGGTTCGATCAAGTCCAACATCGGCCATACCGAACCGGCGTCCGGCCTCTTCGGCATGCTCAAGGCCGTAATGGCGCTCGAAAACAACTACCTGCCGGCCTCGCTGCACTTCGACACGCCCAACGAGCATATCGACTTCGATGGCCTCAACGTTCGCGTCACCGCGAACCCGATCGAGCTGCTGCGCGGCAAGCGCGCGCGCCTTGCCGGCATCAACTCCTTCGGCTTCGGCGGCGCCAATGCGCATGTCGTCATCAGCGATCCGGAACCGGCAGCCGACGAAAAGACGTCGAATCCATCCTCGTCGGGCCATGTCTTCCTGGCAAGCGCGCATACGGCCTCCAGCCTGGAATCCCTGCTCAAGGACTACAAGACGGCTTTCGCCGGCGCCTCCAAAGGCGACGTCCGCTCGATGGTCGCCGCATCGGGTGCCAACCGTACCCATATGCGCCATCGCTTCGCTGCGCGCAGCGACCAGCCTGAGGATATCGTCCGGGCGATCGCCAGCCATCTGGAAAAGCCGGGCTCCGACATCGGCGAAGTCGGCGAAGCCGTCGTCCGCGACGCCAAGGTCGCCTTCGTTTTCTCCGGCAACGGTTCGCAATGGGCCGGCATGGGCGTGGAAGCCTTCCGCGAGAACCTGCATTTCCGCCAGTGTTTCACATCGGTCAGCGCACTGTTCAAGTTCCATTCCGACATCGCGCTCACCGAGCTCTTGACCGATCCGGATCTCGACCGGAAGCTTGCGGACACGAAAATCGCGCAGCCTTTGCTCTTTGCCGTGCAAGCCGCACTCTCCGATTCGCTTGTCGCCATGGGCATCAAGCCGGTGGCGGTCTTCGGTCACTCCGTCGGTGAAATTGCCGCCGCCTACGCCGCCGGCGCGCTCTCGCTCGTCGACGCCGTTTCGATCGTCGCCAAGCGTTCGCTGCACCAGGATCTGCTTGCCGGTCACGGCACCATGGCCGCCGTCATGCTCGGGGAAGAGGCCGCGCGCGCCTTTGCCGAGGCCCGCGGCTTCAATGACCTCTGCGTCGCAGCGGTCAACGCCCATAATTCCGTGACGATTTCGGGGCCGGCCGACCAGATCTCGCTCTTCCGCGACGCCGCTCGCAAGGCGAAGATCCCGGTTCAGATCCTCGACATCAACTATCCATTCCACCACCCGATCATCGACCGGGCGAAGGATGCCTTCCTCTCCGACATTCCGGATATCGCACCGCGTCGGACGGAGCTCACCTATCTCTCGACGGTCACGGGTGCAGCACTCGAGGGCACGCAGCTCGACCCGGACTACTGGTGGAAGAACGTTCGCGAGCCGGTCCGCTTCGAGGCAGCTGCCGAAGCCGCGATCGAGATGGGTTGCCGCCTGTTCATCGAAATCTCGCCGCGCCCCATCCTGTCGTCCTACGTCAAGGAGACGATCAAGCAGGCCGCAGCCCCCGGCATGGTCGTACCAACCCTCCTGAGGGACGTTGGTGAAACCGGCCAGGATCCCATTTCTGCCGCTATGGCGCGTGCCGTCGCACACGGTGCAGTCGTCGACACGACCCGGGTCTTCGGCAAGCGCAATGCGTCGATCGCTCTGCCCAGCCTGCCATTCGAGCCCGTCGAGTTGCGCCCCGCAGCGACGACCGACGCCACCGACCTCTTCGGCCGAACAGCCAGGCCCTATCGCCTGACCGGCTGGCGCAGCGACCCGAACAGCGGCAGCTGGAAAAACCACATCGACGCCCACCTCTTCCCGGACCTTGCCGAACACATCGTCGACGGCAAGGCTATCCTGCCAGGCAGCGGCTTCATCGAAATCGCGGTGGCGGCAGCGCAACAGTTCTACGGCGCCGACGAGGTCGAGATCACCAATCTTGAGATTGTCCGGCCGCTGGAGCTGAGCGACTCGAAGATCATGGAACTGTCGACGGTGCTCTCGGCAGAGACCGGCGACATCGAGATCCGTTCACGCGAACGGCTGTCTGAAGACGATTGGGCTGTGCACGCCGTTGCCCGCTGCCGCAAGCCATTGCCGACAGCAGAGCGCGCATATCCCTCGCTCGCGGGCCTCGCGAAGACCGCAACGGTCGCACCGGCCCGCGCCTATGAGACGGCAAGGCAATTCGGTCTCGACTATGGCCCGCGCTTCCAGCTGCTGGCAAAGGCGACGGCCTATGGCGATCGATTGGTCGATGTCGAGCTGAAGTCAGCCGATGACGCCGGGCACCCGCTGGTCAGCTATGCGCTGAACCCGATCTCGGTCGACGCGACTTTCCACGGGCTGGTGGCCCTGTTCGACCGCTTCACCGGCGACAAGAGCGGCGCTCCATACATTCCCGTTCGTTTCGGTTCGGTGCGTGTCGTCAATGGCGGCCTGCCCATTGCACGCGCGATGATCGAGATCGAGCGCGTCAGCGCCAATTCCATCAAAGCCAAGTTCCACTTCTTCGGCAAGTCGGGTGAACCTATCGCCCATTTCGAGGATTGCCGCTTCCGCCGCACCTATCTGCGCAAGCACAAGACCCTCGATGCGTTGTCCTTCCACTATGAGGCAGTGCAAGCGGAAGCCACCCTGCCAGGTCTTCAGCGGCAGCTAACCCCGGTTTCGATCGCCATGCCGGCTGCCAATGAGGCTGGCGTCGACAATGCGACGTTGCTCTTCAACGCGGCCATCTATCGCGCCTGCCAGGAGATCGCCCTGAAAATGGGCAAGGGTCGCTCGATCGTCCATGGCAACAACCTGCCGGGCGACTTCGCCTTCCAATGCTTCCTGACCAGTTGCCTCTACGTGCTGGAGGATGCCGGGCTCTGCGAACACAAGGACGGCGTCTGGACGATCGCAAGAGAATTCAACCTGCCGGGCGTCCCCGAAATCCTGCGTGAACTCTACGGCGAGCGGCCGGATCGCGCCGTCGAGGCGGTGCTGATCAACAATGCCTATGCGGAAGCATTGGCGCGCCTCGACGCGCTGCAGGCCGCTGACGACGACGCTGCCATCGCAGCGAGCTTCATCAGCGATGCGACACTCGACCATCAAGCGGTTCATTCCGAGGCGAGCCGCCAACGGATGGCCTTCGTTCTCGAGGCACTCGACAAGGCGCTGGACGCGCAGCCTGCCGGCGCGCGCCTTCGCATCGTTGAACTCGGCAGCGTGTCTGCCGGTTTCACCCGGCGCCTGGCGACGCTTGCGGAAAAACATGGCGCAAGCCTGACCGTGTTCGAAGCGCGCGACAATGCCCAACGCGGCCTTGAGCTTGCCTTCGAGAACGATGCGCATGTGCGCATCCTCAAGAAGGGTGAGCTCGCAACACTTGCGCCCTTTGATCTGGTTGTCAGCGCCTCCGACGGGCTCTACAGCCTGATCGAAGACGACGTCGCAGCCCGAACGGCGCTTCGCTCCACGCTCCGCGACACCGGCGGCGTGATCGCCGCTGTCAGCGCACCGTCGCTGTTCAACGATTTCGCGCTCGGACTTTCCGAAGGCTGGTTCGCCCGCAGCCAGGCCGCGGAGTTCCCGATCGGCAGCCTTGCGGCCGTGCCGCACTGGCAGAAATGCCTCGGCGATCTCGACCTGCGCGACGTCGACATTGCCGACCTTGAATGTGCAAGCGGCAACATCATCCTGATCGAAGCCAGGGGCGCGGCAACGACCGCGGCCCTCGTCGAAGCACCGGCGGCCAGCCCTTACCTGCTGCTGCAGATCGCGGGCCGTGAGCATAGCCAGTCCGCGAGTTCAGCGATCCCCGTCGGCCTGACCGGTGATACGTCGGCGGACAAGGCAGCGCTTCTCAACGCCTTCGAGGCCCTTGGCGATCAGCCGCTGCGGGCGATCTTCCTCGCCTCGCCGACGGCGGCGTTGCGCGCAGACGATTCCGCTTCTCTGCAGACGCAAATTCTGGCTCTCGGCGCTCTCGCCGAAGCACTGCGCCAGCATCTCGGAGGGGCCGAGCCAACCGACGACAAGCGTCCCCGTCTTGTGCTTGTTGCACCCGGCGGCGCCCCGATTGCCAGCCGGATGGTTGGTTTGCCGGTTGCAAGCGATGGCGTGAATGCCGGCCTCTGGGCCTTCGCACGCGTGCTTCAGAACGAGTATGAGTTCCTCGACGTGCACGCGCTCGACATCGACGGTTCTCCGACGACGGCAAAGCAGCTGGCGGCGGCGGCGCCTCTGCTCAGCGCTGCAGGGGCCAACCGCGAATGGTTGCTTGAGGGAGACGGCGCAGCACTTTCGGAAGTCCGCGCCGTGCCCGGCCCGCTCGATAACGCGCACGCGGCAACGGTCTCTTTCAAGGCTGCGACGATCCGCCAGCGCGTCAGCTCTCAGGTCGGTAGCATCGTCTGGGAGGAAAGCGATGTTCCGTCCGCAGGTGCCGGCGACGTCGTCGTCGCGGTTGCCGCCACCGGTCTCAACTTCCGCGATGTGATGTGGGCGATGGGTCTTCTGCCCGAAGAGGCGCTCGAAGACGGCTTCGCAGGCGCGACGATCGGCATGGAGCTTTCGGGCCACGTCGTTGCCGTCGGCGAAGGCGTCGATGACCTCGCCGTCGGCGACGCTGTCATGGCGATCGCGTCCTCCGCTTTCTCCACTCACGCCGTCGTCTCGCGTGCCGGCGTTGCCAGGCTGCCGCAATCGGTCAGCCCGGTCGCGGCCGCAACGGTCCCGGTTGCCTTCCTGACCGCCTACTACGCCATGGTGGAGCTCGGTCGCATCCAGCCGGATGAGACGATCCTCATCCACGGCGCCGCCGGCGGCGTCGGCTTGGCTGCGCTGCAGGTTGCCAAGCTGAAGGGCGCCAAGGTCATCGCCACGGCAGGCACGCGCGAGAAGCGCCGCTTCCTGTCGATGCTCGGTGCCGATCATGTCTTCGATTCCCGCTCGCTCGGCTTCGTTAACGACGTTCGCGCCGTGACGGACGGAGAAGGCGTCGACCTCGTCCTCAACTCGCTCTTTGCGGAAGCGATGGAGCAGAGCCTGGCGCTGGTGAAGCCCTTTGGCCGCTTCCTTGAACTCGGCAAGCGCGACTACTATGCCGACAGCAAGATCGGGCTCCGGCCTTTCCGCCGCAATGTCAGCTATTTCGGCATCGACGCCGACCAGCTGCTGGTCAATCAGCCGAAGCTCACCAAGCGGATCTTCACCGAAATCGGCGCGCTGTTCGAGGAAGGCAAGCTCACGCCGCTTCCCTACCGCGCCTTCGACTTCGACGAGATCGGCAACGCCTTCCGTCTGATGCAGAATGCCGGGCATATCGGCAAGATCGTCGTCCTGCCGCCGGTTGCCGGCAGGCACCGCGTCGCCACGCGGCCGCATGAGGGCATGAAGGTCGATCCGAACGGCATGCATCTCGTTGTCGGTGGCATCGGTGGCTTCGGTCTTGCCGCTGCCAATTGGCTGGTGGAGAAGGGTGCAAAGACGATCGCGCTCTGCTCGCGCCGCGGCCAGGCCGATGCCGAGACGACGGCTATGATTGAAGTCTGGGCCAAGGCCGGCGTGTCGGCCACGGTCCACGCCTGCGACGTCACCGATCCCCAGGCGACCGAGCGGCTGCTCAGGGAATTGCGCGCGATCGCGCCGCTTCGCTCGGTGGTGCACGCCGCGATGGTGCTCGACGACGCGCTGATCAGCAACCTCAACCGCGAGCGCAACCGCCCGGTCATCGACACCAAGGCCAAGGGCGCGGCCGTTCTCGATCAGCTGACCGGTGACGACAAGCTCGACAATTTCATCCTGTTCTCGTCGGCAACGACGCTCGTCGGCAATCCGGGGCAGGCAAACTACGTTGCCGCCAACGGCTATCTCGAAGGTCTCGCCCGCGCCCGGCGCACCCGGGGCCTGGCGGGCCTTGCCGTCGGTTTCGGCGCAATCGCCGACAAGGGCTATCTGGTCCAGAACACCGATGTGAATGACCTGCTTGCCAAGCGCATCGGCAAGACGGCGCTGAAGGCGCAGACGGCGCTCGACATGGTCGAAAGCCACCTGGCCTTCGATCCGGGCACCGTCGATGCCGCCGTGGTCATGATCTCGGAGATCGACTGGTCGGCCGCGCGCAACCTGCCGGTTGCCCGCAACGCCCTCTTCGAAGTCATCCTGCGCAGCGCCGATCAGCACTCGACGGGCGGCGAAGGCACCAAGATGGACCTCGTCGCGATGATCGAGGGCAAGTCGTCACAGGAAGCCGAGGACATTCTCTTCGACCTCGTGGCCGGCGAAATCGCCGCGATCCTGCGCGTGTCGAAGGATACCGTCACACGAGCCAAGGTGCTGAAGGAAATCGGCCTCGACAGCCTGATGGCGGTCGAGCTCGGCATGAGCTTCCAGCAGAACACCGGCTTCGACATGCCGCTCAGCGGGGTTGCGGACAACACGACGGTTGGCGATGTCGCCCGCAAGCTCTATGAAAAGGTCAGCAAGCGCGACCAGAGCGACGACGCCGAGCCCGCCGACGACAAGATCGTCAACGAACTCGCACAGCGGCACGTCGGAACGGCGAAGGAAAAAGCACAGAGCCAATGAGCACGAACGGAAACGGTCCAGGCGCATCCAAGATGACCAGCAGCCTCAAGGAGAACCTGCTGGACCGGATGAGAAACACGCATCAATCCTCCGAGCGCAACCGCATGGCGCGCTCGGAACGGGAGATGCCGCCGCCGGCACGCCGGCAACAGGCGCGTTTCGAAGACCTGCCGGAATACAAGCAGGTCATGACCCAGAAGTTCGCAAGCGAGCAGCTCGGTATTGCCAATCCGTTTTATCGTGCGCACCAGACCGCGGCCGGGGCGACGACCGTCATCGACGGCCGCAAGCTCATCAACTTCGCCTCCTACGATTACCTCGGCCTGAACCGCCACGCCGAGGTGCTGGCCAAGGCGCGCGACACCATCGGCACCTTCGGTATCTCCGCCTCGGCGAGCCGCCTTGTCGCCGGCGAGCGTCCGGTGCATGTGGCGCTTGAAGACAAGATCGCCGGTTTCTATGGTGTCGATGCCGCAGTCTGCTTCGTCAGCGGCTACCTCACCAATGTTGCCGCCATCAGCTGCCTGATGGGGCCGAAGGATCTCGTCGTCCACGACGAGTTCATCCACAACAGCGCGCTTGCCGGCGTCAAGCTCTCGGGAGCGACGCGGCGCCTGTTCAAGCACAACGACGTCGCTGACCTCGAGCACGTGCTGCGCACGGTTGCCGGTGATTACCGCCGCATCATGGTGATCGTCGAGGGCATCTACTCCATGGACGGCGACGTCGCCGATCTGCCGGCTCTTTTGAAGCTCCGTGCCGAATACGGTTTCTGGCTGATGGTCGACGAGGCGCATTCGCTCGGCGTTCTCGGCAAGACCGGCCGCGGCCTTGCCGAACATTTCGGCGTCGATCCGCGCGAAATCGACATCTGGATGGGTACGCTGTCGAAGACCACGTCGAGCTGCGGCGGCTACATCGCCGGCAGCGAAGCACTGGTCGAGGTGCTGAAGGCCTCTGCCGGCGGTTTCGTCTACAGTGTCGGCCTCGCGCCCGTGCTGGCGGCCGCTGCGACCGCGAGCCTGGACGTGCTGGAACGCGAGCCGGCGCGGACAGCGGCACTGCGCCGCAACGGCGCCCTCTTCCTGAAGCTTGCCAAGGAAGCGGGGCTCGACACGGGCCTCTCAAGCGGCTTTTCCGTCGTTCCGGTTCTCGTCGGCGATTCCCTGCGCGCCGTTCAGCTTTCGAATGACCTGCTCGCTGCGGGGGTCAATGCGCTGCCAATCATCCACCCGGCGGTTCCAGAGGGGCTTGCGCGCCTGCGCTTCTTCATCACCAGCGACCACACGGAAGAACAGATCCGCCGCACCGTAACGCTCACAGCCGAACGGCTGACGGACCTTACCGAGCGCAACTTCGGGCTTGGCGGCATTGACATCGACCAGATGATGAAGGCGCTTTCGGCGCGCTAGGCCGAACCCGCATAGCCGCCGGACATGCCGGAGCGCTTCCAGCAAGCAACGAACCATGGAAGGGCTCTATCTTTTCACGCAATTCCGGACGAAAGCTGCTTCGCGCTTTTCCTGGAATTGCTCGAGAGCGGAAAGTCAGCATGACGCATGTGATCATCACCGGTGGATCGAGCGGTATCGGACATGCCGTCGCTTCGATTTACGTGGCGCGCGGCGCACGCGTCTCGCTGATCGCGCGCTCGCGCGATCACCTGGCGCACGCGCAAACAGACCTCGCTGCCTCCAAGGGAATGAGCGTCGACAACATCAGGATCGAGGCGGCGGATGTCGCTCGGGAGAGTGAAGTCGCTGCAGCCATACGGCGGTGCGAGACCGCCTTCGGACCCTGCGACATCCTGGTGGCTTCCGCAGGCATCGTCGAGCCGGGCCGTTTCGAGGAGCTCGACAGCGCCGCATTCCAGCGGCAGATGGAAACCAATTTTTCCGGCACGGTGCATGCGGTGCGGGCGGTCTATGACGGCATGAAGCGGCGCGGCCGCGGCAGGATCATGATGATTTCCTCCGGCGCCGGTCTTATCGGCATCTATGGCTATTCGGCCTATAGCGCCTCCAAATTCGCCCTGCATGGCTTTGCCCAGGCGCTCCGCTCGGAAGCGCGGCCGCACGGTGTCGGCGTCTCGGTTTGTTTTCCGCCCGATACCGAGACACCGCAGCTCCGCCACGAACTCGCAACCCGCCCGCCGGAAGCAGCCAGGATCATGGGCACCGTCCGGCCCTGGCCGGCAGATGCGGTGGCGAAGCAGATTGTCAGAGGCATCGACCGGGGTCCGTTCGAAGTCTATTTCGGCCTGACGCTTTACCTGCTCGGCCGTTTCGGACCGGCCGTCCGCCCGCTTCTCAACTGGTGGTTCGACAGGGCCATCGTTGAGGATGCCCCGCCCGCCGAGCATAACCGTGGAGTGTCGGAGCGACAAACCTGACGGCGCTTGTACCTGTGAGCGATAGGATTTAAGTGTCGAGCGGATGCTGTGCCGCATGAAGCGGCGTCGGCCGGCATGAAGACATGAAGGTTTCCGCTTGGCGTTGCTTCCGTTTCAACTGCATGACTACCCGATAACACTCACGCTCTGTTGTTATCTGCTGTCCTGTGCGGTGATTTTCTTCACAGACCGTTTTGCTCTGCCGAAGCGAGAGCGGCGCGCCAATCCGTCGCCCTTCGGGCGGACGCAGGACGTGATCGATGTGTTTGCCCGCCTGCCGGTCATCGCGCTGGTCTTTGCCGGCTTCTTCGCCGGTTCCTGGCGGCCGCTCTATGCGGCTGCCGGCACGATGAGCTTCTTCATCATCTTCACGGGCATCTCCCGCGCCAAGTTCAAGTTCATCCGTGAGCCGCTGATCTTTTCCGACATCGCGCTCGTCGTCGACGTGTTCAAGTACAAGACGATCTTCTACGCGAGCTCATTGAACGTCGTCTTCTGGACCGTCGCGTTCCTCTACGTGTTCGGCGTTTCCGGCCTCTATATGTATTTCGAGCCGGCCATTCTGCCCGACCGGGGCAAGGCCTTCTGGATCCTCGTGATGCTTGGCATCGCCTACGGACCGTGGCTCCTGCTCTTTTACGGCCCGGTGAACCGCCCGACCGCAGCACTGGTGCAGCGGCTGCTCAAGGTGCTCGACGTCAAGATGAACACGGTGCGCTTCGGCACCTTCGGTTCGGTCGTCTTCCGCTTCATCGTCTGGCTCGGGGTTCGGCGCGAGAAGATCGTCGCGGAACTCTCGGAAATCGTCAGAGCCGCCGTGCAGGATCTGATTGGCGACGATGGCTCGCCGCTGATCGTCGTCTGGCAATCGGAATCCTTCATCGACATGCGGCATTTCGGCGTCGATACGCTGAAGCTGCCGACGCTGGACCGGCTGCGGCGCGAGGCGGTGCAGTGGGGCCGGCTCAGCAGCGTATTTGAGGGCGGCTACACGCTGCGCACCGAATTCGCCGTCATCAGCGGCCTGGTGCCAGACGACATTCATGTCGACGCCAGCTACCCGTACCTGCGCGCCTCACACTATGCCGACGTCGTCTGGCCGGGAAAAATGAAGCGTGCCGGCTGGAACACCCACTTCATCCACCCCTATGACCGGACCTTCTTCCTTCGGCACAAGGCGATGCCGCAGCTCGGCTTTTCCAAGCTGACGATGCTCGATGGCTTCGATCACCGCCCCGAGAGAGACGGGCCCTATGTCTCCGACGAGAAACTCGCGGCGAAGGTGATCGACGCATGCGAGAAGCTGCCGGAGGATGAAAGCGGTTTCATCTTCGTCGCGTCCATGGCCAATCACGGCCCGTGGGAGCCGGGCCGTGTCGGTGATCTCGCCAATCCCATCGACATCTATCTCGCCATTCTCGCGCAGTCGGACGCAGCGCTGAACACATTGAGCGAACACCTCGACAAACTCGACCGTCCGGTCTGGCTTGTCTTTTACGGCGATCATGCGCCGCTGCTGAAGTCCTTCGCCGATCCCTTCCCGGATCCGCGCACGGACTATCTGATCGTGCCGCTCGCCAAGGCAAAACGGTCGTCGCACAAACCCGCGGAGCCGAGCAACGTTGAAGCCTGGAACCTGATCGAGGCGCTTCTCAACCACGCGAACCTTAGAAAGGATACGCTGCGGTAGCGGCGGTCGACGGATGGAGAACGCTTCGATGACATCGGCCGGCGCGGTCGGTCGGCCAAGGCAGCGGGTATTCCTGTTCCTGCAAGGCCCGTCCTCGCCGATCTTCCGCAAGATCGCCGACCGACTGGAGGCCCTTGGCCACCGCTGCCTGAGGATCAACCTGAATGCCGGCGACCAGATCTTCTGGCGGCGCAAAGGCGGCTTCAACTATCGCGGCACGGCGACGGCCTGGCCCGGCTATCTTGAGACTTTCATAGCAGAGCACGGCGTCACCGACATGCTGCTGCTCGGCGAGGAACGTCCCTATCATCGGGCCGCAAGCGCGGTCGCCCGGCGCGCGGGCGTGAGCGTCGCCATTATCGAGATGGGCTATCTTCGGCCGGACTGGCTGACTCTCGAGCGCAACGGCATGTCGTCGAACTCGCATTTTCCGATCGACGCCGGACAGATCCTTTCAGCCGCTTCGAACCTGCCGGAGCCGGACTGGCGCAAGCGTTACAGCCAGACGTTCCTGGCGGATGCGAGCTACGACCTGCTCTACAATCTGCCGAACGTCTTCTTCTGGTTCCTGTTTCCGCACTATCGCCGCCACGCGATCTTCCACCCGCTTGCCGAATATGCCGGCTGGGTGCGCCGACTTCTTTCTGAAAAGCGGCGCTCGGCGGAAGCCGAGGCGACCGTCGCCAGGCTGCTTTCTGAGGACGCACCCTATTTCGTCTATCCGCTTCAACTCGAAACCGACTTTCAGCTGCGAGCGCATTCGCCGTTCCATAGCCAGAAGGATGCCATCGCTGAAGTCCTCACTTCCTTTTCAGCCTTTGCAACGCCCGATGCGCGCATCGTCTTCAAGGTGCATCCGCTCGACAACGACCTGATTGCCTGGCGCAAGTTCATCGACGCGAAGGCGGCGGCGCTGGGGTTGAGCGGCCGTGTCTTCTACTTGGACGGCGGCAACCTCGACACGCTTGGCGAGGCGAGCGCAGGCATGATCACGGTGAATTCGACGGCCGGCTTGCATGCGCTCAAGCAGGGACGGCCGGTCAAGGTGCTCGGCACCGCCGTGTTCGATATCGCCGGATTGACCGACCAACAGCCGCTCGAAATCTTCTGGCGGGCGCCGCAGGCGCCGGAACCGAACCTGGCAAACGCGATGTTCCGTCTGCTCGCTGCCTCTATCCAGGTGCGCGGCAACTTCTATTCTCGCGCCGGAACCGATGCCGGCGCCGAAGCGATCGCCAAACGGCTGAACGAGAACAGCCTCAATGAACCCGGCGCCTTCGTCGATCCGCCGCCGCGCCGCAAGCCGGAAAAACGGGCCAGGGTCGCCTCGCTCCCATAACGGCTTTAGATGTCGGCTGTCGACCTAACGCGGCGCAAGCGCCGCGGCGGTAGCGGCGGCCAGCATCAGCCCTGCCGCCGCCAAAGGCAGCGCGGAAAATGAGGTCTCGGCATAGGCTGCACCGAAGCCGATCGTGCCGGCAAAGAGCGAGAGATAGGTGACGCCGCTGTTGAGCCCCATGATTGCGCCGCGTTTGGCGGGATCGAGCCCGGTTAGCCGCATGATGAGCACGTTGAGGCCGAAATGGTTGGCAAGCCCCCAGAAGAAGACAACGACCAGCATGGCAGAGTAGGAACCGCTCGCTGTCGCCATCGCGCCATAGACGCCGGCCACGGCAAGGAAGATCAGCGGCAATAGCCTGCCGGCGCCAAAGCGATCGATCAACCGATCGAGCAAGGCAGCGGCACCGAAGCCGAAACCATAGGAAACGGCGACGAGTCCATTGGCGCTGACGGGCAGGCCAAGTGCGGAATGCAGGTGCTCGCCGATATAGGCATAGACACCGTAAAAAGCGGCCATGAAGGCGGCGCAGGCAACCAGAAGCGGAGCAACGCCACGCACGCCCAGCGCCGCAAGCGGCGAAGTCGCCTTGCCCGCCTGTCCTTCCCGCACCGGTGCCAGCCGGACGGCGGCACATGCGACCAGTGTTGCGGCGGCGACGATAACGTAGACGGCACGCCAACCGGCGAGATCGGCAACCGCCGCCGACAAGGGCACGCCTGCCACCATGCTGAGCGTCCAGCCGGTCAGCACCAGGCCGATGGTCTCGCTCTCGCGGCCGGCCGGTGCGATGACAGAAGCCAGCGTATAGATTGAAGGAAGCGCTATGCCTGCGGCAAGGCCCACGACAAGCTGGGCTGCGACGAGGAACAGCAGCGTTGGCGCAGCCGCACTGCCGGCGAGCCCGGCCGCCAGAAGCAGCAAGGCCACAGCCAACATGCGACGCGGCCCATGGCGGTCGATAAGCCAGCCAAGAAAGACGGCGCTGACCGCGGTGCCAAGACCAAAGGCGGCCGAAGCAGTCATCACCGACGGAACGCCCGTGCCGAGGCTTCCTGCCACTTCCGGCGCGATCGGCCCAAGCGCCAGTGAATTGGAGCCGATGACGCCGATGCAGCCGGTCAGCAGATAGGCGAAAGGCGGTATCCGCTCCTTGGCGATCGAAACGCGTGAAATTGATTGATTGAGGTTCGTCATTCCCTCATGATCTCAGAATGACATTCAGCCACAAGAGGAAATCTCGGAATGGACCAAAATACAGATGACGTTCGGCGGAAGCGCCCGTCGGAGCGCGACCTCGACGCGATGGACCGAAAACTATTAAGCGTGCTGGTCGAGGATGCGACCACGAGCTATGCCGAACTCGGCGAGCGTGTCGGGCTTTCGCCGCCAGCGGCGCACGAGCGCGTGAAGCGGCTGAGGCGATCCGGAGCGATCCGCCGCGTGTCGGCCCTGATCGACCCGGAGGCACTTGGCAAGACACTGCTCGCCTTCGTCCATGTCGACACGACCGGCTGGGGCAAGACACAGGCGCTGCTGGCCATCGAAGAATGCCCTGAAGTGGAGGAGATCCACTCGGTCGCCGGCGATACCTGCATGTTGCTCAAGGTCCGCACTGAAAGCACCCATGCACTCGAAGGGCTGCTGGCGCGTCTCTACGACACGCCCGGCGTCAAGGCGACACGCAGCTATGTGGTGCTTTCGACCTATCTGGAACGACCGGTGCAGCCGGGCACGACGAGCGACTGGCCCGCCGTGGTGAAGGGTTAGGCTGCTTTCGCCAGACGACCTGGCCTGCTGCGCTCAGACCACGCCGGCACGCAGCAGGTCGTGGATATGCAGGATGCTGACGGGCGCTCCGCTATCGTCGACGACGAACAGCACCGTGACCTTGTGCTGCTGCATGAATTCCATGGCGCCGCTCGCCAGCACGTCGCCGCGGATCACGCGCGGACTGCGCGACATCACCGCTTCGACCGGCTGCAAGAGCAGGTCACCCGACATGTGCCGACGCAGGTCACCGTCGGTGATCACACCGACGAGCTTGCCGTTGTCCTCGACGATACCAACGACACCGAAGCCCTTCGACGACATTTCGATCAGAGCTTCGCTCATCGGACGCCCCACGCTGAGCAGCGGCATCTGCGTGCCCTCGTGCGCCAGTTCACGCACCAGGCGCAACTGCGCGCCGAGCTTGCCACCCGGATGGAAGGTCTTGAAATCCTCGGCGGAGAAGCCGCGCCGCTCCAGAAGCGCGATCGCCAGGGCATCGCCGACGGCGAGCTGCAGCATCGCCGATGTGGTTGGTGCGAGGCCGTGCGGACAGGCCTCCGGCACCCTTGGCAGCACGATCGGCACTTCGGAGTTTCGCGCCAGCACACTGTCGCGGTTCGCGCAGATCGATACGATCGGAACGTTGAAGCGCTTGGCATAGGTGAGCATGTTGGCGAGCTCGGCCGTTTCACCCGACCAGGAAAGCAGGATGAGGACATCCTGCGAGGTGACCATGCCAAGGTCGCCATGGCTCGCTTCGGTCGGATGCACGAAGTAGGCGGACGTGCCGGTTGAAGCCAGGGTCGCAGCGATCTTGCGGCCGATATGACCGCTCTTGCCGACGCCGGAGACGACGACGCGCCCCTGGCTTTCGCCGATCAGTTCGACGGCATCTACGACGCTGCGGGCAAATGCTTCGTCGGAGCCGAGGTGATCTACCAGAGCCTTGATGCCGACCATCGCGGTCGTCAGCGTCCGGCCGATCGACTCCAAAGCCGCAACTGCAGTGCGCTCATCCGCCGATGCATGTCTCAAACCCATGATGCCCCCAATCCTGCGAAGACGTTGCTGCCGGCCGCAATTGATGCCTGCCAGACCATTGAGGGCAGATAGGCGCTTTTTCTGGGCAAACCAAGCCTTAGAAGCAGGTTCCGGGGGAAAACTGGCGCAAAGGGGGACGTTTTTCGTCAGCCTACCCGTTTTTCTTCCACCGTTTCGAGCGGCATCGACTTGTCGGCGGCGAATTCCTCGAGCGTCATGGAATCGAGGATCGCGGCAACGGCATCGCGCACCGTGGTCATCGACACCCGCACCTGACAGGTCTCGGGGTCGTTGCAGTCTTCACAGACCTCATAGGCGGTGCGGCTGGCACAGCGGATCGGGGCCAGCGGCCCGTCCAGCGTGCGGATCACATGGCCGATGCGAATTTCAGACGCGGGACGCGACAGCGAATAGCCGCCGCCAGGCCCCTTTTTCGAACGCAGCATGCCGGCATTGCGCAATTCGAGCAGGATCGTATCGAGAAACTTCTTCGGGATATTGTTGCGCTGGGCGATCTCGGTGATGAAGGCGGTCTCTCCCGGCCCCAGCCGCGCAAGATCGACCAACGCCTTCAGTCCGTATTTTCCCTTCTTCGTCAGCATTCCGGCACGCTTTCCCTGCGGCGGCGCCCAGAAAACGGGAATCGTCCGCGCAAATGCAAATATAGCTTGGCATAGCACAAGAAACGTACTGCCAACATATATTTATAGTGGGGAATTGACCGAGGCCGTGGCGATCATTTCAGCGACCGACGCAATACCGTGAGGTCGGGAAGCAACAGGGCGGCGGCGGCAGGAAAGCCGCCCACGGCTTTCCTCGCTGGTCCCGCCAATTGCCCTCAGGCGGCCGCGCTATGGCCCTGCCGCCGCGCCTGGACTGCCTGATGGGCCAGCAATTGGCGGATTGCGGCGCGCGCCTCATCGGCCGAACCGAAGCGCTTCGCGTCCAGATCCCAGACGTGATACTTCACGGCGAGGAACTTGAACCGATCTTCATCCGGGACAACAACACCGACGGCTTCGCCGCCAAATTCGATAACCTGCTTGCTCATGCAAATAACGCTCCTTCCACGCCGGGGGCGCGGAGACTTTCAATTTCGGCAAAAGATAAACTTCGAGGGATTCGATGGTCACATTCGGCAGAGATTGCGAATGAGCCGTTTTTTCTCTGTTGCGCGACAAAGGAGACGCGTGCCGAAGAAGGCGGCGGTCGAGACGTTTCCGAACATGTCACTCTCCTTTGGCTGGCCCGGCATCAGCATGCCGGAGCGTTTGATGAACAACCGTGAGGCGGACTCCCCGCATCACGTATTTTGCAAACTAGAATAATCTACCAATTACGTCAATTAAAAAGATGAAGACGCAGAAAAAAATTCTTCACCCTTCAAACTTTAGGGGGAGTAGACGCAATATCCATTCTCCCGCCCCGGAACCGGTGACCTTCGCTATCTAGGAAGCGAAGAATCAGTCTGCAAGGCACGGATGGGATAAAGACAGCACATTCGGACAAAAAAGGGGCGGCCCGTCGGGCCGCCCCTTCACGTTTCATGTCATTTCAACGGAATGAGGAAGAGCGCAGGCGGATCTGCGCCTGCCTCTCCGCTCGATCCGCGGAGGGATCAGACCGTCGGCGTACCGGCCTGCGGAGTGCTCGCGCCCGTACGGGACCCTTCGCGATCCTTCCACCAGCGATTGAGGAAGAGCAGGATCGGGCCGCCGATGTAGATCGACGAGGTCGTCGCAACGATGACGCCGAAGATCATCGGCCAGGCGAAGCTCTTAACCGCATCGCCGCCCCAGATCGCCATCGGCACCAGTGAGAAGGCCGTCGCCATCGAGGTGAAGATGCATCGCGCGATCACCTGGTTGATGCTCATGTCGATCAGATCGGAGAACGGCATCGACTTGTACTTGCGCAGGTTCTCACGCATGCGGTCATAGACCACGACCTTGTCGTTGACCGAGTAACCGATCATCGTCAGCAGCGCAGCGATGGCCGTCAGGTTGAAGTCGATGCCTGTCAGCGCAAAGAAGCCGATGGTCTTGGTGATATCGAGCAATAGAACCGCGATCGCGCCGACGGCGAAGTGCCATTCGAAGCGGAACCAGATGTAAAGCAGGATCGCCACCATGGCGAGGCCGACGGCGAGGAAGCCCGAACGGGCAAGCTCGGTGCTGACGGTCGGACCGACCACCTCGGTACGCTCGAAGCTCGCATCCGGGATCGTCTGAACCACGGCGTCCTTGATGCGGTTGAGTGCCGCCGTCTGCTCCTGTTCACCGCCAGGCTGGCGCTGAACACGGATCAGCACGGACTTGTCCTGGCCGAACTCCTGCAGGGCGACTTCGCCGATGTTGAGCGCTTCGAGGTTGTGGCGCAGCGCCGGAAGATCAAGCGTGTTCTTCGAGGTGGTCTCGACCTGGATGCCGCCGACGAAGTCGATGCCGTAGTTGAGGCCCGGCGTGAAGAACAGCACCACGGAGCTGATCGACAGGAAGGCAGACATGCCGATGGCGACGAAGCGGCCCTTCATGAAGGAGAAGGACGGAAGCTTCGGAACCTTGCCGAACAGCGACGGAATTTCGAGCTTCTTCATCTTCCGGCGAACGACGACCTCGCGCATCATCAGGCGCACGACGGTGATCGACGTGAACATCGAGATGATGATGCCGAGCATCATCGTGACGGCGAAGCCCTTTACCGGGCCGGAACCGAAGGCGAACAGCAGCACGGTGCCCGAAAGCGTCGTGACGTTGCTATCGATGATGGTTGCATAGGCCTTGTTGAAGCCGATATCGAGCGCCTTCATCGCACCGGCGCCGCCTTCCGTCTCTTCGCGAATACGCGCGTTGATCAGGATGTTGGCGTCCACCGCCATGCCGATGCCGAGAATGATACCGGCGATGCCGGGCAAGGTCAGCGTCGAGCCGAGCATGGCCAGCAGCGCGATCGTCAGGATCGTGTGCAGCACCAGGCCGACATTGGCGATCATGCCCCATGCGCCATAGAGCACGACCATCAGGGTGACGACGAGGGCAAAGCCGGCAAGGCCGGTATAGATGCCCATGCGGATCGAATCGCTACCGAGGTTCGGGCCGACGGAGCGCTCTTCGATGACGGTCAGCGGTGCCGGCAGCGCGCCCGAGCGCAGGAGCGCCGACAGAACGGTTGCTTCCTGTGCGGTGAAATTGCCACTGATCTGGCCGTTGCCGCCGATGATCGGCTCGCGGATGACCGGCGCCGTCAGAACCTTGCCGTCCAGCACGATCGCGAAGGGCCGGCCGACAGCGGCCTGGGTGATTTCCGCGAACTGGCGCGCACCCAGTGAATCGAAGGTGAAGGAAACGATCGGCTCGTTGGTGCGCTGATCGAAGCCGGCCTTGGCATCGGCCAGCCGCTCGCCCGAAATCGCAACGCGGCTTTCGACCGCATATTTGTTGGTGTCGTGCGCACCCGGCAGGATGTCGACGCCACGCGGTGCCGGCTGGTTGGGATCCACGGTCTGGTCGACCATGTGGAAGCTCATCTGGGCTGTGGAGCCGAGAAGCTGTCGCAGCGCCGTCGGGTCTTCGAGGCCCGGAAGCTGGACGAGGATGCGGTCGGAGCCGACGCGCTGGATCAGCGGTTCGGCGACACCGACAGTGTCGACGCGCTGACGAATGATCTCCAGGCTCTGCTCGACCGCCTTGGTCGTGCGGTCGGCAAGGCCGGCCTCGGTCATCGCGACGGTGATGGTATCACCATCTTCAGTGACCTCGATGTCGGAAGCCGAACCGCTAAAGCCGAGCGTGCCGACGGGCGCTGCCAGCTCTTTAAGCTTCGGCAGAACTTTTTCGCGGTCAGCGGGGTCTTCGATCTTCACGGTCACGGTATCGCCGGCGATACGGGCCGAAGAGGCAGGGACCCGCTCGGTGCGGAGCGCCCGACGCGTATCGTCGAGCAGGGTTTCGATCCGCGCCTTGCGCAGGCCGGCGGCGTCGACTTCGAGGACGAGGTGCGACCCGCCCTTGAGGTCGAGGCCGAGGGTCACGGGCTTGACCGGCAGCCAGGCGGCGAACTGTTCACGCTGCGCTGGCGTCAGCACGTTGGGAAGCGCCGCGACGCATCCGAAGATGATCACGGCGACATAGACGAGAATCGCCCATTTGGATGTACGCATGTTGTGGTTCCAGGAGTGCCTGCACGGACACGGGGGCGTCGTCAGGACTTTGTTTCGTCAAAGGCAGGGTCGCAGCCGAAACCGCCAACCAACCATAATCTGATTGATGGGTCAGGCGCTGGGTGGTGCGCGAATGTGGGGGCCATGGTTCGCAGCCCCACCGATATGCTCGGCGAGACGACGCAGAAACCGGTCATCCGACGACTGGGGAAGCTGAAGCTCGACAGACGCCGGCAGCAACGCCGGCAGGCCGTCATCGGTCGAGGACTTGGCGTCCTTGCGCTCGGCCGTGAAGCGGAGATCGGAAAGCGGGGTTGCCCGCGTAATCTGCCGGGCGACGGGCCGGTCGCTCGAACCGGTGTCCGTGACGTTGCCGGCCTGCGCGCCGGACGACGAGCGCGACGGGATGCTCTGGCCGACCGAAATGACCTGCATCGCCATGGAGGCGCAGAACAGCCACAGCACGGCAAGAAGCCGGCTGGCCTGGATGTTCCTGCTGCCACCACCCATGCGGTCCATCAAGGACGCGGTCCCTTTCCTTGGCGCTCAAGCGCCAGCGAGACGAAAATTCAGCCCGAATGCCCGACCTTAACGAAAGAACGTGGCCGGAATCGAGCATGGGCGCCCTTAACACCATTCCAGGCCGGAAAAGTCAAATCCGGCCCGCTACGCGACCCACGGGATCAGGCTGAAAGGCCGGTCGTTCGCCGCTCATGGATTTCAATCAACGACGGTCCCTTGCGCTTCGCCGCTTCGGCAAGTGCCTGAGAAAGATCGGCAATCGAGGCAAGCCGCTGACCTTCAACGCCGTAGGCCCTGGCCGCCAGCAGGAAGTCCGGAGCCGAAGGCTTGACGCCCTCGGGCGTGACGCCGGCGTCGACCATGTAACTTTCGATCTCCTGGTAGCCGTCATTGTTCCAGACGAGGAAGATCACCTTCGCCTGCGCATCGACAGCCGAGCCGATTTCGGCGAGCGAAAACTGGAAGCCGCCGTCGCCGACGAGGCATACCACCGGTCGCGACGGATCGGCGACCGCAGCACCAACGGCCGCAGGCGGAGCGTAACCCAATGAGCCGTAGCCGGTCGCCGAATTGAACCAGCTGCGCTGCCGCGGCGCGTCGCAGTAAAGGTTGCCGGCATAAACGGCCTGGGTCGAGTCGCCGACGATGGTGCAGTCCGGCAGCGTCTTGTAGACGGTTTCGATGATGGCAATTTCGGCTCGCATCTTCGGGGTCAGTTCCTTCAACGCCGCTCGCCGCGCGGTTTCGGCGCGCACCGCACCATCCTTCGCGGTATGGCCGGGCAGGAAGGCGAGGATGCCCGATGTCGCCGCCTTGGCACCGGAGAGGATCGAAAGCGTTGCATGCGGCCCGCGCGCGAGCTGTGCCGCGTCGATGTCGGTGCGGATGAGGTTGCGCAAGGCCGGGAAGCCGCCATCGGCATACATGTCGTAGTCCGTCTGGCCCATTTCGGTGCCGAGCGCCAGCACCAGATCGGCCTCCCTCAAGAGCGATCGCACCGCCTTCAGGCTTGGGCTTGCCGGAACGCGCAAGGGATTGCCAGCGAGCATGCCGCGGGCGTTGACGGTGGTGACAACAGGCGCGCCGATCTGTTCGGCAAGGGCCTTCACTTCCGGTTCCGCCGTCAGCGCGCCGCCGCCGCAGATGATCACCGGCCGCGAGGCGTCGGCGCAGAGGATCGCGGCACGCTGCAGCGTCTCGCTGTCGGAGCGCGGTCGCGTCGCCGTCGCCGGGCGCACTGCCTGCGGCACGATTTTCGCCGACATCACGTCGGTCGGAATTTCGATATGCACCGGCCCCGGCCGGCCGGAGACGAGCACCGAGAAGGCCCGGTCGACGACGAAGGGCAGGTCTTCCGGGTTGAGCAGCGTGTGCGAATAAAGCGCCAACGTCTTCATCATGCCGTGCTGGTCGGGCAACTCGTGCAAAAGCCCCCGGCCATGGCCGAGCGAATCCCGGCGGTTGACGCCGGAGATCACCAGCATCGGGATCGAATCCTGACGCGCCTGCGCCATGGCCGTGATCGTGTTCGTCAGCCCCGGCCCGGTGATGACCAAGGCGACACCCGGCTTGCCGCTGACGCGGGCGTAGCCATCGGCCATGAAGCCGGCGCCCTGTTCGTGCCGCGGCGTCACATGGCGGATCTTCGATGCCGCCAGCCCACGATAGAGCTCAACCGTGTGAACGCCGGGAATACCGAAAACCACTTCGACGCCATTGGCCTCGAGCAGATCGACGAGGACTTCGCCAACCGTCTTTTCCATCGTCATGCGCGGCGCTCCTTGCGCAGGCTGGACCGCTCGGCGAGCGCTGTGATGCGGCGGCAGGCCTCGTCGATATCGCTGTCGGGGACGGTCAGGCTGACGCGCAGATAGTTCTGTGCCTCATCACCAAAGGACGATCCGGGCATGACCGCAACCCCCTCTTCTTCGAGCAGCGCCCAGGCAAACGCGTCACCATCGAGGCCGGTTCCGGAAACATCGATCAAGATGAACATGCCTGCCTCCGGCGCGAACACCTCGATGCCCGGCGCCTCGGCAAGCCCGGCAACAATCTGCGCGGCGCGCGACTTATAGGATTCGCGCATCTGCCTGGAGGTATCGATATCATGGGTCAGCGCATAGGCGGTCATATCGGCAATGAAGGGCTGGGTGCCGAAGAGCATGGTTTCCGAGACCGGCAGCAGCCGGTTGGTGAACTCGACCGGGCCGATCGCCCAGCCGCTGCGGAAACCGGGGGCCGCATGGGACTTGGAGATCGAGGAGACGACGACGGTGCGCTCGGCAAGATCCGGATTGTCGAAGGGCGAGGCGAAAACCGCGTCGAACACCAGTTCCTCGTAAACCTCGTCGCAGACGATCCAGAGATCATGTCGGCGGGCGACTTCGCCGATGGCAATGACCTCGTCGGCGGTCAGGACGGCGCCGGTCGGATTGTGCGGCGTGTTGAGCAATAGCACGCGGCTTTCCGGCGTGATCGCCTTTTCAAGGTCGGAAGCCTGCATATGAAAGCCGAATTCGGGCTTGAGCGGCACCAGCACCGGATGGGCGCCGGTGGAGCGGATCACGCCTTCGTACGTCGCATAGAGCGGATCGCCGACGAGTACGGCGTCGCCGGCCTCCGCCAGCCCCAGGATCACGGCGAACAGCGCCGTCTGCGTGCCAGGGAAACACATGACGTTTTCCGTCGTCACGTCGGGGCGGCGCTTGCGGTATTTTTCGGCCAAAGCCGCCACAACCGCATGTTCCCCGCGGCCGTTGGAGTAGCGATAACGGCCGGCATTCATCGCGCGCTGGCATTCGTCGAGAAGGGCACGATCCGGCGGCAGATCCGGTTCGCCGATCGTCAGCTCGATGATGTCGGCACCACCAGCCTTCAGCTGGCGGGCACGAATATGCAGCGACCATTTTCCGGAGCCGAGATCGGCGAGACGTTCGGTGATGGACGCGTAGCGCATGGTGCTTTCTCCCAATTTCATTGTTTTGCAGTTCCGATCGAGGTGCCGAGGAGAGCCTCGACCGAGGACATGGCGATGGCGACGAGCTCACCCTCGCGAAAAAGATCGCCCGCCAGGCACCCTTCGACCCAAAGACCGTCGACCAGTCCGTTGATGGCGATGGCAAACGCCCGGCAGGTTTCAGCGTCCGCCGGCTTGCCCTTGGTGGCAAGGAAATCGGCCAGCAGTTCCTGCAGCGAATTGCGGAAGGCGAGATAGCCTTCGCGATGGATCTCGGAGAGTACCGGATCGACGCGCACCTGGCTGATGAAGGCGGCCCAGAGCGAGATGCTGCGGCTGTCGGCAACCGGCTCGGTGAGGTTGATCGCGATAAAATCTCGAAGCCTGGTTTCCGGATCGCCCTCGACCTTGCTCGCCTTCTCCGTCAAGGAGGCGATAACGGCGCGATAGGCTTCGGCGACCATCTGGTCCTTCGATTCGAAGTAGTGGCGCACCAGTCCGGCGGTCACGCCGGCGCGAATCGCGATCTGTCTGACCGTCGCGCCCTTGAGACCGAATTCGGAGATGCAGTCGAGCGTCGCCTCGATCAGTTCCTGGCGACGCTCTCCCTCCGGCGCGCGGTGAAAGCTGCGCCTGTTCATGCCGCAGACTGCCTTGGCGTCGCAGCATCCACGGTCGACAAAGGCTTCGGCCGAAACCGGAACATGGGGGACTCCTTCGGGAAATCAGGGCTCGGGGCGGGCGTCAAAAAATCGACGATGCGTATTATTATACGCTTGAATAATAGCTGCACAAGTGCAACCATGCCTGTCAACAAAACCGTGACAGGACAAAGATGCCGCACGGAAAACGACAGGGGAACTGTTTTGATGCTGACAGCAAAAGCTCGCAGAGCCATGGGACAGGCGCGCCGATGACGGATGCGGCCCAGGCAATCGCGGTCACTGACCTGCACAAGCGTTTCGGGCCATTGGAAGTGCTGAAGGGTGTTTCGCTCACAGCGAAGCAAGGCGATGTGATCGCCATCATCGGCGGCAGCGGCTCCGGCAAGTCCACCTTCCTGCGCTGCATCAACCTCCTCGAACTACCATCCTCCGGCAGCGTCAGCGTGCACGGCGAAAAGATCAGGATGAAGTCCGACGGGCGCGGCGGCCTGGTGCCGGAGGACCGCAAACAGGTCCAGCGCATCCGCAGCCAGCTCGGCATGGTCTTCCAGAGTTTCAATCTCTGGCAGCACATGACCATCCTCGAAAACGTCATCGAAGCACCGATCCATGTGCTCGGCAAACCGAAAGCCGAAGCGATTGCGACGGCCGAAACGCTGCTCAAGCGCGTCGGCCTTTACGAGAAGCGCGACGCCTACCCGGCCTTTCTGTCCGGCGGCCAGCAGCAGCGCGCGGCAATTGCCCGCGCGCTCGCCATCCAGCCGCTCGTCATGCTCTTCGACGAACCAACCTCGGCGCTCGATCCCGAGCTTGTCGGCGAGGTGCTCTCGGTCATCGGCGATCTGGCGCGCGAGAAACGTACGATGGTCCTGGTGACGCACGAAATGAAGTTTGCGCGCGACGTCGCCAACCACATCGTCTTCCTGCACAACGGCGTCATCGAGGAACAGGGCCCGCCAGAGGCCATTTTCGGCGCCCCGAAATCGGAGAGACTCAAGAAGTTCATCAGTTCCATTCACTGAATTCCAAAATGCTAAACAACCAAAAAGGGGAACAGCATGAAGAAGGCATTGAAAGTCCTGGCCGTTGCGGCGGCAATTGCCGTCAGCGGCGGCGTGGCCGCCTCGGCCGAAGCGCTGAAGGTCGGCGTTGCCGCAGAACCCTACCCCCCGTTCACGGCACCTGACGCCAGCGGTAATTGGGAAGGCTGGGAAGTCGAGTTCATGAATGCGATGTGTGCCGAAGCCAAGCTCGAATGCGTGCTGACGCCGGTCGCCTGGGACGGCATCATCCCGGCGCTGACTTCGAAGAAAATCGACATGATCATCAGCTCGATGTCGATTACCGACGAGCGCCTGAAGACGATCGATTTCTCGGATAAATATTACAACACGCCGACCGGCATCATCGGCACCAAGGGCGTTGACATCAAGTCGACCCCGGAAAGTCTGAACGGCAAGACGCTCGGCGTCCAGGTCTCAACGGTCCACCAGGCCTACGCCGCCAAGCACTTCGCGCCGGCGGGCGTCGAGGTCAAGGAATACCAGACGCAGGACGAGGCCAACAACGACCTCGCCGCCGGTCGTCTTGATGCCGTGCAGGCGGACGCCATCGCGCTCAAGGCGTTCCTGGCGACCGACCAGGGCAAGGAATGCTGCGACTACAAGGGCGATGTCGCCGAAGACGTTGCCGTGATCGGCCCGGGTGTCGGCGTCGGTTTGCGCAAGGGCGAAACCGAGCTCAAGGACAAGGTGAACGCCGCGATCAAGGCGATCCGCGACAACGGCAGCTACGATACGTTCTCGAAGAAGTACTTCGACTTCGACATCTACGGCGAATAAGGCGCGATCGGCCGGCGATCGAACGGTTACGGCGTTGCCTGCCCGCAGGGCATTCAACGCCGCATCTGCCGCCGGCCGGCGCCATCGGAGCACGACGCATGGCTGCGGATTCCCTCATCAATTGGGGCCTGCTCTCGCTCAACGCGCCCGGCTGGGGCGGCGTGTTGCTGCAGGGCTTCTTCAATTCCATCCAGATCGCCGTCGGCGGCTTTACGCTCGGACTGGCACTCGGCATCGGCGGCGCCTTCGGCAAGCTCTATGGCGGCCCGGTGTTGCGCGACCTGCTCGAATGCTACACCACCGTCGTGCGCGCCGTGCCGGAGCTGGTACTGATCCTCTTGCTCTATTATGCCGGAACGGACCTGCTCAATCAGGTGCTTGCACTCTTTTCGATTGGCCCGGTCGACATCAGCGGCCTGATGGCCGGCATCTTCGTGATCGGCGTGGTGCAAGGGGCCTACTCGACCGAAGTACTGCGCGGCGCGATCAAGGCGGTGCCTGCGGGCCAAATCGAGGCGGCGCGTGCCTATGGCATGTCGCCGACCAAGGTCTTGCGGCGCATCACGCTGCCGGCAATGCTGCCCTACGCCATCCCCGGCCTTTCCAATCTCTGGCTGATCGCCACCAAGGACACTGCCCTTCTCGCGGTCGTCGGCTTCAGTGAACTGACGCTGGTCACGCGCCAGGCGGCGGGCACGACCAAGGCCTATCTCCTGTTCTTCCTCGCCGCCGGCGCGCTCTATCTGGCACTGACGCTCGTTTCCAACGTCTTCATCGGCATGCTCGAACGCCATGCCCGACGCGGTTTTGCGGAGAGCCGATGACCGACGAAACCACCCACGCCGTTGCGTTTACGCCCGAGGACCTGCCGACGGCGAAGAGCTTCTTTGTGCCGCATCGCATCGTCATGATGCTGGTGTTTGCCGCCTTCGTCGTCGCCGTCGCCGTCTTCATGCGCTGGGACTGGCTGCCGCGCTACCTGCCGCGGCTCGGCTGGGGCATTCTCGTCAGCCTGGTGATGTTGTTCAGCACCGCGATCCTCGGTTTCCTATTGGCAGTGCCGATCGGCCTCGTGCAGGTGACGGGTCCCTGGTTCCTGAAGCTGCCGGCGAAGATCTTCTGCACCGTCATCCGCGGTACGCCGCTGCTTTTGCAGCTCTGGCTGCTTTACTACGGGCTCGGTTCGCTGTTCCCGCAGTTCCCGGCGATCCGCCAGTCCTTCCTCTGGCCATACCTGCGTGAGGCATGGCCCTATGGTGTTGCGGCGCTGACCATTTCCTTTGCCGCCTATGAGGGTGAGGTCATGCGCGGCGCCTTTGCCGGTGTTCCGCCCGGCGAACTGGAGGCCGCGAAAGCCTATGGCATGGGCCGCTGGGCGATGTTCCGCCGCATCTGGCTGCCGCGCGCCATCCATCGGGCGCTGCCGACGCTTAACGGCGAAACCGTGCTGCAGCTGAAATCGACGCCGCTGGTCGCCACCGTGACCGTCGTCGACGTTTATGCCGTCATCTCCAAGGTCAGGCAGGAAACCTTCCTCACCTACGAGCCGCTGCTCCTGCTCGCGCTCATCTACATGTGCCTCACCGGCATTCTGGTGGTGGCCTTCCGCACCTTCGAAAACCGCATCCCAACCCGTGGTGCCTGACATGAAACTTTCCCCCTCCATCACCAACGCCATGCCGGAGCTCGTCGCCATCCGCCACGACCTGCATGCGCATCCCGAGCTCGGGCTGGCGGAGACGCGCACCTCCGCCTTCATCGCCAGACATCTGACAAGTCTCGGCTACGAGGTGACGACCGGCCTGGCGAAGACCGGCGTCGTCGGCACGCTCAGAAATGGTGCAGGCACTCGGTCCATCGGCATCCGCGCGGATATTGACGCGCTGCCGATCCTCGAGGAAACCGGGCTCGACTATGCCAGTAAGAGCTCGGGCCTGATGCATGCCTGCGGTCATGACGGCCACACGACGATGCTGTTGGGTGCGGCTCGCGCACTTGCGGAACGGCGCAACTTCGACGGCACCATCCACCTGATCTTCCAGCCGGCCGAGGAGAATTTCGGCGGCGCCAAGATCATGATGGACGAGGGCCTGTTCGAGCAATTCCCCTGCGATGCCGTGTTTGCGCTTCACAACGAACCGGGTCTGCCCTTCGGCCAGTTCGCCCTTCGGGAGGGCCCGATCATGGCCGCCGTCGACGAGGCGCGCATCACGGTGCACGGCCGCGGCGGACATGGGGCAGAACCGCAGGAGACGGCGGACCCGATCGTCTGCGGCGCTTCGATCGTCATGGCGCTGCAGTCGATCGTCTCGCGCAACATCCACCCGATGGATCCGACCGTCGTCACCGTCGGCGCCTTCCATGCGGGCTCGGCCAGCAACATCATCCCGGAGCGCGCCGAGATCGTCGTCGGTATCCGCTCCTTCGAGCCTGATGTCCGCGACGAACTCGAACGCCGTATCCGCATGATCGCCGAAGCGCAGGCGGCAAGCTTCGGCATGCGCGCGACCGTCGACTACCAGCGCAGCTACGATGCGACGATCAACCACAAGGCCGAGACCGACTTCGTGCGCGATCTCGCGATCCGCTTTGCCGGTGCCGACAAGGTGGTCGATCTCGCCCGTCCCTTCATGGGCAGCGAGGATTTCGCCTATATGCTGAAGGAACGGCCCGGCACCTATTTCTTCCTCGGCTCGAAGGTCAGCGACGACGACAGACCGCTGCATCACCCCGGCTACAACTTCAACGACGACCTGCTCCCAATCGGCGCGGCCTTCTGGACCGAGCTTGCGGAGGCCTATCTCCCGCTCCGCTGACAGACTTCATCCCGTCCCCCACTGGTCCTTTGTCGCCCTCCAGTGGCGCTCCGCACCAATATGCCGCAGCGCAACATTGCCGCAGTGTGACAACGTGGCGGCCGCGCTGTCATTGACGTTTGGCAAATTTGGCGCAGATTCAAGCGCATGCTGAAAAGCCGCTGCAATCCAAGGATTTGCCGCGGGCCAGAGGCCAAAAACGTCCCGAGATCGCGCACGATCGAGGAACGATTATGCAGCAGCCAAAGCGCTACGGCCCGCGTGTCATCGCTGACACGCAGCGCCCGTATGTCTGAAAGGATTGCGCCTGTGTTTGAGAGTTTCGATGCGACCCTTCTCGCTCGCTTCCAGTTCGCCTTCACCGTCTCGTTCCACATCATCTTCCCCGCCTTTTCCATCGGGCTTGCGAGCTACCTTGCAGTGCTCGAAGGGCTGTGGCTCTTGAAGAAGGACGAGGTCTATCTCGAGCTCTTCAATTTCTGGAAGACGATCTTTGCGGTCGCCTTTGGCATGGGCGTCGTCTCCGGCATCGTCATGTCCTATCAGTTCGGCACCAACTGGAGCGTCTTTTCCGACAAGGCCGGGCCGATCATCGGGCCGTTGATGGGTTATGAGGTGCTGACCGCCTTCTTCCTCGAAGCAGGCTTCCTCGGCGTCATGCTCTTCGGGCTTCACCGCGTCGGGCCGAAGCTGCATTTCTTCGCCACCCTCATGGTCGCCATCGGCACGCTGATTTCGGCCACCTGGATCCTTTCGGCCAATTCGTGGATGCAGACGCCGGCGGGCTTTGCGATGAACGAGGCGGGGCAGTTCGTTCCTGTCGACTGGTGGGCAATCGTCTTCAACCCGTCCTTCCCCTATCGCCTGACGCACATGGTGCTCGCCGCTTACCTCACCACCGCTTTCGTCGTCGGCGCCTGCGGCGCCTGGCATCTCCTCCGCAAGACCGCGCCGCGGCGGGCGCGAAAAATGTTCTCGATGGCGATGTGGATGGCTGCGATCGTCGCGCCGATCCAGATCTTTGCCGGCGACATGCACGGGCTCAACACGCTGGAACACCAGCCGGCCAAGGTGATGGCGATGGAGGGTCACTACCAGAGCCATCCGGATGGCGCGCCGCTCATCCTCTTCGGCATCCCGAACTCGCCCGAAAAGCGCGTCGACTACGCGATCGAGGTGCCGAAACTCTCCAGCCTCATCCTGAAACACGATCTGAATGCCCCGCTTGCCGGGCTCGATACGATCCCGGAGGAATTGCATCCGCCCGTCGGCATCGTCTTCTGGTCGTTCCGGGTGATGGTTGGCCTCGGCTTTGCCATGCTCGGCATCGGCCTCTGGTCGCTCTGGTGTCGTTATCGCGGTACTCTCGACAGCAATGCCTGGCTGCATCGCGCCGCGGTCGCCATGGGGCCGGCCGGTTTCGTCGCCGTGCTCGCCGGCTGGGTCACCACCGAGGTCGGACGTCAGCCCTATACCGTCTACGGTCACCTGCTGACGGCGAATTCGGTAGCGCCGATTGCCGCCCCTGCCGTTGCCGCCTCGCTGATCGCTTTCATCATCGTCTACTTCTTCGTCTTCGGCGCCGGCACTTTTTACATCCTGAGGCTGATGGCGCGATTGCCGCGTGATCCGATGCCGGATCTCGACGAAGGGCCGCTGCGCAGCTCTGGTATCATGCCCGGCCCTGCCATCCGCAGCACGCATCCCAGCACCCATGCCAGCACTCAAGGAGGTCATCATGGACTTTGATCTGCCGCTCATCTGGGCCGTCATCATCGCCTTTGCGGTGCTCGCTTATGTCATACTCGATGGTTTCGATCTTGGCGTCGGTATCCTCTTCCCGTTCTTCCCGCAGAAGCATGATCGCGACGTCATGATGAATTCCGTCGCGCCGGTCTGGGACGGCAACGAAACCTGGCTGGTGCTCGGCGGCGGCGGCCTGATGGCGGTGTTTCCGCTCGCCTACGCGACCATCCTGCCGGCGCTCTATGCCCCCATCATCGCCATGGTCATCGGCCTCATCTTCCGCGGCGTCGCCTTTGAATATCGCTGGCGCACGAGGCGGGCCGAATATCTGTGGAACTGGGCCTTCTCCGGCGGTTCGATGCTCGCCGCCTTCGCGCAAGGCATCACGCTGGGCGCTCTGGTGCAGGGGATCCCGGTCGAGAACCGCGCCTATGTCGGCGGCTGGTGGGACTGGCTGACGCCCTTCTCGATCATGACCGGCATTGCTGTCGTCGTCGGCTATGCGCTGCTCGGCGCCACCTGGCTGGTCATGAAGACCCATGGCGAGCTTGCCGACCGGGCCCGTGATCTCGCGCTTAAATGCTCCTTCGGCACCGTCGCCGCCATGGGCATCGTCAGCCTGTGGACGCCGTTTCTCGAACCGCTTTACCTGGAGCGCTGGTTCGGCTTTCCGACGGCGATCTTCAGCGTCATCGTGCCGGCGCTCGTGCTCGGCTGCCTCTATGCGCTGATCACGGGCATCCGCAATCGCCACGACAGCCGGCCTTTCATCGCAGCGCTCGGTCTCTTCGTGCTCGGCTATGCCGGCATCGGCATCAGCTTCTATCCCTACATGGTGCCGCCGTCGCTGACGATCTGGGATGCGGCAGCACCTGAGGAAAGCCTGTCCTTCCTGCTCGCCGGCGCGCTGGTGCTGGTGCCGATTATCGTCGCCTATAGCTGCTATGCCTATTGGGTGTTCCGCGGCAAGGTCGATCCGGAGGAGGGTTACCATTGACAGGCGAAACGGGAACCGGCCGCAAGCTTCTCTGGTTCGTCGGCCTCTGGTGCGCGGGGGTGGCGGCGGTCACCCTCGTCGGTCTGGCAATCAAATTGATGATCGGGACGTGATCGATTTTCCCATCGCGCTCTAAAAAGCCTCGCTCAAGTTTCGCCGGCTAACTTCACTCAACACGTCAGCAGGCGATCGCCGCAGACGGAGACAGGACCGCACCCTCCTCCCCTGCAAAGCGATCGCCTGCTGAGGTGACTACCCTCTAGGTCGCCGGCTGCGACCCTGTTGCCCCTTCTCATAAAGCCCGCCGTTTGTTAGCAGTGCGCCGCAAGGGCGCCCCGCTTCCGTGTCGAAAGCCGAGGGACGCTCGAACATCCTGGATCTGCGTTTGGCCGGAACGGTCACGCTTCAGGCAAATGGACGAGACAGATGCAGAAGACCCCCGCGCAATGCTCCACCATGGCCGATGTGCGTGCCGAGATCGACCGGCTCGACCAGGCGCTGATGACGCTGTTTGCCGAACGCTGGGGCTATATCGACCGGGCGGCCGAGATCAAACGGCCGCTGAAACTGAAGGCCGATATCCCGGCCAGGGTCATGGAAGTGCGTGAGAACGCCCGCAAGAACGCCGCAAACTTCAATCTCGATCCTGACTTCTACGAGGATATCTGGGCACGGCTCATCGGCCACGCGATCGCCCATGAGCAACGGCTGCTCGGAGAAACCGGCGACGAATAGCCGCCCTTTCGGCCAACCCCTTCGCCGACGTCAGCGGCCGAGGATGTAGCTTTGAAGACGGTCCGCGGCTTCCTTCACCTGAGCCGGGTCGCGCAGGAAACAGGCACGCATGAACAGCGAGCCGCCATCGCCGAAAGCAGTACCAGGCGCCAGGCCCACGCCTGTCTTGTCGACGATATCGATCGCGGCCGCGCGCGAATCGGTGACGCCGTCGATTTTCAGGAACGCATAGAGCGCACCGTCAGGCTTCAGCGTTTCCACGCGGTTGGTGGCAATCAGCGCGTCGCAGAAGACGTCACGGTTTTTCGCGGCCTTGGCGACATTGGCATCGACGAAGGCATCGCCTTCGTCGAGCGCCACGACGGCACCGCGCTGCATGAACTGAGCGACGCCTGACGTCGAATACTGTACCAGGTTCTCGAGCACCTGCCCGATCTCAGGCGGAGCGACGATCCAGCCGACGCGCCAACCGGTCATCGACCAGTTCTTCGAGAAGGAATTGACGAACAGGATCCGGTCGCCTTCCTCCATGACGTCGAGGAAGGACGGCGCGCGGGCGCCAGCATAATAATAGAGCGCATAGATCTCGTCGGCGATGATCCAGAGGCCGTGTTTGCGCGAAAGCGCCAGGATCGCCGCCAGTTCTTCGCGCGTCGCGGTCCAGCCCGTCGGGTTCGACGGCGTATTGATGAACAGCGCTTTGGTCTTCGGACCGATGGCTGCTTCCAGCCGCTCGAGATCGAGCTGCCACTTGCCGTGTTCGAAGCGCAGTTCGACGGAGACAGGACGGACGCCGGAGAGGTCCGCGGCGGCTGCAAAATTCGGCCAGGCCGGCGTCAGCAACACCATTTCGTCGCCGGGCGATGCGATCGCCTCGATCGAGAGCTTGATCGCCTGCATGCCGGAGCCGACGACGTAGAAATGCTCGGGCGAAAGGGCCTTCTGGAAGCGCCGCTGATAGTAGCGCGACAGCGCCTCGCGCAGCGGCGGGATGCCGCGCTGCCAGGTGTAGAAGGTCTCGCCGGCGGCAAGTGCATCGCGCGCAACATCGCTGATGAAGGCAGGCGTCGGTAGGTCGCCCTCACCGACCCAGAGCGGGATCAGGCCGTCACGTCCGCGGGCATAATTCACCACCTCGACGATGCCGCTTTCGGGCGCCGCGAGTGCACGAGGGCTGATGGTGCTCAGGATAGTCATCGGCGGGCTCCGAAGGCACGATGTCTCAGGCAGGACCGCCTGAGGCCATCGTGAAAGATTCCAATGGATTGAGCGGAGGTGGACCGCTCTAGACTGCCCGTCGCTTCTAGCCGCTTTCGCCCATGCGATCACGCGACTTTATCTGACCGGTTTATCGATTTCTGTGATGTTTCGCGGCCCCGGTTGGCCGGGGCCGCGAGGAAGGGTCACGCCCGCTGTTTCAACAGGTCGCGGATTTCCGAGAGAAGCTGAATGTCCTCCGGCGGCGGAGCCGCCGGGGCCTCGTCCTTCTTTTTCTCGACCGACGCACGTAGGCGGTTCACGGCCTTGATCATCAGGAAGATGATCCAGGCAAGGATCAGGAAGTTGATGAGGATGGTGATGAAGCTGCCGTAGGCGAAGACCGCGCCCTGCTGGCGGGCAGCGGCGAGAGACGTCGCCGTGACGTTGGCCGAGAGCGGCACGAAGTAGTTGGAGAAATCGAAGCCGCCGCCCGTCAGCGCGCCGACGATCGGCATCACCAGGTCATCGACGACCGATGTCACGATCTTGTTGAAGGCGGCCCCGATGATCACGGCGACGGCGAGATCCATCACGTTCCCGCGGGCAATAAACTCCTTGAACTCATTCAGCATACGTCTCTCCGTACTATCCCCGTTGAAAACGACCGCCGGCGCTGTCCCGCGCTGCAACCGTTTACGGAAACTAAACCAAAGCGGGCAGCGAGAAAACCTTTCTTTGCCTTTGATCAATTGGCGCCTGCGAAAAGAAGGATGCCCCACCGCCACACGCACTGGACCATTTTCTCTTGCAGCACCTTGGACTTAAGACTCATACGCCGGGCAATTCTCAACCCGGCGGACTTGTCCTATGCTTTGCCCCGGAGGAATGAGGCATGCTTTCAGGTTCGGTCATCTTTGCCTCGGCCTTCGCCTATCTGCTGCTGCTGTTTGCAGTGGCGAGCTATGGCGACCGGCGGGCCAGGAGGAACAGCGCTGCGCTGAAGGGCAGACCGCTCGTCTATGCGCTGAGCCTTGCCATCTATTGCACCTCCTGGACCTATTTCGGCGGCATCGGGCTTGCCGCCGAGCGCGGGCTCGAATTTACCGGCATCTACATCGGGCCGATCCTGATGTTCACACTGGGCATGCCGCTGATCCGCAAGATCATTCGCCTCGCCAAGACCGAAAAACTGACCTCCGTCGCCGACTTCATCGCCGCACGCTACGGCAAGAACCCGGCCGTGGCGGCGATCGTCGCGCTGATTTCGCTGGTCGGCGCCATTCCCTATATCGCACTGCAGCTCAAGGCGATCTCGAGCTCGGTCGCGGCAATGATCAATACCAGCGATTACGGCATCGGCAAGGGGCAGAGCTTCATCGACCTGCCCCTGCTCGTTACCCTGTTCCTCGCCTGTTTCGCCATCGTCTTCGGCACACGCCACACGGATGCGACGGAGCACCAGGACGGGCTGATCCTGGCGATTGCGATGGAATCGCTCGTCAAGCTCGTAGCGCTCGTCACAGCAGGCTTCTATATCGTCTTCGTCGTCTTCAACGGCCCTGCCCATCTCTGGTCGCTGGCACAACAGAGCCCAGCGGTGCAATCGGCGCTTTCCTATGAGACGCCGACGGCGCGGTGGGTCCTGCTGATCGTGACCTCCGCCTTCGCGATCATCATGCTGCCCAGGCAGTTCCATGTGACCGTCGTCGAAAACCGTACCGAAGGAGAGCTTCGCACCGCGGGCATCCTCTTTCCACTCTATCTGATCGGCATCAATCTCTTCGTGCTGCCGATCGCCATTGCCGGCATCCTGACCTTTTCCGGCACCGGCGACGCGGATCTCTACCTGCTGACCTTGCCGCTCGCCAACGATCTGCCGGTGCTGACGCTGATCACCTTCATCGGCGGCTTCTCGGCGGCAACGGCCATGGTCATCGTCGCCTCGGTGGCGCTGTCGATAATGATCTCCAACGACATCGTCATGCCGGTGTTCCTGCGGCGCAATCTCAGCCAACGCGGCGGCCTGCAGGAAAACCTGGCAGGCACGCTGCTCAACATCCGCCGCTCGGCGATCTTCGTCGTGCTTCTGCTCGGCTACGGCTACTATCGCTCCGCCGACATCAGCGCCGGTCTCGCCTCGCTCGGCCTCCTGTCCTTCGTCGCCATCTCGCAGATGGCGCCGGCATTGCTCGGCGGTCTCGTCTGGCGCCAGGCCAATGCGCGCGGGGCCATCACGGGCATGGTCTCAGGCTTCCTCGTCTGGGCTTATCTCTTGTTCCTTCCGAGCCTCGGCGGGCCCGACAATTCCCATGTGGCAACGACGGTCCTAAGCTTCCTGCTGCCGTTCACCGATCTCTTTTCGGGCCCCAATGCAGACCCGCTGGTCAATGCCACCGCGCTGAGCCTGCTCGTCAACTGCACCAGCTATGTGCTTGCGTCGCTGACGCGCACACCGAAGCCGATCGAGCGCTTCCAGGCCGGCGTCTTCATCACCCGGCGCTCGCGAACCGAAGGCGCCTTCCGTGGCCGCAAGACCAAGGTCACGGTGCGCGACCTCAAGGCGACGATCGCCCGCTACATGGGGGCCGAGCGCATGCAGCGCTCGTTCCATACCTATGAGCGCCAGACCGGCCGCTGGCTCGACGACAACGCGCCCGCGGATATGGCCGTCGTGCATTTCTCCGAGCAATTGCTCGGAAGCGCTATCGGCTCGTCCTCGGCGCGGCTGGTGCTTTCCCTGGCGCTGCAGCGCGGCGACGACACATCGTCCGAGACGGCCTGGCTGCTGGACCAGGCGAGCGAGGCGCTGCAATACAATCAGGACATGCTCAACACCGCGCTTGCGCAGATGGACCAGGGTATCGCCGTTTTCGACAACGCCAACAACCTGATCATCTGGAACCGGCGTTTCCGCCAGCTGCTCGATCTGCCGGAGGCTGCCGGCCAGGTCGGCTTTCCGCTTGCCGATATCGTCGCAGTCCTCAGCAAGCGCGGCGATATCCGCAAGGACGAGGAAAAGGGACTGATCGCCAACTTCCTGACGCTCGACAAACCTTTCCTGCTCGAGCTCGGCAATGGCGAACGCATCATCGAAGTGCGCACCAACGCCATGCCCGACAAGGGTATTGTCACCACCTATACCGACATTACCCAGCGCGTCGCCGCGGATATGGCGCTGAAGCAGGCGAACGAGACGCTGGAGCTGCGCGTCGCCGAGCGCACCGGCGAGTTGACCCGCGTGAACCACGAACTCGCCGAGGCCCGCGCCGCAGCGGAAGAGGCCAATATCGGCAAGACACGCTTCTTCGCAGCCGCCGGCCACGATATCCTGCAGCCGCTCAATGCCGCCCGCCTCTATTCGTCCTCACTGGTCGAGCGGCTCGGCGATTCCGACAACAGCACGCTCGTCGAAAACATCGATTCCTCGCTGGAATCGGTCGAGGCCATTCTCGGCGCCGTGCTCGACATTTCGCGCCTCGACACCGGGGCGATGAAGGCGCGGGTGCAATCCGTCCCGCTCAATGACCTGCTCCGGCGCATCGAGACCGACTTCGCCCCGATGGCGCGCGCGAAGGATCTTGAGCTCGTGGTCATGCCGACCTCGCTCGTCGTGCGCAGCGATCCGAACCTGCTTCGGCGCGTTGTGCAGAATCTCGTGTCCAACGCGATCAAATACACGCTCACGGGCAAGGTGCTGGTCGGTGTGCGCCGGCGCGGTGCGATGGCGACGATCGAGGTGCTCGATTCCGGCATTGGCATCCCCTCGTCCAAGTTCCGCACCGTCTTCAAGGAATTTGCGCGGCTCGACGAAGGCGCACGAACCGCTTCCGGCCTTGGCCTCGGGCTTTCGATCGTCGACCGCATCTCGCGCGTGCTCAACCATCCGGTCGGCCTGCAATCGACACCAGGCAAGGGTACGGGCTTCAAGGTGACCTTGCCGCTCGACGCGAATGCGGGTGAGCGGGTTGCGGTCCGCCCGGTGGCTCCGAGCAAGGCCAGTGAAGCGCTGAATGGCCTGCGCGTGCTTTGTATCGACAACGAACCGCGCATCCTTGAGGGTATGCGAGTGCTGCTTTCGGGCTGGGGATGCATCGTCAGCACGGTGGAGTCGATCTCCGCCTGCGCGGAGATCGAAGGGCAGCCAAGTGAACGGCCGCATGCGATCATCGCCGATTATCATCTCGACGATGGCAGCGGCATCGAGGCGATTGCAAAGCTCCGGGCACACTTCGGCGAGGCAATACCGGCGCTTCTGGTAACAGCCGACCGTTCGCCGGAAGTCCGCGCGGCGGCGGAGCGCGACGGCGTCGCCGTGCAGAACAAGCCAGTGCGGCCGGCGGCGATGCGCGCCTGGCTGACGCAGCTTTCGACGACGGCGAGAGCTGCCGCGGAGTGAGCGTTCCAAGTTACACGGGGAGAATGCGGCTGCAGCGTTTGACTGGCCGCCCTCAGGCGGCCGCGACCGAGCCGATCTTCGACAGCTGGATGACGGCCTGGGTGCGGCTGTCGACGTTGAGCTTCAACAGGATCGCCGAGACATGCGCCTTGATCGTCGCCTCGGACACGCCGAGTTCGTAGGCGATCTGCTTGTTGAGCAGGCCCTCGCCCAGCATGCTGAGGACACGCGACTGTTGCGGTGTCAGCGTCTGCAGGCGCTGGAGCAGGTCGGCGACCTCCGGCTCGTACTCTTGCGCCTGATCGTAACCAGCCGGCACGAAAACTTCTCCGGCCATGACTTTCTCGATGCCGTCACGGATCTCCTCGATACCGGCCGATTTCGAGAGGAAGCCGGAAGCACCGAGGTCAAGCGCGCGGTGGATCGTGGCCGGATCGTCGTGGGCAGAGACCACCATGACCGGCAGGCTCGGAAACTCCGCGCGAAGTGCTATCAGGCCTGAAAGACCGCTCACACCCGGCATGGTCAAATCCAGCAGCAGGAGGTCGGCGTCGGGACGATCGGACGCCGCCTTGCGGGCGGTCGCAAAATCGCCCGCCTCGACAACATTGGGCGCTCCATCCAGGCCGCTCAAGGCCTGGCGCATTGCGCCGCGAAACAGCGGATGGTCGTCGGCGATGATGATGGTCATGTCCGGTGTCATGCTGCTCCCTCCCAAGAGCCCGGAATGAAATCTGCACGCCCCCACGCGCTGACCCGCATCCCGCATGGCCGCTCCGGCGTCTCAGGTCTTCTGCGGCTCCTGCTCAGGATCGCTGCCTTCGAGGTCCTTCACGATATCCATGAATTTACGCATCATTCTTTCCATGATGCCCATTGCCCGGTCAATCTCTTCCTCAGCCGGAAGGTCCTGTTTTGCGGCACTTTCACCGGATTTCACGGCCTTTTCCAAAGCCTCGACCCGTTTCGCCAGGAGGTCGATCTCCTGATCGAACGCGGCCCGTTCGTCGGCTGCCATGCGGCAGACGAGCTGGCCGTCCTTCTCCTGACAGAGCGACACTTCGCCGGTCTGGGTATCGAGCCTGGCAATGCCGGTCTCGGACTTCTGCATGCTGTAACGACCGGGCGCCGGATCCTGGGCGCTTGCGCTGCCGGCCATTGCCAGACCGGTACCGATCAGAAATGCGACAACAACAGTTCTCATGACGTCCTCTCCATTGCGACCCTTGCGAGGACAGCGCCTGCGCTTGAACGAAAAGAGCGAAATCGATCTTCGCCAGCGATTATGCGCGAATCGTCGTCCTTCTGCGATGGACAATCGCTCATATTTGCGGCAAGGCCACGACAGAAGATTACGGGGACAAAAAGACACCATGGATTCCACCATCTACAAGATCGTTCCGGCCTCGCTATGGCAGGAAGCCAAGCGTAGCGGTCGCTTCGACGGCGCGCCGGTCGATCTCGCCGACGGCTTCATCCATTTTTCGACCGCCGAACAGGCCGTCGAGACCGCCGCTCGGCATTTCGAGGGGCAGGAGGGCCTGCTTTTGGTCGCCGTCGATGGCGACGCGCTCGGTGAAGAGCTGGTCTATGAGCCCTCGCGCGGCGGCGCCCTCTTCCCGCATCTCTACGCCCCGCTCTTCCTCTCCGCCGTCGTCTGGGAAAAACCGCTGCCGCTTGGCGCCGACGGCCTGCATAGCTTTCCGGAACTTGACGCATGAACCCGCTTGCCAGTATCGCCCGCCGCGGCCTCTTTCTGTTCGACCCCGAGGCCGCGCACGGCCTGTCGATCAAGGCGCTGAAAACAGGAATGGTGCCGAGCTGTCCGGCCAAGGCCGACAAAAGGCTTTCCCAGACGGTCGCCGGCCTTAGCTTCCCGAACCCGATCGGCATGGCCGCCGGCTACGACAAGAACGCCGAGGTGCCGGAAGCGCTCTTAAAGATCGGTTTCGGCTTCACCGAGATCGGAACCGTGACGCCGAAGCCGCAGGCCGGCAACGACAAGCCACGTATCTTCCGGCTGGTCGAGGACGAGGCTGTCATCAATCGCCTCGGCTTCAACAATGAAGGTCACGGTGCGGCGCTCGCGCGACTGAAGGCGTGTTCGCGCGATGCGCTGATCGGCGTCAACATCGGCGCCAACAAGGACAGCGCCGATCGGATCGCCGATTATGTCAGCGGCATCCATACGTTCTATTCGGTCGCCCGCTACTTTACCGCCAACATCTCGTCGCCGAACACGCCGGGCCTGCGCGACCTGCAGGCGCGCGAGAGCCTCGCCGCGCTGCTCTCGGCCGTGCTTTCCGCCCGCGACGAGGAGGCCCTGCGCAGCAACCGGCGTGTGCCGGTGTTCCTGAAGATCGCACCGGATCTGACCGAAGAGGGCATGGACGATATCGCCGCCGAAGTTCTTGCCCACGGCCTCGACGGCCTGATCGTTTCCAACACGACGCTGTCGCGTGACGGACTGAAGGACCAGCGCCAGGCGCAGGAAGCCGGCGGTCTCTCGGGCAAGCCGCTCTTTGAAAAATCGACGGCGGTGCTTGCCCGGATGCGCAAGCGCGTCGGACCGAAGCTGCCGATCATCGGTGTTGGCGGTGTCAGCTCTGCGGAGACCGCGGCAGAGAAAATCCGTGCCGGCGCCGACCTGGTGCAGCTCTATTCCTGCATGGTCTATGAGGGCCCGGCGCTTCCCGGCCGCATCGTTCGCGGCCTCTCCGATCTCTGCGACCGCGACCGGCTCGCCTCGATCCGCGACATCCGCGACAGCCGCCTCGACTATTGGGCCGGCCGGAACGTCTGACGCGCCTTTGCGGGGATCCGCGATAGCAGGAACAGGCCACGCATCAGCAGAAACAGGTTGAGACCCGCCCACAGGCCATGGTTGCCAAAGGCGGGTACCAGCACCGCAAGCGCTGCGACATAGGCTATGAAAGCCGCGACCATCATGTTGCGCATTTCGCGCGACCAGGTGGCACCTATGAACACGCCGTCCATCAGGAAGGCAAGCGCGCCGGTCATCGCCGTTACCGCCGCCCAGGGCAGATACTCGTAAGCGACAGCACGAACGTCGGGCGCCGTCGTCAAGAGATCAATGAGTCCGTCGCCAAATAGCAGGAAGGCGGCGGTCGTCAGCAAAGCAAGCCCCAGCGACCAGGCGGCCGTCAGCCGCAGCGCGCGATCGAAAGCCGGGCGGTAGTGCGCCCCGATCGAGCGGCCGATCAATTGCTCGGCAGCGTTGGCGAGGCCGTCGAGATAGTAGCCGGCGACGAGGAAGATCGTCATCAGCACCGCGTTGGCTGCAAGTGTCACCGGCCCGAAGGCCGTGCCGATGCGGGTCATCAGCGTGAAGGCGGCCAAGAGCACGAAGGAGCGGATCATGATGTCGCGGTTGAGGCCGAAGAGCGGCTTCAGCCGCTCGCGATCGACGATTTCAGCCCAGCTCGGCGCATCCTTGCGGTCGAAGCGGCCATAGACGATGGCAAAGCCGGCGAGCGCGCCGATGATCTCGCCGGTGACCGTTGCAAGCGCGACACCCATCACGCCCCAGCCGAGAACGAGGCCGAGCAGGATCGACAGCACGATGTTGATGCCGTTGATGAGCGTCTGCAGCATCAGCCCGATGGTGCCCTCGCCGCGGCCGAGCACGAAGCCGAGGATGGCATAGTTGGCGAGCGCTGCCGGAGCGGAGATGATGCGACAGAGGAAATAGGTGGATGTCACCGCCGCCACCTCCGGCTCCGGCCCCATCAGCCAGAGACCGCCAGAGAGCAGAAATGGCGAAATGAGTATACTCGCCGCGCCGCAAGCGAGTGCGATGATCAGGGACCGCCAGAACACCGCCTGCTGCTCGCGTCGGTCGCCGCGGCCGTAGGCCTGGGCGACGAGGCCGGTTGTGGCGGCGCGCAGGAAATTGAAGGTGGTGAAGATCAGATCGAATATGATGGCGCCAACCGCAAGGCCGGCGAGCAACGTTGCCTGCCCCATCCGCCCGACAACCGCCGTGTCGACCAGGCCGAGCAAGGGCGTCGTCAGAAAGCCGAGCGTCATCGGCAGGGCGATTGCCAGGATCAGCCGGTGGGAGACGTGGAAAGCGCCGGCGGTATTGCTCGGCGAAGCGGGAGAAGCGGCGGTCATCGAACGGTCCGGGTGCGACAGGAGAGTGATGACCTTTTTAGGGAAAGTCCATGGGCGGATGCAAGCACGCCGTGCAGTTGTGGCGATCTAATGGCGTGCCCTAGCGACGCCTCTCACCCTAGCCCTCTCCCCGCAGGCCGGGAGAGGGGGCGTGGCAAACGCAACCATTTCCGACGGCTAGCCGGCAGAGGTTCGGGTGCGCGGGGTGCGCGAATTGCGATGGGTTGCTTCACGGTCGAGCGAGCGCCACACGTCTCCTTCTCCCCGCCTGCGGGGAGAAGGTCCCGGCAGGGGATGAAGGGCGGAAATCTTGGCGAAGAGCAGTTAAGCCGACAGCACCATCGCCCAGAACGGGCGATTGTCGGAGGCGGCATTCTGGGCGACGGCGACGCCGAGGCCGCGGTAGTTGCCGAGCATGTTTTCCAGATGCCTGGGCGACTTGTACCAGGCGTCATAGGCACGCTCGGCATCGTCCTGGCCCATCGCGATGTTTTCGGCCGCCGGCAGGGTTACCCCCTGGCCCTTCATCCGGTCGTAGAAACTGTCGTTCCAACCGATGAGGTGCTGCATCTTGCCTGATTTGGCCATGCGCGCCGCCTGGTTCATGGCGGCGACCGACGCAGCGCGGTCCTGAACGAGCGGGGTCAGCCCCCTGCCCTTCCTGAGCTCGTTGACGTAACCGAGGCTCGCCCCGGTCTGGTCGCTGCCGGTACCGCTGGCGGACGTCAGCACCTGAGACGTGGTGCAGCCGGCGAGCGCACCGAGCGAGAGGATGGCGGTGGCGCGCAGCAGGCCGCGGCGCTCGATCACAAGAAACCGGTCCTGCATCGTCAGCGTCGGTAGCTCAGGACACGCAGGATGACGAAGGCTGGAACGACGATCGCCGCACCAAGTAGCAGATAGTCGCCCACCCGGCCAAGTGCGGCAAAGCCGGTGTACCAGAGGTCGAGCAGGAAGTTGCGCACGGCGAAATAGATATCGGTCGGATACCAGCCGAAGATGGTCATGACGAAGCCGACGAGGATCGATACCACGACGAGCTTGACCAGCACACGCAGCGGCGAGTCGCCCAAAAATCTGTTCATTCCGTCCGACATGCGCGAACTTCTCCTGTTTGTCTTCACATAAGCCGCGATCAGCACCGTCGCAAGTCGCCGGGCGTAACAGACGGAGCCATGCTCTTTGTTTCCGCCAGATTCCGCTTGTATTTTGCGGCCTACGGCGTCAGAAGCGCTGATCGCAACCAATATCTCACATTGATGACGCTCAACCAGCTCTCCTCCGGCGACCTGATCGCCGACCGCCGCGCCGACTACGCAAAAATGCTTGCCGAGGGGGGCGAGCCCGCAAGTGCTGCCGAACTCATGGCGCAAGCGCTGGAACAGGCACCCAACTGGGCAGCCGGCTGGTTTCGGCTGGCGGACTATGAGGAAAAATCTGGCCGGAAAGAGGCAGCGATCGACGCGCTCAGAAAAACCCTGGCGCTCAGCCCCGACGACATTTTCGGCGCCGGGCTGAAACTGGCGCTTTTGGGGGCCACCGCCATGCCGGACCAGCCGCCGAGCCTCTATGTCGAACGCCTCTTCGACGACTATGCCGACCGTTTCGACAAGGCCCTGGTAGAGAAGCTCGGCTACACGGTGCCGCAGAAGCTCGCAGCGCTCATTCAGGGCCATACCGGGCAAAGCCACACCGGAGGCCTGATCTTCGAGCATGTGACGGATCTCGGCTGCGGCACCGGCCTCTTCGGCGAACGCATCCGGGATCAGGCACAGTTCCTCGAAGGTTTCGACCTTTCCATCAACATGCTCGCCAAGGCCGAGGCGAAATCCACCTACGATCGGCTGGCCCGCGCCGACCTTTCGCTCTCACCGGATGCCTCCGGCATCTTCGGCAACTTCGCCGCCCACCGCGCCGACCTCGTCAGCGCCGCCGACGTGCTGATGTATCTCGGCAATCTCGACAGCGTCTTCGACATCACTTCGCGCCTCCTGACCGCGGGAGGTTACTTTGCGTTCTCCGTGGAAGATGCGGGAGAAGGTCCGGAGTTCCTGCTGCGACCGTCCCTGCGTTACGCCCATAGCGAAGCCTATATCCGTGGCCTCTGTACGGCGCATGGCCTGGATCTGCTGGCCATCGAACGTACCGTCATCCGCATGGACGCCGGCGAGCCGGTGTTCGGCATTCTGTTCCTGGCGCGCAAGCCTGCATAAAACGCAAGGCAGAGTCGCAAAAATAGGTCAGCATAACTGACATATTTTTCTTGATTGTTGTTGTGCGTTGCAGCATTGCTCAGACCATCGCAATCGAGGATTTGCCATGGCTCAGATCAGCAGCGTTTTCGGTCTCTGGAACACCAGCCCGACCCGGCACACGGTCGTCGAGGACCTGCAGGGCATCTTCACCGGCAGCCTGATTGCAGCGCTCGGCCTCTATTTCCTCGCAAGCGCGGGCTTGCTTACAGGCAGCACGGCGGGCGTCGCCTTCCTTTTGCACTATGCGTTCGGCATCAATTTCGGCCTGGCCTTCTTCCTGCTCAACCTGCCGTTCTTCTACCTGTCGCTGAAGCGGCTCGGCCCGGCCTTCACGGTGAAGACCTTCATCGCGATCGGCCTGACGTCGTTCCTCACCGACATCCAGTCGCGCCTCTTCCAGATCGGCACGATCCAGCCGGCCTGGGCAGCCCTGCTCGGCGGCCTGCTTCTCGGTTATGGCTTGCTGGCGCTCTATCGCCACCGCGCCAGCCTTGGCGGCGTCGGCATTCTCGGCATCTATCTGCAGGAGCGCTTCGGCATTCGCGCCGGTCTCGTGCAGCTCGCGATCGACATGGTCGTACTCGTCATCGCCTTCGGCGTGACCTCGCCCACAGTCGTCGCCTGGTCGGTGCTCGGCGCGGTCGTCTTGAACCTGTTCGTGGCCATCAACCACCGCGCCGATCGCTACATCGCGCTATAACAGCGCGGAACGCGGAGCAGACCTCAGGCAGCCTTTACCGGTTGGTCGACCGGGTGCTGCGACCGCAGGCCGACAGCGACCCGGTTCCAGACATTGATGACGCCGATCGCCATGGTGATCTTGGTGATTTCCGCCTCGTCGAAATGCTCCCGGAGCGGCTCGAAGTCCGCGTCGGGCGCGCCGGTCTGGGCAAGGTTGGTGAGCGCTTCGGTCCAGGCCAGCACCGCGCGTTCGCGGGCGTCATAGATCGGCGATTCGCGCCAGGCGCAGATCAGGTGAATCCACTGCTCGCTCATGCCGGTGTGGCGCGCCTCTTTCACATGCATGTCGATGCAATAGGCGCAGCCGTTGATCTGCGAGGCGCGCAGCTTGATCAGGTGGATCAGGCGCGGCTCCAGACCCGATTCCTTGATGATGTAGCTGTCGAAGGCGGCCGCGGCCTTATAGGCGTCGGGAGCGGATTTGACGAAGTTCAGACGCGGTTGCATACTCTTCTCCTTGGATTGAACGAGGATTGATGGTTCAGGCGCTGGCGGTCGATTTGCGTTCGTTGATCGCCAGAAATGCACTCGTTCGCGCTGATACGCTGCCGTCATCCTTGGCATTGAGATCGTCCAGGATGCTGGCGATGGTCACGCGCCGCAGCTCGGCGCGATAAGCCTGTTCCGCCTTCAGCATCGCGACATTGATCGTGCAAGGTGCGGTCGGCTTGCAGGCATAGGGATTGGGCCCGCGCAGGCGGATCTCGTTGCAGCGGAACGCCGGCTCCGGTCCTTCGACCGCAAGCACGATGTCGAGCAGGGTAATCTTCTCCGGCGTGCGCGCAAGGCGGTAGCCCCCCTTCGGCCCCGGAACCGCTTCCAAAATACCAGCGCCGGACATCGCCTGCAGGTGCTTCAACAGGTAGCTGGTGGAGACGCCGTGGAACTCGGCAAGGGCGGCGGCCGACAGCGTGCTGCCTGGCTGAAGACAGCTCAGCATCGTCACACTGTGAATGGCTTGCTCCACTCCATCTCCGAGTTTCATCGGCACCTCCTAAATCGTGGATATTTTTTATCTACGATTTAGGAGGTGAGTCAATAGGCGGCCGGCGGCCGGCCCGACGGGCTTCTCTTTTGACGAATTTGATCTACCTTTGTTCTCCGTGAACAGGATCGATTCCAGAGAACCGCAGGGCGATGCCCTGACCTTGCCCGCTCCCTTTCTGCGCTGGTTCGGCGAAAAGGGCTGGCAGCCGCGCGCCCACCAGCTCGAACTTTTGGCCCGCACCGAGGCCGGGGAAAGCACGCTCTTGATCGCGCCGACGGGTGCCGGCAAGACGCTGGCCGGCTTCCTGCCTTCGCTGGTTGACCTCACCCACCGTGGCAAGGTTCCACCGGGCTCCGCCTTCGTCGGCATCCATACGCTCTACATCTCGCCGCTGAAGGCGCTGGCCGTCGATATCGAACGCAACCTGATGAAGCCGGTCGGCGAAATGGGGTTGCCAGTGCGCATCGAAAACCGCACGGGCGACACGCCCACCGCCAAGCGCCAGCGGCAGAAGCTCAATCCGCCCGACATCCTGCTGACCACGCCGGAGCAACTGGCACTGCTGCTCGCCAATGGCGAAGCAAGCCGCTTTTTCAAGGATTTGCGCTACGTCATCTTCGACGAACTGCATTCCCTCGTCACATCGAAGCGCGGCCACCTCCTGTCCCTCGGACTGGCGCGACTTCGCCGGCTTGCGCCCGGCCTGCAGACGATCGGCCTCTCGGCAACGGTCGCCGACCCCATGGATCTGCAGCGCTGGCTCGCATCGCAGGAGCCGGATGCCCGCAATCATGCCGGCCTCGTGCAGGTGCAGGGTGGCGCCAAGCCGAAGATCTCCATCCTCAAGACGGAGGAGCACGTGCCCTGGGCCGGACACTCGGCACGCTACGCGATCCCCGACGTCTACGCCGCGATCAAGGAACACGGCACCACCCTGCTCTTCGTCAACACCCGCAGCCAGGCGGAGCTTCTCTTCCAGGAGCTTTGGACGAACAACGACGACAATCTGCCGATTGCCCTGCATCACGGCTCACTCGACGTCGCCCAGCGCCGCAAGGTCGAGGCGGCGATGGCGGAGAACCGGCTGCGCGCCGTCGTCGCGACCTCGACGCTCGATCTCGGCATCGACTGGGGCGATGTCGATCTCGTCGTGCATGTCGGCGCGCCGAAGGGCGCAAGCCGCCTCGCCCAGCGCATCGGCCGCGCCAACCACCGCATGGACGAGCCGTCGAAAGCGATCCTGGTGCCGGCCAACCGCTTCGAGGTGATGGAATGCCAGGCGGCGCTCGACGCCAACTATGTCGGCGCCCAGGACACGCCGCCGGTCGGCAAGGGCGCGCTCGACGTGCTTGCCCAGCACGTGCTCGGCATGGCCTGCGCCGCGCCCTTTAATCCGCTCGACCTCTATGCAGAAATCACCAGCGCCTCGCCCTATGCGGCCCTTGCCTGGGAGACCTTCGAGCGCGTGGTCGATTTCGTCGCAACCGGCGGTTACGCGCTGAAGACCTATGAGCGCTATGCCCGCATCCGCAAGACCAAGGACGGGCTCTACCGCGTCTCCAATCCGCTGGTGGCGCAGCAATACCGGCTGAATGTCGGCACCATCGTCGAATCGCCGATGCTCAACGTGCGCATGGTGAAGCGCAACCAGCGCGGCTCGCTCGGCCGTGGCGGCATGGCGCTCGGCAAGGTCGAGGAGTATTTCCTCGAAATGCTGTCGCAGGGCGATACTTTCATGTTCTCCGGCAAGGTGCTGCGCTTCGAAGGCATCCGCGAGAATGAATGCCTCGTCAGCCAGGCCTTTTCCTTCGACCCGAAGGTGCCGAGTTATGCCGGCGGCAAGTTTCCGCTCTCGACCTATCTGGCGCAGCAAGTGCGCAAGATGCTTGCCGATCCGGCACGCCGGGCGCCGCTGCCGGAACAGGTGCGCGACTGGCTGTCCTTGCAGAAGGACGTCTCGATGCTGCCGCGCGAGGACGAGCTTTTGATCGAGACCTTCCCGCGTGGCAGCAAGCACTACATGGTCATCTATGCCTTCGAGGGGCGGCTGGCACACCAGACCCTCGGCATGCTGCTTACCCGGAGGCTCGACCGCGCCGGACTGAAGCCGCTCGGCTTCGTCGCCACCGATTATTCGCTGGCCGTCTGGGCGCTCGACGACCTCGGTACGACCTTCGAACTCAGACGCGGCGCGCTCGCCGAGCTCTTCGACGAGGACATGCTCGGTGACGACCTCGAAGCCTGGCTGAACGAATCCTTCCTGCTGAAGCGCACCTTCCGCAATTGCGCCGTCATTGCCGGCCTGATCGACCAGCGCCATCCCGGCAAGGAAAAGACCGGCCGGCAGGTGACGGTCTCGGCCGATCTCATTTACGACGTATTGCACGCGCACGAGCCGGACCACCTGCTGCTCGAGGCCACCCGCAACGATGCGGCAACAGGGCTTTTGGACATCGCCCGCCTCGGGGATATGCTGAAACGAATCAAGGGCCACATCACCCACAGGCGGCTCGACCGGATCTCGCCGCTGGCGGTGCCGGTCATGCTGGAGATCGGCAAGGAAATGATCCAGGGCGAGGCGCAGGACTTCCTGCTTTCGGAGGCTGCGGACGACTTGATCCTTGAAGCCATGGGCGGGTTGGATGTGGAATGACGGGAAGGTCGTCTTGAGGAAGAGCAGACTGTCGCGTTGGGCGGGTTACCCTCCTCTGGGCGCTCTGGCACGTCCGGCGGGTTACCCCCCTCTGGCCTGCCGGCCATCTCCCCCACAAGGGGGGAGATCAACTCGTGGCTGGCTGCTCGTTCCAACGGGAAAGTTCATGCAGCCGGCGAGACTCCAGACGGGTATGCGGAGCGTGCCGCACGCAATCTCCCCCCTTGTGGGGGAGATGGCCGGCAGGCCAGAGGGGGGTGCTGCCCCGGGCAATTCTCACCCCAGTGTGGCGGCGTGACCATGCATCGCCTCGCTCACACTCTATCCGCTCCAGCGACAGCCCCTCTCCTCCACGCACAGACGACGATCAACAGCGTCGCGGCGATCTGCGATCCGCTCGGCGGCCTCTATCTGCCGGAGACAGGTACGCTCGTTGTCTCCGACCTGCATCTGGAAAAAGGATCCGCTTTCGCGCGCCGCGGCATGCTCTTGCCACCCTACGATACGCTTGCAACGCTGCGCGTGCTCGAAGCGGCGATTGCCCGTCACAACCCGAAACTCGTCATCAGCCTCGGCGACAATTTCCACGACCGCGTCGGTTCGGCCGTCATGCCCGATGCCTTCCGGCATATGATCGCTGCAATGGCGCTCGGGCGGGAATGGATCTGGATCAATGGCAACCACGACCCGGATGGCGCATTCGGCCTGCCGGGCGCCTCGATGGACGAACTCAATCACGCCGGCCTCGTCTTCCGGCACGAGCCGAAACGTGGCGAAGCGATCGGAGAAATCGCCGGCCATCTGCATCCGGCGGCAACGGTGGTGCGGCGAGAAAAGGCGGTGCGCCGCGCCTGTTTCGCGACGGATGGCACGCGTATGCTGATGCCGGCCTTCGGCGTCACCACCGGCGGGCTCGATCTTAGGCACCGGGCGATGACCGGCCTCTTCGACCGCAACAAACTCGTCGCCCATATGCTCGGGCGCGACCGGATCTATTCGGTCCGGTTTGCCAATCTGATTGCCTGAGATGTGCCTGGGGTGATGCGGCGTTGCGCGCCTATCCCGGCATTCCCTTGTGATCAGAAGGCGTTGAAGGTCAGTGTCGTCAGCGAGCGCGAGATGCCCGGCACCGTCGCGATGTTGTCGTTGATGAACTTGCCGATGTCCTGACCTTCCTCGATGTAGATCTTGATGATCAGGTCGTAGTCGCCGCTCGTCGAATACATCTCCGAAACGATCTCCTTGCGGTAGATCTCGTCGGCAACCTCGTAGGTCTTGCCGGGAGCGCACTGCAACTGGACAAAAATCGGTTTCATCGAGCTTCCTCTGCTTCTTCTTGTAGCGGCGCATGTTGGCGGAACGCGCGGCATCTCTTTCCTTAGCGCTCTGACGCGCAAAAGGAAACGTCAGTGCGCATTTCCCCACGCCGTTCCAAGGCTATTCCTTGCGGAAGATCAGGCTCGCGCCCCAGCCGGTGATGACCGCCAGCAATACGGCCATAAGGCCGTAGAGCAGCGGCTGCTGGTGTGCCGCCTGGGTAATGAACTGTTCCAGGCCGGTCTTGACGACGCGCAGCGGCAGCGCCTTGGCGGCAACGAATACACCATCGCGGAAGAGATAGGCGCGCACGACGTGCACGCCGTTCGGCACGTTGGCCGGCAGGCGCACCGAGGCCTTGAACAGGCTGGAGCTGATGAACTGCACCCCGCCGGGATCGCGCTCATAGACGCCGCTCGTCTCGCGAATACGACGAAAGGCGTTGCGGAACTCGCCGAGATTGCTGCCGTCACCGACGAAGCCGAGCGGCACCAGCCGCATGTGATCGACACCAATGCCCATATTGCCCATCTCGCCGGGCGGCGCGATCGTCTCGATGTCGCGCGTCGACGACAGCGAATAGGATTCCGGCACCAGTTCGAAGGTCATGGAGCTGGTGTTGACCCAGATGCCGAAGACCCGCTCCTTCTTGCGCACCGTCGCATTGTCCTTCGGGCCCTCAAGGCTCACGACGATGTTGTATCTGCCTTGCACCAGAAGACCCTGGTCGAAGCCGTCGACGGCGCCGAAGATCGTCAGATCCGCGCCGCGGAAATCGGACGTGATGGCGATTTCGTCGGTCGATATGCCGATTTCCAGCTTCTCGGTGAAATCGGCGTTTTCGTCCTGAATGGCCGCGTGGGCCGGCCCGGCAAGGGTCAGAGCCAGAAGAGCCAGAGCTGTGCGGGCGAAGCGGAGCATCAGAAGCCGAACCCCGCTGATACCACCGAATAGATGTCCTTCGGCGGAATGACGAGCTCGATCGCCAGACGAATGCCGACGGCAAGGACGAGCAGTGCCAAAAGCGCCCGCAACTGTTCGCCACGCAGCTTCTGGCCGACGCGAACGCCGTATTGCGCACCGATGACGCCCGCGATCATCAGCACGAAGGCGAGCACGATATCGACGGTATAGTTGGTCGATGCCTGGACGATAACGGTATAGGCCGAGACGAAGATGATCTGGAACAGCGACGTGCCGACGACGACGTTGGTCGGGATGCGCAAGAGATAGATCATCGCCGGCACCATGATGAAGCCGCCGCCGACACCCATGACGGAGGTCAGGATGCCGATGCAGAAGCCAAGGCCGGCAACCGGAATGACGCTCAGATAGATCTTCGATTTCTTGAAGCGCATCTTCAGCGGCAGGCCGTGCACCCAGTTGTGCTGGCCGGGGCGGCGCAAGGTCGTCGCCTGGTTCTTCGCGGCCTTGCGCATGGCAACGATGCTTTCCCAGAGCATCAGCCCGCCGACGGTGCTGAGCAGCACGACGTAGAGCAGCGAGATCACCAGATCCAGCTGGCCGATGCGACGCAGCAGCGAGAACAGCCAGACGCCGAGCGTCGCGCCGGCGAGGCCGCCGCATAAGAGCACCGTGCCAAGCTTGATGTCGATCGTGCCGCGCCGGAAATGTGTGATCGCGCCCGAAATCGACGAGGCCACCACCTGGTTGGCGCCGGTTGCCACGGCCACGACGGGCGGAATGTTGTAGAAGATCAGGAGCGGCGTGATCAGGAAGCCACCGCCGACGCCGAACATGCCGGACAGAAAGCCGACGGCAGCGCCCATACCGAGAATGATGAGTATGTTCACCGACAACTCTGCAATGGGCAGATAGATCGTCACGCCGGGACCTCGATATGCCAACGGCCCGCGATGCGGGCAAATCTGTTAGTGTGGCAAGCAATTCACCACCAATGAGGGATTGTCTCGAAAAGCCGATCCCTCTGCCAAGAGAGAAGCGGCTTCCGTCATGCACGCCTGCAGCGCTGCACTCCTGTCGGAAGGGCCAAGGTCGCAGCCGGACCTTGATTGGCTGCATCCTCCTACCCTTAGCCCGATTCCGATTAAGGAATTATGCAGCAGGCCCGACCGGTCAACCTTTTCAGCCACATGGCAGACAGCTTCGCCACCCGCAAACCCGTGTCGCCCGGCTCTGCGGCTTTATTGCGGCGACAGCCCCGACGAGAACTCGGGGCTGCTGCAGGTCAGGAATTGCGCTTCAGCAGTTCCTTGACCAGTTGCTCGGTGATTTCGCCCGTCGGCTCCTGGCCGACCGACTTCTGGAAGGCCTTGATGGCGGCAACCGTCTTCTTGCCCATTTGTCCGTCCGGGGTGCCGGCATCAAAACCGTTGTTGTTGAGGATCGCCTGGATGTTGCGGATCGCCTTGCTCATGTCGACGCTGGCGGTCTTGTTGGCCGGGCCGACCCATGCATCCGGCACGTCAACCGTGTTCGCCTTGGCATCGGCCCGCTGCGCCTTCCAGGCGTCCGCCTTCGTCTTGGCGGTTTCGAGCTGCTCGGGCTTCATCGCCTTGGCAACCTCGTCACGCTTGGCGCCGGCATCCAGGTCGCCTTCCTTGGCCGCCGCCGCGAACCACTTGTAGGATTCGGTCAGGTCCTGCGGTACGCCGTTGCCGCGCGCATAGAGGACAGCGAGGTTGAACTGGCTGTCTCGAACGCCAAGTTCGGCGGCCCTGGCAAACCATTTCGTCGCCTCGGCGAAATCCGGAGAGCCATCGCGACCGCTTGCCAAAAGGACGGCGAGGTTGTGCATGGCGCTGGCGTTGCCCTGGCCGGCGGCTGCGAGATAAAGCGCCTTCGCCTTGGCGGCATCGCGTGTCACGCCCGTGCCCTTCTCATACATGCTGGCGAGGCGATACTGCGCCGGGACGACGCCGGCGTCAGCTGCGCGCTGATACCACTTTGCCGCTTCCGCCATGTTTTCCTGAACGCCACGTCCTTCGGTAAAGCGTGCACCGATTTCATAGAAGGCGAGCGGGTCGCCGCCCTTGGCAGCCGTCACCAGTGCCGCCGGGCCGAAACCTTCGGGCAACACGATCTCGCTCGGCGTCGCCACGGGTGCCACGGGGGTCATGGCTGGCACCATGGCTGCGCCATCGGCCGGCGCATTCGCAACCGAAGCGCTCGCTGAAGGCGCATCACCGACAGAGGTCGGCTGGAACGCATTGGTTTGCGCCTTCGTTTCTGCGGTCGGCGCCAGCAAGGGTGCTTTTTCTTCCGTCGGCGTCGCAATCGTGGTCGTCGGCACGGCCGTCGCCGTCACCGCAATCGAAGCTTCGGCTGTCTTCGCCGGCGCCTCAACAGAATCGAGAGGCGCGGCTTCAGATGCAGCGGGCGCCTCCTGCGGCGCAACGGCGGCAGTCTGCAACGGGCGGTCATCCGCGACCTTGAATTGCTGTGCTTCCGGTGCAGCCTGCTGCTCGATGATTGCCACCGGTTCCACCGGCGCCGCATCCTGCTTCGTCAGCATCGTGCTGACCAGCGGATAGGACATGATTGCCAGCAGCACCGCGCCCACGGCCATGAGGATCGGCCGGCGGTGGCGGGCAAAGGCGCCGCCGATGCCCGAATGGGTGCCGTTTTCCCCGACCTTGTTGAGCGTGTCCGCCTCCTCGACGGCGAGCTGAGCCGCGCGGCGGGCGGCGGCAATGAAATCCGATTTGTCGCCATCGGCCGGCTGGATACCGGCCTTGCTCATCTGCCCGGCGCGCACGCGCTCCAGGATCTTCTTGACATCAGGAACACCGGAACCCGGCTCAAGCAGTTGGTTGGCTTCCTCCGGCGCGAGCATTTCGGAGGGGTCGATCGACGGCGCCGGTTCAACGAGTTGCCGTGCCTGGTCCGGCGTCGGCCCGGAACGCTTTGCGGAAAAGCGCCGGGTGAGCCCTGCAAGCAAGCCCGTGCGCGCCGTCGCGGCCGGTTCGCGCGCCTCTTCGACCTCGACGGTCGAGATCTGTTCTTCATCGACAAAGGCCGTTGCCGCCTCGGCGCCCTGCGCTGCGACAGCCTGGTCTTCCGCCTGAAGGGCGCGCACGTTGCGCTGAAGGTCATCGTAGCGATCGTCGAGATCGCTGCCGCCGAAGGGATCGTTGAATTCGGGCTGCACGGCTCTCGGCATCTGCGCCGCGTCGCGCGCGAGCGGCATTTCGATCCGAGCAGGCGATGTCGGCTCGCGATTTTCGATGCGTTCCAGCTTGTCGGCGATGTGCACGAGGGTTTCGTGCAACGCCTCGAACGTCCGCGCCGTCCGCTCCTCGCTGGAGCGGCTGAGGTCCTCGAGCGTCCTCAAGTCCTCGGCAAGCGCCGAGATCGCGGCAAGATCGCCGCCGGCAACCGGAGCCGAGGTGTTCTTGGAATAGGCTTCCATCACCGCTTCTGCTGCCTGCCGGGCGGCTTCGACGATGTATTCGTCACTCGTCGAGAAGTAATCCTCCAGCGCGGTCATACGGCTTTCGAAATCGACCGGCATCGTGCTAGCACCGGCATCCGCACGCGGCTGACTGACCAGCGTCGACAGATTGGCGATCTGCGCCTCGAGGTTCTGCAAGGCGGCGCGATCGTCGAAGGGCGCAGCGTGGGTCTCTTCAAGACGCTGCGCGATGCCAGCCAGACGATCCTCGAGCCGGTCGAAGCGGGGGTCAGAGGTGGGCTGCACACCGTGGGCGTCGAGTTCGTCGATCCGGCGCGCGAGGTAGTCGAGCCGCTCGGCGAGCACGTCGTTGACGCTCCCCTGGTCGAGCGCCTCGATCTTGCGGGAGATGTCCGAGAGATAATCGTTAAGGTCCGATTGCGCGGTCCTGCTGCTGCGCTCCATCAGGGTTGAAAGCTGGTCGAGCCGCTCCTCCAGCCGGGCGGCCGCCTTTTCGCTGGCGAGATCCTCGACACGGGCGGTCAAGGCTTCGAGACGGGCGCCGAGCCCGGCATCGTTCGGGCGCGAAAGATTGTCGATCTGACGCGAAAGGTCGCCGAGCCGGCCTTCGAGACGATTGACGAAACCGCTGTCGAGGCCAGTCGCCGTGCGGCTGCTGGCGGCAATGGCACGGCTGATTTCATCGAGCCGGCCATCGAGATCGGCAAATTGCGACACGAGGCGACGGTCGTCGGGCTGGATCTGGCGACCCAGCATCTCGATTGCCTGGGCGACGGCGATCAACTTATCTTCGAGCGCATCGACGGCGGAGCTGTTCTTCAGCGAACCGATCTGCGACTTGATCTCATCGAGCCGATAGGCAAGCGCCACCAGCTCGTCGTCACGGTTCTGATCAAACGCGATCAGCCGGTCCTCGACGCCGTTCCAGCGGTTTTCCATGCGGCGCATGCTGTCTTCGCGCGCGAGACCGTCGATCATTGCGCGCAATTCGTCGAAGTCGCCGCGAAGCGCGTCGGCCTGGGCGGGCGATGCCTGGCGGCCCAGGTGCTGGATGCTGTCGGCGAGACGCTGCATGTCACCGCGCACGTCTTCGGCGAAGCTGTGATCCTGCGCCTGCGCCTTGATGCCGCGAATTTCGGAACGCAGCGAGTTCATCTCGCGCGTCAGGCCATCGGTTATGTCGCGCTTCAGGTCCTGGCGCAGGCCAACAAGCGCCTCGGCGATATCGTTGACAGCTGACGTCTGACGTTGCGGCTGGCTGTGAAGCGGCTGCGGACGGGGCTCGTCGGCAAAGCGGTCGGAGACTTGGCGGTCAGAGACATGGCGTTCGGAAACGGAGCGTTCGGGGGCATAACGTTCCGGCTCGCGCTGCGGCAGCCGATCGCGAAGGGTCGGACGCTCGCGCGTAGCGCTGAGGCTGCGCTGGCGCTGCATGATCTCTGCTACCGCGTCGCGGGTCGTTGCCGGCTCCCTGGCGGGTTCGCGGGCCGGCAGGCGCTCGCGCTCGGGCGGCCTTGGCGCCGCGTCGCGGGCTGTTCCGCTCATCAGGCCCTCGATCCGCGCCTCCAGTCCTTCGATGGTGCGGTTCAGGGCGTCGAGCGACGGCCGCTCGCTATAGGACTGGCTGCCTGCGCGCTGAGGATTTGATCGCGATCCATTCATGGTGTTCTTCGCCCCTGTCGTCGGCCATCTCGAAAGACGTCACGGAAGAAAACAGCTTTCTTCACCCCTGTGGCGCTTCCGACGTGGGCAAAACTACAACGATGCGACGCCAGGACAGGTTGCAGCTTTGACCATCTCAACACGCACCTTTCACGAAACGTGGTAAATAAGCGGTTAACCTGCCCATGATTTTTTAACGATTTGGCAGGAACGCGCGATCTGGACGCACAAGTGATGATTGGTCCTTCCCGCTGACGCCGTCGACGAAACTGCGCAAGGCGCAATTTTTGACGTTTACGCAAACGTCAAAATTTTGTAGCATCCCGTCAACGATGCGAGACCGCCTAGAGCATCCCGCTTTCATGTGCGAACACTGGAAGCGGAAAGGTGCTCTAGAATCAAAATGCTGGAGCGTCCTTCGTGCGTTCATTTGAACGCATGGCGCTTTGGAGGAGCGGCGGCGCATCAGGCATCCTGCAACCGGGTCGATGACGAGATACGGCGGCCCGAAGCATCAAAAGGCGAGGAAAGAATGCCCATCTACAAGGCCCCGGTCGACGATACCCTCTTCATCCTGAACGATGTGCTCGGCATTGAGCGCTACAACAACCTGCCCGGTTTCGCGGACGCGACGCCTGACATGATCGAGGCTATCGTCGGCGAGGCAGCCAAGCTTGCCGAAGAGGCTCTGTTCCCGGTCAACCTCTCCGGCGACCAGGAAGGCTGCAAGCGCCGCGACGACGGCTCGGTCAGCGTGCCGAAGGGTTTCAAGGAAGCCTTCGATCTCTATCGCGAAGGCGGCTGGCTCGGCCTCGCCGTTCCTGAAGAATTCGGTGGCCAGGGCCTGCCCTACACGCTGCACACCGCCGTCGGCGAGTACATGTCCTCGGCCAACATGGCGCTGACCATGTATCCGGGCCTCACCCAGGGTGCGATTGCGGCCATTCTCGTGCACGGCACGGACGAGCAGAAGCAGGCCTATCTGCCGAAGATGGTTGCCGGCACCTGGACCGGCACGATGAACCTGACGGAACCGCATTGCGGCACGGACCTCGGGCTCCTGCGCACCAAGGCGGTACCAACCGGCAACGGCGCTTACAAGATTTCCGGCCAGAAGATCTTCATCTCCGCCGGCGAACACGACATGTCCGACAACATCATCCATCTGGTGCTTGCCCGCATCGAGGGTGCTCCGGAAGGCGTGAAGGGCATCTCGCTGTTCATCGTGCCGAAGTTCAAGCTCGATGCCGATGGCGAACCGGGCGAGCGCAACGGCGTTTCCTGCGGCGCGATCGAACACAAGATGGGCATTCACGGCAACTCCACCTGCGTCATGAACTATGACGAGGCCGTGGGCTACCTCATCGGCACGGAGAACAAGGGCCTCAACGCCATGTTCGTGATGATGAACGAGGCCCGCCTCGGCGTCGGCCTGCAGGGCCTTTCGATCGCCGAGATCGCCTACCAGAACGCCGCCAACTATGCACGCGACCGCATCCAGGGCCGTTCGCTCTCCGGCCCCAAGGCCCCGGACAAGAAGGCTGACCCGATCATCGTGCATCCGGACGTGCGCCGCACGCTGATGACGATCAAGGCCTTCAACGAGGCCGGCCGCGCCTTCACGCTGTGGACCGCACTGAAGTCCGACATCGCGCATCGTTCCGACAGCGAAGCCGATCGCCAGACGGCGGACGACATCCTTGGTCTGATGACGCCGATCCTCAAGGGCGTTCTCACCGACAAAGGCTTCGACCACGCCGTCATGGCGCAGCAGATGTTCGGCGGCCACGGCTACATCGAAGAACACGGCATGAGCCAGTATGTCCGCGATGCCCGCATCGCGATGATCTACGAAGGTGCCAACGGCATCCAGGCGCTCGATCTCGTCGGCCGCAAGCTGGGCCTCAATGGCGGCCGCGCCGTCATGGCGCTGTTTAAGGAAATCGGTGATTTCTGCGAGGAAAACCGCAATAACGACAAGCTGGCGAGCTACACCAAGGCGCTGAAGAAGGGCCTCAACGACCTGCAGGCCGCCACCATGTGGTTCATGCAGAACGCGATGGCCAAGCCCGACAATGCCGGCGCTGGTTCCACCGACTACATGCACCTCTTCGGCCTCGTCGTCCTTGGCTACATGTGGGCGAAAATTGCCAAGACCGCTGAGGAAAAACTTGCCTCTGGCGAAACGACGCGCGCAGACTATCTGAAGAACAAGCTGATCACCGCGACCTTCTTCATGGAAAGGATCCTGCCGGAAACGGCGCTGCGCAAGGCCCGCATCGAGACCGGCGCCGACACGCTGATGGCGCTCGACGCGGCCGCCTTCTGAGCCGTTCGATTTCAAACTGTTTTGACGGGCAGCACCTGATGGTGCTGCCGAAAGGGAGATGAGACATGACGAAAGTCTTCGTTTACGACCACGTGCGCACGCCGCGCGGCCGTGGCAAGAAGGACGGATCGCTGCACGAAGTGCCATCCGTTCGCCTGGCCGCCAAGATGCTGGAAGCGGTGCGTGACCGCAACGACCTCGATACTTCGACCGTCGACGACATCATCATGGGCTGCGTCGATCCGGTTATGGACGCCGGTTCGGTGATCCCGAAGGCTGCCGCCTTTGAGGCCGGTTACTCCACGCGCGCGCCGGGCATGCAGATCTCGCGCTTCTGCGCTTCCGGTCTCGACGCCATCAACTTCGGCGCGGCCAAGATCGCTCAAGGGGCGGACGACATCGTCATTGCCGGCGGCGTTGAATCGATGTCTCGCGTCGGTCTCGGCATGTCCGGCGGTTCCTGGTTCATGGACCCCTCGGTCAACCTGCCGGCGTTCTTCATGCCGCAGGGCGTTTCCGCCGACCTGATCGCCACGAAGTACGGGTTTAGCCGCGACGACGTCGACGCCTACGCGGTGGAGAGCCAGAAGCGCGCAGCGCATGCCTGGGAAAAGGGCTACTTCAAGAACTCGGTCGTGCCCTTCAAGGACCAGAACGGCCTGACGATCCTCGATCGTGACGAGCATATGCGTCCGGGCACCGACATGCAGGCGCTCGCCTCGCTCAACCCGTCGTTCCAGATGCCGGGCGAGATGGGCGGCTTCGAAGCCGTCGGCATTCAGGCGCATCCGGAGATCGAGAAGATCAACTACGTGCACCATGCCGGCAACTCGTCGGGCATCGTCGACGGCGCCGCCGCCGTGCTGCTCGGCTCCAAGGCCGGCGGCGAGAGCATGGGCCTGAAGCCGCGCGCCCGCATCCGCGCCTTCGCCAATATCGGCTCCGATCCGGCGCTGATGCTGACCGGTCCGGTCGACGTCACCGAAAAGCTCCTGAAGCGCGCCGACATGAAGCTGTCGGACATTGATCTTTTCGAGCTCAACGAAGCCTTTGCCGCCGTCGTTCTGCGCTACATGCAGGCCTTCGACATCCCGCACGACAAGATCAACGTCAACGGCGGCGCGATCGCCATGGGCCACCCGCTCGGCGCAACCGGCGCGATGATCCTCGGCACCGTGCTCGACGAACTGGAACGTCGCGATCTCAACACCGCGCTCGTCACGCTCTGCATCGGCGCCGGCATGGGCACGGCGACGATCATCGAAAGGGTCTGACGATGGACGTGATGCGCCGCTCTCTTCTCGCACTGATGGGCCTGGGGCTGCTTGCAGCCGCCGGCTGCGTCTCCGACGACGAAGGCGGCGACAGCTTCACGCTCACCGGTGCGATCAGCAATGTCGCGAGCGGCCCGGTTCCGGCCGGCACCGTCACCATAAGGCTCGAGGAGCAGGGCGTCATGGACGTCGCCGCCAAGCTGATTGCCGAGACATCGGTTGTCAGCGACGGCAAGGCTGCCCGCGTGCCCTTCGTGCTGCAGGTGCCGAAGCCCGAGCTCGACAAGGCCGTCGATGCGGGCTTCACCATCCGCGTCGAGCGCGACGGACGGCTGATCGCCACCAACACCAGCAAACAACGTTACAGCGGCGGATCGAACGTCTCGCTGCGCATCGAACCCATTCTCTACTGAGGGGGAGAACCATGACGAAGTACACCAATTTCAAGATCGAGACCGATGCCGACGGCATTGCCCTTGTCACCTGGGACATGCCTGAGAAGTCGATGAACGTCTTCACCCAGGAGGTGATGGAAGAACTCAACGCCATCGTCGACCAGACCACTGCCGATGCTGCGGTCAAGGGTGTCGTCTTCACATCCGGCAAGTCGAGCTTCTCCGGCGGCGCCGATCTCTCGATGATCAAATCGATGTTCACTTTCCAGCAGGAAGAAAAGAAGAAGGACCCGGATAACGCGGCCCAGAAGCTTTTCGACCTGGTTGGCCGGATGACCGGGCTCTTCCGCAAGCTCGAAACCTCAGGAAAAGCCTGGGTCTCGGCGATCAACGGCACCTGCATGGGCGGCGCCTTCGAGCTTTCGCTCGCTTGTCACGGCCGCGTCGCTTCGAACTCGAAGTCGGTGAAGATCGCGCTGCCGGAAGTCAAGGTCGGCATCTTCCCGGGCGCCGGCGGCACCCAGCGCGTGCCGCGCCTCACCAACGCGCAGGATGCACTGCAGATGATGACGACCGGTTCGTCGCTGACGGCAGCGCGCGCCAAGGCGCTCGGCCTCGTGCATGAAGTCGTCGATGCCGACAAGCTGATCGATGCCGCCAAGGCGATGATCAAGAACGGCCTGAAGCCGGTCCAGCCCTGGGACGAAAAGGGTTACAAGGCGCCGGGCGGTGGCATCTGGACGCCGGCCTCGGCACAACTCTGGCCGGCTGCTTCCGGCATCCTGCGGCGTGAGACCTACGGCAACTATCCGGGCGCCGTCGCCATCCTGAAATGCGTCTATGAAGGCCTGCAGGTTCCCTTCGACACGGCGTTGAAGATCGAGCAGCGCTACTTCACCGAGATCCTTCAGACGACCGAAGCCTTCTCGATGATCCGCTCGCTGTTCGTCTCGATGCACGAACTCGGCAAGGGTGCCCGTCGCCCGGCCGGCGTGCCGAAATCGGAATTCAAGCATGTCGGCGTCGTCGGTGCCGGCTTCATGGGCGCCTCGATCGCCTATGTGACGGCGGCTGCCGGCATTGCCGTGACGCTGATCGACCGCGACATGGAAGCAGCCGAAAAGGGCAAGGCGCATTCGGAAGGCCTGGTCAAGGAATCGATCGGCAAGGGTCGCCTGACCAAGGAAGAGGGTGAAGCCCTGCTCGCCCGCATCACGCCTTCGGCCGACTATAACGACCTGAAGGATGTCGGCCTCGTCGTCGAGGCGGTGTTCGAAGATCGCCAGGTCAAGAAGGACGTGATCGAGAAGGTGGAAGCGGTGATCGGAGAAGACACGATCTTTGCCTCCAACACCTCGACGCTGCCGATCACCGGCCTTGCCAAGAACTCCAAGCGCCCCGGCCAGTTCATCGGTATCCATTTCTTCTCGCCGGTCGAGAAGATGATGCTGACGGAAGTGATCCTCGGCAAGGAGAGCGGCGACAAGGCGCTCGCCACAGCACTCGACTATGTCGCCGCGATCAAGAAGACGCCGATCGTCGTCAACGACACGCGCGGCTTCTACGTCAACCGCTGCGTCTTCCGCTACATCCACGAAGCCTACGACATGCTGATCGAAGGCGTGCCGCCGGCGATGATCGAGAACGCCGCCAAGATGGCCGGCATGCCGGTCGGTCCGCTGTCGCTCAACGACGAAGTGGCGATCGACCTCAGCCAGAAGATCCTGAAGGCCACCATCGCCGACCTCGGCGAAAAGGCCGTCGATCCCAAGCACATGGCGCTGATCAACAAGCTGGTCGACGACCTCGACCGCCGCGGCCGCAAGAACGGCAAGGGCTTCTATGAATATCCGGCCAAGCCCGCCAAGAAGTATCTGTGGCCGGAGCTGAAGACGCTCTATCCGCAGAAGAACGCCGACACGATCGACGTCGAAGTGCTGAAGCAGCGCTTCCTCGCAACGATCGCCCTTGAAGCGGCCCGCACGATGGAAGAAGGCATCGTCACCGACCCGCGCGAAGCGGACGTCGGCTCGATCCTCGGCTTCGGTTTTGCGCCCTACACCGGCGGCACGCTTTCCTACATCGACGGCATGGGCGTGAAGGCCTTCGTCAAGATGTGCGACAAGCTGGCCAAGGACTATGGCGATCACTTCAAGCCGACGGCGCTCCTGAAGGAAATGGCCGAACGCGGCGAGACCTTCTACGGCCGCTTCGATCCCTATGGCGAGAAGAGGCAGGCGGCCTAAGCTCTGACCATCACCCTTGCGAACGGGCCCTCACGGGCCCGTCAGACCGCTGACAAACCCGTCGATTTTTCGGCGGGTTTTGTTTTGTGGATTTGGTGCTGACGTTGGGGCGGGTTTCCGGGTGGCAAAAGTGGCGGCCTGCGCTCACGCCGGTCTCGG